>DATJVU010000039.1:0-610638 GCA_035501655.1 Candidatus Solibacter sp.
GAGCGGCGCAGCCAGGTCCGTCTTATTCAGAATCTGGCCGTGACGGCTCGCCAAAAGTGCCAGGAAACGACGAAACGTCGCCAGGTCGCGCACGTTCGTGATCGCTCGAACGTCTCTTTCCAGATACGTTTGCAGGTAGGAGGCGAACCAAAGGCCACTAGCCTTTGGCCGAGCGAGCACCTCTGGGAACCCTCCGTGAAGCAGATTCACCTTCTCGGTTTCCGAAAGGCTGAAAGGGAGAAGTTGGAGGATGGCAGCACGGCCCGCCATTGATTCGCTGATGCCTTGCATCAGTGGAGCTTCTTGAGAGCCGGTGAACAGCCACTGTCCCATGCGACGCCGGCCCGTGTCGATGACTGTACGAACATACGCAAGCAATTCGGGCGTGTTTTGAATCTCGTCGAAGACCACCGGAGGGCGAAGTGCTTCTAGGAAGGCGCGGGGATCGCTGCGCACCCGTGCCTGAACATCTGGATCTTCGAGTAGTACATACTGGGCTTTAGGAAAAAGCTTGCGCAGAAGAGTGGTCTTGCCAGCGCGACGTGGGCCGGTCACAACCACAGCGGGGAAGTGCCGGGCCGCGTCCAGCAGAACAGTTGCCAGTCTTCGTTGAATATATTGCACATGAGAAATATAAACTAGTACTTTAAATTACTCAATACTACACTCAGTGCTTCGTTTTCTGCTCGTTGGGAGCCGCGACCGTCGGCGTCTGTTGCGACGGGGCTGCGTTTGTAGTTTCGCATGGAGTTTGTCTTGCGTTCGCAAACCACGTGCCCAAGACAAATCCCAGCGCCAATGCGGCACTCGCGACAACTGGCAGCCATGTTGCCCAAATCTGTTTTTCCAGCCTGACGAGAAAGCCTTCCATCTGTTGGGCACGAGTTGCCATGCTTCGCAGGAGTGAATCATTGGTAGTTTTGGTTCTCGCAATTACCCCGATGTCAGGGTGCACTAGTTCACGGAGCGCGTTCAGCAATTGCTTCTGAACGGAGTTCAATTCTGCGCAGGATTGAGAGAGAGCTGAACCGGTATCTGGGAGGCCCGACCTCTGAAAGCACTGCCGCAGACTCTCGCTCAGCAACTTCGCAATTCTGGGTGGGTCCAAGCCTGTCTCCAGCTCCTTCGGTAACTGAGTGAGGCGTGATTCGAGTCGCGTTGTGTACGATTTCATTCGCTTTTCGACTTCACTGGCTTGTGAAGCCGAGCTTTCCAGGATCGTCCGTAGCAGCTTGCGCTCTGAAGCAATGGCAGCGGGCGTTTCCCGCGTGAGCAACGCGAGGACGCCCATTGCTTCGAGTATGCGGAGCATCTCATCGTTCGGACTGAGCGTACGTGTGTGAGCGATGACTCTGTAGTACTCGGTCAGACGTTTCTCGGGCACCAAGCCTGCCAGTTCATCGAAGAGCGTTGAGGTTTCGGCCTGCGTTTCGGCAGTCGCCACGATTTCCTGATCGCTCATGGCAGGAACATCTCCTTTGCCCGATCGAACTCGGAGAACAGACGCCGGCGGTAGCTTTCCGCGCGCATTACGATCGAGGCACGCTTCAGTTCGTCTACCGAATTCTGCCGGGTGGCCACCTGCCCCAGTCGTACTCCGTGCTGCCGTGCGGGATTCTCCAACTCGGCGAGACGAAATTCCATCCGGACCACGGTTGGTGAGAGAGATTCCCGAAACCGCATCGCCTGCTCGGCCGAATCCCAATAGCTGAAGTTTGACTGTGGGCCTGTCGCATTTTGGACGACAACGTACTGGACGCGATCCTGCAGGCGATTTGCCCAGCCGAGCACGCTTTCGACGCTAGCCGGGTCCGGCGTGATGACGCCGACACCAGTGAACCGCGCACCTGTGGCGGAAACATCTTCATACATGGCGTCGAACCAATCGCTCGCCACCTGCCCGGAACCCGCCCCCATATCAGCAAGGATGATCGCTGTGCCCGATTCGAGATGGTCGATGAAGGTATCGAGGCCCGCTGGTGTGTGAATGTTCACCTTGGTGACGGACCCATTGAAGAAGTGCTTCAACGATCCGCGAGCTTTGTTCTCAGTATCGAGGTCGAGCAGCGTGAACGGAATCTCGTGCACTTCGAACCACTCTGCCAAGGCGACCATCAATCCAGTCTTGCCGACTCCGCCCTTACCGCCCATTGTGAAAACGATGCGTTTGTTCGTGTTTCCTGTCTTCATCGTAATCCTCCTTGGCCAACGAGTTTCAACGGTTCGCTTTCTTCGAAGTGAAAGTGCTTAGGTTTAGTCTTCTGCTCGATTGGCTTTGCCCCCAGTGCAGCAATTCGGGAAGCAACATCGTCGGAGCTTGCCGAGATTGGCTTCGACTCTGATTCAAGCGGCGGGAGTTCGTACTGCACCTGCTTTCGGTGTTTGGCGCGAACCTTGACGAAGGAATGAATTGTGCTGATAGCTACGTCAAGGCCAACGCGTTCGTGAAGAATGCGAACGATGTCGCGATACGTGCAACCGTTGCGCCGCAGTTGGCGGATCAATTCGCAGTGAGTTTCGAGTTTGGAGCGAGGAGGTTTCTGCGGGATCGTTTCCAGCAGGGAAAGAAGGGTCGGGTCCATGATTTTCAGGCTCCTTAGCACCCACGGAAATCGGCCCTTTTTGAATCAGGGTCCGTTTGGGTCCAATCGGTTATCGGAACGTCGCCGTGATCGCCTTTGATGCGGAACCATCCACCATGATCAGCTTTGCAATCCTGGATTGTGCATCGCGTTTCACCGCCGTGACCGCTTGTGTGTACCGGGGTGTACTCCGCTTTGGCTCTTCTGAAAACGCAATTTTCACGTGCCTGATAGGCTTTCGCTGGCTGCGCTGACTGGGCGTGGCAAGTGCATGTGCTCAAGAGGCCTTATGAGACCTACCATCCACAGTTTGGCGTTAGGGCGTGGAACGAGAGAGTCCACGTCGAGAGCCTATTGCTATGAGAACCGGAAGTCAGCTTCGAGGAAAAGCCGCGTCGACCTCGTCGAAGCCCGTTTTTGGACTGCCTGGTCTCTACGACTTTTCATGCTATGAAAATGTGTCGGCGTCGCCCACATTCTCGCTTGAATACTGCTGATTCCTTGTGCGACTGTACTCCCACACTGCGTGGGGGTGAACTGTGGATAGGATCTACGGACGGTTGGGGCTGCCGTATTTAATCGTTTCACTACTACTCGTCTTCGTCTTTGCCTCAAGCGTGGCCCGCGCGGATGTGACCGGGTCCATTGCGGGCGTCGTCCATGATCGTGCCCAGGCGGTTGTTGTAGGCGCGCAGCTCACGATAACGAACACCCAAACAAATGTCAGTCAGCAGGCGGCGTCCGGTCCGGACGGGTCCTATCACTTTCTCGCCTTATCCGCGGGGACGTACAAAATCTCCGCGACTGCTGCGGGCTTCCGCCCTTACTCCACCACCGAAATCACGGTGCAGGTCAACGACCAGTTGAAGCTCGACATCACGCTCGACGTCGGCACGGTGATGGAGACGGTTGATATTACCGGCGACCTGGTGCGCGTTGAGACTGAGAACACCCAGCTTGGCGACGTGATCGACTCGCAAAAGATGTTGGCGTTGCCGCTGAACGGCCGTAGTTACCTTGACCTGCTAGGACTACAAGCGGGCGTGGCGCCGACGACGGCTGGGACGATCGGCGGCGACCGGCCGGTCTCAGGCTATATCGGGAACGCGGGCAATATTTCAGTGAACGGCCAGCGCGAGACGGCGAATGCGTTTCTGGTGAATGGCGGCGACGTCAGCGAAGGACGAAATCTTGGCGCCGGTCTGGTTCCGAATCTTGATTCGGTCGAAGAATTCCGCCTGATCACCAACAGCTTTGACGCAGAATACGGAAAATTCAGCGGCGCGGTGATGAACGCCATCACCAAGTCCGGCACCAACGGCTTCCACGGCGATGTCTTTGAGTTTCTGCGTAATGACAAGCTGGATGCTCAGAACTACTTCCTCTCTGGCCAGCCGAAGACCGAACTGCGGCGGCATCAGTTTGGTTTTACGGCCGGAGGCCCATTCTGGAAAAATAAGCTGTTCTGGTTCACGGATTATCAAGGAACCAGGCAAGTTCAAGGCGCGGAGACTGGTCAGGTTAACGTTCCAACTGCCAACGAGCTCCAGGGAAACTTCGGGCCGTCGACTACGTGCCTCGTGGGCGGGACCGCCGCGCCTTGTACATTGAGCGGCACAGTCGATGGCGATTCCACAGGGACGGCATGTCCTGGGTGTGGATGGCCAGACGAGCTAACATCACGGCTGGGTTATCCAGTAACCAGTGGCGAGCCCTATTGGACTGCGAACTGCAATACCCTGCAGGATGCTCAAAACGGCGTGTGCGTGTTTCCGGGAGGCATTATTCCCACCACTGCCTGGGCGGCACCCGCGGCTGGAATCCTCCCCTACATTCCGGCTCCCAACAGTGCGGACGGCTTTTATTTCTCGAGCAACAGTCAAAGGAACACAGTCAAAGACGACAAAATCGGGGAGCGGGTCGACTTCAACAGTCAGAAGATGGGCAACTGGTCCTTTTATTATCACTTTGACGACTCGACGGTGAACAGCGCCCTGCCCAGCGGCGGCGCAAGCGTGCCCGGTTTCCCTGCGGTGACGCCAACCCGCGCGCAAGAGTTCGTTATCAGTAACAATAAGACCCTTGGAGCCACCGCGGTGAACGAGGCCCGGATCACCTTCTTCCGTACCTCTACCCACTTGAACAATCCAAGCGGCGGCAAGGCTGCGCTGTCCTCACTGGGTTTCGTGACCGGCGCCAACACCCTCGGCATCATTCCCGACGCTACGCCCGGATTTCCCGAGTATGTTCCTCAGATTTATTTCAACAACTTTGCCCTCGGCACCCCATCTCTGATCACATTCCAGCCCAATAACACATACACGGCCTCGGACGGGTTCTCGAAGTCGATGGGCAAACACACGCTCAAGGTCGGCGGAGAGTTCCGCTATCTGCAGGTGAACGAGCGAAACTTAGCCAGCCAGGATGGTGCTTTTGTTTTCGATGGCACCGTGACCGGCAACGATTTCGCCGACTACCTGCTGGGAGCGCCGACGGCAGCCGGGGACGGCTATACCCAGGCAGCGCTGCAACTACTGGATTCGCGCACGAAGTACGCCGGCGCCTATGCGCAGGACTCCTGGAAAGTAACTCCCGATCTGACGCTGAATTTGGGTCTTCGCTGGGAAATGAGCACACCATGGTACGACACGCAGGGAAAGATTCAAACGTGGGTGAAAGGGCAGCAGTCCACGGTGTTTCCGAATTCTCCCCAAGGACTGGTATATCCCGGCGATGCAGGCATTCCGAAGACATTGGCCCCGACTCGCTACAACAACTTCGGACCACGCCTTGGCCTCGCTTACTCACCGAGCTTCACCGATGGAGTGTTGGGCAAGGTTTTCGGTGGACCGGGCAAGTCCAGCATCCGAGCCTCGTACGGCTTGTACTATACGTCGGTGGAGGATTTGAACCTCTTCTACGAAGTCGGAGACGCTCCATTCGGTTTGTATTGGACGAGTCCGGATGCTGTTGATTTCGCCGAGCCATTCCGCAATCGGCAGAACGGTGGTCCCGACGGCGTGGGACAGCGCTTCCCGTTCACCGTCCCGATTCCGGGTGCCGCGTCAAACAAGACGCTCCCCTTCGCGGTTTATGAGCCGCTGTCTTATTTCCCCGGATACGACATTCACAACAAGCTGCCCTACGCCGAGCACTTCAATTTCTCCATCCAGCGCGAGTTGAGCCCCTCCACCGTCTTGACTGTCTCCTACGTGGGCACCGAAGGTCATCGCCTCATCTCGCAGACCGAAGCGAACCCGGGTGACCCAGCGTTGTGCATACAACTCGCCGCAGCGGGGGCCGGTTGCGGTCCGAACGCTGAGCAGAATACCTTCACCGTCGGCGCAAATACGATCTACGGCACCAGGGACACTCTGCTTAATCCGAATACCTGTGATCCCGTCACGGGCCTAAATAGTCCCACGGGCCAAACTCTCTGCTTTGGTTTTGGCAATACATTCACCAAGCTGGTGGCGAATTCCGTCTACCACTCGGCAGAAGTTACGCTGCAGCGTAAGGCTGGCGATGTAACTTTCCTGGCTGCATATACGCTGGCGAAGGCCATTGATGATTCCTCTGCCTTCGGAGAACTGATCAACTTCTCCAATGCCAAGCTCAGCCGCGGTCTTTCGTCGACCGACGTACATCAGAACTTTGTGGTCAGCTACGTCTGGGAGATGCCGTTCCACAAGCTTTTCCATGGTCCGAAAAGACTTACGGAGGGATGGCAACTGCAGGGCATCACTCGCTTCTCGACGGGATTTCCGATCCAGATGGGTGACGGAAATCCTGTGGGAAAACCCCTGTGCACGCAGTTTGACCCGAACTCCCCGGACCCGAGTAACCCGACTCCGCTGTGCCAGGGAGACGCCTCTCTTACGGGCAGCCCTTCCACAGATATGCCGAATCTGGTGGGACCGATTCACACCCACAACCCACGCAACCCCTCTCACACGTACTTTGACCAGAGTGCATTTACAGCAACGGCTTGCGCTCTGACAACAACAAACGTTTTGATGGGTACTGACTGCGGATCGTTCGGGACGGCGAATCGGCGCTTCTTCCACGGCCCGGGATTCAACAACACCGATTTGGGCATATCGAAGATGATTCCAGTCAATGAAGCAATGCACTTCGAGATTCGCGGTGAATTCTTCAACATCTTCAACCACGCGCAATTTAACAACCCAGCCGGCGACGTTAGCGACGGCAACTTCGGAAACGTCACGAGCGCCCGCGATCCGCGCATCGGTCAGATCAGTGCGAAGTTTGTCTGGTAATCAACGGTAATGATTCGGGCGGAGATCAATTCGCTTCGCCCACGATTTTCTGCTCCTCATTAATCAACGTAAATTGGTCTGCCGCCAGACTGCGCATGCTAGGCTTTGAGCATGAGGGTCCTGCTTCTTTCGCTATGCCTCTTCGCCGGGCCGTGCTTTGGGCAGACCGCCGAGAGCTATCGCCAGCAGGCCATTGCGGAGTCCCGCCAAAAATCCTGGGACCAGGCAATTGCGAATTATCGCAAGGCTTTAGAGCTTGAACCCAAAGATGCTCTCACTCATTACAACCTAGCCCTCGCGCTCAAATACAAAGGCGATGCGGCACAAGCAGTCGAAGAGTTCGGCGCGGCGTTGCGTCTGAAGCCGAAATGGGCCGATGCCCAATACGGATTGGCTGCCGCCAAGTACGACCTTCACGACCCTGCCGCCGCAAAGGAACTGCAGACTGCTGTAAGGCTCGACCCCGCAAACGCTGCGGCACATCGGCTGCTGTCGCGCATTTATCTGGAGCAGAACAATCCTTCATCGGCCAAGGCGGAACTTCAGCGAGCGATCGCATCGCAACCCTCGGCAGAACTTTATACGGAGTTGGGGCTGGCTGAAGGACAGCTCGGCGATCTTCCCGGTGCAGCGGCCGCGTTTCGCCGCGCTCTCCAGTTGAATCCGCGGCTTACGACGGCGTACACGCTTCTGGGTGTGACGCTGCGCCGCCAAGGCGATCACGCTGCAGCCTTAGCCGAATTCCGCAAAGCGGTGGCTAGCGATCCTAGGGACCCCCGAGCACAATTCAATCTTGGAAAGGAACTGAAAGCCGGCGGCGACTTGGCCGGCGCCATCGCGGCCTTCCAGCGCGCCATCGAGCTGAAGCCCGACTACGAAGACGCGCATTACAATCTCGGTCTGGCCTTGCGGGCCCAGGGCCACACGGAGGCGGGACAAAAGGAGTTAAACGACATCAGCGGACTGCGGAGTTTCCGTGCGCGCCTGGCGGAGGCGAAATCGCTTACCCTTCAGGGCGTAGGTGCCCTGCAGGACCAAAAGCTCGACGACGCGCTTGGGCTCTTTCAAAAAGCCATTGAGAAGGGACCCGAGCTGCCGACCGGCTACTACTACCTGGGCCTCACGTTGGAGCGCAAGCAGGACGCGGGACAAGCTTTGACAGCATTCGAGAAAGCACTGGAGCTGAAGCCGGACTACGCGCAGGCCCACTCGAGCCTAGGCTTGCTGTACTGGCGTCAGAACGAGCACACGCAGGCGCTCGAGGAGTTCCGGCAGGCAACCATGTGCGATCCCGACCTGGCCGAGGCGCACTACAACTTTGGTTTAGCCCTCGCTCAGTCTGGAAAATTGGACGAAGGTATCAGCGAACTGAAAGAAGCCATCAGTCTCAATTCGGAGTACACCGACGCGCGGGTTCAACTGGGATTGGCGCTCAGCCAGAAAAATGATACGACCAGCGCTGCAAATGTATTCCGTGAGCTCGTGCGACGCGACGCGAACTTCGCGGAGGGGCACAATAACCTCGGATTGGTGCTGTTGCAGGCTGGCAACGTGCGAGCGGCGCAGAAGGAGTTTGTGGATGCGGTGCGTCTTAAGCCGAGGTACGCGGAAGCACACTACAATCTGGCGTTGGCGCTACAGCAGGCAGGAAATGAAGCAGAATCGCGCGCAGAATTCAACAAAGCCTACGAGATTGCGCCGGAGTTGAAAGACGCGCCGCACCCATAACGCTCGGCCCTCGGCCTGCTGTTATCGTCAAGCCTCCCAGTATCACCGCATCCGCGCTTCAGAATGCCGCGCGGGAGGGCAGCCAACCCGGTAACTTGTCGAGATGTTTCTTCAACAATTCACTGTCACTATCGGGGATGTGAGGCAGGTCACAGTCTTTTGCCCGACGGCCGGAGTACAATCCCGCTCGATCAAGCTTGATACGAAGGGTGATGTAGAAGGAGACCTGTTTGTCGGATCAACTCTTTCAAGCGATGCGCCAAAGCATCATTGACGGCGCGCCTGATGCGGCCACGGAATTGGCGCAGCAGGCGTTGGTCAATGGCATCGATCCACTCGAAGCTGTGAATCGGGGATTTGCCGCAGGGATCACGTTTGCCGGCGATCAGTTCGGTTGCGGCCAAATGTTTCTGCCCGATTTGCTTGCGTCGGCCGAGGCCATGAAAGCTGCCATCAATATTCTTGAACCGGAGATGCTGAAACGCGGCTCGCAGCGTGCGGCTCTGGGCAAGGTCGTGTTGGGCACTGCCCGAGGCGACATTCACGACATTGGCAAGAATCTTATCGCCACGATCTTTTCCGCCAGTGGATTCCAGATTTTTGATCTGGGCACCAGCGTGACGCCCGAGCAATTTGTGGCCAAGGCCAAAGAAGTTGATGCCGACATTGTCGGCATCTCGGCATTGCTGACAACGACCATGGCGGGGCAGAAAGCCGTGATCGAAGCACTCGATCGAAATGGTTTGCGGCCGCGAGTCAAGGCGATCATTGGCGGAGCCGCAGTTACTCAGAAGTGGGCGGCTGAAATCGGCGCCGACGGGTACTCACGTAACGCCATCGATGCCCTCGATTTGGCCAAGAATCTCGTCAACAAAGTGGCGACGAAAGAAGCGCCGCTGGCATGAGACCCACGATTCAACTGCTCACTCCTGATCTTGTTGGGCGCATCCTGTGCGAAGCGTTCGAACTGCTCATGAGCCCTGGAGTTCGCGTGGGTTCGGCGCCCGTGGTCGACTTGTTTCGCTCGGTGGGGGTTGCGGTCAATGATGGCGTAGCCCATATTCCTGAGTCACTGGTACAAAAATGTCTCGCATCAGCTCCTCGGGATTTCTACTTGTACAACCGCCAGGGAGAAAAGGTGGTTCATTACGGCGGCGACGATGTGCATTTCGATCCCGGCTCCTGCTGCGTGCAGATACTCGATCCCAACACGCTGGAAGCACGGCCATCCGAGACTCGCGATTTAATTCGCCTCATCCAGGTCACGGAAAGCTTGCCGCAGTTCGCGGCTCAGTCTACTGCCGTCGTGTGCAACGATGCGCCCAGCGCGATCGGCGATCTCTACCGACTATTTGTAGTTCTGCAACATTCTCATAAGCCGGTGGTGACGGGTTCGTTTTCAGCGGCTGGACTGCAAGGCATGATCGACTTGCTAGCTGCCGACAGCGGCAGTCGAGATAAACTGCGTGAGAAACCGCGCGCAGTCTTTGATGTCTGTCCTTCCCCGCCGTTGAACTGGTCGGAGTTCGGGTCACACAACCTACTCGACCTGGCCCGCGCCGGCGTACCCGCAGAAATCGTCTCGATGCCCTTGGCGGGCGGCACGGCCCCGGTAACGCTGGCAGGTTCCGTGACGCAGCACGCCGCTGAAGTACTGGCCGGCATCACGGTGCATCAACTTGCTGGGCCGGGTTCGCCCATAGTCTGGGGCGGAGCTCCTGCCATTTTCGATATGCGCAGCGGAGGCGCACCCATGGGTGCGGTGGAAACCGCCATGCTCAACATGGCGTGCGCAGAAGTCGGCAAGCAACTGGGCCTACCAACCCATGCTTATCTGGTCGCGACTGACTCGAAGTTCGTGGATGCCCAGGCCGGCGCGGAGAGCGCCCGCTCGGCGATGCTGGGGGCGCTCACGCGTATCAACATGATTTCGGGAGCCGGTATGCTCGAATCTCTTGCCTGCCACAGCGTCGAAAAGCTGGTTATTGATGCTGAATCGATTGCCTCGGCGTATCGTTTGGTGCGAGGTATTGAAGTGCGGGGAGAAACCCTGGCTACTGCCATGTTCGCGCAAACCGGGCTCAGCGGAGAATTTCTCAAGCTCAAGGAAACCCGCGCGCTTTTTCGGCAGGAGCAGCACCTTCCGGGCGCCGTTATTGATCGCAGCGCGCGAGGCTCGGAACCAGCAAGCGACACTTTGGAGCGGGCCCGCACACGAGTCGACGAGCTGGTGAGCATCTATCAGAAACCATCTCTTCCCGACGATGTGCTGCGTAAGTTTCAGTCCATCGTGGAGCGCGAAGCGGACAGAGCAGGCGTGCACTCTGCCCTTCCCGGATAGATTCTCAACGGAGCTGGTCAGAAGTCCTGGAATGCTGGGTGTCCTTGAATGTTGTTGCGGCCAAAGCTTTTCGGCAAATGCCGAAGATCACCAGGGAATCTGCCTTGACGCCAGGTGTAACCCTTCGGCCAAAGGCGCCTGATATCACGAGACCACGTGTAACAGCTGTGGGTACGGGGGATGATGCAAGAGTGTTACAGCTGCATGAGGAGCGCGGAACCAGTTCACGAGCTCCGCTAGCCAAGGAAGATAATCAGCAACAGGAAATCCGGCTGCTCGGTCAGAAGACGTGCCGAAACCCTTCGGTGATGCCAATCATCCAAATCACTTATTGGAATCCGACGCTCTCGCCGGGGTTTTGAAAAACGCATATTCGCCTGGCAGCGGCGAGCGAGGATGTCCTGATGGGTGCACTCCGAACGGCATAGAAACTGCGAATCGATAAGAACCCCAAGACAAAGACGAGCCCAAAAGACCACGTGCTGGAGCGCAGCGGACTAACAGATAACAAAGGCAGCGAGCGTCGACGATGACAGCAACCAGAGCGCGAAACATGAATAGCAAACAAGAGGACCTGGCACTGAAACAACGTGAAGAACTGCTTGCCATTTTGAAAGCCCGTTTTGAGAAAAATATGAACCGCCATAATGGTCTTGAGTGGGCTCAAGTGCAAACAAAGTTGGAAGCTAGCCCTGAAAAACTGTGGTCACTCAATGAAATGGAGAGAACCGGCGGTGAACCGGACGTGGTCAGTTACGACAAAAGAACGGGCGAATACACTTTTTATGATTGCGCGGCGGAGAGTCCGAAAGGTCGCAGAAGCCTCTGCTACGACCGTGAGGCACTGGACTCAAGGAAAGAAAATAAACCAAGAGATAACGCTATGGAGATGGCAGCTGCCATCGGCATTGAGCTACTCACGGACGAGCAATACCGGGAGTTGCAGAAACTTGGCGAATTCGATACGAAAACCTCGAGTTGGGTGGAGACACCTTTGAAGGTGAGGAAACTGGGCGGCGCGCTCTTTTGTGACCGCCGATTCGACACGGTCTTTCTCTATCATAACGGTGCGGAATCCTACTATGCTGCAAGAGGCTTCCGTGGCTGGCTCAGGGTCTGAATTTCGCCATTGCTTGAATTCCGTGTGATTGCAACCCACTTGAGCCAAGACAGGACTTGAGCGGGGTGCCCGCCGCTCTCCGATCCACCACACCGCTTGTCGCTAGTTCCCCATTCCCGATACCGGTGATGTTTAACTTGGCGGTCCCGACGTTGGTCAGGGTCACGTCTGATGTTTTTCAGAGTGACGGCTACAATCCCGACATTACCGAGCCCGGTCACGAGGACATTCGACGGATAAGGCGTGGCCGCCCATCTGTCTGTACGGGGAATGGTGATTGCACCCGGATCGCAGAACTGGTTTCCGGTCTGCACTGTGTGATTGTTTGCGACCTGCGTAATCGCCCCGCTGCTGGCCTGGAAGTTGATCGTGCCGTGGTAGGTCGCGGTGATGTTGTGAGCGCCCTCTGTGCTGAACATGGTGGAGCACGTAACTTGCCCGATACTGTCAAGTGCGGGGTTGCCGCCGCTGAAACTGAGATCCTCAGGCCCGCAATTCGCCTTCCTCCGCGCTCAGCTACAAGCCTGCCTACGAGCGCGTTGGTAGTAGAACCTCCCCGGTCGATACGTTTAGTCATTCGGTTCTGCGAGCCCAACCAGCAACACTCACAAAAACTGAACCAAGAAGGAGTAAAGCCATGGCGTCAACGATGCAGCGACAGCTCCGGGATTGCCACCGACCAAATCGGTCACAAGTCGGGCAGCTTTTGTGGAGGCTTGGCCTGGTCGTCTGCCTGTTCTCGACGGCATGGGCGCAGGTGGACCGCGCAGGACTCAATGGCACAATCACCGATCCATCCGGCCGAGTGCTGCCGCAGGCGCACATTCTCGCGGTGCAAGATGCTACTGGGCTGCGACGCGAAGCCATCTCCTCCTCTAGCGGAACGTATGACATTCCTGAGCTGCCGATCGGCGCCTACACCATCACCATCAGCCACGACGGCTTCAAAACTCTCAGCTTCGTGAATGTCGTCCAGGTAGTAGGACAGACTCGCACTCTCGACGCTACGCTGCCGGTATCAGGTGGAGAGCAGAGAGTCCACGTGTCGGCCAGTTCCGAGCAGTTCAACCGAACTTCAGACACTCTGGGGGCACCGATCGAACAAGTCCAGGCGGACGAATTGCCATTAAACGGCCGAAACTGGGCTGAGCTCACCGCGCTGGTGCCAGGCGCAGTCGATACGGGCGGCAGCAATCAACGTTCGGTGCGATTTGCCGGCCGCGGTCGTGACGACAACAACTTCACCTATGACGGCATCGACGCCACCAACGTCATCAACCAGGGACAGCAAGCATATGTTCGGCTGGCGATTCCGCTGGAGACCATCCAGGAATTCAGCATCGACTCAGCGCTGGCGACGGCAGAAGGAGGCGGCACCGGAGGGGGACAGTTAGCGGTCACTTCGACCTCAGGCACGAATGCATTTCACGGCAACGCCTTCGAATTTCTTCGCAACAATGTATTCGACGCTCTGCAACCTCTTCCGGCGGGCGCCGCGCAACAGCCTCTCCGTTTAAACCAGTTTGGCGCAGCGTTCGGCGGCCCTATCGTGCGCAACAAGACCTTTTTCTTTCTGGCGTACGAAGGCTATCGGCAACGCTGGGGCTTCCCGTTGACCGGCAGCGTTCCCAGCGACTCGTACCGGGCCGCGGTGGCAGCGCAATCGCCGGTGCTTATTCCAATTCTGAACGCGTATCCAGATGCCGGGCTGATCCCGACCAGCAATCACGATATCGACACGTTCAACAGCGAAGGCAGGCAGGTAGTCAACGAAGACTCCGGCATGTTCCGGCTCGATCATCATTTCTCAGAGAAGACGACAGCCTTCCTCCGGGCGAACATCGATTTCGCGGTGAATACCCAGCCGCTTGCCAGTTCCGGGAACTATCTGTTGGAGCGGCAGCAGCTTACTTCTGATCCAGTCAACGCCGGCATCGAACTGCTGCACGTCTTCTCTCCAACGCTGGTCAACGAGGTCAAGTTCGGTTTCAATCGGAGCACAGCCTTCACCACCAATATCAATCAGAGCGGACAGCTGTACGCCTTCTCTGTGACTGGATTTACTACGCTGAACAACGACAAGGTCAGCATCGGCGCGGGTAACTCGTTCGCCGAAATCGACAACCTGACCTGGATCAAGGGAAGGCATGTTGTGAAGGCGGGAGTGGAGATTCGCCGCGTTCAAATGAACCAGGGAAGCACCGCCAGCGGGACCGTCAAGTACACCGGCTCCGGCGCCTTGGCTGCCTTCGAGGCCAACCAGGTCACGACGGCGTCGCTTACCGGAGCTCAACCTGTCAATGGGCTGCGCAAGACACAGTTTTTTGGCTACGTGCAGGATGAATTCAAGTGGCGGCCGAACTTCACGCTGAATCTCGGCGTGCGCTATAGTTTTTTCAACATTTTTCATGAAGTCGATGGACGTTCCAATCCTTTCGATTTCGCCACCTGCGGGGCGCAAGGCTTCTGCGGAGTGGGGGCGAGCTTCGGTCAGCCCAACTACGGCGACATCGATCCGCGCATAGCCTTTGCCTGGGCTCCGCGTAGAGACAATCGCACGCTCGTTCGCGCCGGCTACGGGATCTACCACGAAGATGGCCAACTCGACGATCAGAACCTTCCCAATTCCAACGAGGTCTTCGCTTACTCGTTGTCGAGTAGCTCGATCCCCAATCTGAGCTATCCCATTGATCCGTTCCTGGCCAATACGACGGGAATCATCTCACCGCGCGATGACGACCGCCGGCGCAAGGACACCTACGTCACGCAGTGGGGTTTATCGGTTCAGCAATCTCTGCCCTCGGATTTTGTGGGCACGATCTCTTATATCGGGAGTACAGGCACGAACCTGCTCACGCTTTCTGAAGTGAATGTCCAGGATCCGGTTACGAACCTTCGTCCATATCCTGACTTCGGAGAAGTCAGTTGGCGAGGCAACAAGAACAGCAGCAGCTACGAAGGACTCTCGGTTGCCGTGAAACGATCCTTCTCGCGCGGTTTGCTGATTGCCGCAAACTATATGTGGTCGCACGAGATTGACAACGGCTCCAACGGCAGCGGCGATGGGGACTCACTGGTGGCCCAAAATGTCGCTTGCCAGGAATGCGAACGCGCCTCCGGCATCTGGGATGTGCGCCACGTCTTCAATGCTAACGCCGTTTACCAGCTTCCGTTCGGGCCGGGCAGACAACACTTAAATGAACGCGGAGTACTGAGCAGTGTCCTTGGTTCCTGGGAACTGACCAGCACGGTCGTGGCGCGTACAGGATTTCCCATCAACGTCACTATCGATCGTTCCGCTTCCGCGGTGCCCGACGGCAACAACGTAGATCAGCGTCCTGACCTTGTGCCCGGTGTCTCGCTTACTCCGCTCGGAGGTTCAACCATCGCCGAGTGGATTAACCCGGCAGCGTTTGCCACTCCGGCAGCAGGCACATTCGGCAATGCTCCCCGCGATGTGGCCCGTGGGCCGGGCGCGTGGCAAATCGACATGGGGGTAGGGAAGCACATTCCATTGACCGAACGAGCAAGTCTTAATTTTCGCGCCGAATTCTTCAACATCTTCAACCATCCACAATATGGGCTGCCCCTGTCAGACTTTTCGATTGCTCCGGGTCCAAACGGCTTCGGCAACATTATTGGCACGGTGAACACTACGACTCCCGTGAGTCCGGTGGGCACGGGGACGCCGCGCGAGATTCAACTCTCGTTGCGGGTTGCGTTCTAGATTATTTCCAGGCTGACGCGCGCGGTTCAGTAGCGCCAAGCGAACAGGAGTTTGAAGCTCTGGGCGTTCCCGCCTCCCTGACCGTACTTTCTTTGACCATAGGACTCACAGAAATTAAACAGAGAATCTCGTGAGTCGCATTTGCGCGGGTAATCATCGAAACTGTTAGTGGGGTTTCGCTCTTCAACGCAGATGCGCCCTTCCGCTCGTTGACCTCAGAAAATGTGGCTCGGTGTGAGCGCACGGTCCTTTGAGCTGCTGGAGTTTTGCACGCGAAGTCTCTACTCATGATGGTCGAGGCGCTTAAGCGAGGAAGTGAAGTCTGTCGCGTGGATAACAATCAAGCCGATAACAATTCAATGAAGGAGGACTTATGGAACCACGTTTCAACTATGTCAAGATAGCCCCTGGAATCTACCACGCAATGCTGGGCTTGGAGCACTATCTCCATGAGTGCGGCCTGGAAGAACCTCTAATCAATTTGGTATGCATGCGCGCATCGCAGATTAACGGATGCGCCTATTGTCTCGACATGCACTCGAAGGACCTGCGGGCCGGCGGGGAAACCGAGCAACGTATCTACACGTTAGAGGCGTGGCGGGAATGTCCCTTCTATACCGAACGCGAGCGGGCGGCGCTGGAATGGACGGAGGCGCTGACGCTGATTACCGATGGGCACGTGTCGGATGAGGTCTATGAGCACGTGCACGAACACTTCAATGACAAAGAGTTGGCGGATCTGACACTCGCCGTCGTAAGCATCAACGGCTGGAATCGCCTGAACATTGCCGCTCGGACCGTTCCCGGGGACTACAAGCCGGGCCAATTCCGCACGAAAAAGGTCGCATGAGTCGGGAAGTCGTATAAAAGTGCAGGGAGGCGTTTTGGAAACGCCTCCCTGAATTCACCCGTTTCGCCGAGATCAGGCGATCTCGAAGCGATCATGGTCCATCACTTTGGACCACGCAGCCACGAAATCCTTCGCGAACTTTTCTTTCGAATCCGCGCAGGCATAGACCTCAGCGAGCGACCGCAGCTGCGAGTGTGAACCGAAGATGAGGTCGACCCGCGTGCCAGTCCACTTGACTTGGTTCGTCTTGCGGTCGCGGCCCTCGAAGACTTCTCCGGCTCCATTCGAGCCAGTCGACCTCTGCCACTGCGTGTTCATATCGAGCAGGTTGACGAAGAAGTCGTTGGTTAACGTTTCTGGCTTCTTGGTGAAGACGCCGTGCTTCGACTTCCCCGTGTTTGCGCCGAGGACGCGCAGGCCGCCGACCAGAACCGTAAGCTCTGGCGCCGTCAGTCTTAGCAACTGAGCCTTATCGATCAGTTGTTCTTCTGCCGACAAGCGTCCGTTGCCGTGGCGATAGTTTCGGAAGCCGTCGGCTTTCGGCTCGAGCGGCTCGAAGGATTCGACATCGGTCTGTTCCTGCGAAGCGTCCATGCGTCCCGGTGTGAATGGAACCTTCACTTTAATTCCGGCCTTTTTTGCCGCTTCCTCAACGCCAACGCAGCCGCCGAGAACGATCAGGTCCGCAAGCGAGACCTTCATCTTGCCCGACTTCGCGTTGAATTCCGTCTGGATTGCTTCCAGCTTCTTCAGCACCTTGGCGAGTTCGGTGGGCTGATTCACTTCCCAATTCTTTTGCGGTTCCAGCCGGACGCGCGCACCGTTCGCTCCTCCGCGCTTATCAGAGCCGCGGAACGTCGACGCCGATGCCCATGCGGTCGAAACCAGTTGAGAGATTGATAGCCCAGACTTCAGAATCTTTGCTTTGAGAGCGACAATTTCCTTTTCCCCGATCAACTTGTGATTGACAGCAGGGATCGGGTCTTGCCACGGCAACTGCTCTTTCGGAACCAGCGGCCCAAGATAACGCACGATCGGTCCCATATCGCGGTGCGTGAGCTTAAACCACGCCCGGGCAAACGCATCAGCAAACTGATCAGGATGCTCGTGGAACCGCCTTGAGATTTTTTCGTACGCTGGATCGAATCGCAAGGAAAGATCCGTGGTCAGCATGGTGGGCGCGTGACGCTTTTTAGGATCGAACGCATCGGGTATCGTTCCATTGCCAGCGCCGTTCTTCGGGGTCCACTGGTTTGCGCCGGCCGGGCTCTTTGTGAGTTCCCAGTCGTATTTGAAAAGATTCTCGAAGAAGTTATTGCTCCACTTCGTGGGCGTCGTGGTCCAGGTGACTTCCAGGCCGCTGCCGATCGCGTCGGTGCCCCTGCCGGATTTGAATTTGCTCCTCCAGCCGAGGCCTTGTTCCTCAATGGTCGCTGCTTCCGGCTCCGGGCCGACATTCGTTGCGGGGCCGGCGCCGTGAGTCTTGCCGAAGGTGTGGCCGCCGGCAATCAGCGCAACGGTTTCTTCGTCGTTCATGGCCATACGGCGGAAGGTCTCGCGAATATCCCTGGCTGCCGCGAGAGGATCGGGATTGCCGTTTGGTCCTTCCGGATTCACATAGATCAGGCCCATTTGCACCGCGGCGAGAGGATTCGAAAGGTCGCGGTCGCCCGAGTAGCGCTCGTCTGCCAGCCACTTGCCCTCGGAGCCCCAGTAGACGTCCTCTTCCGGTTCCCATACATCGGCGCGTCCGCCGCCGAAACCGAAAGTCTTGAAGCCCATCGATTCGAGCGCAACATTGCCGGCAAGAATCATGAGATCAGCCCAGGAAATTTTCTTACCGTACTTTTGCTTGATCGGCCACAGCAGGCGGCGGGCTTTGTCGAGGTTTACGTTATCCGGCCAGCTGTTGAGCGGCGCGAAACGCTGTTGGCCAGCTCCAGCTCCGCCTCGGCCATCGCCGATGCGATACGTACCGGCGCTGTGCCATGCCATCCGGATGAACAACGGGCCGTAGTGACCAAAGTCGGCCGGCCACCAATCTTGAGAGTCGGTCATTAACTTGGTCAGATCCTTGACTACGGCCTTGAGGTCGAGGCTCTTGAATTCTTTGGCATAGTCGAAATCCTCGCCCATCGGATCCGACAGGTTGGAGTGCTGGTGAAGAACCTGAAGATTCAGTTGATTCGGCCACCAGTCGCGATTCATGGGAGCGGAGGCTCCGTGGTTAAAAGGGCACTTGGATTCGGTTTTAGGTTCAGTCGACGCGTGCTGCTCTTGTTTGGCGAGTTCTGTTTCCATGATTTTCTCCTGAAGCTTCAAATAGAAGGACTGCGATGAAAGTTCAAAAAGCGATTTGTTGGCCGATGTGGAAAATCACCGCGGCGTTTAGCTGACGTACATGATTCGTTTCGATCCGCACAGCGATGACTCTACCGGGAGACGCGGCGCGGAGCGCACTTCGTGCAGAGCCCACGAAAAATCAATTCGGATTCGCGAAGAATCCGCTTGCCGAGCGACCGCGAAGCTGGCTTGGGCACATCAAACCACTCCACGTCTTCCACATTGCCGCAGCGGTCGCAAATAAAGTGGTGATGGCGCATGCCTTTTGCGTCGAATCGAGCCGCGCGGCCTTCCACGGCAACTTCGCGCACCAGGCCCGCCTGCACCAGGTCCCGCAGATTGTTATACGTAGTTGCCCGTGAGCATCGCGGATCCAGGGCATTGACGGCTACGAAGATTTCCGCCGCCGTGGGATGCCGGTTGCATTCCATCAGGAATGCCATCACGGCGTAGCGTTGCGCTGTGCACCGCAACCCGCTGTCTTCCAAAGACCTTTTGATGGAGTCGGCGTGCATGAGTTGTTTAGATTATTTCTAAGCTAGTATTTTATCAGAATTGCACCTTGCGAACGCAATAGGCAGGGAAGACAGCTGGCGCGCAATTTCTGGGACCGCCGGGGACCTCTCGAGATTCTATTCAGTCAATCGCGGTGCAACCGACATGCGTGCTCCTTTCAGGAGCCAGCTTTACTGGTAAACGCGTGGACGACCTCGCAAGTAGTGCTTAAAGTGATATTCAACGTCAGATCGATTTTGCTCACGCACGCGCGCTGCGATGGTTGCGAAAGCGGTCCACTTGCAATATAAAGGCTGCTTTCGTGCGGCGCTGTTCTCCGCCGATGAACGTGAGGCGATCGATGAAAGCTAGAGTCCAATTGTTACTTACAATTCTTACCCTCGGATCGGGGACCATGGTGGCTCAGTCCAGCTACGATCTGAAATCTCCGGATGCTCGCGTGGAAGTTCGAATTCGAACTTCCGGCCAGCTTCGCTACGACGTTCTCCTGCGGGGCACGGCGTTGCTCGAAAATTCACTTCTATCGCTGGACGTCGATCACAAGAAACTGGGCGTTGACCTGAAGGTCCTGAATGCAAAACCGCGGACTTACGATCAGATCATCCAGCCAGTGGTGCGTCAGAAATTCGCAAAGATTCGCGATCACTATAACGAACTCAGACTCACGATGGAGGGCGGCTGGGCGGTTATCTTTCGCGCATACAATGAAGGTGTCGCCTATCGGTTCGAGACATCGTTTCCTGAGAAGCAAATAAAAGTCTTTAGCGAGCAGGCAGACTTCAACTTTGCCGGCAACTTTGTTGTTTATTACCCGCAGGAGGATAGCTTTTACTCGCACAATGAGCGCAAGTATCTGCCGCAACATTTGAACGAAGTCTCGCCGTCCTTCCTGGCGACGTTGCCCGCCGTGGTCGACGCGGGACACGGAGCCAAGGTGGCGATTGCCGAGTCGGATTTGAGCGACTATCCCGGCCTGTGGCTGACTGGCGCAGCGCCGCAGTTCGCGCTGCATGGGACTTTTCCGCCGTATCCCACAAAAGAACAGCAGACCAGCGATCGTGACTACAAAGTGATCGAATCAGCCGACTATATTGCCGTGACCGCCGGAACCCGCACGTTTCCCTGGCGCGTCGTGGGAATTGCCGATCACGATGGCGACCTGATCACAAATCAGTTGGTCTATCTTCTCGAAAGCCCATCAAAATTCGAAGACACTTCGTGGATTCATCCCGGCAAAGTGGCATGGGACTGGTGGAATGACTGGAACATCTACGGCGTGGATTTTGCGGCCGGAATCAATACAAAGACGTACGAATACTACGTCGACTTTGCCGCGAAGTATGGAATTCCTTATATCATTCTCGACGATGGCTGGTACAAGCTCGGAAATCTGCTCGAAGTTACGCCCGAGCTCAACATGAATGAGCTCGTCGCATACGCCAAGCAAAAGAATGTGGGACTGATCTTGTGGGCTTCGTGGAAGACGCTCGATGATCAGCTGATTCCCGCGCTCGACCAGTTCGAAAAGTGGGGGATCAAAGGCATCAAAGTGGATTTTATGCAGCGCAGCGATCAGATCATGGTCAACTATTTTGAGAGAGTCTGCCGCGAAGCTGCGAAGCGGCACATGCTAGTTGACTTTCATGGCGATCAGAAGCCCGCGGTGATGATGCGGACGTGGCCCAACCTGATCAACACCGAAGGTGTGCGCGGGATGGAGTGGAGCAAGTGGAGCTGGGAATCCGAGCCTGCCCACAACGTCAGCTTGCCCTTTACTCGCATGTTCCTTGGCCCGATGGACTTTACTCCCGGGGCGATGCGCAACGCGACCCGCAAAACTTTTGCTCCGATCATGTCGCAGCCCATGGCGCTGGGCACACGGTGCCAGCAGCTTGCGATGTACGTGATCTACGAAGCGCCTTTACAGATGCTCTCTGACAGCCCATCGAACTACCTGCGCGAGCCGGAAGTCATGGAGTTTCTGGCGCCCGTGCCGACGGAATGGGACGAGACGAAGGTACTCGACGCGAAAATCTCGCAGTATGTCCTGCTGACGCGCCGCAACGGCTCTGACTGGTACGTGGGAGCGATGACGGATTGGACGCCTCGCGACCTGGAGGTTGATTTTTCTTTCCTGCCGGAGGGAAATTTTACGCTGGATGCATACGAAGACGGAGTGAATGCAGACCGCAACGCCAGCGATTACAGGAAATCAACCCGCCAGATCACGCGAGAAACGAAGCTCAAGATTCATCTCGCGCCAGGCGGAGGATTCACGGCGCGAGTGCACAAGTGAGCGCTCCAGCTATTTCGGGTTTTTGGGTCGTGGCAATGCGCGCATGGCACCGGTAGAAATGCCGCCATCCACCAGAATTGTCTGTCCGGTCACGTAGCGGCTCGATTCCGATGCGAGAAACACGATCGCGCCATCAAGATCGCGCAGCTGCCCTGGACGCTTTAGGGGAATGCGCTCGGTTAGATACGAGACCCACTCTTCATCTTCATAGAGCACTTTGTTTTGTTCGGTGCGGAACCAGCCCGGCGCCAGACAGTTCACCGTGATGCCAAATCTACCCCAATCGTCCGCCAGGCTCATGGTGAGCTGGCGTATGCCGCCGCGGCTGGCGCCGTACGCGGCGAGCCCCGCATAGCCGGCGACGCTCGTCACGGAACCGATGTTGATGATCCGCCCGTAACCCCGTGGCAGCATGAAACGCGCGACCGCTTGCGCGACAAAAAAACTGCCGCGGAGATTCGTGTCAAGAACCAGGTTCCAGTCGTCCCAGGTTACATCGAGAGCGGGCTTGCGAACGTTGCAGCCGGCGTTGTTCACCAGAATGTCAATTTGACCGAAAGCCGCGTGGGCCACGTTGGTCGCGTGCTCGATACTCTTCTGATCGCGAACATCGAGTTCGACAGACAACACCCGGCGGCCGAGCGCGCGAATCTCGGCTTCGAAGTCGAGGAGCGACTCACGCTTGCGGCTTGTAAGGACAAGATCTGCACCCGCCTTGGCGAGAGCGCACGCGAAATGCTGGCCGAGGCCACGGCTCGTGCCAGTGACCATAGCCACGCGGCCGGTGAGATCGAATAACTCGCTCACGCGGGGGCTCCTGGCTCGAGAACGACTTTCATCAGTCCTGGCTCGCGAGAGTAAAGCCGCTCAAACCAACGCGCTCCTTCGGCAAGCGGGGCTACAGCGCTGATGAGCGGCTGAACTTTAATCTTTCCGCTACTCATCAATTCAATCGCCGGCGGATATTCTCCCGCCGACGCACAAGAACCATGCAAAGTGATCTGGCGGCTTACCACCTTCTGCAGTGGAATTGTGACTTCCGGAGAAATGTTTCCCACCAGTACAACATTCCCACCCTTGCGAACGCAGTTGATGGCGGAATGAACCGCCGGAGAGTTGCCCACGGCCTCGACTGCGACATCCACGCCGCCTCCATCGGTCGCTCGCAGAACTTCCTGATGGAAGTCTTCTCCCACGGGAATCGTAGCCGTTGCGCCCAGCGATTCGCTCCGCTTCAGGCGATTGGCATCGATATCTGTGACAAGAACGCGCGAGCAGCCCGCGACTCTCAGCGCCTGCTGAATCAGCAATCCGATCGTGCCCGCTCCGACAACCAGAGCGCTGGAGCCCGGTCTGATTGGGACCAGTGAAACGGCGTGAAGCGCAACCGACACCGCCTCAAGCAATGCGGCTTCATGAAACGAGAGATTTTCCGGAAGCAAGTAAGTGATCCGAGCCGGAAGTGCGACGAACTCCGCGAAAGCGCCGGCGCGCCGATAGTCTCCGCAGGAAACGCCCAGAACTTCGCGCCGGTCGCAGAGATTGACCTCGCCCCGGCGGCAAGGTGGGCACTCGCCACAATAAATGGTCGAGTCGAACGTGACGCGGTCGCCTACGTGGAATGCTTGAACGCTCTCTCCAACCTGCGCAACAATTCCCGCCGCTTCATGCCCCATCACCAGCGGCGGAATCCGGCGGCCGGACGACCCGTCGTAACCGTGTACGTCGCTTCCGCAGATGCCACATGCCGCTACCCGCACCAGGATTTCGTCCCGCGCCGGTACAGGCTCCGGTACGTCTACGAGTTCAAGCTTCTTGTATTCCGACAGCAGCAGGGCTTTCATGTTCGACTTTCATTCAACATACTGGTCAATTGCAAGCACCGAAAACATGTTAAGTTCCGTGTCCGGCAGTAACGATCCCAGTGCCTTCGCGGACGGTGATGATCTGGTTCGCCTTCACATTGGTGAACCGCTCAATTTTTTGTGTAGTCGGCCATTTTATTTCGATGGCATCCGCGACCTCGGACTTGCCCAAGCCGAAGTGCAGTCGTAAATCGCCCTGCGACATGACGCTCGAACCGCTATGCACCTCGGCGATCTGCGCGTGCGTACCGGTGACCACGCGCGCCCGCGCGCCGATCGCGGTTCGATTGCACTTTGTGCCAATCAACTTCAGCTTGATCCAGTTTTGCTTGTTGCCGCCGTCGTTGCGCAGCAGCGAGGGCATATCGCCTAGGTTGAGAACGAGCACATCGATGTCGCCATCGTTGTCGTAATCCCCGAAGGCGGCGCCGCGGCTCGAAAAGTGTTCTGCGATGCCCGGGCCCATGAGCGCGGAAACATCTTTGAATTGGCCGTTGCGCAGGTTCTTATAAACCAAACGTGGATTCTTGTAGCTCTGCCCGGTATCGTGCGCGTCTATCTGCGGATAAACGTGGCCATTGATCTGAATGATGTCCTGCCAGCCGTCGTTATCGTAGTCGACGAATCCGCAGCCCCAGGCCACATACCGGTTGTTGATGCCGATGCCCGATGCGAAGGTGGCATCGCTAAAGGTGCCGTCTCCATTGTTGTGATAAAGATTGCACGTGTCGTCCGCGAAATTTGTTTTGAAAATGTCGAGCCAGCCGTCGCAATCGTAGTCGCCCACCGCAACGCCCATGCCGGCCTGCTCGTGGCCATCTTCGCTGTAGGCACAGCCGGCGAGCATCGCGATGTCGGTAAAAGTCCCGTCGTGATTGTTGCGGAACAGAATGCTGGGCTGCGAATCGACGGCAACGTAGATGTCAGGCCAGCCGTCATTGTCGAAGTCATAGGAAACGGCTGTGATTGAGTAGCGCGGCCCGGGTTTCAGAATGCCGGCTTTCGCGGACACGTCCACGAAAGTTCCATCGCCATTGTTGTGGAACAGGATATTCGTGTCGCCGGTCAAGCCGCGGGGACCGCACATGACCGGGATGCCCTTCCATTGGCATTCCGGCGGCGCGACCGGTCCGGGCGTTTGCGCGGGATCGAGCTTGATGTAATTGCAGACGAAGAGGTCGAGATGGCCATCTCGGTCGTAATCAAGAAAAGTGCAGCCCGCTCCCCAGCGAATCTGCTCGTTGTAGAGACCGGCCTTGCGAGTCACGTCGGTAAACGTTCCGTCTCCATTGTTGTGAAAAAGAATGTTGTGACCCCAGAAGCCGCAGAACAGATCGTCCCAGCCGTCGTTGTCGTAGTCTCCCACGCAGACTCCGGTTTGCCAGCCGGTTCGTGCGAGGCCCGATTTCTCGGTAACGTTGGAAAAGGTTCCATCCCGATTGTTCTTGAAAAGTTGCGACGTGGGCGCTTTGCCTTCCGCCCACTTCTCGCCGAGGCGCGTCCCGTTTGTCAGGTAAATATCGAGCCAGCCATCACTGTCGTAGTCGAAGAATGCGATGCCGCTGCCTTTCGCCTCGATGATGTAGCGCTTGTTCGTGTCCGATCCCCACACGTTCGGGATCGTCAATCCGGCTTCTTTCGCGACGTCAACAAACTGAACCGGCTCGGTGGATTCGCTGGTTTTTGAATCAAGCCAGAGTTGGCGCTTCCATCGCCAGAGCGGCGTGGAGAGCGCATCCATGAGAGTGCTGCCGAGAACGAGCAAGGAAGATCCGAGAAAATGACGCCGCGATCCCATTACTTGGCCGCCCCAAATCGCAGAAATCTGTGCGGCACGATGCCCGCACCCTCTTTTACAGCGATGATCTGATCGGGGGAAATATCGGAGAGTTTCTGCACGGCTCCGCTGGGCCAGGTGATTTCCAGAGAATCGATCCGGTTTCTCCCTCCAAGGCCAAAGTGAATGCGGGGATCGCTTGCTGACATGTATCCCATCCCACCCTTTGCTTGCTCTACTTGGACCACGCCTTGAGAAGTCAGCTTCAGCGAAGAACCAATTCCGTCGCGATTCGATTTTGTACCGATCAGCAAAACAGTAAGCCAGTGATTGGCATTGCCGCCGTCGTTGCGCAGCAGGGAAGGGAAGTCACCGCGATTGTTGGTGGCAATGTCGATGTCGCCGTCATTGTCATAGTCCGCAGTCGCGACGCCTCGCCCCACGATCGGCCGCATGAAATCAGGACCTAGCGCTTCGGAGACTTTTTCGAAATGTCCCTTGCCCAGATTACGGAACATGAGCAGCGGCTCTTTGTATGAGACCTCCGAATGATACAGCTGGACGTTGTCGAGCATCGCGCCATTGAGTTGCAGAATGTCGTTCCAACCATCGTTGTCGTAGTCCAGGAACTTCATCGAAACGCCGCTGAGCAGGATCGCTTTGTTACCCAGACCTGAGCTGAAAGTGTCGTCGGTAAATGTGCCGTCATGATTGTTGTGATAGAGACGATTCAACTCGAAGTCGAGGTGCGTAACATAAATATCAAGCCAGCCATCGCCATCAACGTCGGATGCGTCAATGCCCATCCCTGCCTCGTAGCGACCATCCTCGCTGGCGGCGATTCCCGATACCAGGGAGACGTCGTCAAAGGTTCCATCGTGTTTGTTGATGAACAAGAAATTGGGCCATGAATCGTTCGCCACGGCAATGTCAGGCCAGCCATCGTTGTTGAAATCGGCAAGCACGACGCCCATGCCCTTGGCTTCAGGCTTGCCCACACCGGAGGCCTCGCTCACATCGGTGAATGTTCCATCGTGATTGTTGTGATAGAGCTTGATGCGCTGGCCTTTGTAGTTTCCTGGATGACAATAGGAACGATAGTCGGGGCGATGCTCTCCGCACCAGATATTGTTTTTCGGGCTCCACTCGATGTAGTTCGTGACAACAAGATCGAGCCAGCCGTCCTTGTCGTAATCGAACCAGCCCGCGCTGGTGGACCAACCGCCGTCGTCTGCGACATGCGCTTTCGCAGTGACATCAGTAAACGTGCCGTTGCCGTTATTGTGGTAGAGAATCGCGCGATTGTAGCCAGTGATGTAGATGTCGGGATATCCGTCGTTGTCAAAATCGGCGACAGCGATCCCTTGACCGTAGTGGCCTTCGCCGCCAATGCCCGCTTTCTCCGTCACGTCGGTGAAAGTTCCGTCGCCATTATTGTGGTACAAGGCCGAACGCAGGGGATGAACGGGCTTGTAGATGTCGGTCGCAGCCGACTGCACGAAGAAAACGTCCATCAACCCGTCTTGATCGTAATCGAGCCAGCCTAGGCCGGTTCCCATGGTTTCGAGGTAATACTTTTCTTCCGTCTGCGTAGAATCCTGCTGGAACGTGATGCCGGACTCTTTGCGAACATCGGTGAAGCGGACCGAAACCGCGGGCGGGTTCGCCAATGCAGGGGCCTGCTGAGCATGAATGGGAGCGAAGAAGAGCGATCCGGCGGCGATGCAACAGCTCACAATCATTGCGTTGGTAAAAAAGCGGCCACGACCTGGCCGAGACTGTTTCCCCGTTCCCCGAAGCAAGAGTGATTCCGTTCACGCCTTGATGCGAGCGGCGAGAGTACTTTGCGTTGCATTCTAACGCAGGGTGAAGTTCGCGCTCAAAGCGTGCGGTCGGCGATGATCAGCGCGAACTGCATAAATTGCTGGCGCGCTTCGCTCGTGAAAGGATCTTTCGGAGATACCGTGGCTACCGGCGCATGCGAGAGTGCCTGTTCGATTCGCTGCACATCCAAACCTCCGGCATTGCTTCCCTTGAATCGGTTCAGCACCTCGCGCGCTCTTTCGATTTGCCCAGTCTGGTAGTAGAAAACGCCGAGCGTGGAATAGCTGCCCGCCCACTCGGGAAGCAAGTCGACGGCACGCTCCAGGTGCTCGCCGGCTTTGGCGGTGTTGCCTTGCATGGCGGAGATGAGCCCGAGCCCCCACTGAATCTTGCCCGAGGCGGGAATCCTGTCGAGTCCCTTCTTCAGCGTTTGTTCGGCGCTTGTGGAATCGCCACTGCGAAGTTGCACCAGCATGAGCGACAGGTAGTATTGATCGTTGTCTGGATTGCGCGCGATGGCGTCGCGGAAAATCTCCGTGCTGCGTGTGTTCTCTCCAAGATGCGTGTAGATGTCGCCGAGCAGTGAAAGGCATGTGTCGTCGGTCTGTCCTGTTGCCGAAATCGTCTGAGCCGTCTGCAGAGCCTCCGCGTAGGAGCCTTTGCGGAAGTATGCATTGGCCAAGTCGAACTTGAGCTCGTCGGAACTTTGGTTGGCGCGCAGCGCATTTTGAAAATGGAACACAGCTTCGTCGTACAGATGATATTGCGCCAGCAGCACGCCGGTTCCGGTTTGGGTTCGATAGTCGCTGGAACTCAACTGGTCAAGTTGTGCGACAGCTTCGAGTGCCTCCTGGCGTTGTCCCAGCTTCAGGTAAGCCTCGGCTAGCAGATAGAGGTCGCGCGGCTGTCCGGGGTTCTTTTTGATCTGCGCTGTTAGTTCGGTCACGTCAAGTTGCGTTCGCTCCCGCGCCGAAAGCTGCGACCGATTCTCGAGATAGTCGAAGAGGTGCTGATAGGGATACGGCCCGGGAGAAGAATTCTTCGAGAGTGTCTGGAAGACCTGCAAGTCGCGCTGCGCCGCGTCCATTTGATGCAAACCGCGCTCGAGCATTGCCAGCTTGTAGTATCCGGGGGCCGGATCGCGGCTGGTTTTCACGTAGCGGCGAAGCAAATCAACCGCCTCGGCGTATTTCTTGTCTTTGGTGCGAAGATTCGCCAGTTCGAGGAGCGCATCGGCAAAGCCGGGATGCAGGCGCAAGGCTTCCTGAAATTTTTCATTTGCGGCAGAAGTATCTCCCCGTCTTTCTTCGATGAAGCCGATGTTGTACAGACACGCCACGTTTTTAGGATCGCGCTTGAGGCCCTCTTCGAAATATTCAAGAGCGTCGTCAAAACGTCCGAGATGGCGGTAGGAAAGCCCCAGGAAGGTGTACGAACGGGCGGAGGGATCCAGGTCAATCAGATTCTTGAACTCTTCGATCGCCTGGTTGGCCTTGCCTGACATGAAATAACTCTCGCCCAGCGCGGCGTGCAGATCGAGTCGCCGCGGCGCGATCTTGATGCCCGATTCCAGCAGCGGAATGGCGTCCTCGTAAAAGTTCTGCCCCATGCTCACCCGGGCCAGCAGGAAAATGATGTCGGTGTTCTCAGGTGCGATCTTATGCGCGCGCGCCAGCAAATCTAACGCGTCTACGGGACGCGACTGCTCGTCGTACGCGCGAGCCAGCAAGTACATGGCATCGGCTGAATCTGGCGTAAGCGCCAGCGCGCGGTGCAGGACGAGTTCAGCCTTCGAATAGTTCGCGGAGCTGAGGTAAACCTGACCCAGATTGAAGAGGATTTCAAATGTCCCGGGATTCAGGCTGTCTGCTCTTTCCAGTTCGAGTTCAGCGGGTCGGTATTGTTTTTCAGAGGCCAGAAGTAGCCCAAGTGTGAAGTGCCGCTGTACCTCATTGTGGCTCTCAGTCGAAAGTTGCCGGGCCAGGCTCAATCCTTCGGTGGTGCGCTTCGCTTGCAAGAACGCGCGCACGAGGTTCATTCGTGCTTCCAGCGTCGCTGGATGAACGCGCTGCAAGAGCGGGATCGCCGCGGGTGCCTTTCCTCCCGCTAACAGCAGTAAGGCGAGGTTGTAGTTCGCTTGCTGGTCCGATGGAGCAATGGCCAATGCCTTGCGAAACTCCCTCTCCGACAGATCGTTCTTTTCCGCCGAAGCGTAAAGATTTCCCAGGTTGGTGTGGGTCCGCGCCGAAGTCGGGTTCAGGTTGATCGCGTGCTGAAACGCATCTAGTGCGCCGTCATAGTCCCTCTGCGTGCTGCAAATAATCCCAAGCAGGTTGTAGCCATCGACACTTAACGGATGCGAATGCAGAAATTCCTGTACGGTTTGTTTGGCTTCTGCAACACTGCCTTGCCTCAGAAGCGACTCAGCCTGCTTCAGTTCCGGTGCCTGGGTAACGACGGCCACGGACTTGTGTGCCGCTTGCTGCGCCTGGACTTGAATCCACCCGGAAACATTGAGCCACAACGCCGAGCTCCCGCACGTAAGTAGGAGCGTGGCTCTGCGCCGCAGAAATCGTGTGGGGTTCGACATCGTGTGATGGATGATCACTGTAGTACAGAGAACCGGAAGCAGGTCTTTTTGGGAGTGTATCAGGCGTGATGACCCGCCACCGGGCCGGACGAGCCGCCAACCACCAGTTCCGCTCCAATGTGGTATTCCTTGCCGTGAGCGTGCTCTGAATTTGTGAGCTCATGCAGCGCGTCGGCAGCCATGCGTCCGAGCAAGTCTCGGTGAATGTCCACAGTTGTCAGTGACGGGTTGCTGTATTCCGCCAGCCGGGTTTTGTCGAATCCAGTGACAGACACGTCCTCGGGCACGCGAAAACCGCATCCTAACAGGCCTTTCACTACTCCGATTGCGGTGAGGTCGTTAATTGCTACGACCGCAGTTGGTCGTGGCTTCATGGCGGCAACCGCTCGGCCCGCTTCCAGTCCGCCCTCGAAGCGCAGGTCGCCGGGAAGAATCGGCCCCACGGTCAGTCCCAGCTCAGTCATGCATTTTTCATAGGCCTCCCGCCGGACCCGGTTCGACTTGAGCCCCTCGCGTCCGGCTGTGAATGCGATCCGCCGGTGGCCGTGTCCGTACAGGTAGCGAACTACTTGCCGGATTCCGGATTCGTAGTCGATGCGCAGGTTACTCATATAACCGCGCACCGGGGCGAGGTCGAGAAAGGTGACGGCAATCCTGCGACGCGCCATCTCATGCACCAGCTTCATGCTGATCTCTGACGTCATGATGGCGACACCCCGGACTTTGTGTTCCATCATTCGCGCCGCGGCTTCCCGGGTACGATGCGGATCGTAGTTCGTGTCGCTGAGAATCGCGTCATACCCGAGCTCGCGGGCGCGGGTTTCAAAGCTCTTGATTACCTCGGGGAAGAAAGGGTTCTCAATATCAGAAACGATGATTCCGAGGGGCCGGCGATTGTTTGAAGCCAGCCTTCGGGCATGAACGTCGGGCACGTATCCCAGTCGCCTGACGGTCGCGAGCACCTGCCGCCGGGTATTCGCGCCTACTTTGCCCGTATTGTTCAGGACGTTCGATACAGTCGCGGTAGACACTCCGGCAGCGTGCGCGACTTCGCGAATGGTTACGGTGATCATTTACCGCCGAATGTGGACCGCAAAAAATACCGACAAATTGGTTTAGGCGAGGCGCAACTCTGCCGCAACGACGACTTAGCTGAGCGGGGTGGAGTGTAGCACAGAAGAAAAATTTCTTGACAGCCATTTCTCAAGCATGATAATTCAAAACAACTAGTTAAACGGTTAAGTTCCTGAACGCCGCTTTTCGCGCTCTATGCGGAACGCAGGTGTTGGGGCTTCTGGGGTTTCAACGATAAATCGCGTGCGGATGACATCAAGAGGCCGGATGTCGGTTGATTTAAGACGCTATTGGTCGGAGAAGTGCGTTTGCATTCGAATACTGCCACTTCACGGTACGGCTTCGACGCCTTATCTGGGGCCAGAGAGATTGTCCTCGAAGTCAACTCGGTGACTGAGTTCGAGCCCACGACGGTTCGGACGAGGAGAGCGACATGCGCCTTATCAGCAATTCTCAGCTTTTGCGGGTTCTGCTACTCGTTCTTGGGGTGAGCTGGCTGGGCGCTCTCCTCCACGCCCAGGTAGACACCGGTTCCATCACTGGAACCGTTACAGATCAGTCTGGCGCGGTGATGAACGGAGCGCGAGTAACGCTTACGAACGCCGGAACAGGTACATCTCTCACAACCACTACAAGCGGCGACGGTGGGTACAAGTTCTCGCCCGTCCGAATCGGTACCTACAAGCTCGAAGTTACGTCGCAAGGGTTTCAGACCATGACCCGGACCGATGTGAGTGTGAACATCGGTTCCAATATCGAGCTGAATTTCACCCTAAAGGCAGGCAGCCAGACCGAAACCGTGGAAGTGACGGCGACGACGCCTGTTTTGCAGAACCAGGATGCATCGGTTGGGCAGGTCGTCGATCAGCGCAGCGTCAATGATCTGCCTCTGAACGGCAGGAATTTCACCTTCCTCGCCCAGTTGGTGCAAGGGGTTAATTCTCCGCAATCGGACACCCGCGGCAACGCCGCCTCGGGCGCATTCTCCGCCAATGGCTTCCGGCCGGCGCAGAACAACTACATGCTCGATGGAATCGACAATAACTCCGACACAGTCGATTTTCTCAACGGTACAAACTACGTTGTTCTCCCGCCCGTCGATGCCATCCAGGAATTCAAGGTTCAAACCACCGATTTCGGCGCGGAATTCGGCCGCTCCGGCGCGGCGGTTCTGAATGCAACCCTGAAGTCGGGTTCGAATCAGTATCACGGCGACGTCTGGGAGTTCTTCCGCAACGATAAACTCGACGCCCGGGACTTTTTTGAGCACAACTGCACTAGCGGCATCTGCACGCCGGCACAAAAAGGCGAATTGCGCTGGAATCAGTTCGGTGGAACCTTCGGGGGACCGATCATCAAGAACAAGATTTTTTTCTTTGGGGATTTTCAGGCGTGGCGGCTGCGACAAGGGCAGCCGCAATCCGGCAGCGTGCCGACTACGGCGGAGATGTCCAGCCTCTCCACCGCGACCGCCAATTTTCAGGATTTGATTACCGGCCAATCAGGGACGCATGCCGACGCAATGGGAAGAACCATGCCCCTGGGCACGATTCTGGATCCGGCCACCACGCGCACCTTCGGTACAGGATTTGTGCGTGACCCGTTCACGACGGTCTGCGCCAATGAACCCGCTAATTTCACCTACACGCTGGCCGCCTGCCCCGACCTGAACATGATTTCAACCTCGCGGCTGGATACTAACGCGATTGCTCTGATGCAGCTTTATCCGGCTCCGACCAACTCGAACCTGTTTTCGAACTACACGCACTCGCCCCTCCTGGTGCAAAACGAGAAGCAATTCGATGCGCGCCTGGATGTCAATCCGTCTCAGAAGGATCAGCTCTACTACAGCTTTAGTTATGACGACAAACCTGAGCTCATCCCCAGCATCTTCGGCGGCGTGGCTGACGGCGGCGGGTTCTTTCAGGGCAATCAGACAGCGCTCTCGCAGCATAGCGCCATCGTCTGGAATCACATTTTCACGCCGACCACCACTAACGTCCTACGCGCAGGCCTCAACTATCTGCACACCACGCGCAATATCCCAGAGGCTACCGATCTGAGCGATATTCCGAGCCAGTTCGGAATTCTGGGAATACCGCAAACGAAAGAAAATGGCGGATTGCCCGCCTTCGGAATCGGCGGCTTACAAACGCTCGGCGGCAATGCCTTCTTGCCGTCGGATGAAATCAGCTCAACCATTCAGGTCACCGATGACTTCACCAAGATCTACGGTAAACACACCTTCAAGGCGGGCTTCGAGCAGCAGCATGTAAAGTTCTCGACACTGCAGCCACCGTGGTCTCGTGGCCAGTTCAACTTTGACGGTACCTACACCGATATTCCCAACGTGGGAGGCGGAAACACCGGCCGCGCCCAATTCCTGCTCACGCCGCTTGCTTCCAGCGTTGGTGGCATCGACTACGTCGGCGGGCCCAACACGGTCTACGCGTCAAACAGCTTCCTCACTGACAACGGCAAGAATTACTGGGGGACATACGTCCAGGATGACTGGAAAGTCTCATCGAAGCTTACGCTGAACCTTGGCTTGCGCTGGGATTTCTTCGGACTGGTCTACGATCACCACGCTGCACAGGCGAACTTCGTTCCCAGCGGTCCCCCGACGGGGAATCCCATGTACATCATTCCCGTGGGTAATCCGATCGCCGGGCAGTTGTCGACAAGTTTCACGACGCTGCTGACACAAGACGGAATCGATCTCGCCACCACCAACAAGTACGGTAAGGGACTTGGCAATTCGCAAAAAACCAACTTCGCGCCGCGCTTCGGTTTTGCTTATCAGGTCACGCCAAAATTCGTAGCGCGAGGCGGCGTCGGAATGTTCTTCAACGGATTCGAGAATCGCGGCTACTCGCCGAATCTGGGCGAGAACTATCCCTTCCAGTTCTCGTTCTCGTACTTTGAGCAAAACGATTCGAATCCGATCAATTCATTCGCCGGTTGCGGAACCGCGACGCCGGCGGGTGGTCCAAACCTGGAAACCGGATTCAGTTGTATTCCTCTCAATCCGTTGGCCGTGAACGCGAGCGGTTTGCAGTTGCGAGGCATCCAGTTCGACTACAAGACGCCGTACTCGATCGGAACAAACTTCACCTTGCAGTATGAGTTGTCCCCCGGATTGTCGGTGCAGGCAGGGTACGTCGGAACCTTGGGGCGGCATCTCGAGGTGTTTCCTGGCTCGAACAACGTGAGCCAGATTCTGCCTGCCAATGCCAACGCCGATCTGTACAAGCCATTCCTCGATTTCGGACGTGGCGCGAGCTACGCCACGACCAACGGGAGCAGTTACTACCACGGGTTACAGACGAACGTTCAAAAGAAGTTCAACAGCGGCCTCAGCTTCCTGGCTGCCTATACGTATTCCAAAGTTCGATCCGACTCCTATGACTTGTTGAACGGCTTCTCGGGTAACGGCTACCGGGCGCCAGATGTGCCCGGGGTCGGCATCCATTCTGATTACGGGCTTGCAAACTTCGATATTCGCAACGTCTTCCACTTCAGCGGCGGATACGAATTACCTGTTGGCCACGGCAAGCGGCTGCTCGGCGACGCAACCGGGGTAAAGAACGCAATCGCCGGTGGTTGGGCCGTGCAGTGGGTGGTTACGCTGCAAGGCGGACAGCCCTTCAAACTTGATTGCCCATCCGGAACGGCTGCGGGCGTGAATTGCTATGCATTTCTTGTCGGCGGTGCAAGCCCAAGAACGTCAATCCATTTCATGCCCGATGGCAATCCCGCCATGCTTAATGCGGCCGCCTTCGCCCAGCCCTGCGAGGTCGGATCGCCGGGCACTCCGACGGGTTGCATCGACGAAACCACGTCGGCTGGGATTCTGGGCGGAGCGCAACCCACTCAGATTGAAGGTCCGAGTTTCAATCGCTGGGACTTGTCGCTGTTCAAAAACTTCAGGCTCACTGAGCGGGTGCGCATGGAGTTCAGGTCGGAGTTCTTCAACCTCCTGAACCACCCCAACTTCAACGCGCCCAACTTCGGTGGCAACGGTGTAGTTGCGATTGGCGGGTCGGGGAACTTCACCAACTCCACCTTCGGCGAAATGGGATCGACGCGCGACAATCCGCTGGATCCGCGCGAGATTCAATTCGCTTTGAAGTTGTATTTCTAACAGTGGAATGTTCCGGCGAGCGGGCAGCGCGCCGGAACATTCGCTGCATACAGAAATTCATCAAGCGGCGAGTTCTCTTTGCGCCGATATTGTCGGATGCGGTGCTAACATACGGGTGCTGTGACCTCCCGGTTAACGTCCTTTTGCCTATTGCCTCTTCTCGCGTTTGCCGCCGTCGGCGGCGTCGGGGCTGAACAGGACCAGCAACTGCAGAGGAGCTTTCAGGAAGCGGTTCAACTGTACGACTCCAATCGTTTCCAGGACGCTGCCTCGCGGCTGGAGCAACTGGTGCGCCAATTTCCCCAAAACTTCGACGTTCACGAATTGCTGGGCATGGTTTATTCCGCGGAGGGTCGGGATGCTGATGCGACCGAACATCTACAGAGCGCCGTACGGCTGAAGCCGAGTTCCGCGGCGGCAAGAACGAATCTGGCGACCAACCTGGTACGGTTGCACAAGCTTCCGCCGGCAGAGACCGAGTTCAAAAAGGCACTTGCGCTCGAACCCGCGAGCTACGACACCAACCATAACCTCGGCGAATTTTATGTGGCGGGCGGAAAACTCGATCAGGCCGTCCCATACCTTGACAAAGCCCATCGCATCAAGCCCGGCGACTATAACAATGGATACGATCTCGCCCTCGCATGTTTGGAGACTGGAAAGAATGCGCAGGCGGCGCGAGTCGCGAAGGAATTGATCGCTCAAAGAGATACGGCCGAACTTCACAACCTGATGGGAGAGATCGAGGAGAAATCCGGAAACTTCGTTGCCGCAGAACGTGAATATGAATCGGCCGCGCACACGGACCCGAGCGAAGGCAATCTTTTTGATTGGGCCAGCGAGTTGCTCCTGCACCGCACGCTGGACGCCGCAGTCGAAGTTTTCCGCGATGCCATGCGACGCTATCCTAAATCCCCGCGGCTCGCCATCGGATTGGGGATGGCCTTCTACTCGCGCGGAAACTATGACGATGCTGTCAAAGCCTTGCTGACGGCTGCCGATCTCGATCCGGCTGACTCCCGCTGCTACTACTTTCTCTCCCGAGCCTACGATAGTTCGCCCGGCCAGGCTGATGAAGTCATCCAGCGCTTCCAGCATTTTGCCGAACTACAGCCCAGAAACGCCCGCGCCCTTTACTACTACGCGATGAGCTTGTGGAAGGGCCGTCGCGCGCAGGATGCCAGCGTTGATTTCGTTCAGATCGAGTCGTTGCTGAAACAGTCGGCCGAGCTCGATCCCAAGTTTCCGGAAGCGCGCCTGCAGTTAGGAAACCTATATTCGGATCAGAGAAAATACCCTGACGCCGTGCCGCTTTACGAGCAGGCTCTGGCTCTCAGTGCCGATCTTGCCGATGCACACTACCGGCTGGGCCAAGCCTACGTGCATCTGGGCAAGCGCGACGAAGCGCAGCAGCAATTGCAGGTCTATCAGAAGGTGCGCGCCCAGCATCTGGCAGATCTCGACAAGCAACGTGCCGAGATTCGCCAGTTCATCGTTTCGGAGAAAGGCGGCAAGGCCTCGAGTGATAGCGGGGAAAGCCAGCCCCCGGAGACCCAGAAATGACGGTCCTTGCGCAAGCCGGCAGCTCGATCGCTCGCACGCGCCGCGATTTCCTTCACGATGCGGCCGGGGTAGCCATCGGAGCCGCTCTGGTCCGGCCGCCGTGGGCGCGAGCCGCGGTTACGTCCACCAACCGAAAAGTTGTCGTGGTCACCTTCGGCGGCGGTGCGCGCGATCAGGAAACCTTTGCCCCTGAAGGACAAGAGAATGTTCCTAACATGCTGCGCGACCTTATCCCGCGCGCGACGTTTTTTACGCAGGTGGTCAACCACGGTATATTGGGCCACTACGTCGCCACTGCCAGTCTCGCCACCGGCGCGTACGAAACCATCAATAATTTTTCTTCTCTGCCGCCCGAAAATCCTACTGTTTTCGAGTACTACCGCAAGGACCGCAAGCGGCCATCTTCTGATACCTGGGTGGTCGCGCCGAGCAACGGCTTCAATCGGATCGGCGAGAGTAGCCACAAATCCTACGGAACAGGCCTGGGCGCTCGCGTCGTCCTTCCCAAGCACCTGTTGGCCGCAGCCCTGTCGAGCGGCCAAGCCGACTACGAGCATCTGCTCCGCGACAACTACGAGACTCCATACTTCACGCCCGACCTCGCAGGCAGTGAAGTCGAGTTGCAGCAGCTCGAAGACCTCCTGAAGCTTTCTGTGGACGATTTCAGAGCGCACGCCCGTACGCTTTCGAGCCCGGACGAACTTTCGGTTTTTATCGCGCGGCAGCTCATGAAGCAGATGGCGCCCAGCGTGTTGTGGATCACCATGCACGACATTGACATTGCGCACGCCGGCGCTTATTCGCTGTATGTGGAGGGCATTCGTCGCACCGACCGCCTCTGTGCGGAGATGTGGAAGGCCATTGAGAGCCAGCCCGAATATGCGGGAAAGACTACGCTGCTGATCCTGCCCGATTTTGGCCGCGACGCAGATACGGACCCCGGCGGCAACGGCTTTCAACATCACCGCACCGGGGACGCGCTCTCGCGAACCACATGGCTCATCGCCGTCGGGCCCGGCATTCGCGAAGGCGTTGTCTATGATCGTGCCGTCGATTCGGTCGACCTGGTTCCGACCATCGGATCGATGCTTAGGTTCTCCGCCTCGCAGGCGCAGGGTAAACCAATTCCCGAGATTCTCTGATGCTGCCCAGCGAACTCAAAGCCGAGCAGTTCGGCGCGTATCCGCCGCAAGCGAAAGCCCTGGTGACGCAGAATCTCTCTGTCTTGCGCGAGCTGCCGCTTTCATTCCTGCCGGGACTATTGCGCGAGGCGATCGAGTATGACTACAAATTTCCTGCTGAGCGCAAAGCGCTGGAAAGAGAGCTCGCGACTCTCGCCCGTCTTACTCCTCCTGAGCGCGGCCAATGGTTGCGGGAGTTCGCCAACATTGCCCTCTCGCCCAAGCTCGAGCGTTTCGACTGGGTGAACCTCCCCGCGCAGTTTGTTGAGCAACTTTCCTCTCACCTTTGGACCACGCACCAGCTGGATGCGTTCCGCCTTGCCGCCACCGCTTACGCCGACCGCCTCCACGCGGCGGCTCCGCCGGAAATACCTGCGATCCCGCGAATCGGTATCACCGTATTTGGTCAGGGCACAGCCTCTTATGACAAGCCGCTGTTTCGCAAGCTGCGTCCGCAGGGAGCGTATTTCAGCCGTGTTTCTCCGGAGAACGGCATGCGCGTGCTGCTCGATGCCGTCACCGCCCGCGCGCAGAAACATCCGCAGGAGTACGCCCATTGGTATATCGATGGCGGAAATGCGCTGGAACATGATTTGAATTTGACGTGCGTGGCCTACGGGGTTCTGGAACCGGTTCGCGCAAACCTGCTGCGCAACATCAATTTGGAAATCGAGAAGCCGGGCATGGGGCCAGAGATGCTGCGCACAATCATGGCTGGCTGGCGTCCGGCTGATCTTGGGATGAAAAGCGATGGAGATGCCGTGCTCGATCGCTTTCAGGTCCGGCTCCTAACTGAAGGATCGGGCACGCAGATTTTCAGCACAAGCTTCACGCAATGGGCTGCGCGCGAGGCGCTGCGCCGCGCGGAGCCCGCAACCTTATTAGTGCGTTTTGCGCCCAGGCAGCGCCTGAAGCCGATGAATGAGCTGCTGGCGCCGGACGCCGCGCGTCCCGAGCTTGATGCGCAGGGCTCGCTCGTGGACGCCGAAATGGCCGCTTACTACGATTGGCTGAATCAGCAGCGTCTGCCCGGCGCAGAGAAAGCCGCGTTTCTCGCCTGGTATGAGGGCCACAGTTCCGCAGTTGTAATTGGCCCGTCAGTGCCGCGCGGCACGGAATCGAACGAGCCCACCGACATGAAGCAATTGCTTTCTTGGATTTTGTAGTGTGTTTTTCTCGGCAGTGCGTGCCGGCTTTGCCGCATGTTTGCGTTTGAAAGGACGAATTCCCTTCGATGGATCGACAGGTAATGGATCGACAAGTAATGGATCGACGCGACTTCATCCGTAACTCCGTCACTCTGATGGCAGGGGCGCGGCTCGCGCCTCTTGCGCTGGCTGAATCCACGACTACCGCCTCCGGAAGGACCACTCTGCCGCTCAATCGCGGCTGGAACTTCAGTCCCAAACCAGTAGACGGCGGGCACGACAAGAATTTCGACGACTCTCATCTCGAACGCGTCGTTATCCCGCACACCAACAGGCGCCTGCCGTGGCACGGCTTTGACGAAAGGGAATACGAATTCGTCTCGCTGTACCGGCGCCGTTTCCGACTGCCAAAACAGGCAAAGGGAAAGCGCGTCTTCGTGGACTTCGAAGGCGTGATGACCGCCTCCACGGTCTGGATCAACGGTGAACGCCTCGGCGAATACAAAGGCGGCTACACACCATTTTGTTTCGAACTCACTTCCCATCTCGACTGGGACGGTGAAAATGTCCTTGCGGTTGATGTCGATTCAAGCGAGCGCGCTGACATTCCTCCGTTCGGTTACGAAATTGACTACCTCACCTTCGGCGGAATTTACCGCGAAGTCGCGTTGCGCATCGTACCGCCAACTTTCATCGAGAATATTTTCGTTCGCCCGAGCGATGTTCTCAGCGGCAAACCATCGGTAGACGTCGAATGTTTTCTCGAGAGCGCACAGTCCTTGCCTGATGGGTTGACTCTCGAATCAGAACTGCTTGATGGCAATGCCCAGCTCCGTAAAGTGTCCATCAAAATTCCAGCCGGCTCCTCGTCAGGCAAGGCGGGTGACGCGGAGGGTGGCTCCGCCTCGCACATGTTGCAGTTCGGGGAAGTCTCCGGGGTAAAGCTATGGGATTTGGAGAACCCCAATATGTATCAGGTGAAAGTACGGCTGCTCCACGGCGGTCAGGTCATCGACGAAGACTCCCGCCACTTCGGCTTCCGGCAGGCGCAATTCACCGACCACGGATTCGAACTCAACGGCAAGGTCATCAAGCTGCGCGGCTTGGATCGACATCAGACATTTCCATTTGTTGGCCAGGCGATGCCGGCGCGCGCACAGAGACGCGACGCCGATATTCTCCGCAACAAGCTCCATTGCAATATCGTCAGAACCTCACACTATCCGCAGTCACGGCATTTTCTGGATGCATGCGATGAACTCGGATTGCTGGTGCTTGAGGAGATTCCAGGCTGGCAGCACATCGGCGACCAGGAGTGGAAAGACATATCCTTCGACAATGTCCGCCGCATGATTCGCCGCGACCGGAATCATCCCTCCATTATTCTTTGGGGCGTCCGCATCAACGAATCGAAGGACGACCACGATTTTTACACTCGTACAAATGCTGTCGCTCACCAGCTCGACCCCACGCGGCAAACGGGAGGAATTCGCTACTTTCAGGAATCGGAGTTTCTCGAAGACGTTTTCACCATGAACGACTTCGGTTTTCCGCTGATGCCGCCGAATCATCCCCGCTATCTGAATACGGAATTTGTCGGTCACACATATCCCACGAAAACCATCGATAACGTCGAGCGCCTCACCGAGCACACGCTCCGCCATGCGCGCATTCACGACCAGTTGGCCTCAATTCCGCAGTACGCCGGAGGCATCGGCTGGTGCGCCTTTGACTACAACACGCATGCAAACTTCGGCTCCGGCGACCGGATCTGCTACCACGGCGTGTCGGACATTTTCCGCGAACCGAAGCCGGCAGCGGGATTTTACAAATCGCAGTGCGATCCCTCCGAAGAAGTTGTTCTGGAGCCCGCGTTTCACTGGGCCCGCGGCGATGAGTCGATTGGCTTTACCAAGGGCGTGATCTGTTCCAATTGCGATCACGTGAAGGTATACATCAACGACAAGCTTGTGGCCGAGGCCGATCCTGACCGTAAACAATTTCAGCACTTGCGCTACGCCCCGTTCGTCGTCGATATCGGCTCCGGCCTCCGCCACGGGTGGGGTGATCTGCGGATCGAAGGCTACATTCAAGGGAAGAAGGTCATCGAGAAGCGACTCTCTGGCCGGGGAGTCGACGCGCAATTCACCGTCCAGCCCGACGACACGGCGCTTACCGGCGACGGCGCCGATGCCACCCGAGTCGTCCTACGGGTGTCCGACGAATTCGGCGCGATCCGGCCTTCTGCCAACGATTCGATCACGCTCGAACTCTCCGGCCCGGCGGAAATCATCGGCGATAATCCTTTCTCGCTGGTCGGTGGTACCGGAGCAATCTGGATTCGGACAAAGGAAGAAGCCGGAACCGTGCGGCTGACGGCAACTCATCCCCGGCTGGGCCCGCAGCACGTGTATCTCCGTATCTCTCCAGTTCCTCCCGAGGAGGCTTAATGAAATTCTCCCCAGAATCACTTCCGGTCAGGGAATCAAGGGCGCAAAAGCGCATGGCTATTGTTGCTGTGCTGGCTGCATTCCTCCAGCTCTCGTTTGCCACCGCTCACGCCAGCGAAGCGCCTCGATTTGTCGAAAAAGATGGCCGTTGGGCTTTGCTTGTTGACGGTGAGCCATACCTGATTCTCGGAGGCCAGGTTCACAACTCCAGCGCATGGCCGTCGGAGCTGCCCGCCGTATGGAAGTCGCTGGCGGATCTCCACGCCAACACCGTCGAGGCTCCGGTGTACTGGGAGCAGGTCGAGCCGCGGGAAGGCACATTCACCTGGGACAACGTTGACGCCGTGGTGAAAGGTGCACGCGAGCACAAACTGCGTGTGGTGTTGCTCTGGTTCGGAACCTGGAAGAACGGCAACATGCACTACGTACCGGACTGGGTGAAGACCGACACCAAGCGTTTTCCACGTGTAATCCGCGCGGACGGCGAGCCTATCGACGTGCTCTCCGCGAGTTCGCGATCGAATCTGGAAGCCGACAAGGCTGCCTTTGTTGCGCTCATGCGCCACCTGAAAACATTGGATGGAAGCGAGCGCACCATCCTGCTCGTGCAGGTCGAGAACGAATCCGGTGTCATCGGTAGTCCGCGTGATTTTTCCGCGGAGTCGAACAAAGAGTTTGCTGGTCAGGTTCCGCAAGAGTTGTTGGCTGTCGCGCACAAGCTGGCAGGTACATGGAGCGACGTGTTCGGCGGCGACGCCGACGAACTCTTTCAGCTTTATCATCAGGCGCACTATCTGAACGAAATCGCGACCGCCGGCAAGGCGGAGTTCGATATTCCCCTATACATGAATGTGTGGCTCAGTTATCCGCCCGCGGAGTTGCCGGAGCGCCGCTTGTTCGTCCCCGGCGTGCAATATCCCAGCGGCGGAGCGGTTCAGCGCTGGGTGGGCTTGTGGCGCGTCCTGGCGCCATCGATCAAGGCGATTGCTCCCGACATCTACGGCGACGACCCCGGTTTTGTTCGCGATGTCCTCGCCGCCTATCACCGGCCCGACAATCCGCTGCTTGTTCCTGAAATCGCTAAGACGGACAACTTCGCACGCTACGACTTTCTGGCGCTGGGCGAGGGAGCTCTCGGCATTGCGCCGTTCGGCGTGGATCCCAGAGGCTGGAACATTCTGGGCGACAGCGCGGCTGCCGGACACGCGCGAAATTTCGCTCTGCTTGCCCCGATGAGCCGAGAAATCGCGAAGCTGAATTTTGAAGGCAAGCTCAAAACTTGCATCGAGGAAACCGACAAGGCACAACAGGAGCTGGATTTCGGCCCATGGCAAGCGACCGTCTCCTTCGGCTATCCGCAGCACGATGGCCGGCGTCCGCCCGGAACAAACGATGCCCACGGAACTGCCCTCGTCTCGCAGCTTGGCCCCGATGAATTTCTGGTTACCGGAATCGATGCGTCCGTGAGCTTTCATCTGCCCGGGCGTCTCCCGGGTATGCGCATGCAGATTCTCTCGGCTGAAGAGGGTTCCTATCAGAACGGCGAGTGGAAACCGGTACGTCTCTGGAACGGCGATGAGACCGATCGCGGACTGCAATTTCATTCCGACGATCCGGCGGTGGTTCGCATTCGTTTAGGAAAATTCTAGAACACCGCTGGAATTGCAATTACCGGCTGGCCTGTGCGACGCGACTTGCGGCAGTGCGCTCGGCGGTTATTTCAAGAGCTCCGCTCTCGGGTTTAATCGCCGATTCTCGTGCGCATCCGTCCGGCACAGTGATACTCCACAAATACATCGCCCCGTAAGCGCGCCACGGCCGCCATCCCTCAACGCGGTGCTCGATGTCTTGCGCGCTGCGCAAGTCCAAGGCCCGAAGAAGTCCGAGATCGCTGGAAGGAAATGCATCGGGCTCGCCCAAAGCGCGCATCGCGACGTATTGCGCAGTCCAATTGCCAATGCCGGGAATCTCGCACAGTTGCGCCAGAAATGCATCCGTGCTGACGATCCGTTCGAAGACAAGTCGTCCGTCCACGACAGCCCTTGCCAGTGCGCGGATGGTTTCGGTACGCTTCTCGGTCAAGCCCACGCCGGTCAGTCTGGCCTCCGCGAGATTCTCGGCGGTCGGAAAAAGATGCGTGAGACCTCCTGGTCCTTCGAAACGCCGGCCGTACGCGGCGGTTAGCCTTCCCGCAATCGAGGTCGCACCTTTCACCGTAATCTGTTGGCCCAGAATCGCTCGCACGGTCAACTCGAAGCCATTCCAGCATCCAGGTACCCGAAGCCCGGGTGCGGCCTTGATGCGCGCGCCCAGCGAGGAATCTGTCCCAAAAGTCTTTGCGATCGCCGGCCAGTCTGCGTTCAGATCGAACATTGCGCGAATGCGCTCGATGATCGTATAGAGCGAATGCGGATCGGCAATTTGCACGCGCACCGCAAGCGAGTCATGAGACTCGTCCGGCGAAACCGCGAAATAGCCGTGGCTTCCGTTGCACGAAATGGACCGCCGATAGCAATCGCCGTCCACGATCTCGACTCCGGGCGTGGCGCGCGCGGCCAGAAACCCCAGCATGCCTCTCCAGTGATACGGTGGTCGATAGCGAAGCTGAAATAGATATTGATTTTCCGGCTGCGCGGTCGTTTGCCGCGCCAGTCGCCGGATTTGCGACGGCGTGCGCTTATAGGTATTGCGGATCGCGGCGTTAAACCGGCGTACGCACCTGAAGCCGGAGGCCAGGGCAATCTCCCCAAGAGGCAGTCGCGTTTCATCGATCAGTTTTTTGGCGAAGTGAAGCCGCCGGGTTTGCGCCACCGCGCTCGGCGTCGCACCTAAATGGCGAACAAAGAGCCGGCGCAAATGCCGCGAGCCCACTCCCAGACGCTCGGCTAACGTCTCCACTCCTCCATCCTCAAGACCACTTTCCCCGATCAGCTTCAAGGCTCGCGAAACGGTGTTGGACGTTCCCAGCCACGCCGGTGTTCCCGGCGAGCACTCCGGACGGCAACGCAGGCACGGTCGATACCCGGCCTCCGCTGCTGCGGCGGCGGTGGGAAAATATCGAACGTTCTTTTCTTTCGCTGTGGGCGCCGGGCAGATGGGACGGCAATACACGCCGCTGCCTTTCACCCCGATGAAAAACTTCCCATCGAATCGCGGATCGCGCGAGAGCCTAGCCCGCGAGCAAACCTGCCAATCCAGCGACATGTCGTTAGAAACGGTCATTCATCGCCCCGAAGAACCCATCATAGCCGACACCGCCGCCTCGACTAGACGTTTTCGGACACCTCTCGGTCCGGCAAAAAAGTCCTTGTCAGGATTGAGGTCCGCAAACGTCCACCCACCTAGAGCAGTGTCCGTAAACGTCCAGCAAGAACACATCCACTTCCGATATGGTCGCGATTGCACGCGATTGTCCGAATGGGCGCAATCCGCGAAGCAACTCTGTTATGACGACTCGACTTCGCCATTGCGTGGAATGCCCACGCTGCCGTAACCGGTATCTGCCCGGATTCAGCCCTTACAGCAATGGATCCTATTTGCGACCGCTGGCTTCTGGCGCTCCCGAAGAGTGGATGCTCCACTGTTCTTGCTCCACGCCGCCCGCGCGCAGCCGCTGGCATTGGAGTGAATTGAAGATCTATCTGGTCTCGAGTTCCGCACACGCGCAAGGTTTCGGTGAACCCGGAGACATCGCCTGCCTGGGCAAGAGGCTGCGCACCAAATTAGGAGGATCCGTTCGACATCAGGAACTCCACTGCGAATCCAGGCGAAGCTCATGAATCTCAAAATCCTCGGAATCATCTGCTGTCTCTTGTTCACGGCTCTTGTGCTCGCTCCATCTCATTCCTGGGCCGTCACTTCGTCATGTTCGGCTCCCGAGTATCGCCAGTTCGATTTCTGGATAGGGAACTGGGACGCCTTCGAGATCGAAAAGCCCGATTACGCGGTTGCTCACAATCGGGTCGAGCGGATTCTCGATGGCTGCGCGCTGCTTGAGGACTATCAGGCGCCCGATGGCTCGCACGGTGAAAGCTTTTCGATTTACGATGCCTCGCGAAAGCTCTGGCATCAGAGTTGGGTCACGAACAAGGGCGTGTTGCTGGCGATCGAAGGCAATTTGGAAGGCGACGCGCTCATTCTAAGTGGTACCGATCGTGCAGACGACGGAAAAGAAAGACTCGTCCGCGGAACGTGGAAACGCGTTGCCGAAGGCGTCCGCGAAACCGCCGTCCGATCCACCGACGGCGGACGAACCTGGACCCCATGGTTCGACCTGATCTTCCGCCCCAGCGCCCAATCCGGTTCCGGCAACAATGTCGACGACAAGGCCATGGTTTCCGCGCTGGATACTCAGTACCAACTTGCTGTGAAGAATAACGACGCAGCCACGATGGATCGTTTGCTGGCGGCCGACTTCATTCTGCGCACCGGATCGGGCAAGGCCTATAACAAAGCGGATCTCGTCAACGAAGCCCATGGTGGCAAAGTGATCTACCAACACCAGGAAGACACCGATCAGTCAGTTCTAGTCTTTGGTGACACCGCAGTCATCACCGCAAAATTGTGGGAGAAAGGAACGGACAACGGCAAGGCTTTCGACTACACGGTATGGTTCAGCGACACCTATATACGCACGCCTTCAGGATGGCGCTACGTCTTCGGGCAATCCTCCTTGCCGCTGCCCAAGCCACAAAGCTAGGCGAGCTTTCTCTCGCGCTTGTATTCGTCGAATTTTTCGAGGAAGCGGTTGATATCCTTCTTCTGCAGGTAATACGGTGTCGAGAACCGCAATTTGTTCGGATCGCCCCCACGAATACGAATCTTGTGCGTCTTCCACAGCCAGTTTTCCAGGTCCATGCGCGGAATCGTCGATATGTTCACTGAAACGATGCCGCAGCGTAACGCCGGATCAGGCGAGGTCCACGATTCTGCGCCGCGTTTCTTCATCTCGTCGAGCATGTAGTCGGCAAGTTGGCGATGGCGGCGCTCGATGCGGTCTATGCCGATGTCCTGGGCGAGCTTGATCGACGCTCGCAATCCCCACAACGCGGGAACGTTTGAGCTGCCGATGCGCTGGAAGCGCTCCGCGCGAATCCTGGTATCGTCCCAGCCCTCGGTTGCGATCGTGCACCATAGCCGGTCGATCACTTCATCGCGCACATAAAGAAATCCCGAGCCCTTGGTCGCCATCAGCCACTTATGCGGACTGGAAGAATACATGTCGCAGCCAAGGTCGTGGACATTCAGCCGCATCATGCCGGGCACGTGCGCCCCGTCGACGGCTGAAAGAATCCCTTTGCTGCGCGCCAGCGCTGCCAGTTCTTTCGCTGGTAACACCACTCCTGAGAATGTCGTGATGTGGCTGAAGAACATGACGCGCGTGCGCGGCGTGATGGCATCATTGAAAAGATTTAAGACCTGCGCCGCATCCTTCACGGGGCGGGGAAGCGTAACTTTCTTGATCACGATTCCATAGCGCTTGGCCTTCAAATCCCACGGATGCTCTCCGCCGGGATGTTCCTGGTCCGTCATCACCACTTCGTCGCCAGGCTTCATGTCGATGCCGTTGGCGATGTAGCTGTTGGCTTCAGTGGCATTCCTCAGGATAGCGATCTCGTCGCGCTTGCAGCCCACGAATTCTGCGAGCGGGTCACGAAATTCGTTCCACGCCGCGTATCCCCAGATCGGATAATCTTCAGGATCTTGCTGATCCATCTTCTCGGTTGTGTTGTAGCCATCGAAGATGGCGCGCAGCACGGGCGCCGGACTCGATCCCACCGTTCCATTGTTCAGGTAGATTTCATCTTCGGGGATGATGAACTGCCGCCGCATTTCCGCCCAGTAGGCATCCTCGTTCTTGTCGAGCAGGGAATGATCGGGCAGAGATGGAATCTTCTCGAGTTGAGCGAGAAGACTTCCACGAAACGCAAGTGACGCGGCAAACCCTGCGGTAGTAGTGGACAGAAATCGGCGGCGGTCGAGCAAGGGAGCCTCCTTGACTCACAGCGACTCGAAACCCACGGAAGGCGTTATGTTACGACCGCATCGGGCGGGTGGCAAGGATCACGTTTGAGATTTACGCGGCCCTGGCGTGCCGCGCCCGGATTGCGAGGCTGAGCAAATAAGCTCCAATCACGAAAAACATCAGGTTGGCGTTGCCGATCTTCATGCTGAGGTACTCACAAAAACCGCCGATCATCGCCCCAATCAGGTTCGCGCCGAAATAAGACGACGGGCTGATGGCGTCGCGGAAACTCGTAGAGAAAATCAGGCCGGCAAAAAAGATGGGCAAGGGAACGACCAGCAGCGACCAGAGCAGTCGTTCATCGAAGCTCAGCCCGAGAATCGTGTCACGCTTCACAAAATACAGCAGCAACAGCGTTGCGATGAGGGGCGCGTACATCCACATGCCAAATTGTTTCAAGCGCATGGCCACGAGGTTCGCCGCCAGAACCATCAGCAGGACGCCGGCGACGACGATCATGGTCACAAACCATGTGGTGCCGAAATAAAGAGAACAGTCCGCAATACTCTTCGTCTCGAGCAGCAGAAAGCCCAGGCCCAGAAATAGAAAGTGGCTGTCGTTCCATCCGAAGCCCTGGCCTCGCAACACGAAAACAGCAGGTATCGTGATCGCCAGCAGAATTCCAATCACGATCAGGTAGTCCGCCGGAATAGTTTTGCGGAAAAGATAAAGAAAAGGCCAGTCGTCAGTGGGAGCGACAGCATCGGACAAGTCGTCGCCCGCGGGCAAGACCGTACGCACGAACCGGCCGTACTGCGGTGGCGGCTCCGCGTGCTGGCCACGAAAAGCGCAAATGACCACCTGCCCTTGACTCTCGTAAAGAACAGGAATCTGGCCCGTGGCCAGCGCAACCATCCGCACCAACTTGCGGGCGAGCCAATCGTGCCCCGCCATGAACGAAAGCGACAGCACGCCGTTGTTGTTCAGCAACGCGAACGCCGAGCGCATGCTCTGCACGGTATAGATATATCCATCCAGGCGGATGTTCGCCATCGAACTGAACAGCGTCTGCGAATCCAGAAAGCCGAAGACCACCATGTCGTAACCGCCGCTGGACCTTCGGAGAAAAGCCCGGGCGTCGTCAACGTCGACGTGGACTTTCGGGTTCTCATAAATTCCAGATGCATTGAACCGGTTGGAAAGCTTTACCAGCATCGGATCGATTTCCACCGCATCCACTTGCTCGGCGCCATTCAGCACCGCGATTTCCGTATCCGTGCCACCGCCTGCGCCTAACATAAGCACCCGGCGGTGAGCCGGCGCCAGCGCATAGGGCAAGTCGTACTGCATGCGCTCGGTGAGAATCTCGTTTCGTTTCTGCGGAGAATAACGGTTCGGATCAAACGTTCCGTGGTACTGAAGAAAGTAGTGATTCACGCGCACATCGTAGATCGGCGGATCCTGCATCGTGCGCAGCCCTGGAGCCGGTTCTCGCACCGGCGTCTTCTGCTTGTCTCCGCGTTCCGAGACGATGATGCAGTAATAGGGTGACCAGATTGCGCTCGGAGTCACGGAAAAATACACACCGGCCAGCGACAGAGCCAGCATCGGTATCGCCCCCAGCCACTTCGCTCGGGGAAGAAGCAGCACAATCGCGATCGCTACGAAACCCATTCCGAGCGTCGGCGAAAAATATTTCAGCGAGAAGAGTCCGAAACAGAGTGTGCCCGCGAGGCTGCCGCTCAAATCCCAGGAGTAAGCATGAAGCGGCGGCGATGCTTCAAACAGAGATCCGATCCGCTGGCCCAACGGTACAAATACGATTGCGTTGCTGACAAAGATGCCAATGAGACTTATATAGCGTGCGAGCTGAGGACTGGGTGTGTAGAACCTGCTTTCCGAGGCGGTCGTCGGCAGCGTGATGAAATGCGCAACCAGGAGCCAGACGACACTAATAAGCAGTAAAACCGGCAGCCATCCGAAGATCGACTTTCTTGTCTTCCCAACGATCGCCCCCACGCCCAGCCCGAGAAAGGAACTGATCAACATCAGGTTGGCGTAATAAGCGATGAGCCTTACCACCGCAGGCTCCCAGCGAATCACCATTAATTCGAGAAACAGAGCCACGAACGACAGGCAGAACAACTCCAGCCCGTGGCGCCGCGTTGCTTGATAGTTGGAGTGTCTCAACGAAGGCAATGAAGGTGATTCGAGCAAGGCCATAGAATTTTTGCGGCAGGAATCGACATAGTACGACGGTGGGGCGGAGTCAGCAAGCGAGACAAGACGCTTCTCTTCTGGCGGATCATCGTTCGTCGCCGAAGATTGCAGGTGCTGGGCAAGTGCATTCATCGTGACGTGAGGAATTCTGATTTCTCCGTCAGATCAACCTTTTCGATCGCGCGCGGGAAGTTGCCTGAGCCGATGCCGAGATCAGCCCGGTGGGAACTCCGGAGCGGCGGCAACCTGCCTTGCCGCCGCCCACGGAAATCGTCCGTACGGCCGCCATCGAGTTTTCCCCCCGAAATCCCCGGTGGCCGGCGGCTCCGGACAAACGAGCCGCTCTATTCGGTAATGTGAAAAAAACGAATGAATTGGCTCACGGGGAAAAGATTTTTTTGCGTGTGACGGAAAAAGCCGCGGTGGGCAGCTTACCCATACACGTTGTCATCCTGAACGGCAGCGAAGCTGCCGTGAAGGACCGTACGTCCGCTGATAGCCTCGCTGCAGCGGCAGAGTTAGGCAAAACTGCATTAGCCACGGTAGGCTCTTGCCCGCAGCAGTTCCAGCGGACGCTGACGTAAGGTCCCTCAGAGCGCGTTTCGCGCTCCTCAGGATGACATCGCTTGTAGGCGCGGAGGGCACTTGCTGTTGGTGCTCCGAGCACTCAAAACCCGCGACTGGCTTGGCTTTCTGCCTTAACCCGTCTATTTTCAAACGGTTGACTTTGCCGCCGATACTCGATATGCTTCGCGGCCAAAGCGGTTTCGCGTCACAGTGGGGGCTGTGGGCGTGCATCGGGACCCTTCGAACGCGGTAACGGAGTTATTGGTACGCTGGCGCGATGGCGATCGGGAGGCATTGGAGGACCTCATGCCCCTGGTCTACGGCGAATTGCGCCGTCTGGCTGGCCATTACCTGCAGCGTGAGCGCAGCGACCACACCCTGCAGAGCACCGCTCTCGTCCACGAAGCTTATCTTCGGCTTGCCGGTCAGAATCCCCCGCAGTGGCAGAACCGCGCTCATTTTTTTGGGATTTCGGCGCATGTGATGCGCCAGATTCTGGTCGAGCACGCTCGCGCCCACGCAGCGGCCAAGCGCGGCGGAGGCAACACCTGCCGGATCACGCTCGATTCCGCGCTCGAAATTCAGCAGAAAACCGACGTCGACGTCATCGCCCTGGACGCCGCGCTGGACCGCCTGAGCGATCTGGATCCGCAGCAGAGCCGCATCGTTGAGCTGCGATTCTTCGCCGGACTAACCATCGAAGACACGTCAGAAGTTCTTGGAATTTCGCCCGCAACCGTAAAGCGCGATTGGACTTCCGCTCGCGCCTGGCTGCATCGCGAAATCGCGCGGAGCGCCCTCGAATGACTCCCGAGCGCTGGCAACAGATTCGTGAAATCTTCGACCAGGCCCTCACCGTGGAAGCCCATGAGCGCCCCCCCTTTCTGGAAAAGACTTGCGCCGGGGACGCCGACCTTCGCCAGGAGGTGGAGTCTCTGCTCGCCTCCGATCATGAGGCTGGAACGAAGTTCTTGAACACCCCGGCCGTCGATCTCGCGCACGCTGAGCCTAATCCCGGGCCGAGTCGCGTAGGACGCCGCACGGGCGCCTATACGATTCTCGAAGAGATCGGACATGGCGGCATGGGCGAAGTCTACCGCGCGGGGCGGGCCGACGGCCAGTACGAGAAGGAAGTTGCGATCAAACTGGTGCGTGGCGGCTATGACACCGCTGCAGTCCTTGAACGCTTTCGCCACGAGCGCCAGATCCTTGCCTCGCTCGATCACCCCAACATCGCGCGCCTGCTCGACGGAGGGACCACCGACGAAGGTATCCCCTACCTGGTGATGGAGTTGATCGAGGGCATACCGATCGATCGCTACTGTAATGCGCACGACCTGAACGTCAACCAACGACTGCGGCTGTTCCTGCAGGTTTGCTCCGCTGTGCAATATGCCCACCAGCGGCTGGTAATTCATCGCGACCTCAAGCCGGGGAACATTCTAGTGACGAAAGAGGGCGTGCCCAAGTTGCTCGACTTCGGCATCGCCAAGATTCTCGATCCGGCTGCGGGTGTGGAAGCGACGATAGCCGGTCCGTTGACGCCGGAGTATGCCAGTCCCGAACAGGTTCGCGGGGAGCCCATAACAACTGCCTCCGACGTGTATTCGCTGGGCGTCGTGCTCTATCAATTGCTCGCCGGTCGATCGCCGTATCCGCCCAAGACGAAGACGCCCCATGAATTTGCACGCGCGATCTGCGAATCGGAGCCGGATCGGCCGAGTGTCGCAGTTCTCAAGCCGCCGCAAGCGGCCGAGTCGGAGGAAGCAAAGCTGCCTGATGCAGCGCGGGCGAAGCTGCGCCGGCGGCTGGCGGGCGATCTCGATGACATCGTGATGATGGCATTGCGCAAGGAGCCGCAGCGGCGCTACGCCTCGGTCGAGCAGTTTACGGAGGATATCCGTCGCCATCTGGATGGTTTGCCGGTCATTGCCCGCCGCGATTCGTGGCGATACCGCGCAGGAAAGTTTGCGATTCGCCACAAGCTGGCGGCGACGGCTAGCGCCCTCGTTTTGTTGGCTATCGCCGGTGGCGTGGCTGCGACGATCCGGGAAGCGCGCATTGCCGACGCCCACCAGCGCCGTGCCGAGCAGCGCTTCAACGACGTGCGCAAGCTGGCTAATTCGCTCATGTTCGAGATTGACGAGGCCATCCGCGATCTGCCCGGATCGACGCCCGCGCGCAGATTGCTGGTGACGCGCGCGCAGGAGTACCTCGACAGCCTGAATCAACAAGCAAAGGGCGATGTTTCTCTGCAGAAGGAACTCGCGTCGGCGTATGACCGGGTTGGCGACGTGCTCGGCTATCCCTATGCCGCCAATCTCGGCGACAACCGAGCTGCGCTCGAAAATTACCGGAAGGCTCAGGCGATTCGGGAATCCCTGATCTCTGCTGCCCCGAACGATATCGATTTGCAGCGCGATCTGGTGGGGACGTACTTGCGGCTGGCGCAGGTCGCGGAGGCCAGTGGAGATTTCATCGAGTCGCTCTCGGCTCTGGCGAAGGCGTTGCCGATTGCCGAAAAACTAGCTGCAGGAAGCAAGGATCCTGTTCTAGCCGACCACTACGCAGGCGTCTACTACTTCACTGGAATGGTGCAGGTGCAGGTCGGCAATATTTCCGCCGCCCTTGAGAACTACCAGCGGGGAGCCGCGGTGCGAGATGTGGCCTTGCAGTCGAATCCCGGGATCATGCCATTGCGCGCTCACCTCGCCGCCGACTTTGGCGGCATCGCAAACTGCTATGAGCTGAAAGGTGATCTCGCGCACGCTATCGAGACGCAGTCGAAGGCAGTCGCAATCCTGACCGACGTGGCGAAGTCGAACCCCGAGAATGCCACGCTGTCGGAGTACTTGGGCGAAGGCGTCAACCGGCTGGGGACTTACCGTCAGGAGAACGGAGAATCGGCCGCGGCGCTCGATGCGTTTCGGCAGGCTCACGAAATCTTCGGCAAGCTCGTGGCGGCAGATCCAAAAAATACGCTGGCGAAATCCAATTTTGGTTTCACGAACAACGGCATCGGCCTGGCGCTTTCGAATACCGGCAAGGGGGATGAAGCGGTGAAGGTACTGCGGGAATCGGTGGCTACTTTCGACGAATTATCACCGCGTACCACTGCTAACCGCTATGTCCGCAGTGGTTTGGCCGAAGCCTACGAGGATTTGGGGCGAGCATATTCGGGGCTCGCGATGAAACCACGAACCGCCGGAGCACAGCGGCAGGAATATTGGCAGGAGGCGAAGTCAGCCTGCCAGAAAAGCCTCGTCGTGTGGAGCGAAAAAGAAAGGCGCAGGGAGTTGCAAAGCGGCGAGGGAGCAGAATCGAAACGCGTAGCCGACTGCGTGGCGATAAGTGAATCCCATCTCGCAGGCACGGCAGTGAGTCGGAACTAGAGGTACGTCCTGGTTTCTAGTTCACCACACGGTTTTTATAAGGGGGCTGCGGCGGATGTTTTCGTCGCGAGTAATCAGGGTCATGCCCTCAACGCGGGCGGTGGCGCCGATCAGCCGGTCGGCCGGATCGCGCGGATAGTCGTCGGGGAATTGCGTGGCCAGGGCCGCGATTTCCGGAGTGATGGGGCGAATGGCCACGCCCTCGAGAACCAGCTGAACGGAAGCCTCAACCGTCCCGAAGGCGCGAACGCGTCCCTTCGCGAACAGCGAAGCCAATTCCCAGAGCGTGATGGCGGAGACTGCGAGGCCATCCTGGCGCCGGGCGCGCCGAATCTCCGAGGCGGCAGTGCGCGAGAGACGTTTCGAATCTTCGACTGCCCAGACAAGAACGTGAGTATCCAGCAAAATCACCGCAACGACTCCCACACTTCCGCGGGCTCGATCGGAGATTCGATATCGCCGACAACTTCGATGCGACCCTTTAGCCGGCCGATGAAGTCGTCACTGGCGTCCTCAGCGGGAACAAGTTTCGCGACCGGCTTGCCGCGCTTGGTGATCACGACCGGTTCGCGAGTGTCCTGCACGTCGTCCATCAGGGTGAGACAGCGCGCCTTGAATTCTCCGGCAGAAATAGTCTTCATGACTACATCCTCTTTGACATGGTCATTATAACATGGTCAGATCGCACCTTCCGCTTCGGTAATCTATCTTGCTGCCACCCGCCCCCCATCCTGTCTCCCCAATTAGGCGCGGATATAGAGTGGGGCAACCCGCTACTTAGGCTGGTCGGACGGTCTGCCCTCGCTGTCTTCACACAAAAGTTCCTGAGCGGATAACCCCGAGGCTGCCGGGTCGCGTCTAAGCAATTAGAGGTCAGACGGTTGGCGTCCCCTGCCCGCTCAACCATCTCCTCGGTCGCAGACGGCTTGCTGAAACCAGGAGCAGGCCCCACTTGAAACCGGGGCGTATAATCAAGAGATCAGGAGTACTCCTATGAAGCTCAGATGGCTCGTCGGCGCTGTGGCCCTGGCGGCGTTCAGCGCAGTACCGTGGACGTTCGCGCAGACCAGTCCGGGGCAGGATCCGACCCAGACGCAACCGTCAACCCAGACACCCGCTCCGACCACCCCGACGCAGGATCCGCAGAATCCCAATAATCCGCAAAGTCATGACCCCAACGGGCCGCAATCGCAGCCGAGGAATACGCCTCCTTCGACCGATGAAGGCGGACCCAAGGCGAGCGACATTCAGAACGCGCCCAAGCAGCCGCCCGCAGCTCTGCCGACGCAGGATGATAGCGACATCAAGCACAACGGCGGCAAGACCGACGTGGATGCCGTGGGCAACCGGAACGTGGGTTGCGGACGCGGCGTAGGGAACTGGTACACGGTCGAAGGCCAGGTAGCTCGCGGACGCGTCTACGCGCAGCAGATTGAAGCGGAAGTGAAGCTGGTCAACGACCCGGTAATCAACGAGTACGTGAACCGCGTAGGCCAGAACCTGGTGCGCAATTCCGACGCGCAGGTGCCGTTCACGATCAAAGTGATCGACTCGGACGTGGTCAACGCGATGGCGCTTCCGGGCGGATTTTTCTACGTCAACTCCGGATTGATTCTCGCAGCCGACGAAGAAGCCGAGATGGCCGGCGTGATGGCGCACGAAATCGCGCACGTCGCGGCTTGCCACTATGGCCGCGAAATGACGCGCGCCAACCTGCTGCAGATGATGTCGATTCCGTTTATCTTCATGGGCGGCGCGATTGGTTATGCGGGATACGAAGCGATGGGACTGGGCATTCCCCTGACCTTCCTCCACTTCTCGCGCGGATTTGAAGCTGAAGCGGATTATCTTGGGATCGAATACATGTATCGCGCCGGATACGATCCGTCGGCCTTCGTTTCGTTCTTCGAAAAGATTCAGGCGATGGAAAAGAAGAAACCGGGGACTTTATCAAAAGCCTTCGACACTCACCCGCAGACTCCGGACAGAATCGAGAAATCGCAGCAGGAAATTGCCAAGATCCTGCCCGCGAAGCAGCAATACATCGTGACGACCTCGGAGTTCGACGAAGTGAAGGCACGGCTGGCGGCGATCGAGAACAAGCACAAGATTCTCGACCAGAAGGACACGAACCGTCCGAGCCTGCGGCGCACGTCGAACCAGAGCGATACGTCGAAGGATGACAGCAAGCAGGATGATGATCGTCCGACGCTCAAGCGGCGCGATGATTCGTCGAACTAGCCTGAATTCAAACGGCTTTGTGACCGGCGGCCCAAGGCCGCCGGTTTTGTTTTTGCGGACTATGTCCGAGGTACCTCGACCTGGAGTAAGATGCTTCCCTGATTTGTCGCAACCTGCGGGTCTTATGCGATTGTGCTGGCACGCCTTCGTCCTGATTGTCTCCCTTTGCTGCCTTTCTGCGTTCTCCCAGGAAGCAACTGTGGTGCGCGTTGGCATTGCGATCGTGCGCGGCAATGCAGAGAAGGTTTCGTTCGACGAAGCGCGCGGCCGCCTGATCAAGGCGCTCGATCAGCACAAGCAGGATAAGAAGAGGCCGTTTTCCGTTCAGGCAGTTGCCCTGGACGAATCGAGCGAGACCAAGCTGCTGGAGGAGGCGAAGTCGAAGGGCTGCGAGTTCCTGGTGTTCACGCAATTGGCCGACGTGCAGCGTGTGAACCGTTTTGAGATGTCGACCCTGCAGGGGCCCGGCGACATCGTCTCGCTGATGGTGGCACGCGTGGAATACGATGTGCGGCGGGCAGATGGGCAAGAATACTCGATGGGTTCGGCGCAGTCGGAAGGATTCAGCGCAGCCAGCGAGGCTGTTCTGCGGGCGATGGATGGTGTAGCGAACGAAGTCGTGTCGGACATGGAGAAAGGATTAGTCGCCAGTCAGCAGGCGCTGAAGGCGGCGGGTGCAGCTGAGACGAAGTCCGGCGACGGGCACAACGTTTTCTTTCTGCCGGATTTTTGTGCGTGGCTGCCTTCGGATATTACGCATGCGGATGCCTTGCGCGGCGTGTGCGAATACGCCATCAGCCTGCCTAAGAAAATGCCGAGTTATGTATGCGAGCAGGCCACCTCGCGCTATCGCGGGGAGAGTGCCGTGCCTCGCGATCTGGTGACGGCGGCGGTGCGTTACGAAGCCGGAGTCGACTCCTACAGCGATGTCAAGGTCAACGGAAAAGAGGCACCCGCGGCAGTCAGCCACGCCCCTGGAATGTGGTCGAGCGGGCAATTCGGGGGAAACTTGCGCGCGATTTTCAACCTGCGGAACAGCGCCGTGTTCAAATTCGCGGGGGCGGGCTCGGTGGGTAAGCACTTAGCCTGGATTTTTTCCTACCAGATCGCACGGCAGAATGAACCCTTGTGGCGGCTGCATGGAAAGGACACGGTACTTGCTCCGCCATACGGAGGCGAATTGTGGGTCGATCAGAAGACGGGGGAGTTGTTAAGGTCGCGGGCGGTTGCCAGAGATATTCCGCGATCCTTCGATGTGCAGAAGGCGGAGATGTCGACCGATTATGATCGCGTCGATTTTGCCGACGGGACGTTCTTTGATTTGCCGCTGAAATCGACGGTCGAAACGAAATTTGAAGGCCGGGAACTGACGCGGAATGTGATCGAATTTCGGAACTGCCACAAGTTTCGAGCCACGGCGCACATCATGGCTAGCCTGCCCGAATCGACCGATTCAGCAACGGCCGCGGCGGGTGGCACGCCGGAAGAACTGAGGAAGCAGCAAATCGCAGAAAGTGAGACGCTGTATAGCATTTTGCGCGAGCAGGCGGTGCGCGAGGATGCAGCGCGGCTCGAACTGGAGACGCAGCAGGAATTACGAAACGCCGAGATCGCGGTTGCCGCGAAGTGGAGAGAGATGGAAAAGGCGCGGCGCGCCAACATTCGAGAAGAAAGCGCCCGCAGCCAGGAACAGGCTCGCGGCGAAGACGGCGCGCGTTCGGCCAGCGCAAAGAATGTCCCGCCTTTGCCTAAAGGCCTGACAACGTTGAAAGTCGGCGTGAATCTGGTGCAGGTGCGCGTGGTGCTGAGAGATGGCAAAGGCCATGCCATTGGCGGATTGCAGAAAGAGGATTTTCAGTTGTCGGACGCAGGCAAGCCGCAAGTCATTACACGGTTTTCGGCGGAAAAGGGCGAACCTGCGGCTATCGGGCGGGATTCTCAGCAGGGAACTGGCACAGAGCCCAGGGCAAAGCAAAGTAATGCAGGTGTGGGACCACGCTTTGTGGCCTACATCTTTGATGACATCCACTCGAGTTTTGCGGATTTGGCAAGCGCGGGCCAAGCGGCTGCCCGACATCTGGTGGCGTTGGGAGAAAAGGACAATGCCGGGATTTTCGTCACTTCCGGTCAGCTGGGAATTAATTTCACAAGCGACCGGGCGAAGCTCCAGGAGACACTGAAGAATCTTCGCCCGCATCCGCTGATGCCGGTGGGGCGCTGCCCCTCCATCAGCCCATATATGGCGGATTTGATCGCGAATCAGAGCGACTCTGAAGCGCTGGCACTGGCGACGGCGGATGCCATCAAATGCTCCGGTGGGTTGGATCCGCGGCTGGCGGAGAAAATCGCAAAGTCTACCGCATTCGAAGTTGCGACTACGACTAGTACGGAGACGCAGTCGACGTTGAGCATTCTCCGCGAGGTGGTGCGGCGAACGGCGATCATGCCGGGGAGCCGCAGCATCGTTCTGGTCTCGCCGGGATTCCTGACGCAGGCACCTGAGACGCGGCAGGGAATCATGGAATTGATCGACGAAGCGCTTGGGCATGACGTGGTTTTCAATACGCTTGACGTGCGTGGGCTGTCGACGCCCACTCCTGCACCGAACGAGGCACACTCCAGCCAGCCGGTTTTACGCTTCCGTTACGACCAAGAGGAGCAGCGCTCACTCAGTGATGTCATGGGCGACCTCGCATACAGCACCGGCGGCGTCTACTTCCACAACAACAACGATCTGAACGAGGGATTCCGGCGGACGGCCGAGACGCCGGAGTTTCTGTATGTGCTTGGGTTTTCGCCGCAGAAACTCGATGGGAAGTTCCACAAGCTGAAAGTGACTCTGGTGGCAAAAGATTCGCCGAAGCTGACCGTGCAGGCGCGCGAGGGGTATTACGCAGCGAAACCCGAGACCCCGAAAAATTGACCCCGTGACTTCCTGTCGGCCCTTTCTACGCATCACACCTTGGTGTGAGCCCAGTCACAGATAGGGCTTGAAAAGCCGCATAGGCTCGGCTAGGTTGGAAGTACATGTGCGGACGTACCGTGCGGTCTGAGGGAACGAATCCCATGCCAGAAAACACGCTCAATATCACCGACAATCGAACCGGAAAAACCTATACCGTCCCGGTAGAGAACGGCACCATTCGCGCCATGGATCTGCGCCAGATCAAGACGAGCCCGGATGATTTCGGGTTGATGACCTACGATCCGGCGTTCATGAACACGGCATCCTGCAAGAGCGCGATCACCTACATTGACGGCGATAAGGGAGTGCTGCGCTACCGCGGATATCCGATTGAGGTGCTGGCCGAGCGCTGCACTTTTCTGGAGGTGGCGTATCTGTTGATGTTCGGTGAGCTGCCGACCGAAAAAGAGCTGAAAAACTGGGTCTACGACATTACCCACCACACCATGCTGCACGAGACCACGAAGAAATTCATGGAGGGCTTTCGCTACTCGGCGCATCCCATGTCGATGTTCGTGAGCACGATTGCGGCGCTGTCGAGCGTGTATCCGGACGCGAAGCACGTGCACGACCCGGCGAACCGCATGCACCAGATCGTGCGGCTGATCGGAAAAGTGCCCTCGATCGCGGCGATGTCATACCGCCATAACGTGGGTTTTCCGTACGTCTATCCCGATAACGATCTGAGCTACACCGAAAACTTCATGAACATGCTGTGGAAGATGGTCGAGCCCAAGTATGTGGCGAACCCGGCACTGGCGCGGGCGCTCGATATTCTCTTCATTTTGCATGCCGACCACGAGCAGAACTGCAGCACGAACGCGATGCGGTCGGTGGGAAGTTCGGAGTCGGATCCTTATCTCTCCGTTGCGTCGGCTGCTTCCGCGCTGGCGGGCCCGTTGCATGGCGGCGCCAACGAAGAAGTGTTGCGCATGTTGGATGAAATCGGCAGCAAGGAAAATGTTCCGGCGTACATCAAGCGGGTGAAGGCCGGCGAATTCAAGCTGATGGGATTCGGGCACCGCATTTACAAGAATTACGATCCGCGGGCGAAGATCATCCGCTGGAGCGCAGAACAGGTGTTCCAGGTAACGGGACGCAGCTCGAAGCTCGACATTGCGCTCGAACTGGAACGGATCGCGCTCGAAGACGAATACTTCGTCAAGCGCAAACTCTATCCCAACGTCGATTTCTATTCCGGAATCATGTATCAGGCCATGGGCTTCCGTCCGGAGATGTTCACTGTGCTCTTTGCCATTCCTCGCACCGCCGGCTGGCTCGCTCAGTGGCAGGAACTGATGAACGATCCGGAGCAGAAGATCGCGCGGCCGCGGCAGATCTTTACCGGACACATGGAGCGGGAATTTGTGCCCATCGACAAGCGCGTGCCCGTGCCGATCCCGGCGGAGTATCCGTCTCGCTAAGCATTAGAGTGAAAGGTCAAGGCCCCGCTTCGGCGGGGCCTTTTCGTTTGGGTCGCAGAAGCCTACATGTCGCAGAAGTGAACTGTGATCTTGTTTCTCAAAGGCTCCAATTTATGGGCTCCTGCCCCGTCTTGAGCAGATACTTGTTAGCACAGGTAAAATGATTGTTTCCGAAGAACCCTCGATAGCAAGAGAGACCTGACGGGTGCGCCGATTCTAAAACACAGTGTTTCGCACGGGTAATCTCCGAGGCATTGACCTTCGCTCCCAATTCCTGTGCGTCTTTGCCCCATAAAATAAATACGATCGGTTTTTCTTCTGCGGCTAGCTTTTCGATGATCTTGTCGGTGAAGCGCTTCCATTGCGACCGATGTGAGCGCGCTTTCCCTCGCTCAACCGTGAGGGCTCGATTTAACAGCAGCACTCCTTGCTCGGCCCACTTGGTGAGATCTCCGCTTGCTGGTTCTCTGAAGTCAGAGAATTCACGTTTCAGTTCTTTAAATATGTTTTGAAGTGAGCGTGGCTTGTTGACTCCTTGGCGAACAGAAAAGCACAAACCATGTGCCTCACCGGGGCCATGATAGGGATCTTGGCCGATCACTACGACTTTTACGTTGTCAAAAGGAGTGATGTTGAGAGCTGCGAATATCTCAGATTTGGGAGGGTAGATTTGCTTCCTGCTGGCATATGCATTCTCTAGGAATGAATTCAGTTGGGTGTCCGCGAGCTCGTCGCGCAGGATGTCTTTCCAGTTTTCATCCAGTTTCAAGTTGTTCAAAAACATCTCCCACTTGTACCACAGGGTGACTTCATAGGAGGACAGGCGGGAGTATAGAGTCTGGCTAACTCAGAGGGCGGTGGCGCTTGCAGGGATCCTTCGACTGCGAAGCCGGTTCGCTATCGCGAACCGGCTTCTTCGCTCAGGATGACACGAGGGCGGTGCTGCTCGTACTTACACGGCGTGCTTGGCCAGTTCGGCCACGCGCTCGCGGTGACGCTCGGGGGAGGTGACCACTTTCATCTCCTGCCAGTCGTAAGGAAATTCTTTGCCGCAATCCAGGCACACGACGTACATGCCGGTCAGTGCTGCGGCCTGAGGACGGCGCGTCGCGCGGCGAACGCTAACCGGAAAACTATAGCGGGAATGTCTGCAACCAAAAAGCAGTTCGAATAGTTGTGCAAAGAAAGCTTGCAACGCCGCGATCATGACTGCACCTCCCACATCCGGCAGGTTCGTCCGGATAACCTGATCGACAACTTCAAAATCGTTCTTGAGATTGGCCGTCACTGTAAGGTCCGCGCGGCCACCCAAATACTTAGATTCACGCATTGACAAAAGGGTTCCCGCGTTTTCATGAACATCGTTCCGAAAACGGGAATGCGCAGAAATCCTTTCACGAGAAATAGTTACCGGCGGCAGCGAAACGTTACACGGATTCAGTACGCGCATCCGGACTGCAACGGATTGCAATCACTGACCGGCGTAACTGTGAATAATGGTAGGAAGGCGCGCCGCTACACGCTCTGTGGGCCGCGACGTTTCTGCTGCTGGCATTTCACCATGATGGCGCTGCGGAGACGGCTGCGGAGATCGTCAGGAAGTTCGTAGAGCTGAGAGTCGCGGTAGATTTCAATGGTCTTTTTTGTCGTGTCGCAGACTACGTAGCAGTTGTGGCACCAGGAAAGATGGTTTTCCAACTCGACTTTCGTTTTCTCGTCGAGGACGCCGTCCAAATAATTCGTGAGTTCGAGAAGGAATTCAGAGCATTTCACTGGTTGCCATCTCCACTCGATACGTCGCCACTTTTTCCATTGCCTGTGCCACTCTCCCGCTTCTGAAAATATTTTCCCAACCGTTCACGCAGTTGCAGGCGAGCCCGCAACAGGCGCGATTTTACCGCAGGAACGCTCAATTCCAGAGCGGCTGCGGTCTCTTCCGTCGAAAGACCCTCGACATCCCTGAGTACGAACACCGTCCGAAAGCCCGAAGGCAAGCCCTGAATCGTCTTGCTCAAAATCTCGCGAAGCTCAGCTTGCGTGTACTGCTGCTCCGGATTCGGGCTCCAGTCAGCGATTTCGCGGGGAAGAGAATCATCTTCTGTTTTGATGTCCTCATCCAGCGAAACGGTGCGCTCAGGCTTGCGCCGGCGCAACTTCATCAGCGCTTCGTTGACCGCAATCCGGACGAGCCAGGTATAAAACTTCGACTGCTCCTGAAACTGCGCCAAATTCCCGTAGGCCTTCAGGAAGGCTTCCTGGACTACGTCTTCTGCATCCTCACGATTCTGCGTGATGTGTTGCGCGATGCGAAAGACGTTGCGGTCATAGCGGCGAACCAACTCTTCAAAAGCGGAGTCGTCGCCTTTTTTGGCCGCCTGTACCAGCGCCAGCTCTTCGCTAACAGGCCCTGCTAGTTTGTTTTGGATGGCTCCCATTGTCCCGGCGATGCAGTATTTTGGCGCGCCCGAACCCAACGCTACTGACGTCGGGAATCGAGTTGTTATTCTACTTGGTGGAGCACCGGTTTGCCCAATCCTTGCCAATAGGCGAGTGCGGGAGATTGCGATAGAGTGCGAAGGTGGGCGGCGTGCACTCCAATGGACAGTTACCGAAGTACCCTCCTACAGGCATGCAAGTTCCGTATAATCAGCACTTAGGCAGGATGCCCTCTTCGCGGATTTGAAAGCGAAGACTCGGGTTTGGGAATGGTTCTCTGAGCATGGCGGACAGCAAGGATCTGCAGCAAATCGTCGAGCGTGTAGTGGCGCAGGTGTTCGAGAAGCAGCTTCCCAAGCTGCAGAGCGAACTGGTGCGCAGCGTGTTAGCCGAGATGCCGGCGCAGGGCGCAACCCCGGCCGGGCAAGCGGAAGCGAGCGCGGGAAGCCTGGTGCAGGCCGTTGCCGGAATTCACGCGGGAAGCACGCAGAAGGAAATCCTAAGAGCGCTGCTCGATGCCGGAAGCAGCTATGCCGCGCGCGTGGCCTTGTTCGTGGTCAAGGCTGGGGCGGCGAATGGATGGCAAGGGCGCGGCTTCAGCGACGATGAGGGGATCAAGGATTTTTCGTTGGAGATGAGCGCGGGGCCGGTGGCGCATGCCTATCAGAATCGCGTCGTGGCTCCCGCGAATATTGCCGAGATGGATCGGCGTTTTGTGGAACGATTCGACGGACCGGAGAACGAACAGCTCCTGGTCCTGCCGCTAGTGCTGAAAGATAAAGTCGCCGCGCTGCTTTATGCCGATGGCGGCACGAACAATCTGCTGGACGCGCCCTCTCTCGAACTTCTTGTCATGGCCACCAGTTCGTGGCTGGAAGTGGTTTCGTTGCGGAAGCAGGCACATCGGGATGACGGCGCAGCACCGGTCGATCGCGCCCCTGCGCCGGCGCCGATACAAACAGTAAGCTCGTTTTCTGATCCCTTCGCCGTGCACACTCCGAAACACACTGCTGCGCGTGCACCCGAGCCCGAGCCTGCAGCCGAAGTTGTGGAAGTGGCGGCGCCAGCGGCGGCAGCCAGCGCGGCCGCGCCTGCAACCGCCACGGATCCATTTGCGGGATTGTCGCCGGAGGATGCTGAAACTCACCGCAAGGCGCAACGATTTGCGCGCCTTCTGGTCGATGAGATCAAACTCTACAACCAGGCGAAAGTTGCCGAGGGCCGCCGGCATAAGGATTTGTACGACCGGTTGAAGGAAGACATCGAGAAGAGCCGCGCAACCTATCAGAAGCGTTACGGCAGCACGACGGCCGCCTCAGGCGACTACTTTATGAAAGAAGTCGTGCGCAACCTGGCGGAGGAAGACCTCGCCGTAATGGGCGCCCACTTTAATAGCAAGAAGTAGCCTTCCTGATTCCTGGCTGCATCGGGTTCTGGCGTTCTTAGTCTCTGCGCGTAAAATAGAAGGTGGTTCGATTGGGTCTCAAGCAGGGGTGGGCGCTTGCACTGATGCTGGCGTGCGGTTTCCAGAGCGGTGCGCCTCTTTCCGCGAGGGTCGCTCCTCAATCCATAAATTCAGCTGAGACTTCTTCCGCCGCGGTGCCTCAAACCGCGGCTAGCTCGGCGGCACAAGATCAAGCCGCGCCAAATCAAGCTGCTCCAAGTTCATCCTCAAAAACATCTGCGTCGAAAGCCGCTGCGAAATCTGCGGCCGTGAAGCCAGCGCAATCTTCAAGTAAGAAGTCACCAACATCGAAGGCGCATCCCGCAGCGGCCAAGCGGCGCAAGCGTCCGATCTCGCCACGAGTGCGCAGAATCCGCGAGGCGTTTGTAGCGTCGGCGACGCTACGCCCGATGGCGCAGCAGTTGATTCAAGACCGCACGCCGCAGGCTTATGCGGGCGTGGAAGCCTACGCGCGAGCCCATGCCAAGGAAGATGCGGGCGCGCTGGCGTGGCTAGTCGACGGATATGCGCGAGTTCTCGACCGTGATTTCTCCAGGGCGATCGATCCCTTGAACCGGGCCAAGCCACTCGCCGGAGACCTCGGGGACTACGTCGCCTACTACCTGGGAACTTGCTATTTGCAGACCGCGCGCCAGGGAGAAGCGCTCTCGACGCTGGCAAACTTCAGCGAGACGTATCCTGACTCGTTGTTGATCCGCGACGCTCACCTGAGCTACGGGGGAGCGCTGCTGATCGACAAGCGCGCTGCCGAGGCAGCGGAGTTGCTGGAGAAGGATCGCCTGCCGGCGCGCTCAGATATCGAATTCACGCTTGGAAAGGCTTACGCAGCTCTGGGACAACAAACGAAAGCAGCCGAGGCCCTGGCCAACGTCTACTACAACATGCCGACAGCTCCGGAAGCTGACGCCGCCTACGCGGAGTTGAAGAAGCTGCCAAACGCACCGGCGGCCACCACGACACAGCAAAGAACGCGCGCCGATCTGCTGATGAAGGCGAAGCGTTACAGCGACGCGGCGGACGAATACCGCGAACTATTTATCCATGCGACAGCGGAGAATCGTGCGGCCGCCGCTCTCTCTCTTGCCGATGCACTGCATCGCGCGGGACGCAATCGGGAAGCGAAGGCGGAGCTCAGCACGTTGCCCGGGGCGAACGCCGATCAGCAGGCGCAGCGGCTCTACATCCTCGGCGAGGCAGCGTGGGCATTGGATCAGAACGAAGAGTTTTACCGCACGGTCGACCAACTACGGCAGCTCTCGCCGACGAGTCCGTGGCTGGAGGCAGCGCTGCTCTCGGTGGCGAATCTGCATTTGGTGCATCACGAATACGATCAGTCGTTAGATGCTTTTCGCGAGTTACAGGAACGTTTCCCCGCCGGGGGGAAGGCGTCTTACGCGCATTGGAAGGCCGCATGGCTGACATTGCGGCAGGGCCGCAACGAGGACGCGAAGCAGGCCTTTGATGAGCAGATCGCGCTGTATCCCAATGGCAACGAGACGTCGAACGCGCTCTACTGGCGCGCGCGTTTGGCGGAAGAAGACAACCAGCCGGCGATGGCGCGCGCGTATTACCAGAAATTGTCCGACCGCTACCGCAACTACTACTACGCCGAACTAGGCCGTCAGCGCATGAAGAAGCTGCCCGAAGCGGCCGATCCGCCGGGGCAGTATCCGATCCTCGATCGTGTGCCGCCGCTGGAGCACGCGGAAAAAGTCGAGTTGATGGAAACACCCGCCGACAACCTGCATCTGCAGAAGGCGAAGCTGCTGGGCAACGGCGGCCTCGTGGATTTCGCCGTGCGCGAGATTCAAGCCGCGGCGATCGAAGAGAAAGCCAACTGGGGTCCTTCTGAAACTGCGCAGGTCTACACCGATACGGGACATTTCGATCGTGCCATTGAAGTGATGAAGCGCTCCGTCCCGAGCTACTTCGCGGTCGACATTCCGAATTTGCCGCGGCCCTATTGGGACGCGTTGTTTCCTCGGCCGTACTGGAACAATCTAAAGAAATTTTCCGTGGCCAACGGGCTGGATCCGTATCTGGTGGCTTCGCTGATCCGGCAGGAGTCGGAGTTCAATCCCGTCGCCGTGTCGCGGGCCAATGCCGTCGGGCTGATGCAGTTGCTGCCGAAGACGGGCCGGCTCGTAGCCAAACAGGAAAAACTTAGCCACTACAATCCCAGCCAGCTCTACACCGCTCCGGTGAATCTGCAATTGGGTACGCACTACTTCCGCGGCATGGTGGACCAGTTCGGCGGATCGGTGGCATATGCGCTGGCCGCCTACAACGCCGGCTCCGATCGCGTGGACGAGTGGCTCGGCCAAGGTAAATACCGCGATGAGCAGGAGTTTGTGGAGTCCATCCCATTCACCGAGACACGTGAGTACGTGCAAGCGATTCTGCGCAATGCCAGCGTTTACCGGCAGTTGTATGGTGCGCCGTAGGAATCGGCGAGGCCTGATATCGTGATGTTGTAGAGGTTAATGCCACCAACATGAGTACCGAGAATCCAACCTGGAAAACGCGACTCGTAGAGGGAAAATTTCCGGATCGCTCGTTTGACATCGAATTCTGGCAGGAGCAGGGCGACGAAGCTATTTTCGCCGCCGCATGGGAACTGGTGGAACTAGCTGAGGAAATCAGCCATGGCAGAAAACCCACACTACAAAGAACTGTTACAACGCTTAAACGAATCTCAGGTTGAGTATCTGATCGTTGGCGGCTTCGCCGTCATGAAATACGGCGAGCCCCGTTTCACCAAAGATCTCGACGTGTGGGTCCATAACTCCGTTGAAAATTCCCGTCGCGTTGTGGAAGCCCTGAAGAAATTTGGCGCCCCTCTGGAAGCGGACGGAATCCATCCCGAAACGTTTTCCGAGAAACAATTGGTATATCAAATTGGAATCGCTCCCGTGCGCATTGACATTCTCACTGAAATCACCGGGGTTGAGTTTGATGATGCCTGGAAAAATAAAGTGCCGAGCACTTTTTTTGGAGTTGCGGTTCATTTCATATCCCACGAAGATCTGATCAAGAACAAGCAGGCTTTAGGGCGCGCTAGCGATTTGAGCGATTTAAAACAACGCCAGAAACGCTCAAAGTGGGATGAGTGAGGCGCATCGGTCTCAAACGTGTAAAGTCTGATCTCCATTGGGATTGCACTCCGACTGGTGCAATGGCTGATAAGACATTGGGAAATCGGGGTTTATGGCACCTTGTACCTGTGCAAAAACGCCCGCGTAAGTTCTTTAAAATCAGTTACATAAATCCATAAGTTAAACCGATTTAACTTGTCGATACAGCCCTTCAAAATCTCAACCACCTCAGCCCCGAGTTCTCCTCCTGTCGCCCCGCAGTCGGCTTTGTAATCGCGGCAACGGGCTTTTCTTGGAGCGACCCAGAGCGCATTCGCGCCCTGAATTTTCAACAACGCCTGGGAACAATCTCTAACTGTGTCTCGTAACTCCCTGATAGAGAGAATAGAGAGGTGTGTCCATGAGGATTGCCTTCGCCGTTTTGCTTGGGATCAGCGCGTCGCTCGTAGCTGCGCAGGAAAACAGAATCGAAGCAGTCGGCAAAAGCCCAGTCGAGGCAAAGTTCGTGGCGGGCGGCGACCTGCGCTTCGACTTGTGTTCGAGCGGAATTGAAATCGTTGGCCGAGATGAGCCGATGTTGCGCCTATCCTTCGACTCGCAACGCTATGAAGGCCGGGTGAAGGCGCGCATCATTGTGAAGGGCAATCAGGCGGAGATCAGGGTGACGGACTGTCCGCACAACAATTTTCAGCTTCGCATCGAGGTGCCGAAGACTTCAGATCTTTACGCGCGCATGTTTGCCGGCGAACTGGATGTGCGCGGCGTCTCTGGAAACAAAGACGTTCAATTGCGCGCGGGCCAGCTCAACATCGAGATGGGCGATCCTGCCGAGTACGCGCACGTCGACGCGTCGGTAAACAGCGGCGAGGTGAACGCTTCCCCGTACGGCGTCGACAAGGGAGGGCTGTTTCGCTCGTTTGATCGCTCCGGGCCGGGCAAGTACCGGCTGCATGCCCACGTCGGTGCGGGAGAACTGGATCTTCGTTAGGCCGATCTTCGCTAGGCTCGGTGTGGGTTCGGGCGATGGAAAAGTATTTCTAGAACCAGCAGGCTCGCGCCGATGACGATGAAACTGTCGGCCAGGTTGAAGACGGGCCACTGATATTGCTTTACGTAGAACAGAAGAAAATCCACGACGCGGCCGCGTGCCACACGATCCCACAAGTTCCCCACCGCGCCCCCGAGAATCAACGACAGGGCAATTCCAGTGGTGGTGAACATACGCGATTGCTTCCACAGCAGCGCAGAGACGATCACCATCGCGACCACCGAAAAACCAATCAGCATGGTCGTTTTCCAATGCGACGGCGAATCGGCGAAGAGGCTGAACGCGGCGCCCGTGTTCTCGGTGTGGGTGAGGCGGAAGAAGCCGGGGATGATCTGAATGTGCGAGTACATCGCGATGCGCGCCGCCACCAGGAGCTTGGTCCAGCGGTCGAGCGCGAAGACAGTTGCAGCGAGCAGCAGATGGATGGCGCGGACGGAGTGTTTGCTCATTCGTGGGGAAGGCTCATTTCAGCAGGCTTCTTTCGCTACGTTTGACCGAAAAGAAATTCTCTCATGAGTGAGGTGCTGGGGAGCGGTGTTCGCGGCGCTCAGGGGTTACGGTTTGGCTGACGCGTCAGGCCGGATAAGCGGGAGATCCTTCGCTGCGCCTGAAGAACGGCTCCGCTCAGGATGACAGGGTGACGTGAAAACCAAACTGACGAATTACCCAAGAGTCGGAGTGGGCTCATGAGGCGGAGAATCGTCGAGCCGCAAGCGCGATCGGCAAGCCGACACAGAAAACGTGGATGGCGACGCCGATCAGCATCATTTTCACCGAAAACGGGTATTTACGCGCGCCCGAGAGTGGCACGACGATGCGATTCATGAAGAAATAGAAGGCTATGCCGTAGAGCGGACCGAAAACGAAGGGGGTGGCTCGAAGCATAGTCAGCCATTGGCCGATTACGTTGTAGGCGGCTGCCGCGGAAAACGCGATGACGAAGTGGCAGACTAAGCCGAGCGCGGCGGTGGCGAGGCCGCCATCGTGGGCGCGAGGGCCAAGCAGTCCGGCGGCAATGCCCTGAAGAATCGGAATGGGCCGTGCGCCGAAAAATCCGTAGACCACGAAGGCGGCAGTGATATCGAGGAAACCGCAGATCAGTCCGCCCCAAAAAATTGCCCGCGTGATGCAGTTTCGCTCAGAGCCGGGCACTGCTGAATTCACTGCTGCTCTCCCGGGTCGAGTTCCCGCAGGACTGCGCTGCAACGCTCGCAGACAGTGGGATAAGTCTTGTCTTCGCCGACGTGGGTCGAGTAGTTCCAGCAGCGCTCGCACTTGGCGCCATCGGCCTTTTTGACTTCGACGTGTACACCGCTGGTGCCATTGCCGGAACCCTGATTCAGCACGACGGCGGAGACGATGAACAAGTAGCGCAGTTGTTCGGTGTAGCGCTTGAGAACGGAGTAGGCGGGATCGGCCGCGGTGATGACCAGTTGCGCTTCGAGGCTTTTGCCGATCTGCTTGGCGTTGCGCGCTTCTTCGAGCGCTTTCAGAGCTTGTTCACGCACTGCCAGCAGCGTGGTCCAATCGGCGGCATGCTGCGCGTCTTCAACGGGAACCGAGCCGCCAAGCACGTCTTCCTCGACAGGGAACTGCGCGAGGTGGACGCTCTCTTCGCGGCCGTCAACTTTGGGAAGGTGCTGCCAGACTTCCTCGCAGGTGAACGTAAGAATCGGCGCGAGCAGGCGCGTCATGGCTTCGCAGATTCGCCACACCGACGTTTGCGCCGAGCGCCGTCCCGGAGAATCGGGCGCGTACGTGTACAGCCGGTCTTTGATTACATCGAAATAAAATGCGCTGAGATCGACCACGCAGAAGTGGTTTACGCGGTGATAAATTTTGTGGAAGGCGTACTCGTCGTACCACTTCCTCACGTCGCCGGCGAGCGCCCAGGTCTGGCGCAGCATGTACTGATCAAGCGTTTCGAGCTTGTCGAATGGCACGGCGTTTTTCTGCGGATCGAAGTCAAACAGATTGCCCAGCGCGTTCTTGAACAGGTTGTTGCGGATAGCGCGGTAGTTCTCCGCCACGCGCTGCATCAGATTTTCCGAGCCAACGACGTCTTCGCGGAAATCGACCGACGCGACCCAGAGGCGCACGATCTCTCCGCCGAGGCGGTTCGAGATGTCGACCGGATCGACGTCGTTGCCCCGCGACTTCGACATGGCCTGGCCTTTTTCATCCAGCGTCCAGCCGGGCGTGACCACGCCCTTATAGGGCGGTGTGGCGTGCGTGCCCATGGCGCAGAGCAGGGAAGACTGGAACCATCCGCGGTATTGGTCGCCGCCTTCGAGATATAGATCTGAAGGCCAGGGGTAATCCGGTTCATCGTCGATGAGTGCGAGATAGCTGCTGCCGGACTCAAGCCACACGTCGAAAATATCGGTTTCTCTTTCGAACTTTGTGCCCTTGCAATGCGGGCAGGCAGTTTCCGCGGGAAGAAGCGTATCGGGCGCTGGCGTGAACCATGCATCTGCGCCGGATTTCGCGAAGAGTTCGACGACCTTGCGATTGATTGCCGCATCGTTGAGCGGCTTGCCGCACGATTCGCATAAGAACACAGCGATGGGCACGCCCCAAACCCGCTGCCGCGAAATGCACCAGTCGGGGCGCGTCTGGATCATGTTGGAAAGACGTTCTTCACCCCAGGAGGGGTCCCACTTTACTTTCTTGATCTCCGAAAGTGTGCGCGTGCGAAGAGTGTCGTTCTTTCCCGCGCCGCCGGGCATCGGCGTTTCCATCGAGATGAACCACTGCTCGGTGGCGCGGAAGATGACCGGATTGTGGCAGCGCCAGCAGTGGGGATAGGAATGCTCGGTTTTTTCTGTGTGCAGCAGCGCGCCGCGGTTTTTCAACAAATCAATAATCGGCTGATTCGCGTCCCAGACGCGCTTGCCGGTGTACTCCGGCAGTCCGTTGCGCAGGATGCCTTTCTCGTCGACGTTGCTGGTGGCGTCGAGGCCATATTTCATGCCGGTGATGAAGTCTTCCGCGCCATGTGACGGTGCAGTGTGGACCACTCCCGTGCCGGTGTCCATGGTGACGTAGTCAGCGAGCACGCCGAGAATTTTGCGATCGAGAAACGGATGCTGGAAGTTCAGCCGTTCGAGCTTGCGTCCGGGAAAGTGCGCGAGTTCTTTGGGCGATGTGAGGTTGCAGTTGGCCGCGACGTCGTTGGCGAGCTTTGAGGCAACGATGTAAACCTCGCCGCCCGATTCGAGGCCGACGTATTCTTCATCCGGATGGAACGCGACCGCCATCGAGGCGGGAAGCGTCCACGGAGTTGTGGTCCAGATGATGGTCGAAACTTTTTTTCCTGCCAGCGCGGAGTCGATCTGCCCCGGATCGTCGAGCAGCGCGTATTTTACGAAAACTGTGTGGCTGGTGTGATTTTCGTATTCGACTTCGGCTTCGGCCAGCGCGGTTTCGTCGTGCATGCACCAGTAGACGGCGCGCAGGCCTTTGTAAACGAATCCATTTTCGTAAAACGAGAAAAATGTTTTCAGCACCACCGACTCGTACTGCGGCGTCATGGTGGCGTAGGGACGCTCGAAGCGCCCGAATACGCCGATGCGCTTGAATTGCGTGCGCTGCAAGTCGAGATACTTCTGCGCGTACTTGCGGCAGGCAGCGCGCACGGCGGTGGGCGCCATTTGAAGCTTCTTGCCGCCGAGTTCCTTATCGACCTTGATTTCGATCGGCAGGCCGTGGCAATCCCATCCGGGAACATAGGGCGCGTCGAAACCGGCCATGGTCTTGGATTTGACGATGAAATCCTTCAGGCACTTATTCATTCCGGTGCCCATGTGAATGGGACCGCTGGTGTAGGGGGGGCCGTCGTGCAGGATGAAGCGCGGTGCGCCCTTGCGCGCCTGCCGGATGCGGTCGTAGAGCTTGGTCTGCTCCCAGCGTTCGAGCATTTTGGGCTCGTTCTGAGGCAGGTTGGCCTTCATGGGGAAGCCGGTTTTGGGCAGGTTAATCGTCGCTTTCAGTTCGAGCGGCACTCAGTCGCGTCTCCAAAGGAATGGAATCTTTTCATTATAGGGAGACGAAGCGCAGGTCGTCCACGCAAGCGGCACTGTGACGATGTAGAGTGAGCGGCACGTCCCGATCTCGTACCATTGGATTGATATGACGAATGCGGATCGAGATATTGAACTGGAAGATGTTTTGGATGAACTGTCACGGCGGGAGCCGATTTTTCATCATCCGGAATTCGGTATTGCGCGAGCTGACTTCGAGAGGATGACCGCAGATGACTTCTGGGAAGTCGGCGCCTCCGGCCGCATCTATTCCCGCGCGGTGGTGCTGGACAGGCTGGAGAAACGCTTTGCCGAGGCGCATGAAGACCTGTGGCATATATCTAATTTTCGTTGCCGAAGACTGGCTTCGGACGTCTATCTAGTTACCTACGACTTGTGGCAGGCGGGCGGCAGGAGGACGCGCCGATCGACGATCTGGCAGCGGACTGTGGAAGGCTGGAAGATTGTTTACCACCAGGGAACCCTCATCAGCGATCTCGAGGAAACGTCTGGAAGGGCCGCTTAGAAAAGAAATGGCTGGTTCTCGACTTTCGCAGAGAAAAGGACATGTCTCTTCGGGGGTTACTCCCGACTGCGAAATACCCTGTCGGAAGGAGAAAATTCGAGTTACAATTTTAGGAACGAGTGGCAGGTGGCCCGGATGGTGCGGGTCCCCGATGGGGTACCTTCAACACCGAAATCGGACGTAACGGAAGCAACTTCAAGCGGATGGGACTCATCTCTCTTAGAGGAGCACCATTCAAAAGCAAGACCCACTTTCCTGAGAGTGGGCACACCGGATCGGAAGAATGGCATCAGCACATATTAATCCGACTGCACCCGGCAGCGAGCCGGAATTGAATCTACTGATTACGGACGCAGGCTTCGAAGAGCCGCTCTATAAGTCTCTGTTTCGTGGCTTGGACGACTTCTTTTTTCCCAAGAAGCTGCCTCCTCTCAAGCTCGAGTCGAAGCCTGAGCCGGTTAAGGAAATCTGGGGGTTCTACTCCAACTGGAAGGCTGGAGCCTTGGGAGCTGCGAGCTACTATACGCTGCTGGCCCTCATTACGATCAGTGCCGTGATGATTGGGCGGAGGATCGTGACCGCGCAGGCGATGCCAAAAGCGACCGTGACGCTGGTCGATCCGGGCGATCTTCCGGCGCTGAAGCCCTCGAAAACGCAGGTTGGCGGCGGCGGGGGTGGTGGCGACCGCGATGTGCTGGCCGCCAGCAAAGGAAAGCTGCCCAAGTTTTCCATGCAGCAGATCACGCCTCCGATGGTAGTGGTACGCAACGAACACCCGAAGCTGGCGGTTGAACCAACGATTGTGATTCCGCCGCAAGTGCAGTTGGCGTCGAACAACATGCCGAACCTGGGAGATCCCATGGCCCACGCGATGCTGCCTTCGAACGGTACTGGATCGGGCGGCGGCATCGGTTCTGGCAGCGGCGGCGGAGTCGGATCCGGCTCCGGGCCTGGATTTGGACCCGGCGAAGGCGGAGGAACGGGCGGCGGTGTATTTCACGTGGGTGGCGGCGTTTCCCCGCCGCGAGCGATCTACCGGCCTGATCCTGAGTTCTCTGAGGAAGCGCGCAAAGCGAAGTACCAGGGCGTGTGCACTCTAGGCATGATTGTCGGGACGGACGGCCGGCCTACGAACATCCGCGTACTTGGCAGCCTTGGAATGGGCCTCGATGAAAAGGCGATTGAAGCCGTGAAGAACTGGAAGTTTGAGCCCGCGATGAAAGATGGGCATCCGGTGCGGGTTGAGATCGCGGTCGAAGTGGACTTCCACTTGTACTGAGACGGTCGGCGTTAAGCTACTGTAAGGGTTTAGGCCTTGCGCAGCACTGCGAAGTGTCCTGACTTTCTCACGCGAAATCCCAGGCGCTTGTATATTTCGATGGCGCGGGTGTTGTTCTCTCTGACGTGCAGAAAGGGAATCTCTCCTCGTTCCCGGATGCCGTGCATAACCGCCTTCATCAATATCGCAGCATAGCCTTTGCCGATGTGATTCGGATGCGTGCAGACGGCGCTTACCTCGGTGTGGCCGTCGACTTTCAGTCGCTCGCCTGCCATTGCCACTAGCTCTCCATCGGCGCGGATGCCTAGATATTTGCCGAATTCGTGTGTGCGCGGTCCGAAGGGGCCCGGCTTAGTCAACGCGGTGAGCGCAATCATCTCCGGCGAGTCTTTGTCGCCAAGTTCGAGGAGCGCGGGAGGCTCACTCGGATGTTTGCCATTCGCCTTTCCATTGTCACAAATCATCTGCAGCAATGGCGCACCTACAACGTAGCTCCAACCACTTACCGGCGAGTAGGGATCGTCGAGAAATATTCCGAGCGTGTCATCCGGGTCGAGCAGCGCCGCGAGTTCCCTATAGCCAGCGGGGCCTACTTCCTCAATGGCGGCGAGGGGGCTTACATCGGGGATAAACCTGCGACCCGCGCCAGAACCCTCGGCGAAATGCGCCTGCCGCGTGGTTAGAGCCTGCCAGATTACGTTATCGAGTGGATGCATGTGCGCTGAAGTTGAAATGAGTTGGATTGTGGTCAACGACTCAAAGACACACTAAATTTTCGGCGTGGAATGGCGCCATCCGGATCTTGCTATCGAATTTATTCTTTCAGGTCGACGTGTTGCACGTCTTCGATGGGGTGGCCGAGGAAGCGTCCGCCCATGCGGCGAAATTTCTCGACCGAGTCGGTGGCGAAGAATTTCAGGCGGGGCTGGCGGCGGCGTTCTTCTTCGGCTGAGCTTGCAGGCACAAGTTGCTTGAGATGCGAGGCCACGGCATGGGCAGTGGAGTCGGCGGAGTCGACGATGGTCACGTGCGGCGGGGCTACGCGGTGCAAGAGCGGCTTGAGCAGGGGATAGTGCGTGCAGCCCAGAACGAGTGTGTCAGCGTTTTCGAATCCGTCTGAAAACGCTTCTCCCAAGTAGATTCGCGCCACCTGCTCGGTCACGGGATGATCGATCCAGCCCTCTTCGACGAGAGGCACGAGCAAAGGGCAGGCTTTCTCGCGCGCCTGCAGATTGTGCGATTGGAGCGCCTTGCGATAGGCGTGGCTGGCGACCGTGGCCTCGGTGCCGATCACCACGACTTTGCTGTTTCCTGTGGCCGAAGATGCGGCGGCAGCGCCGGGTTCGACCACGCCAACGACCGGGACATGAGCCGAGGCGGTGATCTGGTCGAGCGCCAGAGCCGTGGCGGTATTGCAGGCGATAACGAGGAATTGCGCGCTGTGGGCTTCGAGATAGTGCGCCGCTTCGACGGCATATCGGGCTACAGTTTCAACGGACTTGGAACCGTATGGCAGACGGGCGGTATCGCCGAAGTAGACGTAATCCGAATTAGGGACGAGTTGAAGTAAGGCTTTAAGGACGGTCAGGCCACCGAAACCGGAGTCGAAGACGCCGATGGTTGGGCGACGGGAAGACTCACGAGGCTTGCTCACGGTGGTCATTGTCCTGTTCCCAGTGCACACTAAAATAGTGTACACTATGATCCTATGAAGAACATCACTCTCAGCGCGGATGAGTTCCTTATCGCACGAGCCCGCCAGACGGCACAGTCGGAACATCGAACGCTCAACGATGCTTTCCGCGAATGGTTGGAACAGTATACGGCTCAGAGCGGAGATGCCGAAGCGTACGACCGGACGATGAGAAAACTGCGAGGCCATGTCGTATCCGGCCGAAGATTTACACGGGAAGAGATGAATGAACGGTAGATTCTTCCTCGACACAAATGTGTTCGTGTACGAATTCGACGCTGGCGATCGGACCAAGAGGATGCGGGCTTCGGAGTTGGTTCGCAGCGCGGTTTCGACCGGTCGAGGAGTCGTGAGCTACCAAGTTGTACAGGAATTCTTCAATGTCGCTCTTAAGAAGTTTTCGAAACCGTTTACCGATATCGAGGCGCAGGAATATTTTTCGACGATCTTGAAGCCCCTGCTGTTGGTTCACTCGTCACAGCGATTGTTTCTGGAAGCTATGCGAATCCGAGGACAACATCAATTTTCCTGGTACGACTCCCTTATCGTGGTGGCGGCGCAGCAAGCCGAATGCGCTGTCCTCTTCAGCGAAGATATGCAAGACGGGCGCCGCATTGGCAACCTGAAAATAGAAAATCCTTTTCGGTAGGCAGACTCTACTTAGAACGAACCGACTCTTGGATCATTTGAGTCCGCGAGCTAGTGCCGCCGCAGCACGGTCCGGGCGGGATGGGTGCGCCGTGCGGGCAGGTACGCGGATGGCCGAGGAAAGCACAGATCTTGTCGGTCGCCTCGGGTGAGAGAATGTGCTCGAATTTGCAGGCTTGTTGTTCGATTTCGGTTTCGCTGTCCATGGCGAGACTGTCGGTGAAGAGGCGCTCGGCGAGACGGTGGCGGCGGATGATGCTGCCAGCGCGCTCTTTTCCGCGGGGCGTGAGTTCGACGATCAGAGTGCCATCGCCGACTGATGCGGACATCGGCTTCAGGGCGTCGTGGCAGGGGTTCACGAACGGCTTGTGGTCGTGAGCTTTCGGCGGATGCGGCGCCGAGGAAACCAGGTCGAGGGCGATCATCCGCTCAATCGCCATGCTGACCGGCAGAGCGCCGTGCACTTCCATGCGTTCGACCTCAGCAATCTCGCCGTGTTCGGCGAGCACCCAGAGTTCTTCGAGGACTTCATCGAGTTGCTCCTCGTCGGCCATGGAGAAAACTTCCTGCGACGCGATTTTGCCGTGGTGCAATTCGATTCGCCGGTCGGCCAACCGCGCCACGACCGGATCGTGCGTGACCATGACGATCGTGCGCCCCTGCTGGTGGAATTCGCGCAGCAGCCGCAGGACGATTTCTTCATTCTGCGCGTCGAGGTTACCCGTCGGCTCATCGGCGAGGATGATGCGCGGATCGTTGATGAGCGCACGCGCGATGCACACACGTTGCTGCTCACCGCCGGAGAGTTGTGAGGGCAGATGGTGCGCGCGGTCTGCGAGGCCTACTCGGGCGAGCGCGTCAATTGCTTCTTTCTCATCGGTCATGCTGTGAAAATACTGGGCCAACATTACGTTTTCTACCGCGGTGAGAAAGGGAATCAGGTGAAACTGCTGGAAGATGAAGCCGATCTTTTCGGCGCGGACGCGGTTCAGTTCCGTTTCGGAAACTCCGGCGACGTTCTGCCCGTCGAGCCAAATTTCGCCGGAGGACGGGCGGTCGAGGCAGCCGATCAGATTGACCAGCGTGGATTTTCCGGAGCCCGAAGGGCCCATGATCGAGAGCCATTCGCCGGGTGTGACGTGTAGTGAGACGCGATCGAGGGCGTAGATTGAGCTCTCATCTTTGACCGAGCTGGCTGCCTTGGCGGGGTAGAGCTTGGTGACGTTCTTGATCTGAATCATCTCATTCCCCCCTCAGGATCACAGCGGGCTGCACCCGCCGCAACAGAGAAATCGGCAGGATCGCCGACAAAAGCGTTACTACCATGCTACCAGCGAGCACAACTGGCAGCACGCTCAGCCGCGGCACGACCGGGGCATGAAAGTTTACCCTTCCGATCCAAGCCGCAATACCGATGCCCAGAGCGAAGCCCAATAGAGCACCCACAATGCCCAGCACGGCTGCTTCCGCGGCGAAGAAGCCATTCAGTAGACGGCCAGAAGCGCCCAATGCTTTCATGATGGCGAAATCGCGACGTCGGTCGAAGACCCATCCCATCAGAGTTGCAAGTACGCACAGGGCCGCTGTGAGAATGATCAAGGCAGATGCGGCCAAGAGTGTGGCACGCGTCTTGCCAAGCACGCGCGCTTCGCCTTCCATGATCTGTCGCACTGGACGCACATCTGCGCCGGGAATGGTCTGGGTGAGCTGATTCACAACACCGGCCACTTCTTCGGGCGATCCACTGGCGGCGACTTCAACTGTGGACGGCTGGATGCCAGTCCAGGCCGTGAAATCGGCCAGGGAAAGATAGATTCGGCTGTCCTCAGCGGCACCCGTCTGTACGGTTCCGGCCGGTGTGACGTGCAGAGTGCGCCCCTGAAACAGAAGATCAAAGGGCTGATTTTTAGGTGAAACGGCGGCGAGCGCGCGCACGCCTACTAGCGCCTGTTGCGGCGCTGAGGGCCAGGCATTCACCGACCACCAATGATCGAGTTGCCGCACGCGGTCAAAATCGGTTCCGGCAACGACCACCGGCTGACCATCCGCCGTGCGCGCCACCACCATCGCGAAGGGCGCAGAGATTCCGTGTCCGGAGATAGCGGAGTCGATCTTTGGTAAATCGTCGGTGGGCAGGGACGCACCATTCTTGCCGACGACGATGATATTTGCTCCGTAGTTTCGGAATTCGCGCCGCAGCTTGGCCTGCACATCGACATAGAGATTGAGCATCGCCGTCGCAACGGCTGCAGCGACGACCATGGCAAACAGAGCGGAGGCCGCGCGGCCACGGCGGAGAATCGCTGCGCGCACCATCATGCGCAGCAACATGGAAGTGTGCGGGGCCTCGGCGCGGCTGGCCGCGAGGTCGCGCGCCGCCAGCGACATGTGCGCGCTCACAATTCACCTCGCAGAGCAAAGACGGGATCGAGCCCCACCGCCCGCCGGATGGCGGCGGCGCTGCCAGCGAATGTGACGATCACCGCAATTGCGAGGATGACCGGGAGAAGCACTGGAGAAATCGAGATTTGCGAATTGAAGATGGAGTGGCCGATCTGCCGGGCCAGCGCGCTGCCCATGCCGAATCCGGCAAGGCCCCCGATCAAAGCCAACAGCGCGGCTTCCGCGAAGAATACCGCCGCGACGGCAATCTTGCTGGCGCCGAGTGCTTTCATCAATCCAACTTCGGCCCGGCGTTGAAAAATTGTGGTGGCCATTGCCGCTGACACCGCGAATGCAGAAGCTAGCAGGGCGGCGAATGTGATCAGGAAGATCAGGCCTTCGATGCGGTTGAGCACGGCTCCTTCGTTCTGCGATACCTGGCGAATCTGCTCGGCGTGGGAGTGCGACATTGCTTCAGTAAGCTGCAACGCAATCGCCTGCGGATACGGCGTGCAGTACCAGCGGTCGTAGATTGGCCCGGAGAGACTCTTGGGATCGCGGCGGGCGAAAGCGTCTTCAGGCTTGGTTAGGGCGCTGACGTAGACGCGGCGAACCGCACCGGGTTTGCCTAGAATTTGCTGCGCCACAGCAAGGGGAGCGACGATTTCATCGTCTTCCGCACCGCCAGTAGAGAGAACTCCGCTCACGTGAAATTCGCGGCCGGAGAGCCTGAGCACCTCTAGTGCATGCCAATGAATCCGTTCGGCCAGCCTCGCCCCGATCAGCACACTGTTGAAATTGTCGTCCGGCCAGCGTCCCTCCACTTTCCACCAGGGATGGGTGCTGCGCACGCCGGTAGTAAATGTGTCAGTTCCGTAGACGATCTGGTGGGCGAAATAGGTGCCGAGAAGCGTCACTTCCTGCTTTGAATCGCGTCGCTCGATCGTGACCGGTACGGGAAGCATGGGCGCGAAGGCCGTGATGTTGTTGTGCCAGAAGATGCCTTTGATCTTCGGCAGGTCAGCTTCTGCTAGATAGGCTCCGTCGGTTGGCGGCTTGAGATTCACGCCTCCGATTTCTACATCGAGCGAATCTTCCTGCGGAGTGACCACGAGATTTGCGCCGATGGTGCGCAGTTCACGATTGATCTTGTCGCCGATGTCGGTGGCCACCGCGATCATCGCTGTCGCGACTGTTACACCGAGAGCAATGGCGATTCCAGCCAGGACTTTTCGCCTCTTCTGGTGGCGGAAGGATTCGTAAACGAACCGGGCGAACATCGACTATTGTTGCGCGAACATGCGGCTGCCTGCCGCGATGTCGGCCTCCTCGATGAAGATGGCGTCGGCGGTTTGACTGGCTTTCAGAGGGACAGGATTGCATCCGCCAGCGGTACCAACCGATTGCGGATTGATGGGCGCGGCGCAGTTCTTGCAGACTACGCCGTTCGTCGTCTTGTAGAAGCCGACCGATCCGCAGATCTCGCAGGCATCAAAAACGGTGGCCACTTTGCCGTCCGGCTTTTGGTAGAGCCAGAAGCGGACTTTCGTGCCGTTTTCCATGGCTTCGAAGCGGTGCAGGTCGCCGTCGGAAACCTGTGATAGCGGAATCTTCGCTTGGCCGTTGGTGAACGTAACTTCGATCGCTGGCGAAAGCGCGCTGACCGACTTGGTGTAGATGAATTCCGCCGTGACCAGGGCGATGAAAACGAAAGAAAAGGAATAGACCGAGGTCATCCACAAGCGCTCGCGACGGGCGCTCCATTCGGCTTTACGGCGCTCGGCGGGCGACGCAGGCACGGCCATTGGGGCGCGGCGCTTTGCGTCAAAGAGCACCATCAAAGCTGCCAGTGCGAAGATCGTGACAAAGAAGAACCAGTCGTTGCGGACGATTGGTCCGACCAAGGCCATTTCTCGCTTGGACGAGGCGATGACGCCGCTTTCTGAGAGTTCATGCAGGCCCGAGATCAGCAACTGGGCAGCGACCAGGAACAGAATCGCGGTTGTGACTCGGAAAAACTTCTGCAGATTGATGCGAACGCTGCCTTTGACGAACATCACGCCAAAAGCCACTGCAGCCAGCACGCCCAGCAGCGTGCCCAGAAAACTCATCAGCTCGGAAGAGTTGAGCGACACGGCAGAGAGGATCAGCACCGTCTCGGCGCCTTCCCGCAAGACCATCAGAAAAATGAAAATAAAGAGCCCGAACCAGGCGTCGTTGCCGGCAAGCAGGCCGACCTTGCCTTCGATTTCCCCTTTCAGTTTTCGCCCCGTCTTCATCATGAAAATCACCATGGTGACGACGAAGAAGGCGGCGACCAGCATGACCCAGCCTTCGAAGACATCTTCATTCAGATGGGTGCGGGAGATGACCACGGCGACGCCGATGCTGCCCAGGAAGGCTGCAGCCAGCGCGGCATAGACCGTCTTGCGCAGTTCCGTTCGTCCGATCTTGGTCAGATAGGCGAGGGTGATTCCGACAATGAGCGCCGCTTCGACGCCTTCGCGGAGAGTGATGATGAATGCCTGGAGCATGCTAAGGGAGCCTTATGATTTTGAAAATGAATTTCAATTTCAACTTCAAGGATAATCTTCACTCGCCAAAGGCGTCAATCCGTGGCCGCACAACCGCGTGTGATTTGAATCACACGGCGGAATTATGGCCCTGAATGGCACGGGGACGGCCCAGAAGCTGCCGCCTTTACTTAAAGACGCTCTTATCTCGGCGAGATCGTGTTGGCGTTTCCGGCAAATGCGCCAGTCTGGCTCAAGTGCTCAGGTTTCTGCGGTTCGTTTTGCGTAATGTCGATGTCGGGAGTGTCGTCTTGCGAGCGGCGCAGAACCGGGCCTTTTTCGTCGCCATCGCTATGGTGGTGCAGGGTAGGAACTCGCGAGGCGAGCAACCTGGCCTTCACTTCTTCAAATTCGCCGGTGCTTAGGACATAGTCCTTGCGGTCGGGAAGGTAGGTTGAAATCTCCGCTTGCAGGCGTTCGATCCGCTCCTGGGTCAGCGGGTAGCTCGAGAAACTGCGAGCGAGCTTGGTGTGGAATGGAACTTTGCTGGCGAGATGATATCCCGGAATATTGGCAGCGGCCGCAGAGCGCCTCTGCTCGATCGCATGAAGTTTTTCGAGCGCCGACAACAAGGCCTCGGGATCGTAGCCGGAAGCATAGGCGTATTCAATGCCGAGCAGATCGGCTTCATATTCGGAGTCGCGGCTGAACTTTTTCACCGAGAGCGGTCCGGCAAGGCCTCCGGTATTTTCCAGCGCCACGCCTGCGGGGCCGGCAAATAGCGTCAGAGAAGTGACGATGTTGCACACCTGCTTGCGGGTGAGGGCACGAGTCGCGTGTCGGGCCGCGACGTGAGCGATTTCATGGGCCATCACCGCGGCGAGTTCGGCTTCGTCGTCCGCGGCCAGGATGAGTGCACTGTCGACGTAAAGAAAGCCGCCGGGCAAACCATAGGCGCGTGGTATATCGCCGAAGTCGATCACGCGGATGGTGAAGGGAACATTGGCGTCGGAGTTGCGAACCAGCTTCTGACCGATCCGGTCAATGTATTCGTTAACGACCGGATCAGTGACGAACTTCGCATAGTGCGCAAACGAAGCGGCCATGCTCTGGCCGAGTTCGTGCTCCCGCTTCAGCGAATACAGGTTAAAACCGTGGCCGATCTCGCGCTGACCTAGGCGGTCGATAGCGTATTTGCTTTCAAACTTCTCGAAGTCTTTTTTGGAATCTTTCTTCTGTGATTCGTTCGATGATTGGCTAGGCGACTCGTCCGAATCATCCGCCGCCGCGAATGCAGCGGGCAGCCACGACTGTACGACAAGGGCGATGACCACCCAAGCCATCAGATGCGGATGGAGAACGTGATCAGAACCCCGGAGCCCACAGAAGGAAGGAAGACGCATTGCCACCTGCCTGGTGGCGAGCATTCTACAACGGTTCCTCCGTAGTGGTAGGGATAAAAATGGGGCCGGAAACGAAAAAAAGCGAGCGGCCAGAGGTTGCAAGAAACTGCGCACGGCAGACCCGCCAGTCGGAATGAAGAATCAAAGCCGCTTCAGGAAAGCGTTAGCGTCGTCGACGCGCGGGAACAGTCTTTCTTCCGCTTGGAATTCTGCCGGGTGCACGCATCGCCGGCTTCCGCGCAGCCGCACCGGATGCTTCAAGTGGAGCATTTCGTGGTAGACGATGTACTCCAGAACATAGCGCGGAACTGCCGGATGATCGAAGATACGGCTGATAATGATGGCGTTATGGGCCGGATCGTAGTGACCTAGAATGCGGCGGGTCTTAGTCGGGCTCCAGCTCATGCGCGGACGCGCCATGAGGCCATGAAAAAAACGGATGTTCAGATCTTCGAAAACGGCATCCAGGTCGTAATAGCGACCCCGCGCCGAATGCAGCACCTTGCGGCCGCGGATCTGGCGGACGAGATGCGCCTTCCGCACGATTTCGTGGCTGCCGACATATTTTCGGTAACGCGCTGACTGTGAACGGTCAATTGGGTGGCGATACATCTTTGCGAGCAGAATATGGGCGATCGCGCGGAGAACGGCTTCGGGAGCACCTTCGAGAAGATCAGACAATCGAACCAGGAGACGACCGTTGCGAAGGCGGATGGTGTTGTTGACATTGGCGAAGGCGAAAAAATCGATCCTCACGTCGGGGATGACGGCCGATGGACGTAAATCCCGGTAGGTGTCCTGAAAGATTTCGAGTAGTCCCTCGCGCACGTTAAGCGTAGGATAGCACGTTGCTAAAGGCGTACTGAGGATGAACAGTCGTTCAGTAACCTTATCCACTAACAACGACCTCTACAACGGCGAAGCTGCGATGATTATTCAGGCTTGCCGCTGCTGGCTGTGTGTGGATTCAGCTTTTTGCGCTTGGCCGCATCTTCCTGGTCAGCCAGGATCTTGCGATGATCTTCGACGGAAGTATCGAGAGTTTCGAGCGCATTCGTAAGGACGAACTCATAAGCGGAAGCCTCCGAGGCAGGAATATCGGCAGCATCTTTGAGGGCGCGCAGCTTCGCTTGAAACTCGGTATCGGCGTCAATGATCAGTTTGAGAGGCTTGCGAATATCGTCCTTGCGATCGACATAGGTATCGATGTTGTCGTTCAGTTCGTCGTAGAGCAGTTGAAAATCGTCCAGCAGATCATGTGTCTGCCGCGCCCGATCTTTGGTCTTGGGGTCGCTGCGCATCTCTTCCATCTTCACCAGGCGTGCCCGGGCAAATTGAAGGTATAGCGTCAGGCGCTGCTTGGGCTCCCAACTGGCGTCGCGAATCTGGTCGATCTCTGGTTGCGTAAGCGGATCGCGATGACGCTGAGCCCAAACCAGGCTGCTGACCAGCAGCAAGGCAATAAAAGCTGGATAGATGACTCTGCGGGCATTCATTTCTGGCCTTTCGGAAACATCGCCAAAAGCAAATCGTCGCGCACACGCTCCATGCGAGTCAGCGCATCCCTAATGGGAGCCTGCTCGTCGCGGCCCAACGTGTGCGTGAGTTCAGTGAGTTTGCGAATCATTTCGCGGACCGCAATTTCACTCTGCTTCTGATACTTGTGCGATTGGATCGCGTAGTCGCGCGCAAGTTCGGAAAATGCGAGGACGTCGGTAAGAGCGGCTTGAGCCTTTTCATCGTCAGCTGCAGCGTAGAGTCTGGTTGTCTCCGCCATTTGACGTTGTGCGATCTGCACGCAAATGTGAGGGCGGTCAGGGATGTTCGCCGATGCCAATCGGGCTTTCAATTCGTCCACGGTCGGCTCGTTCGCGGGATCGCCAGAAGCCATTGCAACATTGCCGCAGACGAAGGCGAAGAACGAAATCAGGGCCAGGGCATAGCACTGCGGCCGTCGGAGTGGGTGATGAAATGGAACGGGGTAGCCGCCGAATCCAGCCATGGTGCCTTCGGAAGCCCGCGTGCGCCCCAGCATGCCTCTATTCTCGCTCAGATTCATTTTTTCGGCTCAATTGCGATGAGCCGGTGCTTTGCCTGCCACTCCTGGTCGGGATACTTTCCATTGGCAGCCTTCAGGAACAAGTGATAGTTGGCGGCCGCCTGCTTGAAATCTTTGAGATGATCCCACGCTGAACCGCGTAAGAAATAGGTATTGGCATTCTCGGGCAATGTTTTTGCTCGAAGATCGAGGGCCTTGATTGCCAGGGGATATTCCTTGTTCTCGCTGGCTGCGAAAGCTAGATCGCCATAGGCCACGCCATAGTCTGGCTTAAGCTTCACCGCTTGCAGGAATTCCTTCTCGGCGTCGACAAACTTTTTTTGCATGAGCAGGGTGTTTCCCAGGCCATGATGCGATTCGGCATCTTCGGGATTAGCGGCAATCAGCGCCCGATACGCGCCCTCGGCTAGTTCGGGTTTGTTAGCCGTGGTGTAGAGCTCGGCAAGGTCGCGTTGGATCGAAAGGTCGCCCGGAGTCGCTTTGGCCGCAGTCTGCAGTTCGGCAATCGCCTCGTCGTTCTTACCAGCGGCGGCCAGTACGCGGCCGAGTTCGATATGCGCGACCGAGTCCTCCGGATGGAGCGCAATGAGTTTTCGCAGATACTCTGACGCTTCGGGGAAACGGCGGGCGCGCATCGAGAGGTTCGCCAGCGCAGTAAGCGCATCGGCTGAAGGATTCAGGGCCAATGCCGCTTTATATTCCTGCTCCGCGTCGGCAAAGCGGCTCAGATTTTCGAGGAGTTGTCCGGCGTCCAGGTGAGGCTCTGGATCCGCGGGTTGTAACACGGCCGCCTGATGATACGCGGTCAAAGCGTCCTCAGGCTTGTCGCCCTCGAGTACGTGCCCCAGAGAAAGCCATGCTCGTGCCTGCCCTTCGGCGACATGGCTGGTCGGCTTCAGTTGTGTGGCGGTGCGCAAAAATTGTTCGGCATCCGGCTGCTTGGTCTTGGCCAACTGCAAACCAAGATTCAAATTCGACTCGAAGACGTCAGGCTTGGCCATGACAGACTTGCGATAGGCAGCGATTGACTCGTTGACCTTGCCCATTCCATTTTCGACAAATCCCAGATCGAACCATGCAACGTAATTGGCGCCGTCGCTCTCACAAATCTTGCGCAACAGCGGTTCGGCGGTGGCGTAATCGTGCTTCTGAATGAGCGCTTCGGCTTGCGCGAGATTTTGGGACGATTCATCCACTTCCGCGACGCGCGTGTGCCGCACCGTCCCGGAAGATTCGCTCTTGTGATGCGGTTTGCTGGAGGAGGAGCCGGTCTCGGACTGGTCGGGGTTGCTCTGTCCAGACGGCTGCTGCGCGGTTTGCGCGCGCGCGCACGTCACTGCCGCGCTAAAGATCACCGCAGTGCAGATCGCCGCAGTAAAGATCAATCTTGACGCCAGCTTATTTGCGACCATTCGAGCGCGAGCCATTGCCGTTCAGAATACGCACCAGATACTTGCCGGTATAGGAGCCGGGCAGCTTGGCAATCTCCTCGGGCGGCCCCGCACCGACAATCTTGCCCCCGCGGCTGCCCCCTTCAGGACCGAGATCGATCACCCAGTCTGCCGTCTTGATGACTTCGAGGTTGTGTTCGATGACGACAATCGATCCCCCTGCTTCAATAAGACGGCGAAAGGCGGCCAGGAGTTTGCTGACGTCGTCAAAATGCAGGCCTGTGGTGGGTTCGTCGAAGATGTACAACAGGCGCCGCCTTCCGCGGATATCGCCTGCGGCGGGGCGTCCGCCCTCTCGTGTCGTGGGTTGCAGGTGGGCTGCTAGCTTCATCCGCTGGGCCTCGCCGCCGGACAGCGTAGTCGCAGACTGGCCCAGCCGCAAGTAGCCTAGCCCCACTTCCTCGAGCGTGCGCAGCTTTTCTGTGACCTTCGGGGCCTCGGCGAAGAATCGAAGAGCTTCCTTGACCGTCAAATTCAGCACTTCGTGAATGTTCTTGCCGCGGTAACGGACTTCCAGCACCTGCGGCTTATAACGCGTCCCCTTGCACTCTTCGCAGATCAGTTCCACGTCGGCGAGGAACTGCATTTCGACTGTCACTGTGCCATCGCCCTGACAGGTCTCACAGCGTCCGCCGGGGATGTTGAAGGAAAAATGGCCTGCGCCAAAGCCGCGCTTCTTGGCCTCAGGCAGAGAAGCGAACAGCTCGCGGATGGCGTCGAATACCTTGATGTACGTCACTGGATTTGAGCGCGGTGTGCGTCCGATCGGCGACTGATCGACCAGCACGACTTCTTCGACAAACTGATCGCCTTCCAGGCTCTCCCACGTAGCCGCCGGTCCATTCGCTCCATTTGCCGGCTGTTGTTTAGCCTGAGCCAGTGCGCGGTAAAGAACATGATGTAGCAGGGTGGACTTGCCGGAGCCCGAAACACCCGTGATCGCCACGAGCATTCCTAACGGAATTCGAATGTCCACTCCTTTTAAATTGTTGGCGCGCACGCCACGCACCGTGATGTGCTGCGCTCCGCTCTTGCGGCGCACAGCTGGAGGCTGAATTCGAAGGTCGTCTGAGAGATACCGTCCCGTTAGCGAGACCGGATTATGAGTAATCTCGTCGTAGGTTCCCTCGGCGACGAGTTTACCTCCGTTCTCCCCGGCGCCGGGGCCGAGGTCCAGGATTCGGTCGGCGGCTTTCATGATGTCCGGATCGTGCTCGACGACCAAAATCGTGTTTCCCAGGTCGCGCAGGTTGTGAAGAATCTTGATGAGCTTGTGAGTGTCGCGCGGATGCAGTCCAATCGATGGTTCATCCAGAACGTAGAGCGTGCCTACCAGTCGCGAGCCGAGCGAGGTTGCCAGCTGAATTCGCTGCGCCTCACCGCCCGAGAGTGTCGAGGAAAGCCGGTCGAGCGTCAGATATTCGAGGCCTACGTCGTTCAGGAAGCGCAGGCGCTCGCGAATCTCTTCGAGTAGCTTTTCGGCAATTTCTGCCTGCTCGGCCGTTAACTCGACTTTCTCAAAGAAGTGCAACGCATCTTCGACCGTGAGCGCGCAGACTTCGCAGATATTCTTGCCATTGATCTTGATCTGGCGCGCCTCCAGCCGTAGCCGCATTCCGTTGCATGCCGGGCAAAGCGAATAGCCGCGGTAACGGCTGAGAAAGACGCGAACGTGCAGCTTGTATTTCTTGCGCTCCAGGTGCGCGAAGAATCCGCGCACGCCAAGAAATTTGCCCTCGCCGTTCAGTACCAGATTCTTGTGTTCTTCTTCCAGGTCGACCCATGGCACGTCGAGCGGGATGCCCACTTGCTTCGCATAGCGCTTTAGATCGGTAAATAGCGGTCGATATTTGGGCTTGGTCCAGGGCTCAATTGCTCCCTCGCCGAGAGTCTTCATCTTGTCGGGAATCACCAGGTCGAGATCGAAGTCGATGGTGTTTCCGAATCCCTGGCAGCGCGGGCAGGCACCGTAGGGATTGTTGAACGAAAACAGGCGCGGCTCGGGTTCTTCGTGGCGCAGGTTGCAGTGCTTGCATTCGAAGCGTTGCGCAAAGCGAAGAGTTCGGGTGGCGCGGGCGCCCCCGTCCGCGTCTGCATCGTCATCCGGAATTTCGAAGATAACTTCCCCGGATTCCCGGTAAGCGGTCTCAATCGCATCGACAATGCGTGAACGCCCTTCTGCTGAAACCGCGAGGCGGTCGACCAGCATATAAACGGGTTGGCTGAAGTCGATGTCAATCAACGACTCTGGCGTAGAAAACTCGAAAATCTGCCCGGCCTGATACAGCCGATTGAACCCCGCCTTGCGCAAGTCAAAGAGCCGCGTCTTGAGAACGTCGGAAAGGGGTGAAGGCGCCGCTTGAGATTTCCTTGTTTTTCCGCGAGCGCCCTTGGCGGAAGGTTCCTGCGTGACCGGCGCGTGTCTCTGCAGGGGAAACAGAACCTGCAACCGCGTGTCAGGATCGAGCGCCAAAATCGCATCCGCGACTTCGTCGACGGTATCTTTCTTCACCTCGCGGCCGCAATTGGCGCAATACGTTTGTCCCACGCGGGCAAAAAGCAGCCGCAGGTAGTCATAGATCTCCGTGGCTGTAGCGACAGTCGAGCGCGGATTCCGAGTCGTGTTCTTCTGCCGAATGGCGACCGCGGGCGCGATTCCGTCGATTGTGTCGGCATCGGGCTTTTCAATCCGCTCGAGGAACTGCCGGGCGTAGGCCGAAAGCGATTCGACGTAACGGCGCTGGCCCTCCGCGTAGATCGTATCGAACGCAAGGGAAGACTTGCCCGAGCCGGATACCCCGGTCACCACCGTCAAGGTATTGTGAGGGACCTCGAAATCAATGTTCTTGAGGTTGTGGACGCGTGCGCCGCGCACAACGATGCTTTCCTTCTGGGTCGGCTTCTGGGTCGGAGTGGAAGACATCGGGTCCTGGGGCCGGGAAGGCCGCACGAAGCTCGAGGGACGCTACCCATAGCCCTCCGCGAGGCCAAACCGAATCCTTCATTATAAGGGATTGCGGAACTGTCCGTAGAGAGGTGGTTTGCTACGCTTATGCTGGTAGCAATTCAGGAGGGGGGAAATTGCGAGCGCTTCACGAACCGATGCGCAAACTATTTTGTCGATCCGTTCTCGTTCGATTCGTTTTCCGTCGAACCGTCCTCAGTCGACCCGTTCTCTCGGTCGCGGCGCTTGCCATACATCACGGCAAGCCCGAATCCAATCGTCATCAGGCTTAGCGGCGGCGCCAGCATAACAGCGATCGCACGATTGATCGCACGCTGGCCCTCTTTGGGAGTTGCTTTGGCATTCGCGCGGCACATGGCGCAGCTTTGGGCGAAGGCAGGTGCTGACCAGAGGAAGCATCCGAGCAAGAGGAGAGCCAGTCGAATTTTTCCGTTGCGGATCAATGGACGCCCAGCTTTATGATGCGGTCGGCATCGGGGAAGAAAAAGAAATACATGATGATGAAGCACGCGGTGACTGAAAGCACCAGCAGCCATCGCATCAGCGCAGTTTCAAACTTCAGGTGCATGAAGTAGCCGATGATCAGCGCCGACTTGATCACCGACAACAACAACAAAACTTCCAGCATGCGAACAGCTGTGAAAACTTGCTTATAGCCCAGTACGACCTCTATGGCCGTCAGTACCAGAAGCGCGCCCCAAACCCAGAAATACTGTCCCTTGCTATCGTCGTGCTTCGCGACATCGTGCATAGATCGTGTCCTCGGTGTTCCTCTGTGAGACTCTGTGTCCTCTGTGGTGAACGATCTTAAAAATCTACGAAACCTTCGTCGACATCAGATAAACCAGTGGGAAAATGAACATCCACACCAGATCGACAAAGTGCCAGTACAGCCCGCAGACTTCCACATCGTGCGCGTCATAATCCTTCGGCTTGAGAAACAGAATGACCGCGGCAAGCAGCAAACCAAGCCCCAATACGTGAACCGGATAATGAAAGACATTGCCGGACGGGATCATGAAAGCGGCAGCAATCCAAATCACGGCCAAAATTGGCAAGAACCACTTGCGGAACGCGACAACGCCCAGGTAGATCACCCCGATCGTCACGTGCAGCATGTGCATTGCGGTGAGCCCAAAGAACGCCTGCGGGAATTGTGGGATGTTCTTTGAGATATCCGCCAGCTCTCCGCTGGCGGTGGGTTGAGTCACGCCCAGAACCGTCATGAATCCCGGCAGGGTTAATCCTTCGCCGATCAGCTTGCTCCACTCCATTCCGTGAAGAACGATAAAGGCTGTGCCGAACGCCATGGTAGCCAGCAGCCAGTTGCGGACCCAGGCGCGGTCGCCGCGCTGGGCGGCGAAAACGCCGAGCACCATGGTCAGCGAGCTCGAGAGCAGGCACGCGGTCATCACGGTCGCATTCGCAATGCTCTCAGCGTGAAACGGCGTCGGCCACGGATTGGTGTAGATCCGGTTGTAACTGAACGCGAACAGAAGAGCGCCGAAGGTCAACGAGTCGGAAGCGAGGAACAGCCACATCCCAACTTTCTTCGAGTAAGCGCCGAACAACGGGGCCTCATACGCTCCCGGCGCCCCATGGACCGGAACATGTTCCAGCGTGGCTTCAGCCATTCGTTAAAACCTCCCCATTTCCTTTATCTCGCAAACCCCAGCAGCGCGAAAACATAAATCCACAGCAGGGCCATAAAGTGCCAATACCAGGCCGTAATGTCGACCGCGATCCGGCGAACCTCCAGCGGCTTGTCAAGCAGGGACGAACTCGCCGCCCAAAGCAAGGCAAGGATTCCTCCCGTCAGGTGAATCGCATGCGTGATGGTCAGCAGAAACGCGAACGAACTGCTGGGATTCGTATTCACGTAGAATCCACCATCGTGCAGCCGGCCCCACGCCATCCATTGGCCAACCAGAAACGCCAGTCCTAGAATCACAGTTATGCCGAGCCACGGCATCGATTGCTCATGTCCGAGGGAAATTCCCGGAATCGACTTCACCGGTGCCAAAGCTGCCTGCCGCGCAGCATTCCGGCGCGCGAACTCCATGGTGATGCTGCTGATCAACAACAAAGCCGTGTTGATGCCCAGCAAGCGCCAGGGCAAATCGATTTCTCCCCAGTCGCGAACATAGCTGTTGGAAGTGCCTTCGAAAGTTGGCAGCCCTTTGCGCACTACGTAAGCACTGGTTAGTGAAACGAAAATCATGCAGACGGTGGCCAGGGCGCAAATCATGCCCAGGCGCGCCCGCCGCAGCCGAGCACCGTAATTTGGAATATCGCCGCCACGTCCATCGTCGCCTCCTTTGGCAGGTGGAGGCGTTGGCGGCTTGTGGCCAATGTGATCGATCGGGGTTGTAGGAGTATAGGTCGCCATAACTACTTAGTGTTTCAGTGACTCGCTACAGTTGCCGGATCGGTTTGCATCACAAAATCCTTAGGGGCACCCGGAACTCCGTACTCGTATGGACCGTTGTGTACGACTGGAGTCACGCCACCAAAGTTGTCATGTGGCGGAGGCGTTGCGGTCGTCCACTCGAGCGTCGTCGCCTCCCACGGATTGTCGCTGGCCTTCGGGCCTTTGAACATGCTCCAGAACAGGTTGATCACGAAGATGAACTGCGCCGCGATCGTGATGATCGCAGCGTACGTCATGAACGTCTGCAAGGGGAGCAACTTGGCCTGATAGGCAACCTCAGTGAACTGCGAGTAGCGGCGCGTCTGGCCTGCCATGCCAAGATAATGCATCGGCATGAAGATCGCATACGTCCCCGCCAGCGTGATGAAAAAGTGAATACGGCCCATGCTTTCGTTCATCATGCGGCCGAACATCTTCGGGAACCTGTAATAAGTCGCAGCAAAAATGCCGAAAATCGCTGCTACGCCCATGATCAGGTGGAAGTGACCGACCACGAAATATGTGTCATGCAACTGAATGTCGAGCACCGGTTGCGCCAGGAATGGCCCGCTCAATCCACCGGAAACAAACAATGAGACGAAACCGATGGCATACAGCATCGGCGTATCGAAGCGTATATGGCCCTTCCACATCGTGCCCAGCCAGTTGAACGTCTTGATGGCAGAAGGGACGCCGATACACATGGTCAAAACTGAAAACGCGAACGCTGAATACGGGTTCATTCCGCTCATGAACATGTGGTGGCCCCACACCATGAACCCGAAGAATCCAATCGCCAGCATCGCGTAGACCATGGCCTTGTAGCCGAAGATAGGTTTGCGTGAGAACGTCGATAGCACCTGAGAGGCCACGCCCATACCCGGCAGGATCGCGATGTAAACTTCAGGATGGCCGAAGAACCAGAACAGGTGCTGCCACAAGAGCGGCGAACCGCCCTTGTGGCCCATGACCTGGCCATTTACGACAACGAGCGGTACATAGAAGCTGGTTCCGAGGTTGCGATCCATCAGGAGCAGAATGCCGGCAGAAAGAAGCACGCCAAAGGCCAGCAGGCCGAGAATCGCCGTAATGAACCACGACCAGCAGGTGAGCGGCATGCGCATCATCGTCATGCCCTTGGCGCGCAGGTCGAGCGTCGTGGTGATGAAATTCAGTGCGCCCATGAGAGACGCGATGCAAAAGATCGCAATGCTGGTGATCCATAAGTCGGCCCCCAGCGCCTCACCGGGTCCGGTCGATTGGACGGCGCTCATAGGCGGATAACCCGTCCAGCCATGAAGCGGTGCGCCGCCGGTCACAAAAAACGCGGCGATGATGACGACAAACCCGACGAAAGTCGTCCAGAACGACAACATATTCAAGACGGGAAATGCCATATCGGGTGCGCCAATCTGGATTGGCAGAAAATAGTTTCCAAATCCGCCCTGCGGCGCCGTGGTCAGCACGAAGAACACCATAATCGTGCCGTGCATGGTGAGCAGGCTAAGATAAGTCTCCGGCTTAATCTCGCCCACCAGCGGCAAAGCCGCCGTCGGCCAGATCATGTGAATGCGCATCAGCAGCGAGAGAAACATCCCGACAAACACTGCCGTCAGCGCTAGGAAGAAATACTGAAGGCCGATGACTTTGTGATCGAGGCTGAAAATGTATTTCCGGATGAAACCCTGAGGAGCGTGCGAGTGAACCGTAGCCGCGGTCGCCATTTTATTGTTTCTCCGCCTCCCGTGCGGCCAACCACTTGTCGAAATCTTCCTGGCTAACGACGTGAACCATGCCGTGCATCTTGTAATGGCCCAGTCCGCAAAGCTCGGCGCAGGCAATTTCGTATTCGCCGATCGCTGTGGGTTGGAAACGCATGTGAATGTTAAGGCCGGGAACCGCGTCCTGCTTAAAGCGTAGCGACGGTACGAACAGATCGTGAATTACGTCGACCGAACGCAGACTCAAGTCGATCTCGCGATTGACGGGAAGATACATCGTGCCCGTCACCACATCGTCCTTTGCAGAAGGATCGTTGGGGTCGAGTCCAACGGCAGCCTCACCGCCGGCCGAGGGATCCATCAACTTCGCACTCGTTTTGGCGTAAGTTCCGTCCGCACCGGGATAGCGGAAGTACCAGGCAAACTGCATGCCTGTAGCCTCAACTTTCACCGCGTCAGCGGGAGTTTCGCGATCGAAGCGCTGACTTGCCCAAGTCGTGCTGCCCATCAGGTTCAATCCGATGAACAGAATCGTCGTCAGCGTCGTCCACACAATCTCAAGCTTGGTGTTGCCATGAGAATAAGTTACCGGCGGCGACGATGGCGTCTCTCTGTACCTCCACACGATGTAGCCCAAGCCGAGCTGCGCCGCCAGGAAGACAATTCCCATGATGATGAAGGTGAGAGTGAATTGACCGTCGATCCACCCGGCCGCGGCAGAAGCGCCTGCCGGAAGCCACCATGTTTTGGCAACAAAAAAGTATGTGCTGATCAGGGTGATCAGCCAGATCAAAACCAGTAACGCGAGGCCCATTCCCCAGCCCTCCTGGGCAATCGAAAAAGGATTTCCCCACGGCGGTCGCCGCGCGTCTTGTTGTGCAAATCATGCGCGAGCAACAGTCGGCGGCGAGTGTACCACAGCGTGCCGCGAATAGTGCAAGCGACTTCTACTCGCGTCCATTGCGTTCGCGGATGCTTCGTTGACTTGCGCTTCGTTGCTGCTTACAATCCGCGATCAACGCAGCGCTCGGGTTCGTGGTCCGTAGGAAAAATCAACAATTTCACTCAGTACTGCGTCAAAGCGAGGTCACGATGCCTGACTACGACGTCATTTGCGTGGGCGGAGGACTGGCGGGTTCGGCATTCGCCAAAGCCATGGCTGAGGCCGGATTCAAGGTTTTGGTTCTGGAACGCGAGACCAGCTTCAAAGATCGCGTCCGCGGTGAGATGGTGGCGCCCTGGGGTGCTTCCGAAGCTCGCCAACTGGGACTGCTCGATCTGCTCAGAGGCAGTTGCGCACATGAGGTCAACGTGGTGGAAATGGGGATGGGGCCACGTTATTTAAGCGAAACTACACCGCAACGTCTTCCCGCGCTGACTTTTGCTCATCATGAAATGCAAGAGGCGTTGATCTCGGCGGCCCAAAAAGCCGGCGCCGAAGTGCGCCGCGGCGTCACGGTCGAGCGCATCCTGCCCGGTCAGGCGCCTAAAGTTACGATCCATGGAAGCTCTCAGCAGATTTCCGGTCGTCTCGTAGTCGGCGCCGATGGACGCAGCTCTCCTTCCCGTAAGTCCGCGGCTTTCTCAGTCGAAAATGCTCCGGTGGAAAACTTTCTTGCCGGCGTCATGCTCACCGGGATGCCGGTTCCAGAAGATCAGGTCTACTTTATCTTCAACCCGCAGTTCGGCACGATCGTCGGGTTCATCCCAATCGGGAAAGGGAGATTCCGCGCCTATTTCGGCTACCCAAAAAAGGCCGGATATCGGTTGCAGGGCGAGCAGATGTTAGGCCAGTTCGTCAGCCGATCTGCAGAAACTTTTCCGCACGCGGCAAATTTGTACGCTAATGCCAACGCAATGGGCCCCTTGGCCAGTTTTGACGTAAGCGAATCGTGGGTCACGCACCCGTACGTGGACGGCGTGGTTCTCATCGGAGATGCTGCCGGCACCAGCGATCCGTCTTTCGGACAAGGATTAAACCTTACCCTGCGCGATGCGCGAGTGCTTCGCGATGCCCTCTTGGCAAGCCCCGATTGGACTGCGGCTGCCCATCGCTATGCGGAAGAGCACGCAAAATATTTTCGCAGCTGCAGCAGGGTTGAGGGTTGGCTCCGAACGCTCTTTCAGGATCCGTCACCAGCCGCATCCGCTTGCCGCGAGAGGGCCATGCCCCTGATTGCGCAAGATCAGACGCGCGTTCCTGACCACCTCTTCGGCGGCCCCGACTTGCCCGCCGACGAGAATGTTCGATCGCGATTATTCGGAGAATGCTGAAGGTTGTTGGTTCTTACCCGATCGACCGACGTTTCTTTCTATTTTTCCGTCCACTCTGGTACGCGTCCCGGAGTCCACGGCGCACCAGCCGCCTCCAAGTCTTTTTCAAGTTTGCTGAGATCGACTTCCGCGAGCGTCCGCAGTTTGCTCAGTTGCTCGCCAAACTCCGCCGCGGCGATGTTGTAGGAATCGATGTGCGACTGCGTGGGCTTTGCCAGGGAGAACCGCTCGCCTTCCATAATTGAATTTACCCGCTGGTCAATCGACGAGGCGATCGGCTCATTCTGCCTTGCGATCTCCAGATCTCCCCGCAGCGCCCGCAAAATCTCGCGATCGCGTTGCTCAATCCCGTCGGCCACCGTGCCGAGTTCTTTTTCAACCGCCGGTGTCTGCCGTAGCGCCTCGTGAATCGTCTTCAGCCTCGATTGCAGATCCTGCGCTGTCTGCAGTGCCCCGTTGACCGCACGATACAGTCGTGCCGTTTTGCGCAGAAATTCCTCCTGCGCCGCCCGGTCCGCGGCATTCATCCCAGCTGATCCCTCAGCTGCAACTTTGAACGTTTGTGGCGCCGTCAACTCCGTCACCGCTCCATCCACGTTCTCAAACATGCGAACCGAATAATTTCCCGACAGAACCAGCGGTCCTAGATCAGTCGCGTCCGGAAAATCTCCCTCTTCTCCATCATCCGAATGTCCAGTCACCCGCGATGCCGGATAGCGCAAATCCCACGCTACGCGCTGGAAGCCAGAATCATTATTGCCCTCCACGCGCCGGATGGCCGCGCCGCTGTCGTCGTAGACGATGAAATAAACTTCTGGCTTGGCTTCCTGCGCCTCGGCGCGCAATTCGTCGTTCGTCGGATACGGCGCCGTCTGATTCTTCTTCGCCGCTTCTTTCTCGGCATCCTGCCTTTTTTCTTTCTTTGTCTTGATCTTCTCTTTCATATACGCCGTAAAAACCGCCCCATACGGTGGGTTCTCCGCGGTATAAAAGGCGTCGCCCTGGAACCCCTTCTTCGGCCCGCCCAGCGGATGCCTCTCCATGTAGAGCAGCGTCTCTTTTACAGGGTTAAGCGCTGCCGGGTGATCGAGTACCTCGGTCTTTAACTGTCGCAGCGGCGTGATGTCATCCAGCACATAGAACCCGCGTCCGAAGGTCGCAATCACCAGATCGCCCTCGCGCGCCTGGATCGCCATATCCCGAACAGAAATTATCGGCAGGCCACCCTTCAATTGCACCCAGTGCGTTCCGTCGTCGATCGTGAAGTACACTCCGTTTTCGGTTCCCGCAAACAGCAAGTTCGGATTAACTGTGTCTTCGGCAAACGCCAGCACCGGCCCGCTCTCTGGCAGATCGCCCGCGACCGAAGACCAGGTCTTGCCTGCATCGGCCGACTTCAGAAGATACGGCTTGAAGTCTTCGTTCTTGTGGTTCTCGAACGCGGCGTAAACCGTGTTCGCCTCGTGGTTCGAAGCCGCGAGCCGGCTGACATAGGTCGTATCAGGAACACCGGGGAACTTCTCATACTTCGTCCAGTTTTCGCCGCCATCATTCGTGACTTGAATGAGCCCATCATCTGTGCCGACGTAAATCAGGCCTTCTTTCTTCGGCGACTCGGAGAGGGACACTATATTTCCGTAGAACGAGGTCGACTGATTCTTCGCCACCGCATCCGGCCCCCAAACTTTTCCCATCACCGGCAGCTTGTTGCGATCGATCTGCCGCGTCAGGTCGCTGGAGATCGCCTTCCACGTATCGCCACGATCGTCGGAGCGAAATAATCTGTTCCCCGCGAAGTAAAGCCGCGTGTGCGAGTGCGGACTGATGATGATGGGAGAGTCCCAATTCCAGCGCAGCGGTGGCTCACCTTTGCCCTCGAGCGGCTGCAGAACGAGTTCCTGTCCCGTAGGCTTGTCGTGCCGAACCAGCACGCCATACTGTGACTCGGAGTAGATCGTATTCGGATCAACGGGATCTACCTGCGACCGGAAGCCATCACCACCAGTAGTCACGAACCAATCGGAATTCACAATCCCATTGACGTTGCGCGTGCGCGAAGGTCCGCACCAGGAGAAGTTATCCTGCGTGCCGCCGCAGACGTTATAGAAGGGAACTGCGTTATCGACCGCAACATCGTAAAACTGCACCGTCGGCAGATTCGCCTTGAATTGCCAACTCTTCGCGTCGTCCCACGTTTCATACATGCCGCCGTCAGACCCCAGCAGCCAGTGCTTCGTATTATCCGGATCGATCCAGATGGCGTGATTGTCGCCGTGATGATTCACCTCGCTGACCTTGCGCAGCGACTTGCCACCGTCCAGCGATTCGCGAAGCTGAACGCTCATCACAAAGATTCGGTCGACATTCTTCGGATCTGCCACGACACGCGCGTAGTACATCGCGCCCTGATCGAAGTCGTTGCGCTTCTCCCATGTCGCGCCTTTGTCGTTCGAACGAAAGATTCCGCCTTTGCCGTCCGCCGCTTCGATCGTTGCGTAAACCACATTCGGATCGGCCGGTGAAACTGCCAGCCCAATGCGCCCCATATCCACCGGCGGCAAGCCCGATTTCAGCTTGTTCCACGTAGCCCCGCCGTCGGTCGATTTGTAGATAGCGCTCTCCGGGCCGCCGTCGATGAGCGTGAATACATGCCGCCGCCGCTGATAGGCCGCCGCATAAACAATGTTCGAATCGGTCGGATCAAGTTGCACGTCCACCACGCCGGTGTTCTCGCTAATCGTCAGCACGGCTTTCCAGTTCTTCCCGCCGTCGGTCGACTTATAGAGTCCGCGATCGCCTCCCGGCCCCCACAAAGGCCCTTCCGCCGCAACATAAACCACCTTCGAATCCTTCGGATCGACAACCACGCGCCCAATGTGCTCCGACTTCTTCAGCCCAAGATTCGACCAGTTCTTTCCGCCGTCGTCCGATCGATAGATTCCATCGCCGTAACTCACGCTGCGCTGCGAATTGCTCTCTCCCGTGCCGACCCACACCACCGACGAATCGTTCGGATCGAGCGCCACCCATCCAATCGAGTACGATCGTTCGCCATCGAACACAGGAGTCCAGGTCGTGCCGTCATTCTCGGTTTTCCATACGCCGCCTGATGCCACGCCGACGTAATACTCATCAGTCTTTTTAGGATTCACCGCGATCGACATCACGCGCCCTGATGCCACCGCTGGACCGATCGAGCGAAACTTCAGCCCGGAAAAGGTCTCGGCCGTCATGCCTCCCTTCTTTTCCTCTTTCTTAGGCTCTTCTTTTTTCTCGTCCTTCTTCTGCTCTTTCTTTTGATCTTTTTTGTTGGCTTCCGCGACGGCCTGTTTCTTGTCGGCGTCTTTATCTTTGTCTTGTGGCTTTGCATCTTGCGCAAGCAAGGCGAAGGGGCTGCAGGACAGGAGAAGGAAAAAGATCAAGAATCGTTTCATAAGAGACTCCATTGGGCGGCGGAAGATTTTTCAAAACCGATATGTATACAAGATTGGAAGGCCAGAAACAAAGGGCGCGGGCCAGATTCCCCGAAGTTCTCTGCGATCCTCCGTGTCCCCTGTGGTGAATTCCGCCCCCCACGTTAGAATGCCCCATGCCCCGCAAGAAGGAAATCCACGGCCACGAAACCGCGTACGTCAAACTGCAGAAGAACTATTGCTTCGCCTGTGGCCAGAACAATCCCGACGGCATGCGCCTGAAGTTCACGCTCGACGAAGAGCGCCAAACCTTCACCTGCCGCTTCCGCCTCGGGAAGCGATACACCGGACCTCCCGGCCACTGCCACGGCGGAATCATCGCGACCATCCTTGACGACGCGATGGGCAAGGTGAATAAGCTTCACCATGTCATTGCGCTCACCAAAGAGATGACCGTCGAATATCTTAAGCCAGTTCCACTGCACAAGCCGCTGCATGTCGAGGGCAGGGAGGTGAGTGTAGAAGGCCGCAAGCACATCAACATGGCAGAAATATTGAATGAAAAGGGCGAGGTTCTGGCTCGCAGCCGCGGAACCTTTATCGCTATCGATCCGGAAAAAATGTTCGCGAAATTCGTGGAAAGATGAAAATAGCTGTCAGCTCTCAGCTATCGGCTCTCAGCTCTGCGCGCCGGCTTCATCGATGTCATCCTGAACCTCGCCAAAGGCGAGGTGAGGGACCTTACCTCGGTCGGCCCGAACGATGTAGCCAACGGGACCAACCACAACTCCGCCCCTCGATAACCTTTCTCATATTCCCCCGTCCGACCACCATGCCTCGACGCATCCTAGCTACGCTCATCCTCGCCTCCGCCGTCGCGCTCGCCGCGCAGGACGCCCCACTCAAAACCGCTGCCGCCGTTCTGGACCGTTACAAGCAAGCCCTCGGTGGTGCCGACGCAATCGCGAAGGTCCAATCCGAAACCATCCACGGAGAAGTCGAGGGCGCCGGCATCACATTCATCCATTACGCGAAGCCCTTCAAGACCCTGACCAAGGCCACCACCTCCGAGGGCAAAGAAATTCTGCAGGGATTCGATGGTAATGTTTCCTGGTCGTTGACGCCGCAAGGCGCAAACATCGATAAAGAAACAGCTCCCGAGTCCATCCGTCGAGACGCCGATCTGCAATATCCACTGCACCAGCCTGACTATTTCACCAAGCTGGAACTCGCCGGCGTCACCGACTTCGAGGGCCACCAGTGCTATTGGCTGCACGGCACCACGCACTGGGGCAAAGACAACAACCAGTTCTATGACATCAAGACGGGGCTGCTGGTCGGCTACCGCTTTCAGGTCGACACCGCCTCGAACGATACCGCGGTTGTCGTCTTCGACGACTACAAGAGTTTCGGAGGCCAACTGGTCGCCACGAAAAATGTCTCCCGCTCCGGTGGCCAAACTCAAACCTACATCTACAAATCGGTCAGCTACGAACCGCTGGCTGATTCGCTGTTCGATGCACCGCAGGCAGTCAAGCTTCTGATGAAGTAGCGCCTGAGGTTTTTGATGCAGGCTACTACGCGAACCTGGTGTGTCATGGAGCCTTGGGTTTATTGATCCAGCGACGCACCATCAAAACAGCACGCATGGCGACGTAGGCCCACGTCGCGAGCACAAGGAAGATGCTGAACGCCCAAAGCGGGGTTATTAGCTTCGGCGCGAAAAACTTCGGGGCCAAGAATACGAGCAGCGTTCCCGCGATGACCAGCGCATAACCGCCGAGAAGGACTTGGCCAAACCGTTTCACGCGGACATCCTACCGCGAAAGACTGAATACCGAAGGCACACTCTGCGCCTCAGTGACTCCGTGGTGAAACGACTATTCAAGGGGTACCGCGAAACGGGAATGGGAGATAAAATAAAGAAAGCCGCACCCAGACTGCGGCGCATCCTTCGCGCTAGCGAAAAGGTAGCTGGTCCACTCTTAGCTAGAAGCTAGGAGGTAGCAGCTAACAGCTAAAAACCATGTCATCGAATAACGGGAATACGACCAACGGCAGCTCGCAAACTTCGCTCCGCCTCAAAACCGGCCTCGCCGAAATGCTCAAGGGCGGCGTCATCATGGACGTCACCAACGCCGAACAGGCTGTGATCGCCGAAAAAGCCGGAGCCGTCTCCGTCATGGCGCTCGAGCGCGTGCCCGCGCAAATCCGCGCCGAGGGCGGCGTGGCCCGCATGGCCAGCCCCAAAAAAATTCGGGAGATCATGGCCGCCGTGTCCATCCCGGTCATGGCCAAGTGCCGCATCGGGCATTTTGCCGAAGCCCAAATCCTGCAGGAGCTCGGCGTCGACTACATCGACGAATCCGAAGTGCTCACTCCCGCCGACGAGGCCCACCACGTCGACAAGCACGCCTTCAAGACCCCATTCGTCTGCGGCGCGCGCAATCTCGGCGAAGCCCTGCGCCGCATCGCCGAAGGCGCAGCCATGATCCGCACCAAGGGCGAAGCCGGCACCGGAGACGTCGTCCACGCCGTAAAACACATCCGCCAGATCGTTCAGGAGATGAAAATCCTCACCGTCCTCGGCGAAGAAGAACTCTACGCCAAAGCCAAAGAGCACCAGGCCCCCTACGAACTGATCAAGATGGTCGCCAAAGCAGGGAAGCTGCCAGTCCCGAATTTCTCAGCCGGAGGCATTGCCACGCCAGCCGACGCATCGTTAGTAATGCAGCTAGGAGCAGAAGCAGTCTTCGTAGGCAGCGGCATCTTTATGAAGAACAGCACCGAATTCGCCGACCCAGCCGAAGCGGAGAAACGCGCAAAAGCAATCGTCCAGGCCGCCACGCACTACCAAGACCCGAAGGTGTTGCTAGAAGTGAGCGAAGACCTGCAAGGAGCGATGAAAGGCCTAGCCGTCAGCGCGCTGGATGAAGCGCACATGCTGCAAACCCGGGGGTGGTAGGGACTGCGTTAGGCGGTTTGTTTCCGCGATTACCCAGCACTGGTCGGTCGTACAGTTGGTCTAATGTCTGAGCTCGAGAAGATAACACTGTACTCGATACATCGGGTGGCGCAGCATTTTTTGGATGATGAGCGATTCGACGATTCGCTTTTACCCGCAACGATCGTTCCTGATGTGACTCTGGAGAAAATACCAAAGGGACTTCTAACGCGCGAAGCCTTCAGCATCTTTAAAAATCATATAGCTGCAAAAACCATTGAATCGTTCGAAGAAATAAGCTATGCGATTGTGCACCGGTTTCGAGGTGACTTCGGCACCGGCGAGGCTGAGACCCAGTCGATGTTTCTTGTGCGCACACTTTCCGCCCTTTTGCGCATAATTCGACCGATGCGTCAGCGCTTTTTCGCGATCCAGGGCGTGGTCAAGCCAGATGGAAAATTTGAGGTTGGGCCGTTCGACTCTCCGGAAGACTATGTAGAACTCCCTGAAGCTCACAAGCTGTTTTACCTGCGAAATCAAGACCTCCTCACATTCCAGCGCCTAGCAGGCTCGTTTCTGCGCGTGATGAATACGGACTATTGGCCGATTCGACTAGCCGTGCAGTTTCACGACCTCGGCTATTACACCTTCCAAAGGTATTGGAAGCTGAGCTGGTTTTCATGGATTGCGGGCATCGAGTCCCTCTGCACTGAAAATGACGATGAGCATTCAGGTCAGTTAGTGATCAAAGAGCGTCTTAAGCGCCTACTCGGAGCCGACGCAGTTGTGTATGAACCAGGAGACGTACCGTCTTTTCTGACCCAACCCGAGCAAACAGTGGCGGGCGTTGTGGACCCGATATATGAATTACGAAACTATGTAATGCACGGCCAACGGGTACCCAGCAGTTTCTATACTCAAGACGGCCGCCAAGGAGTAGATGGGAAGCTGCGTAAGGTGGAGGAGCTTGTCGAGGCGCTGAGCTTCTTGTTGCGCAAGAGCATCCAGCTCGCTATAGAGCCTAATCTAGTGGAATCGTTCAGGGACGACGGTTCACGAAGAGCCTACTTTTTTCCACTTACGAAGACCAGGCTGTTGCGTCGCAGGGACATTTTGAATTTTCTAAAAGAGCAAACGTCATCTGTGACCCTCAACGAGATATTGCTCGCCTTAAACCCGCGGCAAGCACTAAGAGCCCCCAAGCCGTTCAATCTTGACCAGGTTCGAGAGTGGGTAACCGACGCTGTTTCCACAGGGCAAATTGTCCGTGATGCCCGTGGTGGTCATAAGACCGCCTAGTAAGTATGGGGTGGCCTGGTGGCTGCTGAACTCGCCTTCCTCGAACACAATTCAAAAGCCCCGCTAGTCAGGCGGGGCTCCGCAAAATTGCCAGTCGGTACGCTACCCTTCAACGAACAGTGTAGCAGCCGACACAAGTCGAGAAGCCCGTGCGGAGGACGACGGAGTTGAACCGTAATGGCTGACTAGGCCACTCGACTACTTGAAAGGTACGTCCAGTACCCACTGGCTACGTTTCTGCGCCTCCAAGCGTAAAATATCTCCATGACCGAAGAAGCCTCCGACATCCTGAAGCGAGCCCTGGCTCTGCCGCCGGAAGCGCGCGCTGCCATCGCCGGATCGCTCCTCGAAAGCCTCGACGAAAATCCCCCGGACCCGGCCGTCGAAGCCGCCTGGTCGGAGGAGATTGCGCGCCGAATCGAAGAGCTCGATTCCGGCAAAGTAAAGCCCATCCCGTGGGCAGAGGCACGCCGGCAGATTGCAGCTATGCTCAATGGCCGCTAAGCCGCTCGATATTCACCCTGGCGCCTTGGCGGAGTTCAAGTCTGCCGTTGCCTGGTATCTGGATCGAAGCGAAACCGCCGCGAACAACTTCGTGAGCGAAGTCGATCGTGCAATCAGCTTGATCACCGCGTCCCCTCGCCGCTGGCCAACCGAGGAACGAGGCGCCAGAAAATTCGTGCTGCAACGATTTCCGTATGCACTGATCTATCGCGAGCGAGAATCCGACATCCAAATTCTCGCGATCGCGCACGGTCATCGCCGCCCGGGATATTGGAGGAAGCGTCTGTGAGGCGTAGCCACACATCACCCAAGAGCGAAATCCTTGCTAGCCACCTCCAATTTGAAACCCCATCCCGAATCCTCTTTACGCCGCCAGCCCTCCAGTAGTACCCTCCATCCCGAATTTCCAACTCATCTACGAGAACATTTCATGCGATGCAATCTCCGCTTCGCCATTCTGCTATGCCTTGCCAGCGCAATCGCCGGCAACGCACAAGACAAAGACCTGTTCGACATCAAGCCCATGGCCGACGGCGTCTACGCTGCCATCGCCAAGCCCGCCTACAAGGTCAACTGCAACGCCGCGATCATTCTGCTCGGAGATTCCGTCCTCGTCGTCGACACGCACTCCAAGCCATCCGCCGCGCGCGCTCTCATCGAGCAGATCAAGAAGCTGACCGACAAGCCTGTGCGCTACGTCGTCAACACGCACTTTCACTGGGACCACTATCAGGGCAATCAGGCCTATCCCAGTTCCTGGCCCGCTGGGGTGGAAATCATTTCTTCTCAAGCCACGAAGGAAAACATCGAGAACCGCGGCATCCCGCGCGTGAAATATGAAATCGCGACCATGCCCAAGGAGATCGAAAAACTCAAAGCCGATCTCGCCGCGGCCACCGATGCGAAGCAGAAAGCCGAACTGCAAAGCAATCTCGAACAGTCCGAGGCCTATCTCGCCGAGCTGAAGACAATGCAATTCACGCTGCCCAGCATCACCTTCGACCGCAGCATGATCCTCTACCGCAAGTCGCGTACCGTTGAATTTCTATGGCTCGGCAACGCTCACACCAACGGTGACGTCTGGGTCTACCTGCCGAAAGAAAAAATTCTGATCTGCGGCGACGCCCTCCACGGCTGGACGCCGTTCATGGCCGACAGCTATCCCTACGATTGGATCAAAACCCTCGACACCGCCGAGAAACTCGACTTCGATCAGGCCCTCGGAGGCCACGGCGACGTGATGCATGACAAGCAGACCTTCGAACTCTGGAAAACCTACTTCCACGATCTGCTCGACCAAACCGCGCAGGTCTACAGCAACGGCGCGAGCCTCGAAGAAGCGCAGAAACAAGTCTCGAGGGCGCTGGTCACGAAATACGCTTCAAGATTCGATCCCGCATTTCCGCAGAGCGTAACGGCCAATGTCACGAAGGCATATCAAGTCATCGCGATGGCAAAATAGTCTTTGCCTATTGTGAAAGAGGGCGCCATGATTCGCGCGCGAACCTTAATGATCGTTCTGATCGTGGTGGGATTGCTGTTCCTGGCTCTGGCTTATCCCGGAGTGATCTTTTTTTCCAAAGATCCAGGGGTACCGATGCTCATGAGTATCTATGTCACGCTCGGCGTGTTCCTCATGCTGGCGTCACGGAATCCCGCCGGGAACCGAAGCCTGATCTTATTCGCCGGCTGGGCCAATGTGGCTCATGCAGCCGTGATGGCGGCGCAGGAGTACACGCATGTGATAAAACCCCAGGAGTGGATGGGAGTGGTTGGTTTCGGAATCATTGGCATTGCACTGATCGCGTTAGCCCCACCGCGGAAGGGCTCAAGTCTCGAACCCTGATCTTTGCCAGGCTATTTCCTCGGTGGCGGCGGCCCAAGCACCGTCGTATCAAACTGGCTCACCAGCTTCGACACCTCGCGGATAAATCCCGGATCCGACGGCGGCATGCGCGAGGCCAGCTTGTCCAATTCAGGGAAGAACTTGTCGAAGCCCGCGGGAATGCCTGTTCCCAGAAAGCGGACATTCTGCTGGCTGTGGTTGGCCTGCGCGTGCGGCTGGCCTTGCGGCAACTCAGCAAACGTACCCGGCTCCAGATCGTGCCACTTGCCATCCAGATAAACGGAGAGCACGCCTTCGAGCACGTAGACCTGCTCCAAAGTTTTGGGATGCAAATGCAGTGACGTGGTAAATCCCGGAAACTCACACGCTTCGACCAACCACCACCGCCCGTTGGTTTGCTCTCCGTCAACGAGCATCCGTACTTCCCCTAGCCCCTGTTTGTAAATACGACGCGTATCCGGCCTGATGATCATGGTTCGCATTCTAATTGGCGGGCGGCCCCCCTGGTGTTTTTCGAAGGGTGGGAACTTCCACTTCCAGCGCTGCGCCGCCAACCTAACTCGATCTATTTTCAGTTTCCAACCGCAAACTAGAACCCAGGTCTGAGGATCGGCCACGCGGACCTCTGCAGCAAGATCGCTCCCCTGGCAACGCGTACAATGGTCCATCCTCACGCGTACGCTGCCAGAGCACGGTCAGTTTCAGAAAGGAGATACCCAATGCCCAAAACCGCGAAGAAGAAAAAACACACCTTACCGACCCGGGAGTTGCTGGTCCAAATGCAGATTAACCGCAGCAACGCCACCGCCGGAGGCTCCGGCGCAAATGTGGCCGCCTCCGCGCTGATCAGCGTAATGGTCACACTGGACGGTGTGCCAGTCACGGACCTCGGCGCCACCGCCGGCAATCAGGTCAGCGCGATTAACCTGCCCGCCGGATGGACGCTCACTGACGGCTTCAATGTGCGACCCGGGGGTTGTGGTGTCTCGGTCACCGAATTTCTCAACGAGGGCTCGGGCCTCTATGACATTCGCATAGTGCCCCTGTTAAACAACACGGCGTGCGTTTGGCTCTCCGGAGAGTACATCTACGCCGTGCAAATCAAAGTCACTCGCACAATCGGTGGCAAATCAGTCGTCTTGCAAGGCGGAACGCTCGGGAAATTGATCATCCCCTAGAATACTTACGCCTTCATTTGAAGCCTTCGGCCCCCTGTCGTTAGAATGGTCGAACTTTTCTTCGGGGGTGCGCTATGAAGCTGGGATTCGCTTTGCCCAACATCGGGCCCGTGGCTACTCCAGACGCCGTTTCGCAAGTCGCTCAACGCGCAGAGGCTCTCGGATACCACAGCTTGTGGACGGTAGAGCGCCTGCTCTATCCGGTAAAGTTGCAGACGCCTTATCCAGCCACGCCCGACGGGTCGCTGCCCGAGCCCTACAAGCACTCGCTCGATCCCCTCGATGCGCTTACTTTTGCGGCCGCCAAGACTGCAAAGATCACGCTCGGCACCAGCGTTCTCGATATCCCCTACTACAACCCCGTCATGCTGGCGCGCCGCCTCACGACTATCGATTTCCTTTCCAACGGAAGACTGCGTGTCGGACTTGGGCTGGGATGGTCCAAAGATGAGATGGATGCCACCGGTGCGGACATGAAGCAGCGCGGGGCCATGGCCGACGAGTTTTTGCAACTCCTGAAAGCTATCTGGACGACCAATCCAGTCGAATTTGAAGGGAAGTTCTACCGCGTGCCCAAGTCGTATATCTATCCGAAGCCCGTGCAAAAGCCACACCCGCCGATCTACCTCGCCGCCTTCGCTCCGGCGGCACTGAAGCGGCTCGCAACCGTGGCCGATGGATGGAATCCCGTCATCATCCCACTGCCGGGGATGGCACAGATGTTCCAGCAGTTGAAGCAAATGGCGGAGGATGCCGGACGGGATCCCTCGACGCTAGTGCTGGTGGTTCGCGCAATTGTCGAGATTACCGACAAACCGCTGGGCGCGGAGCGGACCATCTTTACAGGTTCGGTCGAGCAAATCGCGGAGGATGCCAAGGCCTGCGCAGGCATCGGAGCTCACGAAGTGTTCTTTGATCCGGCATTTTCAGTCGGAGGCCAGTCGCTCGATCTCTGGATGGATCTTCTCGATCAACTGAAAGGCTTGATCGGAACGGAATAGCCGATCACAGTTTCCCCCAGCTTGTGATCCGCTCCGCAGTGATGCGCACGATCACCGCATCGTCATCGAGCATTCCCGCAGCGTACTGAGCGTACTTCGCTTTCAACCGTGCGACGGCGCGGCTGTGTTCCGTTTCTTCCGTGACCACCGACGCCTTCCCGCGCACCAGCACATACCACAGCCGACTCCAGTCTTCGCCGTATTCGTCGATCAGGAGCGCAACCGCCGCATTTGTTTCGATATTGGCAAGCCGGGTGAGTCGATGCCGGGAGCGCTTCGGTTTGCGATCGATTCCGCTGTACAGCACCGATCCGTCGAGCACAAAACAAGCGGGCACCAGATGAGGCGCGCCGTTCGCATCGACTGTGGCCAGCCGCGCAACTCGAGCTTCTTCCAGCTTGGCGCGAACTTTATCAGTCATCTCGGGCGCTGAATCGCTCATGCAGTTCCTCTATCGTTAAACTATCCGCTGACCATGGCTCCCAACATTTCCATTCAGATTGCTTCGCCTCGCCTCCTCGCCGCCGTCCGCCAGCAGGTTCGAATGGGTCAAGTTGCGAGCGCATGGAAGCCGGCTCTAGATCAGGTTTGGGCCTTCCTCAAGCAACATCCCGGACTTCGCACCGACGGTCACAACGTCTTTCTCTACCACCATCCCGCGAGCCGCCAGGATCCCATGAATGTTGACTTCGGCGTCGAGGTCACGCGCCCATTCGAACGCGCGGGCGAGGTCTTGTCCACCGAAACTCCGGCGGGAAGAGTCGTGACCGCGCCGCACATCGGGCCCTACCAGCGGATGGGCGAAACTCATCAGGCCATCCACGCCTGGGCCGCAACCAACAAATGCACCTTCGCGGGAAAATCGTGGGAGATCTACGGCGACTGGACCGACAATCCGTCAGAGCTGGAAACGCGCATCGAGTACTTGCTGTCCTGAATCGCTCCTCCAAGCTGAATCGTGTTCCTTGATGGTTTGTCCCACCACCGCTTTCCAGTTCGTGCCGACTCCGGGGGGCTACTTCACAGGCGGCACCTTCACCGAATTCGCGCGGCAGTCGCGCAGATTCTGGCAGGAGGTAGCCTTCAGATCCTTTGTCACGCACAGAGATACGGCCGTGAGGTAATTATTGCCGCAACCTACAGTCATGTCATCAGCGCTGAAATTTGGATTCGCCTGCACAAACTCTTTCTTCATATCTGGCGGCGAGATGGAAAAATTCTGATGCGGTGCCGAGAATTTATCGGGAATCTTCACCGACGTGAACGCTTGCCGCAGCAATTTGAAATAGCTCTCCGCATCCAGCCCGCTGCAGGTCCCGTGAGTGCTCCACTCGTGTGCGACGAGGCCGGCATCAGGCATGATGTCCTTCATCTCCGCCGGATTCGACAATCCCTGCGCATTGGAGCAATTTTCCGGATACCCTCCCGCCGTATATTGCGGCCACAACCCATGCACTACGAAACCGAAGTGTCCTGATTGGCACTCTGGCTTGTCCGGATGGCCGTGGCAAAACTCCGGCGACCACGACAGCGTCAGCAGGTAATAGTCGAATTCGCCCGGCTTGCCGTGGCCGGATTGCGTGGACTTGTGATGCTTGGGAGCTCCAGCCGCGATCAGGGGTAGAAGCACCAGAAGAACGAGGGCCTGGTTTCGTGTGGTCATGGTAGATCCTCCATTGAAATCGAATTCTCGACCAGCCAATGGTCCGTGCGACTAATGGGTAGCAAAGGCCCGCAGGGAGACGCTGCCGATGGGGAAACATGAGCGGAAGTATAAACGAAGAAGTTTAGATGAATTCGGAGCGCTCGCTCCCTGCAGCGCTAGTGCACGCCAATTGAAAAACGCGTTATACTTCCCCGGCGTCCCCCCGGCCCATCCTGAACATTGCTGGAGGCTGTTCATGCCTGTTCAACAAGGGGACATGAGTCTTCTTGAGCATCCTGCTGCGCAGGAGTTGCTTCGTTCTACGATTCCCGCCCGCCTCGCTTACGTAGCATCCGACGGAACACCTCGCGTCGTGCCCATCTGGTTTCACTGGACCGGCCACGAGCTCGTCATGGGCACTCCTCCGAAGGCGCCAAAACTCAAAGCCCTGGCGCACAGGCCGAAGGTGGCGATCACCATCGACGACAACACATTTCCGCACAAAGTTTTGTTGCTGCGAGGGAGCGCAAGGCTCGAATTGGTTAACGGCATTGTGCCCGAGTACGCCCTGGCCGCCGAACGCTACTTCGGGCCCGAGCAAGGGCAGGCCTGGGTGGCTCAGCTTGCCACGATGATCAGTTCCATGGTCCGGATCACCGTCACCCCGGAATGGGTCGGCCTGCTCGACTTTCAGAGCCGCTTTCCGAGCGCTCTTCCGCTGTAAGCGCATTTGGATCCCGCGGCCGGTGCGGATAAGCGCGCCTTCGGCCATGCCGCTTTTCCTCAAGAACAATGTGTGGCATGCTCCGATTGAAGCGCGCAGGCATCCTTTAGAATCAAAAGAACTGCAGAATCGGGGTTCACAGAGGCGCATGGAAAAGTGTCCACCGCTTGCTTCCGAGTCCAGTTGCTACGTGCCTGATCCTGCTGCACCCGACCGATGCCGGCAAAACCAAAGATCGGAGTACTCGCCCTGCAGGGTGATTTCGACGCACACCGGCGCCGCCTGGAAGAATTGGGCGCCGAGGTCACGCTCGTCCGGAAGCCCGAGCAACTCGACTATCTTGACGGCCTTATCATCCCCGGCGGCGAGTCCGGCACGTTCTTAAAACTCTTGGGCGATGCAGGCTTTGAAAAACTAAGGCAGTTTGTCCGGAGCAAGCCCACATTTGGCACGTGCGCCGGAGCAATTCTGCTCGCCAGCGAGGTCGAGAATCCGCAGCAGGCCGGTCTGGGTGCGCTCAACATCCGCATCCGCCGCAATGCCTACGGTCGCCAGATCGACAGTTCCATTCGGGAAGGGAAGTTGATCGAAGGCACGGCCGAGTTCCCGCTCGAAATGGTCTTCATTCGCGCCCCCAAAATCGCGCATGTCGGAGATGGCGTCGAAGTGCTCGCGCGTGAGGGAAGTGATCCGGTGGCCGTGAGACAGGGTAAGGCGATGGCCGCCACGTTTCACCCCGAACTCTCCGATGACACGCGCATCCACCAGGCCTTCCTTGACCTTGTGGTGAATAGCTCGCGCCAGCGCTAGTTCCTTTCCATCGTTTTTTTACGCTCCAAGAAAGTGCTTGACAAGGCGCTTATGTAACTGTACGGTTACGCATTATGCGTGATCGATCGGTTACATATTCGGTGACTTCGGAAGCCACCTTCCAGGCCCTCGCCGATCCCACCCGCCGCGCTGTTCTCGACCTTCTGCGGCGGGGAAGCCAGCCGGCTGGGCAGATCGCGAGCGCGTTTCCGGTCTCGCGGCCTGCCATCTCGAAACATTTGCGCCTTCTGCGCCGGGCCCATCTGGTGCGGGAGCACCGTGAAGGCCGCCACCGCGTCTACCAACTCAATCCTGAGCCGCTGCGCGTCGTGGACTCCTGGATCGAGCAGTACCGCCAGTTCTGGTCGGCAAGCCTGAACAACCTGAAGAATTTCGTGGAGGCCGAATACGCCAGGGAACTCGCAGGGACAGCCGAGCCCAGCACACAAAAGAAGAAAAGATGAAAGCCTGATCACAATTTCAGAAAGGAGAACTATGATGAAAAATTCAATTCACCGTTCGCTTCTGTTGATCTTTGCAGCCGCCCTCGCCGCCATGCCGCTCTACAGCCAGACGGACGCCCAAAAAGCCTTCACCACCATCAAAAGCATGCCCGGCACCTGGGAGGGCAAGGTAGTTGAAGGCCACGACATGGGCAGTTCGTTGCAAGTTACTTTTAAGGTTGTGTCCGGCGGCACTGCCGTCATGAGTGAGATTCTCGGCCACGAAGACATGGTTTCTATGTTCAATATGGACGGGAATCGTCTGCTCCTGACGCATTACTGCGCCATCGGAAACCAGCCGCGCATGGAGGCTAGCGCCTCCGCCGATGGAAAGACCATCACATTCAACTACGTCGACGCTACGAATCTTGCTTCCCCCGACGCAGGTCACATGGAAAGGATGGTGCTGACGCTGCTGGATGACAATCATCACACCGAAGAGTGGACTTTTATCGACCATGGCAAAGAACACCGCTCCATTTTCGATCTGCACCGCAAGATGTAGTCCTGAGGGCGGGTTCGCCCGCCCTTCATTTCCTTGGTCGAAGCGAATTGAGGAGAGCCGATGGCTTCCACGAAAGTTATTCCCGATCATGATTCAATTGTGAGCGAGATCGACATCGCTGCGCCGCCGGAGCGCGTCTTCCAGGCCCTCTGCGACGCCGGACAGCTGAAGCTCTGGTTTGCGAACCCTGAGTGCCCGCCAAAATTCTGGAAGATGGATGCGCGCCTCGGCGGCCGCTATAGCTACGCCACGGAGAAGGGATCCATCGTGGTGAACAATATGAGCGAATTCAAGTGCGAGGGCGAAATCGTCGAGTACGACCCGCCGCGCGTCCTGGCATACACATGGATCGCCAACTGGCATGACCAACCCTCTGCGAAGACCGTCGTCCGCTGGGAACTGACCCCGCAGGCGGGTGCCACCCATGTGAAGGTCACTCATAGCGGCCTCGCCCAACTGCCGGTCGCGCGCAAGGACTACAGCGGTGGCTGGCCGGGCGTGATCGAAAGCTTGAAAACCTTTGTCGAAAAAGGGAAGAACTAGGAGCGCACCATGGCAACTTCAACGATTACGCCAGATCAGGATACGGTCCTGGCTGAAATATTCATCGCCGCTCCACCGGAGCGTGTCTTTCAGGCGATCAGCGACCCGGAGCAACTTTCCAAATGGTGGGGACAGAAAGGTATGTACCGCATCACGGAACGCTCCGCTGATATGCGTCTCGGAGGCAAGTGGTTCAGCTCCGGCGAAGGCGCCGATGGCACCAAGTTTTGGGTGCAGGGCGTTTACCTTGAGATCGATCCGCCGCGAAAGCTGGTTCATACCTGGGAATCAAGCTACATGGGCCCGCTCAAAACAACCGTGCATTGGGAGTTGGAGCCTCGGACCGTGCACGGCTTGCATCCAAGCGGTCCGAAAAAGGCGGGCACCGGGACACTCGTAAAGCTTCGCCATGAAGGCTTTGCTGGATCACCTGAGCAGGCAATCAGCCATGGCAACGGTTGGAAGCGCGTCTTTGGCTGGCTGCAGGGATACCTGGAGCGCGACGAAACCGTAGACACGCGCCCCGCTTGAGGGCTGCGCGCGTGAGCTGGAAACTCAAGTGGTTTTGCCTCATGCGATAAGATGGCTCTTTCGCGAATTGTGTTCACTTTGGGAGAAGGAGCCTTTGGCATCGAGGAAGTCTGTCCACGCTTCGGTCCGCGCGTCGCGCCTGAAAGGGACGGTCGCACTCATTACCGGCGCCTCGCGCGGCATCGGATTCGCCGTTGCGCGAGCTCTCGCGGCCGAGGGTTGTAGCCTGATCCTTGCCGGAAGGGACGAATCGGCGCTCGTCCGCGCCGCCAAATCGCTCCATCCCGCGCCCGTGCTCGCGCACCCATGTGACGTCCGCGATCCTCATTCTGTCGACACGCTCTTCCGGTCGATCCGCCGGCAATTTCAGCACCTCGATATTCTGTTCAATAATGCCGGAATCGGTCACTCGAACCTCACCGTGGACAAACTTCCATATCCTGTCTGGAAGGACGTTCTGGCAACCAATCTGGATGGCACTTTTCTCGTAACCCAGGCTGCGCTGGCCATCATGAAACGCGGTGCAGTCATTGCGAACAATCTCTCCATCGCTTCCAATCGCGTATTCACCGGTTGCGCCGCTTACAACGCATCGAAACACGCCGCGCTGGGCCTCACCAACACACTGCGGGAAGAGCTTCGCCCGCGCGGTATTCGCGTCATCGGCCTGCTTCCTGGAGCGACGGACACCGAGATCTGGGGCACTCTCTGGCCGAAAGCGCCGCGCCGCAAGATGATGTCGCCCGAAACCGTCGCCCAGGCCGTCGTCGCCGCTATCGCGCTCCCCGGCAACGCGACCGTCGAAACTCTGGAACTGCTGCCTCTTTCCGGCACACTCTGACCTAACTTTCCTGTCACGCCACTCCCGAGTAGAATCGCTACCGCAACTCCCAGGAGGAAATTCCACAATGCTCAAAGTACCGTTTCTCGTGTCCCTCACCCTCGCGGCTGCACTTGCCGTTCCTGCGCTTGCACAGGACGCCAAGAAAAGCGCTCCACCCAAACCCGCTGACCCGCCCTCGAAAGTCGTCCTCGATACCTGGAACGACATCGGCCGTAAACTCATCGCCATGGCCGAAGATTTCCCTGAGGACAAATACGACATGAAAGCGACGCCGGCTCAGCGTAGCTTCGCCGAGCAATTGCTGCACGCTGCCGGGGCGAACTATTACTTCACCAATGCGGTAAAGGGCGAGAAGCCGCCAGCCGAGGAAAGTCCGAAGCGAGATTCTTTCAAATCCAAAGCGGAAATCGTCGCGTTCGTGAAGAAAGCCTTCGCGGAAGGCGCCGATGCCATCAAGAGCAAGGGTGACAAGGGCATGATGGACACGGTCGTCGATCCGTTTGCCAATCAGCACGTGCGGATTTACGACATGGCCTACGGCTTCATTGAACACTCCGGCGAGCACTATGGCCAGTTGGTCGTCTATTATCGTCTGGCGGGCCTGGTTCCACCCGAGTCGCGTCCCAAGAAATAGGTCCGCAACTTATGGGGATTTCCTCGTGAGACTCAGCGGTACGCGTAGGGCGATCTGCGGGCGCGCTCGGGGAACAGTTTGATCATCGCCGCACCGGATATGAATCCGCCGACGTGCGCCCATACTGCCACGCCGCCAACATCGCGGGCCGGCGCCATCGACAGGCTCGCCGCTCCGGCGAAGAACTGCAGCACGAACCAATAACCGAGCATGACCCAGGCCGGGATATAGAAGACCAAAACAAAAAACCACGTCAGCACGCGCGCCCGCGGATAAAGGATGAAATAGGCCCCCAACACTCCGGCGATTGCTCCGCTTGCACCCACTGTGGGCACAGTCGAATGAGGATAAATCGCCACTTGTGTAGCCATCGCCAGCAGGCCCGATGCGATGTAGAACGCCAGATATTTGAAGTGCCCGAGATAGTCTTCGACATTATCCCCGAAGATGAACAGGAACCACATATTTCCCAGCACGTGCATCCAGTTCCCATGAAGAAACATGGATGTAAAGAAGGGCAGCACAGCCTCCGCCAGGCTATATCGTGGAGAACCGGAAAGAAATGCGCTTAGATGCGCGGGAACCATCCCGAACTCCCGGGCGAATCCGTCGTAGGCCCGGGCGCTCACAGTGAGCTGTAGATAAAACTGGAAACCATAGATCAGAATATTCAGCGCGATGAGGAAGCCATTCACGTATGGCGTGCTGTAGCGAGGCTGGTCATCCTTGATCGGAAACATATCGAATTTGTTAGTTTAGTGGATCGAAGAAGTGCGCAAATTGAAAAATCGGTGAATCGGAGTCTCGCGATGAACCCCAGTCGATGGTCTCCATGTACCCAATTTCTCAATCTCCTAACTTCTCAACCCTGCAATTGCGCTCTACCAAATTACCAAATTACTCATGAACGGCGTCCTGATCATCGATAAACCCTCTGGCCTCACCTCGCACGACGTGGTTAACCGCGCTCGCCGCATTCTTCAGCAGCGCTCTGTTGGACATCTCGGCACACTCGATCCCATGGCCACCGGCGTCTTGCCGCTGGTGGTCGGCAACCTGACCCGATTGGCGCAGTTTTATACCTCGTCGGAAAAACAGTACCAAGGCACCATCCGCTTTGGATTCTCGACCGATACGTATGATGCGGATGGTGAACAGGCCAGCGAGCCGAAGCCAGTCGCTTCGAAATTGGAGGAGATTCAATCGTTGGCGTCCGAATTCGTGGGCGTCATCGAGCAACTCCCGCCGCCCTTCTCCGCCAAAAAGATTCGCGGCGTTCCCGCCTATAAACTCGCGCGCAAGCAGCAGCCAGTCGCACTCAAGTCGGTGAAAGTCGAAATCAAAGAACTCGAAATCCTCGCCATCGCTGGCGATCGGGCCTCTTTTCGGGCACGAGTGGCCTCCGGCACATACATGCGCTCGGTCGCCCACGAGATGGGGCAACGCCTCGGTTGTGGTGCTCACCTCGAGACTCTTAGACGCACGGCTGTTGCCGAATTTAGGCTCGAAGATGCCCGCACCCTGGAACAGGTCAGCGAGCACGCGGCCAACGGCAGTCTGGACGAAGTCTTCGTCCACCCGCGTAAACTGCTCCCTCAATTCCCAACCGTGACGGCCGACGAAGCAACCGCCGCGCGCATTCGCAGCGGCCGCACCGTGAATCTGCCTGAGTTGTCGCGTGCCCGTCAGGTCAAGGTTTTCTTCGGACAGCGCGAACTCCTCGCCATCGCAACGCGGGTCGCGGGAACGCTTTTTCATCCCAAGATCGTTCTCAGCGGGTCGGACGCCGCCGCATAACTGCGTGTGTCGCCACAAATAATTTTCCCCACCCCTGCAGAGGATGCAGAGGTGGGGTTTCCCGCACAAGGCTGGCGAGCCTGGAAGGCAGGAGCCCGCTCGCGTTTCAGGCTGCGGTCGGCGAATGGGCAAGGGCAGGCATTGGCACGCAGAACTTTTTCATTGCAAAATTTGTCTTAGTTTTGGCAGACAAAGTGGGCGGCCGGATCCGCATCAAGCTAGGGGAGAAACGCGGGATACTTCGACCGAGAACCCTCTGATCAGAATTGTGCGGATTCAATCGCAAACGTTTCGAGTAATTTTTTCAAATCAGAGATTGATTCCGCGCTGTGTTTCCTCTGTGTTCCTCTGTGCCCCCTGTGGTAAAAAGCTTTTTTGGAAGCAGAAAGCCGCAACGCCTGAGCAGGTTCCTAAAATTGACGAATCAAGCCGCGCGATACTGGATCGACCATTTAGGCCTCGAACCCCATCCCGAAGGCGGATATTTTCGCCAAACCTATCGCGCGGAGAGGATCATTCCGCGCGAGGCGCTATCGGGCTTCACCGGCCCGCGCGCCGCGTCGACCGCAATTTATTTCTTGCTGGAAGGGAAGAACTTCTCCGCCTTTCATCGACTCCAGTCGGACGAAGTCTGGCATTTCTACGCAGGCAGCCCGCTCACGATCCACGTGATCGAGCCGTCGGGAAGCTATTCGGAGATTTCTTTAGGAAACGACCCGGATGCGGAGCAGGTCTTTCAGGCGGTAGTGCCAGCCGGTTGCTGGTTCGCCTCGCACGTCGCAGATTGGAATTCCTGGGCGCTGGTCGGATGCACCGTCGCTCCCGGCTTCGACTTCGCAGACTTTGAGATTGCCGAACGCGAAGAGCTGCTCAAGCGCTATCCGCAGCACCGGGAAATCATTGAACGCCTGACGCGAAAGGAAAGGTCTTAACCTTTAGGCGAAGCGGCGGCTTTCTTGGGAAACATCTCTCCGATGCGCCGAATCTGCGCACCCACTCCCTTAAGCTTTTCTTCAATATGCTCGTAGCCGCGGTCGATGTGATAAACACGGTCGATAATCGTCTCTCCGTCGGCCACCAGCGCCGCCAACACCAGCGACGCCGAAGCCCGCAGATCGCTGGCCAAGACTGCGGCCGCGCTCAGCGGAGTTTTTCCGCGCACAACCGCCCGGCGACCTTCGATCTTGATATTCGCGCCCATGCGCACCAGTTCCTGCGCATGCATGAAGCGGTTCTCAAAAATGTTCTCCGTGATGATGGACGTTCCCTCGGCCTGCGTCGCCAGCGCCATGAACTGCGCCTGGCAGTCCGTCGGGAATCCCGGATGCTCCTCGGTCGTCATGTCCGCAGCCGTAAACGGATTGTCGCCCATCACGCGCACCGACTCGGCGTTCGCCTTGGTTTTTACTCCAACTTCATGCAACTTGCTCAGCAGCGCGTCAAAATGCTGCGGATCGCATCCTGCGATGTTCAGATCGCCGCCAGTCATGGCTCCCGCAATGATGAATGTTCCCGCTTCAATCCGGTCCGGAATAATGCGATGTTTTGCGCCGCCAAGCGCACTCACGCCCTTCACGCGAATCGTCGGCGTTCCTGCTCCCTCGACCTTCGCTCCCATCTTGTTGAGCAGATCAGCCAGGTCGGCGACCTCAGGCTCGCGCGCGCAATTCTTCAGCACGGATTCTCCCTCAGCCAAAGTCGCGGCCATCAACAAATCTTCTGTGCCTGTCACGGTAATCTTGTCGAACACGATTTCAGCGCCCTTCAGCCGCTTGGCGGTAGCTTCGACGTATCCATGCTCCTGCACGATCTTCGCGCCGAGTTGTTCCAGTCCCTTGATGTGCAGATCGATCGGTCGTGCTCCAATCGCGCATCCGCCCGGCAGCGAAACCCGCGCCCGCCCGTAGCGCGCCACCAGCGGCCCAAGGACAAGCGTCGAGGCGCGCATCGTTTTCACCAATTCATACGATGCTTCTGGTGACCACAGATTCGCGCAGTGAATCGTCGTCCGGTGCTGCGCCCGCCCATAGCCGAGCTCGACTTCAGCCCCCATCGCCGCCAGCAAATTGCGCGTGGTCTGAATGTCGCGTACCTGCGGAATATTTTCGAGAATCACCGGCTGATCGGTCAGCAGGGCCGCCGCCATGCAGGGAAGCGCCGCATTCTTCGCACCGCTGACGCGCACCGTCCCCAACAACGGTTCTCCACCGCGAATGACGAACTTGTCCATGAAAGGTGACCTAAGCCTTCATTCTAGCGGGGAATTCCGGCTAGCGCGGATACTCGCGAAGGTACCAAAGTGAAAGCCCCACTTCTCGACGGGCAAGACGCAGAAAATTGCACAGCGCAGAAATGGGCGAAGAGGTTTTAATCCGGGTCAAGTTGGACTACTGCTGAGCAACGCAATCGCCTGCCGCACGTGCCCCTTTGACTTCTTCAATGCTGCCGCAGCCTCAGCCCGGCTGACTCCTGCTGCCAGCATGACTACGGCCACCGGCGTCCGATTGCCGCTCGCTTTCAGCGCGGCTGCTGCCGTCTTGTGATCGGTATTCGTCGCCTGCTCCACGATGCGTGTCGCCCGTTGCACCAGCTTTTCGTTTTTCGTCCAGACGTTGACCATCAAATTTCCATACACGTAGCCCAGCCGCGTCATGGCGCCCGTTGAAATCATATTCAAGACCATTTTGTGTGCCGTTCCCGCTTTCATCCGCGATGAACCCGCCAACACCTCGGGGCCCACTTTAGTCACAATGGCGAAATCCGACACGCGCTCCAGCGGCGAATTCTGATTACAGGTCAGCGCGATTGTCTGCGCGCCGTGCGCCCGTGCGTACTCAACCGCCGCGATTGTGAACGGAGTGCGCCCACTGGTCGCAATGCCAAGCACAACGTCGTGCTTTCCCGGCTTGCGCTTCTTAATCTCTCGGATCGCCAGCTTGACGTCGTCTTCACTGGCCTCCGTCGATGCTCCCAGCGCCTTCGGCCCCCCCGCCATGATGAACTGGACGGTTCGCTCATCGGTATTGAACGTCGGCGGGATCTCCGATGCATCCAGCGCGCCCAATCGCCCGCTCGTTCCTGCGCCCACGTAAATCAATCGCCCACCTACCCGGAGTCCCGCGGCCACTACGTCGATCGCGCGCGCAATCTCCGGCAAGGCCTTCCGAACGGCGTCGGCGACTGTGGCATCTTCTTCATTCATCAGTCGAACAATTTCCAGCGACGACATCTGATCCAGATTTCGCGCCGCAGGCAGCACCTGTTCGGTAGTGAGTTGTCGCAGATCGGACTTCGCCTTACGGATTCGGGTCAAGTCTTGCGCCTTTCAGTATTCCCGTAAACGATCGGGTTTAAGAAATATTTTACTGGGCCAACGAGAACAGAAAAGTGACAGGCTTGTGAATTCCGAAGGAGTCATCCCGAGAGGCGCGCTTTCCGTGCGGGCGGAGGGAAGTCCCCTTCACTCTGTGTCCCAGCAGAATTCACTCCCCAAGCGCCTCAATCACCGCATCATGAAACTTCGGCCGCAGCTGTTTGATCGCCTGATTCGAGCAGTCCGGCCAGGTGCGATTCGTCAGCATCGTGATGGAAAGTCGCCGCTCAGGATCGATCCACAAAGAGGTCCCCGCATAGCCCAAATGCCCATAGGACGACGCACCGAAATACCTTCCCGACTGCGAAGGCACCGACGGAGTATCCCAACCCAGCGCCCGCGAAGTTTTCACCGGCGATGAATCGTGCCGCGTAAACGTCGCGACCGTCTCCGGTCTTAGGATCGGCGATCCTCCTTTCAACATGATGTGTGCGAATTGTGCCAGATCCTCCGCCGTGGAGAACAACCCAGCATGCCCGGCGACGCCGCCCAGCACAAATGCATTCTCATCCTGTACCTCACCCTGAATGATTCGATTTCGCAGCGTCCGGTCATACGATGTCGGAGGCGTCATCATGCGCATCTCGTGCGGCGGATTGAACGTTGTGTTCGCCATCGCCATCGGACCAAAAATCTCACGGCGGCAGAATCGGTCAATCGTCTCCTCCGCGATCCTCTCCAGTGCGGCTCCGAGAATGATGAATCCGATATCGCTGTACTCCGCCCGCGTGCCCGGCTCAGCGGTAAGCGCAGTGCTGAAGGCAGCGTTCAGCAACTCCTCTCGCGTCTGGGCCCGCAGAAAAAGTTTTTCGTACGCCGGCAATCCCGACGAATGCGCCAGCAACATGCGAAACGTAATCTGCTTACGCCGTGGATCTTCTCCGGAAATCTCCGGAACGATCCCGCTCACCGGGGCATCGAGCTCCAGCAGTCCTCGTTCATACAGAATCGCCGCCATCGTCGTCGTCGCGACCGCCTTGGTCACCGACGCCAGATCGAACAACGTCTCCGGCCTCACCGCAAGATTGCCCGTACCCTTCGGCAGCAACGCCAGGCTCTCGTCGTAAACAAAGCGGCCAAATGCCCGCAGAGCTGCAAGCCGTCCGGCGTGCGTCACTGCAATTGAGGCACAGGGGAATGCCCGCGCATCGATCGCATCCCGCAAAATCTGAAAGGCAGCAGAAAAAAACTGATCCTGATTGTCACAGGCGGGAACCAGCTGCGATGGAGCGGGTGTATTCAGGGCGAATGGACTCGGCGGCGAGAAGCCAGCCTGTGCGCTTTATAGCAGAGCCGCCCCGCGCACGCCAAATCGACATGGATTCTCCTCTGTGCCCCTCTGTGTCCTCTGTGGTGAAAGCCTTTCGCCTATCTCGCCCGAATCCCGCCGCACCCGCCTCATTACCTGCGTTTGTTGAGTTGGCCCTTGGTGTTGTGTAGAGTCAAAATATCCCGTCATTATGTCGATTTCGATGCTGCTGAAATCCTGCGCAGTCTGGCGTGCGCCCATTCGAGGATGGGCCCTCATACTGATCGTCGCCGCCCAGGCTGCCACGCTGGTTGCCTCGGAGACCCCGGACGCTTCAACGTCCAATTCCGCGCCCGGCGTTCGCCTCAATGCGGTCGATGCCGTCATTCAGCAGGCTATCTCCGACGGCAACATCCCCGGCGCCGTTCTCGTCGTGGGCCACAACGGTTCCGTCATCTACCGCAAAGCCTACGGCAGCCGTGCTCTCGAGCCGCAGCGCGAGCCCATGACGCTCGACACCATCTTCGATTTAGCCTCGCTCACAAAAGTCATCGCCACCACCACAGCCGTGATGCAACTGGTCGAACAAGGCAAGCTGCGCATGAACGATCCGGTCGCGAAGTATCTTCCCGAGTTTGCGCAAAATGGCAAAGACGATATCACCATCCGCCAGCTTCTTACGCACTACTCCGGCCTCGAGCCCGACCTCGACCTGAAAACTCCCTGGGAAGGCAAAGAAACCGCCTACAGGATGGCCTTCGCCGAGACGCTGCAGAATCCTCCCGGCTCGGTCTTCGTGTACAGCGACATCAACTTCATCATGCTCGGAGCCCTGGTTGAACGCGCCTCCGGCGAAACGCTCGACGCTTATTGCGCCAAGCACATCTTCACGCCACTCAAGATGCTGCACACGCGCTATAACCCTCCAGCAGCATGGCGCGCGCGCATCGCACCCACGCAATACGACGAGAACGAACACATGCTGCGAGGCGTAGTCCACGATCCCACAGCGCGCCGCATGGGCGGAGTCGCCGGACATGCCGGCCTCTTCTCCACCGCCAACGATCTCTCCAACTTCGCGCAGGCTCTGCTCAACGGCGGCGGAGGAATTCTCTCCGCCATCACGGTCGCCAAAATGACGCAGCCCGAGCAACCGCCCGCCTCGCCCGTTCTCCGCGGCTTCGGCTGGGACATCGATTCGCCCTTCTCCTCCAACCGCGGCGATCTTCTTCCCGTCGGCTCCTTCGGCCACACAGGATTCACCGGCACCGCGATCTGGATCGACCCTACCACGCAGACCTACATCATTCTGCTCACCAACGCGGTTCATCCGCGCGGGAAGGGAACTGCTATCGCCTTGCGCTCCAAAGTTGCAACCGAAGTTGCAGCGTCTCTCAATCTAACCGTAAGCGAAAAAGACGCGCTGCGCTGGAAAAGCATCACCGGATACAACGAAGCCCAAAGCGCCGCTCGCCGCATGAACTCGCGCAACGGCACGGTCAAGACCGGCCTCGACATTCTCGAAGAACACAACTTCGATCTCCTCAAGACGCCTGCGGAAAACTCACAGGAAGGGACCTCATCCGATTCGAAGAAGCACATTGGCCTAGTCACCAACCAGACCGGCCTCGACTCCGAAGGCCGCCGCACGATTGACGTTCTCGCGCAAGCCTCCGGAGTTTCCCTCGAAGCCATCTTCAGCCCCGAACACGGTGTGACCGGAACGCTCGACACGACAAGCGTTGGCAATTCGGTCGACGCCGCGACAGGTATTCCGGTCTACAGCGTCTACGGCGGCACCGATGCCGCGCGCCGGCCATCAATTGACGTTCTTAAAACGCTCGACGCCGTAGTCTTCGACATTCAAGACGCAGGCGTCCGCTTCTACACCTACGAAACCACGCTGGGATATTTCCTCGAAGCCGCCGCCAAAGCCGGCATCGAACTCATCGTCCTCGACCGCCCCGATCCGATTACCGGTGCTTTCGTGCAAGGCCCGGTCTCCGATTCTGGTAAAGAAAATTTCACTAACTACGGCAACGTCCCCGTGCGTCAAGGCATGACCATGGGCGAACTGGCGAAAATGTTCAACGCCGAGCGCAGCATAAACGCCAAGCTCACCGTAGTTCCCATGGACGGCTGGCAGCGCGGCGACTGGTTCGACTCCACCGGACTCGTCTGGGTAAATCCCTCGCCCAATCTTCGTAGCGTGACCGAAGCCGCTCTCTATCCCGCAGTCGCGCTGATCGAAGGCACAAACATCTCCGTCGGACGCGGCACCGACACTCCCTTCGAACTCGTCGGGGCGCCTTGGATCAAAAGCAAAGAATTCGCCGTCTACCTCAACGCGCGCGGCATCGCCGGAGTCCGCTTCGTTCCCACTACCTTCACGCCGGCCTCCGCCGTCTACGCGGGAGAAAAATGCGAAGGCGTGAATCTCGTCGTCACCGACCGCAACGGCTTCGACGCGCCTGAACTCGGAATCGAATTAGCCTCAGCTCTCCACAAGCTCTACCCCTCCGATTGGAAGATCGAGCGCATGCAGGAACTGCTGGTTAATCAGGCAGCTTACGACGCGCTTATGGCAGGCGAAGATCCGCGCCGCATCGCGCAAGACTGGCAGGAGGAGTTGGAAAAATTTGTAAAGACTCGCGAGAAGTATCTGATCTACAAATGACCCGGCTTTCGTCCCGCCAGATAACTCGAAACTGCAATTCCCGCATCCTAGCCGCTAAGGCGTAGTAAGCTTGGCATGTTTACAGTGCTTGGGAGGTCCTCGATGCGCGGCTTTTTCACACTCCTTTTGATTTCTGGGATGGCCCTCGGCCAAACAGCCGACTCGCCCAAACCCGCCGATTCGTCAGCGCAACCTCAAGCGGCTCAGGAGAGCCAATCGACAGCCGGAACTCCCGCTCCGGCCGAACCCCTCGACCCCCACGCCATCGTCATCCCCGCAGGCTCGAAAATCCCGTTGCTCCTCAAGCAAGCCATCTCCACAAAAAACGCCCGCGAAGGCGACGCCGTCTACGCTGAAACCGCATTCCCGTTCGTTGTCAACGAGCGCATGCTGGTCCCGGCCGGAACCTACATCCAGGGCAAAATCTCGCGCGTCGAGCGCGCCGGACGCGTCAAGGGCCGCGCGGAAATCCTCATGCACTTCACCACCATGATCTATCCCAGCGGATATACGATCATGCTCCCCGGCTCCATCGAAAACATGCCGGGCTCGGAAAACACCACGGTAAAAGACAAAGAAGGCACGGTCCAGCAGGACAAGAATACCGGCAAAAAAATTGAAGACGCCGCCAAGGGCGGAGCCATCGGTACCATGGGCGGAGCCACCGCCGGCGGGCTGTCTACTGGAAGCCTCAACGGAGCCCGCGTCGGCGCCGGTCTCGGCGCAGCTGCCGGTGTTGCCTGGGCCCTACTGAAGCGCGGCCCCGACGTCCGCCTCGACGTCGGCACCTCCATCGAAATGGAAATCCAGCGCGCCATTCCGGTAGACACCACGCGCATTCAATTCGCCAAAGCTGGATCTTAAACCGCCACATCGAGGGGATGTCCTCAGTGTTCCTTTGTGCCCTCTGTGGTGAACGCCCTTGTCTTTCTCTGCGATCTCACCGGCCTTTCTCTGCGCCTTCAGCGGTCAAAAGCTTTTACCTTTCCCCAGCACCAAGCCAAGCAACGCCGAATTGCATCCCATCCCGTTCTGGCTGCTATACAATCCGCGTTAGGGGCGTGTTTTGCCCCTGAACGTGGAGGCATCCCGTGGAACTCGTCGGCGGCATTGGAGTCTTTGGCGTCATTCTCATCGTCGTATTCGTCATCTACATCCTCAATTCGATCAAAATCCTGGCCGAGTATGAACGCGGAGTCATCTTCCGCCTCGGCCGCCTTCTCGATGTCGCCAAAGGCCCAGGCGTCATCCTCGTCTTCGCACCGATCGACCGGATCGTCCGCGTCTCGCTGCGCCAGGAAGCTCTCGAAGTCCCTCCGCAGGACATCATCACGCGCGACAACGTCACACTCAAAGTCAACGCGGTCATCTTCCTGCGCGTGATTGAGCCTCGGCAAGCGGTCGTCCAGGTCGCCAATTACATCTACCAGACATCGCAATTCGCGCAGACAACGCTTCGCTCCGTCCTCGGCGAGCAGGAACTCGATGAACTCCTCGCGCACCGCGACAAGATCAATCTCCGCCTGCAGAGCATTCTCGACACCCACACTTCGCCCTGGGGCGTGAAAGTCACCAGCGTTGAAGTAAAGCAGGTCGATCTGCCAGAAACCATGCTGCGCGCCATGGCCAAGCAGGCCGAAGCCGAGCGCGAGCGCCGCTCGAAAATCATTCACGCGGAAGGCGAATTCTCCGCAGCCCAGCGCCTAGTCGATGCCGCTCGCTTGCTGTCGCAAGAGCCTGTTTCCGTGCAGCTTCGCTACTTGCAGACGCTCACCGAAATCGGCGTGGAGAAAAACACCACGGTCGTCTTTCCGGTGCCGGTCGATTTCTTTTCAGGAATTCAGAAATTGTTAGACAAGGCAGGAAGCGGCCCAGCGCCGGCCAAGACTGCCTGATAGAACGCCAAACGCGATGCGCCGCGCCAGCGCACCGCGAAGCATGAAGTAGCGTTAACAGGAGTAGCAAATGACTTCGTCACAAGATACAGAGATCACTCTCGGGACCGGCAAGCTGCTCTTTCTGTTCTTCGGACTGGTAGGCATCTGCGCCCTTTTCTTCGCGCTCGGATACTCGCTCGGTCGCAAATCCGAGCCCGCCCTCGCCAGCTCGAGCCCGCTTCCCGCGCCGCAGACGAGTTCTAGCAACACGAAATCGAGCGGGGCCGCCGCCACTCAACCGATGAGCTTCTACAAATCGGTCGAGCAGAAAGATGCAAATCCGGAATTAACCCCCACCACGGAAACCAAGACCGACTCGACAGCGTCGCCCGCAGCCCAAACCACAAACCCTGCGCAACCCGCGAACAGCGCGAATGCGGCCGACCCAACCACCACGCTTCCCGCACCCGGATACTTCGTCCAGGTGGCCGCCGTCAGCAAACAGGAAGACGCCGACGCCCTAGTCGACGCCCTCAAGAAAAAACAATACCCGGCCTTCGTCGCTGCAGTAACCGCCGACAAACTGTTTCGCGTGCAGGTAGGCCCCTACTCCGACGTGAAAGATGCCGAAGCCATGCGCACCAAACTCATCGGCGATGGCTACAGCCCGATCCTGAAAAGATAGTGGCGAGTCTTTAAGAAGCAGCGCGGCAGCTGTCAAAATGCGTAGAGCTGTATCGCCCGCAGCCCTCTGCATTACTCTGTGCCCTCTGTGGTGAACGCTTTTGCAGTAGCCGATTCCCTCCACGCCACTATTCACAACCCCCGTGGCACAAGCACAAAATGATCAATCCCAATTCGCGCCCCAGCATCCGCCCGCGCGCGATCCAGCCGGAAGACAATCTTCAGCTCGTCAAAGCGTCGAAGCGACCGGCTCGGCGGGATTGCGAAATTCAACGTCTCGCTCGAAGCAACCGGCTCCTCATACAACTTCCAAGGCCGCGTAGATTTAACCGCCAACCGTCCCAGCGATTGCGAAGGTTTTTCCGGCAGGGCTGTGTTGATGAGCACCAACTCCATCGAAACCGTATCCGGATAGCGGTCTGCATTTCGAATTGCAATCTCAATCTTGCTGCAGCAATTTAGATCGATTGAGTGTGCCAGGTGGTCGTAGGCTTCGATCGACAGCGGCCGCCGGTCCGTCGAACGGATATTCACCGCCTCAGGACTCCCTTGCGCTTCGCGCGAGTTGATCGGCGGGCGCATGTCCGGAGCCTTGAAGAACCAATAGACGCCGTCGAAAGGAATCACCAGGGGATCCGCGGCCGAACCCTTGGCCAGATTCCAGTTGTCACGAACCGGCACCGGAGCCACCAACTTCGTGTAGGTCTTCTTTCCGGCCCACAGAATGATACCCGCGTTGCCCTCGCCCTCATGACCCGGAGAAGGCCTCGTGCCGGTTGCCTGCGCCGGATACGGTCCTCCGCCGTGGCGAGGAAGCAGATGCCAGGTGCGAGGTCGCGATGATGTGCCCAGTCCTCCGCTGCTCCTCAGGAAAGGCATAAGGCCAGCCGCAGTAAACAAAATTGCCAGAGCCGCAGCCGTTAGCTTGCGCGCAGTGATCGCAGGCTTCAGTTCAAGATCGTCATTCCGCTCCGCATACCACGCAAACGTCCAACTCCAGATGGCGAAGCTGGCCATTACGAGCACGGTACCGGCCCACATGTAACCACGTAGCGTCGCCAGTACGCCGATCTGCGCTGCAAACGCCGCGCCGGTGGAAATTTGTGCGCTGTGCTTGAATCGAAGCGGCAAGTCATCGGGATGCAGCGAGTGAATCAGAGCGTCCTGACCGGGAACCCAAGTCAGAGCGTGCTGCATCGACCGGACCCCGACAATGCCGAGTACTGCCGCAATCACCGCCGTCCAGGCGGAATGCTCCTGCATCAGCAGCGCAAGAGGCGCGAGCCATAACACCGCCAGGGAAGTTTGCGCCGCGATGTGGTGGGTGTAACCCTTCCGTGTCTTCGGGGTGATGGCGCAAAGGATCGCAACGGTCACCACACCGACCAGCGACACCGCCGAGACACGCTGCACCGCTTCGCCCAGCAGGCTGGTTAGTGAGGGAAAGGTCGTGCGCGGCAATCCAAGGGAACCTGCGGCGATGCCGGCCACCAGCAAACCAGCGGCAGAGAGCGCGAGCCTGACAGTTGAGCTTATCGCCGGACTTTTGATCTCATCAGCCTTGTCCATGGCGATCCTCGCGACCTTCCTGCAAACCGCAGTCGTCGATCCTATCCGCGTGTCTTATTGGACACCGGAACGCTCAGCCGGGTTTCCGCCTCCGCCTGGTACTACCGGCATGGCGATAGTCTTAAGCTGGCGATCGCATTGACACTCGTCGATGTTCGCTGGTATTCCTACGCCATGGCCTCCGACGAGTTTCTCGACCGCGCCCTCCACGCCATCGCCGATCCCACCCGCCGCCGCATCCTCCAGGCGCTGCGCCACAGCGAAAACAACTCCGCCACAAAGCCATGCCTCTGCGCCGGCGACATCGAAGAACAGATGAAGCTCTCCCAGCCCACTATCTCCCATCACATGAGCATCCTCACCAAGTCCGGATTAGTCGCAGCCACCAAACAAGGCCAATGGCGCTGGTACAGCCGCAATGAGAAGGCAATTCGCCAAGTAGTAAAGACGCTGCGCGGTAAATTGTGATCCTGGAAGAACTGACGAGTGAAGCACGAAAGGGAAGGGCACGAGTTCCATTCGTGCCGTACGCTGAGGTCCGAGGGCCGACGCCTGACGCCCGCCCTACCGCATTACCCACTTCTCCAACTCGCCCGTCGACCGCAGCAATCCCAACTGCGCCCGCTCCAACTCAAAGGTCACATCCTGCAGCGCGATAAATTTCTCGCTCGCCTGCGATCGCGCATCGTCCAGATCGTGAATCGTGGCCCTTCCGGCATCAATTCTCGTTTGTGCGACTCCAATCCCTTTCTCCGCGATCTCATACTCCAGTTGCGCCACGTCGTGCGCCGCCTGCATCTGCTCAACGGTTCGCTGCAGCCGCAACGTCTCCTCTGAAGCTTGATTCTTCGCCGCTTCCGCTTGTTTTGTCGCCTTCACCGCATCGGCGTCCGCGGCCTGCGCCCGCGCGCGTTGCGCAGCGTTAAACAGTGGAAAGCGAATACTTACACCGATTGTCGCATTGTTCTGCCGGAAGGTGTTGTCCACGCAAAGCACTGAGACCCCGGCCACAGGACACGGTTTCGCCGGAATGTAATATTCCTGAAAATTATTGAACCTCGAAAGCAACGCATACTGCGCTGCAAAATCAAAACTTGGCCACAATGCCTTGTGCTCTCCCTGCGCGCGCAAATACTGGGCCCGCGCATGCTCCACCGACGCCTGCACGCCCGGGTTCGCCGCACTCGCATCCTGGATCGCAGGATCGCTCGAGATTGCCGGCGCCGCCGGAATCGAATCCGCATCGGTTTGTATGCTCGATGCCGTCAGTCCAGTCATCTTCCCCAACCGCTCGCGCAGCACATCCGCCGCGCCCTGCGCCTCCGTCACTCGCAAATGCACCCGCGCCACCGACAGGCGCGCGCGCGTACCGTCCATTTCGCTGTCGATGCCTTCCTTTACGCGCTTCTCCACTGCCTCATCTGCCTGCTTTGCATCGCTCTCGACTTGCTGCAGATGAACCAGCCGCTGCTCCCACTTCGCCAGCTCCGCATAACTGAGCACCGCATCCTGAATGACCTGGTTTCTCTGATCCTTACCCTTTAGCGATGCCACCTGCGACTCGACCTTCGCCGCATTCACAAAATTTCGCAGCGACGGATTCAGCACCGCCGACTGCGCCGTCAAATTAAACAACGACGGCGCCGATCCCTCGAGGCCCAGCGGGAACCCATACGAATATCCCAGCCCCGCTCCGGTCGTCAGCTGCGGAATATAGCTGTCGCGCAGCTCACGATAGCTCGCCGCTGCCCGCTGCTCATCGGCCGCCGCGATCGCCGCCCCCGTCGCATGCCCGAGCGCAAGCTCCACCACGCGCTTGAGCGGGATCGGCTCAGCCAGCAGGGAAGTGGGAAGCAACAAAGCCGTTAAAATCCATCGGCAAGCCGATGCGCCGCGAAGAGTCGTCATCATTCCGTCACCTTCAAAACTGAATCTGTAAGGATTGCCTGGCAATTTGGATGCAAGCGAGATTCTAAATCGGAGCGTTCCTGTAGAGACAGCCGCCTCGCTGTCTGCCGCGCGTAGCGTGGCCAAGGCGATGGTATCCGCGATGCAGCAAATCTAGCGACTTACACGCCTCAAATCTTCCTGCGCGCGCGTATAACTGTGCGCCATGGCAAGCGCCGCACGAAATTCTTGCGCTGCTCCCGCGCGGTCACCCTGCTTTTCGAGAATCTGCCCCAGCAAGTCGTGAGCCTTGAAAGCGGGAGCCTCCTCGGCCGGATAGGCCAGATATTTTCGTAGAAGCCGAACGGCCAACGGCAAATCGCGGTTCGCCCGCAGCAACACGCTCGCCGCATCACGCAACGCATCCGGACGATCCGGAGGCGCCGTTTCCACTTTGCGAAATGCCTGTTCCATCTCATCCAAACGATTCGCATGGAAATAGAAATATCCAAGTTCAAACCAGGCGCGCGCCCCTGAATGACTTGAGTCGATTGCCGCACGATACTCGCGTTCCGCCGTCGCCGAATCCTTGTTCCGCGCCGCGATCTTCGCCTGCAGCAAGTGCGCCATCATGGCATTCAGCGGCATCATAGCGTCAATCTGCGCCTGCGCCCGCTCTCTACCTCCACCCACAATTCCCGGCGCCTCCAAATAAAAATCCGCCAGATCGGCCCGCGCCTCCCAATCCTTCGGATCGAGTTCCACCGCGCGCTCAAACGATGTGCGCACCTTCTTCGCCAGTCCGGCAGCAGAGAGAAAGCCGGCGTGCTCGGCCTTCCCTCCATACACACGGCCCAACCACAAGTGATAGCGGCTGTTCTGCGGATCAAGACTGCGCGCCCGCTCGCATGCGCCCACCGCGCGGTCCCACTCGTCGAGCATGAAGTAAGCGCGGCAGAGAAGATTCTGCGCCTCGGCGTTGCTCGGAGATTTCGCGATCTCGCTCTCGAGAGACGCCATCGCTTCGTCGACGCGCCCTGCGGTGAGTAATTCCTTCGATGATGGCGAAGCGGACGCAGGCGAGGAAAGAAGCGCCAAAAAAACCGAGGTAGTCGACGCGAATAAGAGAGCCCGCAATTTCATGAGAGGGAAGCTGGAATCCGGCACGCTGCGCTCAAGGCACCACTTTGACCGTGGCGCCATCTACCAGAGGCTTGTTTTCTTCCGCAGGCAACGCCACCGCCGCGCCCTCGGAGAGACCGCTCGTAATCTCCACCCGCGTCAGGTTCTGCAGCGAAATATCGACCGTCTGCATCTTTAGATGACCGTCGACGATCTGAAAGACGAAGGGCTTGCTGTCATCGGTGTGCAAGGCGTCGCGCTGCAGCGTCAGAACGTTATCCTGCTCCGCCACCACAATCGTTACCCCGACGTTGATATTCGGCAGCAGCTTGAAATCGTGATTGTCCAGCATGCAGGTCATTTCGCCCACGTTTCGATTGCCACGCTGCTTCACCGTCGCAGGAACCGTACTCACGTTGCCGGTCCACATTCGCCCCTGCACCGCATCCCAAGTCACTTCCACTTTCTGTCCCGACTGCAGTCGGCCCACGTCGGGCTCATCGACAAACGCGCGCACCAGCACTTGCGCCAGATTTCCTTCCTGCAGCAACAATTCGCCCGCCTGCACAAAGGCTCCCTGCTTCACCGGCAGGGAATAAACCACTCCGTCAAACGGAGCGCGCACGCTTGATCTGCTGAGCGAATCTTCCGCCGCATCGTAGGCTGCTTGCGCCTGCTCTCCTTGCGCCTGCACCTTTGCCGCCTCGGGCTTGGAATAGCGCTCTGACTTTTTCTGCTCGAGCAGCGTCAGGTCTGCCTCCGCCGTCTGCAGTTTGTCTTCCGCCTGTCGCACTTCACCCGGCGACGCCGCCCCCTGCTGCTGGAGCCGGCGTAGCGCATCCAGATTCTTTTGGGCTTCGTCGCGCGCAGTCTTCGCCTTTGCCAGTTGCGCGTTGAGAGTGAGCAACTCCTCCTGCGTGCCGCCGCTGTTCAGCGAAGACTCATCCGCCGCCGCTGCTTTCACCTGCGCCTGCGCCTTGGCCGCTTCCGATCGGATATCGGCATCGTCCAGTTGCAACAGGAGCTGCCCTTTGCGCACGTGATCGCCTTCCTTCACCAGCAACCGCTTTACCGTGGTTGGGACCGGCGCGTGTGCCTCGAAATTCTGGACCGGTTCAACTTTTCCATTCGTCGAAACCAGGCTGCGGATGTGGCCCCGCTCCACCTTCGCCGCCCGCACTTTTAACGGAGTTTGATGCAGATACGAATAAAGCACCAGCACCGCCAGTGCCGCGAGCAGGATCCAATACCACCTCCGCCAAAACGGGGTGTTCGAATTGTTAGTCGGCGCCAACTCGCTGTCTTTCAGTCTCCGGCAGGAATAACTGTAAGCAGTAATTTACCATTCTCATGCACCGCGCAGAACAAAACGCCGATGCCATCTTAGATGCGCCCCGTACGCCCTCGGCTGCACTTCCGCAACCGCTACAATACCCCCATGGCCAAATCGCCCCGTTATACGCCCGAGCACGCGGCCGCCGGACTCGACCATGACTTTCCTGAGATCGAAACCTGGCCCAACCAGTTTCCCGGATACGAGATCGTCGTCGACGATCCCGAATTCACCTCCGTCTGCCCCAAAACCGGCCTGCCCGACTTCGGCGTCCTCACCATCCGCTACATTCCCAACAAGCACTGCCTCGAGCTCAAATCGCTCAAGGAATACCTGCAGTCGTACCGCAATCTCGGAATTTTTCAGGAGAACATCGTCAACCAGGTGCTGGAAGATGTGGTGAAGTGGGCGAAGCCAGTCTGGGCTGAAGTGAAGGGAGACTTTCGTCCCCGCGGAGGAATCTCTACAACCGTCATCGCGAAGTGGCCGAGACCGAAGGCATCGCGAAAGTAAAGCAGGGCTGCGCGCCCATCATGCTATATTCGCTCGACCGTGACCCAGCACGAGCTCCAACCCCGCACCACTCTGATCGTCCTCACCGCGCTCAATCTGCTCAATTACGCGGATCGCAACGTGCTGTTCGCGGTGCAGCCGCTGGTGCAGAACGAGTTTCATCTCACCAAACAGCAAATCGGATATCTCACCAGCGCCTTTCTCGGCTTCTACATGGTGGCCGCGCCCATTGTCGGCCCGCTCGCCGACCGTTACTCGCGTAAGCTCATCATCGTCTTCGGCGCCATTTTCTGGAGCGCGCTCACGCTCCTCACGGCGGTAACTCACACCTACACCGAGCTGCTCGTCCGCCATACGTTGGTCGGAATCGGCGAAGCGACGTTTGTCACCATTGCGCCTACCTTCGTCGCCGATCTTTTTGCGGAAAACAAGCGCGGCCGAATTCTCGGAGTCTTCTATCTGGCGATTCCCGTCGGATCGGCCGCGGGCTATCTGCTCGGCGGCTATCTCGCTCCGCACTACGGCTGGCGATTTCCCTTCTACATCGCCGCCGCTCCTGGATTTCTCCTCGCTCTTACCGTCCTTTTCCTGAAAGAGCCCGAGCGCGGCCGGTTGGATTCCACGCACGACGCCAGCATGGGAGATTTATTGCCTCCCGGTTTCGAGGGCAACCCTGTGAAAGAAGCGGTCCTCATTCTCTGGCTCTACTTCAAGAGGCTGGCCCAGGTCACAGCAACGCTTTACAAGAATCCCGCCTTTCTCACGGCTACCCTGGGAATGGCTTTCATGACCTATTCACTCGGCGGCATTCAGGTGTGGATGCCGCAGTTCCTCAATACCGAGCGCCACTATTCGCTCGAAACAGCTAACCTGATGTTTGGCATCATCATCGTCATCGATGGAATTTTCGCCGCGCTCATCGGCGGCTGGCTCGGCGACTATCTCCTGCCAAAGATGAAGAGCGCCTACTATCTGGTCTCCGCCGCCAGCATGCTGCTCGGCGTTCCGGTGATGATTGTGGCGCTCTTCATGAAAGGACCGCTCATGGTCCCCGCGATCGGCGTGGCGGCCTTTTTTCTTTTGCTCAACACCGCGCCGCTGAACGCCGCTGTCATCAACTCCGTCGGCGCGCACATTCGTGCTACCGCGCTTGCCGTCAACATCTTTATCATCCACATTCTCGGCGACGTGCCTTCACCCACCATGATGGGTTGGGTCGCCGACCGCCACTCATTGCAAACCGCCTTCATCCTCCCCGTGATCGCGATGGGCATCTCATCTGCCATACTGTTCTACGGGATGAAATTCGCGCCGCCCGTGGCCGTCGGCACTGCGCCTGCCGTCGCCACGCACTGACGAGCGTATCGCCAACCGAATGCTTTATTTTCATTGGATCGCCGGCACCATCCTTGCGCTGGCTTGGGCCTCACGCATCATCGATGCCGCCCTCGGCATGCCCAGCGTTGTCGATGTCTCCCGCCCCGAGTGGAACCGCAATCCCGTCACCCCTGCAGGCAATCCGCGTGTCTCCATCATCGTCCCCGCGCGCAACGAAGAAGCTTCCGTCGAACAAGCTCTCCGCAAACTCCTAGCGCTCGACTACGACAACTACGAAGTCATCGCGGTCAACGACCGCTCTACCGATCGCACCGGCGAACTCCTGGAGCGCCTCTCCGCAGAAGCTGCGGGTGCCCCACCCTCGTCGCGTACTGTGCGACAGGGTGGGGATGTTGACTCTCCCAGATCACACCCGACTCTCCGTGTAATCCACCACACGGAACTTCCTCCAGGCTGGCTAGGCAAAACCCACGCCATGTGGACCGCCGCCAACCAGGCCACCGGCGACTGGATCCTCTTCACCGACGCCGACGTCCTCTTCAAGCCCGACTCCCTCCGCCGCGCCGTCACCTACGCCGAAGCCGAGCCCGCCGATCATGTAGTCCTGTTCCCGCGTATGATCATGAAACGCCCGGGCGAATACATGATGATCGCCTTCTTCCAGACCATGTTCATGTTCGGCCATCGGCCGTGGAAGGTCGCCGATCCCTCCACCGACGATCACATGGGCGTCGGCGCCTTCAATCTCATCCGCCGCAAAGTCTACGAAGCCGTCGGCACCTACGCCGCCCTGCGCATGGAAGTGCTCGACGATATGAAACTGGGCAAAGTCGTTAAGAATTCCGGCTTCCGCCAGCGCAACGTCTTCGGCGGAGATTTAATCTCCATCCGCTGGGCCCGCGGCGCCTTCGGAATAGTCAACAACCTGACCAAGAATTTCTTTGCGGTGCTTTCGTTCCAGTGGTGGCGCACGCTGATCTCAGCCGTCGGCTTGGCATTTCTGAACTACGGTCCATTCCTCGGCGTCTGCGTCGCCCACGGATGGGCGCGCCTGCCCTACGCAATCGCTCTGGGCTCGATGCTGCTGATCTACAGAGGAATGGGCAAGCGCTCCGCCGTCCCGCCGTACTACTTCTTCCTTCATCCCGTAAGCACGACGCTGTTCATCTACACGCTGCTACGTTCCATGATTCTCACGCTCTGGAACGACGGCATAGTCTGGCGGGGCACCAAGTATCCGTTAGAAGAACTGCGCAAAGGCATGGTCTAAAAGGGAAGGCAGCGATGCGAGAGAGCAGCGCTATGCAAGAAATCAGTGCGAGGCGATAGATGTGGCGCGGGCGCCCCCGCCCGCGCAATGCGTGCCGAAAATTCAACTGCGGGCTACGGCCAAACTCAGCTTCACCGACGGCGCGATCGCCCCCAACGCAGCCTCAGTCACCGACCGCTGACTGATCTTCGCGCCCTCAACCTCAACCAGGATCGCCGCAGAGATCGCCGAGATCGCCTCTCCTCCAGCAATCATCGCTGCCAGCGCCACCTGCAACGGCGACAAGCTAGGATTGAACGCCACGTTCTCGATATACGACCCGCGATAGATTCGCCCGCGAGCTCCGCGAATCGCCACACCAGAATGCGATTTGCTGTAGGGGGCGTAGGCCTTGCGAGCCGCCACGAGCGCGTTCTTAGTCAATTCATCGGTGCTGGCGTGAACTAATTTCAGATCGGCCTCCTTAACTGGGAAGGCGCCTTCGGTCATTCCAAGTTCCCGAGGGCTAAACGCAGAAGGCAAAATCGACGACAATTTTGTCGGCGGCTTTTCTGGCATAAGAATCGTCAATTCTCCATCCGGCGAAATCTCCTCCATGAACTGCCGACAATGTCCGCACGGTGCCGCGTTCACGGCTAACATGTAAGGAGCATTCAGGTGCATGTATGCGTTAGAAATCGCGGATTGCTCGGCATGCACCGCGAATCCCAAGCACTGCCCGGGTATTTCGATGTTCGCTCCCATATATAAACTCTCGCTCTCGCCCCGGACTACCACGCCCACAAAAAAATTCGAGATTGGCGCATAAGAATAACTGCGCGCCAGTGGCAGCAGATTGACCATTAACTCTTCAACGCTGCTCTTTTCGTTCTGCGCGAGCACCGCAACATCGCCCTTCCAAATTTGCCCGTTGTATCCCGGGGCGCTGAGCAGCTTCCGCAGCAGCGCCCGCGACGATTCAGAAAACTTCGGGAGCGCCTGATCGACGATCCCGTCTCTTGATTCGGTTGCAGACATCGAAATTCCTCCCATCGCTACACCCAAACCAGCCGAGCCGAACATCGCCAGCGCCGTTCTCCGGCTAATCTCAATCATTGATCGAGTGTTCTTCACGGTTTCTTCTAAAGGACTCTTAGCCAAATGCCGCCCATATCCTGAATCGCGGTAGCCAGTATACGCGGAGCCACGAGACTCATTGCTCTCGCACCAGCAGCCGAGTCCACGCATCTGCCAGCCACGCTTCAAACCGTCGCGCGGTCCACCCACGCTCCTCCACAAGCAGCAAATAGAACTCCGGTGAATTCATGCTCCAGATCGTGTCAGCCACATCTTCGATCGTGAGGCCCGGCCGCAACTGCCCTGTCGCTGCAAGATCTTCGGCAAACAGCCGCATGTTGCGGGCTCGTCTTTGCGAAATTTCTTTCCACAACCGGGCCAGTTCCCGATCCATGGGCGCGGCTGCGCGCAGCACGCGAAAGACGGGCGCAAGCCGCTGTTGAATCTCGCGAAGCGCCGAACAATAAATACGCAATTTCGCGACTGTGTCCCTCTCCGCGCGGATGGCGCGCACATACTCTCGCTCCTCAGCCGGGACGGCCGCGTCGACGCCAGAGATCGCCGTCTCCACCAGCAGGCGGAACAGCTTCGGCTTTTTCGCCACCGATGCATAGACCGTATCGAGCGCAATCCCGGCCGAGCGGGCAATCTGCGGCATGGTGGTCGCCCCGTAGCCGCGCTTTAAGAATAGCCGCAGAGCCGCATCCAGGATCGAACGACGCGTGCTCAACGCCTGCTTCTGTCTTCCGCTCGCATCGTACGAACGCGTCTGCCTGTTTCGTTGCCCTTTGACCTTTATATTCATCCTAAGTATATTAGGACTAAATGCTATTACATTGCAATCGCGAGAGGGGTTACCGATGCTCGTATTCTTGATTCAGTTTGCGGCCCTGATCCTGGCCTCCCTGGTGGGAGGAGTGATGTTTGCCGTATGGCTGATCTTCAACCCAGCAGGCCAAACTGCGCAGTCGTATGTGGTGCTGCAGCAGCAGGCAATTCGCACGCTAAACACCGCCATGCCACGCCTCGGCTTCCTAACGATTCTCGCCACGCTGGTCACGGCCGTCACGCTCCGAGCCGACCACAGGCAATTCATGCTGCTCCTTGGAGCGGCCATCTGCTTTGCCTGCGCCGGATTGATCACCCGCTTTTTAAATCAGCCCATCAATGCGATCGTAATCACATGGGAATCGGCATCACCGCCAGCCACCTGGCCCAGCCTTCGCGATGCGTGGTGGCGCTGGCATCTTCTGCGTCTGAGCGTAGGTCTTCTTGGCTTGGGATTCGCGGTAGCTTCCGCTCTCGAGCATGTGTGAAAAAAGCGCAGAGTTGACTTCAATCCTGTGGCCCATCCCCCTCCGAATCGCCATAGGTCACATTCGGAGAGGCCGTCGGCTTTGTTTTCGGCGGCTTCTTCGATGGCCGCAGTCTGCCCGCGCTGTAGTGCCCGGTCTTCTCCACGTCATAATTTTTCGGCAGCTCCGGAATCATCGCCAAGCCGCCAGAAATCTGGCTCACGCGGCTGAGTACGATCTCCGCGCGGCTGTCGTAAAGCTTCACCGCGCCATGAATCTCGATCGTCCGGCCTTCCAGGCGCCGCACGTCGCCGACATCCTTCAAATCGTGTGGGAACACAACCACCGTAAACGGACACGCCATCTGATCCTCGCAAAAATCCAGGAAGTGCACTCCCTTCGTACCAACTTTTACACGCACGACTTTCCCGGTCACGCACCGGGTCTCACCCACGTGCTCTTGAGCCGCTTGAATGGGGATACAGTCGGACGCCTGTGAAAAAAGCGGCGGCGCGACCATAGCAATCGCGCCCAGAATCCATCGCATCGCCTGCATGGATTCGATTCTACGAATTTAGTCGATGAAGAAAGTTCTGCTGCGCACAAAAATATCGTGCCCAGTTCCAGACTGGAACTCACCAACGAGGGGAGCTGCGGGCAGGCTCCGGCACTTACGGGCAGTTGAAGGCGAGGACGCCTGTAACCACCTTCTTGGTCGATCCGCTGCTCGGGGCATCCGGGTTCGCCGGAGCAAATGCCACAACCAGGCCCGGCGCTGTACCGGTGCAGACGGGAACGAACGGCTGCGTCGTCAACGTGTAACTATATTCCGATGGTGCGGGTGCCATCAGTTGACTGGTCCAATCGACGGGGAGTGGACTCACCGTATTCGGCGGCGCAGAAAAAGTGCCAGTGGCGATGTACGCAAGCTGTCCGTTACTCGTCGTCTGGCTGATTGAGATCGACTGAAGCTGCCGCCCGCTGCCACCACCGCACCCCAGCGTGAGCGAAGCGACAATCAGAAGGCAAAAGATGAACATCAGAAAAGAGGCGCCCAGGGTAGCTTTCATGGCAATCTCCTCCAAACTGAACCGCGAACATCGCTAACAGCATACTGAGAACCCGCGCTCTGAGCAAAGGTTGTCCATCCGCGCCCGAAACGCTGAGAACCCAGCGCTCAAAAGCAAAAGGGAACCGATCACCCGGTCCCCTTGTTGAAAACTGAATCAATCCGCGCTACTTGAACGATTTCACAGCCGCCGCCTCATCATCCTTCACGTCGAAGACGGTATACAACTTCGTGATCTGCAGCAGATCGTTCACTTTCTTGGTGAGGTTGAGCAGCTTGAGTTCGCCACCCTGGTTTTTGGTGGTGGTGAAGGCGCTGACCAGTTCGCCGATGCCCGAGCTGTCGATGTAGTTGACGTCGGCGAGGTTCAGCACGATTTTCTTGTTTCCCTTGGAGAGCAGGTCGCGCACCGTATCGCGCAAAATCACGCTGCCTTCGCCCAGGGTGATACGGCCGCTGCAGTCCACGATGGTGACTCCATCCACTTGCCGGTTACCAACCTTCATTGTCACTGGGAAGCCTCCTTGCCGCCCGCGGTTGGCCCGTGGACGTGCTTGATCAATTTGAGTTCGGTGCCCGTGGAGGAGGGCCGGATTTCGACCACGTCCATGAACGAGCGCATAAGAAAAATCCCGCGGCCCGATGTTTTTAACAGATTCTCCGGCGCCAGGGGATTCGGAATCTTACTGAGATCCATCCCGGGTCCCTGGTCGCGGATCGTAATGATGAGCTCGCTGCCCGTGCGCTCGAAGGCCAGCGTCACCTTCTTGTCGGCGGCATAGGCATTGCCGTGCAAAACCGCGTTCACCGCTCCCTCGCGCACGGCCATGGAAATCTGCATGACCTCGTCTTCGCCAAAGCCGAGCTCGGTGGCGATGCGGGTCGCCTTCTCCTCCGCACTGTCAATCGTCTCCAAGGAGGAGTCGAGTGTGTAAGACACCCTCTGCTCGGTCATGGTCATGAACGAAGTGAACTGAATCTCGCCGGGGGACGATCAGTTTCCGCAATTCGTCCGCAGGTTCTCACTGGAAGTGATTTCCAGCGAATGGGGTAGTTTGCCTGTCGGATGGGCGTGTTGTCAACGATTGTGGTCACAGCACGCGGCACAGCGAACACTTGGATGCCACTTCGTCGAATCTAGTCCATGTGGCGCGGGCGCCCCCGCCCGCGCGGAAACGAATTTGCATTCAACGCGTCATTCTCACCGCCGAATCCACATTTGCTGCGTCATCCCGAACGCCCGCGCTTTCACCAGCGGGCGGAGGGATCTCCCGAGCCACAGCAGCGCTATGCGTAGAACGGAGCACCCATTGCCCGGCTATAATTCGGCTCCGTGACCGCGGACCAGCCAATGAATCTGAGAACCCGCATGAAACGCTGGTCCCAAAGAACGGTTCTTATCGTCGTTGCGACAGCGGCCTTGGCATACGGACTGGACTACGCCATCCTCCGCCTGCGCGTAGCGGCGAACTGGACCCCGTACAGCTCGGTGACGGTCAATCACTACACAGCAGTCTTACAAAAAAACGGCAAGATGAACCTCACGTTCGATCCACCAGCCCAGTGGACCTGCGTGAACGCCCTATTCCCCCACGACGGCATGCTCCCATGCTGGTATCTGAAACGCCATCCCGACCAGCGAACAAATATTTGACTAAGGCCTTCTCCGTGCCTCTGTGCCTCCGTGGTGGATTTGCCTCCGCAGGTCGGCGCGATGAACCCGTGCGCTAGAATAATCCGACTCAAAATGCAAACAAATCGAGGGCTCATGTCCAAAATATTGCGGCTGATCAGCGCTGGCGTCGTTCTCTTATCCGCATGCGTGGCATTCGCTGGATCAGGCCAATCCGACACGCGCCTGCAGAAAGCCTATCGCTTTCAGCGCGGAGGATGGACCTACGTCCATCTCGAAGGCTCGCCCGCTGACATCGGATATCAGCACGGCTATCTTTTGTCCGCCGAAATTCAGGACGCCCTCGAAGCCATCAAACTCTTCGACACGCACCAGAGCCAGCACGATTGGGAATTCTTCCGCACCATTGCGCGCGAGCAGCTCTGGCCGCACATCGACGCCGAGTATCAGCAAGAACTGCAGGGAATCGCCGATGGAGTAAAAGCCCACGGAGTCGACCTCGACGTCTACGACATCACCGCGCTCAACGCCTTCGAGGAAGTGCCCGACTACTACTTGCCCTGGCTCGCCAAGCAGCAGAAAACGGCGGCCAATCCCAAGCTGAAAGCTCCAGGCAACTGCAGCGCCTTCATAGCCACCGGCAGCATGACCAAAGATCACAAGATCGTCATCGCGCACAACAACTGGACCAGCTATCTCGCCGGCGAGCGCTGGGTCGTGATCTTCGACATTCAGCCCGAGCACGGCAACCGCATTCTGATGGACGGATTTCCCGGCGTCATCACCAGCGACGACGACTTCGGCGTGAACTCCGCCGGCATGATGATCACCGAGACCACGATCACGCAATTCGAGGGCTGGGATCCGAACGGCAAGCCCGAATTCATGCGCTCGCGCAAAGCGCTGCAGTATGCCAATTCGATCGACGACTACGTACGCATCATTAAAGACGGCAACAACGGCGGCTACGCCAACGACTGGCTCATCGGCGACCGCAAGACAGGAGAGATCGCGTATCTCGAGCTGGGATTGAAGAACACTCCGATCTGGCGCACGAAAGATGGCTACTTCGTCAGCTCAAATTTCGCGCGAGATCCGAAAGTCATCAAAGAAGAGACCACGTTCGATCCCAACGACGCGTCATCTTCGCCCAATGCGCGCCACGCCCGCTGGGAAGAGATCATGAAGCAACAAAAAGGGAAGATCGACGTGATGGCTGCCGAACAGTTCCTCTCGGATCACGTAGACAGCTTTGAAAAGAAAGGCCAGGCCAATGAGCGAGCGCTGTGCGGCCATGTCGATAACTCCCCGCGCGGGGTCAAAGAATGGGCATGGGATGCCAACAACCCCGGCGGCGCAGTGCAAGGCAAAGCCATGGACAGCGCCATGGCAGCAAAGATGAGTTTCGTAGCGCGAGCCGGCCATCCCTGCGGCGCAGATTTCAAGGCAGCTGATTTTCTAGACAAGCATCCCGAGTTCGGTTGGCAGAAGGCACTGCTGCGCGACATGAAGGCCGGCCCCTGGACCGTGTTTGCTTCTGGAGAGAAGCAATAGGCAGGCTGCCGTGTTGGAAGTCAAAAAATTTACAGTATCAGGCATCCTTCGTTCTGGATGCACCGTTTGCAGTGCACTCGCGCGCAAGTGCCTCGCCACAAGAGCCTTGTCGACTTAAAGTACTGTGTAAATAAATGCTTGTAAGGCATTTAAATACAGCAACTTAAATTTGCAAGTTAAATCGATTTAACCCGCCGCCTGGACTCGACAAATCGCAGGCAATGTGTGATTCAGGTACGGGACAGAAAGTTCGTGAAATCGCTCCCAGGTCGCCGCGAAGGGTATCTCTCAAAGCGACCTGCACCACCGGTTTCCCCTCGCCAATCGTCTCAAGCTCGCCGAGCACGCTCAACTCTGAATCCAGCGTCAGTATTCCCACTTCTCGCAAAGGCGGCGGGACGTTGGGCACCCTTGTTTTGTCGGCCTGACCAGTTCCAAGCCAGCTCGTTGCGAACGATTACTGGATTGGCGGAAATCCGAATGCTCCCAATAAAGAATTTTGATTGGACTGAGAGACTGTGGCCCCCTATCGTCCTAGAGTGCAACCGAGCCGTACCCGAACTCGTGGAGTCTTGCGCCGGATGAACACTCCGGAGCCGTTGAGCCTGTTTCGTCCTCCGTTTCGCAACTATCAGTTTGACGCCGCCTACGACGAGATGTTCGCCGCGCCGGGGACGCCGCGCCCGCATTACAAAGCCTTGTTTCAGACTCTGTTGGAGTTGCCGGCCGAGGAACTGCGCAAGAGCCAGCAGGCGGCGGACTTGTCGTTTCTGCATCAGGGGATCACGTTCACGGTATATGGCAACGACGAAGGCACGGAGCGCGTGTTCCCAAACGATCTGCTGCCGAGAATCATTCCGCATCAGGAGTGGCGGAAGATTGAGAGCGGGCTGACCCAGCGCATCGCGGCGCTGAATCTGTTTCTGGAGGACATCTATCACCATGGGCGGATCCTGGCCGACGGCGTCGTGCCGCGAGAACTGGTCTATAGTTGCCGGCATTTCCGGCGCGAGATGCGCGGCCTTACGGTGCCTCGCGGAATTTATGTGAGCATCTGCGGCACGGATCTGGTGCGCCTGCCCGATGGCAGCTTCGCCGTGCTCGAAGACAATCTGCGGGTGCCGAGCGGCGTGTCCTACATGCTGGCGAACCGCAAGGTGTTGAAGAAGGTCTTTCCGACGTTGTTCCGCGATTATGGCGTTTGCCCCGTTGATCATTATGCGCAGGCGCTGCTGGCAACGCTGCGGGCGTTGGCCCCCGCGACCGCACGACACGAGCCGAAAGTCGTGCTCCTGACGCCGGGAGTCTTCAATTCGGCGTACTTCGAGCACACCTTCCTGGCCCAGCAGATGGGGATCGAACTGGTCGAAGGGCGCGATCTGCTGGTGCATGACAACGTCGTCTACATGCGGACGACGGCTGGGCTACGCCGTGTGGATGTGATCTATCGACGAGTCGATGACGATTTTCTCGATCCGCTGTGTTTCCGGCATGATTCGAATCTGGGTGTGCCGGGCTTGTTCAATGCGTATCGCGCGGGGAATGTCGTTTTGGCGAATGCAATCGGCACGGGCGTTGCCGATGACAAGGCGATCTACGCGTATGTGCCTGCGATCATCCGGTATTACCTGGGCGAAGATCCAATACTGGCAAATGTGCAGACCTATCTTTTGAGCGATCGCTCCCAGAAAAGCTATGTGTTGGAGCATCTGGAGGAGTTGGTGGTGAAGGCGGTCGGCGAGTCCGGCGGTTACGGAATGCTGATCGGTCCGCACAGCACAGAAGAGGAAAGGGAAGAGTTCCGGCGGAGAATCGAGGCAGAACCGCGAAATTACATTGCGCAACCCACGCTGAGTTTATCGCGCGCTCCATGTTTTCTTGAAGGCGAGGTGCAGGCGCGGCACGTGGATCTGCGTCCGTACATTTTGTACGGCGAAAACGTGACCCTGGTGCCAGGAGGCTTGACGCGCGTCGCCTTGCGGCGTGGATCGCTGGTGGTGAATTCGTCGCAGGGCGGGGGGAGTAAGGATACGTGGGTACTGAGGGCGTGAAGCAGTGGTCAGTGGTCAGTGACGATCGGGCGCGACATGGCTTCTCGGGCTCCGGAATAAAACCTTGAACCACAGAGGGCACAGAGTTGCACAGAGGTTTCACAGTCGGCAAACGGATCGCGTTGGTTTTGCTGGCCACTGGCCACTGACCACTGATTCATGAGGCAGACCACAATGTTGTCGCGAGTGGCGGACAGTTTGTATTGGATGAGTCGCTACCTGGAGCGGGCCGAGCATACGGCACGGCTGATCGACGTTGATTTGCAGTTGCGGCTGGATCAATCGCCGGAAGCTGGGACGGGCCGCTGGCTGCGGCTTCTGGAAGCATCGCAGGTCGCGGGGCCACCGGACGGGAAGATCGACGCGGCGACGTTGACGCACGTTCTCACGCTGGATCGCGCCAATGCATCGTCCATCTTGTCGTGCGTGGCGGCTGCCCGCGAAAACTTGCGGCAGGTTCGCGAGCAGTGCAGCACGGAGATGTGGGAGCAGTTGAACCGGCTGTATCTCCAGGTCAACAGCACGACCGCGGGCGAAGCGTGGCTGCTGAATTCGCATGTCTTTTTCCGCGCGGTGCAGGACGGGGCACACTTGTTTCAGGGCGTCACCGATTCGACCATGTCGCACGGTGAGGGATGGCAATACATTCAGCTCGGGCGCTTCGTGGAGCGCACCGACGAACTGGCGCGGCTGGTGGGGACGTATTTCAAGCGATTGCCGCATCCGCTGGATCAGGCGGTCGAGAGCGAGGAATATCTGGAGTGGGTGGGACTGCTGAAATCGTGCGCAGCCTTTGAGTCCTATTGCAAGACGTACACGGCAGAGATTCGACCGCTGCGCGTGGCGGAGTTTTTGCTGCTGAATCCGGAGTTCCCGCATTCCGTGCGCTTTTCGGTCGACATGGTCCACGCAGCGCTGAGGGCGATCGGCCAGCTCACTGAACGCAAGGCAGATCAACCGGAGCGGCTTGCGGGCCGTTTGCGCGCCACGCTGAGTTTCAGCCAGATCGACGAGATTATGGCCTCCGGCGCGAGTGGATACGTCGACAGCGTGCGCTGGCAATGCGCGCAGGCGCACACAGCGATTCATCAGGTTTATTTTGATTATTCGGTGGAGTCGGCTCTGGGAGATTGAGTCATTTAATCATTTAGTCATTTAGCGATTTGAAAAGCATCGCTGTCGGTCTTTCAATGACTAAATGGCTCAATGACTGAATGACTCAATAATTCCATGCTTTTTTCCGTTCGCCATACCACGACGTTTCGCTACGAGCCTGCCGTTCGCGAGAGCGTGATGGAGGTGCGCCTGCAGCCGCGCAGCGACGGCGAGCAGCGCTGCCTGAACTTCACGCTACAGGTCGATCCAGCCGCGAATGTGATGCAGTACCACGACTTCACCGGCAACAGCGTTCATCACTTCGATATCGCGGGCAGCCATTCTCTGGTCAAAGTTACGGCGCAGTCGACGGTCGAAGTGCAGTCGGTTCCTCCGCCGCGAGTGGCCGATAGCGGCGACTGGGCTGATCTCGATGCGCTGGTAACCGCCGGCGATCATTGGGAGATGCTGCTTCCCAGCCGTTTTGCGCACAGCAGCGAGCCGCTGGAGAAAATGGCTCAGCAATTGAAGTGCGAGCGCCGCGCCAATCCGCTAACGTTGTTAGTCGAATTGAATGCAGCGATTTACAGCCTCTTTGCCTACGTACCCAACAGCACAAAAGTAGATTCGCCGATTGAAGAAGCACTCGAAGCCCGGCAAGGTGTTTGCCAGGATTTTGCCCACATCATGATCGCGCTGCTTCGCCCTCTCGGAATTCCATGCCGTTATGTCAGCGGGTATATGTTTCATCGTGACGCCGGCGAAAAAGACCGGTCGCTGGAAGGCGCGTCGCATGCATGGGTGGAAGCGCTGGTGCCGAGGTTGGGATGGGTGGCTTTCGACCCCACGAACAATCTGGTGGGCGCCGACCGTCACATTCGCGTGGCGATCGGACGGGACTATGCAGACGTGCCGCCCACGCGCGGCGTCTATAAAGGCGAGGCGGAGAGCGAATTGAGCGTGGCCGTGACGGTCAGTCCTGCCGACAGCGTCGTTCCCGAGTCCATTACTCCGAGCTTTGTGGTGCGTTCACGGCCGGTGCTGGCGCGCCCGGTGGCGCGGGTCGAGCAGGAGCAGCAACAGCAACAGTAATTTCCCGTTGTCATCCTGGTGAAGGTTGTGCGGGGTTGAAGGAGCCGAATTACTTCAGCACTACCGCGCCGCGGCCCAGTGATGTGATGGTGTGGGGCACATCCGGTTGGACTGACTTTCCCACTGGATTGGAAACTACTGTCCACGCCTTGGCGAACTGTTCGCCGGCAGCGGTTTTGGTTAGCAGACTATCGAGAAACAACGAGAAGTTTGGGCCCAGCCGGCGCTCGGTCAGAATAACGTTGATCTTTTGCCCCTTTGCTTTGAAGCCCGCGTTGTAGGGATCGGCGAAATTGTCGCTGGCGATCCAGAGAACTTTCACGCCGGCCTCTACCGCGGCTTGCAGCAATTCCGCGCCAGGGAGTCGCCCCCCGGAAGAATCAGACAATGCGCCTTGCGCATCGACCGCGCACAAAAGATGGACGACGTCGGGTTTGTCACCGATCGCTTTCTTCAATTCGTCGACAGTCTGCGCGGTCTGCGTGATGGTCGTCGGATAGAAGCGCTTGTAGATGCGTTCGTCGTTCTTGCGCAGTTCCTCGAAATCCCCCCCCAGAGCGCACACCAACACCTTGGTTCCAACGACCTCATCTTTGCGAAATGCGTCGAACAAGCCCATTCGTTCAGAGTCCTGTCTTTTTAATCGGCAATTTTTGAAGGCGGCTAAAAGCTTAGCGCTTGTATTGCGTTGGCTGCGGGCCTTTTTCCAGCGTCTCGCGATCCCAGATCCATCCCTGGCGGTCGTAGCTGGCCAGTTCGAAATCCTGAGTAAGTTCGAGCGCGTCGGTGGGGCAGGCGTCTTCGCAGAGCCCGCAGAACATGCAGCGGCTCAGATCGTAGGTGAAGTTGGTGAGTTCCTTGCGGCGGGTCTTTTCATTGCGCTCGCTCGAGACCACGATCAAATGCTCGGGGCAGGCCAGCGCGCAAAGGTCGCAGGCGATGCACATAGTCTCATCGGTATCAGGATTCACATTGAGCCGTGGCGCTCCGCGATAGCGCTCGGCCACCTGCGGGCGCTCCAGCGGATACTGCTCGGTGTAAATCTCTTTAGGATCTTGGTAGCGAAAAGTGACCTTCAGTCCCTGCAAAAGGTCGATCATTAAGACTTTGCGCAATAAGTTGGGCATGCCCATGACGCGGCTAGAATACCACTGAACCGGAAGCCTTCCCAAGCCGTATTGACTGGCATGACTCAAATCTCTCCCATGCTGGCCGTAAGCGATGGCAGCGCCGCCATCGCGTTTTACCGGCAGGCGTTTGGCGCGGAACTTCTCTGGCATCTCGGCGATGGCGCGGACGTCGTGGCCGGACTTTCGATTCAAGGGGCAAAATTTTTCCTGGCCCATGAAGAGCCTCAGTATGGGACGTGCGGGCCTGCAGCGGCCGGATTTACCACAGTGCGAATCGAACTTTTTGTGGACGATCCGGTTACGGTGCATGCGAAGGCGTTGCAGGCCGGGGCAACGAATCACAGTCCGGTAGAAACGCACGAGCACGAAACCACCGGGCCGTGGCCGATCCGGCGGATGCAGCAGGGAGCCGTCGTTGATCCGTTTGGGCATATGTGGTTGATAGGGAAGATCTTGGCGTAGGAGGGCAGGTTCGGTTGTTATGTCTGCTGGCCGATTTTTGTAAGGCAGCAGTGAAACTTTTTGGGTTCCAATCCGTATATATAGGCAGAGAGACTGGGGTATGAAAGCTTATTTCACCAACATGCCGACAAAGATTTTCCTTCTCCTGATGGTGCCGGCTGTGCTGATCGCCTATCCGGTGGTTCGGATCGTTGTCCCTGAGGTAGTGCACGCCGTAGTGCCGGAAGTCGTGCGCAGCGTGCTGAGTCTGATTTAGGGAGACCGACCACTTCTCCAACGGTCTTCTTCTGCATTTCCTTCTGATGGAATCAAGTCAAACGGGTGCCCCATGTCTCGCCGTTTTTGCGAGACATGGGAATTTGGGACACGGATCAAAGCACTTTCCCGGGTTTCGCAAATGCGGCGAGACCCGGGGCATCCAGTGATCTCTTATCGCCATAACTGCGGTTGTGGGCGACTTCTACGGTAGGATTTGGATGTGATTTCGTCCCACGAATTGCAGTCCGACGAATTATGGATGGAAGAAGCGCTGCGCTGCGCCCAGCGCGCGCTCGAAGCCGGGGAGGTGCCAGTAGGAGCGGTAGTGGTGTGCAACGAAAGAATTATCGGGCGGGGATGGAACCGGAATATTTCAGAGAGCGATCCGGCTGCGCATGCCGAGATTGTCGCGCTGCGCGAAGCGGGTGCTGCCGTTGGTAACCATCGGCTCGAAGGCTGCGAGCTGTTTGTTACAATTGAACCGTGCGCGATGTGTGCCGGAGCTTTGGTGCACGCGCGCATTAAGCGTCTGGTTTACGGAGCGGACGATCCGAAAGCCGGCGCAGTGCATTCGGTCATGCAGGTCGTGAATCATCCGCAGTTGAACCATCAGATGCAGGTTCAGGGCGGCGTCTTGGCAGGCCGCAGCGCCGAGTTGCTGCAAACGTTCTTTCGTAGTCGCCGATGACTGACTAATGGCCACTGGCCACTGACAACTGCTTTCCGGAGAGGTGCGTGAGTGGTTGAAACGATCCGCCTCGAAAGCGGACATACCTTAACGGGTATCGGGGGTTCGAATCCCTCCCTCTCCGCCATTCTAATTCGCTCTGTTTTCATTTCCGCCCCGCACCGTGCGTAGCCCAGCGACGGTCTCTATTGGCAGCAATCGCGAAAGCTTGCCTAACCGGGCGATCTCTCCCGTCACGCTGTCCTGCGTGCTGTTTCTGGCGACGCTCTCTGTCTACCTTCCCGCGCTGAACAACGGCTTCGTCAACTACGACGATCCGGCATACGTCACTTCGAATGCTCACGTTCTCCGCGGACTCACGTGGAGCAATGTCCGCTGGGCTTTCACGGCAACAGTCGAAGCCAACTGGCACCCGCTCGCGTGGATTTCGCACATGGCCGACGTGCAGATGTTCGGCATGAATCCACGGGGGCACCATGCGGTGAGTATTGTGCTGCATGCGGTGAACGTGGTCCTGCTTTTTCTTTTGCTGCGTCGAGCTACCGAATTTCTGATGCGCAGCGCTTTGGTGGCGGCGCTGTTTGCGGTGCATCCGCTGAACGTGGAGTGTGTGGCATGGGTGGCGGAGAGAAAGTCATTGCTCTCGATGCTGTTTCTGCTGCTGACACTGCTGGCTTATGGATGGTACGCGGGCAAAAGAAGCGTAGGGCGTTACTGCGTTGTGGTCGCACTCTTTGCTCTGGGGCTTGCCGCCAAGCCGATGATCGTGACGTTGCCGGTCTTGCTGTTGCTATGGGACTACTGGCCGCTGGGACGGATTCAACAAGAAAAGCCGTTGGCGTCGTTGCTTCGATTGGCCGCGGAGAAGATTCCCTTGCTCGCGCTGTCCGCAGCCAGTTCGTGGGTCACGATCTACGCGCAGCGTGCAGGCGGCGCGCTGGGAAATGCAGATCTGCTGCCGCTGGGCCAGCGAGTAGCGAATGCGATTGTTTCTTACGCGGCATATCTCGGCAAAGGAATCTGGCCAACCGGGCTGGCGGTGTTCTATCCGCATCCTGAGCATTCGCTGGAAGTTTGGAAGGTGCTGGGCGCGGGATTGCTGCTGCTGGCAATCACGGCTCTCGTTTGGCTTCTGCAGCGCGGACCGTCCTTGGTGTCGGTCTTCTATCAGAAGGCTGAGTCGCAGGCCAAGCAGGAAGTTCTGCTTGCTCGAGCGCAGCGGGCCTTCACGGTGCTGGTGTGGTTGACGCGGCGGCGGCCGTATCTGCTGACGGGCTGGCTCTGGTATCTGGCGGCGATGCTGCCGATGATCGGCATCATCCAGGTCGGGCGGCAAGCCATGGCGGATCGCTACGCTTACCTGCCGTTTGTCGGACTGTTCATGATTGCGGTCTGGGTGGGTGCGGAATTATGCGTATCGTTGGAGCTTTCGCGCGCTGCGCAGGCGGCGATCGCGGCGGGGGCGTTCGTAGCGTATGTCTCGGTCGCATTCTTGCAGATCAACTATTGGCGCAACAGCCTCACCCTTTTCTCGCACGCGCTGGCAGTCACCGAACACAATGGCATCGCCGAGGACAACCTGGGCGTTGCGCTCATGGAAGCGGGACGCCCGGATCTGGCGGCAGGGCACTTCGAAGCTGCGGCGGCGTACATCCCGCAACTGGCGACGGCTCACTACAATCTTGGAGTGCTGGCGCAGCGGGCGGGGCAGGCTGATGCTGCCGTGCGCGAATATGATCTTGCGCTGCGCTTCAGTTCGGATGTGAACGACGCGGCGCAGGCGCACAGCAATCTCGGATTTGTCCTACTCGATGCCAACCGACAGTCCGAGGCGATCACGCAGTTCAGCGCGGCGCTGGCGATCAATCCTGAGAAGCAGAACAGCTTGCTGGGGCGCGGAATTGCGGAGTATCGCTCGGAAAATCTCGATGCGGCCATTGCCGACCTATCGCACGCGGCGGCGGTTGCTCCGATGGCACAGACGGATTACTGGCTGGGGCGCGCGTTCGAAGATAAAGGAAATGTGCAGGGGGCGGTGCAGGCCTACCGAGCCGCGCTGCAACTGGCTCCTGAGATGACTGAGGCGAGAGATCGACTGGCGGCTTTGCAGCGGTGAATAACCAACCAGCGTTTCATTGATTCAATAGCGCTGATTCTTATCTGCGGCGGACGAATGCCGCTGCTCCATGAGTAACATCTTGGCGCGCATACGACGCGACCCGCGCCTCACTACGGCATCCACCGGATGGTGAACGGCAGCATGCGAATTGAGACTAAGCCTAGCGGCACCAGCGATTTTAGCGGCCAGCGGATTGAGCCACGCATTAGGCGATTGGTCGCGAAGAGCGCTGAATTCAAAACGCGAGGTTCTCAATGAATCTGAAAATCGCAATGTTATCGCTCGTACTGGGGTGTGCCGGCTGGGTTGTGGCGCAAAGTTCTCCGGCAGGCTCGGCTCCTGCAGGACAGGCGGGACAAAGTTCCACACCGGGTACGCCTCCGCCAACGGCGACTCCAGGCACTACTCCAACAGGACAGAACACGACGGCGACACCGCAATCGGGCGGCACCAATTCGACAACTACACCGCAGACGGCTACGCCGGGTGTTTCATCGAACGGCACGACGCCAAGCGGCACGAACCCTGGAGCGACTACAAGCACGCCGGGAACTCCGGGAAATTCCGGAATGAATCCGGCGAACACGACCAGCCCGCAGGGACCATGCGTTCCGGCGACGGCTAACAACGGAAGCTCTAGCTCTTCAACCCCGAACTCGACGACACCCGGCTCAACTAGTTCTTCGACGCCTGGTTCTTCCAGTTCGAGCACGCCTTCCGGTTCCAGCGCGAATGGAAGCACGCCGGGACCGGCAGGATCGGCTCAGGCAAACACGGGAACCAATACGCCGTGCCCGATTGGAACGGTGCCGAGCGGTAGTCCTCAATCGAAGTAAGTCGGTAGACACATAGGAGAGAATGCGGGTCGTTGGGCCCGCATTTTTTTATTCGGCTGTTGTGAGCTCGGCTCGTGTTTATCACCCATGGAGCATGTGCGCGGGAGATCCCTCCGACCGCTGAAGAACGCGGTCGTTCGGGATGACGCCATCCAAAATCAGATTGCTGGTCCACGAGTGTCAGTAGGCTGCTGTTAGTGCGGCTCTGGCGTGGCGAGTTTCTTTTCCGGCAGAAAGTACATCGCGGGAATCAGCACGAAGATGAAGAACGACGCGTAGATCGAGACATAGGCCAGCGGAACGGACGAGAAATATAACAGGGCAGAGAAGGCGTTCTTGCGCTGCATCGACGCGTGATACTCGATGAGATGATCCTCGCGGGCCTGCCGTTTGATCTCTGAACGCAGCAGATAGAAAGCAATACTGCAGAGCACAAGGTCAAGTCGATAGAGCGCGACCGCCATGGGCGCGCGGTAGTTCTTGCCGAGAAAATCCGTCACGAACGGAATCAGCGACATCCAGAAAAGAAGATTCAAGTTGGACCAAAGCAGGCGCGCAGAAACTTCGTGCGCGGCGTGGATCATATGGTGATGGTTCACCCACATGATGGCGACAATCAGGAAGCTGAGCCCGTAGCTGATAAAGACAGGCACGATTCGAAGCAACGCAGCAAAAGTCGGCGAGGCCGGCGGATGCAGCTCCAGCACCATGATGGTAACGATAATGGCGATGACGCCGTCGCTGAAGGCTTCCAGACGGCTGGTGGTCATTTCGCCGTGAGGCATGGGGAGAATTTACCACGGGGAAAAGCATTGTTGATTTTTGATTGTTGATTGTTGATTGAAAACCGGAAGACTCCGCGCCGCGATTTTCAATCAACAATCAACAATCATCAATCATCAATCCCTCACGCCGGTTGCTGCTGCGTCATGCAGTGCATTGCGCCTAAGCCCCAGATGAAATCTCCGGAGTAGATGGGGACGATTTCGCGCCTGGGGAAGAGTTGCGCGAGAGTGTTGAGCGCAATGCGGTCGTTGGGGCGATTGAAAACTGGGGCGAGGACGCATCCGTTGGCAATGTAGAAGTTGGCGTAGCTGGCGGGTAGGCGGCGGCCTTCGAAGATGACCGGCTGCGGCATGGGTAGTTCGATGATGGTGAGCTGGCGGCCGTCCTGGTCGCGCGCGGATTGCAGGCGTCGCAGGTTGGCGCGTAGCGGGCCGTGATTCGGATCTTTGGTGTTCGGTTCGACCATGGTCACGATCGTATTGCGCGAAACGAAGCGCGAAAGGTCGTCGACGTGTCCGTGAGTGTCGTCGCCAACGATGCCACGGCCCAGCCAAATTGTGTTCGTCGCGCCCAGGTAGTCGGCGAACGCCTTCTCGTAGTGAACCCGCGTCATGTGCGGATTGCGCTCCTGCACCTTGCTCAGCAAGCACTCTTCAGTCGTGAGGATGGTGCCGGCGCCGTTCACGTCGATCGAACCGCCTTCGAGCACGATGCGCTTTCCGTTGGAGACGGGATGGATTTCGCGTGGCTGGTCTAGTTCACGCGTCGGGTGCCCCACTCTTCTTTCGCGCTTTTTGCGAAAGAGGGTGGGGTCTTTGACTCGTGCCATGAGCGATCCGATTTTGTCATCGAATCTCCAGTTGGAATATTTCGCCCAGGCGTTGAAGCGGAACTTGAGAGCGACTTGCGGTCTTGCTTTTTCGTGGGCGGGGGCGCCCGCGCCACATTGTTCGACGAAAATGCATCCTGAGTCGCGCAGCCAGATTCGGTTCGTTCGCCAGCCATGGAAGCGGATGTTGTCGGACCATGCATCGGCGCGATCGAGCACGCGCCGCGCCTGGCGCGACGCCGCGGCATTGTTGACGATCAGTTCGACGCGCTCGTGTTTCGCAAGATGGCGGATGATTTCGGCGAAGACCCACGGGATCGGCTCGAACTTGCCGGGCCAGTCGCCGTGAAAGTGCGGCCACGCGAGCCAGGTGGCGGCGTGCGGCTCCCACTCGGCGGGCATGCGATATCCGAATGCGGAGGGAGAAATTTCAGTCGGCGCCATGCGCGGCTTTCTTCACGATGGCTTCATAGCACTCAAGCGTCTTGATCTTCGGCGGCGAGTTTTTGAACGCGCCGGTAAGAACGTAGGTTCCGGATTTCTGATCGAGGCTGACCTGCTCGACCAACTTTGGCCAGCGCTCGTCGCAGGAGTGGTCGCGAAGAGCTTGCACGGTCAGGGGCGTGCTGCCGTCGAAATATTTGTCTTCGATCTGCGTGGTGCCTACGCTCGAGAACATGAGCTTGACGTATTTCGCCTTCATCCCAATGGTCTCAACGACGACGGTTTCGTGGTTCGCGACCAGCGTCGTGTTTTTGGACGCGTGCAGGAGCGGATCGTAGCCCACGATCTTGCCGGTGACCTTCGGCGTCTTGGCGAAGGCCGAGAGTGTCATCATTGCGAACATGAAAACGGTCAGACATCTATTTCGCGGGTTGGTCATGGTTGAGTTTCGTTCAGTCGATCAGGCGATTCGTGATCGGGGCATAGCTATCGATGCGGCGGTCGCGCAGAAACGGCCAGTTGCGGCGGATTTCTTCGAGCGCCTTCAAGTCCACGTCGCCGACGAGAATTTCTTCTTTGTCGTGCGAGCCCTCGGCCAGCACGCGCCCGAAGGGATCGCAGAAAAACGACTTGCCCCAGAACTCGAGTCCCTGACCGGGAGCCGATTTGCCGCGCACGTTGCCGGTTTCGAAACCGACGCGATTCACGACGGCAACATAAACTCCGTTGGCAATCGCGTGCGCGCGCTGGATCGTACGCCAGGCATCGTGCTGCGCCACGCCGAACTCGGCCTTCTCCGCTGGATGCCAGCCGATGGCCGTGGGATAAAAAAGTATATTCGCACCCTGCAACGCCGTGAGCCTCGCACCCTCGGGATACCACTGATCCCAGCAGACGAGCGTGCCGAGCCGTCCGGCGGCGGTGTCGAGCGCTTTGAATCCGAGATCGCCCGGAGTGAAATAAAACTTTTCGTAGTAGAGCGGATCGTCCGGGATGTGCATCTTGCGGTAGAGGCCGCGCAGGGTGCCGTCGTTATCGAAGATGGCCGCGGTGTTGTGATAGACGCCGCGGGCGCGCTTCTCGAACAGCGACGCGATGAGGACGACGCCATTGCTCTTTGCCCCGGCGGCGAGTTTTTCGGAACTGGCTCCGGGAATGGGTTCGGCGAGATCGAAGAGCGCGTGATCCTCGCGCTGGCAGAAGTATTGTGTCTGAAAAAGCTCGGGCAGGCAGACAACCTGCGCTCCGCGTCCGGCGGCCTCGGCCACGCGGCTGAGGGCCTTGGCTAGATTTTCTTCCGGCTCCGGGCCGCACGACATCTGCACCAGCGCCACGCGGAATTTCTCAGGCGGCAACGTCTCGACCTCCGGGAATCAATATAGCATCTGAAACCGGCTTGTTTTCCTCTGTGCCTCTCTGTGTCCTCTGTGGTGAAAAACAAAAGCTTGAACCACAGAGGACACAGAGGAGCGCAGAGGAAATCTTCTTATCGTTCTGAGAGTTTACGATTCGTGGCCACAACTCGGGCTAGCCGTGCATTTCCTGCGACTGACTCTTCCAGTTTCTTGATTGTTTCCTGCGATGGTAGAGAGCGAAGGAGCGCCTCGATCGCGCCTTCGGCATCGAGCGACTCGGTGCGGACTTCTTGCAGCAGAAACTCGAACGCTACCTCCTGTCGAGTCAGTGCAATCGCAGAAAGAACGACCGAGCGAAATATTGGATCACGGGCGCGCTTCAGCGTGTCGCGAAGAACTTCGAAGCCGGCGCTGGTATGGGTTGCGGCGATCGCCAAAGCGGCCTCGGCGGCGGCATCGTCGGCGGGAGCGAGAAACTGCCGCACCCAGGGAATCGCCTTCTCGCCTTCAATGCCGAGAATGCCCGCGTAGCACGCACCGAGGACCTCAGCTTCATCGGAGGCGAGGACGGCGCGCTCGCGCAGCAGAAGGGAAGCAGACGGCGACCCAACCTGCTCGATGGCGCGCATCACGTCTGCTCGCACGGCTTTTTCTTTGTCTGCAACCAAATCGACCAGGTGGGCGAGCAACTCCGGTTCGTGCAGGGTGCGGCACTGCACCAGTGCCAGCGCGCAGGTGGAGCGCAGTGTGCCTGCTGAGTCCGACCGTCCGCCGTAAGTAGGCTCCAGCTGAATGTGGCGCATGCCGCGGAGAAAAACTTCGGCGTCCTGATGCTCGAACGTCGCGAGCGCGCGGCTGATGGCGTTTTTCGCCCAGCATTGCGGATCGGATTTCTCGGCGTTCTCGAAGAAATGATCGAAGGCCGCGAGCAGTTCGGGAAGCAGCGTCTGCACGTTGAATTCACGAGTAAGGTTGGCAGCCTTGGCGACGAGGAAATTGTTCTTGCCGCGCAGCGTTTTCCGCAGCGGCTCAACGCGGGCGTTCTCCGGCTGTTGGCGCAGCGCATCGAGCGCGTCCATTTGCGCCTCGAAAGCTCGCTTGCCCGGCATAGTGGGGAGTGTAAATCCAGGAGTGCGTGAACCACAAAGGACACGAAGGTGCACGAAGTAAAATCAGGCCCGCCTTCGTGCACCTTCGTGTCCTTCGTGGTTGTCGCTCTTCGCCAGCGTTGACCAACGCACCGCATGGCATCCGCGCTCGCCATTCCTGTAAAGTAGTGAGTCGGGAAAAATTGCACGCTTTGCTTGGAGGCTGGTGGTGAAACACGGCAATCATGGAAGTTCAAAGCACCCTTCAAACTCGGGGAATAACAGCGGGACAGGTGAGGGAGTCGACCGCAAGCTGCACAATCCGATTGAAGACCGGCTCATCCCGCTGGAGCCGCTCGACCTGAACAAAGTCAATTCGATCGACAGCCTGGTGCGGGCGATGGCCAGAACCGCATTCACCGGGCGCCAGCTCGGCGAAGCCGCCGACGTGCTGGAGGCGATGGCGCTTGACGAAGATGCGTTCGTCGTGATGACCCTCGCCGGCGCCATGACCGTCGCCAAGCAGGGATTGGTCATTACCGAGCTGATCGACCGCGGCATCGTGAACGCCATCGTTTCCACCGGAGCGCTGATGGCCCACGGTTTGGTCGAAGCCAGCGGGCGCGCGCATTTCCGGGCAAACCCGGAGGTTTCCGACGAAGAACTCTATGAGCAGGGCTACAACCGCGTCTATGACACGCTGGAACCGGAGCAGAACCTCGACGACGTGGAAGAAATCATGTCGGCCGTGTTGGAGGCGTGGGACCACAACGAGGTCATGTGCTCGTACAAGCTGAACCATGCCATCGGCGCGCATCTGGCGAAGCATGCGCAGGGGCAGCGAGGAATTCTCAAGTCCGCGTACGAGAAAGGCGTGCCGGTATTTGTCCCGGCATTCAGCGACTCGGAGCTCGGCCTCGACACGGCGTTAAACAACCGCTTACGCGAATCAACCGGGCGGCACAAGATTCGCTTTGATCCGTTTGAAGACCTGGAGCACTTTGCGGCGACGTTGCTACGGCAGAAAAAGCTGGGAATCTTCACCATCGGTGGCGGCGTTCCTCGCAATTGGTCGCAGCAGTTTGGGCCGTTCATCGAGTTGCGCCACCGGCGGCTGGGAGAACATGTGCCGCTCAAGCGCTATCACTACGGTCTGCGCATCTGTCCCGAGCCCGTCTATTGGGGCGGATTGTCGGGTAGTCCCTACAGCGAGGCGATTTCCTGGGGCAAGTTCGTTCCTCCCTCAGAAGGTGGGCGGTTCGGCGAAGTATTCGTCGATGCGACCGTTGGGTTGCCGATTATCGTGGCCGCCGTGCTGGAGCGGCTGGACGCAAAGAAGAGCCGGAATGCAAAGAAGGGCGTGAAAGCTGGCGCCAGGAAGTAGACCTCAGCCGCAGGCTAGGAGGCGGCCTCGCAGGTCTGCTCGTCGGACTCGATTTCCGCCGCAAATTCGGAGTTGACGACCTCCTGCTGATTCCGTAGGCGCTTGTAGAGTGGCGCAAGGATCGTATCGCCAAGCACTTCCGACTCAGCCTGAAACCAATCCTGTAGCTCCTGCCCGTCGCCCTGCCCGCGCGATTCGTAGAGCTGCTGGGCGCGCGAACGCACCTTTCGCTCGACGGCCTGAGCCACCAGCGCTCGCTGCTTTTTCCTTCGAGTTTCGATATCCACGGGCTGAGTCCTTCGGCCTTTCGACCTACTTCCATCATACCTGATCGCTGTTAACGGAAGATTACATTGGCCACATGAGAACGATTACTAAAGGTCAAACTTCCCGGCCTGTATCCTGGAGTTCCCAAACTGGGCCTAAGCCTTGCTATATCAATGCATTACTCGTCTCTAAGCAACGGAGCCGCGAGCCGGAGTCGCGGTTTCGGCGGGTGCAGGGAGCATGTTTGGGGCAGGGGCGGCTTTAGGCAGGTAGCCCGACTGATTCCGGGAGCGCCTCTCCCTAAGCCGCAGCAGGGGTTGCTCCAGCAGGTAGTAGGAGATGCATGCGCACGCCAGGATTGGCAGGATGAGGGCGTATCGGCCCTCCAAGGCAGGGTTGCCGCAGAAGAGTTGCTGCCAGAGATACAAGCCATAACTGATCTTTCCCAGCCATGCGATAGGTGCCCAGTTCAAAGCGCGATAGGGATGCTGGATGACGTGCAAGACCAGTCCGGCGATGGAAGCGAACAGGATGGGACGCAGCACGAACAACATGAACAGCGTGCGAGCCGCACTGGTAGCCGGGAACCAAGGGAAGAAGACCACGACCAGCAGCATCAGCAGAGCGAGCGGTCTCCGGATCTTTGGAACGCGGGATGCGTAGATTGCCAGCAGGCATCCTATCGCCAATTGATCGGCTTGCGCTGGAAGGCTGGCGGGGATCCCGTAATGCAGCTTGAAGGCATAAACGGCGGTGCGAATGACTGGTGCCAACCAGAACGCACACAGCAGAATTGCAGTTTTGTGCCGATGCCATTTTTTCACGGCGAGAGGCCAGATCAGGTAAAACTGCTCCTCCACACTCAGCGACCAGAGATGGATGAACATCCAGGGGCGCGACGGGTCCAGGTTGGCGACATAAAAAGCGGCGGCCGCAACGTGGTACCAGGTGATCTCGCGCCAGTAGATGACGCTGGCGACCGCCAGAAAGAGAAATGCAGCGGGCAAGATACGGTAGGCGCGGCGGATGTAGAACTCTCGCAGATCGATCGCCGCCGTGCGATCGTACTCACGCAGCAGAAGGTTCGTAATCAGGTAGCCGGAGAGAACGAAGAAGACCTGCACGCCGAGCAGGCCGTAATCCCCGAGCACCGCTGCAGGGACGTGCTTCCAGTGGGCGAGGTGGCCAAGAATCACCAGCGTAATCGAAATGGCGCGCAGGCCGTCGAGAGATGGAATTCGTCGCATCGTTTAGAGGGAACGTGAAATGGATGGTCGCGCCTTGGCGCACCAGTATACGCTGGGTGCAGAACCTACATTTAGTTCTTCGCGCAGGAAAATGACGCCGCGTTGTTGGGATCGCCTGATCCCTTGTACCTTGCTGACTGCGGATACGGGCACAGGGGCCGCGTCATCGATCCGTTGGCGGGTTCGCCGCCGTCGGCAGACTTCCCCGAGGGCTTGAAGGCGACGATCGTCTCCGGCGCCTTACCTTTTTCCACCCACTGCACGAGCGCGGTGAAGATGTCGTGATCAGCGTCGCCGCGTGGGGCGGTATCGGCCTGCCCGAACGCGGTCGCGCCGGGACCTCCTTCGCAGTGTTGCATGCCCGGCACCATGTAGACGCGCATCGATCGCTCCGTGGTCTGCCTGCCTACCGCCGACTCGACGCGATTGTAGTAGTGAATCGTATTCAGAGCCGAGATCGCGGGATCGTCCCAGCCGTGGTAGACGATCAGCTTGCCTCCGCGGGCGAAGAAAGCCTTCAGATCGGGACTATTGGAGTTCAGGGAGTCGCCGGTCTTTTCCTGCGCCATCTTGAATGCGCTGTTGACGTTCACGCCAAGAAAATCCCAGTCTTTCTTGCCATAGACCATGTTGCTGAAATATCCGATGACGAAAAACGCGCCCAGGCTTTTGCCTTCCTTTTCGCCGGTGGCCCAGACTTGCCAGCCGCCGGGGCCGTCTTCTGCGCCGGGAAGCAGCCCGGGGAAGAGCAGCTTGCCGGATGAATCGCGAAGTCCTGCATAAACTTTCTTCAGGGACTCGGCTTGCGGCCCGGTCAGGCACTCGTCAGAATCCTTTTCTTTGCAGAGCAGGACTGACGGATCGAAGTGGCACTGGCGGGGATCGTTCAGAACCCCGTCTTTCACGCCATCCTGCGCGTCGCAGGCTGCGTTGACCGCCTTCGCGATGGCTGGGACCTTCTCGGGCTGGATGTAGCCGCCGCCATCGAGCACCTGCTGATATTTCAGTCCAGCAGCGAGCATGGGAGTCCAGTTATTGGCGGGGGCTCCGGCAATGATGCCCTCGTAGTCGGCAGGAAAGCGCTGGGCTTCCATCAGGCCCTGGCGGCCGCCATTGGAGCAACTGGCGAAATACGCCTGTCTGCTCTCGGCGCCATAAAAAGCCTTCACGATCGCTTTGGCATCGACTGTCATTTGATGGACGGCGCGATATCCGTAGTCCACGATCTTCTCAGGATGGCCGAGAGCCCATGTGGCGTCAGTTGTGGAGTGCCCGGTGTCTGTGCTGGCGGCGGCGTAGCCTTGCCTGACCGCGGCAGCCAGGGTCCAGTAGGCGATGTATCCTGCAAAGCCGCCATTGCCGGCGCCGCGGAATTTGCCGTTCCAACCGGATGCGGGCATCCAGACCTCGACCTTGACGTCGGAGTCATTGCTGGGTCGGAGCGTCGCCATAACGCGGCAGAATGCGGGTGCGGATTTGTAAACCGGCGAAATGGGCTCGTCCGGCTTGAGATTCGGTGGCACGAAAGTGCCCGCCGCGACCGGCGCGGCCATGGTGATCTCGGCGTTGGGAAGAGAGAATTGCTTCAGGCTGGCGCAGGTGCGGGCGGGGGAATCCGCGGCGAACGAGATCGCGGAGAGAAACAAGACGCAGCAGGACAACAGGCAATTGCGCATGGGCGCCATAGTCTCAAAGCAGAGAGGTTCTGACAAGGGTTCAGGCGTCGCCCGGGCGAGGGCGCCCGCGCCACATCTTGCAATTATTTAGTCGAAGATCAGCACGGCCGAGGCGATCACCGTCGTCCACAGCCCGCGCTTGTCGCCCACGGCGGACTGCGTCACGTTGGCCGTGCGGACGATTTTGTTCGATAGGCGGTAGATCTGCTTCTTTTCGTCCCAGGAGCGGTCGGGATCGAACTCAACGTTGAGGGTGGTCGCCAGCATCTCGGCGGCGAGTTCCTCGGCGTATTCGCCGGCGGCATCTTCGGTCTCGCCGAAAGAGTGGTGTTCACTGAGATAACCGTAGGTATTGCGATCAGCGGGAATCGCCACGCCAATCGACGATGCGAGCAACCGGTGCGGTTCGCGCGTGGAATTTTCGGCGACCACGGCGAAGACAACCTCGCCGGGATGAAGGTATTTCACGCCTTCCTTGCGGGCCAGCAGCTTGCAGTTTGGGGGGAAGATGGAAGAAACACGTACAAGGTTCTGGGCAGCGATACCAGCGTCGCGCAGCGCCAACTCAAAGGAAGTGAGCCGCTCACGGTGCTTGCCAACTCCCTTGGTAAAGAAAATTCTTTTCGGAACCATGTCTTTGCCCAATTCCGTCATCCTCCGGCAAGAATAATTTGTGGTTGAGAATGCACAATCTAACACAACCGTTTGTAAACAAAGTATGAATTTGCGGGCACGAATAAAAAAAGGCAGGGAGCAAAAAGAACGGGAAGGCCGATGCGCCTTCCCGCTCTGAGAATTTCTGTCACGCCAAAATTTCAGTCGATTTACTGCGCCGTGACTTTTGTGACCGTGATTACATTGTCCTTTTCGCTTCCGGTCACAGTGGCCTTGGCGCCAGCCTGCTTGTCGAGCGTGGCCAGCGCCGCTTTATCGCTGGTTTCGAGCGTGTAGACCTTGTCACCGACAACCAGGGCGTACTTCGATCCCTTGCCGACGCACTCGCGGGTGCACTGCGCGGCACTGCCAGCCATTTCGTGTTTCGCGCCACACATGGCATCGCTGACCGTCCCGGTGAAGGTTTGGGCTTTGGCGGCGAACGCGGAGCAGACCATCAGCCCCAGGCTTACGAATACATTGAGGAGGACGAACGAGAATTTCTGTAAACGAGGTTTCACTGCACTTTTCTCCTTTTCAAAGTGAAACTGCCTTTGAGAACTCAAACGCCAGCAGGGGGTCCGTCTGAAAGGATGCGGAATACGCCATGAAGTTACAGTCTAAATGAAACCGCGGGGACACGCTGGTGCGCATCCCCGCCCTTGTGCCCGGATCGTAGTTCGGGGGAGGGCCCGGGCAAAGTCGCTGTTGCTGCTAGGCGCATAGAGTACTTCTTCTCATGAAAAACCGAAAGGAAAATTTTTGCCTTGTTCCAAAATCCGGACAGGTTCCACAATTGGGAAAAGTTCCGCCTGCGGCTGACTGCCAGTCATGAGTTGAAACCTATTTAGGCGCCTTTACCGAGTAGATCAGGTCTACATCGACGGTTTTTTCGCGGATGTTGGGAGTGACGTGGGAAGTCACGTCCCAGTCCAGACTGGCGGGCAAGAGCTTGTGGGCCTCGGGCAGGTAGTCGCTGAGGTAAGTCGAGTCGTAGACCTCGCCGGTGCGAAGCTTCCAGATGTTGCGGAGCTTGGCGGTGAGGCTGTTATCGATGCCACGGAAGGACAGCTCGCCCATGTGGTAGACGTAATCTTCGCTGACGTCGATCCGGACGGAAACCGTACCGGCGGAGTCGTCGAATTGGGCGTCGGTCTTGAGCGCCGCTTTCAGGAAGCCTCGCGAACCATACAGCGTCTGCACCGACTTCAGGTCATCGCTCAAGCGCACAGTGTTTGCGGGTTGTCCCGGTTCGACGTGAACCATTTTCTGGAGTTGCGCGGTGGGGAACTCCTTGTTGCCGGACCACTCCAGGCTTTTTAGCCTGTACTGCTGCCCTGGAGTGACGGCAAAGATAACGTCAACGACGCTCTGGTTCAGCGGAGCCTCGGCGCTCTCCTCGCCGGCTTCCTTCACCATTTTTGGCTGAGGCTCGCCGAAGTGGGCTTTCAGATATCCACGCGCCCAGTAGACGGGCAAGAGCTGGCGTTGCACCAGCAGATCGAGCCGCGTGCGCGAGTACTGGCGGTCAGGCAGGCGCTTGGCTGCGGCCTCCAGCGCCGGCAATTCGGCTTCGCTCGCGCCGGTAAATTCGATGTTGCGCACCCGGATAAGGACATCGGAAACCTTGAACTCGATCGCCTCGACTGGCCCATCCGGCTTTCCGGTTCGGATGTAGTCCACATGCCCGGAGATGGAGTTCTCCACCAGCATGGCCTGCAAAACGTCGGAAATCTCGTCCGCCATGCGCCCGAAAACCGGCAACTCGCCTTCATACAGGGGAACGTGCTCGCGGATGTGGCTCCTGATTTCGTCAGGGGTGAACCAGACGAAATCTTCAAAGCGCGCCGGGACGAACTTGTCGATGTCGCTGACATGGAATTCAAGCTTGGTTCCGGCCGGGGAAAAGGAATAGGAATACTCGATGTCGGTGAAGGCTCCGGTTTCGGCCAGGTTGTGGGCGGCTTTCTTAAAGTCGTCGTCGGAGACGGGAGTCTCGAGCGTGAGGCCGCTGGCGGCCGCGATATCGGCCTCAGTAAAGCGTTTGCTGCCCGTGACTTTGATGGAAATGAGCTTATTGTCGGCAGCGGGAATTTTCGGCGCGCTGGACTGGGACCTGGCGGCGAGTGCGCACGCTCCCATCACCAGCGCAATCAACGCCATCGAGAGCAGACGCGGTTGTCGCGGAGCCGTTGTCGTGCACGCACCCACGGATTCGATTCTAGAGCATTGGCGGGCGATTACCGCGACGTAGGCACGGAAATATCATCGGACTTGTGCTTTACCGCAATGTCGATGAAGGCCAAAGCGGCGCGGCTGAGGGCCTTGTCTTTTCGGAAAACCAGCGCCAGATCGCGGCGCACCTGGGCGTCCGCGATGGGAATGGCAGACAGGACTTTGGCCCTCACGTCTTCTTCGACGTTGGAGCGGGCGATGAATCCGACGCCAACCTCGGCGGCTACGAAGCGCTTCAGCAATTCGCTGGAGTCGAGTTCCATGCTGACATTGGGCTTCAGACGGCGCTCGTGGAACAGCTGCTCGATGGCGTCGCGGGTGTGGCCTGCCTTGGGCATGATCAGCGGGAACTTGGCCACGTCGGCCATTGTCGCCGAGCGCATCTTCCCCAGCGGATGATGCGGCGGGGCGATGACGATCAGTTCATCGCGATGGATGAGAACGACCGTGAGGCGGCCATCGGTGACCGGCAGGGAGACCACGCCGAAATCGACCGAGTTATCGATCACCGACTCGAGAATCTTGGCATAGTCGGCGCGCTTGATGTTGACCGATACGTCGGGATACTGCGTTTTAAAGTCAGCGAAGACATACGGCAGGATGTGCAGGCACGTGCCTTCGTTGGCGCCGACGATAATTTCGCCGCGGGGGACGCGCTCCATCTCAGCGATGGCGACCATCATGGCTTTGCGCGAGTCGAGCGTCTCTTCCACATATTTCAGAAATGCCTTGCCAGCTGCGGTCAGCGATACTTTTCCGCCTGAGCGATCGAACAGCTTGGCTCCGACTTCTTCCTCCATGCCGCGAATTTGCGACGAAATCGCCGGCTGCGTGCGGAAACGCTTCTCCGCCGCACGCGAAAACGAAGCGTGCCGCGCCACTTCGAGAAAAGTTTCGAGCTGGTCGAAGTCCATAACGCACTCAGCATTCAGCACTCAGCATTCAACCAGCAAGGCACTGCTTCCACCTCATGACGGACTTAAGTGAGCTGACTGCTGAAGGCTGAGTGCTGACTGCTAACAGCTAACAGTATAAGTTCCGCTTTATTGTCGCTATAAAAACAATCGAATTGCCAGTGCTTCCGGATTGGTCGTAGACTCCTCAGTTCGCACAACGCGACCGATTGTAGCAGCCGGGTGACCCCTCCTTGCCGCGGATGGGATCCTTCCGAAGACGCAGATCGTCCCGTTCGAGATAAGCCCCCCTGAGGAACGCCATGCCCGATGCCCAGACCGTCCTCGACTTCGCGCGCAAGCACGACGCCAAAATTCTCGACCTGCGCTTCACCGATTTGCCGGGCCTCTGGCATCACGTGTCGTATCCCATCGAGCAGTTGACCGAAGCTTCGTTCGCTGAAGGTTTCGGCATCGACGGCTCTTCCATTCGCGGATGGGCGGCGATTCACGAGAGCGACATGCTGCTCATGCCGGACGCGGCTACCCACATGCTCGATCCGTTTACCGAGGCGCCTACGCTGGTGCTGATCTGCGATGTGGTCGATCCAGTGACCAAGCAGTGTTATGACCGCGATCCGCGTTACATCGCACGAAAGGCCGAGCTGTATCTAGCGTCCACTGGCATCGCCGACACGGCCTACTTTGGAGCCGAGGCCGAGTTTTTTATTTTCGACAACGTGCGCTTCGATCAGCGCGAGCAGTATGGCTTTTACTACATCGATGCCGAGGAAGGGCGATGGAACTCGGGCAGGGAAGAGAACAATCTCGGCTACCGGCCACGCTATCGTGAAGGATATTTCCCCGTTCCCCCGACCGACCATTACCAGGATCTGCGCTCTGAAATGGTGCTGACCATGCAGTCGTGCGGCATGAATGTGGAATGTCATCATCACGAGGTCGCGACCGGCGGGCAAACGGAGATTGATCTCAAGTTCGATTCGCTGGTGCGCTCCGCCGACCGCATGCTGCTGTACAAATACATCGTCAAAAATGTCGCCAACCACTATGGCAAAACTGTGACGTTCATGCCCAAGCCCATCTTCGGCGACAACGGCAATGGCATGCACACGCACCAGTCGTTATGGAAGAACAACGAACCGCTCTTCGCCGGCGACGGCTACGCCGGTATGTCGCAACTGGCACTCTGGTACGTCGGAGGATTGATCAAGCACGGACCGGCTTTGTCGGCGATCATTGCGCCCACGACGAATTCGTACAAGCGCCTGGTGCCGGGCTTCGAGGCGCCCGTGAATCTTACCTACTCGCGGCGTAATCGTTCCGCGGCCTGCCGTATTCCAATCTATTCGGCGTCGCCTAAGGGCAAGCGCGTGGAATTTCGCCCGCCTGACCCGAGCTGCAATCCCTACATGGGATTTGCGGCCATGCTTATGGCCGGGCTCGACGGCATCGAGAACAAGATGGACCCCGGACCCCCGCTCGACAAAGATATCTATGAACTCGAAGCCGAAGAGGTGTCGAGCATTCCGTCGATGCCGGGATCACTCGAAGAGGCGCTCGATGCACTCCAGCGTGACCACGTATTTTTGCTGAAGGGAGACGTGTTTACCGAAGAGTTATTACGCACGTATGTGGACTACAAGCGCTCGAAAGAAGTGGATGCGATCCGTCAGCGCCCGCACCCGTACGAGTTCGCGCTGTATTACGACGTTTAAAGTGCGACTTCAGCGCTGTGGAGCGGCCGGCACCGTCTGCGGCGATCTGAGTCCGCGTAGCAACCATACACAGAGCAGCAACTCGAAGGTCATCGGCGGCAACTCGTACCAGTTCGCCGACAGAATCCCCCCGAAGCCCGGATAGATGAGATACGCGAAACCGCAGAAGCTCTCGTAAAGACAACCTAGAATGCCCCATACAGCCAGAGTTCGGGGTATGTAGCGCGATTGGAAGAACACCCACGCGAACAAAGCCAATCCTAGACCGTTAAAGACTAGCCCGCAGTAATAGGCATCCCGGCTCGAATCGAGTTGCATTCCGGCCAAAGCTATCAAGCCGTCTGGCCCGAACGTCCGCAATGAGCCTCCAGCTCCCAGCAAGCGCAAGGCGCCGAAGAGATCCAGCAAAAAAACGAACCAAAACAACACGTAAATCAGCTTCGAGAAGGCCGCCAACAGAGCTATCCCGCGGCTGACCGGTCGCAAGATCACATACAGCGCTGTTAGCAGCACGATCGTTCCGACGCCATAGAAGAACGCGGCGGCCAGGTAGAGGCGAATCGCGTGTTCGTGGCCCATGAAGTGGCGGGCAGTTTCTTCTCCCTTTTCCCAAACCAGATAGGGAGCATAGAAGCGCGAAAACGCCACCGTGATGACCGCAAGGCTTAAAGGGTAGGTGATTGCGAAGATCTTGGCGGCATAGCGTTGAGATTGGTCCGTCATCGGTTCCTTCCGCCAATGTCGGGGTCAAATGAAGCCAGTCAGAATCATCGCGCCTCAACCGCAGCGGCGTTGATAATTCGCACTACACTCACCGACTCAAGCGGCCCTCATATCCGAACCTTGCGAGCGCTTTCTGACGTCGACGACAATGGTCTCGGCGAGGCGGTCTTGCGCGCACATGCGGTTGCGGTCCCAGAAGAACTGGATGAATCCCAGACCGCCCTCCAGAAAAGCGGCGCCGTATCCCAGGGCGCGCTCGATCGACTGCCAGCCTCCCAGTCGCTCGCTGGTCAACGAAACTGCCCTCGTGCGTGCCGCCCACTTACCCGGGGTCTGGCCGTTGCCAAGGAAGTTGAAAACCGCCCAATATAGAACCATAACGACAATGTTGCCCGGCTCGTGAAAATCCCACTTAAGAAAAACGTTGGTCTCGTGCAGCAGGTAGCGCCTCAAGGAAAACTCCAGAGGAGCCCACACCAGCAATGCCAGGACGAGGTCGGCGGCGTACCCCAACACGCGTTGCCAGAACGTCGCTAAGGGCAGACCTTCCAGCGCATGCATCCGGGCAGTTTCATGCATGTGAAAACGACGACGAGGCGCACCCAGCTTTTCTTTCATGGAAGGCAATCATAACCTGAGCTGCCCAATACTCGGCCCTGCTCGCCGGCAGACCAACGTTCGATCCTCTCTCACTGAGGCTGCCCGACCCTTCCCGGCTCGCCTCTATGATTTCCTTGCATTCACCGCGGCTAAGAAAGTCGAGAAGCTGCGGTACATTCACCGCAATCCTATGAAGCGAGCCTTGGTCGCCGAACCGCAGGAGTGGGCCTGGAGCAGCCTTCGACACTACGCACGAGACGAAGCCGGACTGGTGTTGGTGAATGAGCGGCTAAGGTCGGAGATCAGGGCTCGCAATTTGGCTGGCGGATAGAGTCCCACCCTTGGAATAGCGCGAAGGGTGGGGGCAGCCTCGCCTTTCTCGATACTCTGCGCGATCGTTTTAAAGCTGCTACTTTACAAGCTTCTCGATCGCTCCCGTCATCTCTTTCGAATCGGGCGTGACGGCCGGCTCGAAGCGCTGCACGACGTTGCCGTTGCGATCCACCAGGAACTTGGTGAAGTTCCACTTGATGTCGCCCGAGATGCCAGCGCCAGTGTCCTTCGTCAGATAGGCGTAGAGCGGCGCCTGGTCGTCTCCCTTGACGGAAATTTTCGAGTACATCGGGAAGGTCACGTTGTACTTGCGCGAGCAGAAGGTTTTGATCTCTTCATTCGTGCCCGGTTCCTGAGCGCCAAAGTTGTTGGCGGGGAAGCCCACGATGACAAATCCCTGATCCTTGTACTTCTCGTAGATCGACTCCAGAGCGCTGTACTGGGGAGTGTAGCCGCACTGGCTGGCGACGTTTACGATGAGCACCACTTTGCCCTTGTAGTCGGCGAGCGGCGCGGGTTTGCCGTCGATGGAGTTGAGGGTGAATCCGTAGATGCCTGAGGCTGCTTGCAGCGAAGTGGCCATAACGAGGAGAACTCCGAAAAGGAGATAGTTCAGCTTACCCAGTTTGCCAAAAGACGAGGCCATGAGAAAACTCCGTTGTGAATTTTTACAGCGGACATTTTACAGCGGACACAGATACAGATACACGACATCTGCCAGGTCATGAAGCTGTTTGACGGAAACAGTAGCCACCAAAACCGATTTGCTCACAGGCTAAGACAGACCAAAACCACGGGGCGAAAAAAGCAGCTCACCAGTTCAATTTGCAGGGGGGTCAAACCGTTCCGCGAACGCCGGTTTCCTTCATCAGGCGCTCCACCAGGCGCATGCGCTTGGTGGCCACCTGCGGATGCACCATCGGCTGGTGCGCTGGCTCGTTGGGTCCAACAGAAAGCAGGGCGTCTTCCATGGAATCGAGCGCCGAAGCGGAGCGCCCGAGCACCATCAGAAGATATTTCTGGGCGACCGGGCGGTCAGCAGGATGAATCAGAGCCCACCAGCGGCGAATGGACTCCTGCACATCCGCTTCATTCTTTTCTCCCACCACGAGGGCATCAATGAGTCGGTACACCTTGCTCTTGATGGCCTGATACGACACAGAAATCTCTTGGGGCATAAGGGGTCCTAGTAAAACTTTGTCATTGTCAAAGCAATCGTCGCACCAAAACTAAAGTCCCTGTTTTAAAGGAGTTGATAGCGTAAACGTACTATGAATGGAATAATTCACTTCTGAGATATGGATTCTGGAAGCTCTGGCATCCCTCCCAATCCACGGCTGAACAAGAAGCCGCATCCCACTTGGCTTCGCTGCAGAAATACATCTTCGCCCCGGGGCCGCTCCTTGCAGTTACAATGTTCCGCTCTGCTCAACCGGAGTGACTTTGCGCCCGATCGAAAGCTGCGGCTTCGATCTTTCCGGATTTCGTAAATAAGTTCGTAGCAAGCCCTGGAGGCCCAATGAGAAGGTGGTCGTGCGTACTGGCAGTCCTGATGTTGATTTCGGCTATAGCAGCCGCACAAACTTCGGAAACGCTTACGGCACGAAGTGCGCAGGGAAGCTGGCACGATGCCGGCGTCGGCGACCGCATGTTCTTCCCGCGCGACATGTTCTGGGGATGGGCGCAGCTTGACCTCGCGCCGCCGCACAATGAAATCGATCCCAATCTCTGCGCCGGAAATTCCAGCCAGCTCGGCGGAATCAACGATCCCTGCACTATGTTTGCGCGCTACATGCTCTCCGGCTTATTAGAAATTCGCCCGTTCGGCAGGGGACCATTGCGCCGTTTTATGGTGTACGGAGCCCCCGCGTTTCTTTTCGGCAAGAACATTCCGAAAACCCTCTACACCTGGTCCCCGGACGCGATTGGCATCGAGCATTCCTGGGGAGCAGGAATCTACGTGGGCAAGGGCTTCGAGTTTCGCGTGACCCAGCATTTTCTGTTCGACCGGCTGGGTGCGCGCAGCGGGAATGTGGGCGCAGGCGATCTGGGCACCAACGGTCCCTGGGGACGGTATATGACAGTCGGCGTCAGAAAAAGCTTTGGCACGCGCCGGTGGTAATCAGGGATGAGCTGCAATCGGCAGTGCGGGTCGAGTCAGCCGCCGGATCAGCCAGATTACGAAAAACACAAACAGGCCGAAGGCGGCGATGGGAAGAACAAAAATCAGCAGCATCCAGAAAGGCCCGCTGAACGTCGCCACACTCCCGCCGATGCTGGCTCCGGGATCGCGGCGCAACCGCCCGCCGAAGATGGCTGTGTCACCGCCCACTTTCGCGGCATTTTCGAGACGCAGACTGCCGGCAAAAACCGCCAGGTCGCCGCCGATCTCCCCTTGATCCTCAACCGTCACGCTCCCCAGAAACGCTGCCACGTCGCCATTCACGTGCCCGCGAATCCGGATGCTGCACACGAAGCAAGACACTTCACCGACCTCTTCTCCCGGCCCAATCACAATGTCGCTGCCGAACTGCACGCGGTCTGGACCCTTGTCGGAAGCCGACGCAGGCAACGCAAGCAGAGACAAAACCGAAACCAAAAGAATCAATCGCAAGGTGCGTGGCATAGCGAGACTCCTGGAGCGGAACGACCAGAACGGCATTATGGCATACCTCGGGCGGAATAATCCTCCAGCAGGAGTCCGCCGATTCTTTATAATTGTGAGTTTTCCAAACAACGCCAGTTGTTCTCATACGTGGGAGGATTCGCAATGCCTGGTGCTTATAACGGTGTAGCCGTGCCTTCAGAAGGCAAAAAGATCGGCTACGCCAACGGGAAATACGATATCCCAGATAACCCGATTATTCCCTTCATCGAGGGCGACGGAACCGGCCGCGACATCTGGAAGGCATCGCTGCGCGTGTTTAATGCGGCAGTCGAAAAAGCCTACAAGGGCAAGCGGCGCGTGGCGTGGTACGAGGTCTTCGCGGGAGAGAAAGCGAAAGCCAAGTTCGACAACTGGCTGCCAGACGATACCGTCGAAGCCGTACGCGAATTTCGCGTCGCCATCAAGGGACCGTTGACCACACCGGTGGGAGGTGGAATTCGCTCGCTAAACGTGGCATTGCGGCAGATTCTCGACCTCTACGCCTGCGTGCGCCCGGTCAAGTACTACAAAGGTGTGCCGTCGCCGGTGAAGCATCCCGAGCGTATGGACGTCGTCATCTTCCGCGAGAACACCGAAGACGTCTACGCCGGAGTGGAATGGGAGCAGGGAACCGCCGAGTGCGCCCGCTTGATCGAGTTTCTCAACAAGGACATGCTGAAGGGCGGCAAGAAGCAGATTCGCCTCGACTCCGGCGTTGGCATCAAGCCGATCTCCATCACCGGAACCAAACGCCTTGTGCACATGGCGATTCAGCACGCGATTACAAACAGCCTGAAGTCCGTCACCATCGTGCACAAGGGCAATATCCAGAAATTCACGGAAGGCGCATTCCGCAAGTGGGGATACGAAATCGCCGTCGAAGAATTCCGCGACAAAGTCGTCACCGAGCGTGAGAGTTGGATTCTAGGCAACAAGGATTCCAACGCAAACTTATCGGTAGCCGAAAATGCCGACCTCGTCGAACCGGGAATGGAATTCGCACCGCCGGCATTTCGTCAGAGCGTCGAGAAAGAAGTGAGAGAAGTGCTCGACGCGATCTACGCCACGCACGGCAACGGTGCGTGGAAAAAGAAAATCATGATCAACGACCGCATCGCCGACTCGATCTTCCAGCAGATCGTGACGCGCCCGGAAGAATACTCCGTGCTCGCGACCCCCAATCTGAACGGCGACTACATCTCTGACGCTGCAGCGGCGCAGGTGGGCGGACTCGGGATCGCCCCCGGCGCCAATATCGGCGACGGCTACGCGATCTTCGAAGCCACGCACGGCACGGCGCCGAAGTATGCGGACAAAGACGTAATCAATCCCGGCTCGGTGATCTTGTCAGGCGTCATGATGTTCCGCCACATCGGCTGGAACGAAGCTGCCGACCTGATCGAGCAGAGCATGGAACGCACCATCGAGCAGAAAAAAGTCACGTACGACTTCGAGCGCCTCATGGAGGGCGCAAGAAAAGTCAAAACCAGCGAGTTCGCCGGATACATGATCGAGAACATGGGCGCGGGAGTGCTGGTGTAGGAAATTTTGCGGTTGGGCGATCGCGCCATTGTGCGATTTCCCCGGCTGAGTGGATTTTGATTTTCAATCGCAAAATCGCCCGATCACGAAATCGCTCAATTTTTGAAAGGACTCATACATGCGCAAGAAAGTAACCATCGTAGGCTCCGGCAACGTAGGCGCCACCGCCGCTCACTGGATTGCTTCCAAAGAACTCGCCGACGTCGTTCTCATCGACATCATCGAAGGTGTCCCGCAGGGCAAAGGGCTCGATCTGCTCGAAGCCATGCCCATCGAGAAACGCGACTCGCACGTTAGCGGCACCAACAGCTACGCCGACACCGCGAATTCCGACATCGTCGTCATCACCGCCGGCATCCCGCGCAAGCCAGGCATGAGCCGCGACGACCTGCTTAACACCAATCACGGAATTATGAAGGCCGTGGTCGGCGAAGTGGTGAAGTATTCGCCGAACTGCATCCTGATTATCGTCTCGAATCCGCTCGACGCCATGGCGCAGGCCGCCTATAAGCTCAGCGGATTCCCCCGCGAGCGCGTCATCGGCATGGCCGGCGTCCTCGACTCCGCCCGCTTCCGGGCCTTCATCGCCGAAGAACTCAAAGTCAGCGTGGAGAACGTGACGGCCTTCGTGCTCGGTGGGCACGGCGACACCATGGTCCCGCTCCCGCGCTACTCGACCGTTGCGGGCATTCCAATCACAGAATTAATAGAAAAGACGAAGCTCGAAGCCCTAGTCCGGCGCACGCGCGACGGCGGCGCCGAAATCGTGAAGTATCTGAAGACCGGATCGGCCTACTACGCGCCCTCAGCCGCTGCCACGGAAATGGCCGAAGCCATCCTCAAAGACAAAAAGAAAATTCTTCCCTGCGCCGCGTATCTGCAAGGTGAGTACGGCATCAACGGCCTCTACGTAGGCGTGCCGTGCAAGCTAGGCGCAAAGGGGCTGGAGCAGATCATCGAAATCAAGCTGACGCCAGAAGAAAAAGCCGGACTAGACAAGAGCGCCGCTGCGGTGAAGGAATTGTGCGGCGTGATCGGAGTTTGACCATGGTCGTTGACCATAGTAAAATTATGGAATGAAGGAAATTGCCATCTCTGAGTTTAAGGCCAAGTGCCTCGGCATGCTCGAAGAAGTTCGCAAAACTGGCAAGCCCATTCGTATTACGCGATTCGGCGAACCGGTGGCAGAGGTCATTCCGCCTGCACCCAAAGAAATGCCAAAATCATGGCTGGGAAGCATGGCCGGAACAATAGAAATTGTCGGCGACATTGTCGGTCCTACTGGCAGTTTGGACGACTGGGATGCCTGGCGGGAATGAAGCTACTTCTTGACACTCACATCTGGATTTGGAGCGTCAGTGATTCCAAGCGGCTCTCATCGCGTGTAGCCAAAGCTCTTACCAATCCAGAAAATGAGCTCTGGCTTTCTCCGGCAAGCATTTGGGAGGTCCTTCTCCTGCGCCAAAAACGCCGCGTGGAAATTGCGGAGGGCTTCTCCACCTGGATTCGGCGCGCCATGACTTTAGCCCCCTTAAGGGAAGCGCCACTCACCTTTGAGGTGGCACAAGCTCTGGATTCTCTCGATCTGCCGCACGGCGATCCTGCCGATCGCTTTCTCGCGGCCACCGCAAAGGTCTTCGATCTCACCCTTGTTACGGCGGACGCTCAGCTGATTCATGCTCCTGGCATTAAAACCTTAGCCAATCGCTAACTGCTCCTGACAACCGCTCCCACGCGTTCGCGGGCTACTTTTCAGGCGCGCTCGATCGTCACCTTCTTCAACACTACGTCCTTGCTCGGCCGATCATTCCGCCCGCGCGGCACGCGCGTGATCTTGTCAACGATGTCCTGCCCCTCGACCACTTCGCCGAAGATGGTGTGCTTTCCGGTCAGCCAGTTAGTCGGCACAACCGTGATGAAAAACTGCGACCCGTTCGTATTCGGACCGGCATTCGCCATGGCCAGCTTGCCCGGCTTGTCGAACTTGTGCGGCGAGTTGCGTGTCTCGTCTTCGAACTGATATCCCGGGCCTCCCATGCCCGTGCCTTGCGGATCTCCGCCCTGCACCATGAAGTCAGGAATGACGCGGTGAAAAATCGTTCCGTCATAAAGCCGGTCTGACGACTTCTTTCCAGTCGACGGATGCTTCCACTCGCGCTTGCCCTCAGCCAACTCAACAAAGTTGGCGACAGTCTTAGGCGCGTCTTTCTCAAACAACTTGCAGACAATAGTTCCTTCAGAAGTTTCGAACGTAGCGTAAGTACCAGGTTGGCGTGTCATGCAATCCTTTCGAATTTGATTATGTGGGGCGGTCGCCCTCGCCCGCCCAGCCGAACACAGCCCGGCAGTTTCGAAACTAATTTGAACTACTAGGAGTGTTCGGAGCAGCAGCCGAAGGCTTCTTAGCTGGAGCGGCCCCCGCCGGTTTCGCCGCTGCAGGTTTCGCCGCCGCTCCCGGCTTCAGAATCGTAATGTGATTGATCTTCACCGGACGAAATGGCTTGTCGTTACTCGGGTCAGTGGCCATATGGGCGATTTGTTTCACCAAAGCCACGGTCGCCTCGTCGCACTGGCCGAAAATCGTGTAGCCGCCATTCAGATGCGGCGTGGCAACTTCGGTGATGAAGAACTGCGACCCATTCGTTCCCGGTCCGGCGTTGGCATAGGCCAAACGTCCCGGCTGATCGAAGAGCAAGTCAGGCGAAGTCTCGTTCTTGAATTTGTATCCGGGATCGCCCGAGCCATTGCCCGCCGGGTCTCCGCCCTGAATCATGAAGCCGGGAATGACGCGATGGAAAATCGTGCCGTCATACAGCGGCACGCCATGTTTCGACGCCCCGCTCACCGGATTCTTCCAATCCTTCGTGCCGTTCGCCAGCCCGATAAAATTCTCCACGCCAATCGGCGCCTTATCAGGGAAGAGCGTGCACGTCATCTTGCCGGCAGTTGTGTCGATAATTGCCGTAGGCTTGGTCACAGCCGGATGCACCGCTGGTTTAGCCGCCGCTGCAGGCTTAGCCGCAGTGCTGGGTTTGGCGGCGTTTTTCTGTGCCTCCGTGCCCGACTGCGCGAATCCCACCGAGACAGCACACATCAATCCCGCCACAATCAAGAAACGTCGACGCATGAGTGCTCCTAGACCTTCATCAGCAATGGAGATGATTTTGAGCGAACCTCGATTGTACGACAGCAAGTAGTGAATTTGTCATCCTGAGCGAAACTTGTCTCGCGGCAGGCGAGACAAGTGCAGTCGAAGGATCCCTGCAATCGTCAATGCAGTCGGCGTCACCGCGTAGGGCGTCCTACTTCGCCGACATCTCGCGGCTAACCCTCTCCACGTCGCGCATCACCCGAAGCGTATTCCCGCCAAGAATCTTGTGAACGTCATCCGCACTATATCCCCGGTCAAGCAGAGCCTGGGTAATCTTCGGCAGATCGGCCGCCGAATCCATTCCCGCGGGAGTCGCCCCGCTCACGCCATCAAAATCCGACCCCAGGCCCACGTGATCCACTCCGGCTACCTTCGCAATGTGATCAATGTGATCGATCAGCACCTTGAACGCCGGACGCGGAATCATCGCCATCCACTCGCGTTGGATCTTCTCCATGTCGACGTAGGTCACCGTTTTCCCTTCAGCCTTGAGATGATCGACATACTTCTGCACGGCAGCAGCCTGATCTTTCTGCTGGTCTTTGATGTCGCTCATGTATTTCTCGTCATCAAAACCGCTGAAGAAGTTCACCTGCACCACACCACCATTCTTCGCCACGGCCTGCAACATTTCATCCGTCATGTTCCGCGGAGCATTCACCAGCGCGCGCGACGACGAATGCGACGCGATCACCGGAGCCTTGGTAGTCGCAATCGCATCCCAAAATGTTTTGTCAGCCACGTGCGAAATGTCGACGATCATGCCGAGCCGGTTCATCTCCAGCACAACCTGCTTGCCGAAATCGGTGAGCCCATTGTGATGCTGCACCTTCGGGTCATTGATATCCCCGGAAGAATCCGCCCACTCGTTCGTGTTCGACCACGACAGCGTCATGTAGCGCACGCCCAATCGGTAAAAGTCGCGCAGCAGGTGAATGTCGTTCTCGATCGAGTGCCCGCCCTCAATGCCCATCAGCGCCGCCAGTTTGTGCTCTTTGTGCGCGCGCTCAACGTCGGCCGCGGTAAACGCCATCATCATCCGGTCCGGATGCCGCGCCGCCTGCTCATACACCGAGTCGATCAGGTCGAACGTATGCTTCGCGAAGTTTCCTTGGTTGCTCTCCGGTTCGACCCAGATGGAGAAGAACTCCGCCCCCAGGTTCCCGCGTTTCACCTTGTCGAGGCTGATATGCCCAACGTCATTCGGGTCGGTCGAGCCGATGTCGAAGCCTTCATCGAGAAACCGCTGCGGCGTATCGGCATGGGTGTCAATCACAATCGCCGACTCGTGGATTGCCTTGGCCTTGGCGCTGACTTGAGGACCGGTATCGTTGGTCGATTTGGCGGGGTTCTGCGCTAGAGCAACACGACAAAGAGAACAACAAAGAAGAGCACTGAGAGCGATTCGCTTGATCATGGTGGAGGGAATGATTGTATATGCAGCTCAAGCAAAGGCCAACGGAGTTGCCGTGGGGACCGTCATATCGTCTAGGTCAATGCCGCGATTCCCGCCCGCACACAATCCTCAATCGCCTGCTCTGTATCGATCACAGTCTTCTCCCGCGTCATTGCCTCGAATCGCTCCCTCACCTGCAAATAAAGCTCATACTCGCGATTCTCCGCCGGATGCGCACCGTTCGCCACATCGTGCTCGAGCCGTCTCCGCGCCGTTTCCTCCGAACAGACGCACTCCAGAATTCGCCAACTCTGGTGCAGGGAAGCGGCTGCGCCGATCACGTTCTCGATCTGATAGCGCCGCGAGAAGGACCGGCCATCGAGGAAGATCTTGGCCTCAGCATTCGTTGCGAGAAGGTACCCTGCGGTTTCCAGCATCAATTGCAGGCAAAAGTCATCCTGTCGCGTCGAATACTCGATCTCTTCCGGAGCAAACAATGCGTGGCGAAACTCGTCCTTGCTCAGCACCCGCCCCGAAACGCGCGCCGCCAACGCCCGAGCCAGCGCGCTCTTGCCAGTTCCAGGAAGCCCAGCCATCAAAACTATCATAGAAAAGAATGGTGAAAGAAAAATCCCGGAGCAAAACGCTCCAGGATCAAAACCTTGCCACTTTGTCACTTTGTCACTTCGAAACTCGCCCTTAATTCGTCCCCGCGCCCAGCGCGATCTGCGTCGGCGGGAAGTCATTCTCCGGACGTTCGATCGGCACAATGGTCTGCGTCGCACGCCAATCGGTGTACAGGCCACTGACCATGATGTGGAAGCACCAGTGGCGCCGCTCTTCCTCGGGCTCAACCAGCCCAAGCGCCTTCATGTAGAACAGATAGTGCTCCATCCACACAATCTGGTCGCGCGTCATGCCGCGGCGCTGCAGGTCAACGGTTACACCAGCCAGATGCGACGAAGCCGTATCCCCATCCGCCGGAGCCGCGTTGCGGTTGTGGCGGCGCAATTTCTTCTGAACCTTCACCGTGCGAACCGCCGAGTTCACCTGAATCTGCTGGTGAAAGCGGTTATAGTACGCTTGGCTCAGGTCATCGACAAAATCGCGGGTCCACGGACGGCAGAAGCGCCGCGAAGGATCCAGCGAGCGCTCAATCTTCAGGCCTTCGCCCGGAATGATCGGCACCAGCGACCCATCCGCCTTTAAAGCTTCTAATTCTGTTTCATCCTGAATGCGCGGCAGTTCCAGCCGGTTGATCTCCGCGTTCTGCAGTATCAGCGACTCGTGCGACGGCCGGAACATCGGATTCCAGCGCAGCCAGCGAAAGTGCCGGCGATGATGTTGAAGGGTAGCGGGGCGGACAGCGAAAGCCGAGCCGCAGGTTGCGGCCAGAATAATTAGAGCGAATTGAATTCGAGCTATGCGTCTCACGAAGTGGTTCCGTGTGGGGATGAACGCCCTCGCGCCATCTTCCGCGCAAGTAGCGGCTATTCTAAGCCATGCTGTCAAATCGTACCAACCGGGGCCAGAGCCGAACCGTTACCTGAGTACCCAAAACGCGTTGATTACCGCTCCGATTACTCGAGGTTACCGGGTTCGTCGTAGCATGTCCCACGCCTTGAGATGCGGCAGTTGACGGGCCATTTCAGAATTTTGCGGAAAGAATCTCTATCTGGCGACGCACCTACAACTTGGGCTGATGAGATGAAACTGAGGTAGTCTTGGCTGGTGTCAAATGACACAATTCAGCGCCGCAAAAAGTCACCCTGCGCAGAGCGATAGGGAAAAGAAAAAGCAGGTGCCCACAGCCTGCCCTGAGCCTGTCGAAGGGTCTCGCCGACTTTGCGAGACATAGGAATTGCGAGACATGAACCTTCGTAAATCCAGGGAATGAGCGAGTCCTCATTACCGGCGCAACAAATCCCCCAAAGCCTGTTTCATCACCTGCCCGCTAACCTCAGAAATAGACTTGGTCAAAGGAATATCTTTCGGGCAAACCTCAACGCAGTTCTGCGCGTAGCCGCATTCCTGGATGCCGCCATCGCCCATCAGCGCCGCCAGCCGCTCGCGCTTCAGCGCCTTCCCGGTGGGATGAGTGTTAAATAATCGGACCTGCGAAATCGTAGCCGCGCCGACGAAGTTCGTGTCTTCGTTGAACTGCGGGCAAGCCTCCATGCAGCAGCAGCACGAAATGCAGCGCGACAGCGGATAAGCCGCCTCCTGCTCCTCGATCGACAGCCGCGGCCCCGACCCCAGATCGTACGTGCCATCAATCGGCACCCAGGCCTTCACGGCCTTCAGGTTTTCAAAAATCACGCTGCGGTCGGTAGCCAGATCGCGGACGACAGGAAACTTCGAAAACGGCTCCAGCCGGATCGGCTGGTCAAGCTGGTCGATGAGCGCTGAGCACGCCATGCGAGCCTTGCCATTGATCAGCATGGCGCACGATCCGCACACTTCCTCAAGACAATTCGAGTCGTAAGTGATCGGCGTGGTCGCCTTGCCCTCGCGCGTAACGGGATCGGCAGCAATATCCATGAGCGCCGAAATCACGTTCATGTTCGGCCGGTGGGGAACGGAAAACTCCTCCCAATACGACTTGCCGTTGGGAGTGAGTTGCCGCTTGATGCGTATGATGACGGATTTTTCAGCCATTAGCAGTTAGCCTTTAGCAATCAGTCCTTTGAATCTCGGCGCGATTGATGGCGCGCGTAGTATCGGTCTCGAATCTCTGGACGGTCAAAGAATCTGTAGAAACGGTATGCCTCGAAAAAGCAAAATGCGGACAATCCAAGCACCACCATACCGGCCAGCAACTCATGATAGGGCGGCGTACTGGGAATCCAACCCATCAGTCTGCAGCCCTCGACCAACAACACGGTTGCTGCCAGGGCAGCGAGCACTCCGACTATAAGTGAGCCGATCCCGAGAACATTGTCGCCCCGTTGAGTATGCTCCCCAGTGATTTCCGAAGACTCGTCGTTTTCGTCCACACTTCCCAAGATGACAATCTCCAATAGGGTCACCGCTAAAATTCGTGCCCCTCGCGGTTGAAGGCTTTCCCAAATCCCTAATACTTCCTCGGCCGCGGCGGAATCAAACTCGCATCCACCGGCTCGAACTCAAACTTCGGCTCATCCGCATCCGGAGCGAAATACGCCTTCGTCGTCTTCATCCAGTTCTTGTCGTCGCGGTCAGGGAAGTCCGGCTTGTAGTGCGCCCCGCGCGATTCATCGCGCATGCGTGCGCCCTGCGCGATCACCCGTGAAAGCTGGAGCATGTTGTAAAGCTGCCGCGCGAAGACAACCGTCGTATTCGCCCATAGAGTCTTGTCGCTCAGATTAATCTTGCGATACCGCTCCAGCATCTCCACCAGTTTAGCGTCGGTCTGCACCAGGTTCTTGTTGTAGCGGATGACCGTGCAATCCTTCGTCATCAGCTCGCCCAGTTCGCGCCACAGCTTCACCGGATTCTCATTGCCGTCGTTCTTCATCAGCAGGGCATTGTTCTCTTCCTGCTTCTTTTTCTCGGCGTCATAGCATCCATTGCCGTCAGGCAGAGCCTGCAAGCCGCGCGCATAATTCACCGCGTTCGGCCCCGCCACTCCGCCGCCAAAGATGCACGACACTAGCGAATTCGCGCCCAGTCGGTTCGCCCCGTGATACTGGAACTCGCACTCGCCCGCCGCATAAATCCCCGGAATATTCGTAGCTTGCTTGTAATCCACCCAAAGCCCGCCCATGGTGTAATGCATGCCGGGGAAAATCTTCATCGGCGTGTCGCGCGGATCGTCGCCGACAAACTTCTCGTAAATTTCGAGAATGCCTTCCAGCTTCTTGTCGAGAAGTTTGCGGTCGATGTGCGTCAGGTCGAGATACACCATCGGCTTGCCGTCAATGCCGAGGTTGTGCTCGAACACAACTTTGAAAATCGCGCGCGTCGCAATGTCGCGCGGTACCAGGTTCCCATACTTCGGATACCACTCTTCCAAAAAGTACCAGCGTTCATTCTGCGGAATGGTTTTCGGATCGCGCTTGTCTCCCGGCGCCTTCGGCACCCAGACGCGCCCGCCCTCGCCACGCGCCGACTCCGACATCAACCGCAGTTTGTCTTCGCCCGGAATGCAGGTGGGATGCACCTGAATAAACTCGCCATTCGCGTAATAGCAGCCCTGCTGATACAACGCTGACTGCGCCGACCCGGTACAAACCACCGAGTTCGTCGACTTGCCAAAAATGGCGCCGTTACCGCCAGTGGCGATAATGATCGCGTCAGCAGGAAACGTGCGCACTTCCATCGAGCGCAAGTCCATCGCGCAGATGCCGCGACAGACGCGGTTTCCATCCAGCACCGCCGACAGAAACTCCCAGTGCTCGAATTTCTTTACCTTGCCTTCCGACTCGTAGCGCCGAACTTGCTCGTCCAGCGCATATAAAAGCTGCTGCCCGGTCGTAGCTCCGGCAAACGCGGTGCGGTTATATAAAGTTCCGCCAAAGCGGCGGAAGTCCAGCAGTCCCTCAGGCGTGCGGTTAAACGGCACGCCCATGCGATCGAGAAGATCGATAATCCCCGGCGCCGCATCGCACATGTCTTTGATCGGAGGCTGATTGCCCAGAAAATCTCCGCCATAGACCGTGTCGTCAAAATGCTTATAGGTCGAGTCGCCCTCGCCCTTCAGATTCTTCGCCGCGTTGATGCCGCCCTGCGCGCAGACCGAGTGCGACCGCTTCACCGGAACAATCGAAAACAGATCGACGTTGCCGCCCATCTCGGCAATCTTGATTACTGCCGAAAGTCCCGCCAGCCCGCCGCCAACAACAATAATTCTGGGAGCCGCCATGTTATTGCGCCCCCTTTCGCTTGGTCGCGGTTTGCGGCGTCGCGGGTGGCGCGGCTGTGACGCGAATCGTCATCGTGCCCGTTTTCGACTGCACCCGTGCCGCATTCGGCTGATCGGTTTCCAGCGGATGCGATCGGAAAGAAGCTAAACTCCCCAATCCCACGCCGCACAAAAGCAGGAAGAACGCCAAACAAACTGCCAGCAGCCGCTTCTGAGCCTTGTCTCCCGAAACGATCCCCCACTTCGCGCAGAACAGCCAGATGCCGTAAGCGAAATGCCACGAAGCCGCAATCAGCCCGACCACATAAAACAGAAACAAACCCGTGTGCATGACTTCCAGTTGCACTTTGCCAAACGATAGATTCGGGGAATCATGCAGATCGACGCCCGTAAACCGCATCGTGTAGGTGTGCCAGATGATGTACACAAATGCGATCCCGCCGGTCCAACGCTGCGCGACGTACATCCAGTTGCCGGTCCAGGCATAGTTGCCGACGTTCATCTCGCCGCGATACCAGATGTAAAAGCCATACAGCGCATGAAACAGAATCGGCAGCCAGATCCCAAACAACTCCAGAAAGAAGACCAGAGGCAAATTGGCCAGAAACGTCACCTGCCGCGCATAAGCCGCAGGCCCGTTTTGCCCGATCGCCGTGGAATTTGAGATGAGAATGTGCTCGAAAAGAAACGCCCCGACAGGAACAATCCCCGAAAGCGAGTGCAACCGCCGTAGTACGAACGAAACTCCCTGACCAGCCCGCAACGGCGCAACGCCCTGCCTTAAACCGGGAGCAGAAGAACTGGCTGACGCCACGAAACGCTCCTTATGAGTTCAGCATATGTGTCAAAACACGACAAAATAACTTTTTATTATCGGGTGCGGTGAGAAGTGAAGTCAAGGAACGGAAGCATCGGTAACAACGTAATTGGACGCCCGACTCGACGGCGTCATCCCGAAGGCCCGCGCTTTCTCCAGCGGGCCGAGGGATCTCCCGCTAGATACTCTTTGTGGGTAAGACGACTCTCGCTTCGCCTGAAGGGGGCTTCCCCTGAATGACAGCAATCACGAGAGTAACGTTCACGACATATCTAGTCACTCAATCGAGCTAGAATGCCCCGCAATTCCTCGAACGAATCGACAACCAGATCGGCGCCCGCCTTTTGCAGCTTGGCACGCCCAAACGTCGTAGTGATCCCCACGGTGACGCAACCGGCAGCCTTTGCGGCGCGAATCCCATTGATCGAATCTTCGATGATCCAGCAATCCTCCGGTTTCAAGCGCAAATCAGCCATTGCCACCTCAAACACTTCGGGATTCGGTTTGGGAATTCGATGCCGCCCGGCGTCAACCACTGATTCAAAGTGATCGCCTACACCGAGCACACCAAAAGCCAGATCGCGATTCCGCGAAGTCGAAGAAGTAGCCAGCGCGATGCAAAACCGCTGCCGCGCCCAGTGAATGAACTCCACCGCCCCCACAACCGCCTGCAGTTCATGCTGGATTGCTTGAAAAAACGCCCGCTTCCGCTCGGTCAACTCAGCAAGAACATGCGGCACGCCGCGAGCCTCGAGGATTTCGCGCAACGTAGCCTCATCGGGGCGGCCCTTGATGTCATCGTAGTCCGACTGCTCGAGCACAATGCCAAACTCAGCGAAGGCCTGCTCCTTGGCTCGCTGATGCAGCGGCTCCGAATCGACCAGCACGCCATCGAGGTCGAAGATCAATGCCAATGGCAGGCGAAAGGGAAGCTCGCTCGAAGAAACGTTCAAGCGATCTCGCTCCGGCTCGTCTCCGCGTGCGCTGCATACCACTCCAAAAACTTTCGAAACGCCGCCCCACGATGGCTGTACTTCGCCTTCTCCTCGGCACTCAATTCCGCAAAACTCTTCTGAATCGCCGGAAAATGAAACAGCGGATCGTATCCAAACCCTCCCGCACCCCGCGGCGAGTCCAGAATCACTCCTTCCGCCACACCGCGAAAAGTCGCGAGAGTCCTTCCATCCCGTGCCGCGACCAGCACGCAAACAAATCTTCCCGTTCGCTTTTCAGCTGGCACGCCCTTCAATTCGCGCAGCACGCGCGCATTGTTCATCTCATCGTCAGTATTCTCATCCGCCTCATGCGGAGCGACATTCAACAAGTCCGGAGCCGCATACCGCGCTGAGTGCACGCCCGGCTCGCCCTTGAGCGCGTCGATTTCCAATCCAGAATCGTCCGCCAGCACAATCTCGCCGGGAGCATGCAAGCTGTACTCTTCGGCCTTCTTGCGAGCGTTAGCATCAAAAGTGTCGCCATCTTCAACCACAAGCGGCAGGGAAGCGAAGTTAGGGATTCCCGCAATCTCGATCCCCAGCGCCCGAGCCGCGCCCGCAAAGTCGCGCAGCTTGCCCGCATTCGAAGTGGCAATCAGAACTTTCTGCATCAATCTCCACTCACCTTATCCAATCTGTAACGCGTGTCATCCTGAGCGAAGCGAAGGACCTATGCACTTCGCCGGTAGCGCCGGGAGCCCCGCCTACTTCTCAGCGCTCAGAAAGAAAACTTTCTCACCCACCATCCAATGAGCGCCAATATCGTCGCCACAGAAACCCATCCCCCTACCGACCGATCCCGAGTCCGCACAAAAGAAATATCCACCCGATTCGCTCCCGGCCCGACCGGCACCAACATCTGTCCGGTACCCTCCCGCGCGGTAGTCGAAACGACGCGCCCGTTCACCTCAACCCGCCACGCCGGATACTCAAACAGCCGCAAGGCCAGCCGATCCGCCGCCGACATTTCCGCCGAGAAAACTTTCGACTCCGCATTCCATTGCAACACCCGAATCGCCGCGTGCGCCGGACCGTCCACCGTCACTTTGCGCGCATCTTTATCCAGCGCCCCCGGATCGCCTCCCAGCGGCGTGTACTCATCCGTGCCCTCGTAGCCCGCGCCGGTGTACATATTGTCCTGCATCTCGCGCAGGTCACCCGCGTTGTCCCACCACGGAACCTGCACGCGGTGCCACGCCACCCCGATCAGCAGCACGCAAGCGGCATACACCACAGCCCGCATCCACCAGCGCTTCACGCCGATGGTCACAAACAAAGTAAAGATCGCGCTCAGGCACAGCGTCCATCGCCAGGGAAACTGCATGAACCGCATCTTCGGCAGGAACTGCCACAGGATTCCGGTCACAGACAACATCATCACACTGCAAGCGCCAGCCCATCCGATGAGGCTATTCCATGCGGCGCGTTGCGTCTCGCGCCAGGCTCTCGCTGCCGCGGCCGCGCCTACAACGGTGAACATCTCCAGCACTGCAACCCACGTAATCAACTTATTAAAAGCATCGTGATCCGCATCGCTCGTATGAATAAAAAGAAAATTATCCGCCGGCCGCGATCCGGCTGAGACCGCGTTGCTGATCTCAATCCACCGTTGCTCATAAATCGCCGGCACCAGATAAAACGCTGATAAACAAGCGCCCAACGCCACCGATGCCGTGGCAATCAAAATAATTCGTGCCGCTCTTTTCTGCGCAGCCTGGGAAACAACCAGCAGCGCCAGCGAATAATGAATCATCACCGCCGCCGGAGCGTTCGTCAGCCACGCCGCAGCCAGTACGAACCCAAGCGGCACAGTGACGCGCCAACCCCGCTCCTCCGCGCCCTCGACAAGCAGCAGAAACAGCAGCGGCACCAAACAGCTCGCCAGCAACTCCGCGAACGAACTCCGCCAGTAAACAATCACCAGGTGATACGGGTTCACCGCATACAGCACGGCCGCAAAAACGGCGTCCCGCCGGTCAAGCCAGCGCCGCGCCGCGAAAAACATCGACACGCCCGCCAGCACCAGCGCAATCCAGATAAAAACCGGAGAAGCAATCGTCCACGGAAAAATCGCACTAATCAACCCGCCCAGAGTCCACGACGCCGGGGGATAAAACACAAACCTCGGCTCACCATAAGCAAAGTGCGCCAGCGATGCCCATCGCGGAAACAAAGTCCCGTGTTTCCACTGGCCCAAAACTTCGAGCCACGAATAAAGATGAAACTCAACGTCGTGCCCCGAAGGCGTCCCCAGAAAAAAGAAGGGGATTTCTACGCAGAACGCCGCCGTGCCGATCGCCAGCAATGGCGCCCACAACAGGGAAGAACGCTCGCCCCGTTGCGCGATTGATTTACTTTTTCGATTGTCGGTGCCGGTCGTTCCCAGAGCGCGCTCCATCAGCGGAATTCACAGCGAAGTAACTGACAAGTCTATCCTCAACCTTCGAACTAACCCCAGCGGATTTCACGCATTTTTAATATTCCCGCAACCATCGTGCAACGGCGTTGGTCTACCGTACTCGCATTGGGGTGGAACAGACCACGAGGAGTTGAAGAACCCGCACCAGAGACGGGGTCGGGTTCTTCGATTCTTCGCCTGTCGCCGCCGAGCCTCTCGCTTCCATATCTGCCCACGTCCCGCCACCCTGCCATTCCCGCAACTCTCTGAAATTTTCTGCCGATGACCTGCAGCGAGAGGCTCTCTTTCACGCGAAGACACTTCACACGAAATAGAAGTGTCATCCTGTGTGCCGGCAAAGCCGGCGCGAGGGACCTTACGTAGGCCGATACCATGATGCTGTGAATGGGAAACGCGGCGATGAATAATCCGCGCGAGAAAGGATGACTAAACCGAAGCTTCTTCCGGACTTCTCTGATGCCGCAGTTCACTCAAGAAATCATCCTGCTGCAAATCCATACCCCGGCGTAGCAACTCAAGCAGCGGATCTTCCAGTTCATCGCCCGCGTCCTGAATCTTATCCGCAGGCTCAAACTGTGTAGCGTCGGCGACCAAAGCTCGCGGAGAAATAATCAACTCCAGCATCGATTCCGGACTGCCGCGCAAAAACGCAATCAGGTTCGCCACCTGCGCGCGTTGCTCTTCCGTACGGGAAGGGAACTCCACGCCCATGCCGTGTCCCGGATGCGCCACGCGCACCATACCCTCGGTATGCACTTCCATCTCTTCCGTCTTCAGGCAGAGATCAACCAGCGCCTTCTCGGGAAAGGCAGCGTCGGTCTCCACGTAGCATCCGCCTAAGCTGAGATCGGTCAGCTTGCAGTGCGGGACCGTCTCGTTGGGCGCGGCCCCGGCGGTCGTGGCCGCCGCCTTGAGCCACTGTTTCAGCTGGCCCTTCACCGGGTCCGCGATGTCCAAGAAATGCACACCTGTCTGCCCGTTCGGATTCGCCCATGCGACCTGACCATGCGCTTCCACTTCGAGAACGCCATCCGGTAATTCAAAATGAAAGGCCAGCAAAGATCCCGGAACCTGCGGCTCCGCCGTCAGCACGTCCATTCCCGTCTCGCTCAAGTCCAGCAGAATTCCATCAATCTTGCGTTCGTCGGGCAGAGTAATCGAAACCGGAGCCTGCACCGGAACGCGAAACGCGCGCCGCCGCTCCCGGCTCAACAGAGCCGCAGCCGGACGCAATCCTGCCTTTGCGACCTCGTCTGTCAGCGGCTTATGCAGCACGAAATGAGCGCCGCCGCTCAGAATCTCTCTGACTTTCCCTGGGTCGCCGACTAGCGCCACTGTCAGCGGGCCCGATCCCAGTCTCCGCGCTAGTTGCAGCACCTCGTCCGCACCCTTGGGATCGTCAAAATCGACGATCAGGGTATCGAACTTCTGCTGCTGGATCCGCGCCAGCGTCGTCTCGGTATCGCTGGAGCGGTCCATCGCGATGCCCAGCGTGGGCAGAACTCTGCCCAGTACATCGGCTGCGGAATTATCACTCGAGACCAATAACGCCTGAAGATTCATAGCTTGACCGGGTTGACTGCGAGATTAGGGCCAGCGAGGCGCGGTTGGCCGTGACGCCTTCGAAGACCCGGCATTTCCGGCTCCAGCCTTGGCAGCCATCGCATCCGTCTGGCTCGTTGCGTCCTCCACTTCGGCCAGCACGGCGTTGTCTTCGTCGTCGCTTTCCGCCAGCAGTGGAGCTACTTCGCGCAACTTTTCAGCGGCCTGTTGCAGCATCTCGATCTGCTTTCCAAGTTGGGCGTATTTCGCCTGCTTCTGCCGCAGGACCTCGTGAATATCCTTCATACTACCCCCTGCTGGAACTGTAAAAAGCACCCCGCCGCCCGGTCAACGCTAATCCCCCCGGCGCGATTACCCTCGTAATCGCCGGAGCCTCTAAAGCGCCATAATTGCCGGCAACCCAAGCCCTCTGCGAGATTTGAGGACGAGATTCGTCGACCCAGAGAACAACTGTAAGGCAAGAAAAAGGCCCCGCTTTCGCGGGGCCACATGTCGAGGGAGAAACGTCGACAAGAAAGAAATGGAGGTCAGGCTTTCAGCTTGCGCTTGATCGCTCCCGCCAGCCCGACCAATCCCGTTCCCAGCAATCCCAGCGTTCCTGGTTCCGGAACCGCCGTCACCGTGATGTTGGTGTCGCCACTCGAGATCGAAGTCGTGCCGTTGAAGAATCCTTTGCCGGTGTTAATGGTCAACTGAACCGTCGCGCCAAAGACCGTAGCGCCGTTGTACCAGGTCCCGCTGACCGATCCCGAGAGCGTGTAGTTGTGCGTCCCGTTCGCCAGGGTGATAAGTGTCCAGGTCACCGGTCCGTTGAACGTGCCGGTAAAGATCGCGCCGCTGGGAATCCCGTTGGTGCCGTTTCCGGTGATGACGAAGCTTCCGCCACCGTCAAAGGTTGCACCCATCTGCAGGTTCCCGCTGGTCAGGGCGCCGGTCGAAAATGCTAAGCCGCCTAGGTTCCCGGTCACCAGTCCCAGTCCGTTCAGTCCATTCACCGCGATCAATTCTGAGCCGCTCAGGCTTAGGCCGGCGGTCGTTCCGGTCAAAGTTCCCCCGCTGTTTGTGAAGTCGACTGAATTCGACGCGAAAGCCGCCATCGGCAAGGCTAGGGTCAAAAGTGCCAACATCAAAATGCGCTTCATACGAACTCCCCTCCCGGGATACTGCTTGAGTTAGGTGACACTTGAGGTCAAAGGTTGTTCCTAAACGTTGGGGCGCAGTACCACTTGAATCGCAGCCAGAGAGACGGTGCTGCCAACAGAGCACGCGCAGTTCCAAAGTAGGAAAGTTACTAAAGTATTGAACATAGGAGACTTAAGAATGCATGCAAAAGACTTGGCACAAAAGTGAGTGCAAATTGCTGCACACTTGCAACATCCTTTTGCTACTCAGCCGGTTAGCGACGGCAGCCTCGCCGACGATCCCATGAGAAAAATGATCCCCACCACAATGCTGTAGGCCGAGGTCAGCGCCGACAGCGCTCGCATCGCCACCGGGCGTGCCAGCACCGACGAAAACAGTCCCGCCGCCGAGGCGCACATCAGGGTATTCATGGCCACTAGGCCGACGATGAACATCAGCAGAGCCACCAGTCCGGCCACTGTCCCCCCCAGGTTCGCCGTCATGAGAAAGAGCAGCAACTGCGTCGGCGTCTCCGCACCCAGCCCGTGAATGACGCCGACCACAAAGGTCGAGGTCGAACCGTATCCATCCTTAAAGAGTTGCGGAGCCTCGACGCGCGTTCCACCAAAGATCCGGCTCATCCGCCAGTACAGCCACAGCGTTCCATTGATCAAAAGGGTAATTCGCGTCTTCGGACCATGGCTGTGCGCAGCAGGCCGAAAAAATGTCCCCAGCACATACAGTCCAAGGACCAACAGGGTGATCCCCACCAGCCGCTCGGCCCACCGGTCGCTAGCCGCGGGCAGCGAAATGCGGAATCCAATTGCCAGCCCCCCCAACACGGCCACAGTCGTCGCGTGGCCGCTCACATACATCAGCCCATACCTCATCGCGTCGCGGGCCCGCGCCTGCACGCTGCTGATGTCTGTGATCGCCGCGATGTGGTCGTAGTCCAGCCCGTGGCGAAAGCCCAGCAACGCCGCTGATACAAGAGCCAGGCGCAAATTTCCTGAATCCACCATAGAGGCGCAGGCCGTAGGCTAGCACAGCCCGCACGTAAGAATTATTAGCTTGTCATTCTGAGGGAGCGCGAGCGAAGCGAGCGCCAGTCGAAGAATCCCTGCGATCTCGTTTGCACTCCCGGGCGAGAGAGCTACTTCTTCTCCGCCGGCACGATCACATCGCGCATCCGCCGCGACAAGCTGCACGCCATCGACTTGTAGAAGCGCGATCCCAGGTGGGGAAACAACTCGAACAGCGACTGCAGCGTCGGACGATCCACGTAATACGCTTCGACCGCCTCCTGCGCCACGACATTGGCGGTCGCCGGCAGCTCGTCCAGAAAGGAAATTTCCCCGCACACTTCGCCCGGACCAATCGCCGGAACCTTCACCGTTCCGATCTGCACCGTGGCTGTTCCACGCAGCAGGATAAACAAACCCAGCGTCGGCTTGCCTTTTTGCACGATCATTTCCCCCACCTTGAACTCGCGCCGCACCGCCTTGTCGGCAATCAGCGTCCAGTCGTTCGGGGAGAGATAGGCGAGCCCGTTCCTGGCGGAGGATAGGACAGAAAGGTCTTTTTGTTGTACGGCTTTCGGCATGGCGCGTTTTGGCGTCCGGAGACTTTCCCGAGTTGGTCAACAGCGCCGCTTGCCAGCGAGCGGACAAAAAAACGACGGAAAAGCAACAGGGCTACAAAAAGATTAACAGAAAGCCGTAGCTGTTAACCTGATTTCGAAATAGAAGGAAGTCACCAAGGTAAGCACGCGCAAGTCGCGAAGCGACGGCATCCATTAGCCCGCCACGTAAGTGGCAGGAAGGCAAAAGAGAAGGAAACCAGTCCGCTTCAGCGGACGGCACGAAACTCGGAACAGGCACTACTGCGCCCGCAGCAACACCAACCCGGTCTGCCGCTCCATCGTCACCGTCGGTCCAACACTGTTGCCTTTTACATCAACATACCGCCCGGGCGGCAAAGTTACGACCGCGGTCGCGCTATACGGATTTACCAGCGCCAGCCCACCCGAAAACTTCCGCTCCCACACGCCCTGCGTTTTCGTCCTTGAGCTCAAAGCATGCCCGATCGCAATCGAATACTCCGGAAACACAATCAGCCTGCCGTATCCCTGCTGCCCATTCGTGATTCCCGTCATATACACATACGTGCACTGATTCTTGATCAGCAAGTAATTCCCCAGCACCCACTGCCGGTCCGCCTCGCTCAGTTGCAAGCTCAACCCGGGCTCTTCGCCGTTCGTCGTGTAGCAGATCCCCTTCGACTGTACGTAATCCAGTGCGCCCACAATTCCTTCCCACTCCACCGGAGTCGAAACATGCCGCGCCGCCGATCCCCAATTCGTAAATCCCCGCTCGTCGAGCAGGAGATCGGTGGTCGTCATCAGCTTCAGGTTGTCGGCCTTCGGCTCACCGAACTGATACGTCACATTCACCTGCATAGTCGCCGTCTGCGAATACTCGTGCACGTGCTGATAAGTAGCCGCCTCCCATCCCAGCACATCGCGACGGAACTTCGCATCGTCCGATTCACCCGTATACTGCTGCACCCATGTACCCGAAGTGTCGAAGTGCCCGCAGCGCTGCCAGTCGTTGGTCAGGTCCATCGTGTCCACCGCAATGCCGCCGAATCCCTGCGCCAGCGGCGCATCCACCCAACTCGCCCACTGATAAGCCCGCACCGCGGGATTGGCAAAATCCAGTGGCGCCAATGTAGTCGTGCCAAACTCAAACGCCAATGTCTTCTGATCGCACAAATACTCCAACCAATCCGGGTGATTCGCCTGATACCAATCGACACTGTTGGTGAAGTTATCGACGGAGTAAGGAATGTAAGCCGTGTTGTAAACCCCGGGAGGTTGCGTCGCAAAATTCGATCCCCACACCATGTCGACCACGCCCTCTTCACTCTGCGGGTCGCCCACGTTGTAGTTAAAGATCATCTCCAGATGAATCCCGTCGCTCGTATCCGGGAAATATTGCGTGCGCGTGACAGCAGCCGGGGCTACAGCCTGCGCAAATCCGGCCGCCGAAAAAACGAGAGCCAGAGAAACAACTGCAAGCCCGGAAGAACGAACGCGAAGAAGATTTGTCATGAGGACCCCCCATACCAGTAGCACCGCCACAAAGAATACAGCTGATCGCCGATATCTGCGAAGGGGAGCGCCCATCAACGATGTCATTCCGAACCGGCGCGAAGCGGCGGTGAGGAACCTGCTTTCCCCGAAGCCAGCAACGATCTAGGGGCGGAGCTAGGCGAAGACTTTTGTTCTCAACTCAGATACTCTATACAGCGACAATCCACTCGGCCGAGCCTCGGGCATCTCCCAATAACTGGCAAGCATCTAGCGCCCCAGTAAACATCAGAATTTTGGAGGCACGATGCGACCTCTGCCACTAGCACTCCTTCTGACCACGCTTTGTAGTCTGCCGCTCCTGGGCCAATCCGATGTGGGCAACGTCTTCGGCGGATACACCTTCGAGCGCATAGCGCCCGGCTGCGGCATGGACTACAAATGTGGAAACCTCAGCGCAGGCCCGACCACAAATATCAACGGCTGGGTCGCCGCAATGACCGTGAAATCCTACAAGGGACTGGGTTTTACAGGGCAGTTCACCGGAAACTACAACGGCACGGCGGCGTTTTCGTCCACGACTGTAACTCGATATACCTTTCAGTTCGGCCCCGAATACGCACTTCATCTGCGAGGTTGAGGCCATTTGCGCACGCTCTCTTTGGAGGTGTGAATCAAAAATCCTCGCCCGATCCAAGCCTCCGCTACACCCGCTTCCTGTGGTCGATAGGAGGAGGGCTCGACTGCAAGATCTCGAGCCGGCTATCGATTCGCGCAGCGCAACTCGACTACGAACGGCAAAGCGTGCCGGTCACTTTCATACCCCCTGCTCCCCCTGTCACCATAAACGGCATGCGTTACTCGGCCGGCATCGTCCTAAATTTGAAGAGCGATCAAACTCACTGAGAAGTCATCACGTAAACGATCAGGGAAGGGCACGGCTTCAGCCGTGCCGTTAAGGCGCAAGATGTGCGGGGCTTTAGCCCCTGAGGGCATCCCGGGTTGTCACGTTCGTTTCATTCATGAGATGGGTTCTAAGAACTCCGATCGTCCGATTGTGACTGTGAGCAGGCCCACCACAAGTCCGCCGAGGCCAATCCAACACGACTGTGGGGTGCCCCACGTCTCGCCGCAGTTGCGAGACGTGGGAACAGTGAACTCGGAGTTCTGGCGCGAGCCTGCCTCTGGGTGGAGCAGCGCTTAAGCGCGGCCAAGCAGCCACAGTTTTCACCAGTGGCTTCAGCCGCCGAGGTGCTTCCCCACCAATGCTATGATTCGCCCTTGAGACTCCAAATGGAAAGAAAATCCGACTTCCTGCGCTTCAATGGCGCGGTCCAACGCGACCCGCGCATCGACACTTGGATGAAACAGCACCGAGGAGAACTAGGCGCGATCGCCCACCACTGGTTCGAAATCATGCGCCAATGCGGCGACGAAGTCCGCGAACTCCTCCACGACGGCGCCCCAACCGCCTGCCTGGGAGACGCGCCCTTCGCCTACGTCAACGTCTTCACGTCACACATGAACGTAGGCTTCTTCCACGGCGCATCGCTGCGCGATCCAGCGCACCTGCTGCAAGGCAACGGAAAATTCATGCGCCACGTGAAACTGAAGCCAGGAACGCCCCCCAACGAAGCAGCGCTACACCACTTAATCGAAGCCGCATACGAAGACATCAAGGCGCGCGTCGAGCACGGATAACTGCGCAGAGAACTTCGTGGGCAGCTCCACAATCTGACTCGGCCGTGGCATCACTGATGTATGAAGCGCAAAAAGATGTAGGTGTAAAGCCCAATCACTGCGAATCCCAAAGTCGAGACCGCAATCGTCGGAATCCAGAACAAGAACACTCTCAGCACCGTTCCTCCCCGGCTAGCCGCGTAGAACAACGCAAATGACAAACTTCCCGCGATCCAAAATCTCAGGGAAAACAGGCTCGTCACTAACAAACCTTTAAACACTTCGATCCCAGTGGCTTTTGACGTGCTTAACATCGGCCACAAATAAGCAGTCTCCGCAATAAAGATTGCTGCAAGTCCGCACAGGATGGCCTTGAACGTGTTCATGGCTCTCTCCAACGCGCGCATTATGCCAGATTTTTGCTGGCGAGTGTCGTGAGTCGAATGCTGAGGGCGGAGTCCGCCGCCTGCAAATCAGCATCCCGCAAGCAAAGTCACGGAACGTTAACAATCAATGCGTACACTCGTGGTCTTGCCGTACGGATAACCAAGCACGCTCCGAGGAACACTCATGCCCAGCGCCCGGCCCCGCAAGACGTTCGAAATCTCCGACTCCCTCGGCCGTCAACTCAATACTTACGCGCTGGCTGCAACCGCCGCCGGAGTAAGCGTGCTCGCGCTCGCCGCAGCCTCCGACGCGGAAGTCGTCTACACCGAAACGCTGCAATCCACGCGAGCCCACGTTCCTCTCTATATCGACCTCAACCACGACGGCATCAACGACTTCCTGCTACGCACCACGTACTACGCCGGCAGCTCGTACTTCAAAGTAGGACTCTCCGCCTCCGGAGTCCGCAACTTCAGCAATATGGTCGCCGGAAAACATATTTCCCGGAGCAGCTATTTTGTCTCCGCCGCCTCCGCCTTGCCTGCCGGCGCGAAGATCGGCCCCAATCGCGAATTCCCCGTGCATCACCCCTTCATGGCCGAGGAACTTTTCGAAAAGAATGCCGGTACCAGTTATTACTCCGACCTGGGCCCGTGGGTCCGCAAAGGCAAGGGCGTCACCAACAAATATCTGGGACTCAAGTTCCTCATTCACGGCCAGGTTCACTACGGCTGGGCCCGAGTCAGCGTCACCGTAGCGCACCATCGCCAATACGGCGATGTCACCGCCACCGTCACCGGATACGCCTACGAAACGACTCCGAACAAGCCAATCACCGCTGGCCACACCACCGGCGCAGACGTAATCACAGTGTTTCCCGGAGCGCTAGGCAACCTGGCCCAAGGAAAGCCATAATCTCACCTCTGCGCTGCAGACCGTGACTCGCGTCACTGACAAGCTCCCATCCGACGCGAAAAATTGCGGCGTAAATTCTCTCGCCTCACCGAAGAGCACCTTCAGTTCGGGATGCAACACCTTCTCAGGCGAGAGCCCACCCAAAACGCTACAGCCCTCGATAGGAGCTCGTCATGCAAAAATCTCTCCCACATACACACAGTTTCTTCGCAGCTTGGCTCGCCGTTCTGTTGCTGTGTTCTGTGGTATTAAGCGGACAAGCACTAAACGGACAAGCCTCAAACTTCTCGCCTCTGATGAACCGTCCGGCCAATGTTCCGGACGACTACGCTGTCACGCCGTTCGGCTACTTCCACCCCTCGTGTGTGCAGATGGTGGCAGAAGGGCACACGCTTCTGGCCGATGGACGAATGCGGCATCCCGACGGTGCGATCGACGCCGCTCCGTTTTGCTTTTATCCGCACTACACCTCAACGGGACTCATGCTGCCAGTCGATACCAAGGAACTGCGCGGCATCCACGCCCCCACGATCAGCGGATGGCTGGAATCCGTATCGTCCACCACGACCACTTCTTACGCAAAAATTTTCGCAACATGGAAAGTGCCGCCGGCTCCCACCACCAATAGCGGACAGCTGCTCTATTTTTTCCCGGGCTTTGAAGACATTAACAATGTAATCAGCATCGTTCAGCCGGTCATGCAGTGGGGAGTCGGCTATGCTGGCGGCGGAGACTACTGGCTGCTTTCAAGCTGGAACTGCTGCATCAACGGTACGACCTGGTATAGCCCGCTGCTCAATGTCAACGTCGGAGACTTGATCCGAGGTTCGATTGTGCCCACCTGTAAGCCAGGCACGATCAACTGCCAAACCTGGAACGTGGTGAGTGCAGACATGACCACAGGAACCAAGACGACTCTGGCCAAGACCTCCGCCACCGGACAAACCTGGAATTGGGCGTTCGGCGCGGTGAGCGAAGATTACGGCGTCATGAAATGCACCGACTTCCCGGCCAACTACGGCCTCACCTTCACCGTTCAGCTCTACGATCAGAACAACACGCTTATCGCCACTCCCAATTGGCAGGGAACGCAGTGGATCGTCAATCCTATTCCGAAATGCAGATTCGGAACGAAAATCACAGCAAACAGGGAGACAGTCAACTACTAGGATCAAACCTCATGAAGGAAGGGGAGCGGTTAACGCTCCCCTTTGTGATCTCGCTCTGGACCTCTTTGCTTACGGATGCGCCCGATTCTCTGAAGTCTGCTGCCCCGAAGGAATTTCCGCCAGCAACTTCTGATCCTGCTCCGGTAACAGGCGTTAACGCTCAAAACCCCTGCCGGGGGGATTTTGAGTGAAATTGCGATGTTTCGCCAATTGACGAACATACACCCGTAAGAACCGATCTACCGAGCGTTCTGGAGGGCAAATCACAGAGCTGGGCGAAGGTGACCCAAGTCACTGACAGCCTTGCCTCTTTCTGCGTAGCATCAGGGCGATTACCGTCTCCTCTCACCGACCATCAGTTCCCGCCAAGAGATGCAGCATCCATGAGACGGGCCACCACGCGGTAAGGCGATCAGATCACGTAATCAGAAGGAGGGTTCCGCTTATGAAACGAATCTGCACTCTGCTGTTCATATTGGTCATGTTGTTCGTCGTCGTCGGATCGGCACAGTCGGTAGGTGGTCAGAGAGCCCTGCAACCAAACGGCTCTCAGCAGGTGTACGATCGCTTTGACGGAAAGTGGCTCGATACAGCCAAGTGGTTACCCGATACGCCAACTTGTTACAGCAGCCTCGAATGTGTTCGGGAAATTCAAAACGGGCAGCTGCGACTGGCCGTGAGGAATCTCGGGGGAACGGATTCGGATTCCGGTCTGCTCTGGGGCGGCCCCATACTCTGGTTCCAAAATCCGGATGCCATTACAAGCATCCAGGCGGATATCACCGTTCGCAGCTTCAGCGGCACGGCCTGTTTAACCAACAACGAATTAGCGAGTGGGCAAGCTCAGATCGGAGGAACGTTCTTCAATGTCGGCACCGGCGATCCCGGTGACGACGTTTTTGCAATTCTCTACACGTATATCGACACTTCAGCCCCGACGACCATCACTGTAAGTGCTTGGTATGGATGGAATGGCCAAAGTTTGTGGAAGGCGGTAGCGCAGTATCCGATTGGAACTGCTCTGACTGGAATTTTCAAGTGGAACAAGTCCAATCATCAGTTCATCGCAGGGGTGAAGGTCAAGGGCGAGCCCGGACCATTCACGTGGGCCGCATTGCCATATTCGGCGTCAGACACAACCCCGCCTGTGTATCCCGACAAACGCCTGGTAGGCGTAGCATTCAGTCCGAACTGCACAAGTGGTAAGACCAACGCGCAATTCGAGGCGAGGTTCGATAACGTGAGCATCAATCGCTGACCACGTTTCATACACTGAGACAGCGTGCCGCCCGAAGTTCGGGCGGCTTTCTTTTTTGCATCCCTTTGAAATGTCCGCCTGAGTGTCGTAACCAGGCCATTACACTCAAAACCCCCTCGGCCAACCTACCCCTTTGCCGGGCGGGAATTCTCAGCCTCGCGGTAAAACGCGGGTAAAATTAAGAGGGCCTCGTTTTAGGGGAGGCCCCGGAAACCCCAGTAAAATGGTGCGCCCTGAGAGATTCGAACTCCCGACCTTCTGGTTCGTAGCCAGACGCTCTATCCAGCTGAGCTAAGGGCGCGGATCTGTTTCGGAAGGGAAAACTGCTTCCGATTATAACCGAGAGTTGCGGGAATGAAAACGCACAGCGCAGACGTGGCGCCTGAAACGATTGCCCACACGGATGTCGCAATCGCGGCCTGCAAATCGAAGTAATGTCGAGCAAGTAGCCCAGATAAAGTAGCGCATGAAAAAGGGCAAACGGACGGGTTCGATACCGCTTTGAGGGGCGAGCTGCGCAGCAGTTCGATACCTCAGAACCGCTTGCCCCATCTGAAGTGTTCCACCGCTCCCCACCCCTGCACATCCGGCAGACACCGTAGCCAATGGGACCAGAATGGGTGCCGGAATTCTGGCCGAATCAACGAAAAAATCCCGCTGGCTCGCCCCTTGGAACCGTCTCCCGCCCTTGTTACAAAAACCGAAACTCGAAAGGGCAGAATGCCCGCCCAACAGGCATTTTGCGGATTTTCAACAGGCCATATGGCGAGCTCATTGCCTCCATCAGGCCGGAGTAAAACTTTCCCCTCGACACGAAATTCCTACAAAGCCCGGAAGTACATTACCTCCTGTTTTCAATGCCTTGCGGACGGCACGCTGCTTGCTCTATAGCACAACAGACGAAGTGGCGCGCAACGGGGTGCTTCAGAGAATAACTTCGGCCAGAGGTTTTCTGTGAGCACCCCTTGCTATTTCCGTCGACGCCTTACCAGCCTTCCCCCAACCCTCGTAGCCTTATAAAACTCTGTCATCCCGAGCGGAACATGCGGCTCGCGCCAGCGAGGCGCATGCGCAGTCGAGGGACCTGCTGTTCGCCGGCAGTGCCACTAGCCCAGCAACCACCCACTACGCCAGCGCCACCACCTCCCGCACATCAATCCCGGCTTGCCGCAGCATCTTCGCCACCGCATCCTGCTTCAGCCGAGACGCGTCATACTCCACCCGCACCGTCCGCTGCTTGGCGTTGAACTGCACGCTGCGCACCCCATAAACCTCGCGCATCGAATCGATCGCCCGCAGCTCATTCTCCCCGGGCAGCGCCCCATAGTTGAAAACCACATCCAGATAAGTCATCCGCCAACCTCTTCTTCTGACAAGTTCTGACAAGTAAGATGGACTTGAGAAACTCCAGCCGGACAGGCCGGATGAATCTAATATAGTGCACCAGAATCCAAACAGATAGTCGCGAGTCGTGTCCTGAGAGGCGAGCCATGAGCGATGAGCTTCGAGCTGCGGCCTCATAAACATGCGATATTCAACTCTGGATGGCGTCATCCCGAGCGTAGCCGCTTTTCAGGCGGAGCGAGGGATCTCCCTCACAAAGATTTCTGAGGGCGAGATCCCTCGGCCCGCTAACAAAAACGCGGGCTCTCGGGATGAGGCAGGGGCGACGGAGCCGCACTAAGCCACGAAGCGGCGGCATTCATTAGCCCAGCGCGTAAGCGCTGGGAAGACCGGAAAGATATGAACGAGTCCCGCAGGGACGAAACAACCACAACCGCCCGCGACCCCGTCTGCGGAATGACCGTCAACCCGGCCACGGCCAAACACACCCGCCAACACGAGGGAAAGAACTACTACTTCTGCTGCAAAAGCTGCGCCGACAAATTCGAAACCAACCCACAAACCTACCTAAGCCCAAAGCTAGTAACGCTAGGTGCGACCAAAGCCGGGGTGCCCCATGTCTCGCCGCTTTTGCGAGACATGGGAAAACCAGACGCTAATCCCACATCGAAGCCCGACGGCCGACGCCCGCAGCCTGAAGCCCGCTCCTACACCTGCCCCATGCACCCAGACGTCGTGCGGCCAGGCCCCGGCTCCTGCCCCATCTGCGGCATGGCGCTCGAACCCACGACAATCACCGCCACAACCGAAGAAGAGAATCCCGAACTCCGCGACATGACCCGCCGCTTCTGGGTCGGAGTCGTGCTTACCGCGCCGCTTCTAGCCATCGCGATGGGAACGATGCTCTGGCACGGAATCGTGCCCGACTTCATCATCGTTGGCGGGGGATTCATTCATCTTCATCTGCCGCGAGTCGAGTTCCTCCTCGCCACTCCCGTCGTCCTCTGGTGCGGGTGGCCATTCTTCCAACGGTTCGGGCAGTCGCTAGTCAACCGCAGCCCCAACATGTTCACCCTGATCGGCCTCGGCACCGGCGTCGCCTACGCCTACAGCGTAGTAGCAACCATCGCGCCACAGATTTTTCCCGCGAGCATGCGCCGCATGGGCGGTTACCCCGACGTCTATTTCGAAGCCGCCGCCGCCATCACCACGCTAGTCCTCCTCGGCCAGGTCATGGAACTCCGCGCCCGCAGCCGCACCAGCGCCGCCATCCGCGCGCTGCTCGATCTCAGTCCCAAAACCGCGCGCCTAATCAACGCAGACGGCTCCGAACAAGACACACCTCTAGACCAAGTAAAACCCGGAGACAAACTCCGGGTCCGCCCCGGAGAAAACATTCCCGTCGACGGCATCGTCCTCGAAGGCCGCAGCTCGGTCGACGAATCCATGATCACCGGCGAATCCATCCCGGTAGAAAAATCCGCAAACGACAAAGTCATCGGCGCAACGCTCAATTCCACCGGCTCGTTCATCATGCGCGCAGAAAAAGTCGGAGCCGACACCCTCCTCGCCCGCATCGTCCAACTAGTCGGCCAAGCCCAGCGCAGCCGCGCCCCCATCCAGCAACTCGCCGACCGCGTCTCCGCCTGGTTCGTCCCCGCAGTAGTAGCAGTCGCCATCATCACGTTCGCTGCATGGTTCCTGATCGGCCCGCAACCGCGCCTGGCCAACGCCCTGGTCAACGCAGTAGCAGTCCTGATCATCGCCTGCCCCTGCGCCCTGGGCCTTGCCACGCCCATGGCCATCATGGTCGGCACCGGCCGCGGCGCCCACGCCGGCGTCCTCATCAAAAATGCCGAAGCCCTCGAGACCCTCCAAAAAGTCGACACGCTAGTCCTCGACAAAACCGGCACACTCACCGAAGGCAAGCCAAAGCTTGTAGGAATTTCTGGTTCTCAGCCGGACGGCAACGACGAGATGCTGCGCCTCGCCGCGAGTCTCGAGCGCGGGAGCGAACATCCACTGGCGGCAGCAGTGGTGGCTGCCGCTTCCGACCGCAACCTCGCGCTCTCGGAAGCAAAAGACTTCGTCTACCTGCCGGGCAAAGGTGTCCGAGGACTAGTGGATGGGAAGCAAATCGCCGTCGGCAACGCGCCCCTGATGTTCGAAATCGGCGCATTGGCGAAAGGCTCTTCGTATGCAACTTTGAAACCCAAAGGCGCGACGACACTGCTCGTCGCCGTTGGCCAAAAATTTGCCGGGACGATCTCCGTCTCCGATCCCGTAAAAACCGCCGCCAAAAATTCCATCGCAGAAATAAAAAACCTCGGCATGAAGATCGTCATGCTCACCGGAGACCGCCGCGAAACCGCAGCCGAGATCGCAGAATATCTCGGCATCCAGAACTTCGAAGCCGAAGTCCTCCCCGAACAGAAATCCGCCATCATCCAAAAACTCCAGCAGCAGGGAAGAGTCGTAGCCATGGCCGGAGATGGCATCAACGACGCCCCCGCACTCGCCCAGGCCGACGTCGGCATCGCCATGGGCACCGGCACCGACGTCGCCATCGAATCCGGCGGCATCACCCTCGTCAAAGGCGACCTCACCGGCATCCTGCGCGCCCGCCGCCTCAGCCAGGCCACCATGCGCAACATCCGCCAGAATCTTTTCTTCGCCTTCATCTACAACGCCATCGGCGTCCCCATCGCCGCCGGCGCACTCTACCCACTCTTCGGATGGCTCCTAAGCCCCATCTTCGCCGCCGCCGCCATGAGCTTCAGCTCCGTCTCCGTGATAGCCAACGCCCTACGCCTGCGCAACGTGAAGCTGTAAGCCGCCCAAAACTCCCCTAAAGCGATGTCATCCTGAGCAGCGGCAAAGCCGCTGCGAGGGACCCTACGTCCGCAAAAATCTCCGATGCCGCCAATGAGACCAACGATACAGCCAGCCCCCAAAGCTCTGTGTTTCCTCCGTGCCCTCTGTGTCCTCTGTGGTAAAAGATTTTCCTACCGCTCCGGATCAACCGCCTGATCCAAATAAATCCAAAGCACCCGCGAAAAATAAGTCAGCATGGGAGCAAAAGGCAAAAACAACAACGCAGACCAAATAAAAACTTTATCCAAGCGCAAATCAGTCAGCCACCACAAAGCCAAGCCCACCGGCACCATGAACGCCAAGCCCAGCGCATAACTGATGTACATCGCGCCCAGAAAATACCCCGCCTCCCGATTAAACCGCAACCCACACACGGGACACCGATCATGCATTTTCGGAAATCCCCAATAAATCGACGACCGAAAAATAGTCGCCGCCCGGCACCGCGGACAAAGCTGCCGTAACATACAACCCATCGTCGCTAGAGCCGGATGAACCAAGCACCCATCATAGTGCGCAGGTGCTTCGTTTCAATCTGAAAGAAAACTTGGTGGTCGAAAGCTCCGTCATGCAACCACAACGGACGAGCCTGATCAAAGAGAGCGCGGTCAAGCCAGAAGGGCGTCATCCCGAACGCGCGCGCTTTCACCAGCGCGCGGAGGGATCTCCCCTGCAACTGCTCTCCGGGGAAAACTACTCGAATCACCTAATCCCCAAATACACATCCACCACGACATTCTGCGGATCGCCCGCGCGATCGTCGTACACCTCATAATCGGCGCGATAGGTACGGTCGCCCCCCACCGCCGTCTTGGGCAAGGAATTAATCTTCATCCATAACTCCGGCACCACTTTCGGCGCAGGGCCACGATCCGAAGTAAACACCGCAAATTTTCCCGCCGGAATTTTCTTCGCAACCATCCCCTCAGGCACAGCCGCATCCGGCCGCACCCGCGCGCCCAGCACAAACGTGTAGTCGCCATCGTGATCGCTCGCATACTCCGTATACACGGCCACAATCGACTGATCTACCTTGTTGGGAATCTTCCCGAGCAAGCCCTCCTGCATGAACCGTCCCCACATCTGCCCGATCACACCGTCGCCAGTCATCTCTTTCGCATTGTTCGTACGCGCGGAAATTCCAGTCACCGTAACCTCCGCCTGCGTAACCACCTTCGGATGCATCGCACTATCTCCGCCCTGGGCCATAGGAATGAACAGCCACGCGGCAGCGCAAATCAGCAAGGATCGTAGCTCCCACTCGAACATCGCATTAACCCTGTCATGCTGAGCGAGGATTTTGCTCCGGCAAAGCCGGAGCACAACCGCAGTCGAAGCATCCCTGCCGTCGCCGAGAAACCAGAAGATCCAAGGCTCTCCTCTGTGCGCCTCTGTGCCCTCTGTGGTGAAAGCCTCTATAACTTGCTAAGAAAATTCGTAACCTCAGGATCCGTCCAGTCCACCGCCCCAATAAACTTCCGCCGCATCACCCCGTTGCGATCGATCACATAAGTCTCAGGAAATTTCGAAGTCCCATACAACGAATTGCTCTTCTGATCCGCATCGCGCACCGTAAGCAAATCCACATTGTGCTGCTTCACAAATTGTCGATAAGCCGAATCATCCACATCCACGCTGACCGCAAGCACGGTCACGCCTTTGGCCTTGAGTCGTCGCTGCATCTCAACCAGCGAGGGGACCTCTTCCACACAAGGCGCGCACCAGGTCGCCCAAAAGTTCAACACCACCACCTGCCCGCGCAACTTGCTCAGCGTGACCGAGGTCTGCGAGTCCTGCACCGTAAAATCCGGCGCCAGCGTGCCAATCCGCGGTGGCCGCGTCCCGCTGTAGCAACCAGAGAACGCCAAGAGAACCAAGATCGCCGGAAAAGTCCGAAACAGACGAAGTATCATCACGCCCCTATCATAACCAACTTGCCCATCACTCTGTCATTCTGAGCGAAGGGCGAGCGCAAGCGAGCACAAGTCGAAGAATCCCTGCTACCGCAGTTGCTCGCAGGGCATAACCATGTGGCGCGGGCGCCCCCGCCCGCGCGATTTCGCGAATGAAACACAAACGGCTCTCAAACGATGTCACTCCGAACCCGCCCCACACAGAACGATCACCGCCGTAAACTACCAACCAAACCATGCGCCTCCGCTTCCTCACCTCCACTCCCCTCGACATCTCCCGCGGCAGTGGCACCTACGTCGGCATCTCGACGCTCGCCAACGCACTCCGCAATCTCGGCGCAGAAGTAGAATTCGTCAGCCCCAAAATCCATCTCCCCGTCTACACTGCCGAGCGTATCCTCTTCAATCAATCGCTCCGCTTCCGCCGCCTCGCTCCCGTCGATGCCACCATCGGTTTCGACATGGATGGCTATACTCTCTCCCGCGCAAACCGCGGCCTCCACGTCACCTCCATCAAAGGCGTCATCGCCGACGAAATGCGCTTCGAGCGCGGACTTACGCGCGCCACCATGCAAATCCAGGCCGCCCGCGAAAAAACTCACGCGCAAACTTCTCAAGCCGTCATTACTACCAGCAACTATTCCGCCCATCGCATTCAAAAACTCTACAAACTCGCCACCAAGCCATACATCGTCCCGGAATTGATCGATCTGGATGTGTGGACCAAACTTCTGGAGCAACAGGGGAATAAAGAACTGGAAAATGGGGGATTAAAAAAGAACGAGGTGCCCCACGTCTCGCCGCCATTGCGAGACGAGGGAACCACAACCGCAAAATTCATAGTGCTTTCCGTAAGCCGCTTCTACCCAAGAAAGCGCCTGCACATCCTCCTGGAAGCCGCAGCCCGCCTGCGCAATCGAATCCCGAACCTCGAGCTAAGAATCGTCGGCGGAGGCCCCGAAGCCCTGCGCCTAAAAGGAATCCGAGAAAAAGAGAACCTGCAACCCATCGTGCACTTCCGCGAAAATATCGCGCAAGAAGAACTCATCGCCGAATACAAATCCTGCGACCTCTTCTGCCTTCCCAGTGTGCAGGAAGGCTTCGGCATCGTCTTTCTCGAAGCCATGGCGACGGGCAAGCCGATCGTAGCTGCCCGAGCCGCCGCCGTACCAGAAGTAGTCCAACACGGCCTCCTAGCCGAACCCGACAACGCCGAATCCCTGGCTGCCGCCATTGAGACTCTTTACCGCGATCCAACGCTGCGTGAATCTCTCGCCGCCGCCGGCAACCAATTCGTCCAACAATTCGATGCCCCGCGAGTCGCTGCAACTTTCTTGCGCACAATCGAATCGATAATCGCCGATACAAAATCCGTCCGTTAAATCCATCGTGGAAGAGCGGCCCTTCTAGGGCCGCGAAAAGGTTCTCAAAATCCAACGGGCTTCAGCCCGCGCGTACGCACGAGTTGGCCATGTGGCGCGGGCGCCCCGCCCGTGCAAACCCGAAAAACACAAAAGCCCAATTTAGCGATGTCATTCCGAACCGACGCGAAGCGGCGGCGAGGAACCTGCTTTTCGCGAAAATCACCAACATCCTCGAAGGGCTAACCCACCCTGCACGACGCACATGCTATGTTCATTCGCGAACGAATGAGCAATCAAAATCCCGTCCGCCTGCCAGTTGTCGTCCTGCTCGAAAACGTCCGCAGTATGTACAACGTAGGAGCATTCTTCCGCGCCGCCGACGGCGTAGGTCTAGAAAAGCTCTGCCTCTGTGGCATCACAGCCCATCCCCCCAAAAAAGCAATCTCGAAAACAGCCCTGGGAGCCGAGCAAACCGTCCCCTGGGAGCACAACTGGAACGCACTCGCCGTAGTCGCCCGCCTGCGCGCCAGCGGATTCGAAATCGCCGCCATCGAGACCAACCCGCAGGCAGTCGATCTCTTCGACTGGCAGCCCCGCTTCCCCGTCTGCGTCGCCTTCGGCCACGAAGTTGACGGCCTCAATCCCGAACTCCTAGCGCTGGCCGACACCCACGTCCGCATCCCCATGATGGGCCAGAAAAATTCCCTCAACGTAGCCACAGCCGGCGGAGTCGTGCTTTACGAACTGCTACGAAAATTCCGTTCTTCTTGAGGAACCTGCTCTGCCCGAATTTCCTCTAATATGGAAATGAACACTGGCCACTAACCACCGGTCACTGATCACTGACTCTCATGGTTTACCTGACCCGCAAAGCCGAATTCTCCGCCTCGCACTACTATCACAACCCCGACTTCACGCCGGAAGAGAACCAGCGCCTCTTCGGCAAATGCAACAATCCCAACGGCCACGGTCACAATTACACCCTCGAAGTCACGGTAAAAGGCGAGGTCGACCCCCGCTCCGGATTCGTCGTCGACCTCAAGCAACTCAAAGAAATCATGCACCGCGAAGTCCTCGACGCCATGGACCATCGCTTCTTAAACAAAGAAGTCCCCGAGTTCTTCACAAAAATTCCAACCACAGAAAATTTAGCGATCGCAGTCTGGCAGCGCCTGGAAGAAAAGCTCCAGCAAGCACACCTGCACCGAGTCCGCGTCTACGAAACCCCAGACCTGTTCGTCGATTTCTACGGAGAACCATGACAATCTCTGCTCTGCGCCCTCTACGGCCTTTCTCCGCGATCTCTGCGGTTTAAGATTTTGTCTTGCCGGCAATGGAAGAAATGAACAGACGAATTCCGAGGCTCACTCTCAACCCGAAGCTCCGATGAAAGCGCATCTCACCCGCCGCTACCGCTTCTCCGCCTCGCATCGCTTGCACAGCGCAGAAATGTCTGAAGAAGAAAACCGCGTAACCTTTGGCAAGTGCAACAATCCTTATGGACATGGACACAACTATTTCCTCGAAGTCACGGTCAGCGGTCAGGTCGAACCGAGCACGGGCATGATCTGCAACCTGGTCGATCTAGACGGCTTCGTCGAAAGGGAAGTGCTCTCCCGCTACGATCTCGAGAACCTCAACATGCTGCAGGAATTTGCCCAAACCGTCCCGACCACCGAAAACCTCTGCATCGAGATCTACGAAATATTGCACCGCGGCTTCAAAAAGGCGCATCTTGAAAAGGTGAGATTAGAAGAAACCATGATGAATTCCTTCGAATACACAGGAGGGAAGCTAGCTACACGCTAGCCGCGAAGCGGCGATAGAATGCAGCCCACGGCGCAAGCCGTGGGGACCCGCGGAAAAAGATGCAAGCCCCGGAGGGGCGAAAGAAAACCATCTAACCATGAAACCAGTCACCGAACCCGCCACCCTAACCAGCGCCACCTTCGAAGATCTCGTCAAAGAAATGATCGTCCGCCTAGGCGAAGACCCGACCCGCGAAGGCCTAGACCGCACCCCCGAGCGCGTCCGCAAAGCCATGCAGTTCCTCACCAAAGGCTACCAGGAAGACCCCGAAACGCTCCTAAAAGGTGCGCTCTTCACCGTCAACTACGACGAAATGGTCATCGTCAAAGACGTTGAAATGTTCAGCCTGTGCGAGCACCACATGCTGCCATTTTTCGGCAAAGTCCACGTCGCCTACATCCCCAACGGACGCGTCATCGGCCTCAGCAAAATCCCGCGCCTCATCGAACTCTTCTCGCGCCGCCTGCAAATCCAAGAACGCCTCACCACGCAAATAGCCGAGACCATTCAGAAAGTCATCGAACCCCAAGGCGTCGGCGTAGTCATCGAAGCCCGTCATCTCTGCATGATGATGCGCGGCGTCGAGAAACAACACTCCGCAGCCGTCACGTCCTCGATGCTGGGTTCCTTCCGCAACGAAGAAGAAACCCGATCCGAATTCCTCTCCCTAATCCGCCAACGCTCCAACGGCGTGTAATGTCATGCCGTTAATCAATGGTCATTAACGGATGTCATTCCGAACCGTCGCAAAGCGGCGGTGAGGAACCTGCTTTTCCCCACCCCCAGCACTTTTTACAAACTTATGACACACAAGCTCGATCAAAACCCCGACAATAATCCGCCGTCGCAAGCAGCCATCCACGCTGCTAACTAAAGACTCCAGAGGTCCCATGAAACTCTGCGCCCTTCTCCTAGTCGCTCTAGCCATAATCATTCCAGCGTCAGCCCAAAACGAAGCCGACTCTCAAAGCAAGAACCCCGGCATCGGCACCGTCACTGTCACCACCGCCCTAGGCGGACAAATCTTCGGCTTCGATGTCGATGCGAGCGGCACCGAGGGCCTGCTCACCGAAGCACAAACTCTCTCCAACGGCAACACGCTGAACGCCGTCGAAACCTTCGATCAAGCCACCGGAAAAATCATCCAGATCGTCAAGCAATCGCAGACCAAAGACGAAGACGTCACCCTGGGCGTCGCCAGCAAAGGCGTCGGCCTCGTCGAGCACGATCACGTCACCGGAGTCTTCGTCACCTCGCGCACCTACCGCGTCCTCAATCCCGTCAGCAGCAATAAATTTGACGCCGTCTGGACTCCCGGCCTCGCCCAGGACGACATCATCCTGCAAGTCAGCCGCAGCCAAGGCCAGCCCAACAACGCCGTCTTCGCCTTCGAAAATGGCGGCGACGATCACTCCTTCGTCTTCAGCACCAACATTGCCAAGAACACCGTGGGCCCGTTCGTCACCCTCACCGACACGCTCTTCGACTTCGGCACCTCGCCGCAGATGGCCTACAACTACAAGACCAACCAGGCCATCCTCGCTGCCTCCACCGGCGCCGTCTTCGGACCGCCGCCCACCGTCGCCATCGCCGATCTCACTTCCGGCACAGTCACCGAATTCACCGGCGTAGGCGCCGGATTCATCAACGGCCTCGCCGTCGACTCCGTCGACGGTGTCGCCTGCACCACCACCGAACTCGATGTCAACGTCGAGTTCTACGACCTCGCCAACCAGACCGGATTCCCCATCCGCCTGCCCAACGCCACTAATCAGCTCCAATCCGGCGCCGACGTCGAATTCGATCCCGTCCACAAACTTTTCTTCGTAGCCCAGCCCGTCTCCAGTTCCGCCGCCAGCGGCAGCACAATTTACATCTTCAATCCCAAGGGAAGCCTGGTCCGCACCATGAACGGATTCAACTTCTCCAACGCCTCCGCCGTAATCCCAGTCCACATAGCCCTGAACCCCAAGACGCGCAGCGGCTACGTAGACGGCCCCACAGTGAACCAGCTGCAATCGTTCACCTACTAAGTCGTCAAGCTATAATCTGTCGATTTATAATCTGCGAATGGAAGCCAGCGAACTTCTCAAGCATGCGCTCACGTTGCCCGATAAAGAACGCGCCGAGCTCGCCGCCAGCTTGATCGACAGCCTCGACTCAACCGTTGACGAGGGCGTTGAAGCCGCCTGGCAAGATGAAATCGCGCGCCGCTTGAAGGACTACGAAAACGGAACGATCAAAGGTGTCCCTTGGGATGAGGTTCGGCGGAAAGGCCGCGCTCTCCTCGATGGGCACTAAGCCAGTCACGTTCCATCCCGACGCAGATCGGGAATATCTCCTGTCGCTCTCCTGGTACCAGGAGCGAAGCCAGACTGCAGCACTCGACTTCGAAAGTCAGTTCCAACTCGCAATCACGAACATCGCAAACGCACCTGAGCGCTGGCCCATCTATTTGTTGTCTTGCCGTCGATAGGTCCTTCACCAGTTTCCCTTCGGCATCGTCTATCGAGTATTTCCGTCAGAGATCTTTATCGTAGCGGTTGCCCACGGCCATCGCCGACCCGGATACTGGCGAAATCGATTGAAGAAAGAACCTCCACGCCAGTAGTTGCGCCCGGATTCCTTGACACCACCCACTCCCCGTCGTAGACTGCCGCGATTTTCAATCCACAACTTCCAAGGAGCCCTATGAACAAACGTCTCGCACTGTTGTGCGCTGTGCTGTTCGCGCTCGCAACCGCAACTTTCGCCCAGGACGCCGCCAAGGTCGATCCCAGCCACTACAAAGTCGAATTCGAAAACGATAGGGTCCGCATCCTGCACTTCCACTATGGCGCCGGCGAGAAGTCAGTCATGCACAGCCATCCCGACTCCGTCGCCGTCTTCCTCACTGACGGCAAAGTCAAGTTCACGATGCCCGACGGCAAAACCCAGGACGCCACCGGCAAAGCCGGCTCCACGCTGTTCACCCCGGCGCAGGTACACCTCCCGCAGAACGTCGGCACCGAAGCCGTAGACGGCTACGTAATCGAGCTAAAAGGGAAGTAGGGGAAAAAGCTTTGAGGGGGAATTCGCCTTGAAAGGGCGCGGCTTCCAGCCGCGCCGCAAGTCCAACCATCGGCTGATGTCATTCCGAACCGGCGCGAAGCGGCGGTGAGGAACCTGCTTCTCCCAGCCACTCCCGAAAACCCCGACTTTCGCCTAAATCCTGTCAAGAGGCGAAAGTTGAGGAAATCTCCGTAACCCACTGCAATCATTCACAAAATAAACTCAGAAAAATGTCCATTCCCCCCCCCCTTCAACTTGATATTCTGGATATAGAGAGTGAAATTGAACCAAAGCGCGGCCCAAGCCGCGCTTTTCGTGTTTTTGGACCAAAATCAGGGGACGAGTCTTTAGGGACGAACCCAGGGGGAGTAAAGGCGCAGCCAAAAGCTGCGCCTTTTCAATTATGGGCAGAGCCAAAGGCAAGCAACAAAACGCAAACTCCAAACTCAAATCTCAAGCCCAGGCGCTGGGGCAACCTTCACGCAAGGTTAGCGGGGAAGCCTCCGAGGCCGCCTTCATTGCCCGAGCGTGCAGCCTCAATTTCAAGGTTGCGAAGCCGTGGGGAGACAGTGGCCCGTTTGACGTGCTCGTCGGGGTAGGCCGTGGATTCTGGCGAGTGCAGGTGAAGTTCACGAGCTTTCTCAGGATCGGGAAATACACGGTCAGGGCTGGAGGGCACAACGGGACCTACAGTAAAGCTCAGATCGACTTCATTGCTGCACACGTTATGCCTATGGACGTTTGGTACATCGTTCCGGTTGAGGTGTTTGCCGGCAAGGCCAGGCTGCATTTCAATCCTCGTGGCGGGAGCAGAGCGATGTACGAGAAATATCGCGAGGCGTGGTGCCTGCTGACATGCGAGGAAACAGGACGAGGAAAGAATGACGTACCCCGAGAGTGCCGTTGCGAGGAATTGCCGGTTCGATGCGCGGGATGCCCTTTGCGAAAGGCGTGCCCTCCGTCGCTTCGGAAAGAAGAACAGGGAAGGGCACGACTTCCAGTCGTGCCGAAACGGCGCTGTTAAGAAAATTGCGGCTTTAGCCGCCGGGGCCACGCTCTTTCATTCACTCGGAGAAGCACTGCACCACTCTGGTGTATACTGGTGCCATGCCAGCCAAGAGTGTCCGCCGCAGCGTCACCCTCCCGGCCACCGTGGCTCAGCAGGTCAATCGCATCGCCAAGCGCCGCCGCCTAAGCGACAACCGCGTACTCCTCGATCTGATCGAGGAGGGCATTGAAGCCAGCCGCCAAAAAGAAAAGGCCTTCTTCGAACTCGCGGAAAAATTTCGCGCCGCCAGCGACCCAAAGCAAGTCAAGAATCTCGGCGACGAACTCGGACGCTTCGTCTTTGGTGAATAGTGCCGCAGGACTTGGTCGCGTCTTCCGGCCCCAAAGTCAGGCCGATAGCTTTGCCGCCATTTGCCCTGATCTAGCGCTCAGCCATAAGAGTCGTTGAACAAAGCGACGGGCGGACTCGATGAATCTGTCCAAACCGTCGGGAAGGAATATCTGCTGTCCACCCTTTCTGCATACGGGGCCAAGAGAAACCCCAAACACCTGTCCGGTCGCGACCGAAATCGTTGCGGAAGTCATCAGAACGCCTGACCGGCACAGATCGGCATACGCCCTCAATTCGAAAAGATCCACCCCGTTCCAGCTAAAATCGAGTGTGGACAACTCATCCAGGATGGTGGGTTCCAGCGCTTTGTTCTTCCACTCAGCGATCAACTGCTCCCATGCCGGATGTTCCGGGGCGGAAATTCCGACTTGGCGGGCAGCGAGTGAAAGGGCGGTCAGAAGAGCCGCCTCTATTTCCCAAAAGTAGTGGCGAGCCAAGCGCAGAATGGCATTCCTATCAACTCCCTCGCCTCCATTAATCGTTCTCTCGAGAATCCCTCTCAACTCGACTAAGGCTTCTTGTGCATTCGAGGCAGCGAAATTGAGTGCACTCGAAAGTTGATCCGCTGCCCAGCTGAATTTCAGGGGTACGAGACCGTCGGGATCGACATTTGCCAACCTGGCCTCTCCCTTCGAAGTAACAACAAGGCGTCTGTAACCGACTGCTTTTGCGGGTCCGTCTTTAAACAGGTCCATGGCAGGGAACTCCCCTGCCTTGAACAAATCGATTGGCGTCTTCATTGCAGGCCATAGTAGCGCCACATGCGCCAGATCAAGCCCTTCCCATCCCTTCGAGTTGACACCGATGACGTTCCACTCCCTATCAAAACATGGGCCACCGCTCATGCCGTCAAGCAACCTTCCAACCACATCGATATGCGACAGCGGCCGGAACTTTAGCGGCAGGTCTGTCTTCAAGTCGACTCGCTCTACGCGACAAATACATTCGCATGGCGAAGAGTACAGGGTTCCCTCCACCACCGAAGATTGTGGAAATCCGAATAGCCTGAGTTCGTCGCCGACCGCAGGCGGATTGAAATTAAGCCGAGCACATCGTGGATTCACTTGTCCAGGTCCCGTTCCCCACCACGTTGGGCGGAGAAATCTCAGAAATGCCACATCGCACGCAGCCGAACCGTAGATCGCATCGACGAGCCATTGAAGCACCTTACCTTCGAAGATCTGAATCGCTATTAGAGAAGGTACGACGTTTTGTTTCGGTTGCTCTTCAGTAAGGACGTATTCATTCACGACATGAGCCGCGGTGATGGCTAGGCCCGGCGCTACAGAAAAAGCTGTTCCGAGGCAGCGATGCGAACCTTTGTGGTCGGCAATCAACTGCATCGCAAATTGCATTCCCGGATGAGACGGGTCAGCATCTTGAAACAGAAAGTCCATACGCTCTCCTCAAAACGCGCCGAGAATCAGATGAACGTCCACGACTCGGAAAAGGTCGTCGGCACTCATCCGCGAAGGGTGCGGCCAGCTGGAGACGGTCGAGCAGGCTGACCTGATTCTCTACAACACATGAGATTCGTTCTATCCCCGCTCGCGCCCAGCGCGAACAATAGCAACTAAATCTTCGGCAGAAACGCCCAACCGAACACCCTTCACATCTAACGGCGAGGCCTTGGATTTCCGCGCCGGCTGAATGCGAAAGACGGCCCCATCGCGCCGTCGAATCTCCACAGCCCCATCGCGCTCGGCTTCTTCGAGAACCGTGGCAAAGTTTCCTCGCGCTTGAGAGTACGTATAGGACTTCATATGGCACTCACCTCCACAACGTCGAGTTTCAATTCCCGCGCACGCGCAACCAATCCTTTGTCCAGAGTGAGGATCGGTGCCCGTTGATTAATGGCGCATGCGATCACATAAGCATCGTAGGCATAGACATTAAGTCTGGCCGATAGCTCAACCGCCTGCGTGAGGCCCACATCGACCATGCGGATCGGAATCGCGCTGTACGAATCCAGCGACTCCAACGCTTCGTCGACGCTGATGACCCGGCGTTTGAACATGGCCGACAGGGCATTGCCGACTTCCCAATGGACAGAGGCCGGAGCCGTCAGCGTGGCTCCGCGCGTCAACCGGATCAATTCCGCCTTCTCCGGCTGCTCGCCAATCACTGCAAGAATGGCCGACGTGTCGATGATCATCTCCATGGAAGGTATTATACTACACGTACAATTGTACAAGTATAAATAACCACTTCTGTCATGTTGAGCCGCGCTTTTGCGGCGAAGGCCCCATGCACTTTGCCGGCGGCATCTGAGCTTTCAAGGATTGCATAGGTCCTTCCGCCCGCTCAGAACGCGGGTCTCAGGATGACAGGCTTTTGAGGACGCGGTCGTTCGAAGGTTTATACTGAAAACTATGTCTGGGGACCCAAGCAAGACCTTCTACCTCGAAACCTTCGGCTGCCAGATGAACGTCCACGACTCGGAAAAGGTCGTCGGCACGCTCATCCGCGAAGGCTATCGCCAGGTGGAGACAGTCGAGCAGGCCGACCTGATCCTCTACAACACCTGCTCCATCCGCGATAAGGCGGAGCAGAAGGTCTTCCATCGCCTGGCCGACTACAAGAAGCTGCAGAAGCAGGGCAAGAAATTCGGCGTGCTCGGCTGCGTCGCCCAGCAGGAGGGCGAGAAAATTTTCGAGCGCGCCCCGCACGTGTCGCTGGTCTGCGGATCGGCCTCGTACCGCAAGCTGCCGGAGATGCTGGTGCAGTTAGAGGGCGGTCAATTGGAAAGCGCGCAGGTCGGCTACCCACAGAGCACCGTTGGGGAGATCCCTCCGCTCGCTGGAGAAAACGCGAGCGTTCGGGATGACGCATCAAATACGATCCTTGATTCACAGTCCACCGATGCTACGTCATTCCGAAGCCCCGCGCCTTCACCAGCGGGGCGAGGAATCTCGCGTGGAGCGGAATCGGAGTTTTCAAGCTCGCGACTCGGGACTCGCGACTCAGGACTCGTCCGCATCACCGGCCTCGACGACCGCCAGACCGACGAGTGCTTCGAAACCGAATTCACCGCGCGCACCAACCCCCATCGCGGATACATCACCATCATCGAAGGCTGCGACAAGTTCTGCGCCTACTGCGTCGTCCCGTTCACGCGCGGCAAAGAGCGCAGCCGCACTTCGGAGTCGGTGCTAGCTGAAGCCCGCCAGATGGCCGATCTCGGCTACACGGAAATTCAGTTGCTCGGCCAGAACGTGAATTCGTACAAAGACCCAGAAGGGAAGCGCGGCGTCAAAAGAACTTTCGCCGACCTCCTCGCCGCTGTGGGCGAAATCTCCGGCATCCGGCGCGTACGCTTCACCACCTCTCATCCGCGCGATTTCGGACGCGACATCATCGACGCCATTGACGCCGTCCCGTCGCTCTGCGATCACGTCCACCTGCCGGTGCAAAGCGGATCGACGCGCGTGCTCGACGCCATGCAGCGCCTCTACACGCGCGAGCAGTATCTCGAGCGCATTTCCTGGATGAAGTCAGCGAAGCGTGACCTTGCGATCACAACGGACGTGATCGTCGGCTTCCCGGGCGAAACCGAATCCGAGTTCGCGGAAACCCTGAGCTTGCTTGACGAAGTCGGGTACGACGGAATCTTTACGTTTAAGTATTCGCCGCGGCCCAACACGCCGGCGATCAGCTTGGAAGATGCCATCCCGGATCAGGAAAAAGCCCGCCGCCTCGAAGTCCTGATGGCCCGCCAGCGCGAGATTCAAGTCGCGCACAGCCGGACATACGTCGGCCAGAACCATGAAGTAATGGTTGAAGGTTACAACGACTCGCGCAATCAGTGGATCGGCCGCACCTCGCAGAACAAGACGCTGAACTTCACCTCCACGGCGGCTCCCAAGGTAGGAAGCTACGTCGAGGTCCGCGTCACCACCAGCTTTCCCAACAGCCTGGTCGGCGAAATGGTGGTATAAGGAGGACGTAAGAAGTTTCGGAAGCCCAGCTTTTTCGGAGCCCAGCATGGAAGTAGAAATGACAATCCGGGGTCTCATGCTCGATCCGGTGACGCAGATGCCGATTGTGATTTTGAAGGATGTTGCCGGCGACGCCGTGTTGCCTATCTGGGTGGGCGCTTTTGAGGCGCAGGCTATTGCGCTCGAAATGGAGAAGGTCAGCACGCCGCGTCCCATGACGCATGACCTTATCAAGAATGTGCTGACTGGGCTCGAGACGCACGTGCATAAGGTCGTGGTGACCGAACTGAAAGAAGACACTTTTTACGCCGTGATTTGGCTGGATCGCGGCGGGGAAGTCATCAGCATCGATTCCCGGCCGTCGGACGCTCTGGCGCTGGCTTTGCGCGTGGATTGTCCCATCTTCGTCGACGAGATTGTCCTCAAGACTTCCAAGCTTGCCACCGACGCCTCGGAGCGGCTCAGCAGCGAAGACCTGCGCAAATACCTCGAGGGCCTCAACGATGAGGACCTGGGCAAATACAAGATGTAACCTGCCGCTAAAGCATCATCCCACCAGATTGATGCTATTTATTAGAATTGACATCAATCTGCCTTAATGACATCATATTGAGAGGATGAGAACCACCCTCAATCTTGATGACGATGTCCTCGAAGTTCTCAAGCAATACGCGGATGTCCGTTCCATTGCGTTAGGCCAGGCCGCCTCGGAGTTGGTTCGTCGGGGCCTGGAGGCGCCGGTTCAGACCCACCTAAAGAATGGCTTCCATGCGGTTATCCTTCCACCGGCGGGAAAGAAAATCACCTCTGAGCAAGTAAAACGGCTGCTTGAGGACGAGTTCTAGTGGCCGTCGCTTTGCTCGACGCCAACGTCCTGATCGCCCTGGCATGGCCCGAACATGAATTCCATGACCGCGCCGGCCGCTGGTTCGCCCGGCATTCACGAGGCGGCTGGGCGACTTGCCCGTTTACCCAGTCGGCGTTGGTCCGAGTGCTATCGAATCCCGCGTTTTCGCCAAACGCTCTCACGCCGCAGAATGCGCTTACCGTTCTGGAAACCAATCTTAAACTGCCGGGACACCACTTCTGGCCGGCCAGTATTTCTTTTTCCCAAGCCGCCGGCCTGGTAAGCCATGCGCTGACTGGGCATCGCCAGGTGACAGACATCTACCTGCTAGGCCTCGCCATTCATAACCGGGGCCGGCTGGCCACTTTGGACCGGGCTGTGAAAGCAGTCGATCCCGAGGCGGTGGAGTGCCTCTTATGACCGGGGCTGCGACTTAACAGAATACCTGTTATCGGACGTTGTGCCTATCTGCGGTTCAGGATCGATAGAGCTTCCTTCTGGGCGTGAGATAGGGCTTCCGTGGGAGGCTTCCCTGCGAGTTGCGAGGCTAGTGCGCGGAGGAAGTAGGAGTCGTTTTCGAATCGCGCCAGGGCTTGCACATCGGGCGGGCTTTTTTTCCAGACGGTTTGGTCCTGGGAGTCGAGCGTCTTGAGCCATGCCGAGAACGACGCGGAATCGAAATCGTCCCGGGCGGCGATGGTGGCGGCTACGTTGGCCAGACGGTCTTGTTCGCCGTAGGTGAAAATTTCTCCGGCTGTGGCCAGGCGCTCTGAGATCGCTGCTAGCAATGTCGCTTGATCGTCTTTCGTGAAGAAACGATTCTCCGCCAGTGCGGCGAGGAGGTCGGCGGTGTGGGCCGTGGCGTGAATCCATCCTTTGGTGGCGTCGAAGCCTCTGAGATCGCGCTCGTCGTGCATGTAGGTCAGGGTGTTTTTAAGAAGTTCGCGATATTGCGCTTCCGTCAGGAAAAGATCCTTCAGTTCGCGCTCGGCCAAGGCTGAAAGGCACAGTGCCGAGAACGAGCGGCGGAAAACTGTGTCCGTGCCGCGGTCGCCGATTCCGGAGCGGAGACTTCCCTGCCAGTCTTCGAGTAAACGGTTCAGTTGGGCTGGCGTAAAGAGACGCTTGCGCACGATCCAGACGTCGAGGATGGAATAGGCGAGATCGTCGCGCAGTTCGGGGTCGGGTAGCGAGAGATATCCGCTGAGTTCCTGCGCGAGTGGGAATGGTTGTTCTCCCTCGGGCACTGCGTAGTGATTGTTGGCGATGCTGCGCCAGAATTCTCGCGGGTGCTGGGTCTGGGCTGTGATATTGGAGGCTAGTAACGCGAGAACCGCTGGAACCAGGGCTCGAGCAAAAAGCTTTTTACCGCAGAGGACGCGGAGAAATGCCGCAGAGAGCGCGGAGAAGTGCCTGGGCTGTTGCGGCGGTCTCCAGCTTGTGTGATCTGGTTGGATGCAGTGGTGATTCACGGTTGACGTAAGGTCCCTCACAGCGGCTTTGCCGCTGTTCAGGATGACATCGTGAGGGGCTTGCGGCATAAGTTTGTTAGACGAGTGGGCGCTGGGTTGGTTTGCTGATGATTGACGAGTCGAAGGATTCCAGGGACAACAGGTTCCTCATCGCCGCTTCGCCTCCGGTTCGGAATGACATCGGAACTTAGGAGTAAACCGAAGCCATGTGGCGTGGGTGCTCCCGCCCGCGTTGTTCGGAACGACATTGGATCTAGGAGTGAAACGAGGCAGAGCGGGAGCGCGAGGTTTCGTTGCGTTCTTGCGGGTGGACGACGGTTTCGGCTGCAGGCTGGGGTTCGGCGCGCTTTTCGGTGATCGTGTATTTCATCAGGCAGATGAGGGCGCGGACTCCGTCGCGCCATCCGATCTTCTTCCCTTCTTCGTAGGTGCGGCCCCAGTAGCTGATGCCCACCTCGTAAATCCGCAAATTGCGCTTTGCGACCTTCACGGTGATCTCGGGCTCGAAGCCGAAGCGATTTTCCTCGATTGGAATCGACTGGATGACTTCGCGGCGGAAGACTTTGTAGCAGGTCTCCATGTCGGAGAGGTTGATGTTGGTGAGCGCGTTGGAGAGCAGCGTGAGAATCCAGTTGCCCACGGAGTGCCAGAAATAGAGCACCCGATGCGGGCCGGAGCCGAGGAAGCGCGAGCCGTAGACGACATCGGCTTTGCCTTCGATGAGCGGGCGGAGGAGCAATTGGTAGTCTACCGGGTCGTACTCGAGGTCGGCGTCCTGAATGATGACGAAGTCCCCGGTGGACTCCTGGATGCCGCGGCGGAGCGCAGCTCCCTTCCCCATGTTTTTCGGCTGGAGAAAGACGCGGATCTGCGAATGCCGAGCTTCCAAGCGCTCGAGGATTTCGCGCGACGCGTCGGTCGAGCCGTCATCGACGCAGAGCAGTTCGATGTCGAGAGGCACGGCGAGAACGCGAGCGATCACTTGCTCGAGCGTGGCCTGCTCGTTGAAGACGGGCATGACGACGGAAAGCTTCATGGGATAGGGCAACAGTATCGAGGATGAGGGCTGGGGTCAAGGTAACCGGCGGGTGGCCGGACCGCAGGGCAATCTTACGGCGCAATCGTCTCCCCGATCGTGGAGAAACTCGGCGGAGGATGTGTCGTCTTTATTTGGGTGGGGTGTACGCCAGTTCCGTCTCTCCCAAGGCAACAATTTCCTCGGTGATTTTGAATCCTCGCTTTCGCGCCTCCTGCACGAATGCGCCGGCCGGCACGGCCAACTCCAGCGGAACGGAGCCAGCCGCAATTTCGCCCTTGGCGATCATGGCCGCCACGATCGACAGGTGCCATCCCGTAGTGCGCTGCATGGCCGTGAAGCCCGTCTTTTCATCGTAGTAATCGATCACTTCTACGGTAGCTTCAGCGCGTTGTCCGTTCTTCCTGCCCACGGCGACTACGCGAATGATACAGACGTCTTTCAGGTGATCCACTCTCACCTGCGGCTCGAACAAGGCGTGAAAAACCTTGCGCGGAATCACTTGATTGCCATCAACCTGAATCGGCCTGGGGTCGAAAAGTCCGAGGTCGGAGAATGCCTTCAGTTGGGCAAAGGTGCCGGGATAGCGCAGCACCTTCAATTGATAAGTCTGCACTCTTCCTCGAAAGGTCCAGGGTGCCGTGGAAGCGCCGCCTGCGATGAGAAATGCCTCCAAGCGGCCTATCGGAGGAATATTGACCATCTCGAACTCGGTGAAACAGGGAGCATGAAACAGCTCACCGTTTCGCAGTATGGTCATTCCGCCGTAGTATTCGTTGGTCAGTCCTTCGATGCTGAAGGTCAAAGCGTAATTCCACGGCGGCTGCGGCTTTTGCGGCAACCCTCCGTCATAAAGGCAGACGTGCTCCGCCTCGCCCACCAAACCCATGGCATAGACTGCCAGAGTGTTTCCCATGCCCGGCCCCATACCGCAGTCCGCGACCACCGAAACTCCCGCGCGCAATGCCTCACGGTCGAGGGCATGTTGTTGCCGCACAATGTCGGTATTGCCGCCGAGGTCGCAGAACGAGACTCCACACTCGATGGCGGCCCGGGTCAGGGGAAGGTTGTAGAAGTAAGGGACCGCGCTGAGCGCCACGTGGTGGCCCTGAAGCGCTCGACGGACAGCGGCATCGTCGCGCACATCCAGCGCAATTGCGTCTGCAATGTTCCTGTTAAGCAGTGCATTTACCTGATTCGCAGCATCGCGAGCCAGTTCGCCGTCGCAATCTGCAAGTGTGATCCGCGAGGACTCACCAAAAAGCATGAGGTCGTATGCTGCCGCAACGCCTTGCCGTCCAGCTCCCAGAATTATGTATGAGTAGGCCATAAGCTCCCGATTTCTATTTGGCTAAACCATGTTTATTCTCCGATGAGAGCGGCTCCTTTGCTGTGATGCGTGTCACGTCAGGCAGGGCCTGAGAACGGAGGCGCTGCCGCGAGCCGGTAGAGCCGTCGAGGGGCAATGAGCCTTATGGGGATATCACGTCAATCGACGTTACATGGGAGCAAGGAATGATTCCCGAGTATAGAATCCAGACGGCCTTGCGTCCGAAGCATTGAATTAATTGAATCAGGGATTGCCTTATGAAAGCCACGTCCACGTCTTTTCTACTTCTGGCACTGTGTGTCGTTTGCACTGACGCTCGCTCGCAAAGTTCCTTCGACGGTACCTGGGTTATTGATACCGGCAAGAACGAAAACCTCGCATCCGAAAAACCGAGGGTCCTTTCTGTCTCGGACGGAGTGTTTCGCGAAGGTGATAGGCAACTCAAGGCCGATGGCTCTGATCAAAAGGTTCCGGCCAACGGTTATTGGGATACAGTCAGTGTTCGTATCGTGGACGATCGCACGGTCGAAATAGTCTCCAAAAAGGCCGGGAAAGTTACGTACACCGAAACGGACACTGTTTCAGTGGACGGCAACACCTTGACGAAGGTGATGAAAGACTCAACTGAGGCTGAGGCCGTTACCTTCGAGAGTGATTTTAGACGTATCGCGCCCACTCCTGCGGGTGCCCACGCTGTCTCAGGCTCGTGGCAGGTCTTCAAGCAGAGCCGATCGGAGAACAGTACGATCATTAAATACAAATGCACAGCGCAGGGATTCACGGCCGAGACTCCTTTGGGAGAAAAGCTCGAAGCCAAGTTTGATGGGAAGCTATATGAAATGCAAGACGACCCTGGTCACACGATGGTCTCGGTGAAATTGATAAACCCTTACACGGTCGAGCAGACCAATGTGCGTGAAGGCAAGATTGTTTTTGTCGTGACACTGGAAGTCACGCCCGACGGTAAGACCATTCACGCAACATTGAAAAGCAAGGAAGACGGAGGCGTGAAAACCTGGACGCTGCACAAACAGTCTAAGTAGTTCGTTTGCCGAATACATCGCCCCAAGTGATGACGAGGGGTTCTGACTGCGAAAACAGGCCATTACGCTCCAGGGTTTCTGACATTGACCCGCTTGTTACGAGGAGCGTGGGTGCCAGAGACTCCAAGACTTAACGGCGCGGCTGGAAAGCCGCGCCCTTTTAAAACAGGTGATGCCCGAGCTGCGTCGCGGATCGGAACGACAGTTTGACGGGATTGGCAAGAATCCCCCTCTGCCGCAAAGAACGCGCAGTAAATGGGCGCCTCGTCATTTTCGGGGCTGCGCTGTCCCGATCCCTCGAATGAACAGCTAGCGGGGCCAGAGCCAGCCGAAGGTGCCGGCGGTCAATAGAGCGTAGATGAGGCCGTCGATGATTTCTTTGATACACATGCTCCACGTCTGGCCGCGCCACACTGCATTCGGAATATTGCCGAGTCCGTAGGAGAGAAATGCTGCCGTACCCACGACGCGAAACACCGCGAGGTAGTTGAGTCCGGGTGCGATGGTATGGGCGGCGAGATAGGCGACGAAGAACGAAACCAGCAGAATATATCCGAACCACTGTGCCAGGAATTTGGGCAGAACGACGGTGCCGTTGTTCATGATGGTCATCATGCCTACCGGTCCCTGTTTGTACTTTTCCTGCATCTCGGGCTTTTTCATGTCCTGGGGCAAGCAGTGCGGGAATACGTAGAGGCCGCGTTTCAGCCCGGCGCCGCGCAAGGTGGCCAGCAGACGATCTTCGTCGGGCAGCTTGGTGTAGTCACTGCGGTGATAGGGCAAAACCATGTGCATGATGGAACTGGCGATGAACACGATGACCGCCGACAGCACGATGGGCAGCCAGAGAGCGGAGAGAAAAGCCATGCGCACCTCCTGGGGTGAAGTGGAACGGCGGGGCCCGGATTTCTCCGCGAGACTACGCTTGTGGGGAGATGCGGTCAAGGGTCAGGGAGTGCAGTAGCGGGTGGGAGGGCTTACGGCGCGGCTGAAGGCCGCGCCGTTCAAAACACCGATACCTGATTGTGTCGCGTGGCCGGAATGACAAACTTGATGGCGGGATTGGCCAAAAATTCCCACTTCTGCCGCCAAGAACGTGGCAGAAAATGGGGCCCCTATGTGGTCTGGATCTCGTGAATTGCAGGGGCTCTCTGACTTTCCCCAAGGCGGACAGGAGTGTCTGCTCTAACATTGGGGGAAATCCGTTGTACAATCGCTGGCACTTTTTGCAGTCGATTTCCCGAGGGAAAGCGAGGCCGAACGAGCATGAACTGGAAAAGCCGATTTGCGCTGGGAATCCTGACCGCACTGGCCATGATGGTGCTCACCTATGCCCTGCCCCGAGGCGGCGCGTTACGCGACGCGTCACTGGTGCAGTTCCCGATGACGGTGGGCGTCTGGGCGATCTTCGTCCTGTTGTTCGTCAAGCTCAAATGACCAGTCTCGGATAGAAGAGTTGACCAAAAACACTGCGGCGGAGCCAGTTCTCCCTGGCCCCGCCGACCGTGCCATGCGTCGTTGCGCTCTGCGCCTAAGTTTGAATTTGTTTTCGGCGGAAGCGACGGGCCAAGGCGCCTTTCGCCAGGGTCCATGCGCCCGAACCGAAGACGCCTGTTCCCAGCAGGAAGAATGTTTCCGGCTCGGGCACGTTGCCAACCGAGACCTTCACCGAATCGGCGCCGCCGTTGCATCCGGAGCCGGTTGAAGTGCAGATTCCCACATGCAGAGCCTTACCATCGGTGAGCAGAAGAGAGAGAAACGTGTAACTTTGATTGGGGCCCTGAGTAACGGAAGCGAGCACCGGCAAAGCTGGCAGCGTGTAGCTTCCGGTAATGTCGGCGGTGAAGTTAATGGTGGCCACGCCGTTCACATTGGTAAAGGTGACGACATCGCTCAATTGCAGCGAACTGTTGTAGACCAGAACCATACCCTGCGCGTGATTGGCAAAGCTCAGGTGCTGCATGCCGAAATCCATGGTCTGCTGCGAACCACCTATATTCGGCATGACGCAGGTGACTTGCGGATTGCTGTTCCCCAGAGTGATAAAACCTGAGCAAGAAGTTGCCCAGCTAGAAGTGGATAACGCGAACACCGCAACCAACGCTGCAAGCGGCAGGCAGCGCAGACTGCGAGCACGGAACCAAAGGAGTGAAGCGTGCATGTGAGGCTCCTGGTACAAAGAGCTGCTCTGGCGGCAGCTGTAGTTCCCGTGGTGTCTTGATCCGGGCGCCAGCTATTGTAGCCGAGAAAGAGCCCGAAGTCAGGTTGAATGTTAGCGCGGGCGGAAATCTTTGCTATCGGGAGTTTGCTGTAGTACGGGCAGGGCTAGGCGATCTGGGGAGTGGAAAACCCGCGCTGGACGGCAGTTTTGGTGGAGGGGCGGACGCATTCGTCCGCCCCGCGCGCGAAGCGAGCGACGATCAGGCGCTAACTCAGAAAATAATTGGAAAGTTTTGTAAATTCGAGGACCGTTTCGTTCTCGGGCTCCCCGGACGAATGCGTCCGGGGCTCCATGAGTTAGTGCTGGATCGTCAATTCGGTGTCGGCGCTGATGTCCGGAACCATTAGATGGAGCGCATGGGCCTTCGCGTCGTAATGCTTTTCCAGCAGTGGCGTGCCAGTCAGGTTGACCTCGGCTTTTTCTGAGGGCCAGCCGTAGACGACTACCTCCAGATCCTTCCACCAGGGCGCGTAACTTCCCTGCCGCGCGGCGAACTTCACAAGAACTGATCCGGCTGACACTTCGCAGCTAAATTGCTGGCGCAAAAAATCGCCTTGTTGGTAGCGGAAGGTATGGCCATCGTCGAGATAGATCGAGCCGTTGCAATTCGTTCCCGGATAGACGCGCAGTTCGAGCGGGCCTCGCGGCGTTTCGTCGGTGTTTTGAATGACAGGCTGCATGGGCAGAATGCTGCCTGCGCGCACATAGACGGGCATGGTGTCGAGCGGCGGATGAATGTTTGTGGGCCCGCGGAAGGTCGCAGCGAGTTCGGGCTGCGCGACGGCTTTTGCGATCTGAACGATGTCTGGGCCGAAGGGTTGCGGCGGCATTTTCTGTCCGGTCCAGAAGTCGAACCACTCTCCCGGCGGATAGCGGACGTAGTAGTCGTCGAGGGTGTCGGGAAGCGGCGGAGGAGCAACGAGCAGGTCGGGGCCGAGCAGAAATTCCGTGTCAAGATGATCGAAGTCGGGCGCGCCCGGCGCCATGATCTCCGGGTACTCGAGAAAAATTGGGCGGGTGAGCGGAAGCCCGGTGCGCGAGGCCTCTTCGGCGAGCGTGTAGATATATGGAAGCAGTCGATAGCGGGTTTCGATGTAGCGGCGGCGAATGGCTTCCTGCTCGGGACCGTGCACCCAGACTTCCTGCGGCTTGGAATCTTTGGTGGTGTGATCTCGGAAAAGCGTTTTGAATGCGCCTAACTCGATCCAGCGCGTGAGCAGGTCGGGCGGCGGCGAGGCGTTGAAGCCGCCGACGTCGTCGCCGACGAACGAAATGCCGCTCAAGCCGAGGTTAAGCACCATCTGCGTGCCGAGTTGCAGATGGCTCCAGACGGAAGAGTTGTCGCCAGTCCAGGTGAAGCCATAGCGCTGGCCTCCGGCGTAAGTCGCGCGCGTGAGAACGAAGGGGCGCTCACTGGGGCGCAGCTTGAGCAGGCCATCATAGGTGGCGCGTTCGTTTTCCATCCCGAAAACATTGTGAATTTCGGTGTGCGGCGCAGTGCGAGTGGCGAAGCCGGGCTCTTCGATGCGGTGGACGTTGTCGAGCGGCATGGTTTTCGCCGGGCCGTCGAAGACCGAAGGCTCGTTCATGTCGTTCCAGAAACCGGAGACGCCGTCTGCGACGAAATCTTTGTAGAGATTGCCCCACCACTCCCGAGTTTGCGCGCGCGTGAAATCAGGAAAGACTGCCGGGCCAGGCCACACGATGCCGACAAATTCGTCGCCGTCGCGCGTTTTCACGAAGTGATCGCCGGCGTGGCCGGTGTCGTAAGGCGAGTAGCCCTGACTGGCAACGTGCGCGATGTGCAGGTCGGTGATGGTGACGAGATGGAAATGTTTCTTCCGCAGATCGGCGACGAACTGAGCAAAATTCGGGAATGTTTTTGAGTTCACCGTAAATGGCCGGTTGCGATCCTGATAGTCGATATCGAGGTAAAGCGTGTCGGAAGGAATTTTGTCGGTGCGCAGGCGATCGGCGACGCGCTTCGCCTCCGCGGCGGTCATGTAGCTGTAGCGCGACTGCTGGAATCCGAGCGCCCAGAGCGGCGGCAGCGGCGGCGTGCCGGTGAGATAGATGAAGCCGCGCAGAACCTGCTTCGGCGTGGGCCCGTAGATCAGGTAGTAATCGAGCGCGCCGCCTTCGGCGCCGAAGGAGTACGCCTCGCGCGATTGCTTTCCGAAGTCGAACCAGGTGCGCCAGGTGTTGTCGAGAAAGAGGCCGTAGCTGCGGCCCTGGCTGATCGACATAAAAAACGGAATGCTCTTATAAAGAGGATCGGCGGTGTCCTGCACTCCCTGGTCAGTGTTCCACAGCGTGTAGGACTGGTTGCGTCGATCGAACGTTCCGGATTTGTCGCCGAGGCCGTAGAAGTGGGCATCGGCGGGCATGTCTTTGGAGATGGTGAATCCGCCGTGTGCGAGTTGTGTTCCGCGTGCGATGTCGGTACAGACGATGTTGCCGGAGAGATCGCGCAGCACGATACGCAGAGGGTTGCGCTCGACGCGAAGTTCGACAGCAGCGGTGCGGAAACCGACGGAGGATGCATCTTCGATGGGCTTCACATCGATTGTTTTCGTGCGCGGTGCGGAGAGCACCGCCCACGATGCGTCTTCAGGCAGCTTGCCGTCAGCAGCGATGCGCACGCGGAGAATGTCGTCGCGCTGCGCGGTGATGCGGAGGATTGCGGCGCCGGAGTGAATCTCGACGCCATCCCGCAACGGTTGGGAGCTGGTGAGGGAGTCGAGAGTAGTGGCGGGTTGCTGCGCGAACGCGCACGCGCCGAAAATCGATACGGCGGAGAGAAAGAAAAAGAGGCGGCGGCAAGACATCATGCGGGAATCACTCCGGGTGCGATTCTAACGGCGGAAAAGGCTCGCGGCAAATGCACTGATGGGCAAACGCAGGTGTCACCTGCGAGGAAGGCGTCAGCGCTACACGCCGCGAGCCACGATCAGAGTCATATCGTCGGCCTGCCTGCCGCGGCTGAACTGCTGCACATCATTGAGGATGCTGTCGAGAATCTCGGCGGCTGACTGTTGCTGATGCCTGCGAATCGTCGAGATCAGGCGTTCTTCGCCGAATTCTTGCTGGTCGTTCGGCCCTGCCTCGGTAATGCCGTCGGTATAAATCGCCAGGACGTCGCTGGCTGCAAGTTCGCACTCTGCAACGGAGCAGTCCCATTGCTCGAACAATCCCAACACGGTTGCGGTTGCGGGGAGGCGCTCCAGTCTTCCATCGGTGCGCTGGAGGATGGGAGGATTATGTCCGCAATTTACATAGCGCAAACGGCGAGCGCGATCGTCGTAGATCGCGAAGAACATGGTCGCGTAGTGGCTCGTTTCGGTGTTCCGATAGAAGAGGAGATTGACGGAGCGCAATAGGCCGAGCATATCTTCGAGGGCCAGCGCGTATTGGCCGCGCAGGTTGGCCTGCAGATTGGCCATGAGCAGCGCGGCTGACATTCCCTTCCCTGAGATGTCCGCCAGTACCAGGCCGAGCCGGCCCGATCCGAAATCGAGGAAGTCGTAATAGTCGCCGCCTACGGCGCGTGTTTGAATGCACTTGCCGGAGCAATCCAGCGTCTTGAGTAAGGGAGATTGCTGTGGCAACAGACGAGTTTGCACCTGGCGCGCAATTTGCATTTCCTGCTCGGTGCGGCGCTCCGCTTCCATCCGCTCCGCCATTTTTTCCGCGAGGGTGATGCTGCGCATGGCGATTCCCGCGTGACTCGCCACCGATGCAAGCAAACGTTTGTCATTGGAGGAGTAGGGTTCTTCGGAAAACCTGGGACCGAGCACGGCCACACCTTCCAACGGCCCTCCGCCGGATCCGTGAATGGGCACCAGGCACTCCGGCTCGAGCGGGGCGAGTTGCGTCCCCTGCAGTTCCTCGGGGATTAATTCCACGGGACCATCGAGTTCTGACAACTCCATAGTCCCTGCCCTGGTACCACCAAGGGTGATGGCTTCGGGCGGTGGGTCGCCCGCGTATGCCCGCAACTTGTCATCGTTGGTCCGGAGATAGACGAACACGGAACGCGGATGCAGGGCATCCCAAATGTTCTGCTGGAGCAGCAACGCCAACCCTTCGCGGCTGCTGGTGTTGAGGGTCTTGGCGGCGAGATCCTGCAGGATTTGTTGCGCGTCGTAGGAGTTGCGGAAGAAAGCGCGGTCCAGTCGTGTCCGAACCCGGCGATGGACTTGGGTTGCGCTCGAGATGACCAGAACTCCAAAGGTCGCACCGATGGGAATAGCGGCTCTTGATCCAGCGGAGAAATAGCGGGAGAAAACCTGCCCGAACCACAACGTCAGCCCCACCGAGAGTGCGAGGATGAGAATGATAAAACCACGCTCCACCATGAAGTAGCGAGCACTGCGCTTCAGCAGGAGTGGAATGTCCATGACCCGATGCTTCACCACCGCATAGGCGAAAGAGAGAGGAAAAAGCAACAACAGAATGACCTTGGCAAAATGCAGCCAAAAAGAAATTTGCACATAGAAAACTTCCTGCAACAGCGCCATGATTGCAGCGGGCATGACGCCGACCACGGTGCCCCAAAAAATCACTTTGATCTTGCGCACGTCATCCCGGCTTGGGGCGCTGATCCGGTTCCACAAGAGCGATAGTATCCCGAGAAAAACCGATCCGTAAGCAACCACTCTGCGAGCATCCTGCGCAATGTGGTCGGGCACGACCGCAAGAATGACGGGCAAAGCGCTGTAATAGCCGTACCTGTAACCGCCGAGACCTAAGCACAGGCAAGCCAGCAGCAACGCCCACTTCAGCCAGGAAATTTTGCGGTCGACCGGGGAGCGCTTCGGGAAAACCGCAAAAAAGAAATAGAACATTCCAGTGAGCATGCTGCCCAGCAGAGTCCGGTATGCAAGCAGGAAAGATCGCAGATTGTATGGCGCGGCGGCGAAATCGGCCGGCATATCCCCGGCCGTAATGAAGGTTGCGAACATCACCGCCAGCAGCCATGCGTTGCGGTCCTCCACCCGTAGAAACAAAACAGCCAGGCCAACGATCAGGAATAGCAGCGGGTACAGATCAAGGATCTGCACAGCCAGGCTTTTTGCGATCCCTTTGGTGTCGCCCATGCCCTGCCTGGCTCGAAACTGGGGCGTGATCACCACTGGTTCTGATTGTCCGGGCCGTTGTAGGGTGAGCGTTACCACGTCACCAGGATGGCCGCTCAGCCACGTGCGCCGCATCAAATCATTCCACGCTGATGCCGAATCCGCAAAGCCCCCGTTAATCGCGACGATGCGGTCGTTGGCTCTCAGCCCCGACCTTTCCGCCGGGCTGTCCGGGTGTACGCCCTGAACTCCAATTCCGGTGGGAGTGTACGACTCGTCAAAGCCGATTTCGACCTGCGGCAAGAGAGACGGACGCCGAATGTAGTACATCCAGGCGGCGCTGTAGAGGGTGGTCAGCGCAGCAAAGAGGAGCCCTAGAACCCACAACAATCGCCGGGATGTCAGAATTCGCGTCGTGGCAATGGCCATGTGACTTGGGGATATCTGACCCGCTTCGCCAGTAGTGTAGTTCATCGCACGACGTGAACTCCGCGTCTCTTTTCGGCCAATGGCACTGCTTCTGTTCGGATCACCGCGCGGAAATAGATTCATCTTCTCCACGCGAGCGCAGCCTCGCAAAGTGGCGTAGCTTTCACCCTAATGCTATTCTTACGGCGTACCTCGCGGGCCCCGCGCGCTATCCCTGACGGCGCCACCGACAATGAGGCGGCCCTACTCACGTTCCACTCGCAAGGAGCGTGGATGGAGGCGTTGCGAGCACACAACTTGGTGTGCGCCTCGCCTCCGAACAAAAGATAGAAGCTGGAAGCCGCGCTCACCCCCACCAACACTTCAAGGAGAAACGCAATGAAATTTCAGAAGCTTACGCCCAACCTCGTGGTCCGCGATGTGGCTGCTGCCATGGAGTTCTACTGCTCGGTACTTGGCTTTGAGCCGGCGATCAAGGTTCCCGACCAAGCCCCTTACGTATTCGGATCAGTCACCAACGGCAGCGTGGAGATTTTCTTCAACGATCAGAAAGCCGTGGCCGCGGATTATCCCGCGCTGGGCAACCGGCCGATCGGCGGCGCGCTAACATTGTTCATTGAAGTGGAAGGCATCGAGGAGATCCTCGCCGCGGTGCAGAAGAGCAAGGCGAAGATCACCATGCCGCTCAAAGAACAGTTTTATGGGATGCGGGAGTTTGCCTTTCAGGATCCCGAAGGCTGGGAAGTCACCATCGCCGAGCGCATGAAATAAGAAACTCACCCGAAGAGGGCACGGAGAAAGCGGGGCGGTTTGCCCGGGTTTCTCTGTGCCTCTGTGGTGAGTGCGGTCAACTCGTGATAGCAGATCCAGTTACTTCACAAGAATCACTACTTCACCAGAATCTTTGTGCCACTGGGGTCGAGCGTTCCCTGCACGCGGACGCGCTTGCCTTCGAACTTCTTCACATCGTCCTGATGGTCGATGTCATAAGTCTTGCCGCCGTCATCTTTCAGCACATACTTGTCGCCGGATTTTTCAACCGTGCCGGAGAACACCTGGCTGTCAGAGCCGGGAGTGCCAGCCGACGTCGGCGAATTCGAAGGTGAGCTGGTTGACGGAGAAGAAGGCGAAGAGGGCGAAGCCGACGGGGCCTGCGGAGAAGGCGGCTGCTGCGCGTCCGGAGCAGGCGTCGACGGCGTAGAAGGCTGCGTCGAAGGCTGCTGTGACGGCGGTGTATCCGGCGAAGGCTGCTGCGTCGAAGACGGCGTTTGCTGATCCTGCGTCGACGGTGACGTTTGTGCGTGGAGCGTGCTGCCCCAGGAGATCATTCCCACGGCCAACGCCAGCGTGGCTACGAACGAGAGAGAGTGCATCAGTTTTTTCACAATTCCTCTTTTCACGATTCCTCTTTTCACGATTCCTCCAGGAGCTGCGGTCGGCTCGTTTCGCTGGATAGGAGCAAGCCACGTGCCATCGATAGCGCGATTCCCTGCCCCTCTTTGGGGATGCGCGCAAAACACAGATTCCATGCGGGCTTGGGAATCCGGCACCCCCGAGCGCTCAGGCATTATTTTCATTGCGCTACATGGGTCCCTGTAGCTGAACTTAGCGACGGAGACGACGGTCGAGTCGGCATACCGGGCATTTCTTGCAAGGTAATGAAAACTATTCCCCGCCCCGACGACTGCTTCCACTTTCACGCGGCAATCAGTCATTACTTCTAAGGGAACGATTTTTCATAGCTCGTCGTACATGTCGAGGGGAGACCTCGCATGAAAATCGCAGCCCTGCTTGTTCTCGCCTTTCAACTTGTACTTTCAGTTTTTGCTGCCGACTCCGAGGTTACGCTTTTGGAGAGGAAGGCACAGTGAAGATAAATCCATGGCCAACAGTCATGAAGGTTCGCAGATTCGCGTGACTGTCGACGGGCGTAGAGGGAGCGAGTAGGCCCATCCTTTTCGCAAAAAGCGCGTAAGGATGGGCCACTCTGGAACTTAATTTAGTGGCGGCCGCCGCCGCCGTGTCCGCCATGGCCGCCGTGGCGTCCACCACCACCACCGCCGCGTCCACCGCGTCCTCGGCCGCGCCCGCCACCGCCGCCGCGTCCACCGCGTCCACGATCTCCGCCGCGATCTCCGCCACGCGGACGATCTCCACCGCCGCCATGCGTGGGCGCGCCTTCGCGGTTGAAGTTGGGCTCGTTGTCGGCAGGCTCGTCGGGGAAATCTCCGCCGCCCTCGATCACCAGCGTTCCGCCGGGCACTGCTTCCCCGCTCTCGGCAACTGGAGCATGTGCCGCAGCTTCCGGAGCGCCTCCACCCGGCGTCATTTTTGCGCGCTGCTCTTTAAGAATCGCTTTGCGCGACAGTCGGATGCGGTTGCCTTCGACGGCTAGCACTTTCACGAGCACCTGATCACCCTCGTTCAGCTCGTCGCGAACATCGGCGATGCGATGCTCGGCCACTTCGCTGATGTGCAGCAGGCCTTCGGTTCCCGGAATGATCTCGACAAACGCGCCGAAATCCGCGAGCCGCGTGACTTTCCCGAGATAGGTCTTCCCTACTTCGGGCGTCGCCGTGATGTCGCCGATGATCTGCAGCGCCTTCGCGGCCGATGCCTGATCGCTCGACGCGACCTTCACCATGCCGGAGTCTTCCACGTCGATCTTCACTCCGGTCTGCTCGACGATCGATCGAATCATCTTGCCGCCCGGCCCGATGAGGTCGCGAATCTTATCGACCGGAATCTGGACGGTGTAAAAGCGCGGCGCGTAGTCGGAAATCTTCTCGCGTCCGCTGGAGATGACTTCTTCCATCTTGCCAAGAATGTGCATGCGGCCGCGCTGGGCCTGCGCCAGCGCCTCGCGCATGATCTGCGCAGTGATGCCGGCGACCTTGATATCCATCTGCAGGGCAGTAATGCCGTCGCGCGTTCCGGCGACTTTGAAGTCCATGTCACCGTAGTGATCTTCCGCGCCCGCGATGTCAGTGAGGATGGCGTACTGATCGCCCTCTTTCACCAACCCCATGGCGACTCCGGCGACCGGAGCCTTGAGCGGAACACCAGCATCCATCAGCGCGACCGATGCGCCGCAGACGGTCGCCATCGACGATGATCCGTTCGACTCGAGAATGTCGGAGACGACCCGCATGGCGTAAGGCCACTTCTCTTCCGACGGAAGCACCGCCGAAACTGCCCGCTCGGCGAGTGCGCCGTGGCCGATTTCGCGGCGTCCAGCGCCCCGCAGAAATGCCACCTCTCCCACGCTAAACGGAGGAAAATTGTAGTGCAGAAGGAAGCGTTTTTTGGCCTCGCCTTCGAAGCCTTCGAGGCGCTGCATGTCGTCGCTGGTGCCGAGGGTGGTGGTGACCAGGGCCTGGGTTTCACCCCGGGTGAAGATGGCACTGCCGTGGGTACGAGGCAGGACCCCGGCTTCGATCCAGATTTCGCGGATCTCGTCGAAGGCGCGGGCGTCGGGACGGCGCTTCTGGTTGATCACCGCCTCGCGGAAGATGCGCTCGCGCAGAGCTTCGTAGTAGTGATCGAGTTTCTTCTTGGCGGCCTCGTCCTCTTTTTCGTTGCCGGTGACGGGCAACTCGGCGGCGAGCTTCTTCTTGATCTCCTTGACCAGCGTGTAGCTCTCGGCCTTGGGATGCTTCTTGGTATCGAGAGCATCGGCGAGTTCGGCGCCGACTTTGCCTCGCAGGCCGTTATAGTAGGCATCATCGAATTGCGGGGGCTCGACCACGCGCTTGGGCTTGCCGACTTTCGCGCGCAGTTCGTTGATGGCGGCGCAGATTTTCTTGATCTCGGTGTGGCCGAACTCGATGGCGTCGACGACGGTTTCTTCCTTCACTTCCTTGGCGCCCGACTCGATCATCACGATGCCGTCGGCGGTTCCGACGACCATAATGTTGACTAGGCTCTCGCGCATCTCGTTGTAGGTCGGGTTGACGATGAACTGTCCGTTGACCAGGCCGACGCGCACGGCGCCGATGGGGCCGAGGAACGGAATGTCGGAGAGCGTGAGCGCGCAGGAGGCGGCGTTGATGCCGCCGACGTCCGGGTCGTTCTCGCTGTCGGCGGAGAGCACGAAGGCGATGACCTGGGTCTCGCACTTGAAGCCTTCGGCGAACATGGGCCGCACCGGGCGGTCGATCTGGCGGCTGGTGAGCACTTCGCGCTCGCTCATGCGGCCTTCGCGCTTGATGAAGCCGCCGGGGAAGCGTCCGCCGGCGTACGTGTATTCGCGGTAGTCGACGGTGAGGGGAAAGAAATCGATGCCTTCGCGCGGATCGGCGTTGGCGACGGCAGTGGCGAGAACGACGTTTTCGCCCAGGCGAACCACGGCGGATCCATGGGCCTGCTTGGCGAGTTTTCCGGTTTCAAATGAAATGTGTTTGCCGCCGGCAAGGTCGACTGTAATGCTGGTTGCTTCTGGTTTCATGATTTTCCTTCTGAGCCTACGGGTTAGCTGCGAGCTATGAGCTGTGAGCTATGAGCGAACAGAATCCAGAGCCATACAATGGGGCCGCCCCGCTTCTCGCCGCTTTTGCGAGACGTGGGATGCCGACGTCGTCCGATCGAATGGACACACGTCATCCTGGATGCTGTTCAAGAAGTTCGTTGCGCTTAGAAAACGCACGGATGGAAAGTTCCTCAATGCTGCGCCGTCTCACCGGAAACGGCTCGTCAGAAATGTGGGAGAAAGTTTCAAAGTTTCGAAAGTTTCAATGTTTCAAAGGTTTTGCCACCTTGAAACTTTGCCACCTTGCCACTTTGAAACCTGCTTCACCCTACTTGCGGATGCCGAGCTTGCCGATTACGGATTTATAACGCTCGGAATCGTATTTCTTGAGGTAGTCAAGCAAGCGGCGGCGCTTGCTGACCAGCATGAGAAGTCCGCGGCGCGAGCCGTGGTCTTTCTGGTGCGATTTGAAGTGCTCCGTCAAAAGCCCGATCCGTTCGCTGAGCAGAGCGATCTGCACTTCCGGACTGCCGGTATCGCTCGGATGCGTGCCGTAGCGGTCAATGAGGGATTTCTTTTGCTCTCTGGCTAGCACTAACCTGATGTGCTCCTGTTCTTAATCGTTTGTCTAGTGACATTTAGAGGATAGCACGCGGCGGGAATTGTCGTAAAGAGTCGAACCGGACTTCTCGATCCTGTGCCGTTACTTGAAATGGATCGTCAAAGACGCGCATCGCCGTCTCAAAGCCGGACGATCGAGGCTCGATGGCTCGCGGTTCCCTCTTTCGCATGTGGCATGAAAGGTGTCGCAAACGGGAGTCGACTCCCGCGACGCTGAGTCGGTATTTTACAGGCGAATGCGTCCGTGGCTGCAGGACTGGAGTTCTCTAGAAAATGCCGTTGGCGTTGAGGTGTTCGGAATATTTCTGGTCGGTCAGTTTTGTGTGGTTCACCAGCCAGTCGTTGAGAAAGTCAGCGACGGGCACGGAGGAAACGAAGCGGCCGGCAGCGATCTCCTGTTGAAATTGTTCCAGTCGCTTCAGGAGTTCCTGGTGCTCGAGGCGGTGGGACGGCAATTCCGGGTAGTGGGTTCTCTCCATCATCGATTCTTCTGTCGCGAAGTGATCCTGGGTGAAGCCACTTAGCTCCTTGACGATTTTCTCGACCATGACGGCACCCTTGCCGGCCGACATTGCCTCGCGCAGGGTCTTGACCAAAGCGAAGAGCTTTTGATGATCCGCGTCCAGGCGAACGACCTTCACGCTGCACGACGCATCCCAGGAAAGCATGGCCATGATTCGAATCCGCGAGTGCAATATCGGCAGGCCCGGTGGAAACGTGTGTGCAATCTGGAACGAAAGAGGCAACCGGAGTTGTTGAATTCCCAATTTGGATTCGCGAGTCACCCGACCGACGTGGCTTGTAGCGAAGTCAAGATCAGTCTGGCTTGGCCGATGAGTACCGTCAGGTGAGGTTATGCCTTGTCGGGTTGGGCTGTGCCTGGTGTGTCTGCTGGCGTGCGCTGCTGAGTTCTGGGCACAGGACTTAGGCAACATGCAGATCCACGGATTTGTCACGCAGGGCTTTCTATACAGCTCCAACAACAACTACCTGACGATGAATTCGAGCTCGGGCAGCCTGCAATGGACCGAAGGGGCCATCAGCCTGACCGATCCGGTGACCGACAATCTGCGCGTGGGCGTACAGCTCCACATGTTTCAGATGGGACAAGTTGGCGGGCCGAATGTGCAACTCGATTGGGCTTCGGGGGATTATCAGGTCAACGACAATCTGGGATTTCGCGCAGGCAAAGTCAAAATTCCGTTGGGGCTTTACAACGAGTCGCAGGTGGTGGACCCGCTGTTTCTCTGGATACTGCTGCCGCAGAGCATCTATCCCACCGACAACCGGGATTTCGACCTGGCAGTGCTGGGCGGCGAAGTATACGGAAGCATCGACTTGGGCAAGCGCGGCGGGCGCCTGCACTATAGCGGCTTCGCAGGCGAGAACCGCCTCGACGCCAATGGCGGCTACGTGGAGCAGTTGCAAGGCTATGGGCTGACGTTTCCGACTCCTCCTGGTGGAAAAGCGTATGGCGGGGATATGCGCTGGGGCTGGCGCGGGCTGATGGTTGGAGCGAGCGCGCAGTGCCAGGCGTTGGATGGAACGGGTCCAGACGGATCGCTTCACCTGCCGACCGATCTTAGCCTTGTTTATTTCGCCGACTGGAAGAGAGGGAGATGGGATGTTACGGGGGAATATATTCGCACTCCATTTGTAGCGCGGTTGACCATCGAGTCGACCGTGGTTCCGTTGCAGTTCGATCAGCGTGGCTGGTACCCGATGGTGATCTATCGGGTGACAGACAAATTGCATGTGGGCAGTTATTACAGCCACTACGTCAACAAGGCACAAGATACGTCGCTTCCGGCGAACTATGCGAAGGACTGGGCGATTTCAGGGCGCTACGACTTCAATGCTTATTTCTATGCGAAGCTGGAGAGCCATTTTCTTCACGGAGACGGGTTGGGTTACTACGCGAGCGTGAATCCGAATGGGCTGAAGCCGGATTCGAACATGCTGGCGGCGAGAGTTGGATTTGTGTTTTGAACGAGTGAGCTTCAATGAGGGCGGTTGGCAGAGTTCGGGCATGCGTACTAGGTTTTGGCATGATCTGCACTTGTGTCGCGGCGCGCGCGCAGGATGTGGTGATCGTGGTGAACCGGAATGTCACTCTGTCGGCGATCAGCGCGCAGCAACTGCGTGAAGTCTTCACCGGAGTACGCTCTCGATTGGGCGACGGGACGCGGGCGGTTCCTGTCGTGCTGAAAGGCGGACCGGCACATGAAGTTTTTTTGCGCAATCATGTTGGGGACAATCCGCAGGAGTTTCGCGCACGCTGGCGCAAGGCGGTATTCACCGGCGAAGGCGCCATGCCGAAAGAATTTGGGTCGGAGGCGGCTCTGTTGGATTATGTGGCGGTAACGCCGGGCGCAATCGGATACGTGAGCCGAGTACAAGAGGTGGTTGGAGTCAGGGTGCTGACGGTTACGCCGTAATTGTGGAGTGGCGGACGCATTCGTCCGCCCCCAAAAACTACACTCACTTAAGGGTTGAGGGCTGTTGGCAGGTAGGAATCTATCCCGCGAACGGATGCGTCCACGGCTCCATTACGGATCCAGGCAGGCGTCGGCGGAGGCGATGTCGCGGCGGAATTCCTGCTTGATGGGGATGAGGCCCTGGTCGGAGTAAAGTTCTACGGCGATGGTCGAGTGATTGCCCGAGCGGGCGTGGACGAGCAACTCGGCCCATCCGTCGGAGTCGGCGTCGAATTCGTTGAGGATCGTCTGGAAGTCGAGATGGTCGCCGAGGGAAGCCGGCGCGACGCCCTCGCGAAGATCTTTCGACCAGCTGGAGTCAGCGAAGAGCAGCGTGAGTTCGTCGGCTGTTTGTGCCTGCCTCTTCTTCTCCTGCTGTTTGAACCACGCGGTCATGAGAAATACGTTCGCGCCGGCGAGAGTCCAGCGGGCTCGGACGTAGAGACGTGGCGCGCCGTCGGGAGTAAGCGTGTAGGCGTGGACGTCGTAGTCGGTCTTCCCTTCTCCGCGGAGCAGGCCGTGGTCGGCGTGGAGCCATTCCTTGAGGCGCGGGCGCGCGCTGCCGATCGGCGATTCGGCGGCGACGGATCCGGGACTGCCGGCGTTGGCAACGAGTTCTGCGTCGATGCGGCTGACTTCCTGCTTCATGCGGGCGTTGAGCTCATTCTCAATCGCTGGGAACCAGCGGGAGACATTCCAGTCGGGAAGCTCGGAGATGTTCGAGTGCACCGGCGGATCGGCAGGCGCGACCGGATTGCGTCGAACGGCAAAATAATTTGCGCCGGAGGCGGCGAAAACTTTTTGCGGATCCGGCGGGACGGAGGCGAGAAAGCCGAGAGCGAGCGTGCATCCAGCGGGTGCGCTGATGACTCGGTCGATAGAGACGGGAATGGTAAGGCTGGGCGAGACGCTCAAGATCCATTGATCACCAGGCTGCGTGGCCTGAATAATCTTGGGGAAAAAGTGCAGCGATTGCTGGTCGGGCTCCCAGAGTTCTTGTAATCCGGCGAGCGGGGCGGCGGGATGCTCGGGGCCGGAGATCTTCGTGGGATTGCCGCCGCGGATCAGCGGGTTCGGAGAGAAGCGCGACTCGGTGTCGGCGGCGACCACGAAGACGACATGCGAGTCGTCGTAACGGGCGGCAACATAGGCCGGGCCGGCGGCGGTGAACCGGGCTTCGCCGGTGGGCTTGGGTGCGGCCTCGGCTGCTTCTTGCCTGGCTTTTTCTTCCTGCAGGCGGCGGATGCCTTCGCGCTCCTGCTTGACGAAGATGTTGCCTTCGGGCATGCGCTGGCTGATACCCCAGCGGTAGGCGGAGTACATGATTCCAAGATAGATGGCGACGGCAATCGCCACCCATTTGCGGTTCTTGCGACGCATGCTCGCTTAATTCTGAAGGATTTTTGTGAGTGGCGGCAGTGACTTTGGTTTTTCTCAGAAATACTTTCACCACGGAGGGCACAGAGGAAAGCACGTTCCCACTCTGTTTTCGCGAAAGAACGCCGAGACGATTGTGGCGAAGAACAGAGTTTGCTTCGGTCCTTGCCAGCGATGAAGCGGTAGGGCGGCGAAAGCTCCTACGACTAGTTGGAGAGCGTGAAGTTGACCGTTACCTGGGTCTCCATTTCGATCGGATTGTTGTTCAGTTGATACGGGCGGTACTTCCACTGCGTCACGGCCTCCATGGCCGATGGGGCAAGATCTGGATGGCCGCTGATGAGTTGAATATCTGCGACGTTTCCTTCCCGGTCAATCCTCACCTGCAGGACGACGACGCCCTGGATATGTTGTTCTCTGGCTTCGGCCGGGTAGTGAGGACTGACCCTGGAAATGAGCAAACCTTGCGAGACACCCTGCGATACGCGAATTCGTTGAGGCAACCGCGTGCCGGAGGGAGGCGTAGAAGCTATAACGCCGGTGACCGCGCCAGGATCGACATAGGCATCGGTGATTATTCCGCTCCCCGAAGGAGAAATGGCGAAATTGAGGCGGGCGGTTGTAGCGATTTCAGTTGGCTCGCCGTTCACCGCGTACGGCGTGTAACGCCACTGCTTGACCGCTTCGATCGCCGCCGGAGCCAGCATCGGATGTCCGCTGACAAGGCTGATCTTGTTCACTTCGCCGGAAGAACTTACTTGTATCACTAACAGAACGGAGCCCTCGATTCGTGCCTGTAAAGCCAGCGGCGGGTAAGCCGGTTCGACTTTTTCAGTTCGTTGGCTACGCATCAGGCCCTCGGGAACATGCACACTCGCGAAGCCGCCAAATATTTCTTCACCGTTGTCTGGAACGTCGCCACGCGTACCGTATGCCGCGGGCGGATCACCGGAAAGCGTGAAGTTGATCTGGATTTCGGTTTCGACGTCTACGGGCTCGCCATTCAATGTGTATGGACGGTACTTCCACTGCCTGACAGCTTCGATGGCAGCGGGTGCAAGCATGGGGTGGCCGCTGATAAGTTGGAGATCGGCCACGTCGCCATTCTTGTTGATGAAGGCTTTCAAGATCACCGTGCCTTGAATGCGGGCTTGGCGGGCGAGTTGTGGATAGATCGGGGCAACCTTTGTTTGCAGGAGTCCGCTCTCGATGCCGCGCGCTACCCGCACGCGCTCGGGCGCAGCTTGCGCTGCGCTGAAAGTAGTCAGAGAAATCAGAAGTAGCGACAAAACGGCGCGGAACTTCATGCGGAATCTCCAGTGCAGTCGCGGTCGGCACGATTTTACGCTGTTCCGGTTTGGATGCAACTTCATGCGCTGATTGCGAAGTGATGGTTGCTTCGACGCCGCCTATGAAGTTTTGCTACGTCCGATTTTGTTTATAAATTCGGTGACGGCCTTGAGTGTTGCTTCGGGTTGGTCGCGATAGGCGGAGTGGCGGCAATCTGGGAGCGATAGAGTTTCGACCGGGCCTGCGGCCTGGCGCATGATGGCTTCGACTTGCGCCATGGTGCCGTATTGATCGTCTTCTCCTTGAATCGCGAGAATAGGGCAGGTGATGCGGGGGAGAAATTCTTCGATGTTCCAGCGGCGGAAGTCGGGATGGAGCCATATGTTGTTCCATCCCCAAAAAGCATTGGCGGGGTCGCGATGGTGGCGCGCAAGCTTTTCGGGGAGATCGGTGGTTTCGAAACGGAGCTTGGCTTCGGTGATGCTGGCGATGCTGAGATCTTCGACGAAGACGTGCGGCGCGAGCAGCACGAGGCCGCGGAGATGATTGTGAACTCCGGCGTAGATGATGGCGATGGATGCGCCGTCGCTGTGGCCGATGAGAATGGGATTTTCAATGTGCAGTTGTGCGAGGAGATCGGGGAGCGCTTGCCGGGCTTCGTCGTGCATGTAGGTGACGGCGCGCGGCTCGGTGAGCGGATCGGAATTGCCCGAGCCGTAGCGTGAGTAGACGGTGACGGGGCATGCGGTGGCGGCGGCAACTTCGGAGGGAAATTTCTTCCAGAGCGAGATCGAGCCGAGGCCTTCGTGGAGGAATACGAGTTCGGGTACGTCGGTCAAGCGGCCGGGGATGCGAAGGACTTCGAGACGATGACCGCGGATTGTGAGGAATTGGGTTTGTGGAGTGGTCATTCCTAGTCTTAGTTTCGGTGTCCGCGGTCCGTCGGTTCTTTGTGATCTCAATGTTTTCGCTGCGATCTCGGCGGTAAAGCTTTTGACCGCAGAGGACGCGGAGAAAATCTCACGAATCACTCACTCGGGAGCGACCACTACGGCGTCTGCTCTCTCAAGGCTCACGACTTTCTTCTGCGATCTCTGCGGTAACAAGCTTTACACTGAGAGCGCCGAGAAATCCGCAAAATAAGCGCAAACCGCTCACGCACTTCAAACTTTGGTGTTCCCGCCAGCGAACCGCGCTGCATCCAACTCCCAAGATATCGTAAGCTATAAGAGTCAGGAGGACTGTGCGCTGCCCACGCTGCGGGAATGAGAATCCGGCGACGAACCGCTTTTGCGGCATGTGCGGCGGGACCTTGCTGGCTCCGCCGGAGCCGGTGGCGCAGAACGCGGAGTTTTCCACGAGAGCATCTTCCCCCGCCCCGCCGCCTTCCCTGCCCTCGTTTGATCCGGCGCCTTTGCCTCCACCGAAATCGGCCGAGCGACCAGTGGAGCGGGAGGAATCGCCGACGATCAGTGGGCCTTCTTTTCTGGGGCTGAATGAACCGCCACCGTCGCGATCGCGGCGAGGCAGCTTGAGCATCGATCCGCATTCGTCGTCGCGCGATCTCGATTACTTGCTTGACGACGAAGAGCCGCGAGGCGGCGCGGGCAAGTACATTTTGATCCTGGTCGCGCTGCTGGTTGCGATCGGATTTGGATATTGGCGTTTCAAGGATCAGGGACTGGCGTGGCTTAAGGGATCGAATAAGCCGTCGGCAGCGGCGACGGATGGAAATGATGGGAAATCTTCTGCGCCTGCTGGTGGCGGGAATACGTCTGCTCCGGCTTCTTCGACGCCGGCAATCTCGCAAGAGCCTGCGTCTTCATCTCCTACGCCGACTCCGAATGCAGGACCGGCTGCAGTGCCGGCTCAGCCGTCAACTACTCCGGGAGCGAGCGCACCGGCAGGCGCTAGTTCGAGTCCACCTTCAGAGACTGTGAAGGCGAATCCGCCTGCGGCGAAGACTGAGAAGTCAACCGACGATAGCGATGATGATTCCGATACCGCTGATAGTGCCGCGCCGCCCGCTGCTAAACCGAAGCCTGCTCCGGAGAGAGCTGCGCCCCGTACGAAGCCGTCGCCGGTGCTGGTGGGCAGCATGGATATGGTGAGCGAGGCTCAGAAGTATATTTACGGCAAGGGCGTGACGCAGGATTGCGACCGCGGCTTGCGCCTGCTCAAGCCTGCGGCGGACCGGGCGAATACGAAGGCGATGATCGAGATGGGAGCGCTGTATTCGGCGGGGCTGTGCACGCCGCGCGATCTGCCGACTTCTTACCGCTGGTTCGCTATGGCATTAAGGAAGGATCCGGAGAACTCGGCGGTGCAGTCTGATCTGCAGAAGCTCTGGGGCGAGATGACGCAGCCGGAGCGGCAACTGGCGATCCGGTTGAGTCAGTAGTTTCTGTTCGGAATTCCTTTTTGCTGAAATTTCGGATCCCCACGCTACCGCAAAATGCGTGGCTTGGATGGGCACTCGCACGCTTTTTGCAATCCAAAGAGTCAAAATCCCCACCTTGTCTCGCCAAAAACGCGAGACAAGGATGGGGCACCCGCTTCACATTGCACTCATTGACTTGCCGCTGACGCTGCCTTGCTGTTATGGTTTTCGCCGCAGCCCTTGGCTCGGAGGGCGGACTGCTCCCATTGTCAGTACGGTTTCGCGATCCAATTGGATTGCGGGGACTTATCCCATCCGAGCGGGCTTTCTGCACGTACTTTCTCTATAAGGAAGAGCGCATCGTTTGTCTGCTTCTGAACGACAAGGCATATCGCCCGACCTGGCTACGGTAACGGCCATGAAGTCGGGCGACCAGAGCGCCCTGGCGGAGCTCTACGACCGCTATTCCTCGGTCGTGTATGCAGTGGCTTTGCGGGTGTTGAACGATGCGGCGGCGGCGGAAGATGTGTTGCAGGAGGTGTTTCTGCAGCTGTGGCGGAATCCGAATGCATTCGATGCGGCACGGGGAAGTTTGGGCGCGTGGCTGGCGGTGATCACGCGGAACCGGGCGATTGATTCGGTGCGTAAGCGGCGTCCGGAGACCGATATTGAGGATGTGATTGTTTCGGTGGCTCCGGATTTGGCTAGCGAAGCAGACCGCTCGCGCGCGGCGGAGAAAGTGCGCGGCGTGCTCGGATCGATGCCGACGGCTCAGCGTAGTGCGCTGGAAATGGCTTATTTCGAGGGCATGAGCCACTCGGAGATTGCGGATAAGACGGGCGAGCCGTTGGGAACAATTAAGACTCGGATTCGCACGGGATTGATGACGTTGAGGAAAGCGTTTGGGACTTGAAAAAGGATGCGAGCCGAACGCGCGGTAGTGCGTCGCAAAAAGCGCGACGCTTCGCGCGGCTCGCTCAGATCCTTCGGCGGACAAAAAGCGTCCGCCTCAGGATGACAGACAAGATTTAATGGCTGAACACGAACAATTCGCCGAGGATCTGGCGCTATATGCGCTAGGCGCGCTTGCGGGAGATGAGCGCGCGGTCCTCGAGAAGCATCTGGCAACGTGCAGCAGCTGCCGGCTTGAGCTGGAGCAGCTGCGCGGAGACGGAGCTTTGTTGGCGATGTCGACTGTGGGGCCGAAGCCTCCGGCGCGGGCGCGGCAGAGATTGCTGGATGCGGTGGCGAAGGAGTCTCTCCCCACGCTTTCCGAAGCCCACCCTTCGAAAACCGCGAAGGGTGGGGCACCCGGTGTTTCGATTGGTTCACGTGGGTCGTGGTGGGGATGGCTGGGTTGGGCTGCTACGGCGGCGGTGATTGTGTTTGCGGCTTCGTTGTGGAAGGAGAATGAGGCGTTGCGGGCTGGACTTGCATCGGCCACGTCGCAGGCTGCGGAGAACGCACGACAACTGGAAGAAATCCGGCGAGTGGCGGCGCCGATCATCGAGCCCGAAGCGCAGCGGGTGACACTGGTTGCGGTAAAGACTCCGCCACAGCCGCAGGGCAAGGCGTTCTATCTGCGGAATCGCGGGACGCTGGTATTTGTCGCGAGCAACATGCAGCCACTGCCTCCGCAGAAGGCGTATGAGCTGTGGCTGATTCCGGCGCAGGGCGCGCCGATTCCTGCTGGAGTGTTCAAGCCGGACGCGCATGGCAGCGCGACCGTGGTGAATCCGCCGCTGCCGGCTGGTACGGAAGCGAAGGCATTTGCGATTACCGTGGAGAATGAAGCGGGAGCGACCACGCCGACGATGCCGATCGTGATGATGGGAACGGGCGAATAATCGGACCGCGTTTACACTTCTCATGATCTTGCGGGCGGATCGCACGCGAACCTCTAATTTGGCATCTAATTGAGGAATGGCCCCGAGATCGAGAACCAGCCAAGACTTTTCCTTCTTTATTCCTAATCAACTCGGGCGCGCTGCGAGCTTGGTGCTGCTGCTCGCATGCACCGTGATCGCGCTGGGGCAGAGCTCGAAGTCCGGCGAAAACTTGAACCACAAGCCGGGCAAGCACGAGCCGATTGAGGGCGTGCCAAATTTTGGCGAGGTCACTCCGACGCTGTATCGCGGTGGGCAACCGACGCGCGAGGGGCTCAAGGTGCTGGCGAAGATGGGGATCAAGATTGTCGTCGATACTGGCAGATCGGATCGTGACGAAAAGCTACTGAAAGGCCTGGGCCTGCGCTATGTTTCGATGCCATGGTATTGTCCGTTTCCGAAGGATAAAGTGATGGCCGAGTTTCTTCAGCTTCTCAAGGAAGATCCCGGGGCGAAAACATTTGTGCATTGCCGCCTGGGTGAAGACCGTACAGGAATGATGATCGCCGCGTATCGCATGGCCGAGCAGGGGTGGACGCCGGAAGAGGCGATGGATGAGATGCATGAGTTCGGCTTTGGGGCGATGCATCACGTCATTTGCCCGGGGCTGGCGCGGTATGAAAAGCATTTTCCTGAGCATTTGAAGAAGGACAAAGCGTTTAAGGAACTGCATCAACCGGTACAAGCTGTGGAATAGAGCCATCGAGATTATTTTGTTTTCTGCGCACTAGCGGATACGGCGCCGGACAGTTTGATGTAATGATCGGCAAACGTCAAGAATGTCGGCCAGTTTGGGCCGGTCGTATGACCGAAGGCGTGCTGGCGGAAGGCAATCTCGCCGTCGATCAGGGCGGTTTCCTGCGTCGGCATTTCGGTTGATCCTAAGTCTTTTTTCCCCAACAAACGATAGACAGGACCCGCGCCCACTGCGGCGAGGAACATGCCTCTAGCGTCGACCCATCCGCCTTCGACCTGCTGCGAGCCGCTGCTGATAAAGACTGGGCGCGGCGCGCACAGCGCGATGAGTTCGTGCGCATCGACTGGGAGATCGTTCGGCGTGAGTGGGCCGGCGTATTTGAGAAAGTTGCCAGCCATCCAGTGATATTCGGAAGTGGAGGCGACGTTTTCTACTTGCTCTCCGAATTTGCGGCGAAGAATTTTTGCGCCGCCCTCGCCGGATGAGCCGATGAATCCGATGACGAAACGTGGGTCGTAGGCCATGGCGACGAGCGCGGCCTTGCCGTAGCGCGAGAGGCCCTCGATGCCGACTTGTTTTGCGTCGACAGATTTGTCGGTTTCGAAGTAATCGAGCGCGCGGGTTGCTCCCCAGGCCCAGGCGCGGAGCACGCCCCAATCATCCAGATGACGTGGTTGGCCTTTGTTCGTCAAGCCGATGATGCCTTGCGTCAGACCCTCGCCGCTGTCGGCTTGCACGCTGGTGGGAAGAAGGATGGCATAGCCCCATCCTTTGGCGAGCACGAGTTGCTGCCACGGCGGAGTCGTGCCGTTGTAGGCGGCCCATTGAGCGTCGGTAAAGCGCTTCTTGATTGTGGCGAGGATGGCGGGGTCCAGGCCGAACTCGAACATGACCGGGACTGGGCCGACGGCGTTGGCTGGCGTGGTCAGCGAGAGTTGGATGTCGACTGAGACCTGCGGGTATGCGGAGTTGTCGACGTGGCCGATGAGCTTCTTGGTGACGGCCGCATAATCGCCGACCGCTTCTTTCGTTGTGCTGACGACTTCCCAATTTACTTTCGGAGTGTTCGTGGGCATGCGGCCGTAAATATCGCGGTCGAAGTCTTCGGCAATCTCGGGCCGACGCTGCTTCCACCACATGTCGGAGTTGATGACTTTCTGGCCGTTCTTCAGAGTCAGCGGATCGGGCAGTGTGTACGGCGGAACTTTGGATTCGTCTGTGTTGGCGGCGTTGGGAGACTTAGGGTCGCCGTCGGGGCCGCGGCGCAGCAAGCTGATGTGCAGGTCGTCCATCACGCGCTGGTGGTCTTGCTCGGAAGTGAGCCGGGCCGGTGGGAGCTGCGTTGTCTGCGACTGGCTCAGCACAGTGGTTGCACAAAGGAAAGCGGCAGAGATGGCGAAATTAAATACTTGGTGCAAATTCACAGTTGTCTCGAATCGGCCAGAGCTTGCAGGTACACGTTAAGTTCTTCCTCATCACATAGGAAGGTAAAGAATCATAAAATACAGCTTGGCAGAACGGTATGAAGAAAAGAAGAAGTGCTAAGAGTCTCATCCTTGAAGACCCGGAGGCGCATCGACTGGCCCAGATGATTGCCGAATTAACCGGCGAAACGATCTCGATCGCCGTGACGCAGGCGCTGCGGGAGCGTTACGACCGATTGCAAAATCGGCGGGGCATAGCGAATGTGGAAGAACTGCTTGCAATCGCCGATCGCGCGGCGGCGCTTCTGAAGCGTCCTTACCCAGATCACGCGGAGATTCTGTACAACGATCTTGGTCTTCCCAAGTGATGCTTGGAAGGGGCTGCGCTTATTGCCCCGAACCACTGCCAACTACAAATGCGCGCAATTTTGCGGTTCCGATTACCTTGCCGTCGCTTTCGGCCGACCACGTCAGCGTTTGCCATGTATCTTTCGCTATTTTTGGCGGCGTTAGCGTCAACTGAATTGGAAACGAGTCATGAGCCGCGACCATGAAGGCTGTCGTGTCGGGCTTTTGTTGCCAGCCTTCCGGCAGTTCCGGGCGCACTGACACCTGTCGGGGAGAATCGGTATCGTTGCGAATGAGCAACGGTACCCACAGCCTGTCGCCGGGCCTGACTTGCGCCTCAGGCGCATACAAGTTGGCCAGATGCTCGATGTTGTGCGCCTTCCAAAACTGCTGGTAAAACGCCCAGGGTCCGCCCAACTCAAATGCCAGGCCCGGCGGCGGCGCTTCATATCCGCGGGCGCGGGCGTAAGGAATGGGACCGGGGGTGATCGCTTCGAAAACGTCGCCGGTGCGCGTGCCGCCAACCAGCGACTTGGCAAGAATCAGCGTAAGCGGCATCTCCGAAGACGCCTTGATTTCGGCTTCGGACATATCCAGCTGAGTCTTGTAGATGTGCCAGGCGTCGGCTTCGATCTGCGCGTACGGAATTTTTCGCGACGGTGAAATGTCGCCGGTTGGATACTCGGGGCCGGATCCTTTCAAGAACTCGAAGTGCGTGGCGTCGGTGAAGTAGTAGAGTTTTTTCGGCTGCCAGGGGCGAAGGCCTTCTCCGTAGTTGCCATAGGTCTGAGGCCTTTGCGGCGCTTCGATTTGTTCGGGAAACGCCAGCGGATTGCCCGCCAGATCGAAGGCTTCGGTCGCGATCACCGCGGATGCCTGGTGGTCGTCGTGGTTCTCTCCTACCACATAATCGGGAAGCCAGGTGAAGACGACTTCCGGCCTCGTAAGGCGGATGAGCCGGACCACGCGCTCCAGCGTCTCTCCATGGCCCCAGGTTTCTAGCGAGTGCAGCACGTCTTCGTCCGGAGTGTCGTAGCCGTGAAGAAACCAGACGTCGTTGATGCCGAGCGATGCCAGGGAGTGACGGGCTTCCATCTCGCGGATATCAGCGAGAGTGGCGGCTTGCTCCTGACCGACGGCGTTTCCGCCGGAGTTGCCGCGAGTGCCGAAGACGACGGAGACGCGCTTGTGCTGCTGTTCGATCACTTTCGCGAGATAAGCAGAGACGGCGGTATCGTCGTCGGGATGCGCGATGATGAGAAGGATGTCGGCTTTGTAGCGCGGGTCGGGTCGGGGAATAGAGGCGGGCGCGGTTTGAGAACGAATTGGCGGGGCGAGAATGAGAGCGAAGACAAAAAAAGCGCTAAGAAGTCTCATTGGGTTCACTACTGCACTGTGTTTTCGATAGGCATTCATTTTTCAATCACGCGTGGCGCGATGGGTTCGGCGGGTCGCCCCTACGCTCCGATCGCAAGTCAGCCGCTACTTCCCAGTTGATTAGCATAACGATCAGCGGCTTCTTCAAAACCGCCATTTTCAGAACTGATCAACGCATAGAAGTTCTCGTCCAGTGCATTTAGATCGCTTTTGGGGATCTTTGCCAGATATTCCTGTCGGCTTTGTCGCTGTCTTGGATACTCTGCGCCGAAAAGCCTTATTGCCGACTGAACGACCATAGCAATACGCCTCTGTCCTATTTCGCGGAAGCCTTCTTCTGCTTCAGGAGCGAGCACACCCGTCGAGTTCCAAAACAGTTGGTAAAATCCGCCGTTGCAAACCTCCGACTGGCAGAAGTGCGCTGCAAAGAGCAGAGCAGAACCTCTCGGAACCGAATTAAAAGTTTGGCGAAAGACCTCATATCCCTCGCCTATTTCGATCACAGTCCAAATTGGCTCGACGATCTGCCAATAACCAGCCATAGCTATCTCCATCGCGCCTCACGCACCGGACAGCCCAGAGCGGCAGTCTCTACAAGTGCATCTACACCTCGTCTTGCTCTTTCAATTTTGCGATCACGCTGAAGTCTTCGAGCGTGGTGGTGTCGCCTTTGACTTCGCCGCTGGTGGCTAGTTCGCGGAGGAGGCGGCGCATGATTTTTCCGCTGCGCGTTTTGGGCAGCGTGTCGGTGAAGCGGATGTCGTCGGGTTTGGCTAGGGCTCCGATTTCTTTTGCTACCCATTTGCGTAGCTCTTCTTTTAGGGCGTCGGTGGGTTGTCTTCCCTGCTCCAGCGTCACGAACGCTGAGATTGCCTGACCTTTCAGATCATCGGGACGACCGACTACCGCAGCTTCTGCTACGGCTTCGTGCGCTACCAGCGCGCTTTCTACTTCCATTGTGCTTAGGCGATGGCCGCTGACGTTGAGCACGTCGTCGACCCGGCCCATGATCCAGTAGTAACCGTCTTTATCTTTCCGGGCGCCGTCACCGGTGAAGTAGACACCGGGAATTTGCGACCAGTAATTCTTTACGTAGCGGTCGGGGTCGCCGTAGACCGTGCGGAGCATGCCGGGCCACGGGCGCTTGAGAATGAGGAATCCGCCGGAGCCGTCGGGGACGGGATTGCCGTCCATGGTGACGATTTCAGGGACGACTCCAAAGAACGGCTTTGTTGCCGAACCAGGCTTGGTTGCGATTGCGCCGGGGATCGGCGTGAGCATCATGTGGCCGGTTTCGGTTTGCCACCAGGTGTCGACGATGGGGCAGCGGTTGCCGCCGATGGTTTCGCGATACCACATCCAGGCTTCTGGGTTGATGGGTTCGCCGACTGTGCCGAGCAGTCGCAGGCTCGACATGTCATGCTTGTTTGGCCACTGGTCGCCCCACTTGATGAAGGTACGAATCGCCGTGGGCGCGGTGTAGAAGATGTTGACTTTGTGGCGCGCGATGATCGACCAGAAGCGGTCAGGCTCGGGGAAATTGGGCGCGCCTTCGTACATAAGGCTGGTCGCGCCGCTTTGCAGCGGGCCGTAGACGATGTAGCTGTGGCCGGTGACCCATCCGATGTCGGCGGTGCACCAGTAGGTGTCTTCTTCTTTTAAGTCGAAGACGAGTTTTGTGGTGAGGTATGTGCCGACGGAATATCCGCCGGTGGTATGCACCACCCCTTTCGGCTTACCTGTTGTGCCCGAGGTATAAAGAATGTAGAGGGGATGCTCGGCATCGAGCGGCTCGGCGGGACAAACATCGCTGGCCTTCGCCATCAGCTCGTGCCACCAGTGATCGCGGCCGGATTGCATGTTGATCGGTGTACCTGTGCGCTTGTAGACGACAACGTGCTTCACGCTGGGACAGGACTTCAAGGCTTCTTCGACTGCTGGAAACAGTTTTACTTCGCCTCCGCGACGAAATGATCCGTCTTGCGTAATCACAGCAGATGCTTGCGAGTCGTGGATGCGGTCGATGAGCGCGTTGGAAGAAAATCCGCCGAAGACAACCGTATGCGGCGCGCCGATACGGGCGCAGGCCAGCATGGCGATGGCGAGTTCCGGTGTCATGCCCATGTAGATGGCGACGCGGTCATTCTTCTTCAACCCAAGAGCCTTTAGTACGTTGGCGAACTTTTGCACTTCGCGATGCAGTTGCTGATACGTCAGCGTGCGAACTTCGCCAGGCTCGCTCTCCCAAACGATGGCAGCTTTGTTCTTGCGGTGCGTCACGACGTGGCGATCGAGGCAGTTGTATGACAGATTGATCTCCCCACCGACGAACCACTTGGCCCATGGGCAATTCCATTCCAGAACCTTGTCCCACTTTTTGAACCAGTGCAGCTCGTTGGCGATGCGCGACCAGAATTTGTCGGGCTCGTCGACTGACTCCTTATAGAGCGCTTCGTATTCGGCGAGGCTCTTGATGTGCGCCTGGCGGCTGAACTCGGCGGGCGGCTCGAACTTGCGCTGCTCCTGAAGGATGGAGTCGATGCTGGTGGACTGGGGTAGAACCGCGGCTTTGTCAGCCATGATAAGAAAACCTCGACCTGGAGATCGCTTTCGATTAGCTAGCGCTATGAAATTCGCGAGTTCATTCTACACACCGCAAGCGCTGGTGTGGGCGGGCTAAAATCTTTTAACCACAGAGGACACAGAAGCCACAGCGGAAGACAGGGAGGAGTTCACTGATCTAGAAAACGAGCACGCGTTTCCGGGGTGGGAAGCGGGCAGGAGTCGCGCCGGCCGAAGATTTTGTAACGATTGTGCGCTACGACTCCGTAGCCCCAGTCGCGAAGCCAGCGCGGCATGAAGCGCAGTTTGAAACCTGCTATCGGCCACATTCCCGGCAGATGGTTCAGAATGAATATGACCGCGTCGGAGCGCGCTAAGAGCGTTTCATTCGGCTCGTTTTGGTTGAGGACTACGTAGAGGGTATCCAGATCGGCGGCGTTTGCGTTGTGACGAGACAGAATGTTGGCAGCCAGCGGACTCTGCAATGCGGCGAAGCGAAAGATGGCTTTGCGATCGCGGCGAAGGATGAACTGTACCAAGCGGTTGCAGAGTCCGCAGACGCCGTCGTAGAGCAGGATGGGATTGGACATTCTCTTCCCATTGATTGCAGCATTCGGCCGACGGAAACGCAACCCGACAAGACAAATCGACAACTGAATCAGAGTGAGGGCGAGGCTCGTCCCTTGCGGGTATATGATTTTAGAAAAGACTCGCCGACGCATGACAGCGAGCCTCGATGGAGGAGGTTCTGCATGAGTGCCATCCAGCTTTCCATCAACGGGCGTTCTTACTCTGTGGACGCCGATCCGCAAACGAGCCTGCTGACCGCGCTGCGCGATCATCTCGATTTGACTGGCAGCAAGTACGGATGCGGCGAGGGGCAATGCGGCGCCTGCACGGTGCTGATCGATGGAAAAGCGCAGCGGTCGTGCGTTACCAAGGTCGGCGCGGTGGCGCAAAAGCAAATCACTACGATCGAGGGCCTGGCACAGGGCGATCAGCTCCATCCGGTACAGCACGCGTTTCTGGAAGCTGGCGCGATGCAGTGTGCTTACTGCACTTCGGGCATGATCATGTCGGCGGTGGCGCTGCTGCGGCAGAATGCGCAGCCGAGTGACAGTCAGATTATCGACTTCATGGACGGGAATGTTTGCCGGTGCGGGACGTATCCACGGATCGTGCAGGCTGTGCATATCGCAGCAAAGGCTATGACGGGCAGCGGAAAAGGGGCGGGGCGATGAGCACAAAATCGGAAATGCCATTGCATATCGAGCCCGAGCGGTACGAACTCTCGGCCGCGGCACCTTACCGGTTTGATCTTGACCGCCGCGAATTCTTTCAATTTCTGGGCGCAGGATTGCTGGTTGTTTCTGCTTTGTCGACTGCGCGAGCGCAGGAGTCGGGCGGGGGAGCACGGCGACGCGGCGATTCCCTTCCCCAGGAAATTGATGCGTGGCTGCACATTGGCGAGGACGGCAAGGTGACGGTGTTCACTGGAAAAGTTGAAGTTGGGCAGAACATTCGCACCTCGCTGACACAGGCGGTCGCCGAAGAGCTGCACGTGCCGCTCGCCAAGATTGAGATGGTGATGGGCGATACGCAGCTCACGCCGTTCGACATGGGGACTTTTGGCAGCCGCACGACGCCGACGATGAATCTGCAACTGCGGCGAGTGGCAGGCGCGGCGCGCGACACTTTGATTGAGTTGGCTGCGGCTCAATGGAAAGTTAATGCTGCACAGCTTGTGGCGCGCGACGGAAAGATTAGCGATCCGAAGTCTGGAAAATCAGTGGAATATGCGGCTCTGATGAAAGGCCAGCAGCTGGCGCAGACTCTGCCGGCGGAGGATCCACTGATACCCGCGGCGAAGTGGACGGTCGCCGGACAGTCGACGCCGAAGGTGGATGGCCGGGATTTCGTGACTGGCAAACATCGTTACCCGTCGGATCAGAAGCTCCCCGACATGCTTTACGGAAAAGTGGTGCGGCCGACGGCGTTCAACGCAAGCCTCACGTCGCTGGACACGTCAAAAGCCGAGCAGATGGGGGTAACCGTCGTGCATGACGGCAATTTCGTAGGTGTGGCTGCGGCGAACAGCGATTTAGCAAGGGCCGCCGCCGACGCCATTCGCGCTGAGTGGAAGGCCGATCCGCAGCCTTCGAGCAAAGAATTGTTCGATTATCTGCGGAAGAATGCGGTTCAGGGAAAAGATCCCTCCGGTGATGGCGACCATTTCGAGATTGGCACGATCGATCAGGCGATGGCCGCGGCCGATCACAAATCGCAGCAGACCTATACCGTTTCCTACATCGCGCATGTCCCGCTCGAACCCCGCGCTGCGCTGGCGAAGTGGGATGGCGACAATTTGACCGTGTGGACCGGGACGCAGCGGCCCTTCGGTGTACGTGGGCAACTGGCCGAGGCATTTCGGATGCCTGAAGACAAAGTTCGCGTGCTGATGCCCGACACGGGCTCAGGCTATGGCGGCAAACATACGGGGGAAACGGCGATTGAGGCGGCGCGGCTGGCGCGGGCGGCGAAGCGTCCGGTGAAAGTGGTGTGGACGCGCGAAGAGGAATTCGCTTGGGCGTACTTTCGGCCGGCGGGTGTAATCGATGTGAATGCCGGCGTGCGCGCGGATGGCACTCTCACGGCGTGGGAGTTTCACAACTACAACTCGGGCTCGGCGGGAATCCGGACATATTATGAAATTCCAAACCAGCGAATTATTTTTCATGAAACGGAATCGCCACTGCGGCAGGGATCGTATCGCGCGCTGGCGGCGACGGCGAATCACTTTGCCCGCGAATCGCACATGGACGAACTGGCGCACGCGGTAAAGATGGATTCGCTGGAGTTTCGATTGAAGAATCTGAAAAACGAGCGGTTGCGCGCGGTGTTCGAGGCGGCGGCGAAAAAGTTCGGGTGGAGCGCGAGCAAAGCTGCCGGCCACGGCTTCGGTATGGGCGGTGGATACGAGAAGTTGGGAAATATCGCGACGTTTGCCGAGGTGAGCGTCGATCGCAAGTCGGGTGAGGTGAAAGTTCTGCGCGTGGTGTCGGCGTTTGAGTGCGGGGCGATCGTGAATCCTGACAACTTGCGCAATCAGATTGAAGGATCAAACGTGCAAGGACTCGGCGGCGCGCTGTTTGAGGCGATTGAGTTTGAGAATGGAAGGATTCTGAATGGGCGGCTGTCGCAATATCGCGTGCCGCGGTTCAGCGATGTGCCGCCGGTGCTGGAGACGGTGCTGTTGGATCGGAACGACATTCCATCGGTCGGTGCGGGAGAGTGCCCGCTGATCGGCCTTGCCCCGGCGATCGCCAACGCGATTTTCGACGCATGCGGCGTGCGGCTGCGAGCGTTGCCACTGGTTCCCCATGGATTGAAGGCGAGCTGATCTCCATGCGGCTTGTCACGACTGTGGTCACGACTAGCGGAAGCGGCGAATGAAGAGAGTGTGACGCTCGGAGCGGTAGTAGCCGACCACGTAGATGGTCGCTTTGCCGGTAGTCGAATAGATGACCTGGCGTATGCGCAGAATCGCGGCGCCCTTGTGAACACCTAACAGTTGCGCGATGTTCGTGTCTGCGGCGGTGGCGTCGATTTCTTCGTCGGCGTAGGCGAGTTCGACGCCGTAGTCGTGCTTGAGCGTAGAAAACAGCGAACCCCGGCCAAGCGGCGAGTCAACCAGGCCGGTGAAATCGGTAGCCGGCAGATAGCAGGTCTCGAGCGCAAAAGGATCGTCTTCCGTCAGGCGGAGCCGTTCGATCTTCACCAGCGGACTGCCTGCCGGAAGCCGCAGCCGCGCGGCCACTTCCTGCTCGTCCTCCACAACCTTCGCCACCAGCACGCGTGATCGCGGCGCCAGGCCGCGGCTGGCCATGTGTTCGGTGTAGCTCATCAATTTATTGAAGTGAATCTTGGGAGCGGCCACGAAGGTTCCAGCGCCGCGGCGGCGCTCGACGATGCCCTCGCGCTCCAGGCCAGCAAGGGCGTGGCGCGCAGTCATGAGGCTGACCTTGTGCGTCCGCGCCAGCTCTCGTTCGGAGGCGACGGCATCGCCGGGACGGAGCTCGGCCGCGTCGATCCGCTTGCGGATCGAGTTCTGGATGCGCTTGTAGACCGGCGTTCCGTTGCGGTGATTGCCTGACATAAATCGTTTCACTAGGGTAGCGTGCGCGCGAATCCGCCCGCAATGGCAAGTCGTGTCCCTATGCTGGCGTGTTCTGCTATATAGCTGAAGTCGGCCTTCGTGTAAAGGCGAAAAATGCCACAAACGGCGTTGCCAGCCAAAATCGCCGCCAAATTGCTATAGAGCGGGCCGTGCAGGCAAGATTTGTGTAATTCATGGGCGGACGCCTTCCGGATTCCTAATTAGTGATCCCGCGCAGTGTTTAGGCGCATAAATCCCGCTGCTAAATCGATGTGGCGATATCGGCTCCGTAACGGGTTTTGGGCACGACGAATTGATCGATATAGAGCACTTTCCCATCGTGGGAACAAGTTTTCCACAGGCTAACGTATTTTCTTCTTGACCGCGATTGCCAATGTGCTATATAGCATAATCCCATTGTATTAGACCCTGCTCTGTGGGGAACGACCTGCGTCACGAAGTGCTCTCTCTCAGGAGGCCGTGGAAATGAAAAAGACAGCGTTGGGAATGCTGGTGGTGTTGCTGGTGCTGGGGCTTTCGGGCCTCCTCACATCGGCATGGGGCCAGGAAGTTACCGCGGCGGTGGTCGGCACCGTGACCGACCCAAGCGGTTCGGCGATTAAAGGAGCTACCGTAACCGCAACGGACACCGAGCGCGGCACAGTGTGGACGGCGACCACGAATGAATCTGGCGCGTATAACCTGCCGCGTCTCCCAGTTGGTACATATTCGGTAAAGGTAACCGCCACAGGTTTCCAGACTGCGGTGCAGCAGGCCTTTACGTTGGTCCTCAACCAGACGGCGCGTGTCGATGTGCAGATGAAGGTGGGCAAGATCAGCGAGACCGTGGAGGTCACGAGCGCGGCTCCGGTCTTACAGACGGAAGACGCCCAGGTGGGTAGCGTAATGGATGCGAACAGCATCACGAACCTGGCGCTCACGACGCGCAATTATGTGCAGTTGACGTTGCTGACGCCGGGGTCGCTTTCTGTAGATCCGCAGAGCATGAATACAGGATCGAACACGGCCGAGGAAGGCGGGCGCCCGTACATCAATGGCAATCGCGAACAGTCCAACAACTTCTTGTTGGACGGTGTGGATAACAACCAGGCTTCCGACAACCTTCTCGGCTTTACTCCTTCTCCCGACGCAATCGGAGAATTCAATCTCATTACGCAGAATGCCTCGGCGGAGTTCGGCAACTTCAATGGCGGAATCGTCAACGCGATTATTAAGTCCGGAACCAACCGGTTCCACGGCGATGTTTTTGAGTTCTTCCGCAATGATTATTTCAATGCGAACACTTGGGCGGATGGGTTAACGGCGGGGACTACGGGCGTTGTTCCCACCCCAAAGGTTCGCTGGAACATGTTTGGGGGAACACTCGGCGGACCGATTATCAAGAACAAGCTATTTTTCTTTGCCGACTACCAGGGCGGGCGGTTGGACCACCCCTCGACGTCTAACTACATCACCGTGCTGACTCCTGACGAGATCGGTGGCAACTTCAGCGCTCTCGGCACGCAGCTATACAACCCATGCGCTGCTGGCACTGGCGGAACATCAGGTACACCCTGCTCGATTCTGGACCCCGCCTCTCGCCCGGCGTTCGCAGGTAACATCATCCCCGCGGCAAACCTTGATCCGGTCTTTAGTGCATTGACTTCGAATCCGCTCTATCCCAAGTCTGTAATTACGTTTCCAAGCGGTTTGGGCGGCGCACTGAACACACAGGCCACACAATTCAACTCCGATCAAGGCGATCTCAAGATCGACTATGTCATTTCTGCAAAAGACCACATGTTCGGCCGGTTTTCCAAGGGCGACCAGTACGATCCAAGGAGCAACACAATCGCGCTGCTTGGTAACTCGGTCAATGCGGCCTATCTCATTAACGGTGCCCTGGACTGGAGCCATGCGTTCACTCCAAACCTGCTGAATGACGCGCGCTTTGGGAAAAATTACGTAAAACTGCCCACAGGTCTGACCACGTTCAACGGATCGGTTGGAGCTCTGGGAACAACCATAGGAATTGACCAGGGCAACCCAAACGGTATTAATGGACTCCCCGAGTTGGCCTTCGGCGGCGGTTCGATCACAAACATCAACGCTGGGTCGCTGACCAGTCTGGGTGCGGCGGATGTGGTTCAAAAATTCTCGTCAACCGTCACCCAGTTTGACGATGTTTTGGTCTATACGCACGGCCGTCATGTCATAAAGACTGGCTTCCAGACCAATCGCTATAACATTAACGTGTTCTACAGCGGCAACGGCGGCGAACTGGGCGCTGAGGTCTTCGGCCTTGGTCCCGGCGGAAACTATTCCGGCAACGGCTCGGGCGGCGATCCTGCAGCCGACTGGGCCCTTGGCTTGCCGCAAGATGTGGGCCGGGGAACAAGCAGCGGCGGCTGGCACCAGCGTGACTGGCTCTTCGCCGGGTTCGCGCAGGATGACTGGCGCATCACAGACCACCTGACCCTGAACCTTGGTCTGCGCTACGAAGCTCGCACTCCTTGGGTGGAACTAAACAACCGCCAGGTCGGCGTGAATGAACTCACTGGCGCACTGGAATTCGTCGGCAATACTCCAGTTCCCACCGGCATCGTCGGTTCTAACGGGTTCAGCCGCGGCGTTTACAATTCGACCTACGGTTTGCCAGACTTCCAGCCGCGTTTCGGATTTGCCTGGAGCCCGGCCTTTGGCGGAGGCAAGACGGTCATCCGCGGCGCGTTCACCGTGTCGTCTTATCTGGAAGGCACGGGTACAAACCTCCGCCTCACGCAGAACCCTCCATTTACTCCTCCGCAGGTGGAGGCTTCAAACGTGGCGACCGGTACGGCCTACAGCACCGGTACGGCGTTCTCGTTTGCAGCTCCGCCCACGGGCGACCCTTTTATCGGCGCAACCCTGCTGACATGGCAAGGCACGGTTCAGCCTTCCATCGCCGATCAGTGGAATCTTTCGGTGCAACGGCAAATTGCCAATAACACCACGATTCAGGTCGGCTATGTAGGCCAGCGAACGACCCATCTGATGGTCCCTGAATGGTTATCGCAAGGACAATTGGGGCCCGGCGGGACAGTGAGCTACCCATTGATCGGCGGTCAAAATCCGGCAGGCACAGTCATTAATGGGGTTACGACAAACGGCGTTACTTACGGTCCGAACGGCTTGGGCAATGTGAAGAACACCGCCTCAGTCGGCAACATGAACTACAACGCTCTTCAGGTTGTCCTGCAAAAGCGCTTCAGCCACGGACTGGAAGCGCAGGTTGCCTATTCGTACCAGAAATGCATGACCAATGATGATGGGTACTACGGAACCTGGGGAGCGGCCACACAAGCTGGACCGTCAGGCAATTACTGGCAGGATCTCTACAATCCCAACGGTGATTACGCACGCTGCTACTGGGATTCAACTCACTTGCTCAGCGCTTACGCGGTTTATGACATCCCCTTCGGTCGTGGCAAGCGCTTTGGCAACAATATGCCGGCAGCCGTGAATGCCATTGCTGGCAATTGGTCCATTAATCCGATCGTGTCCATTCACACCGGTTTCCCGCTTTCGCTCTATGGTGCCGGGGATTCGGGAACAGGTAGCCCGGAAAACCGCCCTGACTGCCTTGGCCCTGTTACTTACCCCAAAACGGTAAGCTCTCAGGGTCTTCAGTGGTTTGGGCAGGCGTCTTTTGCTAACGCGGCTCCCGGGACGTTCGGGAACTGTCCCGCACAAGGCCCGGTCATTGGTCCCGGATATACAAATTTCGACATCAGCCTGCAAAAGAACTTCCCGATCACGGAGACCATGAAAATCCAGTTCCGTACGGATTTTCTGAACGCATTCAACCACCCGAATTTCGGCGTGCCGAATGATTCCTGTTGTACCGGTACGTTCGGAGTCACCAGTTCCACGCAAGATCCGCGCCAATTGCAATTCGCTTTAAAGTTTTATTTTTGACGGTCGTTCAGGCGGGGCAGACGCTGCGTTTATGCGTCTGCCCCGTTTTCAATTATGATTTCGTAATATGCTTCTTCCCCGTTTCGCGTCCTCGATCTGTTTCTTATTCCTGACGGGCGCGTTAAGCCAGTCGCAGACTTCTGCCATACCAGCTCCTGACACTGCTTCCGCAGCCAAGAGAGCAATTTCTCTTGCGGAAGAGGGGAACTGCAACCAGGCCCTTCCGGCTCTCGAGAAGACTACTCATGTTGCCGACCCCGATCTTCGGCGCAGAGTTGGCCTCGCCGGCGTGCGTTGCTCGATGACTGCAGGTCGCACCGACGTTGTCCTTCACTTCCTGCAATCGCTGGCGCATGATTTTCCACACGACCCGGAAGTGCTCTACACCGAGATTCACGCCTACTCTGACCTTTCCACCCAGGCATCACAAATGCTCGCCGCCAGCGCGCCCAATTCGCCGCAGGCACACGAGTTGCTCGCCGAATCTTTCGAGGCGCAAGGCAAGTGGGACGACGCCGAGAAGCAATATCGCGAAATCCTGACGCAGAATTCTTCACAACCCGGCATTCACTTCAAGCTTGGCCGACTGCTTCTCTCCAAGCCGAATCCTCCGGCAAACGCCGCCGAAGAAGCCAAACATGAATTCGAGCAGGAGTTGGCCATCGATCCCTCGAACGCTGGTGCGGAATATGTCTTGGGTGAGCTAGCTCGCCAGAATCAATCCTGGGACGAAGCCGTCGCGCATTTTTCCAAGGCGGCCAAGCTCGATCCTCAATTCAGCGAGGCATTTCTTGGCCTTGGTACTTCGCTGATCGCCATGAAGCGCTACCCTGACGCTGTTCCTCCGCTCGAGACCGCAGTAAAGCTTGAACCACGCAATCCTGACGCGCACTATCAGCTCGCCACCGCGCTTACCCGCGCCGGACGCAAGGACGACGGTCAGAAAGAATTTGCCATCCACCAGAAGCTGATCGGAACCCAGGGAGGAGCCGTCGAGAAGGCGCCTGCGGCCGGGCCACCGCCTGATGGCCAGAAATGACCGCTGGAGATGAGCTGGTGGCCCGCGGGGTTTCGCGTCGGCAATTCTTGAAGGCCGCGGCGTCAGGGCTCGCGCTTCCCTATCTGCGATTTTCTCCGGGATTGTTTCCTGCGCCGACCGCATATCCCTTCGAAGAAGTTCCTGCGTCGCGCAGTGGAATAATCTGGAAGCACACCGCCGGACACTCGAAAGAGAAATATCTGCCGGAAACCACCGGCGCCGGTTGCGCCTTTCTCGATTACGACAACGATGGCTGGATGGATATTTATCTAGTTAATAGCGGGCGGTGCGATTTTTACGACCCTACGCCGCCGTTGCGCAATGCGCTCTACCGCAACAACCGCGACGGAACCTTTACCGACGTCACCGAAAAAGCCGGCGTTACCGGCGGCGGCTACGGTCAGGGAGTCACGGTCGGCGACTACGATGGCGACGGCTACCCTGATCTTTACGTCACCCAGTATGGGCGCAGCATTCTCTATCACAACAACGGAGATGGGACCTTCACCGATGTCACCGAGAAAGCGGGTGTCGCCGCGCCCGGGTGGGCTTCAAGCGCCGTCTGGTTCGACTATGACAACGACGGCCGCCTCGACCTCTTCGTGTGCCACTTCGTCGAATTCGACAAGTCGAAGAACCTTCCCTGCGCCTCGGGAGACAGCCCCGGGTACTGCATTCCGCGCCTTTACAAGCCGACCCTAAGCTGGCTGTTTCACAACAACGGCGACGGGACGTTTAGTGATGTAAGCAAGGAGTCAGGCATCGGGAAGTATCTCGGCAAGGCGTGGGGCGTGGTGGCCGCCGATATTAACGACGACGGGCGCATGGATTTGTGGGTCGCTAACGACACGGTGCAGAACTTTCTCTTTGCCAATCGCGGCAACGGAAAGTTCGATGAGATTGGGGCGCAGGCTGGAGTTGCTTATAGCGAAGCGGGGCGACCGCGGTCGGGGATGGGTGTTGACGCGGCTGACTTCAATCAGGATGGCTGGATCGATCTATTCGTGGCGAATATCGACCACGAAATGTTTTCGTTATATCGCAACAACCACGACGAGACATTTGATGACGACGCGCTTCCCACGGGAATCGCCAAGGCTTCGCGCCTGATGAGCGGATGGGGCCTGAAGTTTTTCGATTATGACAATGATGGCGATCTGGATCTGTTCCTGGCGGACGGGCATCCGGACGATTTGATTGCAACCTTTCACCAAGACGTGAGCTATGAAGAACCGCCGATGCTGTTTCACGGCAACGGAAAGATTTTTCAAAACGTCAGCGCGGAAAGTGGCCCGGCGTTCTCGAAGCCGCTCTCGGCGCGCGGATTAGCCCTCGGCGACTTCAACAATGACGGCGCGGTAGACGTGCTGATCTCGTGCAACGACGAGCCGCCGGTGCTGTTGCAGAATAACGCCGCGCAGGGAAATCATTGGCTTGGTCTCAGACTGATTGGCAAGAAAGCCAACATCGACGCGGTCGGCGCAGTAGTGACGTATCAGTCCGGAGACCTGAAGCGCTCACGAGCGAAAGTTGGCGGCGGCAGTTATCTCTCCTCGCATGATCCACGACTGGTGCTGGGCATCGGCAAGCGCGCAAAGTTCGACTGGATTGAAATCAAGTGGCCGCAGCCTAGCGGTCTTGTGCAGAAGATCACCGACCTGCCCATTGATCGCTACATCACGATTCGCGAAGGGCAGGCGAAGTGGGAATAGCCGACCAGATGGCATACTGACAATAAAAACAGGCCGCTGTGTAGGCGGCCAGTCTTTCCATGCGATAGAGGAGTGGCAATTAAGTGACCGCTCTGCGCTCACAAGCGAGCGGCCCTACTGTACCTTTCCCACGAAGCCGGTGTTCACTTTGTCAGAGACGACGTAGAAACCCACGATCGCGCCGGCATCATTGATGCCATTCACCAGCGTGATGCCGACGCCATTCGGATCGTCGATCGAGGTCCACGTTCCGCTGAGGTAGTGGAAGCCGTGCATGTTGCCGGCGGCGTCGTTGTAGAAGCCGACGACTTCGCCCTTGTTGTTGATGCCCAGCGCCTGGGTATTGGTGCTGTTGGGGTAGTCGAGCACGGTGAAGATTCCGGCGCTGAGCTCCCAGCCGTGGTTGGTGCCGTTGGAATCGATGTAGAAGCCGGCGACCTGCTGTTTGTTGTTGATCGCGGTGGCCTGCGCCGAAACCGCCGCCGGGATGAAGATCTCAGAGAAGATTCCGCCGGTCTGCGCCCAGACGTACGGGTGGTCGTTGCCGGCCGCATCCGCGAAGTAGCCGACAGACTGGCCCATGTCGTTGATGCCGAGCAACTGGTTGAACGTGGTGCCGGGGAAATCGACATTGGTGAACTTACCGCTGCCATCGATGAAGCCGTGGGTGGTGCCTTCGGCGTCGATGTAAAAACCGGCGGTGGAGTTCTTGCTGTTGATGCCGATCACCTGCGTCTGCGCGGACTTCGGGTAATTCTCCGGCGTGAAGGCGTTGGGCAGGAGGAGCGTGAATCCGTGATTGGTGTTGGCGCCGTGATATCCGGCGATGACGTTGGTGTTGTTGATGCCGAGCAGTTGCACAAATTTGTCCGTGGGATACGTTACATCGGTGAACGAATAGCTGAGGGGTTGCTGCGCCCACAACGAGCAGCAGGCCAGGAGTGCGACAGTAAAGGCGGTAGCGATGCGGTTCATGACAATCTTCTCCTTAGGAATGGTGGATTGGTAATGTTCGTTTGGTTCGGAGAATTCGGGACCGGCGCCGCGTTCAGCTTGCCTTGATCTGTACTGCGGGCCGCCCCTCGAAATTCCCTTCCACTTCTAAAGGCGACGTCAACTGGAAGATTCCCTCATCGTCGAAAACTATTTTTTTTCGACAAGAAATGCCGGTGTCGGTGCAGATCAGCCGGTTGTTCGCATTACGGAAACTCTTTCGGTCTGCAGCGCCGACCTTGCCGTGCAGAGATATAATGTTCTCCCCCTGGGGGAGCGGACTTGTACAACAGAGGCAAACTTCTCCCCATAAGGGCCTGGTACGAACTTCCAATGCCCCCCGAGAAGATGGAAGCATCTCCGGAGCGAGAAATGGTGACGCGGCTCCTGCAGCAGTGGAGCAGCGGCAACAAGCAGGCCTTGGACGAACTCATGCCGGTCGTCTACGACCAGCTGCGCAGGCTGGCTTCGAAGTGCCTGCGCTCCGAGCGACCGGACCACACTCTTCGCGCGACCGCGCTGGTCAACGAAGCCTATCTGCGGCTCGTGGATGCGAGCGTGAGTTGGCAGGACCGCGTACACTTCTTCGCCGTTTCGGCGCGGATTCTGCGGCGGATTTTGGTTGATCACGCCAAGTCACACAACCGCCAGAAGCGCGGCGGGGATTTCCAGAAAATTCCACTGGATGAAGCGATCCTCGTCGGTCCGCAAGCTGATAATGGAATCGTCGAACTGGATGAAGCGTTGCAACGGCTGGCAGCGCAGGATCAGCGGAAGAGCGAGTTGATCGAACTCTTATTCTTCGGCGGACTCACCTATGACGAAGCGGCGGCGGCGCTGAAAATTTCTCCGGCAACGGTGCACCGCGAACTCACGCTGGCAAAAGCCTGGCTCTACCGCGATCTAGGCTTGGGCAGCGCCTGAGGACGACTGATGGCCGCTTCGCCCATCAACAACTGGCAACGCGTGGAGTCCCTCTTCTACGCCGCGCTGGATCATCCCCCAGACGATCGTGATTCTTTCCTTGATCATGCCTGCGGCGGCGACGTCGGACTAAGGAAAGAAATCGAATCGCTACTGGCGGCCTCCGACAAGACCTTCGGCTTTCTGCAGAAACCGGTTGAGCAAGCTGCCCGCGATCTCGACGCCATGCAATCCGTTGCCAGCGACCGGCAGATCGGCGCCTACCGGCTGATTCGTGTCCTCGGCGAAGGCGGCATGGGCCGTGTCTACCTTGCAGCACGGGCCGACGATTTGTACGAGCAGTTGGTCGCCATCAAGCTGATGCATGCCGGCTTTGCGCAGACGCAGCGCATGCTGCTTCGTTTTGGCGCCGAGCGCCAGATTCTGGCCAACCTCAATCATCCCAACATCGCGCGCCTGCTCGATGGCGGCGTCGACAACGGCGTGCCTTATCTGGTGATGGAGTACGTGGACGGAGTCACGATCGACCAATACTGCCGCGACCATAAACTCATGACTGGGGTGCGCCTGCGCTTGTTTCGTACAGTCTGCCGCGCGGTCGAATACGCGCACAAGAACCTGGTTGTGCATCGCGACATCAAGCCGGCCAACATTCTGGTCACTGCCGACGGCAATGCCAAACTGCTCGATTTCGGCATCGCCAAGCTTCTCGCGCCCGACGGAGCGGAACTCTCGCGCACCCGCACTGCCGAGCGCATGATGACGCCTGAATACGCCAGCCCGGAGCAGATTCGGGGCGACATGATCACAACCTCCACGGACGTATACGCTCTGGGCGTACTGCTATACGAGTTGCTTTCCGGGCGGCGGCCTTTTCATCTCTCGACTACGAGCCCGGTCGAAATCGTGCGCGTGATCTGCGAGCAGACGCCGACTGCTCCGAGCATCGTGGTCAAGGCACATCCCGCGGAAGGTCCTCCCGACGCCGCGCGCAAGCTTCACGCCGATCTCGACAACATCGTGCTGATGGCGATGCGCAAGGAATCAGCCCGCCGCTACGTTTCGGCTGGGCAGTTGGTCGAAGACATCGAGGCTTATCTCGGCGGATACCCGGTGCGCGCGCGGACTGATGACTTCGGGTACCGCTCCAGTAAGTTCATCCAGCGGCATAAGGCCGCAGCCATTTCAACGGCGATCGTGGCGGTTGCGCTGATCGGATTCAGTATCGGAATGGGGCTGCTGGCGCGCCGCGCGCAGCGCGAACGCACCGCTGCAGAGCGCGAAGCCCAGTTTCTCAACAGCATATTTCAATCCACCACTCCGGACCAGGCGCGCGGCAAACAGGTCAGCGGCCGAGAACTGCTTGACCAGGGCGCCAAACGCGTGGAGGCCGAATTTTCCGGCGAGCCGCAGTTGCAGGCGACTCTTTTCGACAATATCGGACGTGCTTATATGAGCCTTGGCCTTTACCAGAACGCCGAGGGCTTGCTGCAGCGCGCCTACGATCTGCGCCGCCAGAGTTTGGGCGAGTCCAATCTCGACACCGCAGCCACCCTCGATGGGCTCGCAACCGCGATTCGCCTCGAAACCGACTACACGCGCGCCGATCCGCTTTTCCGCCGCGCGCTTGCCACACGCCGCAGACTGTTGCGCTCGCCGGATCAACTCATTGCGATCAGCTTGTCGAATCTCGGCGAGTGCCTCTACCTTGAGGGAAACGGTTCAGAGTCGGAGTCGCTGCTGCGCGAGGCGCTTGCCCTCGAACACGAACTGCCGGGGAGCCCGACCCTGGCGCTCACCGACAACTATCTGGCGCTGGTTCTGGAGCGAAGGGGAGATATTCAAGAGGCCACGCAGCTGTTGCGCGAAGCGGTTGCCGTCGACGAAAAAACCACCGGTACCGACAGTCCCGACTACGCCAACAGCCTGCACAATCTCGCCGGGGCCCTCATCGATAGCGGAGATCTGAGCACCGCCGAGACCATGGATCGTCAGGCTCTCGCGCTGCGCCGCAAGATCAACGGGCCCGGGCATCCCGACCTCGGATACCCGCTCAACAATTTGGGATTCATCTTTCTTGAAAAAGGCGACTGGGCATCGGCCGAACCCTTTCTAAAGGAGAATCTTGATATCAGGCGAAACGTAAGCCACAGCGATCCGCGGCTTGCCGGAGCCCTCAACAACTGGGCCCGAATGCTCCAGGAAAAAGGCGACTACAAGCAGGCCGACCAGAACTTTCGTGACGCCATGGCGATGATGCGCGAGGCCGGAGGGGCGCAGAGCTGGAGCCTGGCGAAGATGATCGCCAATCTCGGGCTATTGCGGGCCGACCAAGGCAATCTTGCCGAGGCCCAGCAACTCGAACAGCAGGCACTCGACATGCGGCAGAAATTAGGAGGAGACCAGAGTCCCGATTTTGCTGCGTCGCTGATCAACGTCGGGATGATGGACTCCCTGCGCCATGATCCCGCAGCCGCGCAACCGCTGCTTGAGCGCGCCCTAGAGATTCGAAAAAAAGAGCTTCCAGGCGGACACCCCGCAATCATCTCGACCGAAGTGCGGTTGGGAGAAGTTCTCATCGACGAAGGCAAAGCGGGAGAGGCTGAGCCGCTTCTACGAAAGGCGGTCTCCGAAGTTCATGCCATTCCCTTCCCTCTCACGGTGTGGCAGACCGCGGAAGCTGAGATCGCTCTCGGCGTGGCCCTCGTCGACAATGGTAAACGAGCGGAAGCGGAAAAATTGCTGCGCAACCCCGAGTCACGCCTGCCAGGCTATCCTCTGGCCGCGCTGCGCCGCCAGATTCTGCAACGCGCGCGAACGGCTCCGAAAAAGCCCACGGCCTGAGCGCCCCCACTGGAAAAAGAACGGGTGCAGGCGATCTCTCGCGCGCATCTTGCTCTATTGAGCAAGCGGAAAGCGTGTGTTCATATCCTCAGAGTACATCCCGGCGGTTTGAGATAGTTCATTCCTGGCTGAATATATGAATGTTCCAGGTCCAATTCCCTATTCCCGACCACATATCCTCCGTGCGATTCTTTCGTCGCGGCCTGGGAGAGTTCCTTTGCGGTTTATCGTCGCCTTATTCGTCACGCTACTGTTCGCAGCCTCGAGCACAACTCCGGTTCCTCGCATTCAATCTCAAGCTCATGCGGCGAGTTCCGCATCGGCAGTTGAGCCCGAGGGTGAGAAACCATCACCTGATTCTTTAGAGTTTCTTCTCACGTCATCGGCGAATGATTTTCATGCCCACCGCCCCCCCGTCGTTGAGCGCTTTCGCGAAGTTCGCTTTGGGCACATCGTTACTGCCGCCGGGGAGAATCGACCCTTGTTGTGCGGTGACTTTCTGCCGAAGGAGCAAGAACACAAAGCTGCCGAGTGGACGCCGTTCGCTACCATCCAGACGGGCAAGACCGTCTATGAGCAATGGCTCGGAGCCCAAGCGGCGAGCTTCTGCCAACCATCAAAGTTTGTGCGGGATGACAAAAAGGATTTCTCGTCCACGTTGCAGAGTCGGCTCGATTCCCTTCGATAGGACACAAGGCTCTCTATTCGCGAGGCGACGCGACCAGCGATTACGCTTAAAACCTTTGCTGGGCCAATTACGGCAATCGTGATATCTTGCCGGTTCGCGCCTCACTTGCTGGGTTGCGACACGCTGAACGGATAGCTGGTAATCCGATACCGGGCCTCGTTACTGTCCACCGCATCAATCTGCATGAACCCGGCCCCCCTCGCGAGCGCCGGTTCTAGGCCGCTACTGTCTGCTTCTTTTGTATGGTCATCTCCGACTCTGCTTGCAGCCAATCGTCCAGGTCGTGACCGTCATCTCTTCCGCGTTGCTCGTACAGTTCGTAGGCTCGCCGTCGGATTTCCTCCTGCTGGTCACCGGTAGATTTGGTGGTCGGTTTGGTTGTCTTCGGTGGAGTGGGTGTTGTGGATGTGGGCTTCATAGTTCACTCCTTTGTAGCAAATGTTTGTCGCGCTCTGGTTGACGACTGGAACGCCCAGTTATGCGGTCTGAATTCTCGCCCGTGGCGCATTCCTTGGGCACCGGAAAATTAGTTCGTCCTCGGTGTGGCAAAGTCAATTCTGCAGCGAGAGCACGAGAACTCTTGTGGCTCGGATTGGTAACGCCTGATGCTTTCAGTTGATCAATCGGCAATCGCCAACGCGCTGCGTTAAGAGTTGACAAATTGCTCCCGCCACTACTTCATTGTGACGTTCTTTCCCTCATGCGGCATGGTGTCCGTTCTTCACCCGCGCTCTCATACGACCTCCGACGTGCTCCGGCGAAGGAGAGCTGACGCTAAGAAGCAGGCGCCCCATTTTTCGATCTGCCTGAGTAAGAGCAACACCATCAGGGACACCACGGATTGGTTCCGGGAGCGCAACCGTGACCACGGTTCCGTCTTCTCTCAGACGCAGAGTCATCTCTGATGAACAGCGATGGCAAAGCCAGAAGTACTCGACGACGTCGGACTTGGAAGAACAGATTGCCGGGTCGGTTTGGAGGCGAAAAAGTCTTCCTTCTTTCAGATAACGAAACGGAGCAGCACAGGAGGGGTTACTGCATTCCTTAAGCATGACTACACCCCACAACTTTTGTGCGCACCGAAGGGGTCCTCGATGCGCGGCGTCCTGACTAACAGAGCGCGATTAGATGGTGGCGGTTAATCTGATCTCCGGGAGACTTGACTCCCGGTTCCTACCTTATGTCGGAGACTATACCTAGGTACGCATCGCGTCAATGCCTTTATGGAAGTGGCTGACGCGCAGGGCTTGTCGCCGTAATTGTCGCAAGCAGATGGGATGAGAAGCGGGTCTCCGCGGGACACCTTGGGCGAGCAACAGCCTTGTCTCCTGTGTAAGTGTCACTGTAATGGCGGCACAGTATTCACCGGGTGGGGGGCTATTTTGCCGTTTTGCGAGCGGCCACCTGTTTGGCGTGAGCAACTAAAGCCACGAAGCGCGGATCTCCGTGAAGCGAACTCAGTAATGAGTCTCCTTCGATCTGAAGATCCATCCGGGGCTGCAGCCCGTGGTCGATGGCATATTGCAGGTTCGAGAGGGCCTCGTCCATCTGTCCGCGCCGCGCCAGAATGCAGGCCAGGCTATATCTGGTTTCGGCTGTTTCGGGCTGCTCGGGTCCGAGGAGCCGCTGTTCCAAATCCAAAGTTTCGCGATACAACTTCAAGGCCTCGTCGTCTCGGCCCATATCTCTCTCGATGTCAGCCATGTCGGTCATGGAACTCATGGTTCCAACGTTCTCGCGACCGAAGACTCTGAGCTCAATATCAAGATTCTCCCGCTCCAATTTTTCCGCCTCCGCGAGTTGATTTGAGCGAGCCAGCATGACCGCCAAGTTATCCATCGATGCGAGGGTGTAGTAGTCCTCCGGACCAAACAGGCGCCGCTTGATCTCGAACTGTTCCCGAGCCAACTTCACTGCGTCCGAACACTTACCTTCCTCGCACAGGGTGATAGCCAGGTTTCCCATGGTTGCAAGCGTGTCCGAGTCCTCCACGCCGAACAACCGCCGCTGAGTATCCAACAACTTTCGCTCCAGGCTTTCTGCCTCAGAAAGACGGCCCTCTTCAAAAAACGTCCATCCCAGATCGCCTACCATATGGAGCGTTTCCTTGTGTTCCTGGCCGAGCGCAGATCCGCTGACCTTTATGGCACGCTCGAACAAGGACTGCGCCTCAGGATAGAGTCCCAGATTCAAATACGCTCTCCCCATCACGTACATCATTCGACTCTGAAATTCCGGATCTTTGGCCAGACCCGTTTCAACCTCCTTTGCGGCGTTGTCAAGAATCTCTTGTGCCGTAATCTTGCCGACCTTCTGTGTTGGATCCGAGATTTTGAAGATTCCTGTCATGAACTCCGTAATCCGGTCTTCCCGGTCGCGTTCTCGCTTGATCTGATGCAGCTGAATGTTTTGCATCACCGCAAACACGATCAGCAACGAAAGAAATACAGCTGCTCCAGCCACGCTATACCTGTGCCGTCGAACATATTTGCGAATGCGATAGGAAACACTCGCGGGACGCGCGGTGATGGGCTCATTCTTTAAGTACCGGCTGATATCGGCGGCGAGATCGGACGGGGTCCCGTACCTGCGCGTCCGATCTCTCTCTACCGCTTTCATCGTGATCCAGTCGAGATCGCCGCGAAGCGCGCTTACGAGTTGCTTTGGCTCTGTACTGCGAGCTTTGGCAGTGGCGGATAAATTGCCCCACTCCGTGCTGACCCTGGCGCTGGGCCGTGGCGGATCTTGCTCGCGTAAACGAAGTAGCATTTCGTCCAGCGGCCTGCTCTTCCACTCCGTGCTTTCAATGGGCAAACTTCCGGCCAGCAACGCGTAGAGAACCACCCCCAGCGAGAACACATCGGTCCGCGTGTCGACATCCTGCACTGCAGGATCACATTGTTCAGGGCTCATGTAGGCCGGTGTGCCGACCAAGCCTCCAACACGCGTGTGAAGTGATTCTCCGGCGACTTTGGGGTTGATAGTTTTCGCGAGCCCAAAGTCAATGATCTGCGGCACCGGATTGCCATCTACTTCCACCACCAGGATGTTGGCTGGTTTCAGGTCGCGGTGAATGATGGCCTTCTGATGCGCGTGCTGCACTCCTTCGCAGACCTTGATGAACAACTCAAGGCGGTCGCGGATTTTCAGGTTTTTGTGATCGCAATAATCGGTGATCGACTCACCCGCCACGTACTCCATCACCAGGTAGGGCTGCCCTTCGGGTGTAAGGCCGGCATCGAAGACCTTTGCAATCGATGGGTGGTCCATGATGGCCAACGATTGCCGCTCTGCCTGAAAGCGGCGGAGCAAGGTGTCATCGTACATTCCCCAGCGAATCAGCTTCAGCGCCACTCGTCGCTGGATCGGAGCAGTTTGCTGCGCGAGCCATACCTGGCCCATCCCGCCCTCTCCGATTTTGCTGATGAGCTGATAAGGACCGATCGATCGAAGTTGTGCATTTTCAAAGGCGCGAGGATCGAATGGATTCTGCCACCGGGCGCCATCGGTGTCGTGCGCATGGAGCAAAGACTCGATCTCACTTCGCAGTGACAGGTCTTGCCCGCAGGCCTCGTCCAGGAAGGCCGGGCGCTGACTTGGGTCGCGTTCGAGCGCGGCTCCGAACAGCTCCTTAATTTTTTCCCATTCCTGTTTTGTTTCCACCGTCACCTCTCGCGATGCGGCGCGACAACCAGGCTCGGGCCATGCTCCAGTCGCGCTTCACGGTCGCGGGCGAAATCTCGAGAACGGTCGCCGTCTCGTCCACTGTCAGCCCCGCGAAAAAACGCAGCTCCACGATCCGGCTTTGCTGCGGATCACGCTCCGCAAGTTGTTTCAAGGCGTCGTCCAGCGCCAGTACATCCATATCTTCATTCTTGACGACCCCGATATCGTCGTGAAGTGTGACCTTACAGTCGTTTCCGCGCTTCGCTGAGCGATGACTCCTGGCATAGTCGACCAGAATCTGGCGCATCAGGGTCGCCGCCAGGGCCACAAAGTGTCCACGGTTTTGCGTCGGGAAAGGGCCTTGTTCCACGAGACGCAGATAGGCTTCGTTGATCAATGCCGTGGTTTGCAGGGTGTGATCGGGACGTTCTCCCCGCAGATAATGGTGTGCCAAGCCGTGGAGTTCGTTGTAAACCAAAGGAAGCAAGGTTTCCAGGGCTTTCTGGTCTCCCGTATTCCACCTGGCCAGCAGGCTCTGCAGCAATTGCGACGAAGGCTCCGGCACGCCATACCCCCAGATCGCTGTACACGATAGCGTTCCTCGTTTTGCCCGTCAACCTGCAACTCCTTGCCACTTTTGTGCGATTCAGTATTTTTTTTGAGCCCGTTTGGCTTCGCATTTCGCCTTTACTACTAGAGCGGGTTAGAAGGGCTTTTTGGTCGCATCCAAGCCTGATCGCATCCAGATCGCGACTGCCCTTGACCCCCAAGGAGATCTGCCATGCAGGTACAGGCAAGAGCAGCGACTTTCTCATGCGTTGTCTTCTTATTACTGGCAACCGCTGCTTGGGCACAAATGATCGACAACACGCAGGCCACCAATACCGCCGGGGCGGGCATTAACAAATCGCTGACAGACGAGATCGGCGCCGGACGCGGCAGCGTGCTGACGCCAGCCTCGTCCATCTTCATCATCGAGCGCGATCCCTTCCGCTCCATTCGCCGCGGCCGGCAACTTTTTCAAAGAAAGTTCACGCAGGCTCAGGGTCAAGGGCCGAATGAGGGCGATGGTGTGGGAGATCTGAATACCGACAATGCCATCGGAGCGGGGCTCTCCGACAGTTGCGCCTCCTGCCACGGCCGTCCGCGCGGATCCGCCGGGGCAGGTGGGAACGTTCAAAGCCGCCCCGATAGCCGCGACTCCTCGCACCTGTTTGGTCTCGGATTGAGAGAAATGCTGGCCGACGAGATCACGACTGATCTGCGCAGCACCGAAGCGCTGGCCATTACACGCGCGCAGCAAGGCCACCATCCGGTCACCGTGCCGCTCTACAGCAAAGGTATCTCGTACGGCAGCATTACCGCGAAGCCTGACGGCTCGGTAGATACATCGCAAATCGCGGGCGTCGACTCTGACCTCCGTGTGAAACCATTTTTCGCGGAAGGCAGCGCTTTCTCCATCCGCCAGTTCATCGTGGGCGCCTTGCACAACGAAATGGGGCTGGAGGCTTCCTCTGACCCCGACATCCTAGCTGCCAGCCAGGGTAAGCAGGTCGTCACTCCATCGGGCATGGTGCTGGACGGGTCGAAAGACAAGATCAATCCACCACCTCCGCCGGACCAGAAAAACGGAAACGAGATCGATCCCGCCATTGTGGATCATCTGGAGTTCTATTTGCTGAACTACTTCAAGCCAGGGCATGACACACAGAACAACACGACCACGCACGGTCGCGCGGTGTTCAACAAAATCGGTTGCTCGTCTTGTCACATTGCCGATTTCACGATCAATCACGACCGCCGTGTAGCCGATGTGGAAACCGTCAATGACTCCGTGAACGGTATTTTCAATTCTCTGTTCGCAACCGCAACCACGCTTTACCAGGACATCAATGACGGCAGCGGAAATCCTGATCTGAAGTTGCCCCTGGGGAACAGTTTTGTGGTGAAGGATCTCTTCACGGATTTCAAGCGGCACGATCTGGGTACGAACTTTTACGAACGCAATTGGGACGGAACGATTCAAACCATGTTCATGACCCGGCCGCTGTGGGGCGTCGGCAGCACCGGACCCTACGGCCATGATGGCCGGAGCAACACCCTGAGCGACGTGATCCTGCGACATGGCGGCGAAGCGCAAACGGCCAGCGCAGCTTATGCAGCATTGAAGTCGAACGATCAGACCGCGCTGATCACTTTCCTGAATTCATTGGTTCTCTTTCCACCCGATGACACTGCATCGAATCTTGATCCAGGGGACCGCACACAACAGAACTTTCCGCAGTTCGGGCACGGGAGCATCAAGTTAACGGTGCTCTTCAATGATCCAACCGATCCGGAATGAGCGGGCCATGAAGCGGTCCGTCCATTTCCGTGGATACCGGAAACGCGGACATTGGCCATGAACGAACTGAGCGAATGAGCCTCCAAAAAGGGAGAACCCGTGGAGAATTCCGGACGGATCCGCAAATCCTCCTACGATGTCGCTGTTCCCGCGCACTGCTGAGGTTTCCGAAAGACTGTATTCGACACCGCCGAGCGCGCCCCGTGTTAATCGGGGCCGGAGTTCGGCACTTTAACGCTTTCATTTGTGTCCACCCAAAAGAGCTGAAACTTGCTGAACTGGTGCACACGTTCAATTCGATGACCGTGATAGCTGATATAGAATGTGGCCCTCTCAGGAAGCCACAGCCGAACCATGCGCTTCCGAAATTCTACGGGCGCATACGTGATTTCCATATGCTCGAGTTGCAAACCAATTTTCGCGACAGGAGCAATCAGATCGGTCTCAAGGCGCAAAACCTCGTAATGATCCAGAGCGATCCATGCCCGTCCTTTGAATCTCAGGTGGTAAGTAGAATTTTTGACTCGAATGTCATGAAATGACTTGCTCGGGTCGTCATGCTCTTCAAAACGGAGTTGCCACGCAGGTACTCCATGAAGTTCCGCCTCTCCCTCACAGCGGATGTCAAAGTTCACGACATGCCGCGGATGAAAGATCAACGCGAACGCTGCGGTGCCTGCGTCCGTCAGTAGTGGCGGCAGATTTTCGGTGGCTCCTGACCGGTCCTCCTCCACCCACAACGTTCCAGACGGGCTTTGTCGGATTTCGGCGGTGTAGTTGACCCGTTGGCTTGTGGAATTGCGCAATTTCCCACGATTTCCGAATTCGATATGCTCGATTTGCTCGTTTGCCGCAAACCTTTGCAGGTTCTCCACTAATTCTTGCGCCCGTTTGCCCGCCTCATACAGAATCTCCGGCAACGGACAAAGCGTATCGCTCCGCACTGGCGGCACCTCCACATCGATGTCCGGCGGAGCCCAGTTGCTTGGATCAGATGTCGGCATTGGCTCGGCACAGTCGACGGCCTTGCCCTGATACAAGGTTCCACTTGCATTGGTGAACCACCCAAACCCGCATTCCGCACGTTGCTGCGTCAATGAGAGCTGGTACTGACTCCCGTCTGAAGGTACCAAGAGGACCAGAACAAAACCGGGAATTGGTTGCGATTCCGCATGCAGATTCAGCAACGCGAACGCTCGCAAGTACGCGCTGGACTGGCGCGCAGTCTCCTCCATTTGTCCAGACCGGACCAGCTCCGCAAACGTCGCGTACCGTCCATGAGTTCGAAAGTAGGCCGTTTCGCCAACACTAATCAGTCGAACGACGTTTTCGCTGGCGCTCGCCTCATGCTCGAATTCGGCCTTCTTGGTTTCGGGCGCGGCACTGTTGTCCCCAGCATGGAACGTGCCGACTCCATTGCCCAGCAGAATGCTCACGCCGCCGTCATCTCCGACGCTGGCCTCCCCACTGTTGACTACGGCTAGATCAATCTTGCCGTCACCGTCGAAATCTCCACAGGCAGAGGCCTCTGGATTCTTTCCCACGGGGTAGCTCACAGCCGACTTGAAGCCGATGGTTGCGAACGCTGAATGACTGCATGGAAGCAGCGCGAGTAAGGTTGTGCCGAGCATCCCGAGCACGGCGGGCCTAGGTAGAATCGAAAAACTCAATAACTTTTCCATCGGAGTTCTTTTCCGTTCTCTCGGAAATTGGTCCGCCCACGCTGGCGTTTGTGGCGAATGGCTGCTCATCTGATGCGTTCTTACTCCACCGTCACAGCTATGTTCGTAGAGTGCACAAGCTCACTCGACGTTCCGGTCACGGTGACCGTATAGCTCTGCGTCGACGGTTGTTTGCTGCCTCCTCCGCATGCCACGAAGAACACGGCTACCCCGAGAATCAAAGAACCGCCCAGCGATACTCGACGCCCTCCCTTTAGACATCGCCTTGAGAGAAAGCCACTAACTAGTACTGTCGCGAATAGACCATAGTAGGGCAGGCCTGGAAACATGCTGGCGGCGGCACTACTTGTACTCACGGTTAACGTCGCCATGCTTCCCGGATTAACTGAAGTCGGCGACACGCTGCAATTCAGGATGGGAGCCGGGCCCGTAACAGAACACGTGAGACCAACAGCAGCCGAGAATCCGGACTGTGTCTCAACGCTTAAGGCTTCGCTTGCTTCCCCGCCGCGAGCCACCGACAAATTGGTGGAAGTCGCGGCCAACGAGAAGTCAGGTGCAATGCTGAGCACGACACTGATATTGGCGTCGTTAGGATCGGCGGAAACAATGTCGGGCAGTTTGTCGCCGTTAAAGTCTGCTATCACAAGATCGACGAAACCGGTGCCCACTTCATAATCGGCGATGGTTGGAAACGTTCCATCGCCTTGCCCCAGATAAAACTGGATCACGGAGCTTCCATACAAAATTGTGGACGAAGCGGCAATATCTGCTTTTCCGTCTCCGTTGAAGTCGCCTGCAATAAGGAAGACCGGCAAGACCGACGCATCCGTATCGAACGAAGGGCCGGGTTGAAACGTGCCGTCGCCGTTCCCCAGAAATGTAAGGATCGCGGTTGCGGTGACATTGCATCGGTCGATGCACTCGGTTGTGATTCTGCCAATGGCTAGGTCAGGCCTTCCATCTCCGTTGAAATCTCCAGTCACGACATTCGAGTATCCTGTTTTGCAGAATAGGCAGCCAAGGTCTGGAGCGGTTGCTACCAATGAGACCGTAACCGGCGGATCGAACGTCCCGTCCCCGTTGCCCAGCATGATTCTGAGCGAACTCACAACCAAATCGGGCTTTTTGTCGGCATTCAGATCGGCAATAAGGAGGACCGACGCACCAAGATCGCGCGGTGCCTGAAACGTTCCGTCACCGTTCCCCAGAAAGAGGTAAGACCCGGAGACAAAGTCCGGCCGGTTGTCCAGATTTACATCTGAAACGATTAGCGATGTACTCGTCGCTCCAGGGATTGGCACTGGCGCCTGAAATGTCCCATCACCATTTCCCAGACAAAGGGCAGCTGAGTTTCCGATGAAAACCAGCAGATCCAGTTTGCCGTCACGGTTGAAGTCGCCTGTGGCAAGGCTACTGCCCGATCCACCATCACTAAAGCTCTTCGCTGGTTGAAACGTACCGTTACCCTTTCCGAGAAGAATGCTGACACTACCTTGGCTGGCAACCGCGACGTCTAGTTTGTCGTCTCCGTTGAAATCGCCAACCACGACACTCCCAGGGCCGGGCGGCACTGAATAGACTGTGGCTGATGTAAACTCCAGAGTTGCGCCCAACGCAGGCAGACTCAGAGTCGACAGCAGCACCGGGATTGCGGCGGGCCAACGTATGTTTCTTAGCATGAAATGAAGTCCCTTCTTCCTTGCACTCGGATTTAGGTGTGTCCGATCGGCGCTAGCTCGACCGGGGCATTGGCCCATGACCTTAGGACTACTGCACCGTCAGTGTTAAAGTCTTCAGATGGTGCAGAGATCCAGAGTTGGCGATGAGTGTGACCGTGTACTGGCCTGGCGGTGTACTGAGACTCTGATGCTGGGGCGGGTCCGCACTTCCGCCGCCACACGCGGCTTGCAGGAACATTCCAGTAACTAACAGAGAGCCACACACGAAGCTGCGGGCGTTCTTGCTGCGGCTCCGCAGTGAACCGGCAGCGATTCCCACAAGTACGAAACCAATCACCGGGAAACCTAGTGCATAGATCAAGCCGGAACGTGATGCAGACGGTGCCGCCAATGCCATCGTCGTGCCGGTGGTAGTAACGGTCAGTGTGACAGGCGTACCAGGGTTCGCAGAATTTGGGCTGATCGAGCAGCTCGGCGCTGACTGCGGTTGCGGCTGCACAGTGCAGGTCAGGGAAATGGTCCCTGTGAAACCATTTGCCGCGTTAAGGGTCAGTTTTGCGGTAGAAGATTGGCCGGCGCTCAACGTGGTTGGTGTGAGCGTCGATGCCGACAAAGCGAAGTCTGTGGTCGTATTGAGAAGGACCGCGATCGAGCTCGCGGAGGTTTCGGCCAAATCGGGCAAACCGTCACCATTGAAATCGCCGATCGCACTTCCTTCCGCACCGGCAGCGTTTGTGAAAGCCAACTGGAAGGTGCCGTCACCTTGGCCGAGGAACACCCATAGTCCGTCCACGAACAAATCGGGTGCACCGTCATTATTGATATCGGAAACTATGATTTTGCCACCCCAAGGATGGACAACCGAGAGGCCTTTCACGACGACGGCGCCGGCTCCAAAGGTTCCGTCCCCGTGCCCCAGGAAAACCTGCACTTGGGCTAGAAGGTTTGCATCAAGCGGCAACACTAACGCAGCAAGGTCTAGGTGGCCGTCGCCATTGAAGTCCCCCGCAACTACGGGCCCGCCGGGCCCTCCTAGGCTGGTGTCGAGCGGAGGCGTGATGAAAGTCCCATCCCCTTTTCCGATCAACACACTTGCGTTGCCTCGGTACAGTTCGAGTGAGTCCATGGAGTTGTCGGTAGTGACCAACAGGTCCTCTTTGCCGTCTCCATCGAAATCTCCCGCGGCAATAGACCTGGAAGCACCGGTGACTTCGTACGCGACAGCCGCTTCGAACGTACCATCTCCATTTCCAAGGAAGACGTTTACGCCACCGTCGAAAGTCACGATTGCCAGGTCGGGCTTGCCATGGAAGGGCCCGGCCACTATCCCCGTTGGGTAGTCAGTGCTGGCGAGGTCCGGTAACGGGGAGAAAGTTCCATCGCCATTCCCGAGCAACAAGCTGATCCCGCCCGTTTGCTGAGCCGTAATATCTCCTTCATACGCAACTGCCAGATCCAGCTTCTTGTCGAGGTTGATGTCGACGATTGTGATCGCCACTGGGTTGAGGCCGACAGTGTACTTCACGGCGGCCTGGAAGGTGCCATCCCCATTCCCAAGGAGGATGCTGACGGTATTGGCGTCGCTGTTGACGACGGCCAGGTCGAGATTGCCGTCGTTATTGAAGTCGTCAGTTGCCACCGCCACTGGCGCCCCTCCAACCGGATAGAAAGCAGGAGCCCCAAAGGTCACTTGCGCCACTCCGAGGACGCGAAACACCATAAGCATCCCCAGCAGAAGTGAAGTGCGTGAGAGAGGTGACTGCATAGTCGTTGTCCTTGATTGAGGGGTAATCGAGGGTGTAGGTGGCAGGTCTGGCGCTATCCACCTCACCACTCTGCGCGAGGCTAATGTCGTTAGGTGCGAAAAGTCCCAAGGGAACCAAGAGGTTTCTCTTAAGTTTCGGCGAACCCGTTGGATTTCAGCTTGAACGGATATACAATCCGGGAACCACGTATTTGGGGTGCGACGTGGATGGGGACTTCCAAGTAGCGTCTTGGCTGGTCCAACCCAGCCTCAATACCGTTTCTCGGGATGGCACCGCGGTCCAGTTGGAGCCGAAGGTAATGTCGGTATTAGTGTGCCTTGCCGACACCCCGGGGCAACCTGTTTCCAAGGAAAAGCTACTGAAAACTGTGTGGCCGGACACCTTTGTCGGCGAAGGTGTGCTGGTGCGCTCGGTCGTCGAGTTGCGACGGGTGTTTGAGGATGATGCCAAACAGTCCCGGGTAATTCAGACCATCGCCAAGCGAGGCTACCGCTTGGTTGCGCCAGTCGTGCACTTGAATGGCAGCGTCGTGCACTTGAATGGCAGCAAGGAAGAGGTTTCTACTGCATCTCCTGCCCGGGGCTTGGCACCTCCGACGGCATCGGCTCATTCCAGCTGGCGTAATTTCAAGCGTCCGGGGATTGCCCTGGGCGGTGCAGCGTTGCTGCTGGCCATGTTTATCGGAAACATTGATGGGGTGCGAACGCGTGTCTTCGGCGCGACGACTCCCCCAATCCATTCTCTGGCGGTTCTCCCTCTCCAAAATCTTTCCGGCGATCCTGGGCAGGAGTACTTCTCGGACGGCATGACCGAGGAACTGATCACCGAACTTTCCAAAATCAAGGCGCTGAGGGTCATTTCGCGCACGTCGGTCGTGCGTTACAAGAAAACTGACAAGTCACTACCGGAGATAGCGCGCGAGTTGAAGGTGGATGCGATCGTCGCGGGATCTGTCTTGCGCGCAGGGGACCGCGTGCGCATTACTGCCCAATTGATCTATGGTCAGACGGACGCCAATCTGTGGGCGGAGACCTACGACCGCAGTCTGCAAGATACGCTCGCAGTACAGGAGGCAGTTGCCTCTGCAATCGCCGATAAGATCCGAGTAAACATGAACGCGAACTCGGGTGCGCTGTCAGAGGCACCCCGCCAAGTGAACTTCAAGGCTCACGAGGCGTATCTTCGCGGCATCGAGCAGAAAAGCCTCGAAGAGGAACTTAGCAATCACGTGGGTAAGGAGATGGTTGCGACCGATCTTCACCGGAGTGCAGTTGAGTACTACAAGAAGGCTATTCACGAGGACCCCGATTACGCGCCGGCGTATGTTGCGCTTGCGGAAGCGGCTTCAACTCCCGAGGACGCGGAGGCATATGCACGGAAAGCGATCGAAGCTGATGATACCGTGCCCAGGCCACACGTGATCCTGGCTTGCATCAAGTTCGTGCGCCAGCACAATTACCATGATGCGGAAAGCGAGTTCTTGCGGGCGATCCAACTCAGTCCGAGCAATGCGGCTGCACACCAGGGGTATGGCATTTTTCTAGACACGGCAGGCAGGCCAGACGAAGGTTTAAAGGAGTTCCAAACAGCTCAGGATCTGGACCCGAAAGTCGACCATCTCGCCGGGGCGCGCTATTCTCGACGCCAGTTCGATCAAGTGATCGAGTCGGCACGCGCGGAACTTGGCAGCAGTCCTGAGCTATTCACCACCGAGGAGGCCATCCTACACAAGGTCCTGATGGTAGCCTATGCCCGGACAGGCAAGCCGAAGGAGTCCATCGAAGAATTTCGTCGCGGATTAGTTTGCATGGGATACACCGATTTGGCCGAGGATCTTCGCCGCGGTTACGCCCGTGGCGGTTACGAAGCTTCTTTGCGAGAGTGGCTTAAGGGTTTGAAGAAGTATCCCAAGTTTCCGTTCCGATGGCTGGAAGCCTACGTCTACACCGAGTTGGCGGACAAGGATCACGCTTTCGCGCTACTACCTACGCTCTCGCGGCAGGATGACTGGATTTTCGCGTACACAGAGATTTATTCAGAACCTGTTTTGTTTACTCTGCGTCTTGAGCCCATGTGGGATCCGCTCCACTCCGACCCGCGGTTCGATGAGTTTGCTCATTCGATCGGCTTACCGCAGTAGGCGTGTACATCATGACTGCCTCGACGAGACTCGCTTGTGCGCTGCTCCTCTCCTTCGCTGCCGGCTACACATGTCTCGGACAAACCCTGACCACGGCGCGAATTACGGGAACGGTGCGCGACACGACGGGCGCGGTCATCGTTAACGCGCAGGTCGCCGCACAAAACATTGCCACGGGAGAAACGCAGACGGTTATCACGGATGCAAATGGCGACTATGTCCTGACATCGATATCGCCTGGCACATATCAGGTCACGATCTCCGCTGCTCGCTTCGCCTCCGTGATGTATAGCAGTATCCGAGCGGGTATCGGTGAGACCGTAACGGTCAATGTGGTTCTCAAAGTCGCAAGTGCAAAGTCCACCGTCACGGTCACCGAACCGGTTCCTCCCGTGCAGCCCAGCAACTCTGAAATCAGCACTTCCATCGACCCACTTGTCCTTTCGTTCGCTCCCCTGCCGACCCGTAACTTTCTTCAGTTGGTGGCAACAGTTCCGGGCGTGAATATGCCGCTGGTCGATGATCGCGCCGTTGGCCGCAATTCGACCAATTTTTCAGTAAATGGCGCGCGGAACGGGCAAAACAACCTTGAGATCAACGGCGTCGATGCCAACGACGTCTCGGCCCATGATCTTTATTCCGTGGCAATTCCTGCGCCCGAAAGCATTAGTGAGGTGGCCGTGAAGACGTCCATGTACGACGCCAACGTCGGCGGTGCGGGCGGCAGCGTGCAGGTCATCACAAAGAGTGGCACGAATCGTACCCATGGGAACGTCTACGAATACTTTCGCAACACCGCGCTCAATGCCAACGATCCGGACTTGAAGGCGGTGGGGCTGGGACCGCCTGTCCTCCGCCGCAATGTCTACGGCGTAACTCTCGGGGGCCCGATCCAGAAAGACCGGGCCTTCTTTTTTCTTTCGTATCAGGGAACGCGCGACGAAAACGGAGCAACCGACCAAAGCTTATATAAGAGTGTTTTCATTGCGCCAGTTCCGCAAGGCTCGCCCGGACTGACCAACGATCGCTCCGAGGCCACGATTCTGCGAAACTTCCAGGGGATCCTTCCTTCAGGTACCACCTCGATCGATCCTACCGCTCTCGCACTGCTCAATTTCAAACTTCCGAATGGGCAGTTCTTGATTCCGACGCCACAAGTGGATGGCCGGGTCACCGGCACCGCCCTTTCCACATACCGGGAAGAACAGTTCAATACGAATGTGGATGTGCACCTGGGCATGCATGGCTCTTTGGCCGCCAAGTTCTTTTTTGCTGATGCACCGGAATTTTGGGCCCTTGGTGGAACGGTATTACCTGCAGGTGGGGCATCCGGCCTGCCCGGTTTCGGCACGCAGCGGCAAATTAACAATCGCGTCCTGTCCGTGCAGTGGACGGATTTTCTGAGTTCGCGAGCGATGAACGAGGCGCGCGTTGCGTCCAACTTTCTGGGGACAAACGAGGTACCACAAGAACCTCTGCGCGATTCTGACATCGGGATTACACGATCAACTGCCGACCTCTTTCCAGGTCTACCAGCAATTCTCCTAACATCCCAAAGCGGGGGCGGCAGTATCGGTACATCAGGGATAACATTGCGCAGCAGTTCTCCGTCCCTATCGCTGGCAGACATTTTCTTTTTGCAGCGGGGCAAGCACAGTTTCCGGCTGGGAGCGGATTTCGTTCGTCGCCAATGGGACTTTCGCGCCAACGTGCAAACCTATGGAGCAATTGACTTTTCTTCGTTTGACCAATTCTTGCTCGGCATCTCCGATTTTTCCTCTATCGGTGTGGGACTCAGTGATCGCAACCTTCGTGCTAACGATTTTGATGTCTTTGTTCAGGATGACTGGAAGCTGTCCCAAAAGTTCACGCTCAACATAGGGCTCCGGTACGAACTGGACATGCCAGCCCATGATACGAAGGGGCGCATTGGCGCATTTGACCCTACGCTGTACAAACCGCGCATGGAAGTCGACGCCGAAGGCGTTCCGATTGGTCCTCCCATCGGCGGCTTCGTTATGGCGGGGAATGCACTTCCTCAGTATGACTTGCCGGGTGTCCCGCGAGTCGGCGACGGTGTGCTGAAGAGTATTGACCCTGACAATTTCGGGCCCCGCGTGGGCTTGGTCTGGCGGCCGTTAAACTCAGACCACTTAGCAGTGCGCGCGGGCTACGGCATCTTCTATAGCCCTTCCTCATTCTTCTATGTAGCCTGGAACTTTCTGTCCTTGCCCTTCTATGCCGGTTTCAACTGGTCGGGGCAGAGCTTCGCGAATCCGTTTCCGGGCGCACCTGGTGCGAATCAATTCCCCGTCCTTGTGCCTGGGATACCTTTGAGCGTCAGCAGCGTGGACCGCAATAATCGCACTCCCTATTTTCAGCACTTCAACACCAGTCTTGAGTATCAATTCGGCCGCGATATGACGCTGCAGTTTGCCTACGTGGGCACGCGCGGGCTGCACCTGTTTCGTGAAGTGAACATCAACCAGGCGAAGATTGCGAGCACGAACCATCCCATCACGAACGCTGTGACCGGCCAAGTCATTACGTGGAATACTCCCGACAATGCTCAGCTCCGCGCTCCCTTTCAGGGAGTAACTACTGACAGCGGGGGTTTCAACCAGACCAGCGGCCAGTCTACTTATCACTCCCTGCAAGCGACGCTGAACCATCGAGCATCGCACGGACTTGAATTCCATGCTGCATACACATTCTCCAAGTCTATCGACGACACCACCAACCCCGGAGGCGGAGCCGAGCTCGACGGTACCGTGGACAAGAGCACGTTTTTCGATACCGGGAGTTTGGACGTCCGAGGTCTCTCGGATTTCGATCGCACTCAGCGCTTTGCTTTCAGCGGCGTCTGGAATCTTCCGAGATTTTCCCGTGCGTCAGGTTCACGGGCGGTTCGAGTTCTGTGCTCCCATTGGCAACTCTCAGGGATTGTGATCGCAATGTCGGGATTGCCGGTTGATATCTTGGATTCCACAGCGGGAGACCTGTATGGCTCGCCCGGAGCGCGGCCGAATTGGGCTCCAGGTGCTACGCGCAAGGCGGCCACCATCAACATCCCGCCCGGATATTACTTCAATCCGTTTGCTTTCGCGTTTCCATTCGTTCAGCCGAACCAGCCCATTCCAAGCGCACACGACCCAACTGCCCTTGCGCCGGAGGGTGGAAATGACATCGGCGATTTGGGACGCAACGTGCTGCGTGGACCCTCCCAGAGCAACATAGATTTGTCGGTAGCCAAACGGTTTCCGCTAAGCGAATTTAAGAATGTCGAAGTGCGTGCTGATTTCTTCAATGCGCTCAATCATGCGAACCGGAGCAATCCGGTTGAAGATATCACCGCCGCCAACACCTTTGATGCCAGGGGTCAGATCCTCGATCCAGGCGACTTTGGCCGCATCCTCAGCGTCGCTTCCAGCCCACGAATAGTCCAGTTAGCGCTGAAGTTTACCTTCTAGACGGAGAAGCCATGTTTTTCCCAGCGAAGGATAGGCTCTGTTTGAAGTTCTTCCAACGCAAATGGCCGTCCGGCTAACCTATCAATTATCAACAGGAGAGCAGTTGTTGCAGCGGATGAATGTTAGACGTATCTAATCGGCGCTCTTCCCTGGACACAACGGCGCACGAGTGACCATTCGGCGGCCTTGGGTTCAGGTCTGCAAAGCGGCACGCCTCGCGAAAGGGGAACAAGTTCCTGCCAAGCGGAAGAAATTCCTGACAATCTGGAAGCCGACGGTGCGCATTCATGATCTGCGCCACACCTTTGCATCACATCTAGTTTCGAGTGGAGAATCTCTCCACATTGTCGGCAAATTGCTGGGCCATACGCTTCCCCAGACGACGGCTCGCTACGCCATCGTTGTCTCCTGACTGGTATCCGGCAGGGCGTTTCAGGTTGACACAGAAAAGTGGGGGCATCCCGAATTCTGGGCAGGCTGCAAGCTGAAAGCTTCTTGATTGATCGAGCTTTTCGTAGGATACTTTCTGTCCCCCATCGAGAAAGCCACTCTCTATGGCCCGATTTGCGTTGCTTCGTCAGTGCAGGCTACTGGTGTTTCTGGTTGCGGTCTGGCTTGTGCCGTGTTTGTCCGGCCAGCAGGCCAGCACGGCGGTGCATACCATTCGCAATCCCAATGCGAAGTATGCCACTGATCGGATCCTCGTAAAGTTTCGTCCTGGCACAGAGGCCAGTACTCGTGGAGCGGCGCATGCCGCTTTAGGCGCCAGTTCGATCAAGCAGTTTGTTGCTGTGAGAGATCTGGAAGCGGTTGCCTTGCCCGCCGGACTCGATGTCGGGGCGGCCCTGCGCTCCTATCGATTACGTCCTGAGGTTCAATACGCGGAACCGGACTACATTGTCCATTCCAGCGGCTCACCGAACGATACTTTCTTCTCGCAAATGTGGAACTTGCATAACACGGGCCAAAATGGCGGCACCTCGGGCGACGACGTTGGCGCGACCCTCGCCTGGAATCTGAGTACAGGGGACTCGAGTGTCATCATCGCCACAATTGATACGGGCATCGACTACACGCATCCAGACCTCATCCCAAATCTCTTCCATGACCCGGCGGTTTGCAACGGAATCGATGACGGCACAAATGGCTGCTACGGAATGTCAACGGTGTATTACACGTCGGATGTATTCGACGACAATGGTCACGGCACCCACGTCTCAGGAATCGAGGGTGCGGCTGGCAACAACAATCTCGGGGTTGTGGGAATTAACTGGCACGTCCAGTTAATGTCGTGCAAATTTATTGACTCAACCGGCGAGGGCCAAACCTCTGATGCGATCTCGTGCCTCGACTACGTCTTGCAGATGAAAAATAGTGGCTACAACATAGTGGCCACCAATAACAGCTGGGGAGGATCGGAATACTCGCAGGCGTTGACCGATGCCATTCACGCCCAGCAGCAGGCCGGAATTCTCTTCGTTACTGCAGCGGGCAACGAGTTTACCGACAACGACGTCACGCCGACCTATCCTGCAAACACGCTCCTGCCCAACGTAATTTCTGTTGCCGCCACGACTCGAAGTGATGCCTTGGCCGTCTTCTCGAATATAGGGCAGCATTCGGTACACCTTGGAGCGCCTGGGCAGGAGATTCTCAGCACATGGCCAGGCACGAACTATCAAATATTGTCCGGCACATCGATGGCGGCTCCGCATGTCACCGGCGCCGCAGCGCTGCTCGCGGCGCAGCAGCCAACGCTCGACTGGCGCGGCATCAAAAACCTGCTTCTCGCAGGTGGCGATCCGCGCTCTTCACTGGCGCAAACTATCACTGGAAAACGACTCAACCTGAACGGCTCGATGAACTGTTCTGGAAAGAAAGCTGAGAGCCGCCTGCAACCGGTGAACAATGCCATGGCCGCAACCGTAGGCACGCCGCTAACGTTGCAGGAATTGAATATCAATTGTTTACAGCCCGCTGGGGCCGTCACGGTCACAGTGTCTCCCGGAGGACAGAGTGTAAGCCTGGTCGATGATGGCACCGGTGTAGATCAAGTGTCTGGAGATGGCATTTATTCCGCTCAGTGGGCGCCGCCGGCGATGGGCAGTTACACGTTGACGTTTCCCGGTGGCGATACCGTGGCGGTGGAAATCTTAGATAATTACGAGGTTGCGCCCGCTGCCTATAACTACGTGACCATCGCGGGCACGAACCTTAACCTCAGTGACGACAGCGTTGCGGCAGTCACATCGCCATTCCCCGTCGCTTTCGGCGGCGGAAGTTTCACCAAGCTGCAGGTCGGAAGCAACGGAACCATCAGCTTCACGGATGCGGTCTCGCCCGAGATCAACAACTTTATCCCAATCGGGTTGCCGGTACCGCTCACGGTCGTCGCTCCATTCTGGATGGATCTTGATCCCATCGCAGGTTCTGCGCAAAACGTGTTTTGGGAGGTCGTAGGCAGCGCGCCCAACCGCCAATTAGTCGTGGAGTGGAGAAACGTCAGAAGTTTCCTCTGCCACGAAGATTCCGCCGCGACTGTCACATTCGAAGTCGTCTTCTCTGAATCAAGCAGCAACATCTTGTTTGAGTACGCAGACACGGTCTTTGGCGACAACTGCTATTTCCAGGACGCCGGCTACTCCGCGATCGTGGGAGTGCAAGTATCTCCCTCGGTAGGAACGCTATGGTCGTTCGGCAGTCCGAATATCGTCAGCGGCTCTGCATTGCTCTGGACCACTGGCACCAACAGGCCGCCCGACAATCCGGTTCCAAACATCACTTCGGTTTCGCCTCCGAGTATTCCACTGGATGGTCCCTCATTCACGATGACGGTAAACGGCACAGGCTTCGTGCCGCAGTCTGTTGTGAACGTTCTTTTCGACCAGCCAACCACCTTCGTCAGCAGCACGCAGCTCACTGCAGAAATTCCAGCCCAGACCATCGCGCAGATTTTCGGCAGCGTCGACGTATCGGTTACAAACCCCGCGCCTGGAGGTGGGGAGTCGAATTCGATCACAGTCCCGATTTCAACCGGCGTTCCGACTATCGCTTCCATTTCTCCAACATCCGTCACAGCCGGATCCTTCAGCTTTACCCTTACAATCAACGGCACCGGATTCGGTCCAGCAGAAATTCTTTGGAACGGCACACCGCTGCAGGGCTCGGGTACTTTTTCGTTCAATCCCGATCAACTCCTCGTTGCCATTCCATACACCATGATTCAGCAGCCGGGCACCGTACAGATCAAAATTGTGAATTTGCCCCCAAGTGGAGGCACTTCAAACACCGCAACGTTCACAATTCTTCCGGCGAACCAGAATCACAGTTTTCTGCAGCCTCCACTTTTGCAGCTTTGGCAACACGGCTCTTCGAACATGACCCCTGCCAGGCCGACGCGATTCCTGGGATGGAGATACGCGCAGAGAGCCGGATCAAACTATTCGAAGGCGTTTTCGCGTCCACGAACACAAGCGCCACTCCGGCCGTCAAATCCTGCACTCTCAAGACCGTTAGGTACGATGGCGACCCTGACACCGTCGAGCCTGCCTCCGCTTGCCGGTCTCCAGCTGAAATCTCTGTTGCCCGCCGACTACATTCCCACCGCGGTGGCGGCTGGAGACGTAAATGGCGACGGCATTCCCGACTGGGTAGTCGCCAACGGCGGGAGTAATAACGTGTGGGTCTATCTTGGGCGCGGCGATGGAACCTTCACGCAGGCCACCGTGATTCCCCTGGCGGGAGTCTCCCCTTTGGCTGTCACCCTGGCGGATTTGCGTGGAGTTGGAAAGCTCGATCTTGTAGTGGCGGAAGCTGATAGTGACAGCATCGGCGTTCTGATGGGCAACGGAGATGGCACATTTGGACCGGAAAGACCCTTCTTCGTCCCCGGTTCTCCCATCTCGATGGCGGTCGCCGACTTGAATCACGATGGCCATTTGGATGTACTCGCAGGGCTCATCGCAGATCCTAATATTCCGAACGGCGGTTCAATCGCTACTTTGCTCGGCGATGGAACTGGCAACTTCGGCGTTCCGCTCTTCGAACTCTACCTGACCTTCGGGGTTGAGTTTCCCGAGTCGATCACCGTTGCAGACTTTGAGAAGAATGGAAAACCGGACGCGGTGGTGCTCGATCCGGGCGTCGGAGCAGTTGTCTATGTGAATGATGGGACCGGTCTTCTGAAAGAAGCCCAGCCCGCTGACTTCGGGGATCTTTTTGGCGACTTCTCTCTTCTTACTGTGACCTCCGGCGATATGAACGAGGACGGTTGCCCTGACATCGTGATTCTCGACAGTCTCGGCATCGCCAGGATATTGCTGGGAAATTGCGACAGCACCTTCCAGGCACAATCGAATCAAGTCGGCACAGGCGACTTCGGGTGGACCGCAACACTAGTGGACGTGAACGGAGACGGCCATCTCGATCTCGTCGATTCTGGAATCTACGCGCAGACCGGTTATGGACAGGTTGCCGGAAATCTCATCGCCGTCCATTTCGGCGACGGTAAAGGAAACTTCACTCCGGCGCGCGTATATCGCGGCGGCCAGACGTCTTATGGAATGGCGATCGTCGATTTGAACCATGATGGACACCCCGACATCATCACGGCCAATCAAGACAGCGATTCCGCGACGGTCTTTCTGAATGACGGCAAGGGCGGCTTCGGGACGCCTCAGGGTGAGTACACCGGTTATATCGACGGAAACAATAGTTCCGGCCCAGTGAATGCACCCGATTCCAGTTTCTACCCTGTGGATGTGAATGGCGACGGCAAACCGGATCTTTTGCTGATCCAGTTCGGACCGGGCTACCCGAATGCAAATCAAGCGACAGTCATGCTCAATGATGGCACCGGCCACTTCGGTTCGGCGGTTTATTCGCCCGTCGCCGAAGGTACTTTCAACGTCACGGATTTCGTACTCGGTGATTTTCGAAACAGCGGCCGCCCCGATATCGTGACGATTTCATCGTTCTTTGGCGAAGGGAGCAGCCCGCAGTTGGTCTTCGCGCCCAACTCAGGCGGAGGCAATTTTGGCCCGCCAACCGTTCTGAACATCACCGGCTTTTTCCCGGGCGCAATCCTGGCGGCGGGTGATTTCAATGGCGATGGAAAGCTTGATTTCGCCATCTCATCGGCGGGCACGATCACGATTTGTTTTGGAAATGGAGACGGCACCTTCACAGCAGGCTCACCTATCAATGTCAATGTCGGTTTTCAGGGCTTGTGGGCTGCAGACTTGAACGGCGACGGCAGGTTGGATCTGCTGGGCTGGTCTTACGTCAATGGCGTCCCCTTCCAAAACAACAATGTCTATGAGTTGCTGGGCAACGGGGATGGCACGTTCGCCGCTCCTAGGATGGTCATTCAGAACCTGACCAATCCGGCGGTGATCGATGTCAATCACGATGGCCATCTGGACGTCATCGATAACCAGCAACCAGAAATCGACTATCCGAATGGCCTGGCCAGCCCGAAGTTCACGATTTATCTGGGCCAGGCTGACGGCAGTTTTGTTCAGAGCAGTTCTTACGCGCCCTATACTGGTGTCTCGGCCGAACCGCGTACGTTAGGCACTCCTCTGGGCTCGCGCTTTCCCGCGTGGGTCGGCGACTTCAACGGTGATGGAAATCCCGATATCGCCGCCATCCAGCAGGCCACTGACTATCCCATCGGAGTTGCGTACGTTCAGTTTCTCTTAGGCAATGGCGACGGGACATTCACTCCGACCTACGAGCCGTATTTTTTCAATGCTTCAATGCCGTCTACAGCGTTCGACCTCACGGGAGACGGCCGAGCCGACTTCGTAGAAAGCGACGTCTACACCACAACATTTCAGGTGATCCCAGCCGCACCGGGAACGCCTCTCGAGTTGCAACTCGTGACCGACCCCGTCATTGGCGGCAGCGGATCGGTACAGATTTCTCTCGCTGCAGTTTCCTCAAGTGCGACGCAGGTAACGCTGGCAACCAGCGACCCAGCCATTTCGATTCCTGGCACGGTCACGATCCCAGCCAATTCACTCACGCAAAACGTGAAATTCACGATCGCGAAAACATTTAATTCAAGTCACGTCTTCTGGATTCAAGGAACATTAAACGGCAGCGCCGCCATCGTCTACGGCACGCAAGCCACAGCACAAGGCCAATACGGAGCATTGCTCTACACTTACTGGACTAGCGAGTCGACTTTCCCAGGCCTGCCTACGGCTGACTATCAGCTCGGGATGGAGTCGCTTGCGGGGTATGCCACGACTATGACCTTGAGTTGCCAGGGGCTGCCGGCTGGCGCGACATGCCAGTTCGGTACGAACTCGATGACGGTTGAGCGGGGAGGCTCTGCCAGCACCTCGGTCATTGTCAACACGACATCCACCATAGCTGTCGGTGTTTACCCATTCACGATAGTCGGGACTGATGGCGCGATCACTTCCATCGTGAGCGAGACCCTCAAGGTGGGCGACTACAGCGTCAGCCTATCGCCCAGTTCACAAACGGTGCTTCAGAATACGACAGCGAGTTACAACGTTACCCTGACCTCGATCAATGGCTATGGGGCGAACTTCACCGGAACGTGCAGCGGAATTCCTGCGCCGGCGACCTGTACCTTCAATCCCTACATCAGCGGATACACTGCGACTATACAGACCAATACCCTGCCAGTCGGCAATTACAACTTTACGGTCGGCGTCTCCAACGGGCTCGCAACACGATCGGCTTCAGCGCAACTCAATATAGGAGATTTTAACGCGCGCCTCTCCGGCACGACTCTCAGCGTCGCGGTTGGGCAGTCTGCAGCGCTCACCATCAATGTGACCGGAGTCAACGGGTTCAGCGATCCCGTTAGTCTGTATTGCAATGGCGCGCCGGTTGGCGCGAGCTGCACAATCGCGCCTAACCCTGTTACTCCCTCTGCCAATGGCACGCAGGCGACAGCGACGGTCCAGGTGACGAGTAAGCCTGCCGCCACAAGAAGCGGCAAGGGACCAACCGCGATTGCTGCCCTCGGTTTGTTAGGCGCCGTGGGAATGTTAGTTCTCTTGCCGCATGCCGCTCGAAGACATCAGCGTTTCCTACTTTGTCTCAGTTTGCTCACGGTCATTGCTGTTGCTCCATCTTGCGGGGGCGGCGGTTCCGGTGGGGGTGGCGGTGGAGGCGGAGGCGGCGGTGGGGGTGGTGGCGGCAGTTCCTCGTTTACTCTGACGCTACAAGCCAGTGTCGACGGTATCACCAAAGATGTCGGCAACGTCGTGGTCACCGTGCCTTGATGCGTCCGGTCGCCTGGCGACCGTGGTCGATAGTCAACACAGCAGACTGCGGCTGTGGGGCGCGATCTGGAGTTCCTTCAAACCCTTTCTCTCTAGCGATGTAATTGAAGTGCCCAAGCAGCGTCGTGGAAGATGCAGCGATTGTCGCGATTGAGTTCACCGCAGTGGAGATGTCGGAGTGCCCCTATGACGCTATCTGTACAGCGTATTGCAGCGATTCTCTGGTGGCCTGGACCGAGGGCAGATATCTACATGATCGGGCTGAAGGGAGAGAGCATGCTGAACGTAGTCCGCACCGCAAACTCGGCTATCGACGAGGCTGGCCGGTGGGAGTCAGTCCATGATTGGTGCAACATCCCCGTTACACTCATTGACCAAGACGTGCGAACGGCGATCGCTTCAACATCCTAGGTCAAACGGGAGGATGATCCTCGTTAAGCTGGGACACTGTGTAACTTCCAGAGGCCAGGAGCCCAAGTCGTCGATGGGCAACAAATCGTAGATTTCTTCTCCACAACTGGCGAATGTTGTGCTGCTTAGAATTTTCAGCGTGTCCGGATCAAGCCGGTTGATCGTAAACTCTTCGCACGGCGACTGGGAATCCGCGAAATTCTCCATGAGTTGTCCTGTCGAACGGGATTGCCTTCGCCCTGCGCTTGCCGCAGCACAAATGTCGGAACCGGATTGGCACATTCCGCGCGTGTATCCAGGTAGCGACTGGGACTGCGTAACGTTGCAGCGCCGAATGGTCATCTTTCGCGACTCACAATAAAATATGGAGGATGACATGGCCGTCACGGTATGTGGCTGATGGAGGCCGGAAACCATTCGGATACCGCGGTTCAAATCGAGCAAGAATCCGCCCTTCGCGGAACTCCGGAGCTTGGTGTTTTTCCTTCCGAACCCGCATACGATGAGTCCCTGCGGTGCAGCACAGATTCAGCTTTTGACATTGCAGAAGCTAATCAGGATGGGATCGACGTTCATTGTTTACCGTTCCCAATGTCATGGCTCAAGCACGCCAAACAGAGTTGGACCTGCGTAACCAAGCAGAACGTGGAAGCCGCGATCTGGACGCTGGCCGATCATCAACTAGAAATACAGGAAATTACGAGCTTGCGCAGGTTCAATCGCAGACGTGTGGGCCCCGGGGAGCGTTGTTTACCTGCTAGCGCCTACTGCCTGAGCGTAGCTGGGCTCCTCGCGACACGATTCCAAGTGTTCCCGATACCAATTGACGGTCAGCTTCAAACCGCGGCGCAAATCATAGGAAGGCTGGTAATCCAAAATCTGACGCGCTTTCTCTAAGGAAGGTACGCGCACCTCAATATCCGGACAATGCGACTCCACAAGCTCGATCGGAGCCGCGCTACCCGTCAACTCAGCCACCAAACGTGCCAGTTCCAACACCGTGATCGTATTTTGAGGATTGCCAATATTGAAATCTTCTCCAATCGCTTTTGTACGAGAGAGAATTTCTATGAGGGCATCGCAAAAATCCTCTATGTAACACCATGAACGGAGTTGCAAACCGTCTCCATGGACCTGGATTGGAACACCCTGAAATGACTTTTGAACAAAGCTCAAAATCGCATGTGCACCCAGGCGCCTGGGACCGAAGACATTAAACGGTCGCACCGTTGCGACTGGCATTCCGGTTTGACGATGGTAAGCCTTTACCAGATGTTCCCCAGCCAACTTTGCGATCGCGTAACTCCAACGGGCTTCGGTTGCTGATCCGATCGCGGCTGGCGTTCCTTCATTTACACGGAAAGAATTAACCCCAAATACTTCGCTTGTCGAAAAATAAAGAAAGCGCTCCAGGCGAACACTTTTTTCCAGCGCCTTCAAGATCCGCAACACCCCTACGAAATTCGTCTCGAGCGTCTCTTTTGGGTACGTGCATACCTTCTCCACACCTACGATTGCCGCCGCATGTACGACGATGTTTGCCTCCCGCGCAATGTCGCGAAGAGCATTCTCGTCAAGGATGTCTCCCTCAATCTTGCGAACCTTCGGGTTTCGGTAAAGTGGTGAAAATGCGATCGGCTGATTGTGGAAGGCGCGATCGAAAAGGATAATTTCGTTGTCTTCCGCCAGTCGCTCGGCCAGACTTGAACCAATAAATCCAGCGCCGCCAGTAATGAGAATCGTCCGGTTCTGGAGCGGCACGCGGGGAGTGGCCGGTGGAACAATAGCAGTGCGCGCATGCCCATTCCCATTGGTGGCGGCGTCGAAATGCAGAGGATCATCGGAATCAAGAATCTCAGTCAGCGTGGGAACAAACTTGGTTGTTACCGGCAAACTGTTGAGAACCGCAAACAGTCGCGTGAATGCGCCTCTCGCTCCCGGAGAAATGCAGAGCAAGACGGAATCCACCTTTTTCGAATGAGCAATTTCTGCCAGTAGTGATGTCGGACCGAGCACCCTCACTCCACCGATCACGCAATCTGCCTTGTCGAGATCGTCATCCAGAAAACCTACGATCTGCACCGAAGGGTCGGTTGCCATCTCGCGGGCAATGCTGGCCCCGATCATTCCTGCGCCAATCAGCAGTACGCGGCGGGCTACCCGATCCTCCGTCGAATCCTCTCGCTTGGCATGAATCTCATAGATATACCGCCGGAGAATCCGCACCCCTAGAGCACCGACGAGTGACACCAAACACTCGAAAATGATCACGCTGGAAACCAACTGACGAGTAGAAGGAGGTTCCGACAAAACTGTCTGTGCGAGCAGTAAGAGCCCTGAGAAAGCTAGATATACGCCAGCAGTACGCAGTGCGTCGCGCACACCAATATATCGCCACTGCATTCGATGCAGCCCGCACAAGGAGTTCCAGAGCAGGCGACCCGCCACAACAACAGCAAGTAACACCCAGAATTGATATTGCAGATATAGATGAGCAGTTCCGGTGTAAGCAATCAAACAACCCAGATAGAACGACACTCCGACAATTGCGGCGTCTACACTTTGCTGATTGAAGCGGGAATATGGATCGTATGACATCAAGTTCGCCCTTCCCTTGGTGTGACTTTGGTGCTGCTTGACGCCATCGGCGACATTCCGCTTCGACTTCAAGACAGTCAGGCAGACCTAACAACTGTTTAATTGATTGGCGACGCTGCTATCATATGCGTCAGTTTTCATTCAGAAGAAGAACAAAAGGCGCAAACGCCCGCACCGAACGACGTTCTTTTCCTCAAATGGAACTGGGAGGACCAGCTGAAACCGCCGTTTTCGGTGACGCGCGATGCGGAATCAATTTGAGTGTCATCAGGATGACCATCAAATCAAGGCGAAGGGACATTGTCCTTATGTACTGCAGGTTCAACTCGAGCTTATGAGGTAAGACCACTTCTGTGTAGAAACGTTCTCGATCAGTCGATGCAGCGAGGATGTTCTCTTCGTTTCGATACTCGAGGGTGGCGAGATCGGTAATTCCTGGACGGACCGAGAGCACTTCAAGTTGCTCCTGATTATAGTTACGCACGTAGAAAGGAAGCTCCGGCCGCGGTCCGACCAGGCTCATGTCGCCAATGAGCACATTCCACAATTGCGGTAGCTCATCCAGCTTCCAGCGGCGCAAGTATCTGCCGAGAAGGGTGACGCGGCCATCGCCCGAGGCGGTAATGAGGGGACCCTTTTTGTCTGCATCGCAAACCATCGAACGAAACTTCCACATCTTGAATACCTGATGATCTCTGCCCACACGATTCTGGCGAAATAGGACCGAGCCCCGCGATCCAAGCTTGACCGCCGCAGCCAGCAGCAACAGCAGGGGAGCAAGCACCAGCAAGCCGGCAAAAGCGGCGAAGAAATCCAGCGCCCGCTTTCCAGAGCGTCGGTAGAAAAAGGATTGTGATGGGCGGTCATTCATACCAATTCTTCTGTCAACCAGGAAAGGGCGCCCAGTATTCTCTCGCACTCAAGTGTTTTGGGCCTCATGGTCAGCCACCCCGAGCGGATCGCCTCGTCAGCTGCCCGCAACTCCTGCTCGCCAACCCCCGATTTGTGAAACGGTACGATCATGAAGTCAGCTCGTTAGCTCTTCAACACCTCCGCTAGTCCCGCCTGGTTTTTTTAAGAAACAAAGAAGATGTGTGCAAAGAGGAGGAAGACGGGACAAACAGTAATAAAGCGCCGAAGAAATTGGAGCCACGATCCGGCCAACGGGCGGCGCCAGCGTAATTCGCTTCGCTCTCATTTCGAATTCGGGAAACAGCTCCTTGATTTCGCTCTTGGTGATCCCATGAACGTTCGGATTCTTCGGATTGTCGAAAGTAAAGTCGTACCATAAGATTCTTCCGCCCGGAATCAGCACACGGTTTAGCTCGGCTGCGATCAGCGATTTCACCCCGTCGTCGAGAACGGAAGTAAAAAGCATGAACTGGATCACGAGGTTGAAGCATTCATCCGGGAATGGCAGCTTGCAGGCACTGCCACAGATCGCATGGATGTGCGGTGCAAGTCGGCGTGCATCATTTATATTTTCCTCCAGCAAATCGATCCCGCTGACAAGCTTCGGATTGGCGCCATATTCGAGCAGTTGGCGCATGGTCTCGCCACGACCACAACCCACGTCAAGAATTCTTAAGCCGGCAAGCGACAACAACCCTTCTTGCCGGAATAAAGCCGCCATCGCTTCCTCGCGTTCATGGGAACTGCATTGCGAAAAGGGATTGGTGCGAGCGTAAAGCGTCCCGGGAATGTTTTTCCGCCGATCGGAATAGACCGTCCGGATTCTTGCGTCCTCAACGTCCGCGGCGGACTTTGTGGGCATCGGAGGTTGCCTTGAAATTTCGATCACGGCATCAGTAACTGGCTGTTTGTTGGCCCCGCATGACCTCCGTCATCCCCAATAGGAAGCCTACGTTCGCAAGACAAAACGCGAAAGGATAGCCCAACACCCACGCTGAGGCGCCTTTTCGGGCTCGCAACCACCCGATAAGAGCGGCGACGTAGAAGGCAAGTTGCAAGCAGCAGATCGGAATCCATTCACCGCGGACACACAATGCGACATTGGCCACAAGGAGCATGACGAGAAAATACGGGGTCAGCCATCGCAGCAGCTTGTGCGAAACCAAGGCCCAGGAAGTTAAAGGAAATCGAAGCGGATTGAGGATCGCCGGCCGATAGAGAGTACCGGTCCAATTACGTGCCGTCATTCGGGCTCGGGCACGAAGCTCGCCATGGATACTGTTCGGCATAATGTCATAGACAACTACGCGATTGTCCTGGATGACCGAATATCCCTGCAGGCGCACATCGATCGGCAGCACACAGTCATCGCCGTAGATGGCCGGAATTGGACGGTAGAGCTCTTTGCGTATGAGCAGCGATTGCCCGCTGCCGGTAGCCAGGATTCCCAATTCCGACTCCAGTTCGCGCAGGAAAAGCTCGAAACGCCAGTACATTCCTTGACCTTCCGCCACGGCGTTGCCCGGATGGCCAAAATGAACATTGGCCGTAACCAAACCGACCTTCGGGTCGGCAAAGTTTTCCAACAAGCGTTGCAGCGTCTCCGGGCGAGTGCGGGTGTCGGCGTCGGTGAAAAACAGGAACTCGCCGGTTGCGCTCAGTACGCCGAGGTTCTGGGCTCCGCTCTTGCCCAAGGTTCCGTCTCCAGCGAACAAGCGAACCCGCGGGTCGCGGGCGGCGAATTCTCTGACAATCTCCTCGGTTCTATCCCTTGAGTTGTTGGACACAATCAAGACCTCCAGCCGGTCAGGCGGGTAGTCGAGATTCGTGTAGTCAATTAGCTTTGCCGCGATTTTGTCTTCTTCATTCCTCGCCGCAATGATGATTGAAACGCTCGGATAGCGCTCCAACGGCTGACGGACAGGATTCTTGTTGTAGCAACGCCGCAGGAGCCATAAGAGCGTTGGATAGCCTGCCCATATGTAAAAAAGAAATAGGAACGATACCGTGAACACCCAGAAAGCCAACGTTTCCTCACAAACAGACGATTTGTCGGAGCTATTCAAAACACACGCGGATTATTTGTGCGAGATCCCTCTCATTCTGGCGATAAAGCGGCTTTCCCGAACACTTACCGCGCATCCAGTTCCACGCCCATCGCAGACCGGACAGAGCCACCACGATGGCGCGCGCGGCGAACTGCATGGGATAGGAAAAGTGCTTGCGGTAAAAATAAAACATAGCCCGATACGAGTGGACGCTGTAGCCCCGCATCCGGCCTCCAGAACTTTGGCCCACCAGGTGCACAACCTCGCCCTGTGGCAAATAGCAGAGCTTCAGCCCAGCCTTGCGCAGCCGCAAGCAGTAGTCCATGTCCTCGAAGTACATAAAGAATCTCTCATCCAGCAGGCCGACTTCAGCAATCGCGTTGCGGCGAAGCATCAGGCACGCGCCTGAAATGCTTTCTACTTCCACCGGGGAATCCCTGGCTGCGTAAGGAGCAAGATAGGCTCGAATCGTTTTGCCGAGAATGAACCCGAATGACCGGGCCAGCCAGCGTCTGGCTCGAGAGCCGGAGATGAGCCTTGAGATGCCGATCAAGCGAAAAAAGAGAAGCACTGGGCCGGGGCGATTGCTAACGCTGGCCTGAATCGAGCCATCGGCATTGAGCAGCTTACAGGTAACGCCCGACACGTCCGGGCGAACGTCTAGAAACTCCGCCATAAAGGCTGGCGCCCCGGGGCGCACGATCGTATCGCTATTGAGGAGCCAAATATATTTTCCCTGAGCGACTTGGATGGCCTGATTGTTGGCTCTTGAAAAGCCGGCATTCTCTGGATTGCGGATCAGGATGGCAGCAGGAAATTCTCGTTCGACCATCTCCGGACTGCCATCAGAAGAGGCATTGTCCACGACAATGATTTCAGCTAGAGGTGCTCCGGCCCGATCCACACCTGCCCGTTCCAGAGAAGAAAGGCAATCCCGCAGCAACCCCAGAGTGTTGTAATTAACGATGATGACGGAAACCGAGCCATTCTTCGCGCTGTCGTTTGGCGTACTGCTGACGATGGTGTCGGACTGAGCGTTCATCATTTTGCTCTCGCGAACTTCGCCCGAAAACCTGCAATGCTCGTGACAAGAAGAGTGCGTTCCTGCGTGTCCAGAGCGTAGCCCCAAGTCATGGCAACGAAAACAGCCATGACGGCGCTGCTGACCAGAGGGTAGATTCCCGTCGGCGCGCCAATCCAGGAGAGGGGAACAAGCAGCGCCGGCAACGTGAGCGTAACGAACGCTCGCTGCAAGGGCTTTTGCAGAAGTTTGCGGCCGGATATGAACTTCAGTTTCAGTACGGCACCAAAAAGAAGCAGGGTGTCGAGTGAGATCCTGAAGGTGCACGCCAAGGCGGCTCCAAGCAAACCGAAGCGTGACAAAAAGAACCACAGGGCGAGCACGTAAAGGGGCAGTTCCAGCAGGTGAACTTTTGCGGTTAAGTCGGGCCGTCCGACTCCCTGGAGCAGTCCAAACGGTACAAAGGCGATGCAGTTCACCAGCATTCCCAACGCCAGAATTTGCATGGTGCGCGTGCTCCTGGCAGCAAATTCTGTCCCAAGCCAAATCCTTAACACTTGCGGTGTGAAGGCCGCAAGAATCAGCAATATCGATCCTGAAACCAAGAGAATGGATTTGAGAGACCGAACATAGAGATCCTCGATTTGTTTGTTGGACTCGCCGGCTCGCAGCGTACTGAACGCCGGAAACACAGTTGCCATGAGACTGGTTGGAATGAACCATATCCTGCTCACAATTTCATAGGGCGCTGTGTAGTAGGCGAGTGCTGACACGGAGAGAATCGCTCCAATAAAGAAGCGGTCCATATAGGTCAACAGTGGTCCCGCAAGGTTCGATACGGTCACCCAACCGCCATAGACCAACAGCGGCCGTATCAGCTTTGCCTCAATACTGAATCGGAGATGCAACTCAGGAAAATACTCAAAACACAGCACGAAGTATGCGACCGTTGCTAGCAAACGGCTCCCGAGCAACAAAAGAACGATTCCGCGCAATCCAGCTCGGAAGAGTACGGCCACAATCGGAAGCAGAAATATGGAAATATGTGCGGGAATCTTTACATAGTTGATGATCCCGAAGTGTTGCCCAGCTTCAAGCATGCCTCTGCTGGAGTTGCCGATGATCACCAAGGGTATGGACAACGCCAGGATAAAGAGCAGGCTTTTGGTCTCAGCCAAACAGGCGGGCGAAATCTTCAACACTTTATGAACCAGAACTGGTATCGCCAGCGCCAATAAACAACCCGCCAGTATCCCGAACACTGCCTGGGATCCGAGCGAGGTCCAAAACAATCCCGGAATCGCGCTATGCTCTCCCCGTCCCAGGCATTCCGCGACGTATTTCGTAGTGGCGCGGCCCAGCCCGAGATCGAACTGTCCGGCGTAACCAAGCAGCGCCCATGCGAGAGAAAGAATTCCGAAGCGCTCCAGACCGAGATACCGCAAAAGGAATGGAACCGCGAGCAAGCCGACCAGCAGAGGAATACCCTGCCCGAACAGATTCACGATCCAATTCGTGGTGATGAGTCTTCCGGTGATTTGCTTCTGAGTCATACTGCGTGCAGCGCCGTGCTGAGGAAACTGCCTCCGCCGAATGCACAACTCTTCTGCATTTGTTACACAGCTGAAGCCGCAACCGCCGCCTTCGAGACCTCCGGAGAAGGCTTGATCTTCCTGTCATTGCGGCTGTTTCGCCAATTTACGCGGGGCAGCAGCAGCGCAGTGTCAATTCGTTCTTTGTATTGCAGGGCGATGTTGAGAAGTGAGTCCAGCAGCGACTCGGATAAAAGATGCGGCTTGAGCCCCAGATCGGCCAGTTTTGTGTGTTTTGCGTTGTAATAGTGGTCTTCGGCCTCGACACGAGGATCGGGAAGATGATTGATCACCACCCTCATCCCCAGCTTGTTGCCGGCGGCCTGCACCATCTCGGCCAGCTCGAGAATGGAAAACTGTTCCGTAAACTGATTAAACACACGAAATTCGCCAGCCTGTGCGGGATGCACACAGGCCAGTTCTATGCAGCGTACCGTGTCGCGGATGTCGAGGAAACCCCGGGTCTGGCCCCCCTTGCCATAGACCGTAATTGGATGACCGACCGCGGCCTGTACGCAAAAGCGATTCAGTGCCGTTCCAAACACCTCGTCGTAGTCAAACCGATTGATCAACGACTCATCCAACGCCACGTCGTCGGTCACCGTACCGTAGACCACGCCTTGATTCAGATCGGTTGCCCGTAGCCCCCAGATCTTGCAGCAAAAGGCGATGTTGTGACTATCGTGAACTTTGGAAAGATGATAGAAAGAGCCCGGCTGTTTGGGAAAAGGCAGCACATCTTCGCGTCCATTGTGTTGGATCTTAATGAACCCTTCTTCAATATCGATGTTGGGGGTGCCGTATTCGCCCATTGTTCCCAGCTTGACTAAGTGACACTCCGGCAGAAACTCTTTCAGGGCGAACAGTAGATTCAATGTACCCACTACGTTATTCGTCTGAGTAAACACTGCGTGCTGCCGGTCGATCATCGAATATGGGGCAGAGCGCTGTTCCGCGAAGTGGACAACCGCGTCAGGAACAAACGCATTGAGAACGGAGGCCAAAAAGTCGAAGTCGGTGATGTCGCCGACAAAAGGCTCGATGGTGGCGCCAGAATGCTGCCTCCACGCGCGCAATCGCTCGCTAAAACTGGCAATCGGCGTGAGCGTGGTTGCGCCTAACTCATGGTCCCAAAGGCGCCGAATAAAGCTGTCGGCGATGCCGACCTGATGTCCTCGTCGAGAGAGATACAGCGCTGTGGGCCATCCACAATAGCCGTCTCCGCCCAAAACCAGTATTCGCATGGGGCTGCACACCTGACCACGAGATTGTTATGCACGCACTTCAAACAACCCAAGCACATTACGCTGGAGCATAATATTGTCCAGAGTAACCATGGGATAGCTTGAGCACGTTTATTGCCCGCCGATACTTAGAAGACACTTATTCCGATCGAGCCGACTACTGCTGTTCATTTACTTCGAAGCGCAGCGCGTAACGCGCTAAGGCGTTCTATGTACCGAGGATCTTCTTTCACTTGAGATTGTCGCAAGGAGATAATAGTAAGCAAACTCCCGGAGAAGCAACCTAAAACGCTACAAAGAAAGATGATCAACATCCGATTTGGGAAAGTGGCCCGATCTGGCTCGATCGCCGGCTCGACAACCTGGATCAACGGAGCGTTTCGCGCTTCATCCAGTCTCGCCGCCTCGTACTGTTTGGCCAGAAGTTCAAAAATAGTCTCGCGATACCTCACTTCTCGATAGGCTCGGATGAAGGCCAGGCCGGATTCTGGGACATTCTTTAAAGATACATCGTAGATATCCGTGCCCGCGCCTCGTTTTTCCAGTCGCGTCAGTTCGGCCTGAATGCCTGCGATCTCTTGTTGCACAATGGCAACTTCCGCATTCTGGTCGGTGGCATAAGAGCGAAGAGCTTGCAGCTCCACTTGCTTGGCCACGAGCTGAGCGCGCAGAGACGCTATGCTCTGAATCAAAGCCTTGGCCTGCGCGTCCACTTGGATAATGCCGTTTTTCTGTTGCTGCTCTTTAAATGCTACTTCCGCGTCCGCCAGGTCATCTTTGGCGCGTTTCAGCTGTTCTTCGTAAAAGAGTCGCCGTTCTGAAGCTTCGGTAAGAGCCAATCCACTGGTCAGAGCGCGGACCTCGTCGATATAGGCATTGGCCAGGTCCGCTGCTCGCTTCTTGTCTCTGTCTTGAACAGTAATGCTGATCAGACCATCTTTCTCGGATACGATCTGACTGTCTGCAGCCAATTCTTTGCGTGCGCTTGTCATGTCTCTGGCGCGGTAGACTTTCTGCAAATCAAAGCGACGGATGAGTGCATCCGCGATCGGGCGCGTCTTCAAGATACCTACAAAAAGTTCATTGGGATTCTTCAAGCCGAAATCTTTGCCTGCACTGGCAGCAAGTGCGCCCATGGGGCCGGTGCTCAGCGAACTCAGTAACGCGGCCGCCGATGATTGCGACTGCTGTGGCGGAAGAAGTTTCGTAATGGCGGTATAACGATCGTGGATGAGAAGGGCAGCTATTGCTCCCACGATGGCAGCCGCAACGGTCATCGCAAGAATAAAGCGTTTGCGCAAAAGCAAAGCGGTCGCAATATCGAGCAGAGTGATCGATTCGCGGCTCTCCTCCTTGCGCAATTCCGAGTCGGTGTCAAGAACTCCCGGAACCATTGCTTCTGTGTTTGCATTTCTCATCGGGGCCAGCTATTTCAGCACGTTGATTGCCGCTGCTCCCAGCGCGAGCTGGGAGAAGACTTGCGTCCAGTCGCGCAGGCTCCGTAACACGCCGCCAGTCTTGAAACGCTGGGGAACGACAATCGCATCTCCCGGCATCAGCCTTATGGTCTCAAACCTGTTAATGAAGCCGTGGTGTTGCTGGCGGCTGATCACGGTGCCATCTGCGCGAATCACGAATGCGTGAGCTTTGTCGGCGCCGCGGGTAAACCCACCGGCATTGTTCACATATTCGGGAACGAGCTTGTGCGGCTTGAAGCGGAAGGCATTTTCGTTGTAGACGGATCCAAGCACCTCGACAGTATCCAGTTTGGCCGGAATAAAAAACTTGTCTCCATCTTCCAGCGCCATGGCTGGCACATCGTCTAAGGCCGAGGCGCTGGGCTTAAGCTCCAGGACAACTCTGCCCGTCGGTTGGATCTGCGCAAGCTTGTCGATAAAGTCGCGTTGCTCCTGGATGCGCACCCGCGCTTCGGTGAAATCTTCCGGGGCAATCCCAGGAGACACTGAGGCGGATTGCTCCTGCAATTCTCGCTGCATACGTTCCACCATTTGAGCCAGCTGCTTCTTTTGCGCCTTCAGGGTCGATTCGCGATGCAGTTCCGCACCAAACAGGTAGGCTTGCGAACTGATCCCGCCTGAGCGCCGCACCATGTCGCGCAGGGTTTCTCCGGGGCCAACCCGGTATAGCCCTGGCGCTCGAACTTCGCCTTCGATTTGCACGAACTTGGTGCGGGCCTCGGTCGAGACGGGAATATCCTTTTGCGAGAAGACTGTCACGATGTCGCCCACCAGCAATGCCTGGTTGTCCACGGACGACGGCTGATCGATGGCGCGAGCCAGGTTGAATGGAATCAACTGGGTCGTCAGGTCGCGCTGGTCAGTTCGCTCGACCACTGCATATTCCCAGTTGATATCCGTAGCCCGTCTCCTGATGTCTGCCGCCAACTCTTCGTCCGGTTGATTCTCGGCAAGGTTCTGGTCCGACGCACTGTCTTCCTTGATCCCAACTCGATCCTCTAATTGCCCGTCGCCCAGTGCGAGTTGCTCGGCATCTTGTTGCGCAAACTGCTCACTCTCATTCATTGGTCGCGCCAGGGCCCGCTGGCCGTCCGGTGTGAGAACTCTCTCCTTCTCTAATCTTGAGCGCCGGCTGAGAGACGAGCTAAAGTCATCCCGTTCGCTACTGTGAACCAGGCTATTTCTCTCGTTCCAATATTGCCGCGCAATCAAAGCATCCCGGCTTGGAATGAGATCAGAAACGCGCATCCCTTGATGCCAGCGATAGCGCCCGGGCTGGGCAACATTACCGCGGAGCGTGACAGCGTTCCCGATCCGTGGAGAAACGGCATAGACGCGAACAATGTCGCCATCCTTCAATTCATGTTTAAGGCCTTCGGCATCGAGAGTAAATTCGTCAACGACCCGCTCCGTATGGTCATTCAGCCGATCCAAAACGACTCTTCCGGTTGACGCAACACTAGTCAACCCGCCGCTATTTTCTAAAACGGCGCCCAGTTCCGCAGAGTCCCTCAACTCATAAATCGCGGGGCGATTGATGCTCCCTGATACGGCAACGAGTGGACCCACGCGCGGAATGTAGATCACGTCTCCCGACTGCAAGTTCGCATCTTTAGATTTGTCGCCCTTCAGTATCAGGTCGTACAAATCCAGATCCGTTACGACCGCGTTGTTTCGCTTCAGCTGCGCATGGCGCATGGAGCCGCCAGCCGAAGGGCCTCCGGACTCGAAAAGCGCATTTGCTAGGGTGCTGAGTGAACTTACGGTGTAGGTTCCAGGGCGGCGAGCGTAACCCAATACCAGGACCTGAATGGAGCGGAGTTGCCCGATACTTACATCGAGATCAAAATCTTTAAAAAAGCGCCCAACGGCGGAGCGTATGAAGGCGCCGAGTTGATCGTACCGAATTCCTGCCACTCGAATTGCACCAACCCGTGGAAGGTAAATCTGGCCGGTCCTGTCGATGACCACCTCCACATCGACATCAATCTTGCCCCAGGCCCGAATTAACAGTTCATCTCCCGGCCCGACGACATAATCGGCCTGCACCGGGACCCGATCCACGGGTGCAAACGTTGTCGGGACATCCCGAAAATATTCGTGCCCAAAAATAGGCAGCTCCACACCGATTTCCGCCTGCACATATCTCTCAAAGCCAGTCTTTGTATACTCGGGCATCGTCGCCAGGTTGGAAAGATTGAAATCCGGTGGCAGCGTCGCGGGTTCCCGCATCCCGCGCGGATTACCGTGCTGTACAATTCGCCGGCCATTGCTCCCGGTGGATGTCCGGCTTTGATTATTCGTATCTCTGGATTGTGCCTGACCACCGGCGGAGTCGATCACAGTATCATCGCATTCCTGACCGGAACAGGTCCCGCCTGGCGCAGTCGCGCTATCGTTCACCGAAGCCTGTGCAACGAGATACGTCTGCGCATACAAAAGTACTAACCCAAGTGCGATACTCCTGACGATGCAAGGACCCACACTACCTGCGTTCTTCTTCCGGAAAGAAGTACGGAAACGTCTAGTAAGGGAACGCTCGTTGGTCATCTTCGAAATCAGTGCAGCAGATTGGAGAGTTGATTGTAAGCGTACCGAAAGAGCGGAGTGCCCAAGATGTGTAGGCGCACTTCGTAATTTCCCGCATCAGTACCATTTTGGGAAGCTACGACGACTAAGCTCCATGTTTATTTACTCCCTCCAACTGCGATCGCTGCACAATGTTTTCTTCACTATTAAGAATTCGTATACCGTGGCAGAGTCCTCCTTCGAACTTCGGATCGGCGACAACGCTCAGCGCAACGTGATCATGGTTTCCGCGTGCGTATTGCTCATCTGCGTAAACGCTCTGGTGCTCCAGTTAAGCAGTGGCGACAGCGTGAAATACACCTACTGTGCAGCCGCAGTGGCGATTGTGTTAACCTCATTCGCCTTCCTGCACCACCCGTTCGCCGCACTGTTGCTGACTCTGTCTTATCTCATAAGCCCAGTGCCGATGATTCTTCCGGGCACTTACTCGGGCGCAATTACGTTCCTGCTCGCGACCAACTGTTGTGCCGGATGTCTACTGGCATCCGGGTGTCGATCTATCTTCGGGAGGCGAGCTTTTCGCCCATTGCTTCTCTGTTGTTCGGTCGCAATGGCTGGTGCTGCGGTGGGAGTTGCCCGGGGGAATCAACTGTCTGCGGCATTTGGCGACTTCTATCAGATATTCGAGTTCGCGGTGTTATTTGCTCTGACACGCCAATTGGTAAAGACCGAGAAACGTTTCGAGGCATTAGCCCAAGTGATAGTCGGCGCGATTATCATTACGTCAGTGTTGGAAATGTCCGATGCGCTCGTGGGCGCACATTATCTGGCTGGTCTCTCGGTTGACGGCGGCGATTTGTCTCGCACCATAAACATGAATGCGCCCATTGCATTCGTGGCATTGTTGGCTACCTATCCCGCCGCCAGGAACAAAGTGTGGGTCCTCGCGGGCATCGGCCTTCTCGCAGTTAATCTGTTGTGGAGCTTTACTCGGGGCCTGTGGATGGCGACTGCCATGTCTGTGCTCTTTCTCTTAACGGTGCAACGCGGCAACTCCCGGCGCACGCTGGTGAAGGTTATTTTGGTGTCCTTCGTTGTCGGCCTTCTTCTTGTGTGCACATTGGGCCTCGGGTCGATCGTCATGGATCGCATCTCGTACACCGCTGAGCAACTGGGCAGCCCGGCCGGAATGGACGAAACCTCGCAGACCCTGGCGGCGCGCAGGATGCTCGAATACATTCTCATCCTGCCTCGCATCGCGGAGCACCCGCTGCTCGGCAACGGATTGGGCGCGACTTTTGAGATTTCTGGCAGTGCTGTGTTGGAAGGTCCCAAGGACGAACAGGTTGACCATCACTACATTCACAACCTTTACCTGCTGGTTGCATTCCGACTCGGAATCCCTGCCCTGCTCGTCTTTCTTGTAGCGCTGTGGAGATACTTCCGCGTGGCGCTGCGGAATTTGCGAGCACTGAACCTGTCACCGCAAGCTGCATCGTTGATGGCAGGACTGATCGGGGCGATGTTTGGCGAGGTTCTGCTATCGCTCACCTCACCCACTTTTCTAAATCATCCGACTGCCGGCGTACTTGGATGTATTGCGGCAGTCACAACAACCACGTTGAAACAGCAATTCGACGCGAAGAACCCTTTCCTAGCGTAGATAGAACGGAAACCGCATTCTCGGCCGGCGCAAGGTGCACCGCTAGGACCCACTATCGGCGCCAGTCTTAATGATGAGCCCCTGTCCCGTTGGCAATTCGAGAATGCTAAAGCCAATTTTCTGACCGAGGGCATCCATCGCCTGTTTTTGGGGATGATACGCACATCCTCCCCCGTAGTCGTCGAGCACAATGGCGGCTCCAGTGACGAGCCGAGGCCAAAGCTGCCGCAACGCTGCGATCTCAGGTTCGGCAGAATTCATGTCAATCGACAGAAAAGAAACTTGCCCAGTATCAATCGCAGACAGCGAATCGGGTACAACGCCCTTCACGATTCGCACACCATCATAGGGCGCGAATGTTTTTACAACATCAGAATAGCAATCCGAATATTGCCCGCGGTTTGCCGGCGACGACTCAGTTCCGTCTGTAAATCCGCAGTAAGTGTCCAGCAAGTAAAAGCGCTTTTTGAGGGAGTTGAAATCCAGATACTCCATGATGGTTAGAGCGAGTCCGCCCCGATTGACGCCGCACTCCACAAAGTCTCCCGGAAGAGTTGCGGCGTAAGAGGCCGCCCAACACGCCGTGTAAGCGCGCCAGCGAGGATTCATATTGCCCCAGGAACCTGTGGCTTTGCCTTTGGCGTAGGCGGAAGAGAATTTCCGATCTGTGAGAAAGTCAGCCGTGTGGCGAGTAATCAACCCGTCTTCCATATATGTGCGTGCGCGAAGTGTAGCGGCAAGTTCCGCTGGCCACGGAAACAGCTTTCGTAGGATGCCTCCTGCGCGCATGAGCAGAAATACTAATTCAGCTCTGCTGGAAGAGAAAGCGTTCTGCTGCGTGTCAGTCCCGTTTTGGAATAACTCACAACATATTCAGCGATTTGCTTGTAGTCGAAACCATAAGAGCGGGTATCGCAATGGTACGTTGACTACTGCGATGCGAAATGCCTGCTTCCGTACTCAGTTGCCCACGCTCGGCCCATGCAAATGCAAAACACTTGAAACGTAAGTTTCCATCCTCTCGGAGGCGAGATGAGAGTCGATGTTCGTCCGGGCACGGCAACTGCAGCACAGGGTTCGGATGTGAGAGGGCGAGCGACACTAGTCAAATGGATACCGGTTTCACTGCAGCTTGGTCTGTTGTTACTTGCCTTTTGTAAAACTCACCTCGTAGCGCAGGAAGCTCCCGACCAGCGTCCGCAGCAAAAGAATGCTGTGGGTGAAGGATATTTAAAAAATGTATTTTCGGATCAGAAAGATATCTGGACCAGCCCCGCACATATCAGCCAGGATCATCTGCCCTGGCTGATCCCTTTCGTGTCCATCAGTGCCGGACTGTTCGCGACGGATTCAAGTGTCGCCAGGCAACTGCCCGGGAGTCGCTCTCTGATTTCCGGCAGCCGCGACCTGGCAAATGTAGGTACAGCATCTCTCGTTGCAGGGAGCGCTGCCTTCTATCTCTGGGGTCGTGCTACGCATGATGAGCACGAACGTGAAACTGGCGTCTTGTCGTCCGAAGCAGCAATCAACAGTCTTCTGGTTGCGGAGTTGCTGAAACCAATTGCCGGCCGTGAGAGGCCTTTCCAGAATGTTCGCGGCAAGTTTTTTCAAGGGGGCTCATCGTTTCCGTCTGACCATGCCATGCTTTCATGGTCCGTTGCCAGCGTCATCGCCCACGAATACCCTCAACCGCTAATTAGAACGACCGCCTACGGACTTGCCGCGGCTGTTTCGCTCTCACGCATTTCCAGTCGAGACCACTTTCCTTCTGACGTCGTGGTAGGAGCCGTGACCGGCTATCTGATCGGCCGTCAGGTTTACAGCGCCCGTCATGACCCGGAGTTGCCGGGCACAAATATGGGGGCATTCTCTAGTGACAAAGATCTGTTTGAGTCACGGGCGTCGGGCGCAACCTACGTGCCCATGGATAGCTGGATCTATCCAGCATTGGACCGCCTGTCAGCCCTGGGTTTCATCGACAGCGATATCCCGAGCTTGCGCCCCTGGACGCGCGCAGAATGTTCCCGCCTGACTCTGGAGGCCGGAGAGCACATAGAAACCGAGCTCGCGGACCAGAATGTAACTGCAGATGTGTCGAGCCTCTATCAGGCTTTGAAGCAGGAGTTCACGCCGGAAATTAAAGGAATTGAAAAGATTTCTGATTCCCGGATCGAAAGTGTCTATGCGCGGGTGGGGCTTCTGGCCGGACAACCATTGGCAGATGACTACCATTTTGCAAAAACGGTTGTCGATGATTTCGGCAGGCCGTTCGGGAACGGCGCAAATGCCATCACGGGAATCTCACTGCGTACGATTGCCGGCCCGTTTGCAGTCTACGTGCGCGGTGAGTATCAACACGCAGGGACGTTGCCCCAGGAGAGCGCTTCTACTCTACAGGCCATCGCTATGGGTGACGCCACGCCCTTTGCAGTTTCAAACCGGACAAACTCGCTGGATCGCTTTCAGATTCTCGAAAGCTACGTTTCGTTGAACTACCACAACTACGTGCTTTCGTTTGGCAAGCAGGCGCTGTGGTGGGGACCAGGCGCAGACGCGCCGTTTCTCTTCAGCACGAATGCTCAGCCTTTGCCACTGCTGCGCTTTTCGCGGGCCACTCCTATTTTCTTGCCATCGATCTTCCAATACCTGGGCGCGCTCCGTTTCGAAGCAGTGTGGGGACAACTCGATGGCTACAATTTCGTCGTTCTGCAGGACGCGAACGGAGGAAATGTCAGGGTTTTCACACCACCGATCAGACCGCACCCCTATTTGCACGGCGAGAAGTTCTCGTTTAAGCCAACGCGCAATTTTGAATTCGCCTTCTCGACGACAACGCTTTTCGGTGGTCCGGGATTTCCGTTGACGCTGCACAACCTCGCGCAATCTTACTTGTGGAACAACGCACCCGCGGGATCGCCGAAGGACCCGGGCGACCGGCGGTCCGCATTCGATTTTTCCTATCGCCTGCCAGGCGTCCGAGACTGGCTGACGCTTTACGGAGATTCATTCGTCGAAGACGAATTTTCCCCGGTTGCGTATCCGCGAAAATCTAGCTTCCGCGCGGGGCTCTATATGCCAAAGGTGCCCCGCGCCTCGGCGCTCGATCTGCGTGTGGAAGGCGTCTATACCGATATCCCAAATCTGGATTTCGGCAAAGATGCAGGAACAGAATATTTCAATACTCGGTTTCGCAGTGGATACACAAACTTCGGGCAAATCATCGGCAGTTGGATTGGACGGGAAGGTCGCGGCATTAGCGCTTGGGCCACTTATCACCTGTCGGCCGAGAGCAGCATCCAACTGCGTTATCGAAATCAGAAGGTAAACCCGCTGTTTATCCAGGGCGGACATTTGCAGGACTTTGCGGCGAACGCAACGTTTGCTCGAGCCGGCGGAATGGCCTTCGGCGGCGCCATCCAATATGAACCCTGGGCATTTCCGGCCATCTCGTCCATGCCCAAATCAAATGTAAGCGCCGCTTTGGAGATTCGCTATCAGCCCATTCAGGGCTGGAATCTTTGGTGAGCGGAGCGTTGTATTGCCAAACCACGAAAGCGTGACATTCAATCAGCGGCACTTCCCGGTGCCCAACTCACCGCCTGCTCCTTGATTTCCAGCTCAATCGCCCGCTGAAATTAGTTCGTCACAGAGGCCCGGGCGCGCTGTCGCTTGGATAGCCGGCTGACTGGCAGGCGAGAATCTCCCGCGCAACAAAGTATTCCATTTAATTGTGTGCAAACTGTGTGCCGAATCAAATCACCTCCATCCACTCAACTTGAAGGTCTCCCAACGAAGGCTTCGCATATTTTCCTAACTTCGCTCTTCTGCGGGTGGTCGCCGTTTAGCCACGGCTCGGACGGACGCCGGGTCTGAGCGCCGCTTTCGCGCCAAAACATAAACCAGAAACATTTTGGCACTCACCGCGCCGACGCCCCGCGCCCTGCCACCCTTCGCTTCGCTGGGTTTTGCCCCGTGTCCGCCGGTATCTGTTTTTGTCTCGCTGCCGCTCAAGTGAAAGGCAAGAACAGCCTACCCGGCGGAACAGGGGATTTAGAATGTTATTGAAGGATGCAAGCAAAAACAGAAACAAAGACACTCAGGAACTCGTTAAGGCCAGCATTGATGCACTGGTCGAAGCTCTCGAAGCCGGACACAGCGACGCTCTCTCTGCTTATCTCACCGCAATGTCGCAATTCCACAATTACAACTTTCAGAACATCCTTCTCATCGCGAGTCAATGCCCTCCAGCAAAAAGAGTCGCAGGGATTCGCACATGGAATGAGTTAGGCCGCCGAGTGAAGCGCGGGGAAAAAGGAATCATGATTTTGCCCCGATGATTGGTTACAAGCGCGACGCTGACGAGAGCAGTTCCACGCAGATCTCTGGGATGAGTCTAAGGGCATCGAGTGAGGCGATACAGACACCAGAAGAGCCGCCTCAAGACTCTGTTGCTTGGGAGTGGCTAGTCGATCGGGAGACTCTCCCGACCACTAATAGCAGACTTCCGACAAGCCGACTTATCATTACCGATTCGTGTGCCGGATACCGAAAGGGGGCGGCACAGGCCAAGAATAAACCAACTGCGGCGGGCAGCTAAAGACGTGACAGCCGCGGCATAAAGGCGAGGAGTGCAACCCCTTCACCAAGTGTAAGAACCTGGAATCCAGACTTGTCATCGGGTGGCGAGGACGTAGATGACCCAGGGCGAGATTTCGGTCTCGCAGACGTAGGCTACCCCATCCTCCGGACGCCCGAGAGGTCGGTATTCGCCCCGGGTCTTGAGTCCTGCGCGACGGTAGAGCTCTCGATAGCTTTCTGCTGTGCAGACTATGTCGCGAGCGGGTTGGTCGGTCTCGAACTCGCGCGTGATGATCAGCACATCATCCCCGTCTCGCGCAGCCTTATTCTTCTCGAGGAAATCGATAGTCGTGAACGAAGCCCATTCATGCACGTAGATCGAGGGATCGGAAACGATGTTTACGAGATGTCCGCCGGGATGCAGCAGCCGCGCAAGGATTGGGAAGAGTCGATCCTTTTCTTGAGCGGGCGTGTTGTCGAAGGGGAACGAAGCCAGGATAAGGTCGAAGCTGTTTGCGCCGAGGCATTCGAGATCGCCTTCGGCGAGCAGTCGATAGGTTCCGTCAGGATCGAGCTTGGTCGCGCCCTCAATCATCGACTGCGCGATATCAACTCCGACCGTGTTGTAGCCGAGCGAACGCAGCAGCCGCGTGGAACGGCCAGTGCCGCAGCCGAAATCGAGCGCGCGCACGCCGCTCACGTGGCGGCGCAAGATGTCGGGCAGGTCGCGGTAAATGAGGTAATACGTGCCGGTCCACTCCAACCGCGCGTAGTGCGACGCATATTCTGCGTTGGCATAGACGTTTCTGAAGGAATCCTTCTCCATGAGTTAGCCCATTCTGCCACAGACAGATGGTTTCCTTCGGGCACGTGGAATAAGCGAGGGAGATCTTTGGTGCTCGTTCCGTTAAGATTGGTAACGAGGAACGGGCATCGCGCCTGTCTATCGCGCCTGTCTATGGAACCATGCCGTTTGCGGCGAGAAAACATGGTGCCATACCGACTTATCGGTACCAATCCGGTTAACTTCCTCGAAGGCCGTTTCTGGACAACTTCTGGCTTACTGACACAACCGAAGCTAACCTTCTTTGAGAAACAGAATCAGTACGGAGACGCGGTTGGCGGACTCGAGTTCCGAATGCGGCATATATCATCCTCAACTTCGCTGGCCGAATCTGCGGGGCGGCACGACCAGCCGCTAAAGGATTGTGAGTTTCATCCGATTGAAGCATAACGCTTCCGTGCAGCATGACGGGTTGATAACTGATAGCGTATGCCGCCATCTCGAGGTGGCTATCCTAGAACAAATACTGCAGCGCAGTCGTGCTAGTCACGTACCAGTATGCCAGCATCGACGCGGGATAGCTGCTCGGAACAATCGTTGGCCCTACCGGCCCTTTACCCCAGAAATAGTCCCCGTAGTCACAGATGAAGAGTCCCGGCATGATTTCAATCGCGGGTCCCATCGCTGCCGCCGTCCCCGCACTCGTGGCTGACGCCGAGTTGAACCACGACTGCACAATCGTTTGTGCGGTTTGGCCGTTAACGCCGAGGACTCTGTCCGCAACTCCACCCTCAAATGCCCCGTCGCCATAACCCTCCGAAGCGAAACCTGTCAGCACATGTAATCCGCCAAACGCGGGGCCCCACCGCTGTGCGACGTTGAGTTTCGCGCCGTCGAGCGCGTCCAGCATGTCGCAATCGTCCAGTAACAGCCATTCCAAGGTATCGTTTGAACCCACCGGCCCCCACGATCCGTTGTAGCCGACCGTATAGCTCTGGCTGCCGATCTGCACATCCGGACTCGAAACGGGAGACGATATGCTACCGCCATTCGACGTGTTGTAGTCGGTGCCCGCGGCGCCGGGATACATTAAGACCGTCCCGTCCGGCCACCCGTCAGCATTGTCGAGTACGATGTCTGCTGTATCCACGCCCCAATTTGCAAAGTCGGCATCTCCGTAAACCCACGGGGTTGCTACCAGCTTTCCGGCTGGCGTTGGGCGTATGAAATCCCCGGGCCACGCGCTATCGCCTCCCCAATTGAAGCTAAGGGTTGCGCCGCCTCCGGGCGTTCCCATCTCTTTGTTCCATGCCACCTGCGCAGGTACCCAGTGCGTGGGAGTCCCCGGGTTTTCGCTACCGTAGGTAGGGTTCTTTTGGTTGCGTCCTGGCTCGCCTTCCGGAAAGAACGGGCTCGCCTCGACTGGCAGTGTGTGAATTGCCGAAACGGCTACACCGTTCGCATCGATCACTGTTACCGAGATCCTCTCCTCCCGTTCCACACGGAAATTGGGGTTTGTCAGTAGCGAGCGTTCCGCTCGGAATCGCGGCGTGTACCGTACCGACGAATCGTGACCCTCACCGATGGCAGGATTCGCCCCGCCCCAAATAAACCGGTACGGGGGCCGTCCACCTTCCACTGAAACCGAGGCATGGACCTCCGACCGGCCAGATGCCTCGAGCTTCACCGTCGGAACGAACCGGCGGTCGCGTGTCGCCGGAATGAAGCCGATCTTGGTTTTAACTTCCGTCGCAGCGCCAGTCTGCGGATTCGTCACCTGCCTCGTTCCGTAATATGCGTACCAAGGTATCAGCGCCGCCACCCGCGATGTTTCCGACCCATCCGCGATCGACGGCGCATAATAGATCAGCCGTGACTGGATCTTCGATTTCGGAGGCAGCAAGCGCGCGATCTGTTCCTCTGCCTCTCCTTGCGGAATTATCTCCACAGTCCCGTCTGCTTCTAACTTCCGGGCAGCGTAATACACGCGGCTCACGTGCTCCGTCGCATCATAGGAAATTTGCGCTTGGGCTCCGGGCCCAAAAATCGGATATCCGTTCGGATCGGTGAACCGGTACATCACTTCGGTATCGAGCGCTGCGCTGTCTCGCATCAGCTTCTTTTCACCGTCCTTCGAATACAGAGACAATTCGTGGTGTCCAACAAATGCCTTCCCGAATTGCGGTGTCAGCCCCGCTCGTTCGAATGCCTCGGCCGCATTGGAAAGCGCGTATTTCTCCTCAACCACGTGCAGACGTTCTACCGAACGAACATTCAAAAGTGTCGGCGTGATCCTGCGCGTCGCGTCTTTGTTTTGCGTCGCTTCAATCGCGCGATGTAAATGCTCTGACTTCGTCACCGTTTCGGTCGCGGTCTCGGTCGGCAGAGTCAGATAGCGCGCGGCGTCGACGAACTCGACCGTTCCTCCGTTCTCCGGTACGACGCGCTTCGCAGTTATCCCCAGTTGGCGAACGAGCGCCCCTCCCTCGGAAGCCGTCGCTCCCTCCTTAACGACTTTGTAGACAGGGAGATGGCTTGGCTCCTGCCCGACGGCGAACGACGCGAGCCAAAACACAAGCGCGGTTCCAAAACCGATCGCGGACGTGACACCAAAGCGATTTGCGCTTTTCTCCATAAGCCCTTGGGCAGTGACTACCGGCACGGTCCTTTTCATTTCCGTACTCCTTTCCGGCAAAGTCATTAACTAATATCTCGTATTGAGAATGGTGACGGTGCATATGACTTCGTTTCACGCCTGCTCGAAACGCCGTCATCTGATTTGGAAGCCGGATGGAACATCGGTGTTAGGGGGCTGTGCGGCAAAGGTGCATCCCACCAAAGACGGCGACCTTGATCCGCATCAAGAAAAGGCGGGCCCGAAGTCGGCTTGGAGGACTCGAAGCCCGTTTGTGGACAACTTCTGGCGCCGACTATCCGCCCAGTGCTCAGTAACCGGGAGCCTTCGATCATAACGAAGGAGAGACCAGTGATTTCAGGTATTCGATGATGGCGTAGCGGTCGTCTGAGGAGAGGGCTGGGCCGATCACACCATTTCCTCTGGGGCCGTCTTTGAACTCGTGACCATGATTGTCGTTACCGGGCTTGGACACGTCGTAGAGATATCCACCGTTGAGGTCGGATGTGTCGTGACCCACTTTGACGGGATCGAATTCCTTGCTGCCGGTCCAGAACTTGTCTGGACGCTCGCTTTGCGGGGAGAGTAGCGCGTACAAGCTTGGGACGGACCCATTGTGAAGATAAGGAGAGACCGCCCAGATGCCATTGAGTGGGCGCGCCTTGTAGATCGCTTCCGCGCGAATCGGCGAATCACGAGGGTCGCGGCCTGCCCGCCATTCGATCTGTTGCTCCGGCGTGAGCTTCATCTTGTCGAAATACTTGTTGGCGATTCCGTTGGTGACCACTTCCAGACCAACAGCTGCCGAAATGCGCCCCTTGCCGAGGTCGCCGGAATCGGCCGTACGATTGATGAAGTCCATTGCCTCGTGTGGATCTGTGCCCACAAAGCTCTGCTTGATGTCTTTCACAATCATGAAACGCTTCTTTTGACGGTTCTCCCACCAGTACATCGGCTGGGGCTTCTTCAAGTCCGCGACCAGGTCTTCGACCGGAGGCAGGTGACAGGGCTGACACATCGACTTGTAGAGTTCAGCTCCGCGGGCAACTTTCTTGTCATCCAGTGCGGGAAAAACCGATGGCCAGTTCGGCGCTCGCAAGCCTTGATATGGTGCGGCGCCGGAGAGTAGCCATTCCAATTCCTTCAGCCCTTCCATATGAACGCTGTTGTCGAAATCCCTGGCATGGCCGCCATAGAGCTTGGCAGAGGCGCGTACGCCGAGCGATTCGCCGATATTGCGGAGGATGGGATCTGCGATCGATGAGTCATATTGAACCCAGTTAAACCAGGATGCGTCCCAAATCTGGGGAAAGCGGACGGGGGCATTCGCGGGGGCGAAGTTTTCCGCCTTTAGCATGTCGACTGCGAATACTTGATTGCCAATACGAGTCAGTGCGTCGGTGCGACCGAACCCGGCCAGATTGTCGTAGATTCCTTTTCCAGGTCCAGCGTGATCGAGCTCAAACTTCGCGCTATCAATGAATGCGGTAAAGCGCCGCTTCAGATCGGCCTTCTGATCCCCGGAAGCATTCGGTCCAAGGAGACGCTTCTCGAAGCGGCCGTAGCGAAAGGGGAGCTTCTGTGTAAAGCCGACTGCGAGCAACAACGCCTTCTGAAATTGCGTGACCTCGATCAGGGCTGGGCCGCCATCAATCTGTACCGCGTAATTACCGTAGTGTAGTTCTCCGGTGTGACAGGCGGCACAAGTTAGTCCCACGACGGCATAAGTTGTCTTTGTCTCTGGGTCATAAAGATTCTCTTGGCGTGCGAAGCCGACCGGTAATCCGTCGGGATTTAGCTTTGGATTCGCTTGACTGCTGAGAAAACCAAACCGAGCCAAATACGTCTTGTCAGAAAAAAGGTCGCACGCGAAGAGCGATAAGCAAGGCTGCTCGAGCGCCATGAACCAGTCGTAAGGAATAAGCCGAGTTCCTTGCGAAGTGTGATGGAAGTGGAGACGCTGATCGTCAGTCCATCCTTGTTCAGCGTTGATGAGTTGTGCGGGCGGGCTCTGATACTTGGGGACGTCAACTCGAAACTGAGGCTGACTTAGATAAGTATAAGCACCGCCAGCCAGCAGCAAAACGATGAGGAACGTAACGACAGCGATTCGTTTCATATAACTCCTCTTGAATCGGAGGTCCTGAGTCTCATCTCCGCATGACCTCGCAATAGTGCAGTACCGACCCTTTTAGACGATTCGTTGTTGTTCGGAGTGCGCGTGCCAGCAGTATAACCACGCGAAGCACACCGCTCGCGCTGGATAAACTTCCGAAGTTGTTGGGGAAGTCGGCGAGAAGAACCCCCTGGGATGAAATAACTAGCAGTCCATCCTTCGCTTCGCCGAGCTTTAGCAAAGGTATGGATGAGAGCTGGAAATGTCAACAACGAATTTCCTGTTCCCGATATCTTTGCCGTTTCCATTCAGTCACCCAACATCTCGAATACTCGCAGGGCCAGAAGTCGGCTTGGAGGACTCGACGCCCGTTTCTGGCCAAGCAATCGACGGTAGGAGTTGGTGACCACAAGGGCCTTAACCAGTGGCGATCCTCTTTTGTTAGCGCCCAACTTCCGAGTAGTGCGTTAGACATGAGATAACGAGCAGGGTAAATATCCGCTTACAAAATATCGAGGGTGTAAGATGGCCGCACCCGCCGGAACTCGGAAGTGGGATGTGCTCAGCGAACTCAAACCCGCACTGCGGACTGTGTTCCGATCGCCTCGCTATACTTTCTCATTTACGCTAATTCTCGCCCTTGGCATCGGCGCCAACAGCCTGGTGTTCAGCATAATTTTTGCTGCGCTCTCCAAACCTCTACCGTTCCGAGATCAGGACCGCATTGTAGTGCTTTGGGAATCACAACCCAATCGCGGCATCACCCGCGGAATTATTTCGCCGGCGGATTATCTCGAATGGATGCGGCGCACTCGTTCCTTTGAACACTTAGCCGCATGGCGTACGTGGTTCTACACTCTGCACGGAAATGGCACGCCGGAACAGGTCTGGGGGGTGCACGCCTCTGCTGGATTCTTCGAGATTCTGGGAGTGCAGCCTCAATTGGGCCGAACGTTCTTGCCGGGTGACGACAGCTCGGGGCGTGACCACGTGGTGGTGATCAGCCACGCGTTGTGGCAGCGCCGGTACGCATCGTCTCCCGGCGTTGTGGGCGCGACGATCACGGTCAATGACGCGGCCTACACGATTGTTGGCGTGCTGCGGCCAGACTTCAATCTGTTTGGCACCACTCGCTCCTACGACATCTGGATGCCGTTTGTGATGACGCCCGGCAACAGCCGCATGGACCACTCCATCCTGGTGTTTGGCAAGCTTAAGCCAGGTCGATCACCACAATCGGCTGAGGCAGAGATGAACTCGCTGATGGGAGACTTGGAACGTGAGAATCCCACCGGAGAGCAACGAAGCATCCGGGTGGTCCGGCTCAAGGACAGTCAGGTTGAGAATATTCGCCCGACTCTGATGGTGTTGTTGGTCGCCGTGGGCCTACTTCTGGCCATCGCCTGTGCCAACGTCGCAAACTTGATGCTGGCTCGAGCTACCTCGCGCAAGCGTGAGGTAGCGATTCGAGTGGCACTGGGCGCATCACATTCACGCTTGGGACTGCATTTCTTCGCCGAGGGGCTGGTGCTGGCCTCCTTGGGCGGAGTGCTGGGAATGCTGCTGGCTTTCGCGGGCATGGGGCGGCTGCGTGATACAGCTCTGCGCCCAGGACCGACGGAGGTTCCCCGCGCCCAATTCATCCATGTGGACGCGGGCGTCCTTGCCGGCACAGCAGGCTTGGTAGTTCTGATCGCTGTTCTGCTAAGCCTGGCGCCATTGGCTCACGCCTTTCGGTCGAATACGTTCGATTCGCTTCGCGCTGCCGGCCTGTCTGTGACTTCACATCGCAGACTGCGTTCCGCGCTGGTGGTGGCCGAAATAGGAATGAGTACGGCTCTGCTTTTCAGCGCCACCCTGCTGGGCAGCAGCGCAGCCAAACTGCTCGCCACCGATCCCGGCTTGAATACAGCCAACGTACTCACATTTAGGATATGGCTTCCAGAGTGGCGTTTCCCGACTCCAGATGCTCTCATTCGCTTTCAGCAGCGGGCGGTTCTTGGTTTGTCCGCCTTGCCGGGAGTGACCTCGACCTCGGCTGTCAATTTTCCTCCGCTAAGCGGCTGGGGAGACGCCACGACTGTCGAAATCCCCAGCCATAATCAATCAAGCTTGGTTCAAACACGCCTGTTGACCCAGTATCGCTTGGTGATGCCAAATTACTTCGCGACCATGCAGGTGCCGCTCCGTCTCGGGCGACAATTCACCGATGCCGACGACGAACACGGCGCCCCCGTCGCGATCATCAACGAGGAGATGATGCGACGCTACTGGCCCCATACAGAAGTGCTGGGAGGCTCTGTCGTTTTGCATTTTCCGGCATCGGGCGCCCCTTGGAAGCCTGTAGTGAATCGAGACCGTGTCACGGTGGTGGGAGTGGTAGCGGATGTGAAGGAGTTCGGACCGACACAACCGGACGCACCGCAGATCTACTTGCCTTACTCACAATTTCCGTCACGGCTGCTCACCTTCCTGTTGCGAACCAAGGTTGAGCCGCAATCGCTGACCACTTCCGCGGTGGCAGCGATTCACCAAGTGGATGCGGAACAGGCAGTATCCGAAATCAAGACCATGGACGAATATCGCTCTGCCTCGACGACTCTAAATCGCACCAGCGCGGTGACGGTCTCGCTATTCGCCGTATTAGCGTTTGTGCTGGCCACGACAGGTCTCTATGCTACGGTGACTTACTCCTTTGCTCAACGCCGATGCGAGTTGGCCATTCGGGCTGCGCTGGGGGCGACGCCGTCGAACCTCTTTACCTTGGTATTCACTGAAGCTTCACGCTTAATCGCTGTCGGCGTAGTCGTCGGATCGACGATCGGCCTGGTGGGGAGCAGGGCGCTGAAGACGCTGCTCTTTGGGGTCCGTCCTGACGACCTGAACGCACTCGCTGTCGTCGTGCTTCTCATGGTGCTTACAGGCATGTTGGCCTGCTGGCTGCCGATGCGAGGGGCCATGAAACTTGACCCCGCGGAAGCGCTGCGGCAGGAATGATGCTGTGCGCGCTGATCATGGGACCCGCGCGAAAACCTTCACCTTCGACGCGGAGGTTACGTTTTTGGCAGGGACTCCTCACGACGTTGTCCCAAAGTCGGCTTCGCGGACTCCAAGCCCGTTTCTGGGGCGGAAGGTCACCTTGAGGGGATCTCCGGGCCTTGTGCCATATTGTCGATTCCAGGAGAAGTCTAAGCGGCGAAACGGCGAGATGCTAGAATTGGGCGCGCTCGACGAGCGATCTCAGGAGCAAGACTTCTAATGCGTCCGGAACAAGTTTTCCAACACTTAGGTTCCCTTCCTTACATGCGAGTCGAGCAGGCGAGAATCTTCTACGATCTTATAACTCACAACCGGCTGACCAATTGTCTGGAGCTCGGTTTCTTCCACGGCGTCTCGACCGCCTATATCGCAGGCGCAATTCAAGACTTGCAGCAAGGGCATCTGACGACAATCGACCTTACGACGGCATCCGCGCGCGAACCGAACGTTGGGTGGATACTTTCAGAGACGGGACTGGGCCATTTGGTCACGATTCATCTTGAAAAGCGCTCATTCAACTGGAGACTCATGCGAATGCTGCAGGAGGGACAGTTTGAGACTTTTGATTTCTGTTATCTCGATGGCGGGCACACCTGGTACGACACGGGTTTCGCCTTTTGCCTGGTGGAGCGACTGTTGAGGCCAGGTGGATGGGCGGTGTTTGACGATTTGCATTTCACGTTCCGAGAGTCTTCAAATTCTGAGAAACCGTGGGTGCGTCGCATGCCCGAGGAGGAGCAGACCGAACCGCAAGTGCAGCGTGTCTTTGAGCTGCTGGTGGAGACGAATCCCAATTTCTGCGATTTTCGAAGGATGGGACAATTCGGATTTGCCCGCAAGCGTGAGTCATCGTGGGCGACGCGAACACGAGAGACCAACCAGACTGAAGCAATTGTCGCCCAAGCGCTGGAGGTCGCGCGAACCGATGTGAACTTGCGCAACGGCTTGCTCACGTCGCCGGCGCGAACCCTTTCAAAACTCTCCATGCGTCCGCAGGATGACTTCTCCCATTTTGTTTTTGCGGAAAGTCAGAGCCTCGGACCACTGCCTTCGGAAGTCAGCGAATATGGCTCGACCATCGTATATATGGAGCGGGTGGAAAACGCGAACGTAGAGGCTCGTTCCAGCCTTTGGGAGTCATCGAAGAAGACCGCCTGAGTATGACGATTTTCGCACTCCAGAAGTCGATTGCCGCCTTGCGGAAAAAATTCGCTCAAAATGGGATGGAATAGTTAAGCAGCGCCATACTCTTGCCGCAAATGGCTCGAAAACTCACCCGCTCCTTTTCGGTCCATGTCGAGTAAGCGGGCGGGCGGCTGTGATGGAGACTGCGCGCGTTGGTTTTGATGGTGCCTTGATCCAACGGATGGATGACCGTTTGGGCCAGAAAACGCGCGGGAGCGTCATCGTGCGGCAACCCCAGAAATGACAGCACGCCAGACATGACTTCCTCGGGATGGTCGAGCAGGTTCTCGAATCGAATGGAAAAGCAGTCGTTGCGCGACTCCAGGAATTTGTCGCGCATCACTCGTAAGGCCCAGATGCGACAGCGTTTTTCGAAATCCAGCCGGCGATAGGCTTTGTATTTCGCCATGGACTGCACCACCTCGATCCCGTTGCGAACAATATGGATGAACAGCGTACCGGGAAACAGTGCCGCAAATCCCTGCGCCGATTGCTCATCCGGGTAAGCGCGTGTTCCCCAGCGCTGTAGACAAGTGTGATCACGACGCACACCCAGCTCGGAGTGCGTGACGGTGAAGAGCTCTTCATCGTCCCATACACAATCGAAGCAGAAGGAACGCAGGCGCTCCAACACTTCGTTGCATGGAATCGCCGTATAGCGCTGGTGATAGAGACGATTCGGGCCCCTGAAGTACTGGTAGGCCGTTCTACCCAAAAGCGGGATCATGGGACTATGCCCGGAGGCCATCAAGATTTCCGGGTGCAGGTGGAGTGCGAAACGCAAAGGCGTCGTCCCTGATCGGCCGACGCCCACAACAATGACCGGCGTAGCGCGGCTGGCCAGACTGGATTTCAATTCCGAGATGTATTCCAGGGAAAATCCTGGCAAGACATGGCCTCCCTTACAACGCCGCCACTGCGGCGTTTGTGCAATTAGCAGCCAACTCAATCGTCTAACTCAATCGTCTAGCATGCGCTGCAGTTCGGCTTCTCCAATGGTGCGCACCCAGGCCGGTCGCTCCAGATAGATGGTGACTTCTCCAGAAACGGCAGTCGTGGACGATTGTGGGGCCAAGCTGTCGGTTTCGACAAAACGAAGGTTCTTAAATTCTTCCGCAGGTTTACCGGTCAGGGACGAAATGACGTCACCCGGCGACAACAGTAACCCTTCGCGAAATTCAGGGTCGCATCGAGCGCGGTCCGCGGCCTTGGAGATCGCGATTTCAACGGCATGCTGGCCGCGCTCCGGCTGGGACCAGATCGCTGCCCTCTTTTGCGCAAATCCGAAACGGCCCAGCCGGCGGTAAGAACCAAAGTAGGGATTGGACTCAGCCAGCAGGGTGAACACGCGCTCAACCTGAGGGAGGGACTTCTCATCCTCCGGCATCCGCTTGATCCGCGGTTCATTTCTTTGGCGTGATTCGCGAAATGTGTAAGATAAGTCGTTAAAGACAACCCAGCCCCCGGGATTCACAAGCCGTTCTGCCAGGCTGAATGCCAGCCCGGCGTCGTACCAACTGTGCGCGACATTGATGTAACAGAAGTCGAAACTCTCGAAGCGGTCTTCTTCAAGCAATCGCATCAGTCGCCAGTTGAACGACGTAGGTTCGTAATAAATCTTCACGAGACGGGATAGCCCAGCGAGGCCGAGGATATGCTCGATGTTGGGGACGCGATCTCGGGCAGTCGTGCTGCCGATCGCAGTTAGGCAACTCCCGTCTACCTCATCGAGCGCGGCTGCGATATAAGCAGTTGAGACCCCGTGCAGGAAACCCAGCTCGAGGCCGGTACGCAGGCGATTTGAGGTGATGAAGTCGTGGAACATGCGCCCCTGGGACAGGCGCATATAGGGAACATTTCCAACGCGCTCGAAGACTTCATCCGGAGACATTCAGTTTTTCCGAATAGAGACCGATCTGCCGCTAGCGTGGGACAGAACGGTCGCAGCGGCCATGCGGAATACCATACATCTTCAACCCGGGCGTTGTCGTCTGCTGGCGATGATCGACGCCGCCAACCGCCTCAAGTACTCCGCCTTCCAGTCGGCGGAACAGCGCTCGTGGCCTCATCATTCGAGTGTCCAGGTTAGTGGGCCGTTGTAATTGCTCAGCGGCGAGCGTATTAACAAACGGATGCGACATGAGCCAAAGCTTGATGTTACGCCGCAGATTGTGGGGAATATCGTTCATCGTTCCCGTGAGTGCGACGTGGTTATCGAGAATCCACAGGTGACGTCCGCTCGTGCCAACATCAATGACGCTCAGCACTGCGCGTGGAACGTTCGCGGTCGCAGGGTTGAAACGGGTGTCGATCCATAACATTGCTCGATTGGCGGCACAATGCAGCATCGAACCGGTCGCGATGATATAGCGGTGCCCCTGAAGCGTGACGTAATGCGGCTTTCGCATGTAGGCGCGCGCAGTGGTATGGATTGAGAGATCGAACCAGAATGGCGCACTCATGCCGTCAAATGCGCCATTCATCAGCAGACGGAAGCGCCTCCGGTTCAGCAGGGCTGAGGCACGGGCCCCGTCGAATCGACGCAGCCACGATGGAGTTCTCGCCGCCCAGAGGTCAGGCGAACTCCCAGTCTTTGCAAAGTTCGGCAGGATGATCTTCCAGGGCGACAGCATGGTCATCCCAAGGCTGCCGACGCCGCTCTTGTACAAAAACTCTCGTCTATTCATACTCGTCTCCTCGCTGGATTTGAAAAAACTTTTCCCCCAGGTTATGCGACTCCTTCTTGCACGCTGATCTTGCGAGAAGCATCTCGCGCCCGATGTTGCTCAATATCCGACAGGATCACGTTGGATACAACGCGAAGCCCATCCATATTCAACTCATGAAAACGGTTCGCCGCTCTGGTCTCTGCCGTCAGGCACTCATGCAGAGCCAAGTCGAGAGTGGAAAGCGACTCGACCACGCGAATATCGCGATACGCGGAGAGCCGCCTGGCATGGTGCACCTGCTCGTAGTCCGTCATGATGGGCGCCACGATGATCTGCGCCGATCCCATGCAAGCCTCGGTTAGGGAGTTGTATCCTCCGCGGCTGATCACGACATCGGCCGCGGCATGCATAAGCGGAAGATCGCGCGATTCTGTGGGAATAAGATGGACGCGATGTCCGTCGATCCATGAATCGGATTCGAGCAACAGCCGTGAGCGTGAACCGGTGACGATGTCGAAGTAGCACTCCGGAAAAACCTGCGAGATCTCCCAGCAGCGACGGATCAGGGATTCCCCTTCCTTGCCCCCGCCCGCCGTGCACACCACCCACTTCGCGTCCGGTGGGAGCTCGCGCTTTGCGCGCACAAAGTCGATGGCTTTGCGGTCGACGGGCTCCACTGCGTATCCAACGTATGCGAGTTTCTCGGCCAGGACCGGATCAAGCGAATACTCCTTGGCCATGTCCACGATCTTGATATCCGACATAACGAGAATGGCGTGGTAAAGCTCGCGTAGAGCATGCACGGCTGAGGGCGTGAGCACATCGCGGTAAACCTGATCGGGACTTCCCAGAATTCCACGCGAGATAAAGTACTTTCGGCACGACGGTAAAGCGTTGAGGAATTCCCTCATCTCTTCTTCCATGCCGAGCGGGAGATAGTCGAGGATGATGGCGTCGGGTTGGAACTGCCGAATGGTGCTGGCAATAATATCGCGCCGCAAGCGACGACCGGTGGAGAGGCCATCTTGCAAAAACGGCTGGCGGCCCCATTGCCGGCTGCGGCGCGGATCAAGGCTGTCGAGATTCGGCAAATGGATGAATTCGCACTCCGGAGGAACCAGCCACGATGCTTCGCGATGGCCGGTGATGAACAACACCGAGGCGTGCTCCTGGAGAACTTTTGCGACGCGTGACAAGCGGCGCAGGTGGCCCAGACCACGGCCATCATGGGTGAAGATCAGAATACGACTCTGATTCATGCGGCACCACGCGCGGCGACGCGAAATTTTCGCGGCGGCTTCATAGTCGACTGCTCGAGACCACACTGCGCTGGATCAAGAGACCACAAATACCCCTCGCCATGATGAAGATCGATGCAAATGACGTGTCCCAACTGATGTGTCCTTAACCAGAGGTGCAGGATGGAAAGAAAATGGACAGGCAACATTGGCGTCGGGTTGGAATGGCTCAGATAGATGTCAAGGCAGTACATATCCCGCCGGTACTTTGTCATCGCGGTAAAAATGGAATGGGCCGTCGGGTTCGTGCAGTCAACCCACAAGAGTCCACGCGAACCGCCACCGTAGGTCGGGGCGCCGGAGAACACGGCAAAACGTCCCATTTCCAGCCCTGGTTTGCCGGGGCAACTTGCGAGGAATTCAGAAATCACACTGGGCAGCGCAGCATTATTCCACCCATGGATCCGAGTCGCGCCCGAGAACGCTTTCGCCACAAAATCGGCGAAGCGCGGCTCCCAGGTGATTTCAGTTCCGCCTTTCTCAGCCAACGCAGCCAGCCAGCTGTATTGCTCGCTGGCTTGCGGTGCGCTCGAGATGCTTGGAGTTTGCAATGGACCCTCTTCTCGCGACCGCTTATAAGCTGATCTAGAACGTTGGCTGCGGCGCTTTCGCCATGTACGCTGCATACAAAGCAGCCAATTTGTTTACCGATGCATTGGAGGAACCGTAGTTCTCCAAAGCTGTGATCGCTGCCGACCATTCGCCCTTCGCAAGGTAGACGCAGGCTGCTGACGTACCAAAAGAGGTGTTAGTCAGATCCATGGCGGTCATCGCAGTCTGATATTGCATTGGCAACTGCGAGAAGGTATGCCCTGGGATGACGTTATATTGCGTGACCAGAGAGTTATAGAGGCTGCCGATGCCGTTGGCCGACGACGTATAGTAAGTGAGATCTATGCCTGCGGCTTCCGCAGGGGAGATCACCAGAGGGTTAACACCCAAGATCGCCATTGCTGCAGCACCGACGACCGACCCGCACGACGTAGCACAGTAGGGGGTCCATGCCGCAACCTGTGTCGAACTAAAGCCCATGTTTGTAAGCTGGGATGACGTATAAATGCCCAGATCAAGTCCCCCGGCGATAGTGACACCGGAACTGGAATTCGGAACATACCCTTCCAGAGCGTCGCCCCCGACCTGAAGATTTATCATCGAAAAATCGACCGCGCTGAAATTTGTGCCCGAGTCATACTGACTGCATTGTTGAGCCGCCGCCGTTTCCGGGAGCAACCCCGGCATGGCGGCAAAGGCAAGCGGTAATGCAGAAACCAGACCTCGAAGTCGTGCGAGCACCGGAGTACCCACGGGACCCGGTACTGAGGCTGGAGCAATGTCGGGCAGATATTGCCGAACATTAACTTTCACATGTGGGTAGGGTTCGAGCAGAGTCACCAATCTGTGGAGATCGCAATCCGACATATGCAAGGAATCTGACGTGGCACTACTGCCGTCCTGGTTTGCAATCGTCCCTCCGTGAATGAAGACGGCGTTGGCCCCAACCGCGTCTCGACCATCTTCCGTGCTGGTGAGGTCCAGCGGAGCCAGCACGATGAGCCCAAAACGGCCGAACTCCTGGATGTCATCGAAAGAAGCGCCAGCCATCGGGCGGATTTGTTGCACTTCATACTCACCCGGTCGTATGGCATCCGATTCCGATATTTGTCCCGCCAGTGGGGAGTCTGGCAGAAGGTTCGGTTGTCTTACGCGCAGTCTGCCGGCAATAGGAAGAGGGTCAAGAACTCCGCGCCCAGTTTCGTCAAGCACGGTAATCGTGCCCGCCTGATTCGCATGAGAACTTAATTGGATCTCAATCTTGATCATGACACCCGCCTCCTTAGTACGACCACCGTTGCCTTTGGCTCGCGAGCCTGCCGAATGCGTTCACAGTCTGGCTTTCACCATCAATAACGCAATCCGCCCGATCGCCAAACTATCCCTTCACTGCCTTGGCATGCTCTTTCTTGTTCTTCAGGGGATCATCCGCCTCAATCGATGAACTGTTGCAGTCCTGGCATGATTGTGCCGGACAGCCAACTAATGTGTCGGATTCTGCTCCTGGCAAGCAGGCGGAAACACCCACACCCTTGATATTTAAGCCAAAGATATTGAAGGGTAATACGTCGTATTCAGCATAATTTGTACCGGGCACGCTGTCTGCAGATGGCCCGGGACCAAAAACTACATAAGGGGCGCAATTGAGAGGAGGGACGCATACTCCTTGTGCTGTTACGGTTAGCGGCTGCGAGAAATATATAGTGCCAGCAAGGTTCTCGCAGAAGAGAGTTAAGTTGTATACATTTTGATAGGTGAACGCATAAAGAGGCCACGTGGGAACCCATGGACACGAATTGATCGTTCCAGTGCCATTGTTGCTTATGTCGGCGTAACTGCAATTGGCCAGACCGGTCTGCGCATTCCCTTTGCCCCAGCAACAAAGAACAAGTATTACCAGCCAGGCTGAAAATCGGATCGCTTTCATGGCATGCTCCTCCAGTACTACTGTATTGACTTCGACATAGAATCAGGCTGTTGCAGAGCAACCCGTTGCTTGTGGCGGCACACAAAAATGGAACTCCAACCCTCAAACTGCTCGGCTGGGTGAGGCGAGGTTGTTAAGCCCCGCAGATTCTGAGTGGCTTCGAAAAAAGTGTGTGATGATTTGGATATGATGGGCTGATTCGTGGGCGACCCGGGTGCGGCCTCCTGCACGTTCGGTCTGATACTCACTAGAAAATCCACGCCTTTCGTTACCTCGCTTATACGGTGCTGAGAGTCCGGATCTCCCTGATGAGCGTCCAGAATCGCAATGACTTTCGCCTCATCGCGAGCTTCCTCTTGTCGCCGGTCCTGATAACGTCTCATTTGGGCACGACCGCTTTCAGTTTGGGCATCGACGCTCCCGTCCGACCAAATGATTCCCGTGATGGCGGCATGAATGCCTACCTTAGACGGATCCGCGACGGCACTCTTGCCGAGGTTTACTGCAATGGACTCACTGTAGACATCGCCGGGTTTGATAGCCCCTTCCCACGAGTCCCCTGAACCGCTTGTGCAACGCCCATTGAGTACCAGACTCAACATGTCGACGGAATGTTTGAAACTGAATGCGCTGCCGGCATTCGTCACATTTACGTCGATTACATAGGCCGTTGCTGCTCTCTGGCCGTTGTTCACCAACCTGAATCGGATCATGTCCACGCTCTGGGTGACGTTCCCGCGCGGCGAATCCGGTTCCCTGAGCAGATCGACCGGCTTCCCCGGAACATATTCGGCGCTAAGTACCTGAAGAGTGCTGGAATTCGCCGCCGACTGGCCCAGCGCCACAGATTCGTACACTGAAGCTACCAATACCAGGTATAACAAATAGGTCGCTACTGATCGCGAGTTCGAACGTCGAATCATGACTTCTCTCCTTTTACGAATGCATCCACTCCTCGAATTGTGCTGCCTGGATCATTGCACACAAGTTGTAATGACATAGCTCCCCGAAGCGTAGGCGCTTTCGGACTTACCCGTGGCGACCGCGATCGCAGTCACCGTCTCAGACACGCTGACTGTGATCGGGCTGGAATAAACCAAGGGCGTCGATCCGTTAATGGAATAAAGGATCGTCGCGCCCGACGTTGTATCGCTGATGGTCACCGTTTGCGCCCCATCGTACGAACCTGGCGCGGGCGAGAAAGTCGGAGTGGCAGCCTGAAGCAGTATCGTGTAGAGTCCCGACCCCACTGCGCTGCTCGTGGAGCCATTGGCTATCGCAATGGCGGATACTGTCTCTGTCGCACTCACCGTGATCGGCGCTGTATAGCGGCTGGAGGCCGTGGTGGGTGTTGTGCCATTGGTCGTGTAATAAATCGCCGCTCCGGAAGTTGAGTCGCTGATGGTGACCTTTTGGCTGGTAGTGTAGCCGCCGGGAGTTGGAGAGAACGTCGGCGTGGCCGTCGCCGATCCTCCGCTGATCGTATAAGCCGCGCTCGCTACTGCGCTGTCAGAATCTCCCATAGCAACTGCCAACGCCTTGATGGTTGCCGTGGCACTCACGACGACCGGTGCTGAGTAGGCCGCGGATGCCGTCGTCGGTGTTGTGCCGTTGGTCGTGTAGTAGATGGTCGCGCCAGAAGTCGTCGTCTTGAGGGTAACTGCCTGACTGCCAGTGTAGCTTCCGGCAGCAGGTGTGAACGTCGGCGTTGCGACCTTGGTACCTGCGTTAATGGTATAGGCTGCGCTGCCGACGGCGCTGCTCGAGTCGCCGGTAGCGATGGCGATAGCCTTCACGGTTGCGGTCGCGTCCACCATGATCGGTGTGCTGTACACCGACGACGCGGAAGTCGGAGTCGTGCCATTCGTGGTGTAGTAGATGATGGAATGCGTGGTTGAATCGCTGATCGTGACCTTTTGCGTGCCAGTGTAAGTCCCCGCGGCCGGCGAGAAGGTAGGTGTGGCCGTGGCGGTGCTGGAATTGATTGTGTAGGCCGCACTCCCAACTGCGCTGGTCGAGGCGCCTGGGGTGACTGCAATGGCCTTCACAGTCCCGGTTGCGCTGACTTGGATCGCTCCCGAGTACACGCTCGAGGATGTCGTTGGGGTTGAGCCGTTGGTGGTGTAGTAAATCGTCGCCGGAGTTGCAGCATCATTGATGCTGACGCTCTGTGCTCCCGTGTAAGTGCCCGCGGCCGGCGAAAAGGTAGGCGTTGCTGCCGTAATGGTATAAGCGGCGCTCCCAACCGCGCTGACCGCGTCCCCGGGAGCAACCGCGATGGCTTTTACCGTTTCCGAAGTACCGACCCCAAACGGACCCTCATAAACACTGGAAGCAGTGGTCGGAGTGCTTCCGTTGAGCGTGTAATAGATCGTCGCGCCTGTAGTGGTGTCACTGATCGTCAGGTTCTGACTTCCGGTATATGACCCCGCTGCCGGCGAGAATGTGGGCGTGGCAGCGGCGGTTCCAGCGCTGATCGTATAAGTGGCCGAGCCCACGGCACTGGTTGAAAATCCCGCCGGGACGGCGATAGCCTTCACCGTTTCCGTGGCTGTCACCGTAATCGGCGCGGAGTAAATCGCTGACGCTGTCGTGGGCGTGCTACCGTTCGTTGTGTAGTAAACGACCGCGCTGGAAATTGGACTCGATATCGTTATAAGCTGCGTGCCCGTATAGCTTCCAGCGGGCGGGTAGAAATCGGGAGCGGTAGTAATCTGCCGTACCCGGTGATTGGCGGTGTCCGCGATGTAAACATTGCCCGAGCTATCCACTGCCACCCCGCCGGGAATGTTTAACTCGGCGTTGTCCGCAGGTCCGCCGTCGCCCGAGTAACCCTCCGTGCCATTCCCCGCCAACGTGTATATGAGTCCCGAGTCGACGGCCCGCAGGCGATTGTTGTACTCGTCCGCGATGTACACATTGCCGCCGGGATCGGCAGCAACTGCTCTGGGATAGTACAGTTCGGCCTGGCTGGCAGCTCCGCCGTTCACTGCGTAGCCCTGATGGCCGTTACCCGCCAGAGTGAAAATCACGCCGTAGGATGACACCATGCGGATGCGCGCGTTGTAAGTATCGGCGATGTACACATTAAAAGCGGAGTCAACACCAACGCCATCCGGATAGTTGAGTTCAGCGCTCGTGGCTGGACCGTTGTCGCCTGAATAGCCATCGACGCCATTACCGGCAATCGTTGCGATATGCCCGGTGGATGCGGTGACTTTGCGGATGCGAAAGTTGAGTGAGTCTGCAATGTAAACATTCCCGCTCGCATCGACGGCGACGCTGATCGGCCCATTCAGTTTGGCGCTGGTTGCAGCGCCGCCATCCCCGGAGAAACCCGCGGTTCCCGTGCCTGCAATCGTGGCGATGTTACCGGGCTGAATGGTTACGCCCGCGATGGTGACGGCCGTAGTTCCAGTATTCACGGCACGGACGCGGGAGTTTAAATAGTCCGCTATGTAGATATTTGCACTAGCATCGACTGCCACACCGTATACATAATCAAATTCCGCATTTAGCGCAGGCCCGCCATCGCCGGCATAGCCTAAGATGCCGTTTCCCGCAACCGTACTGATGAATCCGGTCGACGCAGTGACCTTGCGGATACGGCTTTCCTGGTAATCGGCAATGTACAGGTTATCGGCGCTATCAACCGCGACTCCGCTGGGGAAGTAGAGCTCCGCGCTGATAGCCGCTCCGCCGTCGCCGGAAAAACCGGCTGTGCCGTTACCCGCGACGGTCTTGATCACGCCACCTGCGATGGGAAGATTCTCTCTGCTCGCGCCAACCGCACGCACATGTTCGCCGCCCTCATCGGAGACGTAGATGTTATTGGTCTTGTCCAATGCGACTCTGGCTGGACCTCCAAGTTCCGCATTGGTGGCGAGACCGCCATCCCCCGTCTCTCCATAGGTTCCGTTACCGGCAAGAGTTGAGATGATTTGTGTTTGCCGATCAACTACCCGCAAGCGCTCTAGCGCGTCGACGATATAGAGGTTGCCGTTGACATCGACCGAAACTCCGGATGGAGAATCGAGTTCGGCGCTGGTGGCTGGACCGCCGTCTCCTGAATAACCGCTGGTCCCGTTTCCTGCCACCGTGGTGATGATGCCGGTTGAGATGGTAACTTTGCGAACTCGATTGTCTCCCAAGTCTGCGATAAAGAAATCGCCGCTGGGAGCTATGAACACATCAGTGGGCGTGAGCAATGAGGCGCTTGTAGCTAAGCCACCGTCGCCTCCGCTTCCGCCGCCGGCCACAGTAGAGATTGTGCCCGTCGTCAGCACTTTGCGAATCCGATTATTTCCCTCATCCGCTATGTAAAGATTCCCGGAACTATCGAGTGCAACGGCTGAGGGTTCCGCTATTTTTGCGCTGATGGCGGCGGCGCCGTCACCCGAGTAGCCAGCGGTTCCTGTTCCGGCCACGGTTGCAATATCTCCTGGCTGAATCACAACGTGCAGGATGGTTACAGCAGTGGTTTGCGTGTTGACGGCCCGGATACGACTGTTTGAAAAGTCTGCGATATAGATGTTGCCAGCGCTGTCCACGGCTACGCCGGTGGGATTTTTCAATTCTGCGCTCGTCGCCACTCCGCCATCCCCTAAGTATCCGGCGGTACCGTTGCCGGCTACGGTCGAGATGTTTCCCGTTGATGCCGTGACTTTGCGAATGCGTTGGTTGTAAAACTCAGCGAAATACAGATTCCCGGCGCTATCGAGGGCCAAGCCCGACGGGCCATAAATCTCTGCCCTGGTGGCGAGCGCACCATCACCGGAATAGCCGGCCGTGCCATTTCCAGCGACAGTGTTGATATAGCCGGGACCGGGCAGACTGATTTGCGCCAATCCGGTTGAGGAAACAAATGCGCAGACACCGATCAAGACGAAATAAGTAATAGTCAAACTTCGCAGAGACTGGTAATCCCGATCGGCGACTATTGCCATAAACCCCTCCCACCAACGCGATTTACAAGGCCCAAGTCCGCAGCTGGATACACGAGGGCGAGCTTCACCCCGATGACACAACTTGCGACAGTTAGTTCAGCGGCTTCTTGCGGAATCGACTTGTGACTGCTTCAGCGCAGTTGATGCAGGAAGGACAACGTGCAGGAACGCAATATTGGCGGGTACGTAAAATACTAGGGACTATCAGGGGGGCACTTGAGCGGATCATCTTCGTTCATTCCTTGCCGCAACGCACACTATGTGCGCTGCTCTCTTTCGGGAACTCTACCGACCCCACCACCCGCACAGCGGTGTAATCGGGTACCACTTACTCCGACATAAACTGAAATCTGGGTGCGTGACGCACCCGCAAAGACTACAACTAAACTGACGACAGGTTGGCGCGTACCTTAAAACCCGCAGCCTGTGGATGTCAATGAGAAAATGCTCTTCTTACTAAACTTTACAATCTAAGTTCCATATCTGTGAGTAATTCAGCCTACGTCGTCGTGCCACTTTTCTTGGCTGCGGCGGATGGGGCAAATACTATGAGGAAGGAATGACTACCAGGGGCATCTACTTCATCGCAAACGACGCGATCCGCGAACTCACCATTGCGTTTCTGAATAGCGTCCGCACCTTCGAACCACAAATCCCTATCTGCTTCATCCCGTATGACGACCACTGCGAGCAAGTGGTCGGACTCCAATCCACATATGACTTCACGGTTTGGGCAGAACATAGCGCACTGCGCTGGTGCGACGCGATCAGCGAGCGCTTTCACGGAACCGCACTCGGCCAATACCGGAAACTAGCGACATGGAACGGATCATTCGAGCAATTCGTCTACTTCGATGCGGACACGGTGCTTCTCAGTGGACTTGATCTGATCTTCGGATTGCTCAAAGAGCACGACATCCTTGCAGCTACTTCGGACAATCCTGCGAACCGCAAGTTTGTGTGGAAGGACAGCCTCCCTCCAGAGCCAGGTTTCGACAGCGCCTACGCGGCCAGTACTGGTGTCCTGGCTTCGAAGCAAGGCTTATTCACGCGTGCCGAAATCGACCGCCGCGTGGAAGCCGCGCTGCCGTATGCCGGACACATGGAACTGGCGTGCGCCGAGCAGGCATTCCTGAACTACATGATCGTTACGTCGGGGAAGCGATACTCGAGCATCCGGCAAGCCGCTCGCGAAACGAATCGGCGGTACATCCCGCAGCACGTCTGGTCTGGCCGATTTCAAGGGGATTTGTTGACTATGGCGGATCCCGTCCTGGCTATTCATTGGGCAGGTGAGTGGCAGCGCGGTGAGCACCGGCGAAGTCCCCTGTGGCGCTATTTTCGATACTTGAGAGATGAATGTCGATAAGCATGTGAGAGATCGAGGCATCTTCCGCGGCGAGGAAATGTTGCTGCATGTTTGCCATGCCATCTCTGAATCTGCCATCCAATGCATCGCACACCAACGCTTCGAGCGCGTCAAGGGTTTGTTTCTCTGGAAACAGTGCACCTCCGAGACCATGGAATCGCACCCGCATCGCATTGAACGGCTGATCGTCTGAGACCGGCAATACGATCATCGGAACACCGGCCATGACTGACTCCTTAATGCTACCCAAGCCGCCATGCATAATGAACACCGACACCTGCGGCAGCAGTTGGCGTTGCGGAATCCAGTCAACAACTCTGAGATTGCGGGGAACTCTAAGACTACCCGTAAGGCTCTTGTGCGGCGCCACTAACATGATTTTGCGCTGCGGCATTCTGCCGGCGAGTTCGGCGATCATGCCATAGGTCTTCATCAGCCCTCTGTGTTTTATGCTTTGGGTGCCAAACGCCGCCAGGATGCTGGTCCCCTCAAATCCTTCCGTCAGAGAGCCTCCCTCATCAAGTGGCCTAAGGCTGGCTTCGACGTAATGAGTGTTGCGATGCCGGTGCCGAAACTTGGGAACTTCCAGCGCCTCGGGGCAAAAAACAAGCCTGGGAATTTCCGGATGAACCGGATCTGGACTGTCCCAATGGGGCAGTGAAGTTGCGAACAGTACAACACGCGCGCGATCAAATGCTTCCGGACGATAGGCCGCTGCAAGCAGATGATCGAGCAGCAGAAGGTTGTACTTCCCCCGGTCGAGAATGCGATGGAGCACTTCTGAAAGGCGCCTGAAGCGCACCCGGGTGTCTTCATGGCCTCCGAAGACCTTCCAGATATGCGCCCCGGAGAGTGACTGGCTCCCCTCGTCCAGCGCTACTAGCGGCATAAAGTCCGCGTTCGCCGTCGCTACCAAGCTCTTGAGAGAAGCCGCGGTCAAATACGTCACTTCGTGGCCGCAGCTTCGCAAATGCCGGGCTAGGCGAATCGTTGGCAGCACATGTCCGGGCTCCGGAGTCGGTAGGATGAGAACCTGCGACATACGTTAAACAATCATCGCTTGCAAGGAGATTTGTCTCGGGCGCAGCTCTCCCCGCATCACTCTTCCGCAAATGTAGGAACTCGAGCTCGCCCGGCCAGTCGACAATCGGACTATCTTAACCGGAAAAGCAGGAGAAAAAACGGATCACGACAACGAGCCCCTGTATTTGGGTATGCAGTATCAGACTGTTTAACGACTGGTTGTCCGAAAGGAAGCTCACCGAAGAAGTCCTTGGATTGGAGCACTCCACCCTTTGCTATCGGGACTGCGCCTGCAGCACAGCAGGACTGCAAACAGGGATGCGCGCATACCGGTCATCTTTGTTGTCACCGCTTACAAAGGTTTTGCAGAGAGCACCGGTTTGTGTATCAAGGGCGATATCTGGATCGGAGCCGACCGGAAGATATCGTGCTGTACACGGAACGTTGGTTTTTGTTTCGCACCCACTAAAAACGATGAGAGCAACTAGAGACAGAGCTAACCATTTCATGGCGTGCAATAGTACTCTCTTTCCATTGATTGCCGCAAAAGTCCGCAAAGCAGGACTTAACTGCCACTCTGAAGCAGTCAGCTCATTGGGAGCTAGCTTGTCATCCGAGCGGCGCGACCCTCAGTTGCGCCGCTCAAAATCCCCTATATTGTCAACCTGCCAAGTACCTGAATCGATCGTCTTCAAGATGCCACTCCCTAGCTGCCGAGAAACAGGTGTTTTTGGGCCAGATGGCTGACGGACGATAAGCCATCCTCTATCCAATCAACTTAAATATCTGTGCTTTGATGCCGCAGGAGTGCGCCAGTTGTGTGCCTCTGTTGCGAGCCAAGGAGGAAACGCGCTCTCGGCCACTCGATGTGGGAACGGCTTAACACTGCTTCGTCAGCGTTGTTGGGGATCACGTAATGACATGCCGTGAAGATCTCGTTGGCAATTTCAGTCGCGTATCGCCGAGGAGCACGTGGTGTTAAAAAAGGCTGAACTCAACGGCACGTTGATTCAGACCACAACCACGGAGGCTCCTCGAGGAATATGTATTACGTCGGACTGGATGTGCACAAGAAGACCATCAGCTACTGCGTCAAGGATGCGAGCGGTCTCATCTGCCAAGAAGGAAAGGTGGACGCGACCCGCTGGGAACTAGATATCTGGATGAAGACTCTTCCACAACCCTGGACAGTGGCGATGGAAGCTACGATCTTCACCGGCTGGATCTACGATCATTTGAAGCCACACGCAGCGGCCGCGAAGGTCGCTCATCCGCTAATGTTGCGGGCGATCGCGGCGGCAAAAAAGAAGAACGACAGCATCGATGCCACCAAGATCGCGGACTGCCTGCGCTGCGATTTTCTTCCCGAGTGCTACATGGCACCGACCGAGATCCGCGAACGCCGCCGAACGCTGCGATATCGGCAGCTGCTGGTACGGCAAATGGTGCAGATGAAGAACCGCGTGTCCGGCTTGCTGATGGAAACCGGCCCCAGCCGACGGGCCGAAAGGCGCTGCAGCGTGCGAACAGACCGCGCAACTGCTTCGCGAAGTCCGCTTCCCGGATATAGCCTTCGAGCACCGATGGCGCCGAACTTGAGGGATCAGCCAATGCCTAGTACTCCTCTCATCCATCATCGGAAAATCGGTGCTCGCGCTTTAAGAACCCAGGTAATCTCGTTCCGCCGAGCCGTTTTTGCCTACTGCATCTCTCGTCGCAATGGGACCGACTTGGCGACACAGAACCACGGTTGGCGACACAGTGGCGACACAGACCGAGTGCCGACATGGTTAAAATTGTGAGATGTGGGGAAAAGCTCGTAAATACTAGAGACTTATTGGCTGCCCCCCAGGGATTCGAACCCCGATATGCTGATCCAGAGTCAGCTGTCCTGCCGTTGAACGAGGGGGCAGTTTGTTGGAAGAATACGCGCGCAGCTACGACTCTTTGATTTTATGGGCGGACACGGGGTTGGTCAACCGGGCCCTTGAGGTGCCCGACGTAGCGTGTTGAGAGCAAAGAGGCTGCGCGAGGAAGGGCTGGGTGTTCGAAGAACTGTACGATCTTGTTTCGCGGCTCGGATCGTGGCGGTGGCCTGTGGTCGACGGCCGAGTCACCGAAGTGTTGGGCGAGCGTATCGAATTCCGCAACGGTGAGAAGCGCGCGCGTCTCGCCGTAGCTTACGAATTCAGCGTCGGTGACAACGGTCCCTACACAGGAGAGTGTTTCTGGACGCCGCTCTTCATGTCAGTCGCCCGAGTAGCGCAGGCCCGCAAGTTGGTGCACAAGCACCAGGCGGTTCGTGTGCGGTATCGGCCTGACGATCCCTGCGTTAATTCATTGGCGGGCGGCGTTGCTGGGCTGCTCAGAACAAGTCAGCCTTCCTAGCGTTGCCGAGGAACGAGGGTAAAATAAGCCCAGGCTCGTAAGGAAGCTCTTCATGACCACTGCTCTGGAAACGCCGACACAATCTTCCGATTACGCCGAGATTGCCCGGCGCCCGCTCGATGTCGCGCAATGCGTGCTGGTTGTCATCGACATTCAGGAAAAGCTGTTGCCGCCGATCTTTCAAAAAGATCAGCTCGTGCGCAACGCGCAGCTTCTCATCCGCGCGGCGGAAATTCTCAAGATTCCCGCACTCATCAGCACGCAATATGCGAAAGGTCTCGGCGGCACGGTGCCCGAGGTCGCCTCCCTGTTGCCGGGAGTCGAAGCGATCGACAAGACTCTTTTCTCCTGCTTCGGCAGCGATGTCTTCTGTTCGCTGCTCAAGCGCCCGCCGGGCAATCGCAACACGCTGCTGCTTTGCGGCATGGAGAGTCACATCTGCGTCATGCAGACGGCGCTCGCCGCTCTGCGCGAGGGTTATCTCGTCCATGTGGCCTCGGATGCCGTGAGCTCGCGCACCGAATGGAACTGGAAAATCGGCCTCGACCGCATGCGCGCGGCCGGCGCAGTCATTTCTTCCACCGAGATGATGATTTACGAGCTGATGGGGTCGAGTAGCTCGGCGGCGTTCAAAGCGCTGCTGCCACACCTGAAGGGATAGGAGTCAACGGTAGGTGGCGAAAAGCATGTGTCGCGACAAAATGGAGGCGAAGACTTCCAGTAACTGTCGCATTACAACGCTGCTCGATTTATGATTGTTCAGGCGCAATCTGTTGAGCCTCATTTCTTGACTTTCACTCGCAAACTGTTCGCGGTCCTGGCCCTGGCCGCTTTGCTGTGGACGGCGCTCTTTCCCCTGTCCACGGGTCTTGTCTGGGCCGTGGCGGTCCCCCTCCTGCTCTTCTTCGGACTGGCGTCAGCGCCCACGTTGGTGCGCCGACGCGAAGAAGTCGTAGTCTCTGCGCTGCTGCGATTCTGTCCCATCGCATTGCGCGCGCCGCCGCGTCACTAGCCTTCGTCCCAAGCCAATTCAACAAATCCAATAAAAGCTGCGGTGAGCCGCGGCAGCACAAGTTCGCGCTGCCGCTTTCACCGCCGGGAGGGCACAGTGTCCATCAAGCGCCGGTTTCGCATGCTTTTTTTGTGTTTGCCGCTACTGCTGGGAGCATTTGCGGGAATGCCAATGCGTCCGGAGGAGATCGAAGACCTTATTCACAGCACGAACCGCCAGACGATTACACATACGATCCCTGACGGTGAAGACAAGGATCGCACTCTGCCGCCGCTCGATTCGTTGAAGCTCTGATGTCGAGCGTCTCGCCGGATCGCTTCGAAACACACGTGAGGTGATGCAGCCTGACTGCCGCCGGCGCCGATTCGGCTCAAGGTTTCGGCACGGCTGCCGATGAGGAATGCGAAGAGCTGCGTATTCCAACGATGAGCCTGAAGACCAGATTTTGTGCCGTGATCGCTCTCGCCATTCTTGGCCTGTTGGCTTTTGCCACATTTTGGCTCAGTACCGAGCGCTCGCGAATCCTGAGTGAAAAGCAGGAAAAGCTAAAGAGCTTGGTGGAGACAGCGCACTCGGTAGTGGCCGACCGCTACCAATTGCAACAGAATGGATTGCCTCAGACAGAAGCACAGAAGCAGGCCATGCAACTGCTCAAGAGCATGCGTTATCAGGGCGACAATTATTTCTGGATCAACGATCTTCGCCCCTCCATGGTGATGCATCCGACGAAGCCGACCCTGGATGGCACCGAGCTTAGTACCTTACGGGATCCAAACGGCAAGGCGCTTTTCGTCGAGATGGCTGAGGCCGTCCGCCGCAATGGCCAGGGCTTCGTCGCCTATGAGTGGCCTCGCCCCGGCTCAGCTCAACCCGTGCCCAAGCTCTCATTCGTGAAAGGTTTCGCCCCCTGGGGCTGGGTGATTGGAACAGGAATCTACATCGACGACGTCGACGCCATCTGGCGCGCCAATGCGCTGAAGGCTCTTCTCCTGATGGCTCTTCTGCTTGCCGTGATGAGTGCCGCCGCCGTCCGTGCTTACCAGCGCCTGTTTCGTCCACTGAATCGCGTAGTCGAGTGCATGCAGGATGTCGCTCAGGGTGATGGCGACCTCACCAAGCGGCTGGATGTTCCCCCGGATCGCGAGGTCGCCGAGTTGGCGCGCTGGTTCAACACTTTCATGGACCGGTTGCAATCCCTTCTGGTCGTGGTCGCCGACAACGTTCAGAATCTTGCTGCCGCGGGCGAGGAGATCTCCGTCACGTCCCGGCAGCAGAGTGAAAGCGCGAACCAGCAGAAGGATCAAACTCAGCAGGTTGCAGTCTCGATGCAGGAGATGAACTCGGCGGTTCAGCAGGTGACGGATACTTCCAGCAGCGCCTCGGAGACGGCGCAGAAGGCATCCGACTCGGCTCGCCGTGGAGGCCGCGTGGTCGACGAAACGCTGGCGCGGATGCGCTCCATCGCCGAGTCCACCACTTCCGCAGCGCAAAAGATCGAGTTTCTCGGCAAGCAGTCCGAGCAGATTGGCCGCATCATCGGCGTAATCGACGAGATCGCCGACCAGACCAATCTGCTGGCGCTCAACGCGGCGATCGAGGCCGCCCGCGCCGGAGATCAGGGCCGCGGTTTCGCGGTCGTGGCCGATGAGGTCCGCAAGCTGGCCGAGCGCACCACCGGGGCTACCAAGGAAATCACCCAGATGATCACTGGCGTGCAGGAAGGCACACGACTCGCGGTAAGTGCGATGCAGGACGGCTCAAAAGAAGTGGAGTTAGGCGTTACGGCCACGCGCGAGGCCGGATCGGCGCTGAAAGAAATTATCAACTACGCGGACCGGGTAGGAGAGATGGTCACGCATATCGCTCTAGCCGCTTCGCAACAGTCCAGCTCTGCCGACAACGTGAAACGGAGCAGTGAGCGCATTGCCGACCTCGCTGCCTCAACTGCCAACGGTGCCGTCGAAGCTACCAAGGCCATGGAAGATCTCGCGCGCCTGGCCGGCGACATTCAAAAACAGGTCGGGCAGTTTCGCCTCACCTCACAGGAAACCGGAGGGCGCTCTGCTCACAGCTCCATAGCGCGTGCGGCTTCCTCAGGTGTCTGATGTGCCGGCGCCATGCTTCCTTAGTTCTTATGCGTCTTCTATTACGTCTTTCTTCTTCACGCGCACTACGGTGATCTTGGCGAAGCCCTCTGAAAAGGATGGCGGCTTGAGTTTGGATGCCATGCGGCGCATCACGTCTTCAGGCACGACGCGGTCGCGGCGCTGGTGCCGCTCAATGCAGACGTCCAGCGGTACATCGAAAAAGACTGCGTGAACCTCGTAATTGTAATCCTTGGCCAGCTTGATCCAGTGGTGGCGCTCCTGCGGCGTGAGATTCGTCGCATCCACATAATTCATAGGACGCTTGGCGATCAGGCGCGCCTTCAGCATCGAGCGCAAATTGGAAAAGACCAGATCCTGAAAGCGCTGTTCCCGCACATCGTCGAACAGCACGGCGCGCACCATATCGCTCGAAAGAGGCACGACATTGTGGCGCTTGAACCATGTACTCTTTCCGGATCCTGGCAGCCCGATGGCCAGCACCACGATTCCCTTCGGGGGCCGCGGCGGAGCCGCCGCCACCGCAGCCGGAACCGCTGGCGGAGTTGCGGCGGCTGTCGGCGTTGCCTCGACCGGTTCGCTGGCCGGCTCCAACTCAGGCTCAGCTGTGTCGACTGCGCCCGCGTCCGCTTCTGCGGCAGGCATCTCTGGAATAGTGCCCTTATGCGCGGCCGGAGTAAACGCTTCGGCCACTGCCCGTTCCCGTCCTCGTCCGCCTCGGCCACGTCCGCCGCGGCGACGTCCGCGCCCACGCGTCCCGCCTCCACTGGAGGCACGCCCGCGCGGCTGACTCGCATGTTGCTCCGCCGTAGCTTTCGTGGATTCAGGTTGGACTTCGACTTCGGCTTCAGAAGCTGTGGTCGCTTCCGCTTCGGCGCTCTCGGCAGCCGGACTCTGATCGGCCGCCTGGTCGACGTCAAAATAGGCCGGCTGCAGCGGCGGCGCTGCCTGGGTCGCCGGTTCTGTGGTTTTCTTCTTGCGGCGCTGTAAGCGCTCGCGCATCCATTTACGCATGTTCAGGCTTGTAACACAGATGAAGGGAGAGGAGCAATCGGGCCAGGCCGGCGGCGAACCAGCGACGCCAAGGAAAACGATTTTCCGCAACGTGGCCTCCTATATCGTCATCCATCCAGTATTGGGAGGACGAATCGCACATGATCCCAGTTGGTCTGCAAGGCCAGAAATACATTTCCCTGACGACCTTCAAGAAGGATGGTACTGGCGTCGCGACGCCGGTGTGGTTTGGCGAGGAGAACGGCAAGCTCTACGTCATGACCCGCAGCGATATGTGGAAGACCAAGCGCGTGCGGAACAACCCCCAGGTTCGCGTCGCACCCTGCACCATTCGCGGCAAAGTCACCGGACCCGACTTCAACGCCACAGCCCGTCTATTGCCGCCCGAGGATTTCAAGCGTGCACGCCAAACCATCCTCCGCAAGTATCTGTTAGCGCGCCTCGCGGCGCCATTCTCCAGGGCAGACGCGTTTCTTGAGGTGACCTTTGGCTAGTGTCGGTGCTTGTCCCGTCGCTCTTCTCACCACTCTCCGGTTGTCAAATAGTCGTGGATAGACTTGGCGGCGCGCCGGCCGGCGCCCATCGCCAGGATCACCGTTGCGCTCCCCGTAACGATATCGCCTCCCGCGAACACGCCTTTGCGTGTGGTGCGCTGGGTTTCGTCGCTGGCCTGAATATACCCGCGCTTGTTGGTTCCCAGGCCAGGAGTCGTGCTCTGCACAATTGGGTTGGCGCTGGTTCCGATGGCGATGACCGCCACGGACAGCGGCAGGTCGAATTCCGAACCTTGCATCGGCACCGGACGCCTTCGGCCGGAAGCATCGGGCTCGCCCAGTTCCATGCGCACACAGCGCGCCGCCGTCAGCCATCCGTTGCCGTCGGATAGGAACTCCACAGGTGCGGTCAGCATCTGGAAGTCGATCCCTTCCTGCCGCGCATGATGTACTTCTTCCGCGCGTGCGGGCATCTCTGCGTCGCTGCGGCGGTAAATCACATAGGCCTTGCGTGCGCCGAGGCGCAACGCCGAGCGGATGGCGTCGAGCGCGGTGTTGCCTCCGCCAATCACGGCCACATCCTTCCCATGCAGATCGAGCATGGGTTCGTCATACACCGGAAACTTGTACGCCTTCATCAGGTTGATGCGGGTGAGAAATTCGTTGGCAGAATATACGCCGTTGAGATGCTCCCCGGGAACGTTCATGAACTGCGGCAATCCGGCGCCGGTGCCGATGTAAACCGCGTCGTAGCCTTCTTCCTGCAGGAGTTCGTCAATACTGACCGTCCGGCCGACAACTACATCAGTCTCGAACTCGACCCCCATTTCGCGCATGTAATCCACTTGCTCGCGGATGATCTGCTTGGGCAAGCGAAATTCAGGGATGCCATAAACCAGTACGCCGCCCAGTTCATGCAGAGCTTCAAACACGCGCACCTTGTGGCCCTTCTGGATCAGGTCGCCGGCCACCGTCAAACCCGAGGGCCCGCTGCCCACCACTGCCACTTTCTTCCCCGTGGGCGCAACGTTGGGCAACACGTGCGTTCCCATGCGCTGCTCGTAGTCGGCAACAAAGCGTTCCAGATAGCCGATCCCCAGCGGCTTCACCTTCTTCGCCAACAGGCACTTTCCCTCGCAGTGGTCTTCCTGTGGGCAAACCCGCCCGGTGATGGCCGGTAACACGTTGTCTTCGCGAATCTTCGCGGCGGCGCCCAGAAAATCGCCGACCACAATCAGTTCGACGAACTCTTTCACCTTCACGCCTACAGGGCAATTAACGGTACATGTGGGCTTGGCGCATTCGAGACAACGGATCGCTTCCTGCTGGGCGAGTTCGGGACTATAGCCGAGGTTCACCTCGTCGAAGTTGTGCGCCCGGGCCTCGGCCGCCTGCTCGGGCATTAGCTGACGCGGAACCTTGATGCGTTCCCTCAGGGGCAAGGGGTTGAACGACTTCTTCACGGCCGTGCTCATCGTTGATCTCCTTGACCTTGATCTCCTTCACGCCCGGCCGAGGCGGTAACGCAGGCGTGCTCCCCTTCCCGCCTGGATGCTTCGTCTTCCCGCACTCTCTGGAATTCCGCCATGGAACGCTGCTCGGCATCGCGATACATCGAGTTGCGCTGCACCAGCACGGAGAAATCGACCTTGTGCGCGTCGAACTCGGGACCGTCCACGCAGGCGAACTGGCTCTTGCCGTCAATCAACACACGACAGCCGCCGCACATGCCGGTGCCATCGATCATGATGGGGTTGAGGCTGACGACCGTGTGAATGTTCTCCTTGCGGGTCATTCCGGAGACGGCTTTCATCATGACGATCGGGCCCACAGCCACGACCAGGTCGATGCGGACGCCGTTGTCGATTAACTGCCGCAGCTTGTCGGTGACAAACCCCTTGTCGGCATAGCTGCCGTCGTCGGTGGTGATGAGCAGGGCGTCGCTGACCGCACGCATCTCGGATTCCAGAATCACCAGTTCTTTCGTGCGCGCCCCTACGATCGAGATCACGTGGTTGCCTGCCCGCTTGAGCGCCGCGGCCGTAGGATAGGCCATCGCGGCCCCCACTCCTCCGCCGACGACCACAACCGTGCCGTAGTTTGCGATCTCGGAGGGCTTCCCCAGCGGGCCCACGACATCCAGAATCTCGTCGCCCGAGTTGAATGAGTTCAGCAGGTGAGTCGTCTTCCCGACCGATTGCACCACGATGCTGATGGTGCCGCGCCCGGGATCGGAGTTCTCGATGGTGACCGGAATGCGCTCGCCTTCTTCGTAAATGCGCAGAATGACGAACTGTCCCGGCTTCTGTTTGCGCGCAATCCGGGGGGCTTCCAGGACAAAGCGCTTGATGCCCGGGGCAAGGAACGCAGCATGGATGATTTTGAACACAGGCGCTCCGCAGGATGCATGAATGCCTACCACTTGATTGTGTTAGGAGTCACGTTCGCTAGGCTGTGATCTGGGTCACATAGTCGTGTGCGGATGCTTGAGCCTGCAAGGTGAGAGTATTCCAGGATTTACGGTTGATGACGGATTCCAAAGGAGATGCCGATGTGTCGTTCAGGCAACCGACTCACCCTGACTATCCGAGTGGACAAGAATGCCAGAACTCGTGCAAAAGCAGTAGAAACCACTCGTATACCATTGGACACCTGCATTGACCTCGCAGGGGCAGACTAATTCCCTTCCGGTTTAAAGATTACTCCCTGCCCGGTCCTGCTGTTCATCACAACGCGAAGCGGCTTGGCAAATTGCAGATGCCGGACGCATCCTTCCTCCGCAACAGCTGGTTGAACGGCCAGCCACGCCCAGTCGACCAAGCCCTCCCCGGCATCAGGATTCACCGTGAGATATCCGACCTGGAACGCGGTCAGGTTCTGAAAGAAATGGCTGCCCTGCGAGGGCGTGACACGGAAATCGTGGAAGCCGGCCTCGACGATGGCGCGCGCTCCGGAAATTTCATCCCACTCCACGGGAATACCCAGCCAGGGATCGTTGGATCCCCAGCGGCCCACGCCGACGAGCAGGTAGGGGCGATTTTCCGCGCTTAACGTGGCGTTGAAATGGGCCACGGCCCGGGCGACTTCCTGACTGCGGCTGCGCTCGAAGCGGTGCGAATCGACCACGACGATGTCCTGCAGATTGTCGATGCGCCCGTTGCCCAGAACTTTCGAGCATTGCACGATGAGTTGCGCGGGATCCACGTCCGCGATAATGAGGTCCTGATGATCGCGAGCGAGCGTGAGCGGGCGAATCTGCAGAAAGCCGAATTCGGCGGGCTCTTCGCCGCGCGGCAGGCGCACGGCGAATTCGATCTCGACCGGATTGCCCAGCGCCTCCTCGCCGGCGCGAACGAGCAATTCGACAATCGGCGCCAGCGGAAACAAGCCATGCTTCAGCATCGGAGCAAACGTCACCACGCGGGCTCCGGGGCGGCTCAAGCCATCGTAGACGGCATGATTGTCGGCGGAATACGTGGAGGCGACCGCCCCCAGCGTGGAGTCGAGTTCCGCTACGTCCAGGCCGAAGTGCGCTTCGCGCAGGCGGCCGGAGCCCCCGTCATCGGGTTCAGCGTCGAGGTCGAGCGCGCAGAACTCCGTCTGCGTGTTTGCCAGAATGTCTTCCACGCAGGAGAACTGCAGAAGATTCTGCGGATAGCGCGGGCAAAAACTCAGGCACTTGCCGCCATCGACCACGGTGCGTCCCAGGCCGAGCGCGACTGCGGCGATGCCGTCGGCGAAGCTCATGGGCGCGACCGGATAAAAATTGTGCGATCGCACAACGCCGGAGACATCAGGATAGAAGCGCGATCCGTGCAGAGTACCGACGACTTGCTGCAGAATCACCGCCATCTTTTCCTCTTCCAGCCGGTAGGGCGTGGCGCGGACGTAAGTCTTGGCGTGCTGGCTAAAGGTTGAGGCGTACACGCGCTTGATCGCCTCGCTCAGTTCCTCGAGCCGCGCCTCGGGGCTGGCCTGCTGGTTGCCCAGCATGAAAGTCTCGTAGACGCCGGTGAACGGCTGATACTGCGAATCCTCGAGCAGACTCGATGAACGCACGGCCAGCGGATAGTGCACCTCTTCCAGAAACGCCTTGAGATTTTCCGTGAGCGCGGTCGGCAGGGGGCAATCGAGAAAGCGCTGCACGATTTCGCTATCGTCGTCGCAGTGCAGCGCGAAGTCGCTGAGATTATTTTCGGTGAGGAACTGGTCGAACATGTCCGTCGCCAGCACAACCACCGGCGGAACCGCGATGCGCACTCCGGGAAAGCGGCGCGTCAGGCGACGCGTGCGCAGCAGGTGACGCACGAAAGCGAGTCCCCGCGCCTTGCCGCCGAGCGAACCTGAGCCGATGCGCAGGAAACTCGACTGCTGCACCTTGAATGTGTTGGCCTTGAAGTCCCCGATGAGAACTTCATTCTGCTCGCGGCGGTAATCGTTGATCGAGGCGATCAGATCGCGGCGCAGATGCTCGGGCCCGTTGAAGTCCGAAACCTTGCGCGGGCGCAGCTTTGCCGCCAAGGCAAACTCGGTGCGCGCCATTAGCCAATGCGAAAAGTGATTGCGCTGCGCGTGGTACATCAGGCTGTCGGCGGGCAGGGTCTGCAGAGCTTCCTCAAGTTCGTTCAGATCCTTGGCGCGTCCCACCTCACGCTGGTCGGGCATTCGGAACACAAAATCCCCAAAGCCCATCTGGTCGGTGAGGATGCGACGCAAATCTTTCAACAGAGTGGGCGAGCGCTTGCGCAAAAACGAATAGCCTTCGGCGTTGGCGCGCGGGCGAAATTCAGTGCGGCTGGTCTGCAGCACGACGGGCACATCGGGCGCAAGACTCTTCACCAGGCGCGCCAGCTCGAAGCCCGCCTCCGCATTGAGCTTGCCTTCCCACGGAAACTCGACATCCGACACGAGGCCGAAGATGTAGTCGCGATACTCCTGCGCAAGCTGCGCGGCAGCTTCGAAATTCGAAGCCAGCAGAATCTTGGGCCGAGCCTGCATGCGCACCAGTTTGTGGGCCGCATTGATGCCTTCCTGAATCACACGCCGCGACTGCTTGATCAGCTCGGTATAGATAACCGGAAGGAACGACGAGTAGTAGCGGATATTGTCTTCGACCACGAGCAGCAGCGGCACGCCCATGGCGCGCGTGTCGTGCAGCACATTTCGCTTGTCTTCGATGTACTTGACGATCGCGATGAGGATGCGGGCAGTTCCCTGCCAGAGGAATACGCCATCGAGGTCGGTGACCGGGCGGCGCGCGACGAAATTTTTGATCTCCCGGTAGTCGTAACCGAGCATGACCACGGGCACGTCGAGTCCGGCGCGGCGGACCTCGCGGGCGAGATCGGCGGCACTGGTATCGCCCACATTGAGATTGGTAACAATCAGGTTGAACTGCGGATTCGCCTTCGCCAGTTCCAGCGCCTCTGCGCAACTGGAGACATGGGTGATCGAAGGAATCTGGCGGAGGCTCAGCTCGAGTGATTCGTCGATCAGCAGTTCGTTGAGGCGGCCATCTTCGCGCAGGATGAATGAGTCATAAAGGCTCGACACCAGAAGAATGTTCTGCACGCGAAACGGCATCAGGTTCTCGAAGCCTTCGAAGCGTTCCTCGGCGTCGAGTTGTGAAGCAGGAACGATTGGCCCGGCAATCCGCGGCAGAGACATAAGCAAAGTTAACAGCTAATCATACTCGCGAAGAGAACACATGTAGTAACAGCCGCCCCCCGGCTGTCCGGTCGAGCGCAGCTCGACGGTAACGGCAAATCGTGCGTAGACCGGCCGCAACAAGGCCGACCGTGCTGAAGGCGCGAGTTAAAAACTCACGGGTGCCGTTTCAACGGTCCCTCCCGGACCGGTTCCCGAGCTCAGCACACTCCCCGGCCTTCGAAAGGCCGAGCTATTGCCAGTCGTCCCTTTCGGAACGCGCTCCCCTACCTCCTACAATATCCCCACCCCATCATTCGTCTACATAGGTGGATGAACGACGCGGCGAGTCCGACGTACATGGCACTGACGTCCATGGCACCGGAGCAGATGGCACTCGAACAGGACCAGCGCATCTCGGAGGTGGCAAAGCGCGAGCGTTCGCGCTTGCTGAACTTCATTCGACGCCGTGTGCCCGATCCCGGCGACGCCGAGGACATTCTGCAGGACGTGCTCTATCGCCTGGTCGAAGCCAACCGGCTGCTGATGCCGATCGAGCACGTCACCGGTTGGTTGTTTCAGGTGGCGCGAAATCGCATCACCGACTTGTTTCGCAAGAAAGAGCCGGAGAGATTCGGCGATCTCGTGGCGGTCGATGAGGCAGGCGAGTTCGCCGACTTCGAAGACCTGCTGCCTTCGCCCGATGCAGGGCCGGAGGCGCAATACGCCCGCGCCGTCCTGCTTGATGAACTGGAAGCGGCATTCGGAGAACTGCCCGAGGAGCAGTACGAGGTGTTCGTCGCGCACGAGTTTGAAGGCCGAAGCTTTAAAGAGATCTCTGCCGCGACTGGTGTGGGCATCAACACCCTGCTGGCGCGCAAGCGGTATGCGGTGCTGCATCTACGTGAGCGCCTGCAGCGCGTGTACGACGAGTTGACGAAATGAGACGAGTTTCTGAAATGAGTGGGAGTGCGCTTGCACTGCAGAGACGGCGTCATCCTGAGCGTAGCCGTTTTTCAGAAAGAGCGAAGGATCTCGTGCTGCGGCAGCCCTCTGGATTGCAGACAACACTCCTAGAATCGAGGAATAGAACATGAGATGGAAATGGTATTGGATAGCGCCACTGGCGATTTTGGCGATTCCGCTGTTTCTCTTTATCGGCGGCGAAGTGGTGATGCACCTGTGGAACTGGCTGCTGCCGCCGCTGTTCGGCTGGCGCACGCTCGGTTTCTGGCAGGCGCTGGGGTTGCTGGCCTTGTGCCGCATTCTGTTCGGTGGGCTGGGGCACGGTGCTCCCCGCGGCCCGCGCGGGCGCAGCTTTCGCGGACGTTGCAAGAACATGAGCCCCGAAGAGCGGGAGAAGTTCCGCCGCGCGATGGAAGAGGGTTATGGCTTCGGCCGGCAGGCCAACGAGGGTGCGGGCTCGACCCCAGGAAAGTGACTGCAATTGTCAGTACGGTCATCCGGAGCGGCGCATTTGCCGCGAAGGACTTCTGCAGCTTTGCTGCCTCCGGCGAACTGCTTGGGTTCTTCGCTTCCCTCGAATGACAACGTTGAAGAAGCTCCTCGCAGAAGTGCCCGGCGCGCGCGTTTGGTGGAGCACAGAGGCGTAATCAGCGACGCGATGAACCCAGAGGTCGACCCGCTTCAGGCTGCCTCTGGCGGCAAGCTAAATCGATTTACTGACAATATACAACTATCGTATTGTCAACTAGTTACAAGATTTTTATTACACAGAACTTGATGGTCGCAAACTGCCATGTATCAATGGTTTGCGGCGTAGTGCACCGTTGGCGATGCAATGATCGCTGAGGTTGTACGTCGGCTGACTTTTTGAGGATTCGGGGTCAAAGAGCGGCAACCCTGTCCCAACAGACTTCGCGCTGGGAATAGATAGCGCTGATTCCGTGCCTGCCTAGCCGGGCAAAGGCGGCCGCCTCTCCAGGAAAACTTCAGAAATCGAGTCTGCGGGACCCGGGATCGACCCACTTCGGAACGCGACCGTCTGTATGCTTGATTGCGGCTTCTCTGGCAGGCAAACTGCACCTTGGTCCTTGTGACGTTGATAGTGACCGCGTCAATACCGGCGATGAGAACCACCGAAGCACTGCGCAACGATGCCGATCCCTGCTGTTGCTCGACGCAAAGGAATATCGCGGCCTGCGTGCTCATTCTGGTCTCGATTTTTTCTCTGGCGTCCTGTGGCTTGTCCACGGGGAATTCTGGGCTGGGGTGCAACCCGGCCCGTGCTCCCGAAGTGAAATCGCTGACCGTAGAAAATACCGGACAAGAGAATTTGCAGGACTACCCCATCGCCGTTTCACTGAATGAGACCAACTTCGATTTCTCCGTCCCCTTGATGAATGGATCCGACCTGGCTGTCTGGGATGCCACGACGCAGCAGCCCATGTCGGACTGGCTCGAATCCTACGATCCTGCGGCCGGGAAAGCTCTGCTCTGGGTCAAGCTGCCCAGTCTGGCTGCGCAGGGGTCGGGAGAGCTTCTTCTCACCGCAGGCTCGATCGCCGGATGCTCCCCCTCCGCATCCAACGGCTACTCAGTCTTCCCGTTTTTCAGCGATGTAAGCGACGTGCTCAACTGGCAGGCAACGAACCTGAGCGTAACCAATACAGTTGTCGAAGGGCCGCTCACTGTCGGCAGTCGCAATGTGATCGAGAGCGATTCCATGTATAACGCCTTCCCCGGTCTGGCCCAGGCTAGCAATGGTGACCTGGTGCTGTCGTACAAAAAGGGCCCTAATCACGTGAATAGTCCGCTGGTGATTCTGAGGCGAAGCTCGGACCTTGGGACCACCTGGACTCCGGAAGTGGTTCTCGACGATACCTCGGTGCCCGATCCGGGGCTGGCGCGCACACCGCTCGGCGATTTGGTGATCACATTCGGCAAGCTAAGCCAAAGCGGCGATGCCGGGGCGGCGTACGGGCGCTCCACCGACAACGGACTGACTTGGGGAACATTCACATTCTTCGATAATCCCGTCTCCAACACTGTGGTGATGGATCCTCTTCTGGATGTTGGATCCATCATGTACGGCGCGGGTTACGGGAATGACACGAGCGGTACGGGCTCGGCGCCGACAGCATGGTCGTCGATAGATGACGGCTTCACCTGGACGAAGCTCTCTGAACTTCGCCAGAGCGGCGATCCCGGGCTCAGTGAGACCGCTCTCGCCCAGACTGCTCCCGGCACGGTGTTCGCCATGATGCGTACCGACGACGGCCTGGATACTTTCGGGCGCTATTCGTTTGATTTGGGACTTACTTGGGGCCCGCTGATTTCCTACACCTCCCAGGTCGGTGTGCTGCAGGCTCCCGAGATGATCCAAGTGGGAACAGCTCTGATTCTTATGGGACGGGCCACGACTGCCATTCCGGGAGTTCTGCCTTCGAACACGATCGGGTATCCGCGTCAACTGGTGGCTTACGTTTCTTATGACGGCGGGCAGACGTTTAGTTACGGCGTGGTTCTGGACACTTATACCGGCGAGCAAATCGATGGTGGCTACTCCTGGCCGATCCTGCTGCCCAACGGGCAGGTGTACGTGGTGTACTATGCCGACTCCCACAATCTGCGCGAACCGGACATCAAGGCGCTGACGTTGACCGTGACACCGCCGGTGAAGGTTCCCACCAGTTCGATTCACGTACTCAGCCAGCTCGCTGCCGGACTCGCTACCCACCCGCTGACGCTGAGCGCAACTCGATATTCTCTGGAATGTCGTTTTCTTTCCAATCCCACGCCCACGGGAAGCCAGTTTTCGGTCATTCTGCAGGGCTCATTCTCGGGAGCGACCGCGAATCTGGTTGACTGGGAAGTTCCCTCGACCCACGCGGATGATCCGACCGCCGACTCGGGCATCATCTCGAACGGTGCATTCGTTCCCCTGCGGACCACTTTCAACTACGGCCAGTCTTACCGGCTGCGCACCATCGTCGACGAAACGCAGAGTAGCCAACAAGCCTCGGTGCTCGATGATTTCGGCCAGCTAGTCAGCACTTCGCCTCCGCTGCCCTTGGCCCAGGGAGACGCGCATGCATCGGCGGTCCAGATCGGCAACAACTCCGATTTGCGCGCCACTGATACTTTGCTGGATTTTGTCTTTGTGCGACAGGCCGCTCAGACCGAGCCAACTGTGACCATCACAAGTACGCGATGATGGCGGGCCGGTGTTGCGAGATTTGGCAGAATCGAGGTAGGGGACATCATACCTCCGCGTCGAATTTCCCTTCGATGGAATTCAACTCTCAGATTTCTTTGATTGACTAGTCAAAACCTCGGATTTTGCCGCAAGGACCGGCAGATCGGGGACCGTGGTTTTCAACTAGATTTCGAATATCCCAGGTCTCGCAAAATCGGCGAGACCTGGGGCACCCGATTCATCTCCACTTCATGCAACCGCCGGACTTCGCCCGGCTGGACAACCGAGGGTGGCTGTCCCTTCATGATCATCTACACCAGGCCCTGGTCCAGCATGGCGTTGGCGACTTTCACGAAGCCGCCGATGTTGGCGCCGTTGACCAGATTGCCGGGCGTGCCGTACTTCTCGGCCGTTTCGTAGCAGTTCTGGTGAATGGCGATCATGATTTTGTGCAGACGATCGTCGACTTCTTCGCGCGTCCAGCTCAGGCGGGCGCTGTTCTGCGCCATCTCTAGGCCAGAGGTCGCAACGCCACCGGCGTTGGCGGCTTTGGCTGGACCATACAGCACTTTCGCGTCGAGGAACATCTTGGTCGCTTCGAGCGTGGACGGCATGTTCGCGCCCTCGGCTACCAGCGTGCATCCGTTCTTGATCAGATTCGCCGCATCTTTCGCGGTGATTTCGTTTTGCGTGGCGCTCGGGAAGGCGCAATCGGCCTTCACGTTCCACAGCGGGTTGTGGTCGAGCTTAATGTCGGTCGGCATGAAGATCGCTCTCTTGAACTGATCGGCATAGTCACGGATGCGGCCACGCTTCACGTTCTTCAGTTCGATGACCCACGCCAACTTCTCGCGGTCGATGCCATCGGGATCGTAGATGACGCCGTTCGAATCGGACACCGTGACCGGCTTGGCGCCGAAGTCGAGCAGTTTCTCGAGGGTGTACTGCGAGACGTTGCCGCTGCCGGAAACTAGGCACAGCTTGCCTTCAAGCGTTTCCTTGCGCGTCTTTAGCATTTCGTTGGCGAAATACACGCAGCCATAGCCGGTGGCTTCCGGACGAATCAGCGATCCGCCCCAGCCCAGGCCCTTGCCGGTGAGGACGCCGGTGAATTCATTGCGCAGCCGCTTGTATTGGCCGAAGAGGAAGCCGATTTCGCGGCCGCCCACGCCGATGTCGCCGGCCGGAACGTCAGTGTCGGGGCCGATGTGGCGCTGCAGTTCGGTCATGAAGCTCTGGCAGAAGCGCATGACTTCGTTGTCGCTCTTGCCCTTGGGATCGAAATCGCTGCCGCCCTTGCCGCCGCCCATGGGCAGCGTGGTGAGCGAATTCTTGAAGACCTGTTCGAATGCCAGGAACTTCAGGATGCCGAGATTCACGCTGGGATGGAAGCGCAGTCCGCCCTTGTAAGGACCGATGGCCGAATTCATCTCGATGCGGAAACCGCGGTTGACTTGCACGTTGCCTTGATCGTCGACCCAAGGAACACGGAACATGATGACGCGCTCGGGCTCAACGATTCTTTCGAGCAGGCGCGCAGACTGATACTCGGGATGCTTTGCCAAAACCAGGCGGAGAGAGTCAAACACTTCCGCCACGGCCTGGTGGAACTCGGGCTCGGCGGGGTTCTTTGCTTTCACACTGATCAACACGGATTCAATGTAGTCCCCGGGAGCCTTGACTCCAGGGTGGGTTAAGACGGACATGGTCCTACCTCCGTAGGGTAAAACTTGAAGATAATTCCGTTCCTTATTGTCTCCCTTGCCGTCAAGGCGGCAGTGATAATTCTCACGGGCGGCGGTGATTGGGGTCACAGCCGCGCGGTATGCCGTCAATTATTGCAATGGTATCAATGCGATTGTGCTGTATTGCAAATTGCATCATCGGAGCAAAGCGGGAGAGTTCCATGGGCAAACGCCTCGGCAGACAAGCACTGTTACAAGAAATCAACACGGAGCGGGAGGCGCTGAACGCGCTGCTCAAGCAGATCAAACCGCGAGAGATGACTGTGGCGGGCGTGACTCCCGGCGGATGGTCTGTGAAGGATATCCTGGCTCATGTCTTGGGCTGGCAGGAGCGACTCCTGAAGTGGCATGAAGCCGAGCAGCGAGGCGAAACTCCGGCCGTACCGGCGCCCGGGATGACCTGGGCCGACTTAAAACGCTTCAACGAGATGATTTATCAGGAACAACGGCGCCGTTCTCTTCAAGCTGTGATACGCGACTATGAGGTTTTTCATCAGCGCATGATTGATCTCATCGAAGCCACCTCCGATAGAGACCTGGTGACCGTGGGGCGGTTCAAGTGGATGGGGCCGACGTGGACGCTTAGTGACTATTGCCGCGCGGAGACCGCAAGCCACTATCGGTGGGCGCGCAAGTGGATTGGCCGCTGGAAGCGTGCAAGGGAGAAGACTCGACTCCGGCGCGACGGCATTTAACAGTTCGTCCCCTCCTGCCTGCGCTGAGCCTCTCAAGCTCCTGCAATTTTGTCTTGTGCCATCATTGATTGCAATGATATCATTGCAATCATGGCGAGTATTACTATCCGAAATCTCGAGGAGAGCACGAAGCGCAAGCTTAAGGTCCGGGCGGCCGTGAATGGGCGCTCGATGGAACAAGAGGCGCGCGAGATTCTGAAGACTGCCCTCAAAAGTGCTCCACGGAAAAGCGGGGCTAACCTTGCCGAGTCGATCCATCGGCGCTTCGCCCGGTTTGGCGGGGTAGATCTCGAACCCTTGCCCCGCGAATTCGTGCGCGACCCGGAATGGTTGAAGGATTGGAAGGAATAACCGGCGCCGGGACACTCTGAGGATGACGATTCTCGACACAAATGTCATTTCAGAATTGATGAAAGCAAGGCCCGCGCCCACGGTACGGGACTGGATGTCGTTGCAACCGCGCGACGACCTCTTTATGAGCACGATCAGCATGGCGGAGATCTTGTTCGGTATTGAACTACTCCCACAGGGCAAGCGCCGTGACGGCTTGCTGCAAGAAGCCGAGATCACATTCACCAGAGATTTCGCCGGCAGAATTCTCGCGTTCGATGAACAAGCGGCTCGCATTTTTGGATCGATTGTGGCAGCGCGCCGTACTCAGGGACGCCCGATTGGAATCGCGGACGGTCAAATTGCCGCGATCGCAAGATGCCGCCGGGCTTCGTTGGCCACCCGAGATACTGGCGATTTCGAAGGTTGCGACCTGGCGTTGGTCAATCCGTGGAACGCTTGATCTAGCAAATCCTTGGGAGTTGCTCGCCGCTGAGCATGTCGACCACGCGGTTACCGCCGATACGGCTTTGCAGGACTACCATCCGCCCAGGACTTTCTTCTACTGAGCCCACGCGGACTGCGACCTGCGACACTGGAACTTTCCTCATGACTTCGAGCGCCGCGTCGGCTTGCGCGGCTGGAACGAACGCGGCGAAGCGGCCTTCGTTGGCCACGTAGAGTGGATCGAGGCCGAGGATTTCGCAGGCGCTCTGCACCGTTTCATGCACGGGAATTAAAGCCTCTTCGAGCTTGATGCAGACATTGCGGTCGCCGGCGATTTCGTTCAGCGTGGTGGCGAGGCCGCCGCGGGTGAGATCGCGCAGGCAGTGAATTTCGATTCCAGCGTTGAGCAGGGCTTCCACCGCGGGCCAGACGTTCGCGCAATCGCTGAGAATCGGGGATTCAAATTCCAGTCCCTCGCGCACGGAGAGGATGGCGATGCCGTGGCGGCCGAGGTCTCCGCTGACGAGGACGGCGTCTCCGGGTTGAACAGATTGCGGGCCAATGGTTGGGGCGGCGTTCTGGGCGCTTCTTCCCACGTCTCGCAACGGCAGCGAGAAGTGGGGCACCCCATTTTTCTCGATCCTCTCAATCCTTTCGATCACTCCAATTCCAGATGTGTTGATGAAAATCCCGTCGCCCTTGCCTTTGTCGACGACTTTGGTGTCGCCAGTGACAAGCTTGATATTGGCATTGGCCGCGGCTTGTTGCATCGAGTGCACCACCGTACGCAGCGTTTCCATCTCCAGGCCTTCTTCCAGGATGAAGCCTGCGCTCAGGTAGAGAGGACGCGCGCCGCACATAGCGAGATCGTTGACCGTGCCGTTGACGGCGAGGTCTCCGATGTTGCCTCCGGGAAAGATCAGCGGGCGAACGACGAAAGAGTCAGTGGTGAAGGCTAGCCGCGATCCGTTAACGGCGAGGACGGCGCCATCGTGACGGGCTTCCAGCATGGAGTTCGAGAACGCAGGCAGAAATATCTTTTCGATGAGCTGGTGCGTGAGCCTGCCGCCGCCGCCGTGGGCGAGAACGATGCGGTCGTCAGCGACTCGCGGAACCGGACAGTTCAGGTTGAACGGGATGGTTTTGGCGTCTGCCATAGTGATAGTAGGCGGCACAGGCTCCCTCGGACGATACCATGGGCGCCCCCAGCGGATTTTCGGGCGTGCATTTCACGGCGAAGGCCGGGCACTCGTGCGGCTTCTTGATGCCTTGCAGAATCAATCCGCTGATGCAGTCGGGCGACTCGCGCGCCGGTTCAGTCGAGGAAGGATAGCGGCGGTTTGCGTCGTATTTCTGGAAGCGGCCACTGAGTTGGAATCCGCTGGCCGGAATTTCGCCCAGGCCACGCCATTGGCGCGGAACGACTTCAAAGACTTCGGCAATGGTTTTCTGCGCGGGACGATTCCCTTCTCTTCTGACGGCACGCGCGTATTGATTCTCGACTTCATGGCGGCCTTCTTCCAATTGCGAGACCGTCATGAAAATGCCTTCGAGAATGTCGAGCGGCTCGAAGCCGGTGACCACGATTGGAACGTTGTAACGCTCGGCGATGGGGAAATATTCTTCGAAGCCCATGATGGTGCAGACGTGGCCGGCGGCGAGAAATCCCTGGACGACGCAGTTTTTCGAGGAGAGCAGGGCTTCCATCGCGGGCGGAACGAGCACGTGCGAGACGAGCAGAGAAAAATTCTCGACGTGATCATGATCTGCCTGCCACGCGGCCATGGCGTTGGCCGGAGCGGTGGTCTCGAAGCCGACGGCAAAGAAGACAACCTGGCGCGCGGGATTTTGTTTGGCGAGTTTTAGCGCATCGAGCGGCGAGTAGACGATGCGCACGTCGGCGCCTTCGGCTTTCACGTCAAAGAGACTCTTGGTCGATCCGGGGACGCGCAGCATATCGCCGAACGAGCAGAAGATCACTTCAGGACGCTGCGCGATGGCCACGGCGTTGTCGATCAGGTTGATCGGTGTCACGCAGACCGGGCAGCCGGGACCGTGCACCAGCGTAATTTCATGCGGCAAGAGATCTTCGAGGCCGCTTTTGACGATAATGTGAGTTTGGCCGCCGCAGATTTCCATGATGGTCCACGGGCGCGTGACCTGCTTGTGGATAGCCTGCGCTAATTGCTCAGCGGCTTTTTGATCGCGATATTCACTGAGGAATTTCACCGAGTTCCTCTTTCAATCCGCCCATCTGTTCGAGATATTCGAAGACTCGATTGGCTTCGGCCTCATCGATTACGCTGATGGCAAAGCCGACGTGGACGAGAACATATTTGCCGACTTCGGCTTCGGGAGTGTAGGCGAGGTTGATGTCTTTGCGAATGCCGCCGAAGTCGACCTTGGCCTGGCGGAAGGCGGCGTCGCCATTATCGAAGATTTCAACCACGCGACCGGGAACAGCGAGACACATGGATGTTGCTCCCTCAGCGGCTAAAGCCGAGCTTTCTCTGAGCCAAACGCGGCCCTAAAGGGCCGCTCTTCCAGGGCTCTTTCCGCAATTCTTCCCACTTGTAGCGCTGGCGCTACATCCTGCTCATCGTTATTACTGCCTGGCCGAGAGCGATGCCGCCATCGTTGGGCGGCACTTGCTGGTGCGTGTAAACGGTGAATCCGCGCGACTCGAGGGCAGTTGCGGCCCGTTCGGTCAGGTAGCGGTTCTGGAAAACTCCTCCACTCAGCACAACCTGCTTCAGGCCTGAGTGCGCGGCGACTGCGAGAATCCATTCGACGAGCGCATTGTGAAAGCGCGCGGCGATGAGTCCAGCAGAGGCCCCGTCGCGCTTGTCCGCGACCACGGCGGTAATCAGACTTCTCCAGTCGCCATCAGCTAAAGGATACGCCTCATCGGTGCGCAACCGGCCAATTTCATTTTCCAGCAGCATCGCCGCCTGCCCCTCAAAGCGGCTCTCGCAAGCTACGCCGCTCAAAAAGGCGACGGCGTCAAACAGGCGGCCGACGCTGGTCGTGCTCACGACGTTGATACCGCGTTTCAACATAGTCCAAACCCCAGAGCGATCCAATCGGGGTTTTCCTGCTTCGGGAACCGTGGTTCCCATGTTGCTGAGGGCCGCGATCTCTCCAAAGGCCTCGAACATCACGCTGGTTGCGGATCGCCATCCCTCGCGCACGGCGGCGTCGCCGCCGGGCAGTCTGAAAGGCAGAAGATGGGCGATACGCTCGAAGCGTCCGCTGTCGACGTAGAAGAACTCGCCGCCCCAGATGGAGCCGTCGAGGCCGTAGCCGGTGCCGTCCCAGGAGACGCCGAGATACGCGCCTTCAACATGATTTTCCGCGGCGCAAGCGGCGACGTGCGCCTGATGATGCTGCACGCGAATGAGGGGCAACCCGCTGCGTTCGGCCCACTGCGTGGAGGCGTAGTCAGGATGGAGGTCGCAGGCGATCGCTTCTGGCTTGAAGCTGTAGAGGCGGCAAAGATCGTCGGTCGCGCGTTCGAAAGCCACACGGGCTTCGACGGTGTCGAGGTCCCCGATGTGCTGGCTCAGGAAGACATTCTGGCCGACGGCAATGGCGACGGTGTTCTTCAAATGTCCGCCGACGGCGAGAACGGGTGACAGGTTCCGGTTCACATGAACACCGAGAGGGGCGTAACCGCGAGCGCGTCGCAAGACGCCGGCACGTCCGCGAGTCAGACGAACGACAGAATCGTCGCAGGCGCGCACGATCGGACGGTTATGCATGAGGAAGTGGTCGGCGATGTCGTGCAGGCGGGCGAGGGCCTCGTCGTTGGCGATGGCGATGGGTTCGTCGCTGCAGTTACCGCTGGTGGCGATCAGGGGAAAATTGCACTGGCGCACAAGGAGGTGATGCAGTGGCGAATACGGCAGCATGACGCCGAGATAAGGCGAACCGTGCGCGACGTTGGGAGCGATATCGGTGCCGGGCCGGGGTTGCAACAAGACGATCGGCGCGGCCTGCGATTGGAGCAGGTTTTCTTCGGCTAGGAAGATATCGCAGTAGCGGCGGGCCATTTCCAGCGATGGCATCATCAGGGCGAATGGCTTTTCTTCCCGGCGCTTGCGCTGGCGGAGGCGCGCGACGGCATCGCGATTGCGGGCATCAGCGAGGAGTTGAAATCCGCCGATGCCTTTAAGACCGACGATCTTGCCTTGCCTCAATGCTTCGGCGGCATCTTCGATGGAGCTGTCGAGTTTTGGTCCGCAGAGTGGGCAGGCGTTGGGCTGAGCGTGGAAGCGCCGGTTGGCGGGATCTTCGTATTCTTTACGGCAGGCAGGGCAGAGGCTGAAGCCGCGCATGGAGGTGTTGGGCCGATCGTAGGGGATATCAACGACGATTGTGTAGCGCGGTCCGCAGTTGGTGCAGTTGGTGAAGGGATAATGAAAGCGCCGGTTGGCGGGATCGAATAATTCTTCGCGGCACTGGTCACATGTCGCAAGGTCCGGTAGAACGTTGACGGTTTTGCCGGAGTCGGTGTCGCTGGCGAGGATTTCGAATTGAGCGGAACCCTGCGGAGCGGCGAAAGACGATTCGCACGCGGAGACGACCGCGGCTTGCGGGCGCTCGCGGGTGAGGCGATCTTCGAAGCGGCGGAGGTCGTCAGGGGAGCCTTCGACTTCGATGATCAGGCCGGCGGATGAGTTCAAGACCCAGCCAGTGAGAGACATTTCCGTGGCGAGGCGGTAAGCGAAGGGCCGGAACCCCACCCCCTGCACGGCTCCGCGAAGGGTGATTCGTAGGCGCTGAAGCGGCTTGGCGGTGACCGTCATAGAGCGAAGCCGTGGGCTGATTCTATGACTTTTGTGGGATGGGATGCCAGCGAGGGAGTTGCAAGGGGTGGCAAAATTGCCGCCCCGCGCTTTCGCCCGCAGACCGAAAGATCAATGACGCCATCCGTGGGGATGCAGTTGAGGGCTTTGCAACCCTCAGAACTTTGCAACCTAGCCGCCTTGCAACCTCATTCCCTCACACCCGAAGGGTCAGTACGGGGCAGCGCGCCGAGGCGACGACATGATGAGTCGTGGACCAAGGCAGGTGCGTGGTTCCGACTTCCTCTTTGGGGCGTGCGCCCAGAACGATCAGGTCGGCCTCACGCTCGGCAGCAACTTTGAGAATCTCCTCCCGCGGGGGGCCGAACTCAAGAAGCGTTTCGGGCTCGGATTGCAGAGTGCAGCCATCCGGAATGAGCGCGCGCAGGCGAGCACGGGCTTCTATGATCTCCTCAGGCTGGCGGCCGAGGTGGCTATAGTCTTCGATGACGTGAAGCAGCGTCAGTCGGGCGTGGAACTCGGCAGCAAGCGAGCATGCGGTACGGGCCAGATCGGGCGCGTGCGCCGCAAAATCGGTGGCGAGAACGATGTGGCGGAGGTCGAGATCGAGGGGCGCGAGATCGCGCGTGTTCTGGGTAAGCAGCGGGAGTCGGTCACGTCCAGAGATGTTGGGTCCGACGGTCAGGACTGGGCACGGGGCATGGCGAAGGATATCTTCCGCGACCGAGCCCAACAGAAGTTTGCCGAGGCCGGTGCGTCCGTGCGTCCCCAGGACAATGAGGTCGATCTTGTTCTCCTCGACGATGATGGCGAGATTTTTCCAGATCGCGCCGTGGCGCACGTAGTTGCGCTGCGGAACGCCCTCGAGGCGCGCTGCCAATGCATCCAGTTTTTCTTTGGCTTCGGCGTGGGCGTCATCATAGAGCGTGCCCATGCTCACATAGTCGACGCCGCCGGTCATCATCAGGATAGCGGTGTCGGAGAGGACATGCGCCAGGTGCAGCGTGCTGCCGAAGTGCCGGCTGATGGCTGCCGCGTAGGGTAAGGCAGCTTCCGATGTGGCGGAGAAATCGGTGGCGAACAGGACATTCTTGACCTGAAGAGGAACGACTCTTTCGGCAACGGCAGCATTGTGTTCTTCGATGATCGCCATAGACACCTCCCACAGCTTGGGTTAAGGATCGCGCCAATTTCGGATCTGGGGTATGGCGAGTGTCACCGCCGGGTGTGATTGGGATCACAAAAGAGGTCTGTTTAAGAATCTGCTATTCCCCCCGGGGGGACTGCCAAGGGCTAACGTTTAGGAGATCCCTCCGCGCGCTGGTAAAAACGCGCGCGTTCGGGATGACGCCTCACTCCAGGGCATGCGCCGCGGACGAATGCGTCTGCGGCTCCATAAGCTACTGGGCGAAGCCGTCGGCTTGGGTTACGGCGCCGACGGCTACCGTGTGGTCGATGTATTGGCGGCCGGCGTCAAGGGCTTTTCGGTCGAGTTCGAGAAGCGCCGTGTTTTTGACTTTCGCTTCCAGCACATTCAAGGCGGTCGTCGGAGCGAGGCACTCGGTTTCTTCGAGCAGGGCGCCGAGCATGACAACGTTGGAGACCTTGGCGGAGCCGAGCTTATCCGCAATTTCTGAAGCCGGAATACAGACGACTTGTGAAGCGGGCGCCTCGAAATCGGCCGGGAGTTTCGCACCGCCGTAGATGATAGTGCCGCCCGGGGGAACTTGATTCGCAAATTTGCGCAGGGAGATTTCGTTCATCGCAATCAGGACGTCGGGCTGGGAGAGCAGCGGCGAGCCGATGCGATCCTTCGACAGGCAGACGTGACAGTGGGCGCTGCCGGAGCGCATTTCCGGGCCGTAAGAAGGCAGCCAGCTGACTTCGAGGCCTTCACGCATGCCCATCTCGGCGAGGAGTTGCCCGAGCAGCAGAACACCCTGTCCGCCGAATCCGGCGACTTTGATGCCTAGCTCGCGGAAGTGGTGATTGCGGCGTGGCCTCATCGCCTCAGCCGCGGCTTTGCGCTCGCCTGTCACGATTTCTTCGACGGTCTTATGCGGCGGCAGGTTGTTGTTGGGAATCTCGATCTTCTTGTCGCGAAACACGTTCAATGGAAAGCTGGGTATCATTTGCTCGGCGATCCACTTGCGAGACTCCACGGGATCCTTTCCCCAGATGGTCGGGCAGGGAGAAAGAATTTCGACGAACGTAAACCCTGCCCCGTCGCGCTGCAATTCGAGAGCGTGACGCACGGCGCGGCGGGCGCGCATGATGTTCTTGTTGTCGGAGAGAGCGACGCGTTCGATATAGACAGGCGCTTGAAGCGTGGCGAGCAATTCCGACATGTGCAGCGGGAAGCCTTCGTTTACCGGTCTGCGTCCCCAGGGGGATGTCGTGCTGCGCTGGCCGACAAGGGTGGTAGGAGCGAGCTGGCCGCCAGTCATGCCATAGATTGCATTATTGACGAAGAAGACGGCGATCTTTTCTCCGCGGTTGGCGGCATGGACGATCTCCGCCGTGCCGATGGCGGCCAAGTCACCATCGCCCTGGTAGGCGATGACAATCTTGCCGGGGAGCGAGCGCTTCAGGCCTGTTGCAGCCGCCGGCGCGCGGCCGTGCGCGACCTGCACATTGCCTACGTCGAAATAGTAATAGGCAAAGACGGAGCAGCCGACGGGGCTCACCATGACGGTCTGGTCTAGCAGTTTGAGGTCTTCAATGGCCTCGGCGATGAGTTTGTGTACGACACCGTGGCCGCATCCGGGGCAGTAGTGGGTCTGGTGTTTGAGATCGGATTTGCGTTCGTATTCGGGATAGAAGGCGGCGGATTTGGAGTGCACGACTTCGTAATTGTCGGGCGACAGTTCTTTTGGAGCTTTTGGTGCCGCTTCTGCCAGGACTTCGATATCCGCCATATCCCGCCCCCTGCCTGTCTTTCGCCCCTTTTCGGGGCTTGTTCTTTCTCGACTTCCTTCCCACGGTTCGCGCCGTGGGCTGTAATCTTTCGCCGCTTCGCGGCTTGGTTCAACTACGATCAGTTCTTTTTTCGGGCCCCGGACGAATGCGTCCGGCGCTCCATCAATCTCTAAGCGTTCGTCTCGACCGGAGTTGCTACCTGCTCTTCGATCTTGGCGAAAATTTCTTCGACCGTGGGCACGTTGCCGCCCACTCGGCCGTAGAAGCCGATGGGCTTGCGGCCGTTCAGGGCGAGGCGCACATCCTCGATCATCTGGCCGTTGCTGAGTTCGACTACCAGAAGCTTTCCTGCGCGCGCAGTGAACGCCTGGAGTTCCTGCGATGGAAACGGCCACAGCGAGATTGGGCGGAAGAGTCCGGCCTTGATTCCCTGGCGGCGGGCGCGATCGATGGCGGAGCGGAGCACGCGCGAGACGATGCCATAGCCGACGAGGATCAGTTCGGCGTCTTCCGTCAGATATTCTTCGTAGCGCGCTTCACACTGCTGGGCGCGAATGTACTTTGCCTCCATGCGGCGCTGGTGGTCTTCGAGGTCATCGGGCTCGAGAACGATCGAGGTGACGACGTTCTTGCGTGTGCCCGCGGTTCCCTTCACTGCCCAAGGCTTGAGCGGAGCCGAGACTTCGCGATATTGCAGGTCAAGGGGCTCCATCATCTGGCCGACGAAGCCATCAGCCAGCACAATGGCGGGATTGCGGTATTTGTCGGCGAGTTCGAAAGCGAGGATGGTGAGGTCGGCCATCTCTTGCACCGACGCAGGCGCCAGCACGAGATTGCGATAGTTGCCGTGGCCTCCACCTTTGACCATGGCGAAATAGTCGCCTTGTTCCGGCGCGATGTTGCCGAGGCCGGGGCCGCCGCGCATGACATTCACGATGACGCAAGGCAGCTCAGCACCGGCAAGGTAGGAGATACCTTCCTGCATCAGGCTCAGGCCGGGACCGGAAGATGCAGTCATGACGCGTTCGCCCGCGGCGGCGGCGCCATAGACCATGTTGATGGAGGCCGTTTCGCTCTCCGCCTGAACGAAGGTGCCGCCGACCTCGGGAAAATAAAGCGCGGCGGCCTCGGCGACTTCGCTGGCCGGAGTGATGGGATAGCCGTAATAATGGCGGCATCCGGCGAGAAGCGCGCCCTTGATGACTGCGACGTTGCCTTTACAAAGCTGCCGCATGTTCCGCTCCTTGCCCGGTTGCGACGGGCTTGGCGGGCGCGCGCAGCCGGTAGACCGTGATCGCGCCCGGTTCCGGACAGACGTAGAAGCAAATGGAGCATCCGGTGCAATCTTCGCCAGTGTAGTTCGCCGGGTGGATGCCGTAATGATTCAGCTCGGGAAGGAGTTTAAGGCAATGCGGCGGACAGGCAACCACACACAAGCCGCATCCTTTGCACTCTTCGGTGTCGATGGTGACCTTACCGCGCGCGGGACTTGACATATCGCCTCATCTCGAAACCAGTGTCTGCCCCAAATGCGGATTCTGCAGCCACTTGGTCTTTTCGCAGTACTTGTAGAGCTCTTCACGGAAGTTGGGGTGCGCAATCTCGATCAGCGCCTTGGCGCGCTCGCGAATCGATTTGCCGTGCAGATAGGCGGTGCCGTACTCGGTGACGACGTAGCGCACCAGGCCGCGCGAGGTCACGACGCCGGCACCGGGATCGAGCATGGGCACGATGCGCGAGATGCTTCCCTGCTTGGCGGTTGAGGAGATGGCGATGATCGGCTTGCCTCCCTTGGAGCGGGAAGCGCCGCGTAGAAAATCCACCTGGCCCCCGATGCCCGAGTAGAACTGGTTGCCGATCGAGTCGGAACAGACCTGGCCGGTCAGATCGACCTGCAAGGCAGAGTTGATGGCAACCATATTGTCGTTGCGCGCGATCAGCTCGGGATCGTTGGTATAGGCGGTGGGGTGGAATTCGAAGATGGGGTTGTTGTCGACGAACTCAAACAGGCGCTTGGTGCCGATAGCGAAACCGAGGATGATCTTGCGCGGCTTGAAATTCTTGCGCGCGCCGGTGATGACGCCGGCTTCAATGAGCGGGATGACTCCGTCAGAGACCAGTTCGCTGTGCACGCCGAGATCTTTGCGGTCCCTGAGCATGGGCAGGACGGCATCGGGAATACCACCGATGCCGGTTTGCAGAACGGCTCCGTCTTCGATCAATCCCGCGACGTTGCGGGCGATGGCAACGTGCAGGTCGGTGAGCGTGGGCAGCTTGAGCGCGCATAGGGGGCGCGACGATTCGACGAAGGCGCTGATGTCGCTGACGTGGATGAAGCTATCACCATAGGTGCGCGGCATGTTGTCGTTGATTTGCGCGATGACATGCTTGGCAACCTTGGCGGCGGTCAGAGTGGTGTCGACGCCGACGCCAAAGCTGCAAAAGCCGTGAGAATCCGGAGGAGATACTTCGATCAGGGCGACGTCGATCGGCATGGCGCCGCTTTCAAATAGCTCTTCGATTTCGCTGAGGTAGATGGGCGTGTAGTCGGCACGCCCGTCATTGATGGCCTGCCGTACATTAGGACCGATAAAGACAGCGTTGTGGCGAAAGTGGCCTTGCATTTCGGGCGCAACGTAGGGCGCGCAACCCATGGTCATCATGTGGACGATCTCTACGTCGTAGAGTTCAGGAGCTCGCCGCATGAGGGCTTCGACCAAGGTTTCGGGCTCGGCGCAGCCCGGCTGAATGTAGACGCGCATTCCCGACTTCACGCATTGCAGTGCTTCATCCCCAGTTTTCAGTCGCTTCTTGTACTCCATCTCCCACGACATTGACATAGCTGTTTCACTCCCCTTTAGCTAGCCCGCAGAACCTTGTCCCCTCCGGCGGCGCGGGCGACTTCTTCTTCGTATCCAACGGAAGCATAGTAAATGGCACGGTCAAAGAACATTTCCAGCATTTGCAGGAGTTCCAGCTCGCCCATGATCTCGACCGCACGGTCCATCACGGCCTCGCTCTTGAGGAACTCCCAGAGATTCTCCTTGGTGAGGACAATGGCATGAATGACCTCGCTGAATGGAATTCCCTGATGCGCGCGGCGCGCCCCGATCTGGCGGTAGCGGTGCTCGACGTCGAGTTCATTCTTGCCCAGCAACCACTCGCCCAGGTGGCGGTAGATCTCATAGACGCGCTCGCGGAGCTCGTGGGCGGGAATCTCGCGAAAATGGGTCACATGCGGGCTGGTCTGGACTCTTTCCTCGAGCCCGTTGGCCAGAGCGTCGGCATGAGATTCGATCAAGCGCACTAGTCTGTAAGAGAACATCATATCTTCCCCTTTCCGAGGCATCTCAGACCCCAAGTTTCACTACGGCGTCTTGATTGCTCCAGCCCTCGACCGGAACCTTTCCGGTCTCGACCGAGAAGTTCAAAGTGAGCGGCGTGGCCAAGGCGTGCGAGATTCTACACTGCCCCATAGCCTTGCGCAGAAGCGAGAGGCCAATCTCCCGCTGGTCCTCGGAGGCGACCGTGAGGATCGGGTTAAGGTGCACTTCCTGGAAGTCGCCGATTTCCGTCCGGCTGCGCCGGGTGACGCCCTCCACTTCAACTTCGAGATCGGTATATTCGAACTTCGCAAGGCGAGCGACGTCGTGAAAGGCAGTGGTGAAGCTGCCTGCCAGCGCGCACAGCAGCAGTTGTTCGGGAGTCCAGCACGATTGCAGTCCACCGAGTTCCGCGGCATCGGAGAAGTGAATCGTGTTGGGAGACGACTCGCATTTAGCGAGTCCGGCGCGGCCCGAGGTCCACCAGGCCGAAACGCGATAGGTGTATTCGGCAGCCATTTTTTTCGTGCTCCTTGCGCTCCCCAACTGCGCCTTGTTCCCCACGAGTGGGTTCGAAAACTACTGGGTCAGGACGAAGCTCACGTTAATCGTGGTTTCGACCTCAACCGGTTGACCGTTCAGAAGATACGGTTTGTAACGCCACTGCTTGACGGCAGCCATAGCGGCCGGGACGAGCATTGGGTGACCGCTTACCAGTTGCAGGTTTTGAATCTCTCCGTTTTTGTCGATGACCGCGCTAAGCACGACCTCGCCCTGAACGCGGGCGGATTTGGCGAGGGGTGGATAGACCGGCTCGACGCGATGAATGAGCAGACCACGGGTGACGCCCTGCGAAATGCGCACGCGCTGCGGCGTCACAGGCACAAACTTAGGCACGGCAGCGAGGCTGGACGTCGAATTCACGATTCCCCCGATCACACCGCCAAGCTGTCCACCGGGGATTCCGCCCGGTACACCGCCAACCACGCCACCGGCTGCGGGCATCGGAGGCGGAGCCTCGTCTTCCTTGATCATTTCGATCTTGTGCGGAATCCGGGTGGGCGAACGCAGCGCTCCGGTGGAGAGGACGTCAGTCTGAATCTCGTGCATGATTTTCTGGACGGCTGCAGCCGCCGGGGGTGGCGGCGGGGGTGGAGGCGGAGGCGCGACCAGGAAGGTCAGCAGCTGCGCCTTGGGCAATTCTTCGGTGAAGGCGAGCGGCAGAATCAGCATGACACCAATCGCCAGGCTGTTGATGATAAACGACGTTGTGGTGGCAAAAAATCGGCGCTTGGTTTGCACGCCGAAGTCCAGCACACTGTCAGAAAACATGGTTCTGGGCGCAACTGGTGGCCCCCAAACGAGATCGGACTTGGGCGCCGCCGGTCGAACCGCCTGCCGGTCTATAGACTCTGGGGATTTTCGCTCGGGAGCCTTAACCTCTGGCTTCTTTACTTCGGGTTCATGGATGTCGACGGTGCTCATCGGGTCCTCCCTGATTCTTGCGCCGGTCCCTTCGGTTCCGGCTTTACCAGGGGATGCGGGGCAGCCCACATCTCCGCTATCTCCATCGACATCTTCTTACTTGCCATTACGAGGACCAATGGCGAACGTCACGACCCCTTGTGATTGAAATCACCAAAATGGCGTAAGGGAGCAAACTTTGGTAATGATAGGGCCCCGGCCTGAATGCTTGTTCTTTCATAGCGCTGTGGCCTCGGGGTGAGATTCCGCTCCAGGCGTGTTTGTTTAGGGAGGTCCCTCGCCCCACGGCTGCGCCGCCCCCGGCTTAGGGAAGCCGGGGGCTCTCTGAAAGCTGGGCTTCGCGATGACTCCTCGAGGGGTGTTCAGGGCTGCTCCGGACAGCTCTCAGTAGAAATCTGGGCGCGTTGCCTTCCTTCTGAGGATGCGTTCAGCCAGATGGGACGCATAGAGACCCGTGATCAGCCCGGTGAAGACGTCCATGGTGTAGTGAGCCCGAAGGATGAGAACGGTAGCAGCTTCGAAGAGTACCAGTCCCACAGCGGCCACCGTCAGTGCCGGGCGGCGTAGCCGCGCGAGTTCGATTGCGCCGAGCACGGCTATGGCGGTGTGCCCGGAAAAGAAGTAGTCGTTAGCAACGCCGTAGGTGACGAGTAGTGACGGAAATCCGGGACTGTGCCAGATGGCGTTGGGTGGCGTGGGCAATGCGACGCAGGCCTGCATGATCTGGCGAAGTCCGAGGACTAGGACTAGGGCGAGGAACGGTCGAGTGTCACCGCGGAAGATCCACAGGGAGAGCAGTGCTATGCCGATGATGTCGATGATGGCCGAGCTGACGATCAGCAATGCATTTGCGGCGGACGGGTGGTTTTGCAAGTAGAGGTTTAAGGAAGCGGTAGCAGAATGGATGCCATCGGCGATACCGAAGGCAGGGGCGCCGCGAGAGCCGATGAGGGATTGCGTCCAGAACCAGGTGACGAGGGCGAGCGCGGTGAGCGCGATGCGAAAGAAGATGGATTTAGTGAACCGCGACGGCACGTCGCTGGCCAGATTCATATTGGCGGTGATTATAGCGGAGCATTTGGCACTTGCGCGCTTCGTCCCCGGGACGAATGCGTCCGGGGCTCCATGATCACTTTTCCTGCGATTACTGTTTCTGCTTGATTACGACTCCTCCCTTCATGACGAATTTTGCGTGCTTGAGCGTAGTCGCATCTTTCAGCGGGTCGCCGGGGACGGCGATGATATCGGCTTGCTTTCCGGCTTCGAGCGTGCCAATGGACGACTGCAAGCCGAGCAGCTCCGCATTGTTGCTGGTGATGGCGTGAATGATCTGCACGGGCGTCATGCCTTCTTCGACGTAGGCGTCGATCACGTCGAGGCTGGCCTGGCCGCGGGTTTCGTCGGGCATCGTCAAATACATGTCGGAGCCGGCGGCGATGGGCACGCCGAATTTGATGGCGCGGCGTAGGCGGTCGCCGTTGCCGGTGACGTAGCCTTTGAATTCCTCTTCCGATTGCTTGCGCTCTTCCGGCGTGGGCTGTCGCTTGCCGTAGGACATGCGGATGAATTCGTCGACGGTGCCATCGGTGGGCACGAGAAAGATGTGTTTCTGCGCCATCATCCTCAACGTGTCGTCGGTGACGATGTAGGCGTGCTCGATGGAGTCGGCGCCGGCCTGGGCGGCGATTTCGGTGGCTTTGCCGATGGCGTGGGCTGCGACTTTCACGCCGGCGGTGTGGGCTTCGTCGACGATGGCTTTCATCTCGTCGAGTGTAACGTTGGCGGGGCTGCCGTTGACGATGACCTTGATGCAATCGGCTCCGTCGTAAAGGGCCTGGCGGACGGCCTGGCGCGCACTGTCGGGGCCGTTGAGGGTGACGTATTCCTGCTCGATGATTTTTTGCGCTTCGGGAATGAGTCGGCCGAACTGGCCGCCGGGAGCGGCGAGGGCGCGAGTGGCGGCGACGATGCGGGGGCCAAGTACCCATCCGTTGTTGATGGCGTCGCGCAGCGCGACGTCGCCGTTGACGCCGGAGTTGCCGAGATCGCGCACGGTGGTAATCCCGGCCTCGAGGTCTTCCCTGCCGAGTTTTGCGCCCATGAGCGCGCGGTGCGCCGTGCTTTCGGTGGCCACGATTTTCAGCATTTCGACATCTTGCAGCGAGACGTTGGTGCCGTCCATTTCGCTGAGCAGGTGCGTGTGCGCGTCGATAAGGCCGGGGAGCAGCGTGAAGTTGCCGAGGTCGATGACCTTCGCGTCGCTCGGGATGGCGATGCCGGAGCCGGCGGCTTTGATCTTTTCGCCTTCGATGAGGATAACGGCGTTGTCGATGGCTTTGTCACTTTTGCCGTCGATCATATGCGCCGCGCGGAGGGCGAGTTTGGCAGGCGGAGCAGATTCTTGAGCGTTGGCGGAAATGATTAGCGCGAGTGATATGGAGGTAATCTGCAGAACGACGCGAATCGGTTTCATGGGGACCTCCGGCGAAGGTGGAGGATACAAGGGTGTGCACGATTGGGCAACTGTAGGCAGAAACGCGCGATACTAACCTGGGCCACGCACAGAGCTAGTTATCGTGGCTCCAGAATAGCCGGGTCGTAGACAGCGACATAGTGTCCCTTCTGCACGTGGCTTGTGGCGTACGGATCAGGGAATAATTCTGCTTCCACGAGTTTTTGATTTGCGATCCCGAATACGTAATGCCACAGTTGGGCGAACACCTCGGGGAACGGCACGCCGGCACGCAGCGGACTGATATCTTTCACCGACTCGCGAAAGGGCTCATAGTCCTTGTCCAGCCACTCCTTGATCGCGTCTCTTCCAAGCAGCATCAACTCAGCAACCATCTTCTGGTCGCGGATGGTCAACACGGGAGTGATGGCAAAATACTGCCCATTCTCTCGGCGTATGTCTTCAACCTCTTCCATCCCGGCCAGAAGTTCGAGCATGGTAGCGGATGGCAGCTTCGTTGCCGCCGTCAGTTCTTCTGCCGTCCTCGGCCCGTCGCGCAGTGCAAACAGCACATCGCCGATTCTCTCCCACAAGGATTCGCCGAGAGATTGCAGGGCGGGCGTGAGGGTCATCTCCTTTGAATGGCCGAAGTGATCGCCAAACACGGTGACCTGATATTTTCCGGCCGTCCACGTATAGCTTCCCCAATAAATCTGTTTCAGCGACAATCCCCCAAGTTCTTCGGCCATAACCGAGAACTGTCCGCCACCACTGCGCTTTGGTGGCGCTGCTATGTACCCCCGCTTCTCGCTCAAGTCCAGACCGTTCCAATCGAGGGAGAAGCATCCCAGCACGATGAATGCGACCGCTCCCTTCTCTACAGTCGGGACGTCGTAGTTCCGCAGCGCGGCTTCAATCTTCTTGCGTCGCGCGAGCACTGCCTCTGCGAGAGCCTGCGAGTACTTGTCGGTTGCGCGTCGCACGATTTCCTGATCGGCGCGAGTGAGAAGGCTGAGATTCAGCTTGTATACGCCAGCTTCCAGACGAAACGAACCGTTCTGCACCATGTCATCGAGCGATATGTCAGACCCGCGCAGCGCTGCCTCCACATAGGCGCGGTCACGAGGCTTGGCCGCAACGTCGAGCAGCAACTGCTGCACCTCAGGGTGCCCATACATCGCATAGGTCGCGTTTGTGGCCGGGGTTGTGGCATCTCCTGTTGATCCAACAATGCTGTAGGCGAGTAAATCCGGGCCTTTCGCAGCCTGCGACCGCGCGGCTGCGAAGCTCGCCAGCAAAAGGCACGTCGTAGTAGTGATCTGCCGCATGGAATCCTCCTCAGCGCCGTTACTCCAATTGACCCGTCACTTCGAAACGTCTCAACTTTTTGTCAGGCAGAAGAAACTCATAAATCTGGGTCGAATCATAGGCAGTCTTGTGCTCATCGGTAACGAGCCTGGCTTTGTAGTCTCCGAGTGCGAGCAAGCCGTTCGACGTCTGGCATTTCAATTCGTATTTCTGGCCGTCGATCACAACGTTCAGCACTTGAAATATCGAGTTGATACGGGAACCATATTCGGTCGTTACTCGCGAAGCGACGACGTGGACGTTCACCGTGTACTCCGCCGGGTTCGGAACATCTGCCGACCATGCACCGGCCGACAACAACAGCACAATTGACCAAATAGAAATCGTCTTCATAAGTTCCTCGCTGGACTCTCCCGAAAACAAATGAATGGAAAAATTAGTATCTACAATCAAAGAAGACAATGATGTGCGGCAGGTCACATGCGAGATTGTTGGCGAATTGCGACGTCGGATCGGGTCGGCACGACTGTCGTTTTAGTCGTGAAATCCACGAAAAGAAATGGAGCGGGAGACCGGGATCGAACCGGCGACATCCAGCTTGGGAAGCTGGCGTTCTACCGCTGAACTACTCCCGCCCTGCGCGGAGGAACGGGATTAGATTAACACCGGGCATGGGCAGCTACAACTTCGAGTCGGCTTCCCAATTGCACATCTTAAGCGATGTCATCCTGAGCGGCGGCGAAGCCGGCGCGAGGGACCCTACGACAGCTTGCAGCCGCGATAGAATCGATGGGACTCTTTTTACTACCGGCGGCGCTGCGAAACTCCTTTACTGCATGCGTGCGCCTTGCTGACGTAAGGTCCTTCACCGTGGTTCCGCCACGGTTCAGGATGACCATCGTTCTTGATTGAAATACGATTTGCAGATCCGGTACCACTTTCGTGATTTAATGGTCGCCCGGTGAAATCTCATCTCTGAGCCCACGAGCCCATGCGATCTGAATCTAGTTCTTCTCGCCGATTCTTTCTCAAAACTGCTGTGACTGCGACCGCTGCCGCCACGTTTCGGCCTGCACCATCGGCAGCGAGAGAAGTTGCTGCGCGTGGAACTGCGGCAGTACCCGATGTCAAGCCGTTCGAGTTGGAAGAGATCACCCTCGCCGAATTGCAGGAGGGCATGAAGTCTGGCCGATTCACGGCGCGGTCGCTGGTGGAGAAATACTCGGCGCGCATCGACGAGGTCGATAAGCATGGTCCGGCGGTGCATGCGGTGATCGAGATGAATCCTGAGGCGATGGCGATTGCTGACGCGCTCGATCAGGAACGCAAGGCGAAAGGGCCGCGAGGGCCGCTGCATGGCATACCAATTCTGATCAAGGACAACATCGCGACTGCCGACAAGATGCAGACGACCGCCGGCTCGCTGGCGTTGGTGGGATCGAAGCCGCCGAAGGATTCGTTTGTGGCGCAGCGACTGCGCGCGGCAGGCGCGGTGATCCTGGGTAAGACGAATCTGAGCGAGTGGGCAAACATTCGATCCAGTCACTCGACCAGCGGATGGAGCGGGCGCGGCGGGTTGACGCGGAATCCGTATGCGCTGGATCGGAATCCGTGCGGATCGAGTTCGGGAACTGGCGCCGGCATTTCGGCAAATCTGGCGGCGATTGGAATTGGAACGGAAACGGATGGATCGATTGTGTGTCCATCGTCGGCGAACGGGCTGGCAGGAATCAAGCCGACTGTGGGTCTGGTCAGTCGCGCCGGAATCATTCCGATCTCTCACAGCCAGGACACTGCGGGACCGATGTGCCGCAGCGTGAAAGATGCGGCGACTCTCCTGAGCGCACTGACCGGAGTCGATTCTGACGATGTGGCGACGAAGGCCAGCGCGGGCAAGGCGGAGGCCGATTATTCGCAATTCTGCGATCCAAACGGGCTGAAGGGCGCACGCATCGGCGTGGCGCGAAAATACTTCGGATTCAGCGATTCCGTCGACGCGCTGATGGCCGAAGCGCTCGACGTAATGAAAAAGCAGGGCGCGACTCTGGTCGATCCGGCTGATATCGCAACTTTGGGCAAGTTCGACGACAGCGAGTTGCTGATTTTCATGTATGAGTTGAAAGCGGCCTTGAACGCGTATCTGGCCGGGCTCGGCGCGAATACGCCGGTACGGACGCTGAAAGAGATTATCGACTTTAACGAGCGCAATCGAGCGAAAGAAATGCCCTACTTCGGGCAGGACATCTTCACAAAGTCGGAGGCCAAGGGGCCACTTACCGAGAAAGAATATGTTGACGCTCTTGCCAAGAACCATCAGTTAGCGCGAGCAGAGGGTATTGATGCGATGATGGACGAGCATCATCTGGACGCCATTGTCGCGCCGACGGGCGGCCCGGCGTGGCTGACAGATTTGATCAATGGTGATCATGTGGCGGGCGGGAGTTCGAATGCAGCAGCGGTGGCAGGGTATCCAAACATCAACGTGACCGCCGGTTATTTGGCGGGGTTGCCGGTAGGGATTTCGTTTTTCGGCCGGGCCTGGAGCGAGCCCACCCTAATCAAACTGGCTTATTCGTTCGAGCAGGCGACGAAGGCTCGCAAAGCACCTCGATTTCTGCCCAGCATTGGCGCATAAACTACTGTCACGACGGCGACTCGGGCGCTATGTAAAGTTAGGCAAAAGTGGTATTTGCGGGGGAATTGAATACCTATAATTGAAGTGGAAGCCGGAGGGGTGCATGTTCAGACTCCGCTCGTGCCACATTGTATTCCTGATTCTTAGTACCTGCCTTGCAGTTTCCCGCTGTGCAGCCGGCCAGAACCTCTATGTAGACCAGGAAGCGCGAGTCAACGATCTGCCATCCCTGCAATCGCGCACGCACGACCCTGCGGATGTTCTGCGCACTGCTCTCGACATGATGGTGCACGATCACGAAGTCTGTTGCGGAAGAGATTCCGCGCTCGAGGATAGCCTGGAGCGGGCCGATCCGTCGTCCTTGAAGGATGTCGCTGAGAAACTGCAGGGACACCACTTATTGAGTGACGGGCGGCCGATTCAGGTCACGGCAGAGTTCTTGCCAACGGATAGCGTAGGAGCGTTCAACCTGGTCAACCCGTTCAACAACAAACATGCCGTCTTGATGATGTGGAACTCGCATATCTACGTGCTGCGTGGAGTCATCTATCGGTGGGTTGACAACAGCCCCGATGGTCCGTCGTACACAGTTATCCGGAAAATGCAGATGATCGATCCGCGCTACGCGGATGCGCGACGAGAAGTGGAGTTCAACCGAGAAACCGACGATCCCGCCAAGGTGCAAGGATTCCTGTTTTTGACCTTTGCCCCGCAATAATGTCTTCCAGCGCCTTAATTTTTTTCTCGTGATGCCGCCGTCATGTTAGCCTTTTGACTTATGAGGGGGTAGTAAATGACCAACTTGAACAAAGCTGTCACTTCCCTTCGCGATGAGTACTCCCGGCTGGAAAAGGAGATGGATCGCGTGGGGAAGGCCTTGCACGCGCTGGGAAATGTGAACGGGAACAGGCTCAAGAAAGTGAAACGAGTATTGAGCAAAGATGCCCGCGAACGCATTGCCGCAGCGCAAAGGCTACGCTGGGCCAAAGTGCGGAAGGCGGCCAAGCATCTAGCCAAGGCCTCGTAGTCAGTATTTCGCAAGCACCGCTTCCGGCCTCGTTCGTTGTTTCTCCTAGTTGCGGACGGGGCCTGGCGGAGCCACAAAACCAATTCAATATCGCTTCTACCAGCAAAGTCCTCCCCGAGGTTGTTCCGAGCTTAACTGGCGCCAAAAGTGCGAAACAGAAAGCTGCTGTGAGCGCCACGCAGCAGCGGGTTGCCGTTGAAGTAGGCGGCTCCCTTGTCGTATCCACCGACGACGTACTTCCACCCGAACAGAGCGTTGCCCGACAGCCGTATGGAATAACTCTCGCCCGGTGAGACAGCAATGCCGCCGCCGGGAATCACGAACACGACTCGATCGCCGTCCTTCGCCGATACCGTTTTCGACACAACTGTCAACGGTTGACCAGCTTCATCCAGAATGGTCATGGTTAGAGTGTCTGCTGGTGGACCGGGATTGCCGACAACAAGGTCCACTTCAACGCGGGTTAGTTTCGGCAGCGAAGGAGTAAAGGTCTGGCGAACGTCATTGAGCAGGTTGGTCCAGGCGTCTTTCCATTCTGCGGCGTTTGATTGGTCTGGCGTATCGAAAGCCTGCGATCCGCCTGCGCGGGCGGCGGCGACGTCAATCATGACCGAGAATGTCGCGTCGGAGACAGTGTTGGGGATCTGAATTCTTGCGCGGCCTGCTTCCGCAGCCGTAAAGACAAAGACTTGCGTGGGACCTCCGGGATTCGGCGGCATTTTGAGCACAACATCCTCGAAGCGAACTACCGAAGACGAAATCTGCGGCGTAGCCCATTTCTGCGGGCCGATGGATTGCAGGGTGATCTCGATCCTTTCACCAACGGCAGCCGCGAAATTCTGGCCGTCGTGCTCTTGAGTGAGTGAAAGTATGTGGCGGGGAGGACGCTGGGAGGGCTGAGTGGCCTGAGCAAGCAACCATGGCGAAACAGCAAGCAGAAGCGCCAGCGCGAGCGGTCCGGCAGTTCGACTTACCCGATGCATAATCTCTCCCGATCAAAGACACCACTTCTAGAAAGACGGATGGGCTTGATCTTGCATGAATTGTTAGCGGCCAGTTAAATCTACGTCCAGCGGAACCATTTGAGTGCGAGCAGGAACGAAACTCCTCCCCACACAGCCATGACCAGCAGCCGCGACCACTGGTGCAGAAGCGGCGTGCCTTCGAGGATGCTGGCTCTAAGAGCATCGTTTAACGCGGTCAGCGGCAGGGCTTTGATCAGGGGATGGATGACGGCGGGAAAGCGTTCGTAGGAGAAGAAAACGCCGGAAAAAATCCACATCGGCATCATCACCAGGTTGATGAGCCCGCTGACGGATTCGATTTTTTGCGCGCGGCTGGCGGTCAGCAGGCCGACGCCGCCGAAGGTAAGCGATCCGATGGCGGCGATCAGCGCGATGGCAGCAACTGAACCCAGCACGCGCATGTGGAAGAAGAGAACGCCAAAGAGCAACAGCAGACCGACCTCGATGATCATGAGGATGAGGCGGCTGGAGGCGAGGGCAAGCAGAAAATCCGTGCGGCGCATGGGCGTGCCGACGAAGCGCTTGAGCAGCTTGCGCTGCCGCATGTCGACGAGCGCGAAGCCGATGCCCCACATGCCGGAGTTCATCAGGTTCATGCCTAGCAGGCCGGGGATAAGGAAGTCGATATAGCGCGACCCAGGCTCGGAAGAAGTAACCACAGAAGTGGCGATGATGTCTTTGCGGCCGGCGGTGGATTGCAGCGCATCGTTGACGGCGGTGCGCGCCAGCACGCTTTCGGGCCGCGCGGGATCGTAACGATATTGCAGTCCGTCTCTTCCGTCGGGTTCGATGACGAGATCGAACTTGCCGAGACGAAAGCCCTGATGCGCCGCTTCGGCATCCAGCAACTGCGGCTTGAAGCGATTATGTTCCTGAGAGTGCACGAGCAAAGACTGCGCATCCTGAGAGCCGGCATTGGCAACGATCGCCACCGGGATCGCGTCTCCGGGCTTGTTGCGGAAGGCGATGCCGAGTCCCAGCGCAAGCAGCAGCGGGAAAACGAAGACCCAGAACACCACTTCGGGCTCGCGCTTGAGCTCGAGCATGCGCGCTGCCAGCAGATGGCGGTAACCGGCCCAGCGGCCGTTATGGGGCGCGATTGTCTCGGCTGCAGCAGCCGTGGTTTTCGGCGGAGTCTGTTGAGCTACGGTCATCGCTCGATTACGCTTCCGGTTTCCACTTGTTCAAGAATTCGAGAATCGCTTCCGGCGTCATCGCGCGCGCGTTCTCGAACTCGCCATTTTTCTGGCTGACCAGTAGTTTCCCGGCCGCATCAACAACTGCGAGCGCCGGGATTCCCTTCTCCAACGGAACTTGAAACTCCTTCGCGATGTCGCCGTTCTTTTTCCCATCGTCGCCGATGTCGATGTGGACGACCTCGTAATGCGCAACCACCGGCACGAAATCCGCGCGCTGAAAGGCCAGATCGAGAACATGGCAGTCAAAGCACCAATTCGCACCGAAAACCAGCAATACACGCTTATGTTCCTTTGCGGCCTTCTCCTCGGCTTCCTTGATTTCAGCGTGAGCATCGATCCCGGCGGGATAGATGCTCTTGTTGGTGTCCAGTGGCTGCTTTAAGTGCGTTGCGTCGGTACGCTTCACCATTACAAGTCGCCATTGGTTTGCCTGTTGCTGCCAAACTTGGGCCTCGCTCACATAGAGTGACGAACTCTTGGATCCGGCTTGCTGTATCTCCGCTTGAAACACAACCGCTTGAACTCCGGTTTGCGGCGATGATTGTTGCACCACATCGACGTTCATTTGTTGTGCTTTCAGACTTGTCCAAAAGCTGACGTCCGCGTCAACGTTGCTTGCGCCCTTTACAGTAGAGATCTCCGGAGCAGGTTGATTGCTGAAGAGGCTGCGCAAAGCTGCGCTGTCAGCCGCGAGTACGGCGCTCCTCCATTGTTCGAGGGGAGGGAAAGCTGAGGCAGCATTTTGAGCCTGCATACGCGCTACAAAAAACAAAAACACAAGGAGCGCGGAGGCGGTTACCGCGGCCGGAATTCTTCGACTTAACATGCAATCGCGTCCTTTCCGCTGTGTTGACGCATCTACCTCGCCTGCGGCTTCCACTTATTCAGAAACTCGAGCAGGACGTCTGGCGTAAGCGCGCGGGCATCTTCGAACTCGCCATTGTTCTGGCTGACCACTAGTTTGCCGTCGCTCTCGGCGACTGCCAATGCCGGAACGCCCTTGTTGAGCGGAATATCGTATTGCTTCACCAGGTCGGCGTTCTTTTCTTCTTCGGGACCAAGATCGATGTGCACGACTTCATAATTTTCCGCGAGCACGGGCGCGATTTCCGGACGCTGAAACGCCAAATCGAGCACGTGGCAGTCGAAGCACCAGTTGGCGCCGAAGACGAGCAGCAGGCGCTTGTGGATAGCTGAGGAAGAGGCGCGCTCCTCAGCTTCTTTGATTTCGGCGTGCGCATCGGCGTCGGCGGGATAGAGATTCTTCTTCATGTCCGCGGGCTGCTTGAGCTGCGGAGCATCCGTCCGCTCGACGTAGATGAGCCGCCACTGATCGCCCTGCTGCTTCCACGATTGGTCCTCGGTGACGGTCACGGTGGGATTGCCGGGCTGCCCCGAGACAACTTCTGCGCGCACGATAAAACTGATGTGGCCGTGGCGAGCCTCATTGCGAACCACGCCGACGTTCATGCTGCGCGCTTTCAGTCCGAGCCAGAAGTTTATGTCGGCATCGGCATCGCGGTGGACGCGGTTGACTTCAATTTGCGCCGCCGGATCGCTGCTGTAGAGCGCGCGCAAACCGGAGGCGTCGCCGGCGAGGACTGCGCCCTTCCATTGCTCGAAGGGAGGGAAGTTTGCTTCGGAGGTCTGGCTCCAAGCGGCAATTGGCAATAAAGTCATGACCAGCAAAACTTGGCGGATTCTTTTCGTCATCACGTGTTCCTGAATCATCTTGTTCTTCCGCCCCTTGCGGGGCTATTTCCTCTTCGTCGATTTACCCACGGCTTGCGCCGTGGGCTGCATTCTTTCGCCGCCCTGCGGCTGTGGTTCTGTCTCACCCATCATTCTTCTCTCAGATGGCGGCCGGTCAGCCGCACGAACACATCTTCCAGACTCGCCTGGCGCGTGGTCAGGTGCTGTAGCTGGCTTCCCTGCTGGTCGATCGCTTCCAGCAGCGCCGGAATCGTCAGGTGCGGTTGCTTTACGTTCAGCGAAAACAATCCGTCGTCCTCGCGCACCGATTCGACGCTGGGTAACACACGCCACATGTCGGGCGCATGCGTACCGTTGCCGCTTACAGAAAATTCGACAACATGATGCCCGCCCAATCGCTCGATGAGATCGGCGGGCGTGCCCTCAGCAATGACCTGGCCGTGATCGACGATGGCGAGCCGGTCGCAGAGGCGCTCGGCTTCGTCCATGTAGTGCGTCGTGAGCAGAACCGTCCCGCCGTTGCGCTGAAATTCGCGGATGATCTCCCAAAGCTGGCGGCGACTCTGCGGATCAAGTCCAGTGGTCGGTTCATCGAGAAAGAGAATTCTGGGATTGCATACCAGCGCGGTAGCGACGGCGAGCCGCTGGCGCTGCCCGCCGGAGAGCTTGCCGACCCAGGAGTCTGCCTTCTCGGTCAGCTGGAGTTCTTCGAGAACGTCAGCAGACGACCGCGGCTGGCGATAGAAACTGGCAAAGAGTTCGATCGTCTCGCGGACGGTGAGCTTTTCTGAGAGTCGCGTCTCCTGCAGTGAGATACCCAGCCACTCGCGCATCTCGCGCTCGTTTTCGTTCCAGTTATGGCCGAAGATGGAGACGTCGCCGGAGGTCGGCTCGAGAAGTCCCTCAAGAATTTCAATGGTCGTCGTCTTACCCGCGCCGTTGGGTCCGAGCAATCCAAAGCATTCGCCGGGCTGGATGTCGAGATTCAGCCCGCGGACTGCCTCGACCTTGCCGTCGTAAGTCTTGCGCAGATCGCGGCACTGGATGGCGGCGGGCATTGGGAGATTCTACCGGATATCACGTTCCTCGGACTTCGCTGAGTTGATGGCGACAGGAATTTCATTCGTCGCTCTGGGCAGCAGGAGATCGGCAACGTCAGGACCGCACTTGAAGAGCCAGCGGGCGAGAAGTGAATAACCGATAACTCTTACGACGAGAAAGCTTAGGGAAATCAGGTTGGCCTGCCGGTAATATTGAGTCGCTGAGGGACTGGTGAGTTCTACGCTCACATAGTGTCGAAAGGCGTTGATGGATCCGGGCAAATACGAAACCTCACTCAGCGCCCAAACCAGCATCAAAACGGCGAGCGTTCGGCTGGCCAGGACGACGATCTCATCTCGTGTCACGGGTATACCTCCGTCGAGAATTCAGCCCTGCTAAAATACCGCATCGCCGGAAATGCTGACGGCATCTTTCTTCCATGCACGGTCTTCTCTTTCTACGCGCCACCAAGCGCGGCTTCACCTGACGACGTTCCCTCTAAAACGCCCGTGTGTCGTTGATGAAAACCAGTGATCAGTGGTCGGTGGTCAGCTGAACCACTTCTGAAAGGAAGCCGCGTCATGCTGCGCAAATTCTGCGTCGTGCTGTCACTGTTCGTATCCGTTCTCTCCGCTTTTGCCCAATCGTCCAGTCACTTTACATTTCACTACGCGTTTACCGTGAAGAATGTCCCGCAGGGAAAGAAGCTACACATCTGGATTCCGCAGGCGCAATCGGACCCATTTCAAGATGTGACAGTCGTTTCCGCGACTGGTGATCTTCCGTTGAAGATCACACATGAATCGAAATACGGAGACGAGATGTATTTCGCGACCGTGAAAAGCACAACGAAATCTGAGCTTCATTTTGAAGTTGTCTACGATGTCGTTCGCCACGAACGCATCGCGCTGCCCACGGCAAATCTGGCCTACACCGGGCCCAAGACAAAACTCCAGAAGGCATATCTGCAGGCGGATGCGCTCGTCCCGATCACCGGATTACCGGCTGAACTCGCGGTAAAAGAAACGCAGGGCAAGACCGAGCCGCTTGACAAAGCGCGCGCCATCTACGATTACGTCTTTACCACGTTGAAATACGACAAGACCGGAACCGGCTGGGGACGCGGCGACGTACTCTATGCCTGCGATGCGAAGAAAGGAAACTGCACAGACTTTCATTCCCTGTTTATTGCAATGGCGCGGTCGCAAGGCATCCCGGCGCGCTTCGAGATCGGATTTCCGCTGCCCGCCGACAAGCACACTGGCGAGATCGCCGGCTATCACTGCTGGTCGGATTTCTACGTCGATGGCCGCGGGTGGATTCCGGTCGATATTTCTGAAGCCTGGAAGCATCCGGAGAAGAAAGATTATTTCTTCGGTTCGCACGATGCGAACCGGGTGCAGTTCAGCATGGGGCGCGATTTGAAGTTGAGTCCGGCGCAGGAGGGGAAGCCGCTGAACTATTTCGTGTGTCCCTATGTCGAGGTCGATGGCCGCGAATTTTCGAACGTGTCGATGGCATTTTCATATGCGGATGTGGGGACGGTGGCTGCGAGGTAGATTGGGTAGGAAAGGCAGGTTCCTCACCGAGCCTTTGGCCCGGTTCGGAATGACATCGGCTAATCGGGGTGGTTGCGGTCTGTAGCAGATACCCCGGACGAATGCGTCCGGGGCTCCATTTCGAAACCTAGTGGCGCCCGCCCACCATTTCTCCGGGGCCGGAGCCGCCGCCCGGAGCCTGCGGGATGTCCGGCGGAGGAACCGGCATTGTCGGATTGACGCCGTCAGCCGGCTTCGGCGCGTTCTCCTGGTCTTCGCCCGGACGGCGCAGGCTCGGTGCGTTCGCCGGACGATCTTCCTGTTGTTTCTTCGCCTCCGTGTCCTGATCGGGCTTTTCGAGAATGACTTCTTTTTCGGTGCGGACAATTTTCTCCCCGCCGACTTTCATGGTTTCGACGCGCACGACTTCATCGCCCACCAGGCGAACAAAATCCACGTCGTGGGGAGGATCGCCATAGATCCATTCTTCGTAATCGACGTCGCCGTCTTTTTCGCGAGTCTTTCTCGGAGGCTTGCCCATGGCGTGCAGGACCATCTCCGAATTCATGCCTACCAGCACGTGGTGCGCCTGGATCGCCTCTTTCACCTTCGGCGGAACCGTATCGAGATAGGCCTCTTCTTTGTTGCGCGCGTTGAAATCAAGCGCGGGGTAGAGCAGGTCACGCAGTTGCTGCGCGGTCATCTCGGGAACATATTTGTCAAAGTACAGATCGAGGTAAGTCCCGTGCGGGTTGGGCTGTTGCTCGGTCGGCGAGAGCGGCACCTCCGTGTTGTTGGCCCCGGAAACCTGAATGTGCTGATACCACTTCTTGCGGTGAACCGGACCGCCGTTGATGTCGAAGTGAATGTGAGTGTCTTTGATCTGCACAAACGTAATGTGCGCGGGGTCGCCGGGCCGAACAGCCGGTCCCCAGAGCGCCAGGGCCTGCTGCAATTCGGCACCAGCGGGCGTGGTAACACCATTGCGCAGGTCGAGTCCTTTAGTGCCCATGGGAAACGCCGTGCGCGCGTAGACGATCTGGGTTTCGAAATCCCGAATAATCTCGAGACGCGTCTGCTTCGTCATGCGTGGGGCATCGGCAGGGATGGGCGGGCCGGGCGTGAATGTCTGGGTCTGGACGTTCGGGATTTGCTCCTGCTTTTTCTGTGCCTTAGTAGGAGCGTTGTCCTGGGCGGACAACCAGAGCGAGCAGAGCAAGAAAGCCGAGAAAACCAACCACAGGCCGCGAAGACGCATAAGACACCCCAGGCAACCTTCCAGAATTATAGCTCCGTTCCGAACTTCGTTCCGAGTTCCAAAGGAATATCTCAGGGCACCAAGAGCGTAATCTTTACGGGTCAGTCTGGACACAAATCGGATGCCGGGAGATATCCCGAGGGATGCCGCTTTTCCCTCTTTTTCCATTGACAGCGGTATTGATTTGCGACAAACTTTTTGGCAATCGCGCCATTGCCTTCGAACTTAGCGGCAACTTCGTTAACTGGCTATTTTTGTCCTTCCGTGGAGTACTATGGCTCATTCGCCGCCATCGGTTCTGGGTTCTGACCTGCCTCCCAACCAGGGTGAAGTTAGCGTGCCGCAAAATGGTGGCGGTGCGCAGCCATCCAGCAACAATCCCATCTCGCTTTTGCGGGAATCTCTCAACACGGGTTCGCAGTCGCCTGCATCTGTGCTTCACGCCACCGCCGAGACGGCACGCGTGCTTGCTGGTGCAGATGGTGTGGCCATTGCAGTCCGCACGAAAGGTGTCGTCATCTGCCGTGCCCGCAGCGGAGAGATCTCGCCCGATCTCGGCACTCAGCTGAGCGTCGATTCTGGAATCTCCGGCGCATGCCTGCGCACGGGGAGCGTCCTCATTTGCCCGGATGCGGCATCCGATCCCCGGGTCGATCCGGATGTGTGCCGCGTGCTCGGCATCCAGTCGATTGCCGCGGTCCCGTTGAATGGGCCGTCGGGAATTTGCGGGATTCTGGAGGCTTTCTCGAGCCACGCCGGAGCATTCGGCGACGAGCAACTCGATGTGCTCCGCGGATTAGCCGAAGTCGCAGAAGCGGCGTATGAACAGGAATGCATCGCGCGGGAAGAATCCGGCGGATCGTTCCGTTCACGATTGCGCGGAAAACCCGCGCCAGCTGCGAAAGACGTCGCGGCGAAAGAAACGGCAGAAACGGCAAAGGCAGACGCTGATAGCGCTTCGAGCGGACCCGTCGAATCAACGTCCCTTCTGCATTCTAAACGTCTCTACTGGATCGTGGCAGCGGCCACTGCGGTGTTGTTGCTCGTCGGTGGAGTGGTATGGCTGAGCTGGCGTGATCCGACCCCCGAAGTGGCGGCCAGCGAAGCCCTTCCGCAGCCGGTTCGGCTGGTAGAGAAGTCGGCGTCAGTTCCGCCCAAGTCCGCGCCGACGAAACCGGAAGCGGGCATCGTCAACCACAGCACCACACCGTCAATATCAAAGACAAGCGACGTGCTCAAGAACGCCGCCGCGATTCAGCGAGTAGGCACTGACGCACATCCATCCGATGGTTCCCAGGCTGAAATCGCACCGGCTTCCGACGCCGTCTCTGCGCCGCCGAAGCCAGCGGCGGAGTCCGCCCCCAACGAGCCGCCGCCGGTGGAGATTGCCACGTCAACCGAACCCGATTTGATTTCGGGGATGGGTGCAGGAACAGCAACCATGCCAGCGTTGGGCGCCAGGGTTTCTCAAGGGATAACGCAGGGAGCGCTGCTTCACCAGGTGCAGCCGACTTATCCCGCGCAGGCGTGGGCGCAGCGCATCGCTGGTTCTGTAGTGCTGGACGCGACGATCGGAGAAGATGGCAGCGTTCGAAAGCTTGACCTGGTCAGCGGCGCCCTTCTGCTGGCAACCGCTGCGAAAGAAGCCGTGCGCCAATGGAAGTACAAGCCTGCATTGCTCAATGGCGCTCCTATTGAGGTGCAGAAGCGGATTACCGTCGTCTTCAAGCTTCCGTAGGACTACGGGCAATGCAAGGATCTATCGGGGATCTACAGTCGATCGTCGCAACAGACAGGTTTTCTCTGCGTCCTCTGCGGACCTCCTCTGCGATCTTTGCGGTCAAAGGCTTTTTTCACGCAGAGTATGCAGAGACAAGCCGCAGAACGTGCGGAGGAAGGCGAAGCGCTGGGCTTGAGATGAATCCCTACACCAGATTCAGCGCTTTCTTGATGGTTCCCTTTTCCTGCTGAATCTTCTGCTGCAAGAGAGTAATGGCGTAGATGAGTTGTTCGGGGCGCGGTGGGCATCCCGGAACATAAATGTCGACCGGGATGACCTGATTGACGCTCTGCACCAGCGCGTAATTGTTGAACACACCGCCTGAAGTCGCGCAAGCTCCCATCGATATCACCCACTTCGGCTCAGGCATCTGTTCCCACAACTGCCGGATCACCGGTGCCATTTTGTTCGAGACGCGTCCGGCAATGATCATCAGATCGCTCTGGCGCGGCGACGGGCGAAAAACTTCGGCGCCGAAGCGCGCGATGTCGAAGCGGGAGGCGCCCATCGACATCATTTCGATGGCGCAGCAGGCAAGGCCGAACGTCATGGGCCAGATCGAGCCCTTGCGCATCCAGTTCACGGCAGAATCGAGCGTGGTCAGGACGAAACCCTCAGGCGTGGGATTGCCGTAGGTCAGATCTTTGACGACGCGCTGGCCGTCTTCGATATCGACGTAGGGGCCGAAATTCAGTTCGCGAGACATACGTATATATTTTAAACCACCGAGCTTATAGCGAGAACGAAGTTACGTTTGATTGCTGGGACTCAGCAGCGATGCCCACCTACTCGACTTTTTCCCAGACAATCTTCCAGCGCGCAACGGAAGAGCCGCCGTGCTGAACATCGCTGAAAACTAAACGTGCGCCTTCAAAAGAGTAAGGCCGTACTTGACGCGATCCCACGAATCCCGGATCGGACGCCACCTCCGGGATATGGATGATTTGCCTTTGCTTCACGTCGATCTCGTAGCGGCCGCAATAAGCGAATGCGCCACCCGCTGCGGCTAGCTTTTCCTCGTTCGTCGGATGCTCGGTATCGACCCATTTCGGACGGTCGGGATTTACCAGGTTCGCGCACATATACCCGTTGCGCTGATACATCAGAACACCTTTGCCGCGCGGACCAAGAAAGGGATATGGCCGAGTCGTGCCGTCCTTCAAAGTTTCTTCTGCGGAAACCAGCTTCCAGGTGCCCACGAGCTGGTCGCGAATCTCGGATTCGCCGGGGGCAAACACCGAAGCTGCGCACAGCACAAACCCGAGCAAGAGGAATGAGAACGATGCCATGGGTTATTCCTTTAGTCGTTAGTCCAACGCGGTTCGGCCGAAAGATACGATTCGTTAGAGCGATCCCAAATTCAATACGACTTTCCCGAACATCTGGCTGTTTTCGAGATACTCATGCGCCGCGCGGACTTCGCTGAGCGGGAAGACGCGATCGACGATCGGTTTCAGCCGTCCCGCATAGACGTGAGTAAGCACTTCATGCAACTCTCCCATCGTGCCCATGTACGAGCCAAACAGGCGCAGCTGCCGCGCAAAGAGATGGCGCAGATCGATGCCAACGCTCGGACCCGTCGTCGCGCCGCAGGTCACGAGTGTACCGCCGGTCTTGAGCGACTTCATGCTCTCATCCCAGGTGGCAGCGCCGACGTGCTCGACGACGATGTCGACACCTTCTTTTTGAGTGATCTTGCGCACTTCGTCGGAAATTCTTTGCTTGTAGTGGTCAATACCGTGGTCGGCTCCGAGGGCGCGGGCCTTCTCGAGTTTCGCTTCGTTTCCCGCCGTCGTGATGACGCGGCAGTGAAATAGTTTCGCGATCTGAATAGCGGCAATGCCGACGCCAGAACTGGCTCCCAAGACCAACACGGTTTGTCCCGGACGAACTGCGGCCAAACCGACCAGCATGTGCCATGCCGTCAAGAAAACCAGCGGCACGCTGGCAGCCTGGTTGAAGTCCAGAGAATCAGGAATGGGAATCACATTGGCGGCGGAGACGGCGATGAATTCGCAGTTGCCGCCATCGACTGCGTTGCCGAGGACGGTGAATTCCCGGCATTCATTCTGCAGACCCGCGAGGCACTTGGGGCAGTGTCCGCAAAAGTGCATCGGGGAGATTAGGATGCGCTGGCCGACTTTGAACCCGATGACGTATTCTCCGATTTCGGCGATCTCCCCGGCGATGTCACTTCCGAGAATATGCGGCAGCTTCACCCCGGGCAGTCCTTTGCGCACCCAGACGTCGAGGTGATTCATGGCACAAGCCTTGACTCGAACCAGCACCTGATCTTTGCGAAGCTTTGGGTCTGGAATGTCTTCGTAGGTTAGAACTTCGGGGCCACCAAATTGATGGATGCGGACAGCTCTCATGAACCTCCAGTTGATCGAAAGTCTGGGCAATGCTGCCGTTCAGTCTAACGCTGGAGGCGGAAGGCGTGAATCACAAAGGATGCGAAGGATCACGAAGGCTTCACTTCCACGCGTTTGCTTCGTGACTTCGTCTCCCTTATGGTTTTTCTCTGATCTTGTTCACTGGTCTTGGTCACTGAAAACCAGAGCGGCTCCCTGCTGCACATGGTGGTTGACGCTCTGAAGGGGCGCTGTTACCACGACAGCATCGTTCGCCATGGCCACAGAAAACCCGAACCAGGTGAGCCCATGCCCGGCGCCGTTCAGGATGAGCTGTGGCTGCGACGTCGACGCCCACCCCGATTTAGGTTCCGCGAAGACCAGGGCTATGTTGGAATTACTGAAGCTGCCGATGGCGACCCTTCGGCCCGCGATGGCCACACAAAAACCCAGGTCGCTGATGAATGTAGGAGAGACTAACTCTGCATTTTCGGCGAGATTCACCCAGCCGCCGATCGGTTTCACAAAGACGTCTACCGCTCCCTGACCGCCATTGACCACAGCCTGCGGACTACCCACCACCACGGTATTGCGATCAATGGAAACGGAAAAGCCGAACTCGTCGAAGGAACCGGGATTGGAGCGCGTGAGGATCGCGGTTTCGGTGGAATTCTGCCATCCGACGGCTGGACGCGTGAATATGTACGCCTCCCCCGGTCCCGTCTGTCCCTGGTGAGACGGCGATCCGGCGATGATTGTGTTTCCACTGACGGCCACGGATAGTCCGAACAAATTCTGGAAAGTGCCGTCGGAGGCGGTCAGCTGGGCGTTGAAACTGGAAGTGTCGGCCCATCCAGACGCGGGTTGCACATAGACATACGCGGCACCCTGAGATTGATTGCCATTGATAACGGCTCCCGGCGCGCCCACGACAACTGTTCCGTTGTCGACACCTACGGAGCTGCCAAAAAATTCATTGCTGGCGCCGTCGCTCAGTTGAGCGGTCTCCACCATGTCGGTCCATCCTCCGGCGGGTTTCACGAATACATACGCCTTGTTATCGTTCGCGCCGACCACAATGGTGTCGCCGTTGATGGCAACGGATGTTCCAAACTCGCTGCCCACGAAGCCGTCAGAGGCAGTGAGTCGCGCGGTCTGCGTCATGGTAGACCAGTTACTCCCAGAGCGCTGAAACACATAGACCACGCCCTCGTTGGCGTAATTGCACAACGAGCCCGTCGTGCGGCCGCAGTCTTCGCCAACGACAACCGTGTCTCCGCTCATGGCCACTGCGACGCCCAGAGCGTTTCCTGGTAGTCCGTCGGAGGCGGCCAGTTCGGCAACCGGAGGAAATACGGTTGCAGTCTGCACCAATCCTTTGGTCGACCGATCGGATTCAGCCTGGGTAAAGACGGTGAGCAGGAAAACTACGAGCAGTAAAGAGAAAAAGGCGCGGTGGCCGCTAGGCATAACGGACGCCCCTCCGTTGAGCGCAGGAATGTTATGACGGTCCTCGGGGAGCGTCAAGCGGATATTGGGCGGAGCGGTATGGCGCTTCTCGGCGCGCTCCTCGGTAACTGATGCGGATACCCCGGCGTTTGACTTGGGGGCGGAAGCGCCGAATAATCGTTTCAGGTGGATATTTACGAACAAATCGTGCAGTTAAGGCGCGAAGGCCGCCGCGGGGCGGTCGCCACTATCGTGAACGTGCGCGGGTCGATTCCTTCGTTTAAAACCGCCAAAATGCTGGTGCGCGACGACGGCTCAATTGTGGGCACGATTGGCGGCGGCTGCGTCGAGGCCGACGTGTGGCAAGCGGCCCGAGAGGTCATGGAATCGGAAAAGCCGCGCACACTGACCTTTGATCTGAATCAGGACCCGAAATACGACACTGGCTTGGTTTGTGGCGGTGCGTTAGAGGTTTTTGTGGAGCCCGTGCTTCCTCCAGCATTGCTTTACATATTTGGTGCAGGTCATGTGGCCGCAAGCCTTTGCCAGTCGGCAGCCCTAGCCGGGTTTGATGTGATTGTCACCGATGACCGCTCATCGTACGCGACGAGCGAACGCTTTCCTGCTGCGCGCGAGGTCCACGCGCTGGACTTCGACAAGGCCATGATCAAGCTCGATCCGAATGAAGCCTCCTACATCGTCATCGTCACGCGCGGGCACCGGGATGACATGCGCATCCTGCGCTGGGCAGTGCAGACGCGGGCAAAGTACGTGGGCATGATCGGGTCGAAGCGCAAGGTGATTGAGATTTTTAAGACCTTGCAAAACGAAGGTTTACTGGCGCATCTTTTCGAGCGGGTACATGCGCCCGTCGGCCTTGACATTGGCGCGATCACGCCGGAAGAAATCGCGGTGGCGATTACCGCGGAGTTGATCGCAATCCGCCGCCATGCCGATGCGGCGCTGCCGCACCTGAGCTGGTTCAAAACGGCATCATCCAAGACGACGCCCGAAGGAGACTCCGAGCAATCGCGTGCTGGCATGAAGCAAGACGATCAAGGATGATTTGGCAGCGTGACTTCCTTAGTTTTCGGCCCGAAGATATTCACCACAGAGGCGCACAGAGGAAAGAACACGTGCGAACTGCAAATGTGTTTTGGTCTGAGGGCTGAGGTCCGTCCTTTCTGTTAATCTCTGCAGCATGCCGCGTTTTGCCAGCTACGCAGGCTTAATCCTTGCCGCAGGGGAATCGTCGCGCATGGGGCGCGACAAGGCGCTGCTTCCGTGGCCGCCACCAAGGCCAGGCCAAGCTCCATCTTCCGACACATTCCTGTCGGCTGCGATTCGCTCGCTGGAGTTGTCGAGCGACTTCGTCCTGGTCGTTGCTGGAAAAAACGAAGCGTCCCTCGCGCCGGTTGTTTTCGCCGCCGGAGCGTCGATTGTGGTTAATCCCGATCCGGAGCGTGGGCAATTCAGCTCGCTGCAAACCGGGCTGCACGAGGTTCTCGGCCGAGGACGCGATGCGGCGATCATCACACTTGTCGACCGTCCGCCGGCCAGCCCGGCAACCGTGCAGTTCCTGCGCGAAACGCTGTCCGCTGCGCCCGCCGACGTGTGGGCCGTCGTTCCTGAATTCTCGGGCAAGCACGGGCATCCCTATGTTGCCGGTCGCGAATTGATTGAAGCATTTCTGCAGGCGCCGTCGACGGCCTCGGCCCGCGAGATCGAACATCGCCATCAGGAACACATACGATATATCGCAGTGGACGACAGGTTCGTGGCGTTGAATATTAATACGCCAGAGGACTATAAGACTCTGACGGAATTTTGATCATGGAGGGCAGACGCATTCGTCCGCCCGGGATTGGCAAGACTCTTTGGGGAGATTTGTGACGCTTCCTGCGCGGACTTAGCGTCCGGGGCTCCTTTCATTGCGCAATTCCACTTCGACACGTTATCGTCGAAGAGCATGGAAACTCTGAAGGCGCAGGCAACTATTCCAGCAGCTCAGCAGTTTGTTCAGTCCATCCTGAATCTCGAATTACGCGTCGCGGCTTTCGATTGTGACGGCACGCTGTGGTCAGGCGATGCTGGCGAAACATTTTTCAACTGGGAAATCGAGGAAGGTGTCGTGCCCGCAGACCTGGGGCGCGCCATGCGCGCCCGCCATGCGGAATATCAGTCTGGCAAAGTGAGCGAGGAGGATATGTGCGGCGAAATGGTCGCCATGCATAAGGGAATCCGCGAGGACGTGATGATGAGCGCGGCGACCGAATTCATGGAGCGAAAATTTCCGGGAAGAGTCTTCCCTGAAATGAAGGAACTGATCGAGCGCTTGCAAGATCAGGGATGCGAAATCTGGGCGGTTTCTTCGTCGAATGAATGGGTGATTCGTGCCGGCATGAAGCAGTTCGGCATCGCGCGCGAGAGGATTCTCGCGGCCGTGGTTGAGATTGAAGACGGCATTGTCACCGACCGATTGGTGCGCGTTCCTTCGGGGCCCGGCAAGCCAGAGGCGCTGCACGAGGTTGTCAAGAAGAGCATTGAGGCGGCCTTCGGCAACTCGCGCTGGGATGCGGATATGCTCGCGATTGCCCAACACGCTGTCGCCGTGAACCCCAATCCCGATCTGGAGGCGCTGGCTCGCCAGCGGGGCTGGTCCATTTATTTTCCCGAAGGCACAGCGGCTCGTTAGCGTCCGCTCTGCCTCACCGCTTGTCTTGCCGCTTTACAATCGGGGGATGTACTCCACGCAACTGCTCGATCACTTTCAAAATCCACGGAATGCCGGTGATGTGGCCGAGGCCGATGCCGTAGCAGAACTGGAAAATCCAGTTTGCGGAGACCGGCTTCGGCTGAGTTTGAAGGTCGATCAGGGGACGATCGCGGAGATTCGATTCAAAGCCGTGGGTTGTGTTCCTTCCATGGCGTGTGGTTCGGCGCTGACTGAAATTATTTCAGGAACGACGATCGAGGAAGCGCGCTCCTTGCAGCGCGAAAAGATCATCGCGGCCGTTGGCGGCCTACCGCAGGCATCAGTGCATGCTGCGCAACTGGCCATCGATACAATGAATGCGGCCTTGCGGCAGCTTAATTTCTGACTTTTATCCGATGAACTCGTCTCATACCCCAAGCCGCATCGCGTGCCTGCAGCCCAGCGCCACCGTGATCCTCGAAACGTTGGGAGAGTTAGAACGAGTAGTCGCCTGCACGCGCTATTGCGCGGATGTGGTGCCTTCGGTCGCAGGTGGCACGCGCACCATTCTCGCTGATTCGTGGACAGCCGATGCCGCACAAATCGTTGCGGCGAAGCCTGACCTCGTGATTGCCGCCGTGCCTTATCAGGAAAAGGCTGTCATCGAAATTCTTAAAGCTGGCGCGCGATTTCTTGGCCTCGCGCCGAAAAATCTGGCAGACATTTACACCGATATCATAACGATTGCCCGCATCGTAGGAGTTGCGGACTGCGGCGAAGAAGTCGTCAGCGAGATGCAGCAGAGAATCGAAGCTGTACGCGAACGCGCGGCGGGATCTCACCGTCCCAGAGTTTTCTGCGAGGAGTGGGGCAAGCCGTTAATCTCCTCGCAGAAGTGGGTTGCCGAACTGGTCGAGGTGGCTGGCGGAGAGCCGATCGGCTTGCCGGGGCAAAAAGTAGACATTGACGACATTATCCGGCTTGATCCCGAAGTCTTGATCGCGGCATGGTGTGGCGCAGGAGACCGGGTCCCACTCGAGAAGATCATTCGCGAGCGCGGCTGGCAGGAGATGACTGCGGCGCGGCATGGCCGCGTGTACTGCATTGCCGACGAATTTCTGAATACGCCGGCGCCGACCCTGCTCGCGGGCCTCGAGGCGCTGGCCTTTGCCCTGCATCCCGAACTGTTTGCCCGGCCAAAGGGAATCCAGCAGATTACTGACTCCACCGTTTCCACCATGTCGAATCAGGCTCTGTGAGTTAAGATTTCTGCCATGCCAGTTGTCAGCAAGATTGATGAAGTGCGTAACGACGTCACGGAATTAGCTCGGTCAGCACAGTCCGCCCAGGACCTCATGGCAAAGATGGTCAAGCTGCTGCACGAACGTGTGCTGAAGTACAACTGGGTGGGCTTTTATATGCTCGAACCCGGCGCGCAACCACCTGTCCTGGTCCTGGGGGCTTTCGAGGGCGCCATGACGCCGCATGTACGGATTCCGCTGAACCAGGGGATTTGCGGTGCCGCAGCGTCGAGCGGACAAACCGTCGTGGTCGACGATGTCAGCAAAGATCCGCGCTACCTCGCCTGCTCGCTGGAGACGAAATCCGAAATTGTTGTCCCGGTGTTTGCTCACGGCAAAGTGGTCGGCGAACTCGATATAGACAGCCACTTCCCTGCCGCATTCACGCAGGAGCATCAGGAACTGGTCCAGCATTGCGCCATGCTCATCGGGAAAAAGCTGGAAAAATCTCCCCAATGAGGGTTGAAAGAGGCAAGGTGCGCGCGCCGGAGATCGGCCGTGTCTGGCTGAACTCTCCGCCGCTCAGCTTCCGTCAATTGCGCGGCCGCGCCGTTCTGGTCGACTTCTGGGATTACACCTGCGTCAACTGCATCCGCACGCTGCCCTACGTACAGGCCTGGCACGAGGCGTATCACGACAAGGGACTGACTGTCATCGGCGTACACACGCCCGAGTTCACCTTCGCGCAGTATGAGTCGAACGTCGAGCGCGGCATCCGAGAATTTGCGCTGACTTATCCGATCGTGATCGACAGCAACCGCGAAATCTGGAAGGCGTTCGCCAACCGGTACTGGCCCACGAAATATCTGCTCGATAAGGATGGCTACCTGCGCTATGGACATTTCGGCGAAGGCGCGTATGCGGAGTGCGAGCAGGTTATCCAGGAGTTGCTGCGCGAAGTCGATCCCGGCGTGCTGCTGCCGGAAATCATGAATCCCGTGCGCGAAGAAGATCAAATGGGAGCCGTCTGCTACCGGGCGACCGGCGAACTCTATCTCGGGCATGGGCGCGGAAGAATCGGCAACGAAGGCGGCTTCAAAGAAGACGCGATCGGCGACTATGATTTCACTGGCATTCCTGAAGAAAATTTCGTTTACGCGAACGGGCGATGGGCGTCGACTGCGGAGTACTTTGAAGCAGTCGAAAGCGGCCCTCACACTTTGCAGTTGAAATACGAGGCCGCCGCCGTAAACTTGGTCATGGCGTGCCCTCGCTCTACGTCCACTGAAGTCGTGATCCTGCAAGACGGTAAGCCGCTCACACACGCTCAAGCCACCAGAGACACGCGGTTCCGCTCCGGCGCGAACGGCTCCGGCGAGGAAAGTTACGTAGTCGTCGATTCGGCGCGGATGTATTTCCTGGTCGACAATCACGAATTCGGCAAGCACCTGATCGAGCTGCAATGCTCGACGGGAGTGGCGGCGTTCGCCTTTACGTTTACCAGTTGTGTGGATCCGGTGGCCAGCGCACTGCGGGCGGCCACACCTCAATGATTATGAAACAAGAGTCATGAAATAGGAACCATGAAACGCGTTGTAGCGGGCCTGATTGTAGAAAACGGGAAGCTCCTGGTTTGCCAGCGGACACGGCACCAGACGATGCCGCTCAAATGGGAGTTTCCTGGCGGAAAGATTGAAGAGCGCGAGCAGCCGCGCGACGCCCTACGGCGCGAACTCGAGGAAGAACTGGGAATCGTTGCGACCATTGGCGACGAAGTAGCGCGCATTCAGCATGAATATCCGAATGGTGGAATGGTGGAGCTGCGCTTCTTTGTGGTACGCACATATCAGGGGGAGATCGAAAACCGCATCTTTAAAGACATTCAATGGTCCACGCCACAGGACCTACCGAAGTACGATTTCCTGGAGGCCGATTTGACCCTGGTTCGGGACTTGGCGGCAGGAAAACTACTATAACTTCAGACGCATTGCCCTGTAGCCGGCGCTCCAGGCCCGTCCCATGGGGCTTGATCCCTAGCCTGAGCTGCCAGCCATCGACGAGAACATGTACACAACCGACAACACGATCACAATGATCGTGGTGGACCACGCGACGACGTTGAAAAGGCGCGTATTAGTGTACTCGCCCATCAGTTCTTTCTTGTTGATCAGCAGTAACATGAAAATCAAGACAAACGGAAGCACAATGCCGTTCAACACCTGCGACCACAGGACAATCTGAATCAGCTTCGCCGCGGGAATCATCAGCACCAGGGCGCCGCCGGCGATGATCAACAGCGTGTAGAGCCAATAGAAGAACGGAGCCTCGCTGAACTTTAGTCCGACGCCGGATTCAAATCCGAGTCCCTCACACACGGTGTACGCGGTGGAAAGAGGAAGGATCGACGCGGCGAACAGCGAGGCGTTGAACAGGCCCACGGCGAAAAGAATGTAGGCGTAGTCTCCTGCGAGCGGCTTGAGCGCCTGGGCCGCGTCAGCAGCGAATTTGATGTCGCGAAACCCGTGGATGTAAAGCGTCGCAGCACAGGCCACGATGATGAACCAGGCCACGACATCGGTGAAGATGCATCCGGTTACCACGTCGAGCCGAGAGGCTTTGAATCCACGCTTCGTAACGCCTTTTTCGACGATCGAAGACTGCAGGTAAAACTGCATCCAGGGAGCAATCGTTGTGCCTACGACTCCAATCAGCATGAAGAGGTAGGCCTGATCGCGAAAGGCGCGCAAATCAGGTGGTTTGAAAGTGGCGATGGTCGCGTCTTTCCACAAAGGATGAGCGAGCACTCCGGCAAAGATGTATGTGATGTAGAAAAACGACGCGGCAAGGAAAACTTTTTCAACGCTCTTATATTGCCCATAGACGACTATCAACCACACAATGACCGCGCAAATGGGCACGGTTGCGTAGCGGGGGAGACCAAAAAGCTCAAGACTAGTGGCGATGCCTATGAATTCGGTCACCACGTTGCCGAAGTTAATGACCAGGATCCCGATCATCATCAGGAACGTAATACGGAAGCCGAACTCTTCACGGATCAGATCGCTGAGGCCTTTGCCTGTCACCGCGCCCATGCGGGCGCACATCTCTTGAATCACGATCAAGGCAATCGTGATCGGAATCATGGTCCACAGCAGAGTGTGTCCGAATTGCGCCCCGGCGGACGAGTAGGTCAGGATGCCGCCGGCATCATTGTCGACATTCGCGGTGATGAATCCCGGGCCGACGACTGCAAGAAACAGAAGAATCCGGGTCTTCCAGCTTCTCAGAAACTTCATGCGTACTTATTGCTGACATGAACGTGGTGCAAACTTGCCCGAATGGACGCCACAGGATAAATGCAGCACGTACGTCCGACCAAACAAAAAGTGCTTGCGGGGAAGATTCCGCGTCATCCAACCAATGCAAAGACTCGAACGTTGGTTTAGCGGAAGTACGATTGCACGCCAGCTGCGACGGAATGCCAAGCAGCTGTCTTTGCGATAGGCAAGCGAATCTGTTGGACAAAAATCAAAAAACCGCTTGCCCAAAGCGTCGCGCGATGGATTTTGCGGGTGGACCACAGATCGTAAGCAACGAGCAATAGAAGCAGGCTGTAGGAGGCGATGGCGGCGTGCGGCGCTTGGTGGAAGAGCCAACTGAACCGAAAGCGCGCGATCGCAGCAATCAATATTCCTACGGTTGCGATGTAGATGATCCGTTTGTGCGCCGAGGGATCGCGACGGGCCCGAAAGGCAAAGAATATCAGCGTCGCAAAGACCACCATATCGGTCATGGGGGTGATATAGAAGAAATAAGTGTCTACTCCTGGAGGCGCAGTCCCGCGAACCAGGCGGTCGGTAGCGGCTGTCCATCCCACAACGACCATTAGGCAAGCAAGCACAAAACCAAACAGTCCCAATTTTCTGTGAATGTCCACTTTTCCTGCTGATGCAAGGGAATTCTGCACAATCAGCAGCAGCATCCAGCACGAAAACAAGGCTCCATGGATGTGGATGATCCGGCTGGGGAGGGGAGCGTTGAAAACACCCGCCCAATAATACGTTGGCCCAAAACCGACCAAGACGCAGATCAGCATCAGCCAGGCGGTACAGGAGAAGAAGTAATGATCAAAGCGCCGGCCGGGCACTGCCGTAGTTCCCTTCGTGACTGCTGGCGATACAGCGACGGTAGTTGCCATAGCCCTCTCTTGATTGGGAGAAATTGAACTGCATCCGCGGCGCAGTGAACGGACTTACAACGCGTTCCAGGGAATAGAACGACGAATTCTAGCATTCTGATGGCGAATCAGAGCTTCGCTCGCAACATGCTGATCACATCGTCGGAGGTAATGATGCCCTTCAGTTTGTTGCGCTCATCGACGACGGGGAGAGTCATCAAGTTGTACTTGTCAAAAAGTTCAGCCACCTCGTTCTCCTCTGCGCCTTCCTGAGCGAAGACCAGGGGCTCTTGAATCAGAGAGAGCATGGGTGTGGTCGGCGCCGACAGCGCGACGCGAGCCAATGGAACTGCTCCGACGAGCGTTCCGTGCGAGTCGACCAGGTAAATGTTGCTGACGGCTTCTACCCCGCCTTCAAATTCGCGCATCGAATCGATGGCATTCTGTGCAGTGGCCACTACCGGAATCGCCAGGAACTCGGTGGTCATCCGGCCGGCCGCGGTCTCTTCCTTGTGCTCCAGCAGTTCTACGACATCCTGCTGGGCCTCAGGCTCCATCTGAACCAGGATTTGCTCGGTGCGCTCTTCGGGTAGATCGGCCAGCAGGTCGGCGGCGGCGTCGGGATTCATTTCCTCGACGATTTCGGCGGCGCGCTCGGAGTCGAGTGATTCCACGATCGCCTTCTGCACTTTGGGCTCAACTTCCTCAAGCGCTTCGGCGGCCGTCTCCTGATCGAGCGTCTGAAACACTGCCTGGCGCTCGTCAGGTGCAAGATCTTCGACGATGTCGGCGATATCTGCCGGATGAAGTTTCGCCAGACCGTCGTGAGAGATCTTGAGCTTTACGCGGCGGGCCGGGTCGGTTTCGATCACATCCACAAAATTCCACGGGATCGTGCGCGGGGGGATCCGGCCGAGCAAGACCTGCAGCGCAGCTCTGGGTGCAATGCCGCGCAATAGACGCCGCACAGCTCCGCGCGCTCCAACATCGACGGAATGCACCCGCAATACGGGATTTCCGGTGCTGCCGGGTTTCTGCACCTCGATCTGCAGGTCTACATCGTTGACCCGCACAACTTTTCGCCCATTGATGTCGATTACCTGCTGATCCAGCAGGTCGCGCTCAAGCAGAAAAAGCCCCTCAGTGCCGTTGGCTGGCGACCATTCCGCGGCTGCAGTCGTCGCCCGTACCCCGCCGTTGATAGTGGAAATTGCGGCGAACGGCAGCAGACGATTGCCTGATTTGGTCTTGACGATGAAGGAGACGATGCGCGAGCGGTCCTCTTGCGGGGCCAGTGTGACCTCGCGGATGCGCCCGCTTGCCGTGCCAGACGGGTCGTAGACCACGGTTCCTAACAATTCGCTCAGGGCAAGCGTCATCATCCCGTCTGAGCATAAACCAACTCTTTCAATAATCGGGAAAGGTTATTTTGAAAATTACCTTAGGAATGCAGGATGGAAACTTGCATCGCACGCTCTTGCAACTAACGAATGGGCAGCGGCGGCGTCCAACCATCGGCTGAGCTCCCACTCCTCCCGTGTCTCAAAGTGGGCTAATGGCCAAGCCGTTTCCGGCACCTTTCGTCCCCTATAATTGAGATGGCGTGCGCCTCATCTTCGACATTTTCGGCCAGACGCTGCGCACGCTGTGGGCGCACAAACTGCGTTCGTTCCTGACCATGTTCGGGATTGCCTGGGGCGTCGGCTCCCTGCTGTTACTTGTAGGTCTGGGTGAAGGTTTTCGCGCCGGGAACCGCCGGCAGTTTGATTCGATTGGCGAAAACGTGATGTTCATCTGGTCGGGCCGCGCCCCTGTCATGCAGGGGAGTTTTACGGCACTACGGCAGTACTACGTGACCTACCGCGACTACGAGGACATCGTGCGGGAGTGCCCCAGCGTGGCCGCCGCCGCACCCGCGATCTCGCGCGGCGATATCCGCGCGGTCAGTGACTTCTACCAAGCCAGCGGCTCCATCGTCGGCGTCCCCGCCAACTTTAACCAGATCCGCTACCTTCCCATCAACGAGGGGCGATGGATTAACGAGTTGGACGACCTGCAGAAGCGGGCGGTGATTGTAATCGGTGACGAAGTCCGCCGCACGCTGTTTCCCGGCCGGCCCGCGATCGGGGCCACGGTTCTGCTGAATGGAGTTCGCTTCACCGTAATTGGCACGCTGAAAAAAGTCGGGCATGGGGACAACATGAACCTCAACCTCCGCAGCTTTGTCCCCATTCACGCTATGCGCGATTATTTCCGGCCCCTGAATGCGGGCATCGCCACCGACGTAATTTCTTTCATCAATTACCAGCCGAAGTCACGGGCTCTGCACGAGCAGGCTCGTCAGGAGGTTCACAAGATCATTGCCCGTAACCACGGTTTCGACCCCAACAATCCGGACTCGTTCGATGAATGGGACACGATCAAGACAGTCGACCAGATCGGAAAAATTTTCGACGCCATGAACATGTTTTTGGGGAGCGTGGGGCTGGTCACGCTGGCCTTGGGCGCGATCGGCATTATCAACATCATGCTGGTTGCAGTGGCGGACCGCACCCGCGAAATTGGGCTGCGCAAGGCCGTGGGCGCTACCAATGCCAGCATCATGTTTCAGTTTTTTGTGGAGGGAGCATTCCTCACGCTGATGAGCGGCGGCATCGGAATTGCCGGGGCAGCGGGGCTCATGGCCCTGCTCTCGGGGGTTGACCTTGGCGGGGGATTCGATCCTCCCAAACTGGTTGCTTCTACCGCCGCGCTGGCCGTGATCTCGTTGGGCGTCGCGGGCATCGCCGCCGGCCTGTATCCGGCACGGCGTGCGGCCCTGCTAGAACCGGTGGACGCCCTGCGCAAGGAGTAGTCTGCGAGAGCAAGCATGAAACCGACCAACGAAATGCTCGGGCTTTCAGTTTCAGCGGATGATCTGGCCGGAGCCGCCGCTCGTCCAATCACGGCACAGTCAGCTCGACACCAACTCCGCACCTCGTTTCCTGTTTTCGCCATGTATCGCGACCTGCTTAAGCAAGCGTACTCCGCGATGCGTCACGACTTGAGGCGCACTGTACTGACCATGGCAGGCATGGCCTGGGGCATCGCCACCGTGGTGCTGCTTCTCTCCTATGGCAACGGGTTTGGCAAAGCCATCGAGACCATCTTTGAGAGCTTCGGCGCCACTTCCGTCGGCGTCTTTCCGGGCCGTACGTCGCAACAGGCCGGAGGCAATAAAGCTGGGGTGCAGGTACGTTTCACCAACGAGGACGTCGAGCTGCTGCGTAACAACATTCCGCTCTGCCGACACGTGGTCCGCATGTCGCAGAAGGACTCGACCGTTCAGAACAATAACCGCTCCTTCACGTTTCCCGTGATGGGCCTCGATCCCTCGATTCAGGCCATCTGGAACCTCGACATTGCCGAGGGGCGCTTCTTGGACGACTCCGACAATATGCAACACGGTCTTAATGCCGTTATCGCGTCGGAGGCGCGAGACAAACTGTTCTCCGGCATGCCCGCCGTGGGCGAGAGCATCCGGATCGACGGCGTTACGTTTGAAGTGATCGGGGTGGGAGCGCCCCGCATGCAGGAGGGGGATAACGACAACAACCGCGTCATCTACATCCCCTACAACTCCATGGACGTGGTGAAAGACAATCACTATCTCGATGGGATGTGGCTGGACTCGGCGGGCTTGGATCACGACAAAATGGAGAAGACGATCCGGGAGACGCTCGCCCTCGCGCACGGCTTTAAGCCGGATGACCCGCGCGCCGTTTTTGTTTTCGATGCCCAAAAACAACTTTCCCAGTTCGGCATTATTACGATGGCTCTGAAAGTTTTGCTCGCCTTCATTGGCACGGTGACGCTGGGCATCGGCGGCGTGGGACTGATGAACATCATGCTCGTGTCGGTCACCCAGCGGACGCGAGAGATCGGTGTGGAGAAGGCGCTGGGGGCGCGACGGCACGACATTCTGATTCAATTCCTTGCTGAGGCCATGGTGATCACTGCGGCTGGCGGGGTGCTGGGGATTCTGCTTTCCTATGCTGTCTCGATCGGCGCGGGGCGCATTACTTTCTACAGCGCCCTGGCGAAACACGCTGAGGCGGCGGACATTCGGCTGATCGTCTCGCCGATGATTCTGTTGGTGGCCACTTCAATTCTTGCTGTAGTCGGCGTCATCAGTGGTATGGTGCCGGCCATGCGCGCCGCCAATCTCGACCCTATCGAAGCGCTGCGCTACGAATAAGAGTCTGGCCACGGATCAGACCCGACTTTCATCGCGCGTCGAACCACCACTCTCCAATACGATGAAAGGGCCAAGCTGTATCCGTGGCCAAATTCGCTCACATAATCCGGGCCAAACCACCTCAACTACACACCGACATGCAGCGCTTCGAACAGTTTCTCGCAGAGTCTGGACTCGACGGTGAAGTGCTTAACAGCAATCGGTTCTGACAGGTAGGGTTTCAGGGTCTGTTCGATACGGGGGAAAATTTCCTTGGCGTATTTCTGGGCCTCGTATTTCTCAGTCCAGATCGTGATGGCAATCATTTTCTCGGTTGCGACCTCGGGTACGAGCGCGAGAACCTCGAGGAAACCGGATTGCTTCTTCAGCAGAGGAAGGATTTCCTGACGCATGATCTGGATCATTTCTTCCTTCTTTTCGACCCTGGGAGTCATTTCAAGAACACGAGCAAACATAGTCCACCTCTTTTTCTAGCAAAATCCGTTCGGAACGGCGCCCGACCGCTTTATCCGTTTCGGTCCGCTCCGCGTCATCTGGTCCCGCAGGAGTGAGGGTCAAGACTGAAGAACAAAAACCGCTAAAAGGCTACTGCTCCGTTTTCCGTTGTGCAGTGACGCGAGATACAGCGCAATGTGACGCAGCGCATGTGGCAGTCCGTTAGAATGAAAAACAACACCTGGAAGTGGTAGGCATGTCCGACGACATTCTCGATCTCGCGCCGCCTGCCGACCGGCGAGTCGCTTACGGCTCTGATCCGAACCAGTTCGTCGACTTGCGTTTGCCAAAGGTCTCGGGAAAGAGTCGAATCCCACTAGTCGTCAACATTCACGGCGGATACTGGCGTGCGAAATACGATCTGCTTCACGGCGGACATTTATGCGCAGCCTTGGCCGCGAAAGGTCTTGCATCTGCCAATCTGGAGTATCGCCGCGTGGGCAATGAAGGCGGAGCATGGCCGGGAACGTTCGCTGATATTCGTTCGGCATACAATTTCCTGCTGCAGAACGCCCAGCAATTTGGCTTCGACGGCAAGAGAGTTGTTGTGATGGGACACTCCGCCGGGGGCCAACTCGCCCTCTGCCTGGCTGCGCATGAGCCCGGTGTTCGGAGCGTCGTTTCTCTCGCCGGCGTTGTGGATCTGCAGCGCGCCTTCGAACTTCATCTCAGCAACGACGCCGTAGTGGAGTTTCTTCACGGCAAGCCCAGCGAGGTTCCGGACCATTACCGTGAAGCGGACCCGATGCAGCTTTCCATTCCGCAGGCGCGGCAGTGGCTGGCCCATGGAGCCCAGGATGATGTGGTACCGCCACAGTTCAGCAGCGACTACGTCGCCGCCAAAGAAAAGCGGACCGGGAAGGCGACGGAGGATGTGCACCTGCTCGCGATTCCCGGCGCGGGACACTTTGACGTGATTGATCCGCGCTCGGCAGCGTGGAAACAAATAGAAGAAGTAACTCTACGGCTGACGGCTTGAGCTTAAGAAGAAAATTCAATTTCGGGAAAAAGCGCAGCCAGCGCACTCCTTTTGATCCGATGCGATTGACAGTACTCCGTTTGCCTCCTACGATTCTCCGTTCCCTGCGCGCCCTCTTGAATATGTCCAAACACGATCGCGTTCTCCGACTCACGCTCCCACTCGCAACCTTCGTCTTTTTCCTTGCGGCCGCAACCCCAGTTCAGCACGTCGATCCCGATCGATATCTCGCCGATGTAAAGGCACTGGCCTCGCCTGAGATGGAAGGCCGTGGTGCGGGCACCAAGGGGCTGGAGCGGGCCGAACACCTCATCGAGAAACGCTACAAAGAACTTGGATTGCAGCCCGCGGGGAGCAAGGGATTCACCCAGGCGTTCACTGTAATCACGGGTGCAAAGCTGAAGTCGGACAATCGCTGTACGGTGCTCCAAGGGAGCGGGAGGGCCGACCTTTCATCGCAGGATTTCGTTCCTTTCAGCTTTTCGTCCTCCGGAAAGGTCGATGCAGCAGTCATCTTTGCGGGCTATGGCATCACTGCCGACGAATTTCACTATGACGACTATGCCGGCTTGGATGTGAACGACAAGATTGTAGTGGTCCTGCGATTCGAGCCTTCAGGGTTTGCGGCGAAGACCGGCAACCAAGGGCTGACGCAACATGCGCAACTGATCTCCAAGGCGATCAATGCGCGCAATCACGGGGCCAAGGCCGTGATCGTACTCAATGGAAAGCTCGGCGACGGCGAAGAGGACCTGCTGACACGATTCGGCAGTGTGAGCGGGCCGGAAAATGTAGGCATCGTATTCGCGCAGGTAAAGAATTCCATAGGCGAAGAGTGGTTTCAGTCAGCAGGAAAGTCCCTGAAGGATGTGCAGGAGCAAATTAACGCCAGCACCAAGCCGGCCTCGTTTGCCTTTCCGGATTCGCTGCACTTGTCGTTGTTTATCGATGTCGAGACGATGCGGTCGACGGTTCACAATGTGCTGGCCTGGCTGCCCGGTCAGAGCGATGAATACGTGATCGTGGGCGCGCACTACGATCACCTCGGCCGCGGAAACTTCGATTCTCTGGCTCCTTCGCAGATCGGACAGATTCATCCCGGCGCCGATGACAACGGCAGCGGAACTGCTGGCGTTCTCGAACTGGCTCGTCTCCTGGCGCCGCAGCGCGGACAACTCAAGCGCAGCATCCTATTCATGAATTTTGCCGGCGAGGAACTCGGCCTGCTGGGTTCGGCGGAGTGGGTGAAGCATCCTACTCGCCCGCTTGCCAAAGCGGTCGCCATGATCAACATGGACATGATCGGCCGGATCAAAGACGACAAGGTGTACATCGGCGGCGTGGGAACGGGGTCAACGTTGAAGGCCGTGCTGGAACAAGCACAAAAAGACCAGGCTCAAGACGGCGAACCCTTCAAGATCGAATATTCGGCGGGAGGATACTCCTCCAGCGACCACACCTCGTTCGTGACGAAGAAGATTCCGGTGCTGTTCTTTTTCTCCGGGCTGCACTCCGACTATCACAAGCCGTCAGACACTTGGGACAAGATCAACGCCCCATCGGCTGCGCATTTGCTCGACATGGTCGGCGATGTTGCGTTGCTGTTAGCCAATGCCGACACGCCGCCAGCATTTCAAGTTGTTGCCGAAGACAAGCCGCCGGCCGGCGGCGGTGGCGGAGGATACGGGCCGTACTTTGGATCGATCCCGGATTTTGGGCAAACAGAAAACGGGGTGAAATTCTCTGATGTGAAACCGAATTCACCTGCGGCCAAGGCCGGGTTGAAAGCGGGCGACGTGCTGATCCAATTCGGCGATAAGCCCATCAAGAACCTTTACGACTTCACCGACGCACTGCGACGCAGCAAGGTGGGAGACGTGGTTGAAGTCAAAGTGCTGCGCGACGGGCAGCCTGTGACGGCGAGCGTGAAGCTGGAGCAGAGGAAATAACTGGGCCCAACCCACCAGTCTGTCATTCCGAACCGGCGCGAAGCGGCGGTGAGGAACCTGCTTTGCTTGCGGCGCTCGAGCCATCAGCAAATCCGCGTTCATCGGCGTGAATCCGCGGCGAAGAAGTTCTTTCGCCCCATCCCTTATAATCGACGGTCGGTTTCACCGTTCATCCCGAGAGGATAACTTTGCCCTTCGACGATCTCCGCCAATGGATCGCCGCGCTTGACCAGGCGGGCGAAATCAAGCGCATCAAAACAGAAGCGGACCCCATTCTCGAGATTGCCGAGATTACCGATCGCGTCTCGAAGGGCGCAGACAGCAAAGGCGCGCGCGGCGGCCCGGCGCTGCTGTTTCAGAATGTCAAAGGCTATCCCGGCTCGCAGCTTCTCATCAATCAATTTGGCTCGGAAGGTCGCATGAAGCTGGCGCTCGGAGTCAGCTCATACGACGAGATCGCGGCGCGAATTCGAATGTTCATGGATGTAAAGTCTCCCCAGGGCTTCCTTGACAAATTAAAGATGCTGTCTCTCTTGACCGAGGCGGGTAAATTCTTTCCGAAGACTGTCGCCACTGGACCGTGCAAGGAAGTGGTCAAACGCGAGAATTTCTCTCTGCTCGACTTCCCTATTCTGCAATGCTGGCCGCAAGACGCTGGACGGTTCATCACGTTACCGTGCGTTACTACGCGCGACCCGCGATCCGGCAAGCGAAACGTCGGCATGTACCGCATGCAGGTCTATGACGAGCGCACAACCGGGATGCACTGGCAGCGCCAGAAAGTCGCCGCGGAGCACGCACGTGAACGCATGCGGGCTGCGGTGGATGGCAAGGCCGCAGCAGTTGACATCATGGCACGATCTTCCGGCGGTTCGGTTCTGGCCGACGGCGATCGGCCTTCCGGAAAGATGGAGGTTGCGGTCGCGATCGGCACCGACCCGGCTGTGACCTTTTCTGCGATCGTTCCCGCGCCGCCGGATATTGAGGAGCACCTGATTGCCGGATTCCTTCGCGGCGCACCGGTTGAACTGGTAAAGTGCGAGACCGTCGATCTTGAAGTCCCCGCTTCGAGCGAAATTGTGCTCGAAGGCCATGTGCATCTGGACGAACTGCGCTCCGAAGGCCCGTTCGGCGACCACACCGGGTTTTATTCCCTAGAAGATTTGTATCCTGCGTTTCATGTCAGCTGCGTCACGCACCGAAAAGATCCGATCTACGCGACGACCATCGTCGGCAAGCCTCCGCAGGAAGACGCATACATGGGCAAGGCGGTCGAACGTATCTTCCTGCCGATGATGAAGTTGACGATCCCGGAACTCGTCGATCTGAATCTGCCGGTCGAGGGCGTCTTCCACAACCTGATGATCGTCTCGATCAAGAAGTCCTATCCTGGGCAGGCGCGCAAGGTAATGAACGCAATCTGGTCGCTAGGCCAGGCCATGTTCACCAAATGCATTGTCGTGGTGGACGAGGATGTGGACGTGCAGGATCTCGCCGATGTGACGCTGAAAGTCTTCAACCACATCGATCCGGAGCGGGACATTCAATTCACACTCGGCCCGGTGGATTCTCTCGATCACGCCTCGCGCCTGCCGAACTACGGATCAAAGATGGGCATTGATGCCACGCGCAAATGGTCCAGCGAAGGTTTTAGCCGCCCATGGCCTAATGAGATTGTGATGGATTCGAAAACCAAAGACCTCGTCGATGCGAAGTGGAAGGCGCTGGCAATAGAACTAGGGATCTATTAAGCGTTTAGTTCTCCATCTTGATCTTCGCAAGCTTCCTAACTGCGTCGATGTCACCGGCATCGCGTACTTCCGCCCGCACCGCCGTACCCTCTGCATATCGTCGCGCTTCGTCGATGATCTTCAGAACATTTTGCGGAAGCTTGCTTTTCCGTGCGACCGCGACGGCTTTGTCTCCCAACGCAAAAGAGGCCATGAAGCAGTCCTTGCCAGGCGTGAGGTAGACGATATTGCGCTTCTTGGACTGCAGTCGAAGCGACCATCCAGCTTTGACCGAATGACTATTCCATTCCGCCGAATCGAGCCCCAGATCACGCTGCAGCACCGACACAAGTTCCTGCCAGAGGTTGTGCGCTCGCCCGAGAGCTGCCGCCAACTCGGACTCTGTTGGGCGCTCTTGATGACCGGCGAATGCATTCTTCAACATGACATTGACTCCGAAACCGCGAAACAAGTCTTAGCGCTACCACACAAAGAGCGTCGCGCGCCCCAGGCCGCAGCAACGCCGAAGGCCAACAGGAAAGTGCACCTACAGTGCGATTCGAGATTGTACGTCTGCTCCAGGCCTGGGCGCGGCGACTAATCCAACGAAGAACATGAAGATCGGGCTCACAGTAAGAATCTTCAATAGTACGGCCCGACTCCAGATCCGCGAGCAGAATTTCGCGGTGATCTACGCCTTCATCCTTGCACCGGTCTGACGCTGGATGCAGTAATCGCGCTCACATGTTGTTGCGCTGAATTATCCGCGCGGAGGTCGATTCTCGGAATTGCTGGGCTCGTAGCCGGAGCATCGAAGGACGGGCAGCCGAGGATACTTGGGAAAGGCCGGATTGGTCACAGAAAGCTGGCATAAGAAGAAGGTCGACTGCCGCGCGCTCACAATTTCCCGCATGTACTGGCATTCGGCGCACAAACCGATGCCCTTCAGCTTCTTTCCTAAGTCGGCCGCGCTCACCCTAACAGCATAGCGCGCCTTCTTCCCAGATGTGCACAGTGCAGCTTGTGAGCCCAACGGCACGCCGATGGAACGCTGAGGACGATCGATGACGCGACTCCACACCTGACTGAAACAATGATCCGCCCATCCTTGAACCTTGCCTATCCCGTCTGATATAAGGTCTGGCCACCGGGTGAGCTAGGGGCTAGTCCGCACCGTTGAGGAGGATCCCCGTGAGCACGCGCACCCGCTCTGTCTCCGCCCTTCGCTCGAACCTTCACTTTTGCTCGCTAGCTGCGAGTGCCTTCATCTGCTTCGTTGTCGTCTCGCAACCTGCGGCGGCGCAACAAACCCTGGGCGCAATCAACGGCAATGTCGTAGATAGCAGCGGCGCAGTCGTAACTGGAGCCACCGTCAAGGCTCGCGCCACTGCCACGAATCTCGAAGTGACGGCGGAGACCAAGAGTGACGGCTCGTATGACATCCCCGAACTGCCCATCGGCAACTATGAAGTGACCTTCACCAAGGAGGGCTTCCAGAGGCAGGTTTTCCCGGCAATTATTGTGCAGGGCAGTCGAACGACGACGGTCAACATTCGCTTGGTCCCGGGCACCGTATCGACCTCCGTCACAGTTGATGCGACTCCGCTGCTCAACCAGACCGACACAACGAACGGCTACACCCTCGGCACGCAGCAGATCGAGGCCGTCCCCCTTGGAACGGGTAGTTTCACGCAACTCACCACGCTTGCGCCTGGCGTGAGTGCGGATTTTCTTTCCGGCTCGGGTTCGAATGAAGGCCTTGGTAATCAGGGCATCGTGGCTAATGGCCAGCGCGACACCAGCAATCTATTTACATTTAATGGAGTCAACGCCAACAACCTGTTCAACGGCAATTCCACCAGCAATATCTCCGACAGCCGCTTCACGCTGAATACGGGCGAAATCTTCGGAGTCGGTGGACAGGTGCAGACCAACAGCAGCGTATTTGACGCGATCGGTCAAGCTTTGCCGACTCCACCCATTGAGACGATTCAGGAAGTCCACGTTGCCACTTCGATGTATGACGCGTCCATGGGCTCGGCCAGCGGCGCCCATGTCGAAACCACGACGAAGTCCGGTACCAACGATCTGCACGGACAGGTTTACGAGTACTTTCAGAACAACGCCTTCGACGCCGCTCCCACTTTTCTGGCGCCCAATCCGTTCTTCAACGGCGCGCCGCCACTTCACCGCAATGTATTTGGCGGAACTCTGGGCGGTCCCATCAAGAAAGACAAAATGTTTTTCTTCGGGTCCTATCAGGGTCAGCGCATTAGCGATGCCCTGAGCGGCGCGTTCAACGGGGTGCCGACACTTCCCGGCCTCACGGATTCAAATCGCACGGACACTAACGCGCTCGCAACTTTAGTCAGCAATGCCGACGGCTGTTCCGGATGTGTTACCGCTGCGGACCTGGACCCGGTCGCGGTATCCATCCTGCAAGCCAAGACGGCGAGCGGGCAATATATCATCCCGTCGGAAAATGCTCCGACCGAGAGTTCAATCCAGCCCTTCAATGCCTTCGTGAAGGGTTCCGCCAGTCAATTCAACGCCACGCAGGCCAATGGCAACATCGACTACAACTTTGGCCCGAAGGATCGTTTGGCCGGCAAGTACTACTATCAGCACGACCCCACGCAAATTCCTTTTGCGGTCAGCGGAGTGCTGGGCTTTCCGCAAACGATGCATGCAGGAAGCCAACTTTTCTCGCTCGATAACACGACCATCTTTACTCCCAACACCACCTGGGAGAACCGCTTGGGCTTTATTCGCGAGATCGCGAACGCCACGACCTCGCAGTCCATCACTCCCTCGGGCGTAGACCTGAATCTCCTCGGCAGTCCGTACTTTCCCGGAATCACTATCAATAGCGCGGATGATGGGGCACTCACCGGCACAGGAACCGTCCCCCACAACAGGGGCCACAAGATGACGATTGGACCAGCGACGAATTTCGCCAATGCCGGCATCTTCCAGAACGAGTATGAAGGCTCGTCGATCTATCACTGGGTCCATGCCAAGCATTCGCTCGCCTTTGGACTGACTTACGATTACATGCAGCTGAATGTTGCTAACCGCGAGAATCAGGTGGCGACTTTCACCTTCCGCAATTTCAGCGACTTCCTCACCGGGACCTTGGGCTCTGATCGCAGCAGCGGCCAGTTCCTGAACGGCGAGACGAACCGGCATTTCCGCTCGCATTCGGCGGGCCTGTTTGCCCAGGATGACTGGAAGCTGCGGCATGACCTGACGGTGAATCTCGGCGTTCGCTGGGATTGGGATGGTCCGCTGAATGAGACCAACGGCCTGCTCACGAACTTCTACCCGTCCGACTACAAATACGATCTGGCCAGCGATTCGTTTGGAACTCTCTCCAACGGCGAGCCTGGGATTGGACTGGTCGTAGCGGGCAACAACAAGGCGTTCGGATTTAAAGGGGTCAGCGATTCGACGCTGACCGGGCGGCAGTGGATGTTCGCTCCGCGCCTAGGCTTCGCCTGGAGCCCTTCGCGATTCAACAATCTCGTCGTCCGCGGCGGCTTCGGCATGTATGCGGATCGCGGAGAGTACTTCACCGAACTCTCCGCCAGCGCAGGCTTAGGAATCAGCGGCCCGTTCAGCGTGACGACGCAGCAACCGTTCACCGTCCCCGTGAACGCTTCGTGCAGCACCAGCACAGGCAAAGGATGCCTCACCGCCGGTCCATTCGGTACGACGCCGCTTGTGCCACCACCCTCGAATCTCAATCAGGTTGCGAGTCTGGTTTACAACCAGTCGGGACTAAGCGGCTGTCCGGAACCTGTGACCCCGACCTGTGTGCCTACCGGCTTCGCAAATTTCGACTTCCTGTTTGGCGGCTACGACCCGACAAACAAGCTGCCCTATTCGGAGAACTGGAGCCTTGACCTGCAATGGCAGCCGAAAAACGATCTGGTCCTGACCATGGCCTACATCGGAAATCACGGCGTCCACCAGCCTATTCCGATTCCTTTTAACGAACCCGCGGTGGCGACGCCAACTAGCCCCGTCAACGGGCAAATCTATACCTATGGAAACCAGGCTGCGGATTTCGCCACCGCAGGGTGTGATTTTGGGTGCCCGCTGCTGACCGAGCAGGTCCAGACGACGATCGGCGAGTTTTCCTTTTCCGACGGCAACACCGCGCTGCGCACGCCGTACATCGGGTTCAATCCAAATGCGGACTTCTGGAGAGCTGTAGGAATCTCGACCTACAACGCTTTACAACTACAGGTGACCAAAAGAATTTCGCACGGTCTGATGGTCAATGCTTCGTACACCTATTCGCACTCACTCGATGAGGGCAGCGGTTTGGGTGCGGGACTGTTCTTCAACGGAAACGATCCGTTAAACGCCCGCTCGTCCTATGCCTCCTCCGACTTTGACCGCACTCATGTGCTGAACATCAGTTACGTGTACATGATTCCCACCTTCAAACATGCTTCCAAGCTGATGGAGGCTTTTGCCAACGGGTGGGGCGTTCAGGGCGTGACTGTCGCACAGAGCGGAGAACCGTTCAGCATTATTGATTTCTCTGGAACCGCGGCCAGCATTTACTTCAGTGCTGATGACTTCATTACTAACCCGATTCTGCCGCTCGCTCCCGGCATCTCGCCCAAGCAGGCAACCGAAGGTGGGACGGTGCAATCGTTCACTAGCGGGCCCAACGCAGGAGTACGGGTGCCTTGCGTGAACCCGGACGATTTTTCTGTTCCATTGCTGAATCCGGGGCAAAAGGGAGTGCCGCCGTGCGGTCCGACGACGGTTGGAACCACCGTCTGCGACAACTATGAAACCGACTACGGAGCCAACGGCCGCAACCTGTTCCGAGCGCCGTTCCAGACGAGGTTCGATATCTCGCTCTTCAAGAACTTCAGGATCAATGAGCGTGTAGCCCTAAAGTTCCAAGCCGATGCGTTTAACGTTTTCAACCATCCGAGCTTCGACACTCCCAACACTGATTTCGAACTGAACCCCTGCTTCAACCCGCAGCCTTGCTTCATTACTCCCACTTCGAGCAATCCGATGCCAGTCATTACATCGGGCAATTCGAAGAACTTTGGCGTGATCGAACAGACCGTCGGCAGCAACCGATTTTTACAGTTGTCGATGCACCTGACTTTCTAGTGCAATCTGGCTGCTGTTCTCGGAACGGCGTGTCGGAAGGCACGACACGCCGGATCCTTCGACTGTGCCAGTCGAGCGATTCTCCAGCTTTCGGTATACTAGGGATGCATGCCGGTTCTGAAGAACATCGCTGCCATTGCCAAGGGAATGAGCATCACCTTCATGGAGATGTTTCAACCTACGACGGTCGAGAACTATCCGGATGGCAAGGGTCCGTTGCGCGGCGCGCGCATCGAAGCACGCTTTCGCGGGGCACACGTGCTGCAGCGCGATGAAAACGGGCTGGAGAAGTGCGTGGCCTGCTTCCTGTGTGCGGCGGCTTGCCCTTCGAACTGCATTTATATTGAGGCGGCCGAGAACACTGCCACCAACCGCGTGAGCGGCGCCGAACGCTACGCCAAGGTTTACAACATCGACTACAACCGGTGCATTTTTTGCGGCTACTGCGTGGAGGCCTGCCCTACTGACGCCATCACGCACGGCCATGGCTTTGAGCTGGCGACGTTCAATGCCAGCAATCTCGTGTATCGCAAGGAGCAAATGCTGGCCGCCCGGCCAGCACACATGGGAGCCAACGTGGTCTTCAACCAAGCCGATGTGAACGGCGGGGCGCCAGCGCAGATGGTGCCGGGGAGTTAAACTTCGATACGAGTTTTCGAGTTCAACCAAACGCCGGTCCATTTGAGACCGGCTTTTGTGTATGGAGAACCTTTTGGCCGCAGATTCACGCAGACAAACGCTGATAGCCAAAGGAATGCAAAGCTAGAAGCTAGGAGCTAGTAGCTAGAAGCTTTTTATGTCTGACTTTCTACAACTCGTGGGCGAGCGTGTCGTAGTTTACGACGGCGCGATGGGGACGAACATCCAGAAGCGCAACCCCACGCTCGATGATTTCTGGGGCAAAGAGAACTGCAGCGAAGTCTTAGTGCTGAGTCGTCCCGATATTATTCGCGACATTCATTCTGACTTTTTCCGGGTCGGTTGCGACGTCGTCGAGACGAATACATTCGGCGGAACGAGTATTGTGCTGGGCGAGTTTGATCTGGGCGACCGGGTACGTGAGATCAACCTGAAGGCCGCACAGCTTGCCAAAGATGTTGCCCGGCAGTTTTCGACGAAAGATCATCCAAGATTCGTGGCTGGCTCGCTCGGTCCGACGACAAAACTCCCTTCTCTCGGCCACATCAGCTTCGATGACATGGTTGCTGCATACGAGGAGCAGGCCACAGCGCTGATCGAAGGCGGAGTGGACGTGCTGCTCGTGGAGACTGCACAGGACCTGCTGCAGGCAAAGATTGCGGCCATCGGAGTACTCGAGGCGATGAAGAAATCCGGCAGGCGGCTGCCGGTAACCGTGCAGGTCACTTTACAGGAAACCGGAGTGATGCTGCTGGGGACTGAGATCGGCGCTGCCCTGACTGCGCTCGATCCTTTTGAGATCGACATTATTGGGCTGAACTGCGCGACCGGACCGAAGGAGATGAACGACGCCGTCCGTTATCTTGCGCTGAATTCGAGCAAGGAAGTTTCGGTTCTGCCGAATGCCGGGTTGCCGCAGAATGTCGGCGGGCACGCCGTGTACAAGCTTGCGCCTACCGAGTTGGCCGAATATCACAAGCATTTCGTACAGGACTACGGCGTGCGCATCGTCGGCGGATGTTGCGGCACGACGCCTGAGCATCTGAAAGCGGTGGTGGACGCGGTCTCCGGCGTCGAACCCGCCAAGCGCGAGGTAAAGCGCGTGGGAGCGGCATCCAGCGCTTACACCTCGGTTCCCCTCGATCTTGAACCCAAGCCCCTCATCGTTGCCGAGGAAATGAACACGACAACTCGCGTCGAACATTTCCGCAAGCTGGTGCAGAGCAAGAAATACGACGACATTCTGGCGCTGGCGAAGAAACTGGTGAACGAAGGTTCGCACATGCTCGACCTGTGCTGCGCCATCGTCGGTGAAGACGAGAAAGGTTACATCACTTCGATTCTCGAAAAGATCGCCACCCGAGTCCCCGCCCCGATTCTGGTCGATTCGACCGAGGCCGACGTTGTGGAGGAGGCGCTGAAGCGAATTCCTGGGCGAGCGATCATCAACTCCATCAATCTGGAAGATGGCGAAAAGAGAACGTCGAAAGTTCTGCCGATGGCAAAGCGCTATGGCGCGGCCGTGATCGCGCTGACGATCGATGAAGATGGCATGGCGCTGACCGCTGATAAGAAAGTTGCAATCGCTCATCGGATCTACGATCTGGCGACGAAAAAATATGGGCTGGATGGAACGGATCTGATTTTCGATGCGCTGACTTTGCCGATCTCCACCGGCCAGGAGGAGTACCGCACCGCCGGGATGGAGACGATCAGCGCGGTCGAGCGAATCAAGAAAGAACTGCCTTCGGTCAAGACTATTCTCGGCGTCAGCAATATTTCTTTTGGGCTGGATGCGTATCCGCGACGTGTTCTCAATTCGGTTTTCATGCATGAAGCGGTCGATCGTGGCCTCGACATGGCCATCGTCAACTACAGCAAAATCTATCCGCTATACAAGATTCCTCAGGAAGAAGTAGAACTGGCGCGTAAGCTGATCTTCCGCGACGAGTCGGCCGGAGATCCGCTGCAGGTTTACATGGCGCATTTTGCCGGGATGAAGGGCAAACCGGCGGCGTCGACGACTGCGCATGTCGATACGCTTTCCATCGAAGACAAGCTGAAGTTTGCCATCATCAACGGTGAAAAATCAGTTGGCGACGGAGCGCAAAAGAAATCGCTCGAGGATTTGCTCGATGATGCTCTGGCAAATTACTCGCCTCTGGAATTGATCAATACCGTTCTGCTCGACGGAATGAAGACCGTCGGCGACCTGTTTGGCGCGCGCAAGATGCAGCTGCCATCGGTGCTTGATTCTGCAGGCGTGATGAAAGCGGCGGTGGCCTATCTTGAGCCGAAGATGGAGAAGAAATCCGGATCGCAAAAAGGCACGATCGTCCTCGCGACAGTGAAGGGCGATGTACATGATATCGGCAAGAATCTGGTCGACATCATCCTGTCGAACAACGGATTCAAGGTTGTGAATCTCGGCATCAAGCAGCCCGGCGATTCGATTATTCGTGCGGCGCAGGAGCATCGCGCCGATGCGATTGGATTGAGCGGCCTGCTGGTCAAATCAACGCTCGAGATGAAGTACGTGATTCAAGATCTGGAGCGGCAGAAGCTTGAGTTCCCGGTGATCTGCGGCGGAGCGGCACTGACGCGCAAGTACGTTGAAGATGATTTGCGGCGCGAATATGGCAAGGGCGTTTTCTATGCCGATGATGCATTCGCGGGCCTTCACATCATGGAGGACCTGTCGACGGAAAATGGGGCACGCGACATCCGTCTGCGCGAGGGCCGCACGGTAAAGGAGTACGCGAAAGCGGCGGCTGTGGACGAAGAAACTGGCCCAGTTTTTGCCGAGCGCAGCCCGGTCGTTGGGGATGCGCCGAATATCCCTGCGCCGCCGTTCTGGGGCGTTCGCGTGCGCCGGGATTACGGTCTGCGCGAAGTGTTTCGATATATCAACGAGACTGCGTTGTTCAAAAATCAGTGGCAGTTAAAGACCGCATCGCAGGCGGACTACGTGCGGCTTGTCGAGGAAAAGTTCCGCCCGATTTTGGCGAAACTGGAGGACGAAGTCGTTGCCTCTGGATTGTTTGAGCCAAAAGTCGTGTATGGATACTTCCCTGCGCAGAGCGACGGGAATGACGTGATCGTGTATGAAGCCCCGAGTCCCGAGTCCCGAGTCGCGGGCGATGCTGGCAACGAGTTGTTGCGCTTCACATTTCCGCGCCAGAAGGAGGGACGGAGGCTGTCGATCGCAGACTTCCTTGCGCCGAAGTCCACCGGAAAGCTGGATGTGCTCGGACTGTCGCTGGTCACCATTGGACCGAGAGCATCGGTCGAGACACAGCGGCTCTTTGAAGGCGGCGAGTACACGAAATATCTGTATCTGCACGGGCTGAGCGTTGAGACCGCCGAGGCTCTAGCGGAACTTCACCACAAAAAGATGCGCGAAGAGTTGGGAATTGCCGGTCAAGATTCGCCAGAAATTCGCGATCTATTTCATCAGAAATATCGCGGGTCGCGATATTCGTTCGGTTATCCGGCATGCCCAAACCTGGAGGATCAGACGAAGTTATTTGCCCTGCTCAACCCGGAAGAAAATGTCGGCGTGCGGCTGACGTCTGGATTCTTGCTCGAGCCGGAGCAGTCAACCTCGGCTATTGTGGTGCATCATCCCGCGGCGAAGTATTTTGTAGTGTAATCCGCCAGAAAACCATTAACCATAAAAGGACACTAAGGTGCACGAAGGAAGCTTCGAAGTTCTTCCTTCATGTACCTGCGTCGCCTTTGTGGTTCTTCCTTTTTCGGCAACTGTCGACGGAGGGCCCCGCATCTTCTATGCATGATTCGGAAATTGAAATCCGGGGATTATCGGCTTTATTCGCGCACGAAGAACAAGGCCGGCAAACGAAAAAATCTCGGCACGTTCTCTTCGCTGGCGGCGGCCAAGAAGCATGAGAAGGCAGTGCAGTATTTTAAGCGTGCATAATTCTGCCCAGAATGCTTCCGCTTCGCCGTTTCGTTATCGGGCAGGGATCCTTCGACTGCGGATGATCGCCCTGCAGACAATCATTCCTCGCTGAGGATGACAGAACTCCGGCAGACTAGAATGTGGCCTGCAGGCGCATTGAGTAGCTTCGGGCTGGGGCGATCGCGTTGCCCGAGAACAGGCCTCCGAAATCGATCACGTTCAGTCGGTTGTTCAGGTTCTCACCGTCAACTTGCAGGTGCATCGCGACTTTGTCGTTCTTGTAGAGATCGGCGCCCAGCGAAGCATCCACCGCGAACGAAGGACTGACTCTTCCACGGTCAAAGTTCACGCGGTCCACGACTGCTTGACCGTACTCGGCCAATGCTTGCTGGTAGGTCCCGGTGAATTCGAAAGGCAACCCACTGCCGTATTCTGCAGAGCCGCCAATCCACAATCTTGAAAGCAACTGGTAGCGCAGCCGCGCTCGGAGGCTGTTTCGCTGGTCCTGCGAATCCGGGAAGTGGCCGGTGAGTTGGCTTGCAGCGTTGGTTGCGTCATCGCCGAGAAAGAGCCCTCCCGTCACCGGCAACCACGCATTCCCGACGATGTAGGAATAGCTCAGCGAACCCGCGAATCGCCCCCATTTCGGAATCTCCAGCTTCCCTTCCGCCCCGTAGATCACAGCTTTATTGAACGCGATGGGAAAGCTGACCGCCGTGCTGAGTATCTGATCGTCGTCGGCGTAGTTGTTCACATAACGGCGGAAATAATTCGCGTCGAAGCGCATTTTGCCGAAAAGACCCTTTGTGCCGCCGATCTCGAAATAGTTTCCGTGCGAGGGCTCGACCGGCAGGCGCAGCACGTTGTCGCTAAGTGAAACAACCTGCGGCGAACTTGATAGCAGGACGTTTTCCGACGACGGCGTCTGGAAGACCCGGTCGTACGAAGCGTGAAGAACGAGCCCTGCCGACTGGAAAAAACGAGCCACCGCAAGCCGCGGACTCACTGAATTCTGATTGACCAGGAGTTGATAGTGATCCCAGCGCAGCCCGGCACTGACCGTCCAATTACCCAGGCGAATTAAATCCTGAATGTAAGCCGACTGCTCAAGATCAGGCCGAGTGCCGCTAAAGGCGAACGTCGCGGGAGTATCAGGGTCGAACTGGCTTGGATCAGTGATGACGTCGTTGAAGTTTTCGTGCAGAAAAAGAACATCCGACTCCGCGCCCACCTTGATCTCATGCCTTCCATGATGGATGGAAATCGACCCGTTGAAATATCCCTCGCGAAAGCTGTTGTGCAGGAAGGCCATCACCGGGGTGGACTCGGTATTAGAAGTAAGATCGTTCGAGGTGTCGCGCACCATGCCGCGCAACGCACCCAGCATATTTGAGGAGAAAACGTGCTGGTAGGACACGATGCCCATGGTTTCGAAGTTGTCGCCGTCCTGGCGCTGGCCGGCTGACTCCTGTATCTGCTCATTCGGCACTTGGAAACGTGTCAGGGCGTGGCGGACAATCAACCCCAGTCGGTCCCGCTCGGTCAGGTCGCGCTCATAGTGCACCGAGAAATCGCCAGTCGTCCCGTTGTTCGTAAAATTCTGGGGCACGACGGGATTCAGGTAGTGGCTGGTCATGCTACCGGATGCGCTTGCGCCGAGAGTATTTCCTTTCCAGACGTCCTGTACCTGCGCGAATGCGCCGGCTGTGTCGTAGCTTCCGCCCGAAAGTATCGCCTGGCCATGCAATCCCTGCTGCGTGTCCTTCAGCGTGTTGACCTCGATCACGCCGCCCATCTTTCGCCCAAACTCTGCCGGAATTCCGGCCGTGTAGATATTGAGCGAGTCCACGTCGTCGGCTTCGATTTCCGGCCCGAAACTTGGGGAGCGATTGTCAGTCAACGGGATTCCGTCGACCACGAATTGCGTCTGGTATTCCGAGCCGCGCGGATGCAGCACCGCATTGCCTTCGTAAAGCCAGCCAGGCTCGGAGTTCACCAAATCCTGGAGGGACCGCCCGGGCAACGATGTGGTTCGCGTCTGAATGGTTTCGGTACCGATTTCATTCGATGAGTCAGCCCGGTGCGGATCGATTAGGGTGTCGGAGTCCTGAACGATGACGGACGTTGTGATCGAGGCCAGCGCGAGCCGGATGGAATATTCGATGGGAATGGCCGATCGGACTTCGACGCGCTGCGAAACTTCCGCAAAACCCCGCTGCTGGATTTCCACACGGTACACGCCGAACGGCAATCGCTTTGCCACCAGGAGTCCGGAATCATCGGTCGCCAGAGACGCGCGAAAATCGTGCGCCTCACTGACCAGCTCCACCGCGGCCTTTACGCCCAATCCCTGCGGATCGACGACTTTCAGGCGGAGCTCTCCCGCGTTGCTCTGCGCGATCAATGGGAGAGCAAACAGGAAGACTCCGAGGTAACCGTACCAGCGCATTTTCGCCACTTGGGGGGAGTTTTCATGATATCAGCCGGGGCGGAAACGATCCGGGTTACGAAGGGCATAGCCATACAAAACAAACTCCTTACCCTGAGTTTTTACAAATTTCAGACATAGCGATGACAAACGGTCCTCCTGAGTAGGGCAACTTTCTAAGCAGATCCAGCGAGTGGCTGATTCGTCTCCTGTGGCCATCGTTCGGATCGCGGGCTTCAGGCTCTCCGTCACCGGGAGGGCATGGGGAAAAACAGGCGCTCGCACCGCAGGGGGTGCGGGCGCCGTTTTATTTTTTCCTGCATTCGCCTGCACGAAGGTCCCTTCGCGATAACCGTTAGTACTCAGATCAACTGTTACAATTTCATCATCGGTCGCAAACTTGCATAAGGACTGGTTCGTCTGAAGGTGCGCGCCTTTTTGGGCGCAGACTTTCGGGAACGGAGGTGCAAACGCGGCGACCGTCCCAGCGCCATGAAATGTCCGTTTTGCGGATTTGCCAACGATAAGGTCGTCGACTCGCGCGAGAGCAAAGAGGCGGAATCGATCCGCCGCCGCCGCGAATGCCTGAAGTGCGGCAAGCGCTTCACTACGTATGAGCGCATCGACGAAATTCCTTATATGGTCGTCAAGAAAGACGGCCGACGTGAAAAATTCGACCGGCAGAAAGTTCTGAACGGATTGCTGCGCGCCTGCGAGAAGCGCCCGGTGCCCATCAGCAAATTGGAGCAGATCGTGAACGAAGCCGAGTCGTTTGTCATCGAGTCCGCCGAACGCGAGCGCAAGACGAGCGAATTGGGTGAGTTGATCATGAACCGTCTGCGCAAGTACGACAAAGTTGCCTACGTGCGATTCGCCTCGGTTTATCTGGATTTCAAGGACGTGAAAGAGTTCATGAATGAACTGAAGGACCTAGTGAAAGTAAAAGGAGCTTAGAAGCAGTGGCCAGGGGCCAGTGGTCTGTGGCCAGCGATTCCGTAGCGACGATAACAACTCCTGGTCACTGCCTTTCGAGGACGACGCAGAAATGAGTCACAAAGTAACTCTGATACCCGGAGATGGAATCGGCCCCGAGGTCACCAAGGCCACCGTGCGAATTCTGGAAGCGACCGGGGTGAAATTTGATTGGGAAACGTTCGCGGTCGGCGCCGAAGCCTACGAGAAGTACAAAGAGTACATTCCCAAGGAAGCTCTCGAATCGATCGAGCGAACGCGCGTCGCGCTAAAAGGACCGGTCACGACTCCGGTCGGCGGAGGCTTCTCGAGCATCAACGTCGCCTTGCGGAAGAAGTTTGATCTCTACGCTAATTTCCGGCCCATTCGCAACTTACCACACATTCCGACGCGGTATCCCGATGTCGACCTCATCATCGTTCGCGAGAACACCGAAAGCCTTTATTCCGGACTCGAGCATGAAGTCGTGCCGGGAGTGATCGAGAGCCTGAAGATCATTACCGAGAAAGCTTCGACCCGGATCGCGAAATTTGCCTTTGAATACGCGCGCAACAATCAGCGAAAGAAAGTTCATGCTATTCACAAAGCCAACATCATGAAATTGTCTGACGGCCTTTTTCTGCGCTGTGCACGCAACGTCGCGAAAGACTATCCCGAAGTCACCTACGCCGAGCACATTGTCGATAACACCTGCATGCAACTGGTGATGAATCCCTATCAGTACGACATCCTGGTGATGGAGAATCTTTACGGGGACATTATTTCCGACTTGTGCGCCGCGTTTGTGGGGGGACTAGGTTTTGTGCCCAGCGCCAATCTTGGAGACGAGTGCGCCATTTTCGAAGCCGTGCACGGTTCGGCGCCGGATATTGCGGGGAAGAACCTGGCGAACCCCACTGCGCTTCTGCGTTCCGCCCTGTTGATGGTGCGGCATCTGGGAGAGCACGATGCCTCGACTCAGATTCGCAATGCGCTGGAGCGCGTTTACCGGCACCGCGAGAAACTCACAAAAGACATCGGCGGACAGGCCGGCACTTCCGAATTTGCCGACGCCGTGATTGAAGAGATGGAAAAGGCACGTGCAGGCGCCTCCGCCTGATCGCGATTCTTTATGCAGCTTAGCTTGACCCGCTTCTTTCGGCTGATTTGTTTACTGATCGCTGCCTTTGCGCCGGCCGCTTTCGGTCAGACTTTCACGGTTACTCTGCTGGGCACGGGCACCCCACGTCCAACGATAAAGCGCTTTGGCCCAAGCATTCTGGTGCAGGCTGGCGGCGAGAATTTGCTTTTTGATTGCGGGCGCGGCGCCACGATTCGGCTCGCGCAGCTCAAGGTTGACCGCATCGATGGGCTCTTTCTCACTCATTTGCATTCCGATCACACCGTCGGCATACCCGATCTGTGGCTCACCGGATGGGTCATGGGGCGCAAAACTCCGCTTCGCATCTGGGGTCCGGAGGGAACGCGCAGCATGATGGAGCATCTCGAGCAGGCCTATGCATTCGACATCCACATGCGGCGCGATGTGGATGAAATGCGCCCCGCGGCCGGAATTGAAGTTCAAGCGCAGGACATTCAACCAGGCGTCGTCTACGAAAACGGCGGAGTCAAAGTGACTGCATTCCTCGTCGACCATGGACCGGTGAAACCTGCTTTCGGCTACCGGATCGACTTGCACGGACACTCGGTGACTCTCTCAGGAGACACGCGCTACTCCGAAAACCTGATCAAGTGCGCGCAAGGCACCGACGTCCTTATCCACGAAGTCATCGATCCCGAAGCCTACGCGGCTCTCGCTAATGGCTACACCCAGGAAGAGAAAGCGCGAGTGCTCGCGCATCACACGACGCCCGAAGAAGCCGGCCGTATCTTCACGAAAGTCGCCCCCAAGCTGGCCGTGTACTCGCATATCGTGCCGCCCGAGGTACCGACTTTGGTTCAGCAGACACGCAAGTCCTATTCCGGCCCGCTCGAAGTCGGGGAAGATTTGATGGCGATTGAGATCGGCGATCGAGTCACAGTAAGACGGCCCGGACCGTAGGTTCGCGTTCCATCGTTACAGCGTAACGATCAACGTTTCTTCAATGCTTCCAGCTCTTCGAGCGTGCGAGGCCAGTCGGAACCAAGAAGACGAGATAGACTTCGATCGGCCAGGACCTTGCCGCCTGTCTGGCAGCGCGCGCAGTAATTGGTTTCTTTGTCGGCATAGCGGATGCGAAGGACCTTTTCGCCGCATCGTGGGCACGGCATTCCGTACCGTCCATGCACTGCCATGTCTTTGCGGAAAGCCGTGACTTTTTCTGGAAAGCCTGCCTCGGCCTCCTTCCGCAGGCGATCGATCCACAAACGAAGAGTCTGCCGGGTCGCTCCAAACAGACGCTCCCACTCCTCTTTCTTGAGCTTCTGCGTATGTGCGACCGGAGAGAGCTGCGCCGCGTGCAGTATCTCGTCCGAGTAAGCATTGCCCACGCCGCTCAGGTACCTGGGGTCGGTAAGAGCTCGTTTCAGCGTATGGTTCTCTGAAGTCAACGTCGCTCGAAAGGTATCGAGATCAGCCGCGAACACATCGATCCCACCCGCGTCAAGCGATTGCAGGTTCTCCTCACCGCTGATCACGTGTAAAGAGGCCCTTTTCTTCGATCCAGCCTCAGTGAGAACCAGCGAGCCCTGAGGAAAGTCAAATGCCGCCAGATTCTGGCGTCCGGACAATTTCACGTTCTTAGGCCGCCAATGCAGCCGGCCGGCGATCATCAGGTGCAGTACGAGCCAGAGATCGCCCTCGAGGCCAATCGCGATACGCTTGCCCACACGGTGCAGATCTTCCACCACGAGCCCTTCGGCGCTGGCCAGCGGCGGATGCACGGTGCGCAACAGGAACGGGCTCGCCAACCGAATATGCTCGAGCGGTTGGCCGATAACGCGGGCCTCCAACGCACAAATATAGGCGGATATGTCGGGAAGTTCAGGCATTGATATCAGATTGCATGGTAGTCGGCGGTTTTTGCAAATCAGCTGCGAGCTACGAGCTGTGAGCTAAGGCGACGCGTCCTCGCGCAGCAACAAAGTGTTGCCGCCAGCGAGATCAGATCACCAATTGCAGAAGAAACTCCCAAGGGTCAATCTTCTCGTAGCTCGTGGCTCGTGGCTCGCAGCTTTTTTTACACAGTCCGCCATTGACTCCCCTGCCGCAATGGGAGTAAAGTGCCTTCCGTTCGTGGGTTGCAGCCAAAAAGTTCTGGGGGAAAATGTCGCGCACAGGTCGGCGTGTGGGGGTAGTTCTCTTTCAGCTCGGTGGACCCGACACGCTGGAAGCGATAGAACCTTTTCTTTATAACCTCTTTTGCGATCCCGATATCATCGACTTCCCTTTCGCCCGCATCGGCCGTAAACCTTTAGCCAAGCTGATTTCTTCCACGCGCGCCCGCAAAGTTCAGCATCACTACGCCAGCATCGGCGGAGGCTCGCCGATCCGCCGCCACACCGAGGCCCAGGCGCGCGCGCTAGAGGCCGAACTTCGCGCAGAGGGCATCGACGCCCGCTGCTTCGTCGCCATGCGCTACTGGCATCCCTTCACAAGCGAGGCCATTGAGCAGATCCGCGCTGCGGAATGCGATGAAGTCGTGCTACTGCCGCTCTATCCGCAGTATTCCTCCACCACGACGGGGTCCAGCCTGAACGAGTGGCGGCGCCTGTTCTGCGACGACTTGCCGGTGCATACGATTAAGACCTTCTACCAGCAGCGGGCGTATCTGGACTCGGTAGTAGATAAAATCAACGAGGCCCTTTCGCGCTTTCCGATCGAGTCGCGGCCAGAGATTGTATTTAGCGCCCACAGCGTTCCGATGGCCGTCATCGAAAAGGGCGACCCCTATCAGCGCCAGATCGAAGATACAGTTCGACTGCTGATGGAACGTGGTGGCTGGAGCAATCCTCACCGGCTTTGTTATCAAAGCAAGGTCGGCGCCAGCCGCTGGCTGCAGCCGTCGCTGCACCAGACTCTGCGGCATCTATCAGCGGAGAGAGTACGCGAGGTCTGCATCGTCCCGGTAGCCTTTGTTTCCGATCACGTTGAAACTCTCGGCGAAATCGATCACGAGGCGCGCCACGAAGCGCGAGATCTCGGCATCACGCAGTTCGAAATGAGTGCCGGACTGAACGATTCACCGGCCTTCATCGGCGCCCTGAGTCAACTCGTGCACGAAGCATTAAGCAGCTCCGATCGTTCTTATATTCCGGTTCGCAGCCTGGGGAGGCAGTTGGCGGAGTCGCAACTCGCGACCGCCGGGGATTAACGACGTAACGCATAATTTTCATCGAGTACAGGAGGGAGATCCATGACGGAGCCGGAAGCCGGCAAAGTCAATCCGAGTCCCGAAGCACCGAAACTCGCGGCCAAGCCCGCGGCGGACCCCACCAAGTATGTGGGCACTCCAGCGGTGGGAACTTCGAAAGCGGCCGCCGCAGCCGGAGTCGGTGGCACCGCTCCTTCCACTGAGATCGACGCGCACCGCCGCCGCTTTGTCTGGACCATGGTCACCGGCTTCTTGATGGCATGGTTCCTGGCGTTCTTCCGCTTCTTCCTGCCCCGCACTCTCTTCGAACCCAACACCGTTTTCAAAATCGGCTACCCGTCGGAATTTGCACTTGGCGTGGACACCAAGTTCCAGCAGAAATACCGCATCTGGGTCGACCGCACGCCCGACCGCCTGTTCGTGATTTACGCGCGCTGCACGCACCTCGGCTGCACGCCCGACTGGAAGCCCAGCGAAAACAAATTCAAGTGCCCCTGCCACGGCAGCGGATACGACAGCGAAGGAATCAACTTCGAAGGCCCGGCGCCGCGCCCAATGGATCGCGCGCATCTGGAACTCGCGCCTGATGGTCAGATTCTGGTCGATACGTCAAAGCTGTATTCGTGGCCGAAAGGTCAACCCAGCAAGTTCAACGATCCCGGAGCGTTTTTGACGGGAGTGTAAGGAATTGTGCGATTTTGCGATCGGGCCAACGCGCCATTGATGAATCAACAATCACTCGATGGCTCAATCGCTCGATGACTCAATAATCATATGGCTGACGAAAATAACGGCAAAAACGGAAAAGTAGGCCTGGTCGATCGAGTCAAAGAGGACATCCAGTCGCTCAAGACCGACATCCCTGCGAAGGTCAAGGAACAGGTCGAGGGGCTGAAAGATCCGACCAAGACGCAGGTCTACACCTCGATCTTCCGCCACAAGCACGACGACACGCCGCGAAACCGCGCGCTGGGCGTGCTTTCCAACGTCTTCCTGCACCTGCATCCGGCCAAGATCAATCGCGACGCCGTGCGTTACAGCTACACCTGGGGCATGGGCGGAATCACGTTTTACCTCTTCATCATCCTCACCTACACCGGCGTGCTGCTGATGTTCTATTACCACCCCAGCAAGGTGCAGGCGTTCCGCGACGTGCTTTATCTCGAGCACGACGTGCCGTTCGGAAAAATTCTGCGCAACATGCATCGATGGGCCGCTCACTTGATGGTGATCGGTGTCTGGCTGCACATGTTCCGCGTGTTTCTCACTGGTTCATATAAAAAGCCGCGAGAATTTAACTGGAACATCGGCGTGCTGCTGCTTGTGTTCACGCTCCTGCTTTCGTTCACGGGATACTTGCTGCCCGACGATCAACTCGGATTCTGGGCCGTCACGGTCGGCACGAACATGGCCCGCGCGACGCCGCTGCTAGGGCATGAAGGGCCGTTTGGCTCGATGCTCGGTATGACTCCATATAACGACGTGCGCTTCGGCCTGCTAGGCGGCTCGATCGTCGATGCAAACGCGTTGTTGCGCTCGTACATCTGGCATTGCATAGGCATTCCGATCGTGGCGTCGGTGCTGATGATCGTGCACTTCTGGCGAGTAAGAAAAGACGGCGGAATTTCCGGGCCAGCGCCGGTCATGCTGACCGAAGAAGCAGATAAGCCGCGAAGAGGACCAAAAGCAGCGGGAGAGTAAAACTGATGATGTGGCGCGGGCGAGAGCGCCCGCGCCACACGGTGAAATTTATGGATTGGCGACAACTCTGGGAAATCTGCTCCGCGCCTGACAACGTCCCCATCGTGGGATTGATCCCGCTGCTTGCCTTTTACATTTATCTCGCGGTCAAGCAGGCACGGGCCAACGATGTTCTCATCGAGCAGCTCGAGGGCGACGCCGCGCTGGCCAAAACGCATCATCGCAAGACCTGGCCCTTCAAGCCCGGCTGGCAAAAAGAAGTTCACGTCTGGCCCTTCCTGCTGCGCATCGAATTTCTCGGCGCGATCATCGTCACCATCATCCTGATGATCTGGTCGATCACGCTCAACGCGCCGCTTGAAGAACCCGCCAATCCCAACCTCACCATGAATCCTGCGAAGGCGCCGTGGTACTTCCTCGGCCTGCAGGAGATGCTCGTCTATTTCGATCCGTGGATCGCCGGCGTAGTCATGCCGACCATGATCATCATCGGCCTGATGGTGATTCCCTACATCGATACCAATCCGCTCGGCAGCGGATATTACACCTGGAAGCAGCGTAAATTTTCGATCGGGACATTTTTATTCGGCTTCATCATTCTCTGGGTCGCGATGATCATCATCGGCACGTTCATCCGCGGTCCAGGCTGGCAGTGGTTCTGGCCGGGCCAAACGTGGGATCACAACCGATTGATTTACGAAGTGAACCGCGACTTGCCCGATATTTTCGGCATCACGTCCAACTTCGGCAAAGGACTATTCGGCGCAATTATCGTTGGCGGATTCTACGTGCTCGGCGGCGGCGCAGTGTACTCGCTCTTCCGCCGCAAAATGCCGAAAGACTATCAGCGCATGAGCATCCTGCAGTTTTCGCTCATGGCATTTCTGTGGCTGACCATGGTCGCGCTCCCGCTGAAGATGGCCCTGCGCCTGTTGTGGCATATCAAGTACGTGTGGATTACGCCGTGGTTTAACGTCTAAACGAAGGAAGAAGTCTGAAGTCAGAATGCAGAAGTAGAACAGCTTTAATTCTTCATTCTGCCTTCTACCTTCTGCATTCAAATATCTGTTTCGCCTGAAAGGGAGATTCTGGTGCCCGATAAACCCATCCCCGAGCAGGATCCAATTACGAGCAAGTCGTACGCGCTCTACTACCTGATCGCGACAGTGATCCTCGTCGCCACGCTGTTCTGGGCCCTATGGGATGAGGCCTGGGGCCAGCGCCCTTGGAAGGCGTTCCAGGAGCAATGGAAGGATCGCTACTCTGCATTCCTGAACACGGCGCGCTCCAAGTCGCAGGCATCCGAAAAAGACGTTGAGAAAGATTCGAAGTATGCTGAACTCTCTGCCGATGTAAAGAAAGCGACCGACGACTCCACCGCTGCCGCCAAAGCCGCACGCGAAAAACTCGACGACGCCAGCGCTCGCCTGCTCGCAGTTCAATCCGTATTCACCGACCGCCGCGCGTACGTAAATGCGCTGACCTACGAAGAAGAAACCTCGACCAGCGACTCAGCGAAGAAGAGCAAGCAGGAGGAAATCAAGGAGTACAAAGATAAAAAAGCCACCGTCGAATTTCCTGACGGAAGCAAGAAGCAATTTACCTTCGAAGAGCTGGAAAAGACGTACAACGAAATCCGCGACGAGCGCACCAAGTTAAGCCTCGACCTCGGCGACGTTCTGAAACCGGTCACGGCGGCGCACGCCAAACTCGATGAATACGTCACCGACCATATGGTCGATCTGACTCCGGCGCAGATCGACGGACTCAAGAAGAAAACTTCCGACTGGGATCCCACGATCGTTCAGATCAACGTCGCCGAAGCCAACATCGTCGATCGCTGCGAGTCCTGCCACATGGGCACGCGCGAGCCGCTGAAGATCACCGAAGCGGCCATGACCGAGAAGGGCGCCAAGAAGCCAGACGAATACGCAGCCGCCTTCGTCAGCCACCCCGAACCCGAGATTCTCCGCATTCACGACGCCGACAAATTCGGCTGCTCGCCCTGTCACCAGGGCAACGGACGCGCCACCACCAGCGTCGAAAAAGCCCACGGCAACTATGAGCACTGGCTCTGGCCGCTCTATCCCAAAGAAAATTCGCAGGCCGGATGCCAGACCTGCCACGCCGCCGACATGGTGCTCTCGTCAGGCGATGTGCAATGGCACACCATAAACGACGGCAAAGATCTCTTCCGCCAGCGCGGATGCATGGGCTGCCATCGCTACGAAGGCTACGACAAAGAGCCCGAGGATCTTAATAGCGTCGGCCAGCAGATCAAGCAGATCGAGGGCCAGAAGAAAGACAACATCAAGCAAGCGGCTTACCTGATGAAGCAAGCCGACGCCGCGGAGTCGAACGAAGAAGCCAATCAGCTGAACGACAAGGCGATTGCGCTGAAAGTCGCCAACAGCAAATTCGATGGACGCCTGCAACAGCTCGACTTTCAGTCGCACAGCCTGATGCAGGACCAGAAAAAAGTCGGCCCGAACTTGAAAGACGTTCGCCTCAAGTTGAATAAAAATTGGATTCCCGTCTGGCTGAAAAAACCCTCCGACTTCCGGCCCACGACGAAGATGCCGAACTTCCGCCTCACGGACCACCAGATTCAGGCGATCTCGGCGTACATCTGGCAGTCGGGATTCAACGACACGTTGCCGAAACACAAACCCGGTAACGCGGCGCACGGTAAAGAACTCTTCGAATCCCGCGGCTGCCTAGCCTGCCACTCCATCGGCGAAGGCAATCAGATGATGGGCGGCGTATTTTCAGCGAATCTGACGCGCGTCGGCGAAAAAGCCAACTACGATTACCTCGTCCGCTGGATTCACAACGCGCGCGAGCGCACGCGGCCATACTGCCCGTACGAGAAAAAAGACATCGGCCCCGAGGATTACGCGAAGAAGGGACTTCCCTACCAGTTCGATCTCGAGCACAGCCGCTGCCCCAACGACGGCCACGAACTGCAAGTGCAGAACATGACCGTGATGCCCAGCCTGCGTCTCGCGCCCGAAGACGCCGAAGACATCGCAACGTATCTGATGACGCAAAAGAAGCAGGAGCCATCTTCCTACGCCGACGCGTCATTCATGGATGATCCAGCTCTGAAAGAAGAAGGCAAGAAGTGGGTGCGCCACTACGGCTGCGCCGGATGCCACGAAATCGCTGGCTTCGAAGATGAAGGCCGCATCGGCACCGAGTTGACCTACGAAGGCTCGAAGCCGATCGAGCGTCTCGACTTTGCCCTGTTCACCGAAGCTTCACAGCGCGGCGGAAAAGACTCCGAGCCAATCAAAGACAAAGACGATCTCGCCCGCTTGCCCGATGGTCCCGCGACTACGCCCTGGTACGACCACAAAGGATTCTTCGAGCACAAGCTCGCCGAGCCCAATGTTTACGATCAGGGCATGGTGAAGAGCGAAACCGAAGCTCTGCGCATGCCCAACCTGCACCTCACCAAAGACCAGGTGCTCGATCTCACCACGTTCCTCATGGGCAGCCAGGAAACTTCCCTGCCCGCCAGCTATCAGTACAAGCCCGGTGACGCCCGCCACGACATTCAGGAAGGCTGGTGGGTCGTCAAGAAATACAACTGCATGGGATGCCACCAGTTCATCCCCGGCCAGCGCACGATTCTGATGGGCATGAAGCAGTATCAAGACGTGCAAGAGCAACTGCCGCCCAAGCTGCTGACCGAAGGCGCGCGCGTCGATCCCGAGTGGCTGCGCAAATTCCTGTCGAATCCATCGCTCAGCACCACCGACACGAACCGCAATGGCGTGCGGCCCTATCTGAAAGTCCGCATGCCCACGTTCTCGTTCTCTGACAACGAACTGAGAAAACTCGTCCGCTTCTTCCAGGCCTTGTCCCAGCAGCCCATGCCGTACATTCCGGAGCAGGTTCCAGTGCTCACGTCGAAAGAAACCGACATGGCACGCAGCCTGTTCTCGAGCACTGCCGCGCCTTGCCTGAAGTGCCACGCCACCGGCGATCCCACGCACGACAAGATCGCCACCGCTCCGAACTTCCTTCTGGCAAAAGAACGCCTGAAGCCGGATTGGGTCGAGCGCTGGATCACCGATCCGCAGGCCGTAAGCCCGGGAACATCGATGCCATCAGGCCTATTCCGCGAGCAGAACAATCAATGGGTCTTCGCCGGGCCGACGCCGCCCACGTTCAACGGCTTCACCGGCGACCATCGCAAGCTGCTCACCGACTACATCTTTCAGCTAACTCCGGAAGAGCAGCGCAGAGTTGCCTCGGCCATGCCACACGCCAAGGCTGCCCTACAAGTGCCAACCAGTCGTAAACAGGTGGCCGGGGAATCGCATCGTACATTGGCGGGCGCAGCGGCAGGCGGTTCGCGGTAGAATTTCGACGAACGGAAATATGGGTTTCTCGAGTCGCCGTCGCAAATGCACCGGCCTGCTCGAAAAATGATTTTCCCGAACTTAACGAAAGGCGACATTCATGAATAAGAAGAGTTGTATCCTCATCGTCAGCATGTGTGCGTTGCTCGTGCTTGCCGCGTGCAGCAAAAAAGAAGAGGCCCCTGCCTCCAACGCCGCGGAGCAGCAGGCAGCGCCCGCAGCCGCCGCTACTCCCATCGATCCCGCGACGGTTGCGACCGTCAACGGCACCGTGAAGTTTGACGGCACGGCGCCGAAAGCCTCAAAAATCGACATGAGCCAGGACCCCGGCTGCAAAGGCACCAACGAAGCCGAAAACGTCGTAGTCAACGGCGGCGATCTGGCCAACGTATTCGTCTACGTAAAAGACGGCCTGGGCAGCCGCACCTTCGATCCTCCGAAAGATCCAGTCGTGCTCGACCAGCAGGGCTGCAAATATCATCCACACGTGCTCGGCGTGATGGCCGGACAAACCGTGCAAATTAAGAATGACGATCCCACCACCCACAACATCCACCCCACGCCGAAAGACAACCGCGAGTGGAACGAGTCGCAGCCGCCGTCTTCCCCCGCGATCGAAAAGAACTTCGCCCGCGAAGAAATCATGCTGCCCGTCAAGTGCAACCAGCACCCGTGGATGAAGATGTACATCAACGTGGTCAAGAGCCCGTTCTTCGCCGTCACCGACAAAGACGGAAAGTATGAAATCAAGGGCCTGCCGCCGGGAGATTACACCCTGGCGTTCGTGCAGGAGAAACTCGGCGAGCAGACGCAGAAAGTCACGGTCGCCGCGAAAGAAACGAAGACCGTCGACCAGAGCTTCAAACCCGCAGCCGACTAGAATCGGATCAGGAACCAGTACCAATCGGGTGCCCCACCCTTGTCGCGATTTGTGCGACAGGGTGGGGACTTTGATCTCCGCGATGCCACGGCCAACACCCTCTCGCGTCGACGCAAACCTCTGATAAAATATCGAGTCCAACGAACGGCAATCGTTCCGTACCGTCATGGCCGAGAATCTTAAATCCCTCGAAATCCCCTTCAATCGAGGCCTTCACCGCTTCGCCCTTATCCTCGCCTGTTGGGTCTTCCTGCTGATCATCGCCGGAGCTCTCGTCACCAGCAACGACGCAGGCCTCTCCGTTCCCGACTGGCCCACGTCTTTCGGTTCCTGGTACAAGATTCCAAGACTGGTGGGCGGCGTAAAGTTCGAACACACGCATCGCATGATCGCCCAAGTCGCCGGGCTGCTGACCATCATCCTCGCAATCTGGACCTGGCGAGTCGAAAAGCGCCGATGGATGCGGATTCTGGGCTGGTCCGCAATCGGAATCGTGGTCGCGCAAGGCATTCTCGGCGGCATCACAGTTCTTTTTTATCTTCCGCCGCCCGTCTCTTCCGCACACGCAGCACTGGCACAGACTTTTTTCTGCATCGCTGTCGCTATGGCGCTGTTCACAGGGCGTACATGGGTGCAAGAACAACCGCGCGTCGAATTCGACCAGCGCAAGCCCGCCCTGTTCACTCTGACTCTCGTTTCCATCTTCGTGCTCTACGTGCAGCTCATTCTCGGCGCCATGTTCCGCCATCATGGCCTCAGCTGGTGGCCGCACGTTGCCAATGCGGTGATCGTATCGATCATCCTGCCATGGACCGCGATCCGCGCCTTGACTGTCTATTCGCGGATCGAAGCCGTGCGCCGTCCGGCAATCATCATGCTCTCGCTCGTGATCACGCAACTCTGCCTTGGATTCGCTGCATTCTTGACGCGCGTGGCCTGGGGGCGCGACGCCGCCCAGCCCGAGCTTCCCATGGTCATCTCCACGGTCGCCCACGTTGCTGTAGGTGCGCTTCTGTTGGCGACCACGGTGATCCTCGCCATTCGAGTCTGGCGCTACGCTCCCGTTGCCTTCGAAGAACGTCTACCGCAGCCGCACAGTGATCCGTCGGCCGCCTGAAACCGGCGAAGGTTCGAGAGGCGGCCAGTTCCATCGCGAGAGTATTTGCCTTAGCACTCCCATTCGTGCGTCTCAAGTGCGGTCGGATGTCGTAAACTCATAGTAGTTCCCTGGGGATGGTTTTGGGTTCGAAAGTCGCCGCTCTCGCTGACGATAGCCTGGACGCCGAACGCGCTTCGGCAGCGCCAGTCATTTCCGTCCAGCAACTGGTTCATCGCTACGAAAACCGCGTCGCCCTCAATGGCGTCTCATTTGACGTTCGTCCGGCCGAGTTATTCGGCCTTCTCGGGCCAAACGGCAGCGGCAAAACCACCTTGTTTCGCATTCTTTCGACGCTGATGCTTCCCTCCTCCGGCCGCGCCGTCGTGATGGGCTGCGATGCCGCAACTGAGGCCTCTGATCTGCGCCGGCAGATCGGAGTCGTCTTTCAGGCGCAAAGCGTCGACCCCAAGCTCACCGCCTACGAGAATCTCTGGCATCAGGGTCATCTCTACGGTTTGCGCGGTTCCGCGCTCAAGCGCCGCATTGGAGAAATTCTGACGCGTGTGGGGCTGGCCGATCGGGCCAAGGAGCGCGTCGAGACTTTCTCCGGCGGCATGCAGCGCCGCATCGAACTGGCCAAGGGATTGCTGCATCACCCCGGCGTCTTGCTGCTCGACGAGCCCACCACCGGCCTCGATCCCGGCGCACGGCGCGACCTCTGGCAATATCTGCAGATTCTGCGCGACGAAGAGCAGGTCTCGGTGCTCGTCACCACCCACCTTATGGAAGAAGCCGAGCGCTGCGACCGCCTCGCCATCATGAACGAAGGCAATCTGGTAGCGCTGGGCACGCCGGAAGAACTGAAGAGCGAAATCGGCGGAGACGTTCTACTGCTCGACGCAGCGCACGACGCCGAGGGTCTCGCAGAACAGATTCAGCAGAAGTTTCGCGTACAGGCGACCGCAATGGGCGATCAGGTGCGCATCGAAAAAAACGAGGGCCACCGCTTCGTCCCCGATCTGGTCGAGGCCTTCCCCGGAGAAATTCAGGCCATCTCAGTAAGCAAGCCTGCGCTGGAAGATGTCTTCATCCATCGCACGGGGCACAAGTTTTGGAGTGAAAGCAGCGAAGAAAAGTGACGAGTTTGCTTTGCTGCACGAACATTCGGATCGGCGTCATCCTGAGCGTAGGCGTTCTTCAGCCGTAGCGAAGGATCTCCCGCGAAGTAATGCATGGTTAGAACTGAATCACCCAAGGAGGCAGATTGCGTTCCATGATTTTAGTTCTCTCTCTCGTGCTTGGTTTACTCCCGCTAGCCGGCGTCGCCTGGATTTTCGTCAGCGGCATGATCACGATCTCTCCGTTCTCAGCGACGGTCGACGGCCTGTTCATGACGCTCATTCTGCTCACGCTCTCCGCCTGCTTCATGCTCAACGCATTCTGGGAAGCGCGAGACAAGGGCCTCCTCGGCAAAAAAACGCAGGGCAAGACAGCACCCGCCGTTCCCGCAAAGCCGGCAGCGAAGGCATAACCAATGGCGACTCAGGTTGCAACCTTGCCGCGCGCTGCCGCGCCATCTTCAGCGGGCGTAGTGCTTCCGGCGTTCACGCTGTGGTGGCGCGAGATCGTCCGCTTCTATCGCCAGACCACGCGCGTCATCGGCGTGCTCGCTTCGCCGCTCGTCTTCTGGCTGGTGATCGGCTCCGGCTTCGGCAACTCGTTCCACTCCGGCAATGGCTCCGGCCCGCAGCCTTATCTCAACTATTTCTATCCCGGCACGCTGGTGATGATCGTCCTCTTCACCTCGATCTTCGCCATGATGTCGGTGATCGACGATCGCAAAGAAGGTTTCCTGCTCTCCGTGCTCGTCGCACCGGTCCCGCGCACGTCGATCGTTCTCGGCAAAGTGCTCGGCGGCACGACTCTCTCAGCCATTCAGGGATTGATCTTTCTGATCTTCGCCCCATTCGCCGGCGTGCATCTGAATGTCGTTCAAATTCTGCTGGTGACGGTCGTCGTGTTTCTGGTTTCCTTTTCGCTCACCGCGCTGGGATTCGCCATCGCCTGGCCCATGGATTCTTCGCAGGCGTTCCATGGCATCGTCAACCTGTTCCTGATTCCCATGTGGCTGCTCTCCGGCGCGCTGTTCTCGATCGAACGCGCATCCAGCTGGATTCGCGCTCTCATGTACGTCAATCCCCTCACCTACGGCGTGGACGCACTGCGCGCCCTGCTCTATCCCGGGTCGCCCACGATTTTTTCCTTCCCGCGCGAGATCGCCACGCTGATCCTGTTTTCGCTCGTGATGTTCGCCATCTGCTGGATGATCGCAAACCGCCGCGGGGCTTCCTCAAAGTGAGGCCCAGCGCGTGATCGTCTCAACTTCGATCCCACCGCAATACGCCTTCTTCCCTGCCCTGAACGCAGGTCTCAACGCAACCAGTGCGGTGCTGCTTCTTTCCGGCCGCGTGCTGATCGCCCGCAAACGCGTCGCCGCCCATCGTGCGTGCATGATTGCCGCGGTCGTCGCGTCGGCGCTGTTTCTCGGTTGCTACTTATTCTTCCATGCTCACGTCGGCGAGATTAGTTTCCTCGGGCAAGGATGGGCTCGCTGGATTTACTACCCGATCCTCGCGACGCATGTGTTTCTAGCGATGGTCATCGTGCCACTGGTGGTCGTCACGCTGAGCCGTGGATTGAAGGCCCGCTATCCGCAGCATCGCGCCATCGCACGCTGGACCTGGCCGCTCTGGATTTACGTCTCGATCACCGGTGTGATTGTGTATTTCATGCTGTATCAGTGGTTTCCGCACAGCTAGAGCCGTCGATGAAGAGCCTTCACGGCCACGATAGAGTCGCCAACACTTTTGGGCCGAATATTTTCGGGGTAGGCAACCTGGAACGGAAATGCACTTGTTCTGGTGCAGCATCATGCTAACTATCGTGATTTCTTGGTCGTACACAGCTGATCCCCTGTGCTAAAATTCGCCTGTAACCAATTGAAAAAACAGCACTTAAAAACGGCAGTTAAATCGATTTAACTTGCCGCTGCAGCCCCGAGAAATCGCCCCGACCTCAGGGTCGACCGGAAGCCTAATGTTCGAGCCTGCCGCTCGCAAAGCGCAGCACGAGGCATTTCTTGCGACGAGCAGTTAGTGCCATGTGCCGCTCCGTCGAAAACAAATCCCATCATCGCTCGGAAAGCGCTGCCCTCGCCGGTGTCGCCATTGCTCAAGTCTGATGACACTGTCTAAGATGTGGCTCGACTCTATAGCTAAGCGAAGTCGTCGGCGTAGGTATGTCGTACTCTCTCCGAAGGAAACTAAATGTCTGTTCTGAAGCTTAAGATCGACGTAGCCGGCACGGTGGGCGACGAAGCATGGCGCGAGATCAAGCAGTTCGACCAGATTCAAAGCGCCGACTTCGGCCCGCAATACGGCAGCGGAGGCCGCTGCAACCACGCGCCCGACGCTCCGCACGCCAAAGGCGAATGGATCAGCGCCGAAATCCAGCTCCAGACGCCGCTTCTGGCGCAATACGCCATGTCGCACTATCTCGAACAAGAGCGCGTGCTCGACGCCGACGTGGAAGAAAACTAAATCGTCTCGGCCTTGACTTGTCGCGCAACCCGACAGATAATCTCCGCTGTTTTCGGGCCCTGAACGAATCTACAAGCGGCCGAATCCCAGCTCTAACCTCATCCCGTCGCACCGATTCCTGCCGCCAAAATGAGGACCCTCCATGCCGAAATCCAAGCCGCGCGCTCGAGTTCACTCAAATCTTGAAAGCCGTCTCGCGAATTACGCTTTGGTCGCAACCGCAGCCGGACTGACTTTGGCAACCGCTGCTCCCTCCCAAGCCAAGGTCGTTTACACCGCGACCACGGTCGACCTGGGTGGCGGCAGCATGCTCGACGTGGACGGCGACGGCGTAACCGACTTCACTTTCGGCTTCGGCGACGGTGTGCACTCCAGCATCTTTGCCGTTCACGCGGCGGTCGCGGGAAACGCGGTTCTCTGTCTTCCCACGGTCACCGGCTGCTTCGATGCCGCGCCCGGAATTTACGGACGCCCTGTCGGTCCCAAGCGTAAGTTCGTCTCGAACACGATTACTTCGTTCTCATTTACCGGCGGCGGAGTGGAAATGGCCGTCGCCGCAGCCTACGGCAGCAAAACGTATTTCTTCGGTCCGTGGGCCGGCCTGAAAAATCGCTATCTCGGAATGAAGTTCCTGATCAGCGGCCAAGTACATTACGGATGGGCGCGCATTACCGTAGGCAATTGGCTGAAGGGCAAGAAAATTGTTCTCACCGGCTACGCCTACGAAACTAAGGCCAATACGAGGATCCTGCAGGGGCAGGAGTCGGGAACGGCACCAACATACGACGCGCAGTCCGGCCTCACGCCGTCCGCGGCTCCAGCATCGTTAGGATGGCTTGCCCGTGGCTCGGACGGCCTTGCCGTTTGGCGGCGCGAGCAGGACTAGGCTATAGTTTTTTGCTTGGACTCTAATCCCACAATCCCGGCTGCAGTTGCCGATTTTCCGCAAAATCCGGAGCACTCCGAATCAGCCGGGCCCAATCCCAAGCGCGGCATGTCGCGCACGCAGAAAATTCTCTTCTTTGCCACCGGATGGCTGATCGTCCTGATGCCGTTTCTCTTCTGGTGGAACACATGGTTCGGGCGCCATCTTTCCGATCAGCAAATCGCTGAATATCTGCACGACGACAAGAAGCCCCGCCACATTCAACAGGCGCTGGTGCAGGTCAGCGAGCGCATGGGGCAGAAATCGTCGGACGCTGCGCGCTGGTATCCCGACCTGATTCGGCTCTCGGCGTATCCGGTTGAAGAAGTGCGCAATACCGACGCCTGGGTCATGGGCCAGGACACGTCGGGGGCGGGATTCCATGATGCCCTGCTGAAGATGCTGCAAGACTCTTCGCCCATGGTGCGCGGCAACGCGGCGCTCTCGCTGGTGCGTTTTGCCGATGCGACCGGCCGGCCGGAGATCGTTGCGCTGCTGCATCCGGCACACATCACGGCGCCGGCATCGGGGCGCATTGCCGACGCGGACCGTCCCGGCACGGCCATTCGTCAGGATGGATTGCTGGCGAAGCTCACCGCCGACGGCTCGTCTCAGACAGTTGAGCTGCGGTCGCCGATTCCAGGCCGCATTCGCTCGCTGGCGCAGCCGGGAGCAAGGGTGACTGCTGGGGCGGAGGTCGCAGTGGTCGATCCTTCCACGGAACAGGTTTGGGAGGCGCTGCGTGCTCTGTATGTGGTTGGCCAGTTTGACGATCTGGCCTCGGTGCAAGCCTACGAGCGCGACCTGCCGAATATATCCAACGACGTGCGGCAGCAGGCGGTTGAGACCGAGAAGGCAATTCGCGCAAGAGCTGCAAATCAGTAGTCGGGTTTCGACGAACATCCAATGAAAAAATCAAGCGCCCAACCATCGCCCGAAGCGCAACTCAAGAGCTTCATCGCGAAATTCGAGCCCGAGCACCAGACGCTGATCCGCGCCGTGCGCAAAGCGCTGCGTCAACGCTTCCCCACCGCCAACGAACTCGTCTACGACAACTACAATTTTTTCGTCATCGGATACTGCTCGACCGAGCGCCCGTCTGATTGCTTTGTGTCGATTGCCGCGGCAGCTAACGGAGTGGGCATTGCCTTCTATTACGGAGCGAGGTTGGCCGATCCGCACAAACTGCTGCAGGGATCGGGAAGTCAGAATCGATTTCTGCGGCTGGACTCGGTGAAGGTGTTGGATCGGCCAGAAGTCCGAGAGTTGTTGCAGGCCGCCGCTGACTATGGAAAGAATCCACTGCCAAAAACCGGGCGCGGGAAGCTGATCATCCGCTCGATCTCCGCGAAGCAACGGCCGCGACGCCGCGCGAAATAGCGATCTACTCTCTGACGTTGCAGGTTAAGAACAATGCCTCAAACTCTCGGCCATGTGACTCTGGTAGTCCGGGACTACGACGAAGCGATCGCCTTCTTCACGAAGTCGCTGGGCTTCGAGCTGATTGAAGACAGCGGCTCGACGGATCGTTCAGGCGACCCGAAGCGCTGGGTGTTGGTCGCGCCTCGCGGGTCGCGCGGTACGAGTCTGTTGCTGGCGAAAGCGTCGAATGTCGAAGAAGAACGCAGTGTCGGCAATCAGACTGGCGGCCGCGTGGCGTTTTTCCTCCACACTGACGATTTCTGGCGCGACTATCGCGCCATGACTTCGCGCGGCGTCAGGTTTGTGCGTGAACCGAAAGATGAGCTGTACGGCACGGTGGCGGTGTTCGAGGATTTGTATGGCAATCAGTGGGACTTGCTGCAGCGGAAGGACTCGACTGCAGAGGTGTCGTAGAAATTCCTTGCGGAGACACAGGTAGCGGGCGAGCATGCAGGGATCCTTCGACTACGTTGTGGAATTCACTTCGTGAATTCCACAACTCCGCTCAGGATGACAAGCGTCGGTGACTGGTGACCCTTAATGGCTGAATGCTGATGGCTGAATGCTGAGTGCTGGCTGCAACAGCTAGCTCGCCACTGACTCGGGACTCGCGACTCAGGACTAGATCGCCATCGCGCCCACTTCTTTTTCCACTTCGACCGTGTCGACCATTACAATCGCGTCCCAGGGGCAGCCGTCGAGGAAGCAGCCGTCCGGGCCTTTGCTCAGGCACTTCTTGCAGCCGATGCAGAGAATGGGGTCGACCTGGATGCGGCCGAACGGCGGATGATCTTCGTCCGGCACCCAGAACATGCAGTCTTCCACCGGGCAATATTCCACGCAGGCGGGCGAGCCGGCGCATCCGGTGCAGCACTCGGTGATGACCGCCAACTCTTTTGGTTTCTTCTTGCGCGGCGTGGCAAGGCCTTTGGACTTGGGTTCAAACTTGAGCTCGTCGGGAACCATTCCGACGGCTTTGGTCGCGGTAGGCGCGGCAGGCATGGGCGCATTATAGCGCAGGAAAATGCCGTTGGCTCGTGCCTTTTGCGTGGTCTCGCCGCGCTCTACTTGCGCCGAAACGTGAGATCAGGCGTCGGCTTGAACACCTCTCTGTCGTCCGCATACTTGCGGCAGAAAGCCTTCAGTTCCTTGGGAGAGGCGGTGATCATATCGGTGTTGTCGGCCATGGTAGGTAGCGATGTGCTCTTTTGCTCTACGGCGGCCTTGAGCCACTCGTCATCGATCGGGATCAGGGTAAAACTGTCCTTTTCCAGTTGGAGCAGGAAAATCCAGTGTATGGCGATGCACATCTCGCAGACATCTGAATCGCGCGCCGTCTGGTCCAGGAAATAATGGTTGTCCAACTTGAACAGCCGGGATTCGTAATAATCGTACTTACCGGGTTTGTCGTCGCAACCGGTTCCTTCGCCGGACATCTGCCACTGGTAGACGCCGTTCTTGGCCGTGATCTGGACGGCACCCTCGCAGTCCTCGCCACTAAGAATCCACGAGCCCAAAAGGGCCGGTTCGAAGACTCGATCCGCATCGCTCGCGAAAGACCCACCCTCGTCAAGCCCGTTGAGCGACGTTACCCAGCATCCGGAAAGAGCTAGGAGAGTCGCCAGAGCCAACGCAATTCCAACGAGTTTGTACGAAGACCGCATCATGCCTAAAAACGACATTTTGGCCTCCTTCTAAACCGTCCAACCCCCGACCCAAAATGATACTCTCCGCAGTCCTAACCCGTAGTTCCGCCCTATCCACTGGCCGCATTCTGCTATAGTGAACCGCACAGACAGACAACAGGCCCGGCGGGCGAGGCGCCCGCTCTCGCGAACAAAGGAGCTCCCATGGCTGGACGCAGTCTCAATCGAGTGCAACTCATCGGCAATCTGGGCAAAGACCCCGAGATCAAGTACACGCCGCAAGGCACGCCCGTGGCCAAGATTACCATCGCCACCAACGAGCGCTTCAAAGACAAAGATGGCAACTGGCAGGACCGCACCGAGTGGCACAACGTCACGCTATGGCAGCGCATGGCCGAGATCGCCGGAGAATATTTGAAGAAGGGCGGCAAAGTCTACATCGAGGGGCGCTTGCAAACGCGCTCATGGGACGACAAGCAGACCGGCCAGAAGAAATACGCGACCGATATTGTTGCCAGCGACATGATTTTGCTTGGCAGTCGCGGCGAGGGCGGCGGTGGTGGAGACTATAGCGGCGGCTCGCGAGGATCGTCAGCCAGTGGTAATAACTTCGACCAGCGAGTCCCCGAGCCCGAGCCAGCAGGCGCTGGACCGATTACGGACGACGATATTCCGTTTTAGTGGCCAGTGGTCGGTGGCTAGTGGCCAGTAAAACCGAAGAACCGATACTGGCCACTGACAACCGGCCACTGATCACTGCTCTGCTGCCGCATTCAGCACTGGCGCGTACGCCGGATAGTATCCCGGGAAGTTTGGGTCGAACGCCACCATCCAGTCCTGCCAGTAAATTTCGAACACCGTCACGTGGTTCGCTACCGCGAACGGAATTAGGTCTACCAGCGATCCCGTGGTGCAGCTGTTGTCGGGGCAGCTTTGCATGTAGGTCTGCAGTTCGGTTGGAACCTGCGGAGAATATTGCGCGAAGAGTTCGCACCAATCGGCGGTCGCGCCTGCGCAGTTGTTCACGTCGCTTAGCTCGAGGCCCTGGCTGCCGAATCCAATGTGGTTCTGCACGGCGATCGGCGCGGCGTAGTCGGGCACTGTGCTTCCCGGGTTTCCCATCGGCGTGACGCCCACCATCAACTGGATCGGCGAGTTCAGTGAGCCTTCGTAGTTCAGCATGCCGGAGAGATAACTCTCCCAACCTGAAATCGTCAGTCCCCACGAAGTCACATACGCTTGGCCGCACGCAGCGGTGGTGTCATTCCAGTTGGCGACGGGCATGCTTTCTCCGCCGTGGCCCAGGCCGAAGCGGATGTAGCCGACACTCGCATTGTTCTTGTAATGCTGAATCATCGCCGCCATGAACGCGCGGTAGTTCGTCTGGAAGGCCGACGCCAGATAGTTCGGCATCTGCTGCATGCCGAACTGCGTCATGCACGTGGTCGCGTTTGAAGCGCCAAGTGCGGTCCACACATACGTGGGAATTCCGCAGTTGCCGGTGTTGTTCGATCCATATTGCGATTCCGGCCCGCAGGTCGTGCTGCCATCATCGGCGTTAGCCCACACGACGAAGTTCACTTTCTTACCGGCTTGCACCCACGCCTGTATCTGGGCATCGGGATAGGTCCAGTCATACTGGCCTGATCCCGCTGATGGTCCCTGATCGCTGCCCGCCCATTCAATGGCGATGGTCGCACCGTTTACCGTGGGATTGTTGAACAGGTAGGTCGGATAATCTTTGTACCAATAATTGGCGGTCGTGCCGGGGGGCATCAGAACGTTGAGCGCAACGCTCGCCTCTGTGACTACTAGCGAAGCGTTCGTGGTGTGCGAGAGCGATCCGCTTTTGCCGGAGATTGTGAGCGTGTACGTTCCGGCCACCGTTGTATTCGTTGACGTCAGAGTAAGCGTAGAGCTTCCGGAAGTTGTGATCGATGCCGGCGCGAAGCTGGCAGTTATGCCGCTTGGCAGTCCACTTGCCGTGAGGGTTACGCTGCCGGTGAATCCATTTTGCGCGGCCACAGTCGTTGTGATCGCCGTCGACTTCCCTGCCACGACCGACTGGGAAGAAGGCGAAGCTGACAGTGTGAAGTCCGCCGGCAGTACCACTGCATTCACTGTTATTGCGATCGAGGTGCTGTGAGTCAGCGTGCCGCTGGTACCGGTAATGTTGAGGGTATACGTTCCCGCGGCGGTAGAACTGGACGTCGAAACAGTCAATGTGCAATTCCCAGATCCGGTGATCGAACTTGGACTGCATCCGACCGTCATGCCGGCGGGCATTCCACTCTCGAGTAACCCGACCACTCCCGAAAATCCGCCAATCGCACCGACGCTGATCGTAAAGCTCGTGCTGTTGCCGGCTGTGATCGTCTGCGCGCCGGGAGATGCGGAGATTGAAAAATCCGGCGGCGGATTGTTCTGCGTCACCGTCACTCCCACCGTTTGACTGTGACTCAACGAGCCGTTCGCGCCGGAAAGAGTCAGCGTATAGGTGCCGGGAGCCACGCTGTTGTTGGTCGAGATGCTTAACGTCGACGAGCCCGATGAGTTGATCGCGCTCGGATTGAAACTGGCCGTCATGCCCGCGGGCAAACCGCTCGCGCTGAGTGAAATGTTGCCGGTAAAACCGTTCTCCGCGGCGGCCGCGATGACAAAGCTTGTGCTCTGGCCGATTGCTATCGTCTGCGAAGTTGGTGAAGCCGAAAACGTAAAATCCGGATTTACCGTCGTGGTCGATACCGTAACGCCGATGGTCGCGCTGTGACTGAGGCTGCCGCTTGCGCCCCACAGCGTCAGCGTATAAGAGCCTGCGGACGCGGAGTTCGAGGCAGCGACCGACAGCGTGAGCTGGCCCGATCCGTTGACGCTATTCGACGTCAGAGCGGTGGTGACACCCGCAGGCGCGCCCGTGATCGCCAGCTGCACGGTTCCGGCGAAGTTGCCGACGGCAGAGATCGTCGTGCCGAGGCTCGCGCTACCGCCTTTGGCGACGGTCACGCTGGCGGGATTAACGGTGACCGAGAAATCCGCGGTGGTCTGGCTTGACGAGTGACCTCTACTGCTGAATCCCGCGCAACCGGTTAGGCTCAGCAATCCACTCAGTAACAACCCAGCGGCTACTCCGTTCAACCACTTGGGGGAAGCCATTCGTCCCGCGCCTCCGAGTGCAGCGAATCTCAGATCCGACAACCCGGTACTGGTGCGACAGGCAGACTGTCGCATGTGTCGGAGGGCGGTTACATATCCCGAAGGTGGCTGCGGAGTTCAGGCAATGGAAGGCGGACATTGACCCTTAGGCGCTTCTGGTAACCTGCACTTCCGTGTGGGAGGGGTGAGCCGAACAGCGCTCTGGATAAGGGGTTTGGGCGCCGGTGAGTGGATCGCCTGTAACGAAATTGTCATCCTGAGACGCGTTCTTTGCGGCGAAGGACCTCTGCACCTGGCCGGGGGTGCATAGGTCCTTCGGCGGACAAAAGATGTCCGCCTCAGGATGACAGAGCTTGTGAGGTTTCAAGTTTGACGGAATCGCAGAGACTGGTTTGCCGCCCTCTCTTACTTTGCTGCGGTCTCTTTCAGCGCCTGGGCGTAGTCGGAGCCGTAACGGCTGTTCAGATGATGATTCGGGCTAAACGCCAGCAGCCAATCTTCGCAATAGATTTCAAGAATAGTGGCGTGATTCTTGAGCGCAAACGGCAGCAACGGGACGAGCGATCCGGTCATGCTGCTCAGGTTGCCTGGAGTCATGCCTCCGCCGCCCTGGCCTCTGCCTTGACCTTGCCCCCAGCGTCCGCCGCCGGGACCTTGTCCGCCTCCGCCCCATCGACCCTGACCTTGCCCTTGTCCCTGCCACTGCCCGCGCCCACGGCCATTGCCATTGCCGCCACCTCCCGGCCCGGCATCGCACGGCGGTCCCTGCGGACAACTCTTTCCCAGAGTCTGCACTTCCAGAGGAACCTTTCCTTTGAAGCGATCGAACAGATTGCACCAGTCCGCCTGCATGCCCGTGCAATCGCGCATCGCCATGGTCGACAATCCCTGATTGCCGAAGCCGACGCCGTTTTTCACCGCGATGGGCGCGAGAAAATCCGAGACTTCCTGCGGATTGTGCCCCGGCGCCTGCACCGGTGTAATGCTCACCATCAACTGCTTCGCGGCATGCAGACTGCCTTCGAAATCAAGCATTTTTTCGAGGTAGGCATTCCACGTATATTTATTCGAGTCGCCGACGGTATATCCCCACTGGTCAAGATATGCATGCCCGCACGGCTCGCCCGAATCATGCCAGCCGCGCGGCAGATTGATCTCGCCTCCCTTGCCTAATCCCACGCGGATATAGCCGACTCCGGGATTCGACGCGTAGTGCTCGACCAGAGCTTGCATCGCAGCCTGGTAATTCTTTACGTACGCACTCGACATGAAATTCGGCGTCCGTGCGTCGTCACAGGTGGTGTAATTCGATTCGCCGAGCGCGGTCCACATCCACGGCGGCATGGCACAGTTATTCACGCCATCCTGACCGTTCGAGCCGCTGCCATTGGGAGGGCAGACATTTCCGCCGTAGGGCGTCGTATGCAGAACAAGGTTGGCGTACTTGCCAGCGTTAATCCAGGGCGCGATCAGATCGTCGACGATCTTGAAATCGTATTTCGTGTGCGACCCCGATTTCGTATCGCCCAGATCAAAGTCTGACCAATCCACCCGAATGACTGCGCCTGAAATCAGCGGAAATGCCGGAGAAGATTTGCTCAGCAGATAAGTCCGCACGTCGTCATAGTCGCGCCCGCGCGAGTCGGGAGGAAACAAGACCTCTAGCACCGCGGGCTGCGACAGGGGCGCGGCGGCGTTCTTCGCATCCGGAACCGTCGAGGGACTGAGCAGCATTGCAAGAGCGAGCGACGCCAGCAATAGCTTCATGTGTGGAGAATCTCCTAGCCAATTTTAGACGGACTCAAGTCCAACATTGGATGCGTTTTCAGTTACGAACGCGCATTGCGTTCCTGCCAATCGGACAACGAACTCAGCGGCGAAGCGGCGGCATGCGAAAGACCGCCACGGAAGTGGCGGGAAAGGACGAACAACTTGGAACGAGTCCAGGGCAACGGCGCAACGAACCGACAGACGACGGCAATCCAAGAAGGCCGCCGCAAGAATCTCTACTGCAGCACGGTCCACATCCACGCTGGCATAGCGCAATTGCCGCTGCTGCTCTGGCCATTGGAGCCGATCGAATTGCCCCCGCAATTATTGCCACCGTAGGTGGTGTTCTGAAATACCAGATTGACTTTCTTCGCGCCGTGATTCAGCCAGAAGTTGATGGAGCCGTCGGTGATCGACCAGTCAAAGGAACTCGCGCTCGTCGGCTGTATGTCAGACCAGTCCACATCGATGACGACTCCGGCAGCGGCCGCCTGATTCAGCACAAAGTTCTGAATGTCCGAGTTGGTGGGATCCGGGAACAGCACCTGCATGGTCGCGTGCGCCGACGCAGCCTGGATCGCCGACGCGTAGGCGGCTCCGTAGGTTGCGTTTTGCGGATCGTTCGGGTCATAGCCGATCAGCCAATCCTGGTAGTAAATCTCAATATCGTTGGCCGGCGCTGGGACGATGGGTATTCCCGAGCCGCCAACGCCAGTCGCAAATTGGAGCAGCGGAGGCAGGGGGCCAGTTTCACCCTGCTGCCCGGAACAGGCGCCGGTGCCTTGTGGGCAGCTTTGCCCGATGGTCTGCAGTTCTTTGATGGCCGGCGGATGCTGATCGAACAGCGTGCACCAATCCCCGCCGCAGTTCGGGAAGTCGCTGATGTCCGACGCTTCCAGCCCCTGATTGCCGTAGCTGATGCCGTTTTGCACGGCGATCGGTGCAATGTAGTCGTCGGTCTCAGTACCCGAAGCGGAAATTGGCGTAATGCTGACCAACAGCGGCTTAGGCGAGTTCAGGCTGCCTTCGAAATTGAGCATGGTCGCGAGATACTGATTCCAACTTGAATTTGCCGAACCGGCGCTATAGTGCCAAGCATTGGTGAATCCGCTATAGCAGACGCCTGAGGATGAGTCCGACCACCCGCCGGGAAGGTTAATTTCGCCGCCCTTGCCCAATCCAACGCGTATGTAGCCGATCTGGGCGGCATAGGGTGCCTGACTGACATGCTCGACCAGCGCTTTTATCGCCGGCTGATAGTTCGATATGAACTGGTTGGATTGCCAGTCCGGCACCAGCTGTGAGCTTCCAGCCGTGGAATTGCAGGTCGTGTAGTAAGTTCCGGTCGGCGGGGGTGGGGGCTGGTGGTGATTTCCAGTGTTACTTGAAACGCCTCCGCACGCCAACATCGCGGCAATGGCCGAAAGTGCAATAACGCTGACCAGGGTTCGGGGGAACTTCATTCAGTAAAGCCTCCAAGCAGGGTGAGTCTTTAAGCAGCCAAAGGGCTTCCTTGGCCTGCCAGACGAAAACACATTCTTGCACAAAAAGTTGCGCTTCCTTTACAGGAGACGGCGGCCCAGCACCCAAGTATCATTCATATTATCAATAATTTGCGCGGCGATCGCTAGCCATACAAACGAAAGTACATGGCACATCCCTTCTCGATTTGCGATTGATTATTTATTTATGGAAAAAAAACGGCTCGCGTGATCGCGAGCCGTCCAGAGAAAATGCGGGTTAAACCTGCAGGCAGCCCTAGGGCTTCAATCCGTAAACATCCAGTTCCGATGCCGTCGGAACGTATACTTTGCCGTTCGCGACTGTTGGCACTGCGAACTTCACTGCCGGTCCAGCAACGTCCGTGGTGCCGTTCTGGCCGCTGTTATAGAGCTCATTGGCAATATTACCAGCGTCATAAGCTCGCAGAGTGGAAGCTTTGCTTGAAGCCGCGCCGTCTGACTGCACAACCCAGACGATGCCATTGAGGGTTCCATTGCTCGAAATCGCCGGCGTCGTGCCGGGATAGCCGATGTTGTCGACGGCTACCGCGGTCGGCCCGCCGGAAAGCAGTCCGTTCGAAATGGTGAACTGCTTCAGCAGGTCTTTCACGCCCTGGATGTAAATGTTCTCGTTGAAGTACGCCGGAGTGCCCCAGTTTCCGGTGGGAGTTACGAGGCCACCGATGGCGGTGTAGAGCGACTGCACGACATTGTCGCTGGTCGCGCTGTACTTGCCCATGTTGTCGCGATTGATCAAGTACACTGTGCCGGTTTTGCCGGTAAGCACCGCCAAATGCGTATTTGGGCCGGGCTGATCCGGCAGAAGCATCGGGCCTGCCGATGACAGATCGAGGTTGATCATCTCGATCGTCAGGTAGGTCTGGTTGAAGGGCGCGAAGTAGTCCGCAACGTTCAGCGTGGAACCGCTCGGGGTAAGCTTGGCGAAGCTGATGCCGCCGCCCATCGTGTTATTGAAGCTGCCTGTGCCGGTGTCGACGTAGAGATTACCGCTGGCATCGGCCGGGATGCCGCCGCCGCCATGCCAGATTCCCGCCTTGTTTCCGCTCTGATCGGCGCAGGTGTAACACCACACGTTCGATTGCGTGAAGCCACTGCCCGTGTATTTATAGCCGAGAACCCAGCCGTGATACGGGCTGATGTCTTCGAGCGATGCGAACGCGATGTAGACCGTGCCGTTCAGCAGAAGCAATCCAGCGCGGTTGTTTTGGCGCATCTCGTTGAAGTAGACCACGCCGCTGTAGTTGTCGTAGCCATTGCCGGGTACTTGTGCGCAAATCATGACCGGGCTGCCCGCCATTTCGGCGCCGGTGCTCAGATTGAGCGCGTGCAGGAAATGGAAATACGGGCTGCCGGCGTTATTCGGGCCGGGACAGTTGGCCGTGCCGCGCGTGTCTTTGGTGCGGGCTTCGACGTAGACAATTCCGTTGACCGGATCGACGACCGGCGTAGAAGTGATGCCGATCTCAGGGCTGATATCGAGACCGCGCTCGACATCGGCTTGTGGAATCGTTGTCACGCCGATGCTGGGATTGATGAAGCTGGTGTGCCACAACGGCGCCTGCAGGGTGTCGGCGTCGAAGGCGTATACGCTGTCATGCTGCGTGGCGGCGATGACGACGTTATGCAGCACGCCGCCCACGTTGACGTCTGGCACCCAGAGCGGCTCGGAATACATCTGGCCGTCGACCGGCTGCTTGAAGAGCTTGCCGAATTGCACGTGGTTGACATTGCCGCTGGTCAGCGCCGTTTCGTTGTTGTTCTGTCCCGTGCGCAGAGTGTCGTTGTGATGCGTGGCAGTGCCGGTATAGCCGGAAACTACGACTGGCACTGAGGCTCCCTGATTCTTATTGGCATTGTTGACCGCGCGCACCAGGTGTGAGCCGGCAGTGGCTGGCGGCGTATAGAGGCCGGTGGTCGAGATCGTTCCCACCGTGCTGTTGCCGCCGGTAACGCCATCTACGGACCAGGTCACGGCGGTCGTGACGACATTACTCAGGAATGCCGTGTACTGCTGGGTCTGCGCCTGCGTCAGAGATGCAATGCGCGGCTTCACCGTAATCGGCGCCGGAGTCGCACCGGCCCCGGTTAACGCGACCGATTGTATTCCAGCGGGATCAGTAAAGTCGACGTAAACAAAGCCAGGCCGCGTAGCGTTGTAGTAAGGCGTGAAAGTCACGTTGATGGTGCACGATCCGCCGGCCGCGACACTCGTTCCGCAGTTGTTGGTCTGCGAATAGTCACCCGACGTCGTGATCGTCGCGATCTGCAAGGGCGCGGTTCCCGTGTTATTTAGCGTTATCGGTTGCGACGGGCTGTTGGTAAACATCAGCCGCGTGGTGAAGGTAAGGCTGCTGGGCGAGAACGAAGCCACGCCGCCGCTGGTTCCATTGCCGGCCAGGCCGTAGACCTGCGGTGAACTCAGCGCGTTGTCGACAATCTGGATCGCCGCAGTACGGCTCCAGGCTGCGGATGGCGTGAAGGTTGCGTTGATCGTGCAGGTCGCGTTCACCGCGAGCGACGTACCGCAGGTATTGGTCAATGAGAAGTCGCTGGCGTTTGCACCCCAGGGAACGATGCTAGAGATATTCAGAGGAGCGGTGCCGGAATTCTTGATGGTGACGGTTTGCGGCGCGCTGCTTGATCCGATCAGTTGATCGCCGTAAGTCAGGCTCATCACGCTCGCAGTCACCGCCGGCGCAAGGCCTGTACCGGAAACTGGAATTTTTTGCGGGCTGCCGGGAGCGTTGTCCGTGACCTGGACATTGGCCGAGCGAGCACCGGTGGTGGTGGGAACGAACGTGACATTGATGGTGCAGTTTCCACCAGCAAGCACCTGTGTTCCGCAGTTGTTCGTCACCGTGAAATCGGCCGCGTTCGGCTGCGTCATTACGATCGCTTTGGTGATTTTGAGCGTGGCAGTGCCCGTGTTGGTCAACGTGATGGGCAACGGCGAGCTCGATTGCCCGACGACGGTGCTCGGGAAGCTCAGGCTGGTTGGCGAAAAGGTCGCCGTCTGCGCCGCAGACACCAGGGAAAAGCAGGCGGCGAAAAGCGATAACGCACTCACTGCACGGAACACGCGTTGTCTCACGATGATCGACTCCGAAAATTGAAATGGGCGATTATGCTGCCCAGCACAGCCGTGGTGCTTCCCTACCCCTCCAACAGAACAATGTTTCATTGACACAGGCGGCGAGAAATATTACGAACGTTCCTCATCCGTTTTGCTTCGAACCGTAAGGACTACTCTGAGCCCCTGAGAGAAGCAAGAGGCCGGGCAAGCCCGGCCCCCATGCTCTGTTGCGATTTCTTACTGCGTCAGGATCGTGACTGTGTTCGCCGTGGCGTTGGCAGTCGCGAAGTCCAGCTTGCCGTTGTTGTTGAAGTCGCCGATCACGATCGACTGCGCCCCTGCGCCCGCCGTGAAATCGGTGTGCGCGCTGAAAGTGCCGGTCGAGCTGCCGATCAGGACGGAAACCGTGCCGGCGGTCGAGTTCGCGGTGACGAGATCGAGGAAGCCGTCGCCGTTCACGTCGCCCACCGCCACAGCCGTCGGGCCGTTGCCGGTCGGATACGCCACGCCGGTCTGGAAGGTGTTGTTTCCGTTTCCAAGGTAGACCGTGACCGTGTTGGCGGCCTGGCTTACGACAGCGATGTCCTGCTTGCCGTCGATGTTGAAGTCGCCGAAGGCAACCGCGGACGGCGCCGAAGCGAGGTTGATCGCCGCAGCCGCGTTGCCGAAGGTGCCGTCGCCCTTGCCCGGCAAAATCGTCAGCGTGTTGTTCTTGCCGTTCACGATCATCATGTCGGGCACGCCGTCGTTGTTGAAGTCGCAAACGATGAGCTGAACCGGGCCGCTGAGCGCGGTAGCCAGCGGCATGTTGGTGATCCAGAATGCGCCATTTCCGCGGCCCAGGAACACGGTGACCGTGCTGTCCTGACCGTTGGCGACGGCGAGGTCGGCGAAGCCATCCTGGTTGAAGTCCGTGATCGCCAGCGAAACCGGGTTGATCACGTTCGACAGTGTGTTGATCAGCGAGAAGTTGCCCGTGCCGTCGCCAGCATAAATCTGGACGATGCTGTCGGGGCTGATGCCGACCGCGAGATCAAGCTTGCCGTCTTCGGTGAAATCTCCCAACGCGATCGAGGTTGGAACCGAAGCCGGGCTGCTGCCTACGCTGAAGCTCGAGCCGGCGGTGAAGGTACCGTCGCCGTTGCCGAGCATGATCTGAATCGAGTGTGTGCTGCCGTTGGCGACTACGAGATCGGTCTTGCCGTCGCCGTTAAGATCGGCTTGCGCCAGCAGGACCGGATTCGAGCCGCTGTTGATCGGGTTCGTAGTCGGAGCCGGAGTGAAGGCGTTCGTGATTGGGAACAGCACCGGAGCGGACGTTCCGCCACCGGGTGCCGGGCTCGAAACCGTGATTACCGCCGACTGTGCGGTCGCGACCTGAGTCTTCACGATCGTGCCCGCAATTCCGCGCTTGCTGACGAACTTCGTGGTCAGCGGCGTGCCGTTGAAGTTCACGATCGAATTGGCGGCGAAGCCCATACCGGTGAGGTTCAAGGTGAACGCGCCGTGTCCGGGAGTAATGGTGATCGGCTTCAACTGCAGGATCGTCGGCAGCGGATTATTCGCCGCAGCCGTGCCGTTGCCGGAAAGCGCGACCGTGATCGGGCTGTCGACTTCACCCCACGCGTTGCCGGTACCAAAGAATGCGGTGAGCACCGGATAGGTTGTCGCGCCGAGATGCAGCGGAGCGAAGGTAACGTTGACCGTGCAGTTGCTGCCCGCAGGCAGAATCGACGGGCAGTTGTTGGTCTGAGCAAACTCGCCGAAGTCCTGCACGCCGCCGATGGAGATGCTGTTGATCGGCATGCCTGCGCCCGTGGTGTTGGTGATGGTCACCGGTAGCGGAGAACTCACCGATCCCACCGGAACGGCGCCGAAAGCCAGCGTGGTTGCGGACGATGAAAGATTGATGCCGAAGCCAGTGAGGTTCACGGTTTGAGTCGTGGTGACGTCGGTATCTGTGACCACGATCGAACCCGGAACGGGTCCAGCCACCGTCGGTTTGAAAGTTACGTTAATCGTGCAGAATGCGCCCGCAGCAAGGCTTCCGATGCAATTGTTGGTCTGCGTGAACGGGCCGGAGGGCATAATCTTGCTGACGGTAATCGACGAGGTATTGTTGTTCGTCAATTTCACCCCGACCGCCGCGCTCGGAGTTCCGACGACCTGATTGCCGAAATTCAATCCCGGAGTTGATAAACCGACTCCAGTGCCCGTTCCCGTTAACGAGATAGTTTGCGTGCCCAGGTTGCTGGTCAACGTCACCGTACCGGTCCGCGTGCCCAGAGCGGTCGGCGTGAACGTGTATGTTACCGTGCAGAAGTGGCCGGGATTGACTGCCGCGGTGGTGCAGTTGTTGATCTGAGCAAAGTCTCCGGTGATCGAAACGTTGGTGAACGTCGCGCTCTTGGTGGATTGATTCGACCAGCTTGCGTTGTATTTCGCGCTGGTAGTTCCCACCACCTGCGGGCCGAACGTGTCGGCGCTCTGGATATACGGGCAGGAAATCTGGTTCAGCACCAGCGGTGCGTTGCCGGCCTGGTTGAAGTTGAACTGGTCGGAGATGTCGTTGACGATCAGGTCGCGTTGTCCGAGCGAAGGCAATCCCCAGCGCTCTTCGATGAACTTCAGCACGGAGGCCGATTCGGTCTGCACGTGGCTGACGTATCCCGGCTTGGTGAACGGAGAGATGAATAGGATTGGAGCGCGCGGCCCGAGGCCATAGATGTCTTCGATCGGCGGCGAGACGTGATCGTAGAAGCCGCCGAAATCGTCCCAGTTCATTACGATCAGCGTGGGTTCGTTCACCCAATACTGCGTCGACTGCATGATGGCGTTGATCTGCTGCACAGCCCAGTTCTGGCCGAGGCAGGTCGAAATCGGAGGATGCTCGTTGCCGCCGAGCGTTACGAGCCAGCTCACGGAGGGCAGTTTGCCTGCTTTTACGTCGGTGACGAACGAAGTGTCGGGCTCGTAGATCGAATTCCATACCGTGGTGTTGTTGTAGATGTGGTTGATGGCGTTGTACGCGTTGTAAGCAATGTTCGCCGGAGCATATGACTTCCAGCTCACGCCCGCGGCGGTGAGCAGGTCGCCTAGAGTCAGAAAGTCGTAGCAGGGATATTGCGCGGTCAGGTTGCCGTATTGGTCGATCTGCTGCGCGGTCGCGCCTAGATCGGCGCGGCAGCCAACTTCGGTCTTCGACGGGTTCGACGCCAGAATGCCCTGGCTGATTACGCCACCGGATGTAGCCGAAATGGTGTAGAGGTGATTGGGAAAGCTGGTCGCGTGCAGCGAGGTGAAGTGATTGTCGCCGAGCGAAAAATTATCGGCGTAGGCGTAGTAGTTCGGCAGATCGGTGCGGTTCAGCTGCGCCACGCACATCAATACGCCGTTGGCCATGCAGCTGGGATCGGTGTCGAAGCGATCCATCTTGCCGTAGTCGTCGTCGGAGAGATTGCACTTCCAGTCGTGACAAATGTCGAGCGGCGTCGAGTCGTAGAGATGCGGCGCGGTGATCGTCGTGCCGTTCGAGAGGTGCGGCGTGGTCGTTCCGTTGGCCGTCTGTCCTGCAATCGCAGTGTAGGCGCCGAAGTAGACGTCGTAGCTGCGGTTCTCTTTCATGATGAACACGACATGCTTGATGCACGACATATCGCCGGTCGGGCACACGGCGGTGGCAGGAACGACGTTCGACTTGGCTTGCGCCTGCGCCGTGGGCGCCGCAGAAATCACAAGAGTAAGCGCGCATGCCGAGAGCAATGCGGCGCAAGCGGAGTGGAAGAATCTGGAAGTCATCAGTAGTCTCCGGAAATCAATGGAGGAACGTTCAGTTAATCGCTCGAGCGAAAGAAGGTGCGCAAAGCTCTGGCTCAACAGAGCAGCGGGGGAACGAAAAGGCACACTCCCAAAGCTCACAACACGTTCTGAGGGAACGAACAAGAACCGCTCAAAATGCTTTATGGGGGATTGAAACTAGATCGAGTATGGGGGCATGCAAAAACAGTGTCAAGATGCAAGAACTTGCAACCGTAGGAAAACGCGACAAAATCGCAAGTCTTGGCGAATCTGTGGGTTAGCCTATAGAGGCTACGTTCTTGTGGATAGAGTGCAGTGTCTCTAGTCGTCGATAATCGACTTGATCCGGGGGTCGGAAATCTCGTCGGGAGGCGACGGTTTTCTCTTGTTGTGGCCTGGTTTGGCGATCATCGCGGGGCGGCAATCGCAGGCGAGATTCGACAACATGCCGCGGTTCCTGCGCTCGGAAATCAGCGATTTTACGCGGCTGGCATCGCCGTCGGGCCACATTTCCTCGAGCGCCTGCCAGGCTTTGTCCTCGCGCCCGCTGTAGACATAGTCGAGCACGATGGTAAGAACCTTTCGGACGGTGGGAATCTGGTCGGTGTAGAGCTTGTCGTGGAAGTTCGATTTCTTGAATTTCTCGAGCTCTTCCGGGGTCAACTGGCTGCGCGCCTGGTCAATTTCCCTGTCGTAGACCTCAGGATATTTCGCGCTCACGTCGACGAGATTGTTTCCATCGAGTTTGAGCACCAGTTGCGGAATGAATGCGTCGGCGTGCGGAATGATGAAATAGTCGAACACGCCGTCCGATGCGCGGATGAGTACGGTGCCGTCACTCTGCTTCTCAAATGTGATCGGAACCGGATTCTGGAAGGTGTGCAGTTCCTGCGGCGTTTTGCCCAGGCTGACAATCTCGTAGACGTAGCAGCAATGCAGCCCGCCTGAGTATCCGCTGAGAACGAGATCGGGCGTGCCGTCGCCGTTGAAGTCGCTGCCTGACACGGGATCGACATTCAGCGCCCACTCGTAGGCGATGGTGATCTTCTTTCCGTTCGCCGCGGTCAGCACGGCGCGGCAGCGCGGATCGGCGTCCTGATCCTTGTCGTCTTTGTCGTCCTTGTCCTGCTTGACCGGCATCAGGCGCAACGTATAAGCGCCGACTTTATGCGCTTGCTGAAAGTTCTGCTCGTAAGGACAGGAAAAAGTCGCAGCCGACGGCTTGTCCGTCGGTTTCATCACCGGAGGATGGGGAATCTTGAGCTGGTCGTCATCATCGTCGTCGTCTTTCTGCGCATGCGCGACCAGCGAGAAGGCAACGAACAGACCCAAGAGGAGCAGCAAGATACGATTCTTCATAATGAACTTCTGAGAAGTATTCAAAAATCTTAAACCACAAAGGACACGAAGTTCCACGAAGGGCCAGCCGGCGAATTACCTTCGTGTTCCTTCGTGCTCTTTGTGGTTGATGGTTTGAACGTCGGGGATAAGCAAGAATCCAACATCCTGCTCGCCGCCGCGGTCGCCCACGCCGATGATCTCGCCGCGATCATTGATGTCGAGGGCAGATTCGAGCGTCCACTGGCTGCCCGAATCGATCAGCGTGTTCAGATCGCGCAGTCCGCCTTTCTCATCCCAGAGAAAGGCATGGTCCCATTCCGACGAAGCTCCGTATTCGCCGACGACTACGTCGCAGTCGTTGAAACCGAGCGGCTGGCTGGCGTATTCCGCAGAGAGTGTGACGGGAATCGTCTTGCCTTCACGCAGGATCGAGATTGCGTTGGGCGTGAACGACTGCAGCATGATGTGGCCGGAGTGATTCATCGCGCGCGCGATGCTGGTGGCGGCATTGACGGGAGCGATGGAATGCAGGCCCTGCGAGTGATCCCAGACGAACGCGCTGTAGTGGCCTTCTTTGTCGTTGACCTGGCCGAGGACTTCGTGGTCGTTCATGGCGTCGACGATGCCGCCGCAGCATCCGCCTAGTGAGGTGGCTTTGCCGTTCGACCACAGCGTGAGTTTTTCGCCGATCTGTCCGGCGATGTCGCCGGAATCGCTGACAGCCATCGCTTTGGCGCGATCTTCGGTGAGCAGGGAGAATTTGCCGTCTTGATATTTGAAAGCGTAGGGCAGCTGCGATTCTTCGCGTGAGGCCGTGCCGACGATCTCTCCCGACGTGTTGATGGCGTGCGGCTCGGCGCCGGTGAATCCTTCCGGCAAATCAATGACACGCAAGCCGTCTTTTTCGGTCCAGAGAGCGGGCTTGTGGTCCTCGTCGATGCGCGCGGTGGTGCCGGCGATCATGCCGGAGTTGTTGATGCGAACCGGCTGCAGCGGCAGCGGGATGATTTTGTAGTGCGCGGCGGCTGAGCAGGCGCGTGGAGCTTGCGCGAATGTGAAGGAGGAGCAGAGAGCCGCCATGAGTATTGCGGAAAACTTCATTGAATACATCAGTGAGCGGAGTTTCACCTGAGATTCAGAACTTCGCGGGCGTGGGCGCCCGCGCCACATAGTCTTAGTCGCCGTCGCCGGTGTCGATCGAGATCATTTCGAGCGACTGCAACAGCGGGCTTGATTCCGAGACGAACTCGACGTGGCCGCACTTCGGACAGGAGAGAATCGCATGGCCATGTCCGCCATGACCATTGGGAACAAGGCTGACCTTCATGAGCTGATAGCGGTCGAGTCTCTGCTCGCAGCGCAGGCAGCAGACAGTTTTCTGGTAGGGGTCTTTCCCGGTGAAATCGGAAACACCAGTGGCTTCGATGGCTGGCTTCATACGGTCCTCAAATGGGCGGGATTGCGAGGGACAATCCCAGTCGAGCTAGGTTAATGAGTTTATCATGGTGCGCCGCGGGCGCGGCGATACAGCGGCATGCGCCGGGTTACTCTCGTGCGTTCCTATTGGCTCCCCAAAAGCAGGTTCCTCACCGGCGCTTCGCGCCGGTTCGGAATGACATCTTGATTTGTTAGGCCGGATTCTATTAGACCGGCGCGTGCACTTCCGAACTTGGGGTCACGCGCTGATTCAAAATGTGCGCCGAACTGGATTTCGTCAGCAGGAAGTTGTCGACGAAGGCTGCGTCAATCCCGGAGCAGAAGAATGTGCGCACCGCGTCTTTGGGACGGATCACCGGTGGCTCTCCCGGCAGGTTAAACGAAGTATTCACCAGGATGGGCGCGGGCTCGTTTTCACCGAAGCGCCGCAGCAGTTCCCACAAGAGCGGATCGGTTTCCTTTTCGACCACATGAAGCCGAACCAGGCCGCCGGGCAATTGCAGCGCGCGCGGCAGAACGTCGACGTCGGGGCGAACCGTAGCCAGAGAATTCATGATGCGACAAAGCGGCGAGCCGTTGAAGTAGCGGTCGCAGTCTTCTTGGCGAACGGATACGGCAAAGGGACGAAACGACTCGCGGTGCTTCACGAAATCGTTGAGATTTTCTGTGACGTACGCCGCCCAGGGCGAGGCCAGCAGGCTGCGATGTCCCAGGGCGCGCGGGCCGAACTCGGTGGCTCCATGGAACCACCCGACAATCTTTCCGGCGCGAAGCAGCGTGACAGCGGACTCGAGTTTCTTTTCGCCGGTATTCTGCACGGCATAGCGGGCCTTGGCGTTGTCGAGGACTTCTTTGATCTCGGTGCGGGCATAGCCAGGTCCCCAATAAACCGAGCGCACTTCCGCTTGCGCATTGCGCGGCTTGCCCATCTCCTGATGCCAGATCCACGCCGCCGCACCGAGCGCGGTGCCGGCATTACCCGGGGCCGGCGGAACGAAGATATTGCCTGTACCGAAGTGGCGTTCCAGGGCAGCCACCAAGAGCGTGTTGTGAAACACGCCGCCGCCCAGGCAGATTTGCTGCATACCGGTTTTCTTCCGAAAAGCAGCGAGCAGGTCTGCGATTAGCTCGGTGACCGCGGCCTGCAGACTGGCTGCGAGATTTTTCTTTAGTTCCGGTGTGAATTCTGATTTGTTCTGCGGGATGTTGAGCTGTGAAAACAAAAACCGCGAGGGCTCGAAGACTCCGGTGACATCGCGCCGGAAATACTGGAAGTTCACTCGCGGCATGACGTCGCCGGCGCGCCGTAGCATACGCAGGAAGACATCTTTGTAGATCGGCTCACCTTCGAGACCCAGCCACTGCGTCTTGTGCTCTTCCTTCGACGGAATGAAACCGATCAGGTCGGTGATGCGGGAGTAAATCCAGCCGACCGAATTCGCGAACGAAATCGTTTTGAGCGAATCGATCTTATTGCCGCCGCCCGTCGCGATCATGCCGGCGGTGCCGTCGCCTTCGCCATCCAGGGTGAGAATGAGTGCCTTCTCGAACGGCGAAAGAAAAAACGCGCTGGCCGCGTGACAGTTATGGTGATCGAGCGTCACCACTTTCTTTCCGGCGGCACGCTGGCGGAGTGCGCGGAGCGCGGTCCACTCCCAGGCGAAGCGCCCGAGTTCCTTGCCTTCCTGATACGTGGTAGCAACCGGCGCCAGGGGCGACAGCCGCGGACGCGAAAGCGAGCGGCGGGTCCAGCCGCGTGCAGGCCGGCTGGCCACGCCAATCACATCCAGATCGCTCCACGCGGCCCTTCCCTGCTTCAGGCAAAAATCGATGGCGGTCTCAGGAATGCCGCGCGTGACCGCGGGCTGAAGCTTGGCGTTCTCGATGGCAGCTTCAACCGCGCCCTCACGCGTCAGCGCGGCGGCGGTGTCGTTCTTGAAGGAGGAAAGGCCGAGAATCAGCATAGAGAGCTCGCAGTCACCGACAACGGGGAGGGCACCTCGACGGCCGACTTCCCCCCTGGCCGTCGAGGACCAACGTCAATCTTAGTGTTCGAACTTAGTGTTTCGAAGCGCCGACCAGCTCTTTTTCCGCAATTGGCTTCCGCGCGCGACTGTCGCTCACCGGCCGCTCTCTCGAAGCGCGGTACTTTCTCAGAACTCCGATGGGGAGATAGCTATACACCAGCGCCACAAACTGATCGAAGGTGCGCAGACTGCGGTACAGGGCGCGGTCGAGAGTCCGTTCGACAAAGAAAGCTGCGCCGGACGAGATCGGCTCCGCTGCCGCCGGATGCTGCGGCCACGTTCCGCCCGATTCTTTCTTCCAATGGGCGATATAGCAGTTCACTTTGTGGCGGATGCCTTCGGGAAGAACCTCCGCCTTCTTGGCGGCAACGATCTTCTCGCTGTTCACTCCGCCGTGATGTCCGCCCTCGTAGATGGCCGATCGATCTGCACCTTTGAGAGTTACCATGCGCGGGTCGAAATCGATTTCGAGAAAACGGCAGACGCCCTGCATCACCGCCGCAGGATTTTCGACCAGATCTTCATACTGCACTGGATAAACCGAAACGCCCTTGGCAAACAGCGCGTCGTACCCAGCCTTCAGCTCGCGACAGCCGAGCAAAGCGCGCAGCACCATGCCGCGCTTGGCAAAGAAGGAATCGTTGCGGGCGCGCACCACGCTCCGGCAAACGTCGGCTGGATCGCGCCACATGACCAGAAATTTTGCGTCCGGAAATGCCTCGGCAATACGCGGCAGGCAGTCGAAATAACTGGGAGACTTTCCTCCGCGAATTTCAGCTTCGGGAGCGTACAGATTCCACGTGGCTTCGCAGGCTTCGCGCAGGCCGCGAACATCGCGCGGCAAATCGTTCACATCGAGCTTGTGACGCGAGATGGCCTGGTTCCAGAATTCCCAGCGCTCGGGCCAGTCACGCCTGGCGTGCCTCCCCAGAAAAAGTGGCCAGAGCAAGGGCAGTTCGTCCTCGTACATCAGCTTGATCTGTGGGTGCTGGTTGAGCAGCGCATAGAACAGCGACGTGCCCGACCTCCACATGCCGACGACGAATAGTGGCGCGCGGCCTTGCTCCGGCGAGTGTTTCTCTTCCAAGGTGTGGTCCCGATCCAGTTACAAACTTAACTACGGTTAATGAAGCGCGGGACGTGTAAGAACGCGGCCCGCGCGGGTTCCCGATTAGTCGCCGGACTTAGCCAGTTCGCGCGTTTCGTGCTTCTCCGAAGTGACGGGCTTGCGCAGCTCACCGGCGATCCACTTGTAGGTGACGGCCAGTCCCTGCACCAGCGGAATCGCCGGCTCCCAGCCCAGCACCTTGCGGGTGCGGCTGTTTTCGCTGTTGCGTCCGCGGACGCCCTGCGGCCCCGTCAGGTTGTGGCGCAGCTTGATTTTCTTGCCAGCGGCATCGGCAACCATCTTGGCGAGCTGATTGATCGTGACCAGCTCGGGCGTGCCCAGGTTGAGCGCCTCGTGATAGTCGGAAGCCATAATACGCTTCAGGCCTTCCACGCAATCGTCGACGTACATGAAGGAGCGGGTCTGCTCGCCATCGCCCCAAATTTCAATTTCACCGCCATCAGGAGCGTTCGCGATTTTGCGGCACATGGCGGCGGGAGCTTTTTCCTTGCCGCCGTCATAGGTGCCGAGAGGCCCGTAGACGTTATGGAAGCGCACGATGCGGGTTTCGAATCCGTAGTCGTGGCGGTAGTAGCGGCACAGCTCTTCGGCGAACAGTTTTTCCCAGCCGTAACCCGGCTCGGGATCGGCCGGATACGCGTCTTCTTCGCGCAGCGGCTCGACGTTGGCTTCCTTCTGCTTGGCCTGGTTATACACGCAGGCGGAAGAGGAGAACAGGAAGCGCTTTACGCGATTTTTGTGCGCGGCTTCGAGCATGTTGGCGTTGATCAGGATGTTGTTGCGGCTGATGCCGGCGAGATTGGCCGTGATGTAGCCGATGCCGCCCATATCGGCGGCGAGGTTGTAGACTTCGTCGATGCCGCCGCGGGTGGCCAGCAGGCACTTGTCGAATTCGCGACAGTCCTGAATTTCGAACTCGTCCGCTGGACTGGTTTCGTATTCCGGAAATTTGATGTCAACGCCGCGGACCCAGTGGCCATCGGCCTTCAAGCGACGAACCAGATGATGGCCGATAAAACCACCTGCACCCGTGACTAGCACACGTTTTTGCGCACTCATGGAATGGACCCCTTTCACCTTGGTGATGTATTCAGATAACTGAATTTCTTACGCTGAATTCTTTAATGGGGGGCGGGAAAACTGACGATTGGCGCTGATTGTCGTTCTGTATTGATTGCAATTTTATCACGGACTTTTTGCTTTGCTGCATGTTGAAATCCGGGGCGGCGCAGGGAGGGTTTTCAACTGTATTTCTTTAGTTTAAGTAACTCCAAACCGACATTCCATAGGAAGATCGGGCCATTGACGAGATATCGGCGCCATAGCCGTTTGGGCTCGGCATAAAAGCGATAGGCCCATTCCAGGCCATTTTCGCGCATAAAGCGAGGTGCCTGACGTAACCTGCCGGTATTCAGGTCAAACGCCGCGCCTACGCCAAGGACAGCCGGTACCGTAAGCTTGGGACAGTGCTCATACATCCATTTCTCCTGCTTGGGCGTGCTCAGGCCGATCCAGAGCACGTCGGCGTTGGAGGCCTCGATCATGTCGATAACTTGCTTGTCTTCTTCTGACGTCAAGGGGCGAAAGGGAGGCGAATAGCTTCCGGCGATGGTGATGCCGAACTTTTCCTGCATGGTTTTCGCGAGCAGTTCTGGCACGCCTTCGGCTCCGCCGTAGAAATAGTGGCGGTAGCGCGGTCCGGTTTGCTGGCAAAACGTTTCCATCAGTTCGGGACCGTACACGCGGCGCTGCATATTTTTGAAACCATGCCAGCGGCCCAGCCAGACCAGCGGCATGCCGTCGGAGACGACGAGCGAAGCGGCATCGAGCATGGCGCGGAAGGGTTTGTCCACCATGGACTCGGAGACACCGTGCATGCCGGTGACGGCAACATAGCGCGAGCCGTCGCGGCGCTCGATCCAGTTCTCGAGGATGCGAATCGCGTCGGGAATCTGGACGGCATCGACGCGCACTCCGAGAACTTTGAAGGTGTCAGTTGGTGTGGCGCTGATGGGCGCCGTGGCCTGCAAGGTTGCGTGCATGTGTTTCCCCAGGGGTCTCGAAACAACTTGTCTCGAACTAAAACTTGTTGTGCTGGATTTGCCGGAACTGGCCGACTGGGTCGGTGTTTTGATAGAGCGGCGTGAGGACGCGCGCCTGCTGCTGCGCCTTCATTCGCCTTCGCATGAATTCAGCCCAGCCGAGAATCATGAGAAACAGCGTGGGATGGTGCCAAGTCATTTCCACGTTTACGAAAGAGTGGATGGTAATGACCGTCATTACACCGATCATTTCGAGCGTGAGTTGCTTGTCTTCGGCGCTGAGAAAGCGTCCGCGGTAGTAGCGGATCAGGATGGTCCAGATCCAGACCAGCGCAATCAGGAATGGAGCCAGTCCCCAGATGCTAGTGCCGACGATCACTTCCAGCCAATCGCTATGCAGCTGCGGCGCGCCGACGGTGGAAAGAACCGCGAAGCGGCTGCCGGCGTATGCACCAAGGCCGGTGAATGGATGCTGCATGAACGCTTTGTATCCGATGGCCCACCAGTCGAGGCGGCTCGACATCGTGGTTAATTCTTCTGTGCTCTGGTCGCGCTGAAGGTACGCAAGAATCTTTGGCCCGATCGAGGTGAAGATCACAGCGGGTACGCCGAGAATTGCTCCCCAGATGGCGTAGCGTGTGCGCCCGGCCAGATAGAGCACGACCAGAGCTGCGATCGCCAGGCCACCGAAGGCGCTACGGGTTTGCGCAGCGATCATGGTGATGCCGCCCAGAAGCGCGGTCAGAACGTAGAAGGCTTTGTTCTTCCCCTGCCCTTTTAGGGGCCAGTAACGAATCGCCGCGACGAGGACAAGAATCGCCCCGGTGTCGCCAAGTTCGTTGGAAGAGACGATCGGATACGCGCCAGACAAACGGGTTTCGTCAAACCACGTGGGGCCGGGCCAGATCGGCAGTCCAATCCACGTCCATGCCAGGGTGAATCCGGCGATAATCCACGTCCAGTCGATGAAGCTCTTGTAATCCTCGCTGTCCTTGACCATCACCAGAACCACCGCCATGATCGAGAGATCCAGCAGGTATTCGAGCGACTTGTACATCGTCCACGAAAATTTCACCGACCACAGCGACGAGGTGACACAGACGGCGCCGAAAATCGCCATGCAGCCGACGATACCTTGCGTCATCGATGGCCCCCAGTCGGGCTTGCGGAAGACCAGGCGCGCGAGAAGAAGGCAGCCGACGATCACTTCAGGTCCGACGCGCAGCGCGGCTAACGAGTCAAAGGGATTCTGCGAGATTTCCGAAGCGCTGCGGTAGCGGAAGACGAACGAGCTGCTCAGGCTCAGCAGCCAGATCCAGTGCCACCACTTCATCTTCGGCCAGAAGTCGGCGAGGACACGGCGGACTTCCTTGAGCCCGACCCAGCCGAACCACATCGCGGGCAAAGCAAGAATCATCGCCACGGAAACCAGACCGAGATTCACCCCGCGTTCCATCACCGCCCACGCGCCAAACATGCTGCCCACCGCTCCGATGATGAGGAACGGCAGGAACTTCAGCAGCGGAGCAATGGGACGCCGAGCCGGAATCGGCTCGGGGTTCCACGCGGGTTTGCTTCCAGTGGCCATTACGGTGGTTGCAGTGTCGACTAGCGAGAAACGAGTTCGGCTTCTTTTGCCGGCGCTTCCAGAGGATATCCCAAGCGGTTCAGCAGATCGCTGGCGTGCGTACGCACGACAGCGACTTGCGCATCAGTCATGTTGCCGCGCCATCCTCCGACCGAGCCGCTGCGGATGAACTGGCCCTTCTTCGAAGCACGCTGTGGCGTTTCTTTTTCTTTGGCTTTCATGCGCTCGACTGAGTTGTTGGCGACTGCGTTTTGAATCTGCGTGCGATCTGGCGTGAGGCCGAAGAAGCGGATGATTTCAGAAACGCCATTTACCGTGTCGCGGCGCAGGTCTTCGAATTTAACGACGAGCAACTGCTCGCTCGAAAGCGGCGCCGACAGCCACGATTCGACGTGCGCCGACCAAGAAGCAAACGGATTGACTCCCTTGGTCAAGAAGACTCGCAGGTATTCGTCGAGCGGCTGATTCACCAGGCCGAGTGCGGTCTGGTAGGCGTATTCGGAAAGCGCCACGTCGCGCGGATCGCGCACCAGGTAGACGGCCTTCTTGTATTCCGGGTGATAGACCTCGTGGGTCTTGATCAGGCGTCCGCCATCGGGCATGAGCGCAACGCCGGTCTTGTGTTCTTTTACGTCTGGAATGGATTCGTTCACGTTGCCGAATCCCGAGGCCTGCCCGGCTATCGACTCGTAAAGTACAAAGCGCAGCCAGGTCGAGCCCGAGCGCGGATACGAGGCGAAGAAAACGTCGTTGGGACGAAGACTCTTGTGACGCGCCCACACGAGCGGGGCGCGGACTCCGGTTTTGGCGACTTGATGACGAAGCTTGCGAAGGATAGGCATGAGTTCTTCCCGGTAAAGTTGCGGCGAATGCCGCGAAATTATTTAAGAATTCGCGGCGCGACTCGAAAGCCGCGCCGCTTCGTATGATGGAACTAATTGCTGCCCGCGCACGAGGGGAATTTGAACGACACAATCCTCGTGTTCCACTTATTGGTCGAATCGGCGGCGTAGTACTGGTTCGTATACCAGAACGTGCAGTCGTCCGCGGGATCGACCGACATGCCGCTGTAGTTCGACCAAGTCGTGTTGGTCGACTGCTGCGAGCCGGTGCCTTCGATCACGCTGGTCTCAGCTTCCATCTGACCGAGCGGATCGGTTGGCGTCCATCCCGTGTAGCGAATCGCCGGATGCATGATCGCGCTCGAGACGCTGTAGCCGACGGCAATGTCGCCCATCTGGTCCATGTTCATGCTCGGTACCCAGCGATAGTTAGTATCGGGTGCGAACGTGCCGTATTGGTAGATTACCGGCGTCAGCGGCGTGCGCAGTTCGTACCAGCGAATGCCCGAGGGCAACGTCAGCGCCTTGCCGGTCGAGACCGCGTGCGTCAGCAGAATTGACTCATGATCGCCGAAGTTGCGGTAAACCAGCGGCGCCATCAGGCGGTCGCCTGTGGCTTTCATTAAGTTCGTGGTGTCGAGTTGCGGAACACAGGCTGTGGGGCAGGCGTCGCGATAGGCCGGAACCTTGAAAGTCTCGAGGAACGAATACGTCGAGTTGTTGGGATTGACGAAGTCCACATGGAAGAGGAATTCGTTCATCTGATTGGCGCCGACGCCGGGACGCTGGTCGAGTTCGAAGAAATATTCCGGCGAGCCCGCGGGCGGCGGAGTCGGGCCGACCCAGCTGACCGGCAGAATCGTCGGCAGGCTGATGCTGCCCTGGAAACAGATCGCGTTGGCCACGTTGCCGAGCAGCATGTTGGTGCGGTCAAGAGCGCAAGCCTGCGCGCCGAGGAAACCTTTCGTCGCCGGGTTCAGCAAATTCTGTCCAATGTAGTAGGCATCGGGCCAGATTGCGAGCTTGGGTTGATCGGGCAGGTTGAGCGTCAATTCAAAGCCGTAGAGATAATAAGCGCCGGTGGCGTCCGAGGTCGCCGAGACCGCGATACAGTCAAGATACGGCCCGCCTACCGGCTCGGCGTGGTGTTGGAAGACCCAGCGTTGCGCTGTCGAGTCGTACATGACGGTGCCGTCGCCGTTGTTGGCCGTCTGGCACGGGCCACCAAAAGTCTTCCACAGCACATTCTCAGCTACGGGACCAAGAACCTTGTTGCCCGTCGTCTTGTCGTAAACGGTATAGCGAAGGTTGTTCACCTGCACGTATTGCGTCGCACCGGCAGCGCCGGTCACATCAGAATAGTTGTATCCGGTTCCCGGGGCACCGTCGAAATTGAGACCGCCGGTCGTCGACACGGCGCGGACAACCGAAGCGGCCGCGTCGGGCTGCGCGGCAACAAGGCGCGAAGGAACGAGATCGCTCAAGCGCGGCGTGGTCACATGTTTCAATTCCCGCACTGCGACCGGCCCGCGCATATTTTGCGCCGAGGCGAAGCTGGAAGCAAACACTAGCGAAACGAACACAGAACACAAACTACATACAGAACGACTCTTCATCGGACATCTCCCATGGTGTCGTTTCGGACATCGGATGGGGGCCCGACTGCCGAGGATCACTGCTGGTTAGGACTTGCGTTGAGGGGACTTTTTGTCTGCCGCAGACGATCAGCTAAATCTGATCTTCCACCGGCAGTGGAGCTGCGAATTCGAGATGGGGCGCGTTCGGCTCCTTGGCCTTGCGGCGGAGCAGAATCAGAGTGATCGCCAGGCCGACGACGTTGGCCAGCACGATGCTCCAGACCACACCCCAGAGGGCAAAAAATCTGGTCGCCGGGATCCCAACGACCAGCGTCACGGCGCTTGCGGCGCAATTGGCAATGAACATGGAGCGCGGCGACTCCATCGCACGCAACACGATCGATGCACCCACGCCCGCTGACCAGATGATGGTTTCCAAAGCAAAATAGGGGAGGTAGTCGCCAACGTTCGAGTAGTTCCCGGCATACAGCAGTTTCAGTATCGGACCGCGAAACGGAATCACCGCCGCCCAATAGGCGAGAGTTCCCACCGAGAACAGCGCGGTAAAACGCCAGGTCAGCGCGTAAGCACCGGCCTTCCCTTCCTTGCTATGGACGCGCGAGGCATAGGGCAGGAACAGCATTGACAGCGCCGCATAGGTCTGCAACACGGGACCAGCGATGTTCATGAGCGCGCGCAACTCGCCGGCGTGGGCGATTCCGGCAAAGACGCTGATGACGGAAAAATAGAGATAATTCGGAATCCATCCTGCGATGGAGCTGCCCAGTGCCCACTTGCCGTAGGACCAGTGTTTCTTCCACGTTTCACGCAGGTCGGGGACCGAAGTGCTGGGCTCCATTACGCGATTGAGCGCGATCAGTAGTGCGATGCCGCACGCCAGCGCGGCCAAGCCCATCAGCAAGAATGCTGAGAAGGATGAGAGGACGTGCAAGCGGTTAATGACAAAGACGCCGCCCACGACCAGCACAAAGTAAAGCGCGGCGCCAACCGCCGCCGGTCCGGGCGAGATACGTAGATAGAATCCGCGGCGGCCCAGCCAAAAAAGGAAGATGCAGGGAGCGGCGATGGTCAATCCGGCGAGTGCCCCGGCCAGAGCCGACGACTTGCCGATCGCGATCGTTACGACCGCGGCGATCGCGAAGACGATGAAGATCACCGCCGAGATGGCGTTGTGCATCTTCACCGAAGTCTTCATGTAGCCGCGGAGGTTCTCGCGGAAGTTCGAGCCGCCATAGACCGACATGGGCTCGAGCAGCAAAGCCTGGTAGAGGAATGACAGCAACAGGAAGATGCTAAAGCCCAGACCGTAGGCGCCGTATTGTTCGGCGCTCATCCAGCGTGCGAGCAGGAAGCCGAGAACGAAGTTCGAGCCGGCGATCAAGCCATATTCAAGGATCGCCAGGCTGCCCTTGGTGCCCCAGCGCATCATCTTCTGGAATTTCGCGTTGCCCGGGTTCGCGGGCGTTTCGCTCGAGGTTTCCGGTTTATCCAGCACTGCGGAATTCGTATTTGAATTTTCTGACAAAGTCGTCTCGTAAGATACTTGTTTCTGAGAGATGGCTCTCACGTGGTTGTCATTCCCCGAGCCGCGAACGCCGGCGAGGAACCTGTTTTGTGTATGTCTGCTAGCGTTAGGAAAGTTGCTCTTCTTCGAGCAGCGCAGCCTCTGCCCGTTCTCCTTCGGCGCGATTGAGGCAAGCGCGCAGACTCTCGGCCAGATGGCTGACGTCGGGCTCTTTCAGAACCGAGCCGTGATCGCCAACGATCTCGTGCACCTCGACTCCACCGGTCACCCACTTCGACCAGTCGTCGGTCGGGTTGTCGGCGCCGCGCAAGCCTTTTTCGGTGGCACGGAACCAAGTTGCCGATCCGAAGTAGACTTGCGGCCTATACTTTTCTTCGGCTACGGTAAAAACGCGGCGGACTTCTTTCAGCGGTCGCGGCAGGAACAGGAACTCAAAGCGCCGCTTGATGCCCTTGCGAATGCGCTTGGCGCGGTGCGCGACGTACTTGAGCTGTTCGCGGAAGGGCAAAGTCATCAGCGTGCTGAGCAGCATCTTGTTCGACTTCGGCTTGCCGGGATACGTATCGAGCAGCGCCAGTACGCCCACTTCCTGGCCGTCGGCCTGAAGTTGCCGAGCCATCTCGAAGGCGATCAGGCCGCCGAGGGAATATCCGCCGATGTTGTAAGGCCCCTCGGGCTGCAAGGCGCGAATTTCTTTGATGTAGAAGGCTGCCATCTCGTCGACCGAGGTGTGGAACGGGCGGTCCCCTTCGAGGCCCTGCGCCTGCACCCCATAGAACGGCCGGTCGGTACCCATATGACGCGCCAGAGCGTTGAAGCGCAGCACGGTGCCGCCCAGTCCGTGAATGCAGAAAAACGGACCACGCTCGCCCTCCGGCTGAATCGGTACCAGCGAGGCTTGCGAAGGCGTCCATCGTTCTTGTTGCAGAAGCGAGGCAAACTGTTCGATGGTTGGCGCCTCGAACAAAGTGGTGAGCGGCAGCTTACGCTTGAAGGTCTGCTCGATGCGCCGCATCAGGCGCACCGCCAGCAGCGAATGCCCGCCTAGGTCGAAGAAGTTGTCGCCCACACTGATCGGCTTACGCGACAAAATCTCTTCCCACATGGCGACCAGCTGGGCTTCGACCGGATTGGCCGGAGTTACATGGTCCGCGGCCGACGCGCTCGCCGCCGGGGTGGGCAGCGCCTTGCGGTCCACTTTTCCGTTGGGCGTCAGCGGGAAATCCTCGAGGACGACAAAGTCCGAGGGCACCATGTATTCCGGCAGCTGGCGCTTCAAAAACTTGCGCAACTCGCCGGCATCGCACAGCGAATCGGCCGCGGGAACAATGTAGCCAACCAGGCGCTTGTTATTCAGCCCGTCTTCACGTGCAATCACCAGAGCCTCGCGTACGGAAGCATGTTTGGCCAGCGCTGCTTCAATTTCTCCCAGCTCGACACGGAAGCCGCGAATCTTCACCTGGAAGTCGCGCCTACCGACGAACTCGATCTCGCCGTCGTCGAGATAGCGGGCCAGGTCGCCCGTCTTGTATAGGCGCGCGGCAGGATCGGCGCTGAACGGGTCACGCACGAATTTTTCTGCCGTCAGCTCGAGATGATTCAAATATCCTCGAGCCACGCCGGGGCCGCCGATATGCACTTCCCCGGGCGTTCCTAATGGCACCGGCTGCAGGTTGCGATCGAGAATGTGAATCTTCACGTTGCTGATCGGGCGCCCGATCGGCAAGGGCGACGGCAGCGTGCCGCTGGCGGGCGGCTCATAGGAAGAGGCGATGACGCTGGTCTCGGTGGGGCCGTAAGTGTTGATCCAGCGCACGCGGCCGCCGGCGATGTGCCGCCACGTTTCGAGAACCTGAATCTGCGCCTTCTCACCGCCCACGATGACCAGCCGCAGGCTTTCGGGCAGGTCTGCGCCGGATTCAGCCAGCTCGTGCACTAGCTCGTGCCAGTAGGCGGTGGCAACAGAAATCACGGTGAGTCTCTGCTGCCGTGCGAAGTGCAGGAAATCGGTTCCGGCCAGCGAGAAATTGCCCGAACGCAGCACCAGCGTCGCCCCCGCGGCCCAAGTCGGGAAAATTTCTTCAATCGCGATGTCGAAGCTGATAGACGAGAACTGCAGCAGACGATCGCTCTCACGCAGGCCGTAAAGCTTGATCGCCGCGAATATATAATTCACCAAACCGACGTGCGTCAGCATCACGCCCTTGGGCTTGCCCGTCGAACCCGAGGTATAGATCACGTATGCCAGGTTTGCGGGCGTCACCGGCGGCTCGGGATTCTCGCGGCTCTCTTGCTCTAAGAATTCTCCCGAAGACAGCAGACAGATGCGCTCGGTGCGCGGGCTGGCCAGATCAGGCAGCAGTCCCTCGCGTGAGAGCAGCACGGGAGCGTGCGAGTCCTCGAGCATCAATTGCAGGCGTTCCTTGGGATATGCGGGATCGAGCGCCAGGCAGGCGCCTCCGGCTTTGAGCACCGCCAGCAACGCCACCGCAAGCTCAAGCGAATTTTCCAGGCACACGCCCACGGGAACTTCCGGGCCCACCCCGCGTTTGCCCAGGAAGTGCGCCAGTTGGTTTGCCCGCTGATTCAGTTCGCGATAGGTAAGCTTGTTTTTGCCCTGCACGACGGCCACCGAGTTCGGCTCGGAGGCCGCCCGAAATTCCACTAGTTGATGAACACACTGCTGCCGGGGAAAATCGGCGTGGGTCGCGTTCCACTCCACCAGCACTTTGTGCCGCTCTTTTTCGCTTAACAGCGACAGTTCGGCTATGCGCTGCTGCGGATTGCGCGACAGCGCCTCCAGAATGGAGTGGAAGCTGTCCATCATGCGGCGTATGGTTTTGGCCTCGAACAGGTCAGTCGAATATTCGAAGCTGGTGGTGAACCCGTTGTCCCGGGGGATGACCGTGCAGGTCAGGTCGAACTTCGCCGTTCCGGTATCGACATCCTGCAGATGCAAAGTGATTCCGGCAACCCGCTCCATCTGCGACGCATCGTTTTGCACCGCGAACAGCACCTGGAAGAGCGGGTTGTAGGCGAGGTTGCGCTCCGGGCGCAACTCCTCGACCAGCTTCTCGAAGGGCAGCTCGCGATGATCGTAGGCTTCGAGCGCCGCCGCCTTCACGCGCTGCAGCAGTTGGTGAAAGGTGATGTCGCCCGAAAGATCGGTGCGCAGCGGAACCGTGTTGACGAAAAATCCAATCAGGTTCTCGACTTCTGCGCGTTGCCGGTTGGTGAACGGGGCGCCCACGACGATGTCTTCCTGGCCGCTGTAGCGGCTGAGCAGGACCTTGAATGCCGCCAGCAGCGTCATGAAGAGCGTCGTGCCTTCGCGCTGGCTGAGCGCTTTCAGCCCTGCGGCGATTTGCGCGTCAAGGGTGAGCGATTCGTTGGCACCGCGGAAGCTCTGCGCTGCCGGGCGAGGACGGTCCGCGGGCAATTCGAGCACAGCCGGTGCGCCTTGCAATCGAGAGCGCCAGTGCGCCAACTCGCGCTCCAGCGAGCTATTCTGCAGCCAGCTGCGCTGCCATGCGGCATAGTCGGCGTACTGCGTCTTCAACTCGGCGAGCGGCGACGGCTTGCCCTGCGAGAACGCGTCATACAGAGCGACCAGTTCGCGGACAATAATCTCGCGCGAGGTTTCGTCGCTGGCAATGTGATGGACGTTCAACAGCAGCACATGCTCGTCGGCAGCGAGGCGCAGCAAGTTAGCGCGCAGCAAAGGTCCGGCGCCCAGGTTAAAGCTGCGCGTCGCCTCTTCTGCACCCAAGCGGGCCGCTTTCTCTTCGCGCTCTACATAAGGCAGGCGCTCCAAATCAACGATCGGCAAAGGAATGGTTAAAGATGGAGCAATCGCCTGCACGACCTGCGATCCTACTGTGGTGAAGCGCGTGCGCAGGATTTCGTGCCGCCGGATGATCTCGTTGATGCCGTTTTCGAGCGCCTTCAGATCAAGCTGCCCCCGCATCCGCACGGCGCAAGGCACGTTGTAGAGCGGGTTGCCGGGTTCGAGCTGATCGAGGAACCAGAGGCGCTGCTGGGCAAATGACACTGGAGGATCGCTCTCACGGCTGACCTTGCCGATTGGCAGGGCCAGCGACTCCGAGCGTTCCCCGCGCGAACTCTCGGCCAGCGCCGCCAAACCTTCGACCGTAGGCCACTCGAAGATTGAGCGCAGCGGCAGCTCCACTCCCAGGGTTTGCAAGATGCGAGCGACGACTTTGGCAGCTAACAAAGAGTGCCCACCAAGCGCGAAGAAATCCTCGCGCACGCCGACTCGCTCTCGCTGCAAAACCTGCGCCCAGATTCCGGCGATGACTTCCTCCACGGGAGTGCGGGGAACCGTCGGCCCACCTTTGGTGGCCGTGGTTTCCAGCGCTGCGTCCGGCGAAGGCAGCCGCCGGACGTCTATTTTTCCGTTGGGCAGCTGCGGTATGGCGGGCAGGAAAACGAAAGCGGAAGGAATCGCATGGGCTGGAAGCCGTGCGGCGAGATGGCGGCAAAGGTCGTCCATCTCGGGCTGAGCCGAGGCCGCTACCACATAGCCCACCAGCTGCGGGTTTCCCGGCTGATCCTCACGAATCTGGACGACAGCGCGAGCGATGGCCGGATGGGTGGCCAGCGCCGATTCGACTTCTCCCAGCTCGATGCGGAAGCCGCGCAGCTTCACCTGCCCATCGGCCCGTCCCAGCCATTCCAGATTTCCGTCGGCCAGATAGCGGACGCGATCGCCGGTGCGGTAAAGCGTCTTGCCGGGCCGGAAGGGATCACGGACAAATTTCTCGGAATTCAGTTGCGGGCGATTCAGATATCCGGCGCTCACGCCGGCGCCGCCGACGTAAAGTTCTCCACACACTCCGATCGGAGCCGGCTGCATGCGTTGGTCGAGAACGTAGAGCTGGGTATTGGTGATGGCTTTGCCGATCGGCACGCGCACGGTGTGCGGTTGCCTCTCGCATTGGTAAACCGAACACCAGACCGTTGCCTCGGTCGGCCCATACTCGTTGTAAAGCGACGCGTGAGGAAGTTGCGCGAAGTGCTGTTCGACCAGATCGGTCGGACACGCTTCACCGGCGACGATGACCGAACGAAGGGAGGCAAAATCCTGGGCGCCGCCGCTTTCCAGCAGAGTCTTGTAGAGGGAGGGCACCGCCAACAGATGAGTGACCCGCCGCTCGCGGATCAATCCCGCCAGCGAATGCAGCTCCCAGCGGGAGGAATCCGGAGGAAGCACCAGCGTCCCACCCGTAGCTAAAGTCCAGAAGATGCCGACGAGCGAGCTGTCGAAGGCGAACGACGAGAGCAGAAGAAAACTCTTGGGCGCCTCGGGATAAAAAGTTGTACGCGCCAGCGTCGAGTTCACCAGGCCCGCATGCGTCACACGCACGCCTTTTGGTTGGCCGGTCGAGCCCGAGGTGTAAATCAGGTAAGCGAGGCTGTCCGCCGCCACATCAGCCGAGAATGTCGTGCCCTCCCCGGAGTGCGGCACCGACTCGATGCAGAGGGTCGAACCCGCATGCGACGGCATGCGACGCAGCAGTGTGGCTGTAGTTAGCACCACTGGCGCCTTGGTCTCAGCGAGCATGAACGAAAGCCGCTCTGCCGGGTATGCCGGATCCAGCGGCAAGCACGGCGCACCGGCTTTCAGCGCAGCCAGAATGCCGACGATCATTTCGAGTGATCGCTCGAAGTAGAGCCCCACGGCCTGGTCCGGTCCGGCTCCAGCCTGCTGCAAAGTCCGGGCCAGGCTGCTGCTGCGCCGTTCGAGTTCCTGGTAGGCGATGGTCTCGGAAGCGAAGACGACTGCGGCATGTTTTGGATTGCGCTGCGCCGCCGCCTCCACCAGTTTGTGCAGGCCACCCACTGCCGGATAATCCAACTCGGTCTGGTTCCACGTCACCAGCATGCGGGTGCGTTCTGTCTCCGTCAGAATGGGAAGGGTGGCGACGCTCTGCCCGGGGTTGGCAGCGATGCCTTCGAGCAGAGTGGTGAAGTTTTCCTTCAGGCGCTCGATGCTGTCGCGCCGGAACAGGTCCGTGCGGTACATGAAGCGCGCGGTCAGGCCATCGGCTTCATCTTCCATTTCGAGATAGAGATCGAACTTGGCCGCGCCGGTTTCGACGTCCCACTGGCCGGCGCTCCATGACGGATCGGGCGAGGAAACCTGCGGGACGAGTGTGAACGCTACCTGAGCCAGCGGATTGCGACTCAAGTCGCGCTCAGTGTGGAGTTCTTTCACAACCAGCTCAAAGGGCACGTCGTCGTGCTCGAGCGCGCCCAGCGTTGTTTCGCGCATCTGCGCCAGCATCTGGCGGAAGGTTGGATCGCCGGAGAAGTTGCTGCGCAGAACCACAGGATTCTGAAAGCAGCCAAGCAGGTTCTCGAAGTCGGAACGCTTGCGCGAGGCGGCGAGCGTGCCGATGGCAATATCCTCCTGGCCGGTATAGCGATGCAGCAACGTCTTGAAGGCGGTCACCAGCGTGATGAACAGGGTAGAGTTTTCCCGTTTGCTGAGAGCCTTCAGCCTTTCGGTCAGGTCCTTCGACAGATGCAGCGTCTGAATCGCACCGCGGAAGCTTTGCACTGCAGGCCGCGGATAATCCGTCGGCAAATTGAGGACGGGCAAATCTCCGCTTAGTTTCTGGCGCCAGTACTCGAGATGCTTGGCGAGAACGCCGTTTTTCAGATAGTCGCGCTGCCACTGCGCGAAGTCGGCGTACTGAATCGGCAACTCGGGCAACGGCGATGGACGGCCAGCCGAAAAGGCATCGTAGAGCGCGGCGAGTTCGGGCAGGAAAATACGGTAAATCGAAATTCCGTCGAAGATCAGGTGATGCAGCGTGATGTATATCCGGTATTCCTGCTCGTCCGTGCGCACGATAAGCGCGCGCAGGAGGGGACACTCCTTCAACTCGAAAGGACGGCGTGCATCGTCGGTAGCTAGCGACAGCGCCGCGGCGTCGCGCTCAGTACGCGGCAAGTGGCGCAGGTCGACGAGCGGCAGCTTCACGGCCGGAACCGGATTCACGATCTGCACCGGCTCGCCGTTCACTACGTCGAAGGTCGTGCGCCAGGCTTCGTGACGGCGCATGATCTCCGCGAAGCACTTGTGCAGCACGGTGAGGTCGAGCGGCCCATCGCGGTAGATGGTGACGGGCTCGTTGTAAACCGGAATTTCAGGGGCGATCTGCGAGTGAAGCCAGATTTGCTGTTGTGGGAACGAGAGTGGCGCGGGCCCGGAGTTCGCTCGTTTGGCAACGTGCTGCTGCTGTTGCCTCTCATTCAGATATTTTTCCAGCACACTGTTGCGCGAGGCAGTGTCCACAGAAGAATTCGCCGGCGTGGGCGCTGTGGCCTGCATTTTGGAGGCAGTCCCCTGCTCCGCCTTGCCGCTCTTGCCTGAGCCACCGTTCGATTTGGAGCTGTCGAAAGTCACTTTCAACGAGACCAGCCCGCGGAGCCCCAAATTTGTCCGCCAAACCAGTTTCTGGGGTTCGAGACGAATGTTGTGCAGCCGACTCAGCAGTCTTTCAAATGCGATCTGCCCCTCTGCGCGCGCGAGAGGCGCTCCGAAACAGAAGTGCGCCGCATAGCCGAACGCCAGATGGCGATTATCCGCGCGCATGATGTCGAAGCGGTCGGGATCAGGGAAACGCTCGGGATCGCGGTTGGCCGCGGCCATCACGGCAATCACCGCCTGCCGCTTCAGAATCTGCTTGCCTCCAAGTTCGCGATCGCTGGGACACAGCCGCGCCGTGTGCTGGCTGGGGCTTTCGTAGCGCAGCATCTCTTCGACAGCGGACGGAATCAGCGCAAGATTGCCGCTCAGCTTTTCGAGTTCGCCCGGATTCCGCAACAGGGTCAGCAGACCGTTACCGATAAGGTTGGTCGTCGTTTCCTGCCCGCCGACCATGGTAACGATCGAGTTGGCGATGACCTCTTCTTCGCTCAGCCGGTCGCCGTCGATTTCGGCCGTGATCAGCGAATGGATCAGCCCTTCACGCGGGTGCGCAGCGATCTCGCGCACGGCATCGCGGAAGTACGAGGTCATCTCTTCGACCGTCTTGAGCATCACCGGCGCATGCTCGGGATTGTGCTGGAAGTTGCCCAGCATCTCGGCGAAGTTCGCCGACCAGGTTTTTAAGCGCTGCCAATCCGCAGTAGGCACGCCCATCAGCTCGGCGGTGACGATCGCCGGCAGCGGCTCGGCGAATTCCGCAATCACGTCCATGCTGCCCTTGGGCTCGACGCCGTCGAGCAAGCGGTCGACGATCTCGCGGATGTGATCGCGCAACTGCTCGACGCGCGCGGTGGTAAATGCTTTCGAAGCCAGACTGCGCAGGCGCGTATGCGCAGGCGCGTCCATGAAGAGCATCTGTTTGACCATCAGCTGCGCAATCGGATTCAGCTGGTCAAGGCCCATCGCCGAAAGCTGCTCGGGCGTAGGCGTGCGGTCGGCCGAATAGGTGTGCAGCACTTCCATCACGTCGGCGTAGCGGGTCACGATCCAGGCATGCAGAAACGGATCCCAGTGCACCGGCGCCTCGCGGCGCAGGCGGTGGAAGAGCGGATAGGGATTGGCCAGCACCTCGGGATCGAGGAGGTGATAGAGACTGAGCGCGGCATCCGCGCGCTCAACTCTGGATGGTGTTGGAGTGGGCGGCATCGAACGGGAAGGCACTACCGGTACTCTCCTGCAGGTTGCGAAACCGGCGCTTCGATCTTGGCCAGAATCAGTTTCTCGATCTCGGCAGACATGCCCGCGAGCGTGGGGTGGTCGAAGATGGTCAGCAGAGACAGTTCAACACCGAAACTCTCGCTGATGCGGGTGAGCAACTGGGTACCGAGCAGCGAGTGGCCGCCCAGCAGGAAGAAATTGTCATTTGCGCCGACGCGCTCGACGTGCAGAAGCGGCGCGATTAACTCGGCCAGACGCTGTTCCACCGGACTGCGCGGCGCGACGTATTCTTCTTCCGGCAAGGTGTCGCCGTTGGGCGCGGGCAGCGCGGCGCGGTCGACTTTCCCGTTGCTGGTGAGGGGCAACGCATTGAGCCGGACGAAGACCACCGGAATCATGTAGTCCGGCACGCGCGCCTGCAGATGCTCGCGAAACTCGTTGGCCGTGGGATCCGAGTCAGGAGCCAACACGAGATAAGCGACCAAACGCTGCGCGCCATCAGGCGCCGCGGCCAGCGTCACCGCGCTAGCCCGAACCGACGGATGTGAATCCAGAACGCTCGAAATTTCGTCGAGTTCGACGCGGTAGCCGCGAATTTTGATCTGGTCATCCAGGCGGCCGAGGAACTCGATCTCCCCGTTCGCCAAGGCGCGAGCCCGGTCGCCGGTGCGGTAGAGCTTGGCGCTGCCGCTGCCGTTGGCGAAGGGATTAGGGACGAATCGTTCTTTGGTCAGAGCGGGGCGATTGCGATAGCCACGCGCCAATTGCGCTCCGCCGATGTAAAGCTCGCCATTAGTTCCCTGCGGCACAGCTCGCATCTGCTCGTCCAGAATATGAATCTGCGTGTTGTCGATGGCGCGCCCGATCGAGGGCTGCTTCGCCTCCGCCCCGGCCGGCGCCACTACACCTGAGGTCGCGACCACGGTGCATTCAGTAGGTCCGTAGTTGTTGACGAGGGTAAACGGCAGACCTGCCGGCGGACGGCGATGCAGCGTGTCGGCTCCGGTCAACAGAGTGCGCAGCGCGGTGGATGCCGGCCATGCGCACTGAATCAAGAGTTCCGCCAGCGGCGTCGCCACAAACGAGATGGTAATTTTCTCTTCGATCAGCCAGTCGCGCAGCAGATCCACTTGATTGCGCGCGGCTTCGTTGGGAATGTGTACGCTCGCTCCCGCCGCGAGATAGGGCCACAGCTCCCAAACTGCGGCATCGAATCCGACTGAAGCCAGCAAGCTGGCTCGATCCTTTGCCGTAACCTGGAATGCGCGCAGATGCCAGGAAATCAGATTCTCGAGGCCGGCGCGGGTGATCTCCACGCCCTTCGGCTGCCCAGTCGAACCGGAAGTGTAGATCACATACGCGAGATGGCTCGAGTCTGCCTCGGTATCGATCGCCTTTCCTGAGCGAGCCGCAATTTGCTCGCGATCGGTGTCGACTGCAATCACCTGCCAGGGACCGTCGTCCAGCTTTTCCGCTAGGCCGGAGCGCGTGATCACCGCTGTTACAGCCGCATCGCGCAGCATGAACGCCAGGCGATCCGCTGGAGACGCAGGATCCAACGGCAAGTAGGCCGCGCCCAGCTTCAACACAGCCAGCGTGCTGACTACGGAATCCACCGATCGCTCGAGCAGGATGCCAACCAGCACATCCGGGCCTGCCCCCAAACTGCAAAGGTATTCGGCCAGCCGGTTCGACCGCAGGTCAAGCTCGGCGTAGCTGAGGCTCTCCGTCCCGGCATTCACCGCCAGAGAATCCGGAGATGAGGCGGCAAGCTCCGCAACGCGGCCGGTCACGGAGAATATTTCGTTTCTATCGAGACGAATAGGCATGGGAAACCCGAACTCCTTCGCCAGCAGAGGCTCCACGAGCCATTACGCTCTGGTAGATCTCCGTGAGCATCCCAAAGTTTCGTTCCGCACTGTACTTCAACTCAAACTCCTGCCGGGCCGCCAAGCCCATGGCGCGAACGGCTTCCGGGCTCGCCCACGCGGACAACACTTTCTCCGCGATATCCACCGCATCGCCTGCGGTAAAGTGCAGGCCGGTGCGGCCGTCCTCCACGATCTCCTGCATGCCGCCGAGCCGCGAGCAGAGCACGGGAACGCCGCAGGCGAAGGATTCGGCGATGGTCACCGGGAATCCTTCATACCACTCGCTGGGAAACATCAAAACGCGCGCACCCTTCATCGCCTGCAGAGTATCTTGCCGCGAAAGGCGCCCGCGATAATCAACATTTTGTAATTTCAAATCGCCGATCAGCCTTTCCATCTCCGGACGGAACGGCCCATCGCCGGCAATGACCAGCGGAATCGACGCAGGCAGCTTTGACCAGGCTTTGACCAGCGTGCCCACACCCTTCAAGTCGACCAAGCGCCCAACAAACAACGCATAGTCGCCACTTCTTGTTCTTGCTCCCGGATCGGGCAGAACGAAATTCGGTTTGACACGAATCTTTTCTGCCGGCAGTCCCGCCTGAATCATCTTCTCGCGCGCGAATTCCGTCAATGCCACATAGCAGTCGACCATCTCGGTCCAGGTGTGCTTCCGGCGATGAACCTCGAGCATCGTTGCCAGCGCCGCCGTGGCCAGCTTCGATTCGCGATAGCAGCCATACTTCACCGCGTGAAACGGCCCGCGATCGAGGCACTCCTCGCAGACTTTGCCGTCGCGATAGAAACTCGCCGCCGGACACGCCAGCCGGTAATTGTGCAGAGTCTGCACTACCGGGACGCCTTCTTCTTTGCACGCGTAAAAAATCGAGGGCGAAATTGCGGAGAAGAAATTGTGCACGTGCACCACGTCCGGCTGCACGCGCCGCAGGCTCGCTTTCATCTCCTGGTGCCAGCTGCGCGACCAAACGCAATCCACAGCCGCAGAAATCTTGCGCACCAGCCCGCCAGGATACGCCGTCTGGGTTTCGACCTTTTCTACCCGCACGCCATGTTCGGTAAGCAGGCGCGTCTCCGACTCGAAAACCTGGTCTTCCCCGCCCGGCTGGATGTAGCGGTTGTGCACGCACAACACGCTGAGACTTGCCGCCTTCACGGCAGCCGGAGCAGTAAGCGTAGCCATAGAGTCTGGGATAAGAGGGCGCGCAGGGGAGGGAGAGTTGCCGGCGCCCTTCGGTTCTCGAGTCTAGCTCTTTTCGATGATGAAGTTCTCGAGCACCAGCGCGTCCATTTCGCTCTTGATGAACGTATTGTGCGCGTTGGCCGGAGTGTTGACGATCGGCTCGCCCTTCAGATTGAACGACGTGTTCATCACCACCGGCACGCCCGTCGCCTGCCCGAAGCGCTCGATCATCTTGTAATAGCGCGGGCTCTGCTCCTTGAAGACCGTCTGCAGACGCCCGGTGCCATCAACATGCGTAATGGCAGGCAGCGTCGATTGCGCCTCCGGCTTCACCGGGACTACGTATTGCATATAGCGCGCCGGAGCGTGTTTGGCAGCGTTCGGAAGATCGAAGTACTTCTCTGCGCTGTCGGCCAGAACGGACGGAGCAAACGGCCGGTAGGGCTCGCGGAACTTGATCTTGGTGTTGACGATGTCTTTCATATTCGGATTACGCGGGTCAGCCAGGATCGAACGGCTGCCCAAGGCTCGAGGCCCCCACTCGAAGCGGCCCTGCGCCCATCCGATGACGCTGGCGTTGGTCAGGTGATTCACGACCGCGTCAATCATCTTGTCTTCATCGTCATAGCGCGTGTGCTTGATGTTGTTGGCGCGCAGGAAGTCGGCGATCTCGGCATCGGAGTTAGCACGTCCCCAGTAGGCATGCTGCATCTGGAAGTTGCGCGGCTTGCCCAGCAGCGTGTTGTAAGCCCACAACGCTGCGCCCAGTGCGCCGCCGCCGTCACCGGCCGCGGGCTGAACATAGAGCTGTTCGAAGCCTGACTCGTGCAGGATGCGCGTATTGGCCACGCAATTCAGCGCCACGCCGCCCGCCATGCATAGGTTTTTCATGCCGGTGGTCTTGTACAGGTGCTTCGCCATGTTGAGAAGCACCTCTTCGGTCACCTTCTGGATGCTGGCGGCGATGTCGGCATAGTGCTTGTTCATCTTCGACAGCTCGGCCATGTTTCCCGGAGGCGCGCCGAAGTACTTGGGGAAGCCAGTCTCCTCGGTGAAGAACAGCATCTTTTCCGGACGAGGCGTGCCGAACAGGTCAGCAAATTTCTGGTTGTAGGTTTTTTCCGTCGAGTGATGGAAGCTGAAGTAGTCCATGTTCAGCGAGAACGATCCGTCGCTGTTCTGGTTGATCGTCTTCCAGACCTTGTCCACGTATTTGGGCTCCCCATACGGAGCCATGCCCATGACCTTGTACTCGCCTTCGTTCACTTCGAAGCCGAGAAACGCGGTGAACGCGGAATAGAGCAGGCCAAGCGAGTGCGGGAAGTGGATCTCTTTCTGAATCCTGATGTCGTTGCCCTTGCCGATGCCATAGGTCGACGTGACCCACTCACCGACGCCGTCGACGGTGAGGATCGCGGACTCTTCAAAGGGCGAGCAGAAATAGGCGCTGGCAGCGTGCGACAGGTGATGTTCGCTGAACAGGATCTTGTCGCGGTCGACGCCGATCTCGGTTTCGATCTTCGACGAAACCCAGAGCTTGTCGACCATCCATGTGATCATCGATTCGCGGAAGACCTTGTAGGACTGCGGATAGGTCTGCAGCGTCATCATCAGAATGCGGTCGAGCTTGCGGAACGGCTTCTCGAAGAACACGACGTAGTCGAGATCCTTCCCGGTAATGCCACGCTGGTCCAGGCAGAACTGAATGGCCTGCTTGGGGAAGTCGAAGTCATGCTTCTTGCGGGTAAAGCGCTCTTCTTCCGCGGCCGCCACCAACATGCCGTCCTCGAGCAGCACTGCGGCTGCGTCGTGGTAATAGCAACTGATCCCTAGTATGAACATAAGCTCCTATTGTTTCCTCGCCCACTCTAAGTCGTAGGCCTCGTTGGGATGGTCCAGCCACTGTTCGGGCTTTTTCTTGATGCGCAGCGGATCGCTGAAGAAACGCGCCGCCAGCCCGAAGGGGAGAACCAGAATTCCGTAGAAAATCGAGAGGATGACCCGGGCCTGGAAGTTGCCGATCTTGTGGGCCAGAGCTTTCCAGCCTTCCCACGCGCGCTTGTACAGACTCCACGCTTGTTTCGGTCCGGTGAAGATGGACAGGATGGCAAAGACGACCAGTCCTACGCCGGCCAGAATCGCCAGCAGTTCCAGGACATGTTTGAAGAAATTGATGAGATGAACCATCGTATCGATTGCTCCTCGAATAAAAACTTGTTCTAGAACCGGGAAAAGCACGCCTTTCAAGGCGTGCCGTTAAGCCCCAGGAAAAAACTAGGTTCAGCCCCTGCGGGCATTGGCCGGTTTAGGTTAGCTCGCTACTGGTGAGCCGTCGCGCCATTACGGGACTGCGTCGGACTGGCGGAATTCGCCACGTTGACCGCCGTCTGCTGGCAGGCGGCCTGATAAGCCGGGAGAGTGCGAATCACGTTGTAGAGCTGATCGGCGATCAGCTTGTGTCCCACGGCCGTCGGATGCACCGGGTCCATGTAGAAATTCGCCGGCGCATTCGACTGCAGCACATCAACCATATTGACCACGGGAACATGATTGGCCGCAGCAAAATCGAGCATGGCTTTCTGGAAGGGATGCAGATCGTTGGCTTTCTGATCTTTACTTGCCAACACCAAAAACACCAGTTGCGCATGGTGGGCGCGGGTTTCGTCCAGACTGTCCTGGAAGCTGGCGGTGACTGCATTGACATCGAGATTGTCCATGCCGCCCAGCGTGTCGAGCGTCCCCGCCATCAGCACGTGCCGCATTTTGTAATACACCGCGCGGCGGAGCAGGTCTTCGATGACGAAGTTATAAATCGCGCTGCGGCGGATGATCGCCTTCGCTTCCACCTGGCGCAGGAACTTCTCGCGCGCCGCGCCCTCGAGTTTGGGCAGGCGCTCGAAGTTGCTGTTGAAGCTGTAGGCGCGGATCACGATGTCGGGCTGAAAGGTCGGGTCCTCTTCGACTTCCTTCAGCTTCTCCCCGACCAGCGCATTGGGATAGGCATTCACTCCCGCCGAAACCGACACGATGTGTTCGCCGGGACAGCTGTCCTGGTTGAGTTTTTGACCCAGAAACGCGGCGTAGGTCGAGTTGTCGTCGACGCCCCAGCCTTGGGTGGCCGAATCGCCGAAGGCAATGATGCGGAATTCGCCTCTCGGCTTGGCCGTCAGGTCGCTGGCGTAGCGCAGCCCTTGATTGTTGATCGTGATCGGCAGGTGATTGTCGACAGTCACCGTGCGGCCGGGGACCGGAACCCAGAGCAGCTTTTCATCCGGACGATAAATCGTGTAGTTGCCGTATCCGAAAAGGCGCAGCCCGAGTTCGAAAGCCACGACGATCAGAACAAACCATCCCAGCTTGCGCAGGAACCCGCCCTTTTTCTTGCCTTCGCTTGCCATGAACCCTAAGTTCCCTTTCGTAGTAAGTCAGACCATGTGGCGACGGGCGCCTCGCCCGTCCCGCGGTGGCGAAGCCGAGCGGCGCCCATACCAAACCTAGAACATCGTGTAGATAAACGGCGCCAGCGACGAACTCTGCGCCACCACGATGAGCGCGCCCAGAAGGAACAGGGTCACGATGATGGGCAGCAGCCACCAGCGCTTCTGCCGCCCGAAAAAGCCGAACAGCTCCCCGGCGGTCTGAATATTGCGAACGGTTGTGCGAATGAACTTCATGATTTCTCCTAGGAAATAGTGATCAGTGGTCGGTGCCCAGTGATCAGTCTCGGTGAATTTGTTTTTCTGGCCACAGACCACTGGCCACTGGCAACTTCTTATGCCGCTCCCGATCCCTTCAGTACCGCCGGAATCGTCTTAACTAAAATTTCGAGATCGAGCCACAGCGACCACTTGTCGATGTATTGCAGATCCAGCTCCATCCACTTCTCGAACGAAATCGAACTGCGCCCACCGATCTGCCACAGGCAGGTAATGCCCGGCCGGATGCTGAAGCGCCGCCGCTGCCAATCCTCGCTGAAGCCTTCGTAATCGCGAATGGGCAGGGGCCGCGGACCCACCAGGCTCATGTCGCCCTTGAACACATTCAGCAATTGCGGCAGTTCATCGATGCTGGTCTTGCGCAGGAACTTGCCGATCGGCGTAATGCGCGGATCGTTCTTGATTTTGAAGACCGGCCCGGAGACTTCGTTCAGGTGCTCGATCTCCTTCATCCTCTTTTCCGCATCGACCACCATGGTGCGGAACTTGTATATGCCGAAGTGCCGTTTGTTCAGCCCCAGCCGCTGCTGCACAAACATTACCGGACCCTTCGAGGTCAACTTGATCAGCACTGCAGCCAGCAGCAGTACCGGGGAAAGCAGAATCAGCATCAGGGCCGAACCGACGATATCGATCACGCGCTTGATCACCACCGGCCAGCCCTCGAGGCTTCCCGTGTAGTGCGTGATCAGCGAGTCGCCGTCGACCACTTCCTCGACGCGGCGGCGCGAAATCTTGAGATCAAACAGCGTCGACGCGAAGCGGATCAGGATGCCTTGCTCTTCGCAGAGCGCCGCCACCTCCGACGCCTCTTCGTGCATGGAGCGCATGGGCAGCGCGATCACCACTTCATCGACCACATTCTTGCGCAGGAACGACGGCAGTCCTTCGAAGTCGGTAACCCGCTTGTAACCCGAACTCCGGAACGCCTCCAGCTCGGGACGGTCGTGATCGACGAAGCCCACGATGCGGTAGCCCAGTGCTGGACTCTCTTTGATTTTATTGGCGAACTGCACACCGCGCGCGTTGATGCCCACGATCAGCATGTCGCGCAAGTTGCGTCCGTGCAGCCGGACCTGCGCCAGGAACAGCCGCATGATCACGCGGCTGATCATCGCCACCAGCACTCCGCTTGCCCAGAACGCCACCAGGAACTTGGGCGTGATCAGCTTGATGTGAAACAGATAGTGCCCGACGAAAATCACGAAGGTGCCGATCGAGATGGCCTTGGCCAGATCGAGCACTTCATCGCGCCGGCTGGAGAGCCGGTGCGAGGTGTACATCCCGCACATGGTGAAGATCATGTGCCAGCAGAACAGAAGCCCCGTGAAGATTACGAAGTTCTGAATCTTGACGCGAATTGCCAGAACCTCTTCGAGCGAGGCCAGTGACGCGTGCGATACCACCAGCGTCGCAAAGCCGAAGGCCACGACCATCAAAACGAGGTCGAAGAGTTTCAGCAGATTTAACAGCAGTTTTCGCCGAATCGTACCCACCGGGAGTCCTCCAACAGTTGCCAGCCGAACAATTTCTACTTTTGGGGGGACGTGAAGGCGCTCAGGGCTGCCTTCGAGGGCCGTCGTACTACTTCTTCTTGCCCACAACCAGTTGCTCGATCGAGTCCACGCTCTTCAGGTTGTCGTGCGTGATCTCTTCATCGCCTATGCGGACGCGGAATGTTTCCTCCAGGAAGGCCACCAGCCGGAAGATACCCAGCGAATCAATCACGCCGCTTTCCATCAGCGACTCGCTGTCGGAAAACGAGCTGACGCCCTTCGCGCTGGCCAGGTCCCGTTGAATGAAATCCCGGATCTGATCTTTTACCGATGCCTGTTCAATTGCCATGACTTGCTGCTTCTCCTGAATGAGGGTCAAAACCTGAATGAGTCAAACTTTTTTGGGTCAGTTGCTGCTCTTGGCCAGAGTCACGCGATCGATCTTGCCCGTCGAAGTCTTGGGCAGCGTTTCCAGAAATTCAATCTGCTCGGGAATCATGTACTTCGGAATGCGCGTGGCGCAGAACTGCTGCAGGTCGGCGATCTTCAGCGCGTGCGTCTCGTGCGCCGCAACCACGGCTTTGATGCGATTGCCGATGAGATCGTCGGGAATCGCCACGGCGGCAGCTTCTTTCACTCCCGGATGGCTCAGCAAAGCAGTCTCGATCTCGCCCAGCTCGATGCGGTATCCGCGGCTCTTGATCTGGCTGTCGCGCCGTCCCTGAAAGTAGTAGTTGCCGTCTTCGGCGAGAGTGACCAGGTCGCCGGTGCGGTACATGTTCTCGTTGAAATTCGGCTGGAAGCGGTTAGGCACGACCATCTTCCGCGTCTTCTCGGCGTCGGCCCAGTAGCCGTAGGTCACCGCCGGACCGCGGACGTAGAGTTCGCCTTGCTCGCCCGGCTTGGTAATGATCTGGTCCTGATCGTTCACCGCGAAAACTTCGGTGTTTTCACAGGCGATGCCGATGGGCAGATTGCTCATGCCTTCGAGGCGCTCGCGCTCGACGTGGTAGTAGGTGCAGACGTTGGTCTCGGTCGGACCGTAGAGGTTGTAGAGTTCGACGTTCGGCAGCAGCTCCGCCAGCTGGCGCAGATACTTCATGGGGAAAACTTCCCCGGCAAACAGAATCGTGCGCAAGTGCGGAACTTTTTCGGCCTTCAGGTTGGCGTGCAGCAAAAGCAGCATCAGCGCCGAAGGCACCGAGTACCAGACGGTGATTTGTTGCTGCTCGATAAAGTTCGCCAGCGTAGTCGGGAACAGCGCCAGATCTTCGGTCACGAGGTACACAGTCGCGCCCGCCTCGATCGCGTTGTAGACGTCAAAGACAGATAAATCGAAGTGCAGCGGCGCGTGATTCGACATACGGTCTTCCGGCCGCGTCTGGAACTTTGCCGCACACCACTCCACGAAAGTGAGCGCATTCTGGTGCGAGAGCATCACGCCCTTCGGACGCCCGGTCGAACCAGATGTATAGAGGATGTAAGCGAGATCGGTTTCCGTGAGCACTACCTCGGGAGCCTTGTCCGCCGCAAAATCCGCGAGCATCGCCCACGGAACAATCTTGGTGCCCGAACCGTTCGAGCCGGAGTCGTCGGTCATGACGCAGTAGTCGAGCGTGTTGACGATCTCCGCGCCCAGGGCCGCGCGGCGTTCTTTGTTGGTCAGCAGCACGCGAATGTTGCAGTTCGCAATGATGTAGCCAATGCGCTCGGCCGGCGCCTGCGGATCGAGCGGAACATAGACACCGCCCGCCTTCAATACGCCAAACATGCAGACCAGCGACTCCACACATTTCGGAAAAAAGATGCCGACGCGGTCGCCTTTCTTCAGTCCGCGCTGCCGCAGCAGATGCGCCAACTGCGTCGACTTCTGATCGAGTTCGCGATAGGTGAGCGTGCGCTTGCGCGCCCAGACCGCCGGTTTTTCCGGATACAACGCCGCACTGCGGGTCAACAGCTGCTGAAGAATGTAGGCCACGAGGTCCCTTGTCCTGGTTATGCGATTCTTGGTTGTGAAGTAGGGGGTAAATCCGGAGCGTTACTGCCAGCGTAGCGCCGGCAGGTTACGGCCTGATGAAGCGATTTTCACAGCCCGTGCAGCCCGGAGATGATCATCTTCTGAATCTCCGTGGTGCCGGAATAAATCTTGCCCGAGATGGCGTCGCGCAATTCGCGCTCAATCTGAAACTCGGTCATGTAACCGTAGCCGCCGTGAAGCTGGATCGCGTCCAGACAGCTTTGGATGCAGGCGTCGGCGACATAAGCCTTGGCAATCGCAGCTTCGCGCAGCGGATGCTTGCCCTGGCTCTTCATCCAGGCTGCCTTATAAAGAACCAGCCGGCTGGTCTCGAGCCGCACTTCCATCTCCGCAATCTTGGTCGAGACTGCGGGAAATTTTCCGATGTTCTCGCCAAACTGCCGCCGTTCCTTGGCGTAGGCTACCGACGTTTCCAGCAGGCGCTGCATCACGCCGAGGTGACTCGACAGAATGCAGATGCGCTCCCACTCCATCGAGGCGGTGAAGATCGCCGGCCCCGCACCGTCTTTGCCCAGCTGATTCTCCGCCGGCACTTCGCAGTCGACGAACGACAACTCCGCCATCGGCGAGGTGCGCAAGCCCATCTTGTGCAATTTGCGGCTGATGGTGAATCCCGGCGTTCCCTTCTCCACGATGAACGCCGTAATCCCGGCCGGGCCCTTTGACGGATCGAGCGTGGCGAAGACGATCACCATGTCGGCATAGGTCGCGTTGGTGATGAAGGTCTTCGAACCGTTCAGGATGACTTTGTCGCCCTTGCGTTCGGCGCGCGTCTTCAGCGCGTAGGCATCCGAACCGGTCATCGGTTCAGTCATGGCGTGCACGCCGACCCACTCGCCGCTGGTCAGCTTGGGGAGATACTTCTTCTTCTGCTCGTCCGTGCCGAACGACCAGATGGGAATTTCCGAACTCCACATGTGGGCATTGATGGAAAAGATCAGCCCATTGTCGCGGGAACCGTAACCGAGCGCCTCCAGGCCGCAGACGGTGGTTAGAGTGTCCGCGCCGCCGCCACCGTATTCGGCCGGAATCGGCAACCCCTGAATGCCCAGCTGGGCGCACTTGTTCCAGGCCTCGCGATTGAATTTCTCGTCATGATCATTTTCGATCATGTCGTAGTTGAGTTCCTCTTTGGCGAAGCGGATGACTTCCTTGCGGAAGTCAAGCTGTTCGTCACTCCATGCGAAATCCAAGGTTCTTTTCCTCTTTCTGTTCGGCCCTAGTGAGCCTTGGCGGCAGGCACGCCCTGCGGTTGCGAATTCTGATTTCCGTTGGCCGGCGCGGCGGAAGCACTTCCGTCCGTCGGCTGGCCAGTCTGCGGTTGAGCCTTTTGTGGCTGCACTGTGTTCCATTTGAAGCGCTTCGGCCGCCCGCCCGGGATGCGGATACGCGCCGGTACGCCCAAGACCGTCATGTTGTCCGGGACATCAGTCAGCACCAGGCTGTTGGCAGCAACGACGACGTTATTGCCGATCTTCGCTCCGCCCATCACCTTGGCGCCGGCTCCGAAGTAGACGTTGTCGCCGATGCCGCGCGTTCCGGCGGCGATTACTACGCCGCTCTGGATAGTCAGGTTCGATCCGATCTTGTTCGGCCCGACGATAATGCCAAAAGGTGTATGAATCGTCAGCCCGGGGCCGATCTCGGCGTCGGGCGAGATGTAGATTCCGACGAGCACCTGCACCGAGCGCTGAAAGAACATGGCCACAATCGCCAGCAGTTGGCGCACAACCGGAACTCTTACGCCTTCCACCCAGTGCCCGAAGCGGTAGCTGATGATGGCGATAGTCTCCATCCGCAGCAGCACGCGCAGCATGCCTTTTTCTAAGACGCGGTCTTCCTGGGCCGCCTGCAGATCAGCTTTCAGATTCTCGAACATGTCTTCGGGAGTTTTCCCCGTGCGTCAGAAATCGGAAACTTAGAGCCGGTTGTAAATCTTGTCGGGAATCGGGAAGGTGCGCTGGTTGAGCACTGCTCCCAGAACCTTGACCTTGGCGTTCTGCAGATCGCGCACCGCGACCCGCGCCCGGTCCTTGCGGGTGGCGTTGGCCTTGAGCACCAGCACTACGCCGTCAGAGATCGACCCCAGAGAAACTGCTTCGTTGCTCGTGCTCAGCGAAGGTGCATCGACCAGCACGTAGTCGAACTCGGAGCGCAGCTCACTCAACCGCGCCCGCATGCGGTCCGAGGTCACCAGGCCCTGCGCGTCGCGTACTTCCGAGCCGCAGCTCACGAGAGCAAGGTTACGCCGCGAAAGCTGGCTGATGTAGCCGCGAATCGATCCGGTCTGGCGCAGCGCATCGGACAATCCGTGATGATTGGACACGCCAAACTGCTCGTGCAGCGTCGGGTTCATGAAGTTGGCGTCGACCAGGCATACTGTCCCGGTCACCTGGCTGGCCAGCAGCTCGCCGGTCCGGGCACAGAGCCAGCTGCAGCCGTTGCCGGCATCACTGCTCGAAAACACTACCGTGTGGTGATACTCGCCGCCGGGCAACAAAAAGATTCTCTGCACCAGTTTGGTCAGCTCGGCCAGCTGCGAGCTCTCCATAGCGAAGTGCAGGGGCTCGTTCGAGGGTGCCGGCACCACCGCTGGAGCCGGCGTAAATGCCGACGGATCGACCTCCGGCATGGGGCGTTCCGCCGCGGGCGCCGGTGCGGGCGCCGTGAGCACGCGCTCCGGCTGGAAGTAGTCGTCTTCTTTCCCGATGTTCTGCAGAAGTTCGAAATTGCGGCTCATGATGTCCCTCGGGCCCGGCGATCTTTGCGGCGAATCTTCTCGCCGCGGATCCCTCAGGCAACCGTTCTCCTGCTAATCGCGCTTGATGCGCGCGCTCGAGCGGTGCGGCGCGATGCGATCGAGATTGTGCTGCCAGTCCTTCAGCTGCCCGGAAAGCTGCTGCATATAGGCCCGAGCTTCCGCCGGGGTCAGCGAATCCATGCGCTCGAAGTTGGGCGACGACATCCGCGCCTGCGCCGGATTGCCCGCCATCATCGAGGCCATCTCCTGAAAGTCGACATTGCGCTGCGGCGCGACTTCTGTCACATGCTGGCTGATATCGAGATCGTTGATCACTTCCTCCACCAGCGCGACATCAACCTGCTTTTGGCGAAGGGCGCAGCTCAGCGAGAGCACGTTGAAGCAAAAATTGTTGATGTTGCGCGGAATGCCTTCGGTGAAGCGCGCGATGGCCACCATCGCCTCCGGCGAAAACAGCGGCGTGCCTGCGTATCCCACGACGCGCAGCCGGTGATCGATGTACTTGCGTGTCTCATCGACCGAAAGCGGCGACAAACGATTCAGCAGCGATACACGCTGCCGCAGCTGCGCCATGTGGCGGCTCGCGAGTTTGTCGGCCAACTCTGGCTGCCCCGCAAGGATGATCTGCAACAGCTTGGCGCGGGGCGTTTCAAAGTCCGAAAGCAGGCGCACCGTCTCGAGCACGCTGGCGTCGAGGTTCTGCGCCTCGTCGACGACCACGATGAAGCGGCGACCAGCGCGCGCCTCCTGCAACAGCATCTTGTTGAACTCTTCGTGCATGCGCACGAAGTCCTGATCGTGGCTCTCGACTCCCAATTCGGCCAGCAGGAAGCGCATAAACTCGCGCGAGCTGCACTGCGTCTGGAACAGGAATGCGGTGCGGGCGTTGTGGCGGAATTTTTCGAGCAGGTGGAACAGCAGCGTGGTCTTGCCCATGCCGGGCTTGGCGATCAGCGCCAAAAAGCCGCGCCCCGACTCGATCCCGTAGTAGAGCGAAGCCAAGGCTTCGCGGTGCGCCGGGCTCAAATAGAGAAAGCGGGGATCGGGGGTAACCCCGAAAGGCTGTTCGCGAAATCCGAAAAATTCCAAAAACATGGTTTAGGGCCCCTACTGTTGACTGGACTCGACTGGAACCGGGAACGCTTCCACCGGCTCGGCCACTACAGTGCCGGAGTTGTAGCTCGCTCCATAACCGCCGCTGCGATGCGGCACCGCCGCCAGAACCGGAATATTCAATTCGCTCAGCACCTCCGAGGGCGTGCGGAACGACGGATCGAAATAATCCAGCGCCAGCGCCAATCCTACGCTCATCACCGCGCCCAAAACTAGCCCGAGTACCACGAACACCATGCGCGAGCCCGTCGGCAGCACCGGCACCGCCGGCGCCTGCGCTACGGCGACGTTCAGGATGTGGGTCTGGTCGAGCATGTCGGACATGCGGGCTTCTTCGCGCTTGTGCTGGTAGAGCAGATAGTTTTCTTCGTCGGTCTTGATCGCCCGCTGCAGATCCTGCTCCTGGATGCCTTTCTGCTCGAGCTCCGTGGCCTTCTGTTTGTAGAGGCTGACGATGCCTTCCATGGCCGCCGCCCGCGCCTGCAAGGCGCTGTAATCGGCCTTCGCCTTGGCCAGCTCTGTGCTGACGTACTGATACGTCGGATTCTGGCCGGTGGTCTCCTCCAGCAGTGGCTTGGCTTCTTCTTTCGCGATCGAAGCGCGCGTGTCAGAGATCTGCTTGTCGACTTCTGTCACCAGTGGATACGTCGGCTGGTACTTGGTCAGCAGTTCGGTGCGCTTTAACTCCAGAGTCATCAGCATGCTCTTCATCTGCTGCAGGACCTGGGCGTCGTCGGTCTTGCGCGACGATGTCGTGATGTTGGAGGGCATGGCGCCCGACTGGCTCTCCAGTGTCCGAATCTTCTGCTCGGTGGCTGACATCTCCGCGCGGGTCGTGGCCAGCGTCGCAGTGAATTCCGTCAACCTCGCCAGCGTCTGGTCGCGCGCCACGAGCGGGGCGACACCGCCCTGCTCGGCGGCAAAATGCGAGAGCTGCCCTTCGGCATCGGCCAGTTCGCTCTTGTAGCGCTCGGCTTCTTGATCGAAGAACTTGAATTGTCCCGCCGGACGGTTCACCTCGGCGTGCTTGCGGATATAGGCGTCGTTCAGATTCTTCAGCACCAGCGCCGCCTGCTGCGGATTGCCGGACGAATACGAGATGCTGATCAGGTTGGTCTTCTTCATGGGCTCGACCACCAGGCTGCCGCGCAGGCGTTGCGCTGCCTTGGCAATCTTGCCCGCCGCGTCATCGCGGCCGAAGAGCTTGCCCATCAGCGAAGAACGCTTGTCGAGGCCGGAGGCGACTGCGACCTGTTTCATCACGTCGTCGCTTTCCAGCAGCTCGACTTCCGAGTTCAATTCTTCCTCGGTGACTTCTTCCTTCACCATCACCGGCGCCGCCTGCCCGGGGCTGATGACCGGGTCGACGCGCTCGCGCTTGACCAGGATTTCGGTGTGCGCGGTGTAGCTGGTGGGCATCAGCAGGCCCACCAGCACGGCCCCGATAAAGACCGCCATGAAGCAGAAGAACATCGACCGCTTGTGGCGGAAGCCGATCGCAATCAGCTCTTTCACGCTGATGGAAAATGCCTGGTCGCCGCTTTGGGACTGAAACTCGCTCATAATGTTTCCTCGCGAAACCGGACGCGCTCTTAGTAGGGCTTGAACATCGTGCCCATCTGGGCTGAGGGCATGTAACGCTCGAACTTGGACCACGCGGTTTTGGGGACGAACAGCATGTCGCCGGGATGCAAGAGAGGATCTTCCTTCAGGTTCCCGGTCTTGTGCATCTTGTTTACGTCGATCACCTTGGCTTCCATCCACTCGTCCGACACGCGGCGGAACAGCAGCACTTGCGAGGCTTTCGAGCCATCGCTGAAGCCGCCCGCGATCGCGATCGCCTGGGTCAGCGTGGTATCTCCGCGCAAATCGTACTTTCCCGGGCGCCCCACACGGCCGTCGGCGACAAAGTACGGCTTCTCGAAATCTTTCAGGTTCACCGAGATGATGGGATCGTTGAGAATTTTGCCGTAGGCAGTGCGCAAGGTCTGCGTCAACTCGGGCACAGTCAGACCCTGCACCTTGATATCGCCCACGCTGCGCAGCGTAACGAATCCGTCAGGCTGCACCGCGACCGCCGTCTGATTGAACTCCGGGCTCAACTCGAAGTTCAGGTCGAACGAGTCTCCCGGCGCGATCTTGTAGCGCGGCGAGCGCGTGTTGAATTGCGCGTCTTTGATTTGCGCATCCTTCGTACTGTCGTCGCTGAAGACGCTTGGCCCCGAAGGCGGAGGCGTGCTCGGCTTGGCCGTCGCATCCGACATGACCTGCTGCGCCGCGACCAATGACGCGGCCAGCAGCAGCGCAAGAAGTACGCTGGTGGTGCGAGTTTTCATGAGCACAGACGTGATGGGTACAGACATGGACACTCCAATAATCAATTCTAATTAATCAGACTGGCCAGGCGCGGCAAAATCTACGACTGCACGTCGCCCGTGTCGGTGGCCGGCTTCAGCGGCCCCGTACCATTCGGAGTGATGTTGTGCCGGCGAATCTTGTACAGCAGCCCGCGGTAGCTGATGCTCAGAAGCTGCGCCGCACGCTTGCGATTCCAGCCCGTCTGCTTCAGCGCGCTGCTGATGGCGTGAATTTCCGCTTCATCGCGGAAGCTGCGCAGAGACGACTCCGGCACTGTGGACACGTAGACGGTCGCCGTTCCCAGCTCGCGGCCGCTTTCCCATCCCTGACCTTGGCTGCGTCCCCCGTTACCGTTGACTTTTGTGGTTTTCGTTTCCAGTTCGTTCATAGATTGACCCTCTCTTGGTCCTCGAAGCCGGACGATTCGCGCCCGGCGGTGTTGCCCGCGAAACACTCCATGCCTAAGAACCGGAGCGCACACGTTGCGCCGCGGCTGAGTGCCGTGCGGGACCTACTCTGAAGGGAAGGCAGGGGGATAAAACTTAGACGGGCTCTACTGTGTAGCCCTGAATCCGGACCGAAAGTGAGCGCTGAATCGGCTCCAGTGAGATTACCAGGCTGCTGTCGTCATTCCGCGCGGAGAGAATTCCCTCGACTCCGTCCAGGGCGCCGCCCCGGACTCGAACTCGCTGCCCCACTCTCAGGAATGGTTGTTCCTCGAAGGGGAGATCGCTGGCCAGAACAGTTCGAATGTCTTCAATTTGGCTTTCGGGAATCGCTGTGCCGCAACAGTTGATGCCGACGAATCCTGCGACCCCATGGGTCTGCAGAACCCGCAACCGGTCAGGGGAGGAGAGTACGACACGGACAAACGTATAACCGGAAAACAGCGGAAGCTCGACTTCTTTCACGCGGTCACTCCACTGGCGCGTCCGCTTCACCAGGGGCAGGAAGTTTTCCACTCCCAGCCGTTCCAGCTGATCGGCCACCATTTTTTCGTGACGCGAACGGGTGCGCAGCGCATACCACTGAGCCTGGTCTATGATCGGGCTCGGTGTTACTGCCGCCAGTGCCGTTCGTACCGCGTGACCGCTACTCATAGCTTCGCCCTCTGAGTCACATTTCGTGACCCGCCCCAAGCAAGAAACAAAACGACTCCGCGCGTTAGCCGTATAGGCTAACTCGGTTCACTGGTGCTCAAATCAAAGGGGGAGACTACTTCAAAGTTTCGAAGCGAACTTTCGGGGCTATCTTGCCCTCAACTTGCTCCCGATTCTAGCCGCCTATGCAAATTCGTGCAAGAGGCGAAAAGTGGGGAGACTAAAGTCTCTAGGCACATCAACTGCAATCTAAGGTAACCACTGTAACCTATTGTTGCTAAGCCGAATATCGTACAAATTCGATTTTGCAAAATGGCTCGCTTTTCCACCGAAACTGCCCTGCCCGGGACTCCCCCAAGTGCGGTTCGGCCCAAGATTGACCTTTGGTCAGATCCGTCGATTCCTGAGAAAAACCTGTTAACGCCGGTCTCGCTATACACGCTTGCAGTGTGCAAGAAACTGCAACGTCTGTGGCCATGAAAACCCTCCCAACGTCAACAACCGGGATCGTGCTTTCAGGAAAACTCCAAACGATTTTCGAGTTTGATCGTTCTGTTGGCCCCGCGGGAGGAGGATTCCGAATTTCGGCGCCTTGTCGTCAGCGTGTTCCGAGTATCAGGCCCACATGCAGAAATCGTCAATGCCACCTAAGTTGTACGACCGCCTCCCGGATAGTGGCATCCCGGTAACCACTTCACTCCGTTACGACTTTCCCCGCACCTACCCGGTAGTGCTATTTACTCAGAGTCTAACTTCCCATAGTCTCGGTGGAAATCGGTGTACCGGAAGCGCTTGAGAACCGGCCAACGCCTGTGTCTTAATCTTCTCGAGCTTTTTGCGGATCCCCTCAGCGATTTTCTTTCTGGCCGAAGACAATTTTGGGCCGTCAGTTCGACCGATAAACTATGGCGCATCTAACCGCTATTCCGAATCAGGACCGCATTCGCGTGCTGGCCGCAGACAGCACCTCGATGAGCACGCAATTGCTGGTGGAGGCTCTGGCCCGCGATGGCCAGCTGCAGATGATTGAGTCTCCGTCCAACGCCGCCGCTATCGTGAACCTGGTGAAACGCGAGCGGCCGCATGTCCTGATTGTCAGCGCAATGCTGGGAGAAACGACCGGCGGCGGATTCGACCTGGTACGAGAAATTCGCTCGCAGGCAGCGGCCATGCGCGTCATTGTTCTGCTCGACGCCTCCGAGCGCACAGCTGTGATCGAGGCTTTCCGTGCCGGTGCACAAGGCGTCTTCTGCCGCACCGAACCCTTCCGTCTTCTCAGCAAGTGCATCCAGTGCGTGCATCAGGGGCAAGTTTGGGCCAGCAGCAATGAATTTCAGTTCGTGATTGACGCTCTTGCCAGGCCGCCGCTCGCCGACTTTAACGCCAATGGCGGTTCCCTGCTCTCCGCCCGTGAGATCGACGTCGTCCGCTGCGTCGCCGAAGGCTTGACCAATCGCGAAATTGCACAACGCCTCAAGCTGACCGAGCACACGGTGAAGAATTATTTGTTCCGGATTTTCGACAAGCTGGGAGTTTCCAGCCGCGTTGAAGTAGTGTTGTATGCGCTGGGAAACGGCGGGCCGCGGCCGGTTCCGCCCGCCCAAAGCCGCCGTCAATCGCAACCTGCAGCGGTTTCGCCGCGCAGCGCATCGCCGATTCCGGTGACGATGCGCAAGGCGAACTAACCGCGCGCGACGAATCCAACAAATTCTGCCAGTAAGGATTCCTGAGGTGCGATAGGAATTATTTCGCCTGAGGTAGTCTGAAGTTCAGCGTAATCTGCGTTTCCATCTCCGCCGGATGTCCGTTCACCGTTCTCGGCTTAAACTTCCACTGCTGCACTGCATCCTTTGCGGCCTGCGCCAGCAACGGATCTCCGCTGATCAGCTGCGTCTCGCGCACCGAGCCATCTGGTGCAATATGAACGTCGAGCACGACGGTGCCTTCAATCTTTTTCTGCAAGGCCTCTGCGGGATATTCCGGCGCAATCCGCTGCAGTACGCTCGAGCCTGTCGATGAACTTGTTCCTCCAGCCTGCCCATCTGCAGTGGGCAGCATGCGAAAGACTTGTTTGCCTTCGTCGTAAACGACCAATCCTCCAACGGGCACGGCAGGAGCGCTCGCTTTCTTCACAGGGTCGGTCGGAACAGAACCCGGAATTGCATCAGCCGCGACAAGACCAGCCGGATTCTGCTGCGTAGTTTCTGCGGGAGGGATGGACTGTGTCGTGTTGGTGCGCGCCGGCTGAATGCGCGCCGCTGCCGCAGTTCGCGGCCTTGTTCTTGACTTCCAGATGCCCAGGTGCGGCCCCATGACAATTCCCAGCAACAACGCGCAAACCACCACCCCGGCTCCAAGAACCAGCGTCAGAAAATCGAATCTCCATGTACCCGATGAAGAGGAGATCGCTGCATTCTCGTCGAAGCCATCGTTGGGAATCTGGCCGAAGATCGGCCCTCCAAAGGTCGGTACTTGCACTGCCGGCTCGGAACGGCGCTTCAGGCGCTCGGCCGCACGATCCAGATTATTGAGTGCGCGCCCGGCGAGTGCTTCCAGTGTGCGTTCATCGCGTTCGCCAAAGGCGTGGGGCTGAGAGGAAAGAACCTCGAACACTCCCTCCAACTCGCCACGGCGAATCAGCGGGATCACCATCACCGACTGGATGCCGAGGCGCCTCGAAGCCTGTACATCGGCGCGCGGATCGGCGGAAACGTCGTCGCAACGCTGCATCCGCCAAGTGCGCAGGCACTCCCCCGAAATTCCCGACGAGGTATCGAGCCGCGCTCCCAATTCCGGTGCAGTGGCCCCGCTGCTGGCGCGGCACACCATTTCTCCATCGCGCTGCAGCACGATCGCGGCCCCGGTGGCGCCGGTCGCCAAGCAAGCCTGCTCCACAATTTCATTCAGCACAATTTCCAGGGCTAAATCCACCGAGAGCTCCGCCGAAAGTCCACCCCCGCTTTGCGTGCTGAAACGTTCCACAAGCTCGGTGAAATCCGTCTCAAAGCTGGCCTGTTCCGGCACCGAGAGCGCTCCGCTGGAACGGCCCGGCGCAGGGTCAGGGATCGGCATCGGCAGTGGCGGCATGACGAAGAGGCGAGTACCGCGAAGTTCGATATCCGTAGCGGAGTGTGCCGCGAAAAGCTCCGCTTGTCAACAATCTTCAAGCGAGCGGCGCTCGAGGTCTTAGTGTGCCAGAAACTGCACACTTGCCTTTCGCGATGCGATAGCTTAGAGAAATTTTCATGCCACGGCTCGGCAAGGTCGTATTCTTCCCGTCAGCAGTCGATTTTCGTCAGTGGCTTGAATCAAACGGCGCAACCAGCAAGGAATTGTGGGTTGGTATCTACCGAAAGGCCTCTGCCAAGCCCAGCATCACTTATTCCGAAGCGCTGGATGAAGCGCTTTGCGCGGGTTGGATCGATGGCGTGCGCAAGATAGCCGGCTCGGACTCTTATACGATTCGCTTCAGCCCGCGCCAGAAGAAGAGCCGGTGGAGCGCGGTCAACATCAAACGCGTGCAAAATCTGGCAGATTCAGGCCGCATGTTGGAATCCGGTCTGAAGGCATTCGAGGGCGCAACCGAACAGCCACGCGTCTACTCTTACGAACAGCAGCGCAGTTCCGTCTTCGATCCAGAATTCGAACGCGAATTTCGCGCCAACCGCCGAGCCTGGGGCTTCTTTCAATCGCAGCCCGCGTGGTACCGTCGCACCTCCACATTTTGGGTAGTCAGCGCCAAGAAAGATGAGACTCGCAGGCGGCGGCTCGTCACACTGATCGCGGAGTCCGCTCGCGGCAGGCCGATCAAGGAACTGGCCAGAGCCGTCCCGAAACGGAAGAACCGAAAGCAATAGAACGAGAGTGTAGGGACTTTTCTCTCCTCGCTAATGTAGTCTTGTGCTGTTAGTATTTACTTAACCTTGGGGCAAAAACTAGTGAGCTTCCAAGACATTTTCCCGAATCCCCCCTTACGCTTCCACGCGGAAGCACTTCAAACCAAAGGCGTTTCAGCAGCTGAGATCATGAGGGGAGTTTGAACATGCGGATTGCTGTCGTGGGCTCCGGATACGTGGGATTAGTAGCAGGTGCCTGTTTTGCAGACCTGGGCCATGACGTCATTCTTGTCGATAATGACCAGCGCAAATTGGCTGCGCTTCGCAATGGCCAGGTGCCGATTCACGAGAAGTTTCTGCCGGAGTTGCTGAGCCGCCATCGTGGCCATCGCCTCACTTTTTCTGACGACCTCGAAGAAGCCGTCCGCCAGAGTTCCGTCATTTTCGTCGCTGTGGGTACGCCTCCGACAGAAAGCGGCGAAGCTGATCTTTCTTACGTAGAGTCTGTGGCGCGCGAAATTTCCGGTGGCATCGATGGCTACAAAGTCGTCGTCGAGAAGAGCACGGTTCCGGTTTACACCAGCGAGTGGGTACGCAAGATCATCCTGCGCAACGGCACGGAAGCTGAGTCGTTCGACGTTGCTTCCAATCCTGAGTTTCTGCGCGAAGGCACCGCGGTCACCGATTTCTTGTTTCCCGATCGCATCGTGATTGGTTGCGACAGCGAGCGTTCCGCCGATATTCTGCGGCAGGTTTATGCGCCGCTCACCGATGGCAGTTATTACGAGCGCCCCGACGCCATTCCCGGCCCCGACAACGTCAAGATTCCCGCACCCATCATCGTCACCAGCACGAAGAGCGCGGAATTGATCAAGCACGCTTCGAATGCTTTCCTGGCGATGAAGATTTCGTTCATCAACGCCGTCGCTTCGGTTTGCGAGTCCGTAGGCGCCAATGTCAATCAGGTTGTGCATGGCGTCGGTACTGACTCACGAATCGGCCCACGCTTCCTGAATCCCGGCATCGGCTACGGTGGTTCTTGCTTCCCGAAAGATGTCATGGCATTTCGCGCTGTGGCGCGCGAGTGCGGATACGATTTCCGCCTGCTCGACGAAGTCATGCGGATTAACGAAGATCAGCGGCAGCGCTTCCTGCGCAAGGTGCGCAGTGCTCTTTGGACTCTGCGCGGCAAGAATCTCGGCGTGCTGGGCCTGGCGTTCAAGGGCGGCACCGACGATATTCGCGAATCGCCGGCGCTCTTTCTGGTGCAGGCGCTCTTGCAGGAAGGCAGCAAAGTGACCGCGTACGATCCGGCTGCAATGGACCGCACCCAGGAAATCATGTCGTCGGGCATTACGTTTGCGAATTCCGCGTACGAAGCCGCCCATGGCGCCGACGCGCTGCTCATTCTCACCGAATGGGAAGAGTTCGCTAATCTCGATCTCAGCCGCCTGCGCAGCGAACTGCGTTACCCGATCGTGATCGACGGCCGCAACCTGTACGATCCGGAAGTGATGGCCGCCCAGGGCTTCACTTATTACAGCGTGGGCCGCGCCGCTTCGCATCCTGATGGCGTTCCGGCAGCGGTGCTGAAAAACGGCGCGCGCAACGGCCACAAAGCATGAACAGAAAGCGCGCTGCAGTAACCGGAGGCGCCGGCTTCCTGGGATCGCATCTGTGCGATGCCCTGCTCGCGGAAGGCTGGAGCGTGGTCTGCGTCGACAATCTGCTCACCGGCCGCCGCGCCAACCTCGAACATCTGCGCAACGAACCGGCTTTCGAGTTTGTCGAAAAAGACATTTGCGAGCCGTTCGACGTTGGCCCAGTCGATTACGTCTTCCATCTCGCCAGTCCGGCCAGCCCGGTCGATTACAGCACTCATGGCGTCGAGACCCTGAAAGTGGGCTCGCTCGGCACTTTTCACGCGCTCGATGTCGCACGCAAGTATGGTGCGAAATATTTCGTTTCCTCCACTTCTGAGTGCTACGGTGATCCGCTCGAACATCCGCAGAAAGAAACTTACTGGGGACATGTGAATCCGATCGGTCCGCGCTCGGTCTATGACGAAGCCAAGCGCTTCACTGAAGCCGTGACCATGGCCTATCTGCGCTACTACACAGTTGACACGCGCATCGTGCGCATCTTCAACACGTACGGTCCGCGGCTGCAGTTGAACGATGGCCGCGTCGTATCGAACTTCATGAAGCAGGCGTTGCGCGGCGACGAACTCACCGTCTACGGCAACGGCAATCAGACGCGGAGCTTCTGCTACGTCAGCGACGAGATCGACGGCTTTCTGCGTTTGTCAAAATCCGACGAGCATCTTCCGGTGAACATCGGCAACCCGAAAGAATTCACGATTCTCGAGTGCGCGCAGCTGGTGCTGAAGGTGACCGGATCCAAGAGCAATATCTGCTTCGAGCCATTGCCGCAGGACGATCCGAAGCAGCGGCGGCCCGACATCACGAAAGCCAAGCAGTTGCTGGGATGGGAACCGAAGGTCGATCTCGAAACCGGCCTGCGCCTCTCGCTCGAATATTTCCAGAAGGCGGTTGCCGAAGAAGCTGCCGTCCGGTGATTTGCATCGGGTCCGCTCACGTCTGCGAGAGAACGAACTAATTCTTCAACTCAAAATAGGCATCGGCTGATAGCGTTGCAGCAAAATACCGCCCTTTCCACCCAGGATTGACTCGATCTAAAAAGAAGCCTTCCGCCGCCCCAAACGAGTAGACGACTGTACGCCTCCAACTCGTAAGATTTGCTTCGCGAAGTTCGCTAAGAGTATTCGGTCGTGCTTTGGCGGCATAGCTGGCAAAGGATTCGTAATCAGTCAAGGCCGCAAATTCCGTCGCTGGGTGATAGTCCGCCGCTAGCTCTGCGGCCTTGACCTCGGTATATCGCGCAATCCCCTCCTGCCAGAGCTGGAAGCTGAAATACTTGTGATCGTCCGCGGAAAGCAGCGCAAAGAATTTCTTGCGCTGCTCCAGATACTGGTTCGCCAGTTTCTTGAAGGCAACCTCGTCCTTTTCCTCGAGGACTATGAGCAAAAGATCCCGAAGAGCATGGAAGCTTTTCACGACCTCGGGGTTCTCATAAGGAAACGGGTAGTTCAACATCCACATCCCGGTCGTGTCGCCACGGCTCAAACCAAGGCCGTTGATCGCGTCCATGTAACCCGGCTGCGCCCACTGAAGCTGATGAAAGTGCTCGTGCATCACCATGAACAGCCAGGGCGTGCTGCGTTTGCTGGCGGTATTTACCGGTTGGCCGACGACCATTACGGCAGGCGGTCCGAAGGCGGGGAACGTCGCCTGAAAACCGGTCGGGAATTGCCGAGGCCGCGCGTACAAGTCGTGCTCTACCATCTGCATCTCCTTAGGAGGCGCAGCGTGATGGGTCAGAAATTCCGTATCTGAAGTCACCAGCATCAACGGCGCGGGAACCTTGCTCCAGCCCGGCCACAGTTTGTCCTGCAACGCAGTAGCGAGGCTATAGAACTCTTTGATCCGAATTGCATCTTCTGTTGGGAGTCGCGGATTCTGCGCCACTGCTGCAGTGGCAGGGACAGCGAGCAGACACAGCGCGATCAGCTTAGGCAGGAATGTCGCCATGAATATCGGACGATACTGGAATACGCGGAGGAGGGAAAGTATTAGGAGGGGTCCGTCGTAGTCGCCACGAAGTCAGTCAGCTTCTTCACGCCATTCTGCTGCTCTTTGGTCTTGAGCTCGAAGGAAACGCCCATTCCGTAGCCGGGATGCGACGCCTGTACGGTTCCCCGCAAGCGCAACTTCATTTCGTGAGTACGTACTAGGATCTCCACGGACGAGCCTTGCGGAAAGGGCAACGGCACTTCCAGGTAGCATCCACCTGAACTGAGATCGGTCAGGCAGCAGTGATTGGGAACCGACGTTCCCGTGACGTAGACTTCCGCGCCAAGACGGCAGGCATAGCGAATCTGCAAACGCCGGTTGTTGGAATCGGCCTTCGCCGCCGACTTGGACTCCGCGGGCGCATCCGATATCGCAACGCTGGTCTCCGTCGCTTGTGCCCGGGATTTAACCTGAACAACTTCCACCGTTGGAGATGCGTTCAGGTAGCTCTGCTCCTCCACTTCAACGGTCACATCGGGCAAACGCTCCTGCTGCGATTCCTCCGGCAGGCTTGCTGCCAGAAACTCGGTAATCAGCCGCTTCGAAGTCTTCGGCACGTCCACAAACTGAATTCCGCCGCGCCCGTTCCAGTCCTGCCAGATCAACTGGCCGGAGAGCCGAATGCTCATCGACTGGTTCGGCAGCCGAAATTGAAAGTAGACTTTGCTGGTGGGAGGAAGCTTCTTTCCGAACATCACGGCCATGCCATCTTGTGACAGGTCCATCAACGTCGCCTTCTCTTGCTCAACGTTGGCATAGTCGACGGTGGCGTGCGCGTGTACGGCCGCCCGGGCGTTCTTGCGCTTCTCTTTTTTCATCACCGCGCGCGCAGCGCGCAGGCTGCTCATCGCCCGGTCATAAGCAACGGGCTTGTAGAGGACGAAGTTCACTCCCAGAGAGAACATCTCGCGAATGCTATCCTGCCCATCCACCACCGCGATCGCCAGCGTGGCATCGTTCAGGCGCGACATGCGAGATTCCCGCAAGAGAGAGATTACTTCGGAATTCGAGGCACCGTCGACAATCACTACATCGAAGCGCTCCTGCGCCAGGCGAATGCCGGCCCGGATAAAATCCGGACAAGTCTCCACCCGAATGCTGAGCTCTTCCAGCACCCGGCGCAACACCCCAGCCGCCGCCTCGTCCATGCACACTAACAGAGCAGTAAAAGTCATAACCTGCCCCACATCGTAGGTTCCGCTGGTTCTGCGGACAAGTTACCAGGGTCATAAGTCGCAAGGCATTGCAACCGGCCGCATCCGCAACTCATGTCTTCTCAATTCAGTGACATGAGTAACCTCTAACCATGCCAAAAGGCCAACGCTCCAGCCTTGGACTGTCGTGCTTTGACGCCGCTCTAACCCCTTCCTAGGATGAACTATGACGCGAAGTGAATTCGCGCGCTCGCTCATTTGTCGGCGGGCGAAAAAACGTTAGGCTCCCGTCTTGGCGACCGGGAGATGTTTCGACAGCGCATCCCACCTCCCCGAAAGAGATTTATGAGACTAAGGAAAAATCGCGGCTTCTCGTTGCTGGAACTGATGATCGTCATCGCCATCGGTCTCACTATGGCGGGCGTCACATTCATGGCCATGATGCCTCTGTTCAAGCAGAACCACGTCGACGCCGCCTACGACACCACGCTTTCGGTGATCCGCAATTACAGAAACCAGTCCATCATCCAGAGCAAACGTTACATTCTCGTGTTCACCGCGCCCAGAACCATCACGGTGCAACGCTGGGACTACTCCCCGCCCCCGGCCGTGTCGCCGGCGCCGGTCACAGTGGCTACTTACACGCTGCCCTCCGACATTCAGTTCGCCGTGCAAGCTGGCTTTCCAAATCCCGGTCCGGATGGCTTGGACACCGGCGCGACGGCGATCGTTGCTAACGCGTGCGTGGTCGTCGAGGCCGGCAACCCGTGCATCGTGATGTACCCGGATGGGTCCGCTCAAGACGATGCCGGGAACCCGGGCAACTACAACTACGGGGTCGTATACCTCACTCGTCCAGGTGACCTATACAGCTCGCGCGCAATCAACATCTGGGGCGCCACCGGAAGAATCCGGGGTTGGCGGCTCTACAAACAGAGTGGAGTGAACACGTGGGTGCAACAATGAGGCAACGCACATCGAACCATTCCGCGCAGAGCGGGTTCACCATCATTGAGACCATGATTGCAATCGCAATCATGAGCATCGGGATTCTCACGTTGCTCGCCGCGTTTGCCACAGCCGTGGGCGCAACCCAAAATGCTCAGGAAAACCTGATCGCCAGGCAGAAGACGCTGGAGGCGATGGAGAATATTTACACCGCGCGCAACGCACAGCAAATCACTTTCGCGCAGATTGCGAATATCGGCAGTGGCGGAATTTTCACGAACTCGGCCACCCAACTTCTCGCCGCCGGCCCCGACGGACTGGTCAACACTGCCGATGACACCACCTTCGCTGCCAACGGACCGTGCCCCGCGGGACCCGAGTGCCTGGTCCTGCCAGGCCCGGACGGCATCCTGGGCACCGCCGATGACAAGGCCATGAGTCTCGCCAACTTCACGCGCCAGATTCAGATCGGCAAGGTCCTGGAGGCCGACGGCGTCACGACGGACCCCAATCTCAAGCAGATCACCGTGACGGTCAGTTACTCGACCGGCGGATCGACGGTTCCGCAAACCTACACCGTGAACGCATTGATTTCGGCTTTCCACTGAAGACCGGCAATGGACAACTTAGCGATGGATAACATGAAGATGCAAAGACAAAAATCGGGACGCGGCTTCACCCTGCTGGAACTCATGATTTCCATGGCGCTGGGCCTCATCGTGATGGCGGCCATGGCCAGCCTGTTCAAGACCGGCATGAATTCCACCATGCTGGTGACGCAACGCGCCGAAACCCAGCAGAACATGCGCGCCGCCATTGACCTCATGGTGAAAGACATCAGCATGGCCGGCGCCGGGTTGCCTTCGGGAGGACTCCAGCTTCCGACCGGTGGCGGGGCCACGGCCGCCAAGTTCGGCTGTGACCAGAGCGGCACTTGCCATGTTACGAACCACACTTACGCCGGCAACTTCATGTACGGGATCATTCCTGGGTACACCAATGGGGTGGAAGGCGGCGCCACCATTACCGCCGCGCCCCCGCCGGCGATCAATGACAGCATCACCGTCGCTTATGCGGACTACAACTTTCCGCTGTTTGAGTATGACGTCACTTTTCCCTCGGCGCCGGACGGCACGTCGATCTGCCTGACTCCGAACACCGCCTTCAGCGCAACCCCGCCTCCGGCAGTCAATGGCGCGGGCGGAATCAAGGCAGGGGACTTGATTCTCATCAACGGCGCCAACGGCGTTACCGCAGTCGGCGAGGCCACCAACGTCACCGCCAACTCCATCACTTTTGCCCAGACGGATCCGCTCAACATGAACTGGACCGGCGGGACCCACACCAACAACATCTATGCCGTAAGCAGTAACGTCGGCTACGCAACCTGTCCACCCCCGGTCACGGTTCCGCAGACCACGCAGGGAACCGCGTATCGGTTATACGTCGTGACCTACTACCTCACCGTGCCCGGCGCTGGACAGACGCCGCGGTTGATGCGCCAGGTCAACGGACTCACTCCAGCGCCAGTCGCCGACGACATTGTCAATCTGCAATTCGCCTTCGACACCTATAACTCGACGACCAGCGCGCTCGATGCCAACCAGGCCAACCCGATTGGCGTTGGGGAATCGCCCAGCAACATCCAGAAAGTCAACCTCATCGTGATGGGGCAAAGCATCATCAACAACGGGAACAAGTCGCAGAACATGTTTCTGACGACTTCGGTCAGCGCACGCAACATGGCATTCCGCGATCGCTATCAGTGACATTTTCTTGGGGGCAGGAGACCAACATCTATGGCACAGGGAAAAAACAACTCACGAGGATTCACACTGATCGCAGCCCTTCTCATTCTGGTGCTGCTGTCGGGTGTGGCGGCGGGCCTTCTTTTCATGGTCACCAACGAATCCAAAATGAGCGGCAACGACCAGGAGGCCAACCTGGCCTACTACGGCGCCGAGTCCGGCATGGAGAAACTCACCTCCGACCTCGCCGCGCTCTACACTCAGTACCAAGTCCCCAGCAACACGGAGATTCAGGGCCTGATCAGCTCGCCGCCAACGTCTGCGATGGTCCCAGGGATGAACTATAGCGAGACCATCTCCTACTCGCTCGACTCCAGCGGAAATCCCAAGAGTGCCCCGAGCACCATCAGCTCCGGGTCGAACCAGGGACTCTATGCCGAAATCACCCCGATGACGCTGCAGGTCATTGCCACGCGTCCGGGGGGCGCGACGGCGAACATCACGCGCGCCGTGGAAGTGGCTTCCATTCCGGTATTTCAGTTTGGCATGTTCTGCGCCTTTGACTGTTCCTACCACTCCGGAACCAATATCAGCTTCGGCGGCCGCGTCCACTCGAATGGCAATCTGTTTCTGACCGCGGGCACCGGCGTCAATGCGGTTTTCGGGGATAAAATCTCCGCGTACGGTCAGGTCATTATGGACCGGATCGACAACAACGCCTCGGGGTCATGGAACGGTTCTGTCTACATCTCTACGTCCAGCAGCGGGGGCTGCACGCTCAACGTGTTTCCTCCGACCGGCACGAACTGTCTGAAACTTTTGGCGAGCACCCCGGGAGATGCCAGCTGGAGCGGAGGTATTGCGCCAGGCGCTGGTGGCGCCAACTCCAGTTTTCCTAGTCTCTCTTCGTCAACCATGAAGGGATACTTGACCAACGCTCTCACCGGGGCAACGAACATGAACTTGCCCTTTATCCCCTTATCGAAAAGTTGCACCAGCAGTCCGCCCTCTCCGCTTCCTTGCAGCGATCCTATTTCGATCATTCGCAAGCCCCTGGCGGGTGAGGCGGCGAGCAGCGTCCTGGGAAGCGCAAGGTTGCATACCAAGGCCGAGATCCGCATCCTGCTGGCCGATACGGAGAATGATCTCCACCCCGAGCGGCCGGCTCTGAATGGCGATGCCGACGATGTGCAGTTCGTTCCCGGCAACAGCGTGGCGATCCCTGCCTCGTCGGGCACCAAGACCACGGCAGGCGTGCTGACGGGAGCGGGGAACGAGTTTTACGGTATGGCCCAGGTAGGTGCAAACAACTGGGTTGCTCCTAACAATTATCCGGGGTGGGCTTCCTATCCTCTGCTGGGAGAAGTGACTACTGGGGGCATTCCGGCAAACGGCCAGGGCGCATGGATGCGCATCGAATATCTCGACAACGCGACCCCGGCGGCATGGCACGGTATCACCCGCAAGTGGCTCACTTATGGCTTCAGCCGCCAGAACAATGTACCTCCGTCCGGCGCTGCGGGAACCGCCGGCGCGGATCCCGTAAACCCGCAAGCCATCATCATCCTCCAACAACTGAGGGCAGGACAAACCAACACCATCGGCAATCAAAACGCTTTCTACCCCATCAATTTCTACGATGCGCGCGAAGGCGTACTGCGCGACGCCAACCCGAACGGTTGCACTGTCAACGGCATCATGAATGCGGTCGAGTTGAATGTGGCGAACTTGGCCTTATGGCTCCAGGGCGCCGCTCCCTATGCCGGCGACGTGGGCAAGACCGTGAACTTTTCGAACAACAACGGGTACATCCTTTACTTCTCGGATCACCGCGGCATGCTGGTTGATCCGAATCCATCCAACGGAGGAGCAACCCCGGCGGGCGTGATCAGTGGCGAGTCAGGGCTGGAAGACACCATCAATTTGAGCCTTGGCGGCGGCGACATCGCTCCCGACTACGCCCTCGAGGGGACCAGCTACTACCAGTATTCCCCCGAGGATGTGGATCTGAACGGGAAGCTCGACAATTGGGGCGGCGCCAATATCGGCTACGGATTTGGCGTTAATACCAACCCCGGCGGGAAACCCAACCCCTATCTGACCACGGCTTGCGGTACCACCGGGTTGGCCAACGCCGTGTCGGGCGCGCGCCACGTTCTGAAGTTGGTCGCGGGCGGACTCGGCAATCTACCCACAATGCCGCCCGGAAATGCGGTCAACAATTGCGCGCAATCGGCGGCGAGTCCGACGGGCTGCGGAGGTTTCACCGTCGCCTCGGAGAACCCGGTCTACGTTCTGGGCCATTACAACACTTCCGCGGCCGATCCATTCTGGGGAACGGCAAATAATACGCCCCCCACGCAGACACCGCACTCTGCGGCTGCCATTATCGCGGACGCAGTGACCTTGCTGTCTGTCAATTGGTCGGATCTGAGCAGCATGAACAACCCCACCAGCCCGACCAACCGCAGCAAAGTGCCCGCGGCCAGCACGACTTACTACCGCATGGCAGTGGCAGCGGGCAAAAGCATCCCGTGGCCGAACCCGGCCTGGGGCGGCTCGGACGACGGGGCCGACGGAGGCGTGCATAATTTCCTGCGATTCCTGGAAGACTGGAACTCTAACAACGTCACATCACACTATGTCGGGTCGCTGGCCAGTATGTACTACTCGGAATACAATACCGGCACGTTCAAATACCCGAACACCGTGTATACAGCTCCGGCTCGTGACTATCACTTCGATCTGCTCTTCCTGACTCCGTCGAATTTACCTCCGGGCACGCCTGAGTTCCAGGACATTGACAGCTTGAGCTATCACCAGAACTTCACGCCGCAGTAAAACGGCGTGAAAGGGCGTAATTCGCGCTCCGGTTGCGTAAGCAGCCGGGGCGTTTTGTTTGCGCAGAAATTCGCTACAATCGATACCGCGCATGTGAAAGGTACTCAAGGTCAGTGATGGCGGGTACCCAAGATTAATGGGGTGCCCCACGTCTCGCCAAATTTGCGAGACGTGGCAACTCAGTCGGGCAAAAAACAATCAGAGATCCCCTATGCACTCAGACTCCAATCGTCGTCCCCTATTGTGGTTCTTATTCCTCTTATCCGCAGCAGTAGCTATCTGCTTGTTCTTCATCCCGGCCTTCATCATTCGCCCGTTTACGCATCAGACTGCCAGCGGTCTAAACCTCGCGATGACTTTGCGTCAATACGCGCCGCTGGGAACGCTGATTGCCGCTCCCATATGCCTGCTGTTTGGCCTGATTCTCTGGAGTACTCCCGGCATCCTGCGCAAGGTCACGTTGAGCGTGGTGATGGTGCTGGTCGCGTTCTCCACCGTCATGGCGCGGCTGAACTACTTCGAGTGGATGTTCCATCCCGTCCCGGACGTTCAGTTCGACTCCGAAGCCTCCAGCAAACTCGACAAAGGCGAGATGATCCTCGCCCTCAACTTCTACGGCGACGCCCGCGCTTATCCCGTCAAGCAGATGGCTTACCACCACATCGTCAATGACATGATTGGCGGCGTGCCGGTGGCCGTCACCTATTGAACGCTCTGTCACACCGGTCTGGTGTGGAAACGAGTGGCAAACGGGCGGGAGTTGCATTTCTATCTCGCGGGCATCAACAACCAGAATTTCCTGATGCGCGACAAGGAAACCGGCACCTGGTGGCAGCAGATCACCGGCAAAGCCATCTCCGGCCCGATGCAGGGTGCCGCGCTCGAACTTGCGCCCAGCGACGAACTCACATTCGGCGAGTGGAAGTCGGAAGTCTCCGGCGGCAAAGTTCTCGCTGAAGTTCCGAAGTACGTGAAGGAGTACGACAGCAACTGGGAACCGGAAGTAGCCAAAATGCCCGTCGTGATCAGTTTCCCCGGCACTGAGTTGAAGTCGCGTGACGTCGTGGTTGGTCTGAAGTATGACGACGCCGCACGGGCGTATCCGTGGGAAACGCTGGCCAAGCAGTCTCCTGTCATGGATCGCGTGAACGGGACGCCGCTACTCGTTACCGCCGGTGCGGACGGCAAATCATTCCGCATCTTCATCGCACGCGTTGACGGAAAGGATGCCGAGTTCTTTCTTAAGGGAGAAACCGAAGAAGATCCCAAGCCACCAGCCGATCCAAAAAATGCAAATGGTGCAAAAGCTCCAGCAGAAGTTCCCACGCAGATAGCCGGCGACGCGAAGGATCAACCCGCCGCCAAATCCCAAGCGGATGCGAAGACTCAGCAGGATACCAAGACGGCCACCGACGCCAAGTCGCAAGCCCCACCGCCAAAGCCCTGGATCCTGCTCGACACCACCACCGCCAGCGAATGGAACTTTCAGGGATGCGCCATCTCAGGCCCATCGCAGGGCAAGTGCCTCGATCGCGTCTGGGCATTGAAAGATTACTGGTTCGACTGGCGCAACTATCATCCCGACACAACCATCTACAAACGCTAGTTACGATACACTCGTGCCATTCCTGCCATAGCGGAGGCTTCTTGTCGATTCGTGCAATCTTCTGGGACGTCGGCGGCGTTCTTCTCACTAACGCCTGGGACCACACGCAGCGCGCCGAGGCCTTCGAACACTTCCACCTCGACAAGGAAGAATTCCACTCGCGACACGATCTGGTCGTGTCGTCGTTCGAACGGGGCAAGATCACCCTCGACGAATATCTCGACCGCACGGTCTTCTATCGTCAGCGCGATTTCAAGAAAGAAGCTTTCCTCGAATTCATGTATTCGCTCTCGCAGCCGTTACCCGGCATGCTCGCCTTCGCGCAGTCACTCACCGATTCCAACCGCTACTTCATGGGGACGATTAACAATGAATCGCGCGAACTGAATCAGTACCGCATCGAGAAGTTTGGGATGAAGAAAGTCTTCCGGCTGTTCGTCAGTTCCTGCTATGTGGGCCTGCGCAAACCCGAGAGCGGCATCTACCAACTGGCGCTCGATATCACCCAGTTCCCTGCCGAGGAATGCTGTTTTATCGACGATCGCCCGCTGAATCTGGAAGAAGCCGCCAAGCTCGGGATGCGGACGATTGAAATGCAGGCACGGGAACAGTTGCGTGGGGACCTGGAGAAGTTAGGCGTGACAGCTTAATAATTTTTTGATTGTTGATTGATGATTGTTGATTGAAAACCAAAGCCGACAGGCTCCCAATCAACAATCAAAAATCAACCATTAGCTTTTCCGCGGTTGGCTCGACCGGACACCCGGCCCCTGCGGCACATCCGATTCCAAGGTAGTCAGCGAGAGGTCGCTCGACCAGCAATCGACCACCAGTTTCCATTGCCCGTTGCTTTGCCGCGAACACACCCACAGATATTTTCCGCGTTCTTCGCGGCGTTTGCCCGTTGCGCTCGGAACTAAAGCTTTGCAGCGGCCAGCTTCATAGGCCATATCGCCCGCAACTTCCAGACGCAACGGTTCGATCTCCACCTCGCCAAGCCCCGAGTCGAGCGCGCCAAAGAAAAATTCGCGCACTGCCGCGGCTCCGCGCACTGGCGGATAATTCGACCGCAGTACCAGCGCATCCGAAATATAGAGTTCCAGCAGATCGTCGAGATGCTTGGTGTTGCAGGCCAGCACCCACTCCTGCGTGATCTGGCGAACCGCCGCTTCGGCGCGGCTCATGTCTCCGCGCAGCGCTGCCGAGGACCGCCCTCTTTCCACTTCGCGCACCGGGTCACCGCTCCCGCGGGGCATGCCAACCTCGCCGCCGCCGTTGAAATAGTGGTGATGGTAGTGGTGGTGGTAGTGATGCGTCTCCGGCCCCGAAAAGCGAGGCTGACGGCCTGCCACTTCCGGTTCGAATTGCGGTTCCTGCATTTGTTGCTCCGGCTCGGGGTCGAGAAAGGGATTGGGGTGGAGCGCGATCGCACGCGGACGATGCCCCTCGGGTTGAAACGCGCCTGTGGCATCGACTGCGACCCCGCACTTGCTGCAAAACCGATTGCCTTCACGATTCCGATAGCCGCATGCGCGGCAAATCGAACCCGGAGAATCTCCTGCAAAATCCTGTTCGACTTCCTCGGCGGCTGCTTCGGAATCCGCTTCTGCCGCGAGCCGCTGCGCCGCCTCCAGGGCTGCCGCGATTGCGTCGGCGCCGGGCTGTGGACGCCGCATCTCCGGCGCCACCTTTCCATAACGCGGGTCGGTTTCGGAGGTTGAAGGCGGTGCGGAAGGAATTCCAGACTGCCGGGAGGTTTTTTTATCTTTGTCCACGAATCGACCCCTACGTCTCGGGCCCATTCTAGCTTACTGGCGGCTGGAAAACTCGATCTTCCCTTCGGTTTCAGTCGGCACGCCGTTGCAGGTCGCCGGACGGTATCGCCATGAACGCACAGTTTGCAAAACGCGGCGGTCGCCGGCTAAGCCCGCGCTCTCAAGAATCAGCGGACTGTGCACGCGTCCGTCGGTGCCGATGATGAAGCTGACTCGAATCTTCTTTCCATTGGTGAACGGCGCAAAAACAGGATCGGGCGTGGTCAGTGCCTCCGGCGGGCGAATGTCTTGGCACTCCAGCCTGCTGGTATGTGGGACGTCCACAAACTGCTCGGCGCGAGAAAGAGTCCGCAGAACTTTGGGTTCGCGCTGTTCAAGCGTAGCGCTGGGTGGACGCGGCGGGGTGGTGCTCAGCGCCGGAGCAACGAACGGCGTCATCGACAGCAATACTGCTGGGCAGATGCGACGAAGCATGAACCGCATGGATCGTATAGCCTCTCGATTGGGCCGACTTCACTCCGGACTTATACCGGCAACTTCAGGACCAACTCGGCTCGAAGCGAATCCGTTATTTTGCAACAGTTTGCCCGATCAGCGGGAAGGCGTGGCGTGGTGCTCTGTGAAACCGCTTGCACACCACGAGTCTCCAATTCAGCAAACCAGCCGACAAAAAGAAAAAAAGGCGGAGCCAAAGGCTCCGCCTCTTTTCAACTCTGTGCAAGGCAAATTACGGCTTGTACACGTTGTACTGATTCGTAACCGTGTACACGGTAGTGCCGTAGGTCGAGTAGAACAGCATGAACGACTGGTGGTTGCCGACCGGAATGCCGGCAACGTTATTGATGGAGCTGATGGCGGAGTAGGAGCCATCGGCCGCGTCATAGCCGTTGTAGGCGCAAGCCCCAACGATTTCGCCGTCGAGAACCAGGCAAAGGGCGCGATCGTCGTTGGCTACGCCGCCGCCCGAGCTGGTGGCGAACGAGTTCACGACCAGGGTGCAGGTGCTGGCGCCGGTGCTGCCGCACTGCCAGTTAACCAGGTCTTCCTGCGTGAAGCCGCCGCTGAGCACGAACGTGCCAGTGGCGGTGGTGATGAAGTTGGAGCGCAGTCCTTCGAAGTTTGTTGGGACATTCATCTTCGCGATGCCGGCCAGATTAACGTTCTTCGACGGGCCAGCCGCATGGCTGGAGGATGCGGACACGACAAAATACGCGCCCACGATCAACATGATCAGCGTGACGCTTAGGGCCAGTTTCGTAATTTTCTTCATTGTGTCTCCTGTGCAAATTTTTTGAAATTGAAGTCGCAAACAACATCCATACTCAGGCTGCGAACCTACGGCTTGTAGACGTTGTACACGTTCGTGTAGGTGTACATGGTCGTGCCGTCGGTGGTGTAGAAGAGCACGGACGAGTTGTGCGCGCCCGTCGGAATTCCGGAAACGTTATTGATCGCGTTGATCGCGGAATAGGAACCATCGGCCGCGTCATAACCGTCGTAGGCGCAAGCCCCAACGATTTCGCCGTCGAGAACCAGGCAGAGAGCCCGATCGTCGTTGGCAATGCCGCCGCCTGAACTGGTTGCGAAGGAATCGACGACCAGCGTGCAGCTGTTGAATCCGCCGCTGCCACAATTCCATTGCACGCTATCGAGGACGTTAAAACCAGCCGTCAGCGAGGCGTACGGGGTAGATGTAGTGATGAAGTTCGACCTCAGCCCCTCGTAGTTGGTCGGAGGCGGAATGTGAAGGCCTGAAAGGTTCCGGGGCGGACCCGCCTGGTTCCCTGTCGCGGCCGAAACAACGAAGTATGCGCCCACCATCAGCAAGGTGAGGCTGACGCATAGGGCCAGCTTTGTAATCTTCTTCATTGTGTCTCCTGTATGCAGTTGTGAAAGTAAAGTCGCGCAGAACATCCGCGCAGTGCGGAGTCTGACTTCGGGCGCCAATGACGGTAACCGAAGTCACCTAAAACTTAAAGTGGAAATTTGTGATAGGACTCACAAAATGTATCGGTCGGACAAACTATTGCACAGTAGTAGAAATTTCTTGCAGATAAAGTGAACCGGATCGTTTGCAACTAGGCGGGTGTTGCGGGATGCATCGTCAAGAGTGTAATTTCCGGCGGGCAGTTGAAGCGGATCGGCAACACGACGGTTCCGAGTCCGGGATTTGTGTAGAGCGTGAGCGGACCCACTTCATACAGCCCCATGATGTATTTCCTCGCCAACTCCGGCAAAAACAGTGGCCGCACGAACGGCGGGCGAATCTGCCCACCATGCGAGTGTCCTGAGAGTTGCAGGTCGATAGGAAATCGCGCTGCGTGATCGGCGTAGTCCGGTTCGTGCGCCAGCAAAACTGTTGCTTCATCGTCTGGGATGTTGTGCAGCGTTGCCGGCAGATCGGCGTCCTTGCCCAGAACATCGCCCACGCCTGCAAGCCAGAAGCGAGCGCCCTTGTCTTCGATCGCTGTCGATTGATTCGCCAGCACCTGAATGCCGGCGCTCCGCAGGGCAGTGGTCACGCGATCAGGATTGCTGAAGTAATCGTGATTTCCCATCACCGCCCACAAGCCCTGCCGGGCACGCATTTTTCGCAGTATCTGCGCGCATGGTTCCGCATGCGCGGCAGCCTGCTCGTCATTCCTCCTGAACAGGCGGAGCGAAACGAAGTCGCCCGTGAGGACGACCACGTCCGGCTGAAGCCCATTCACCATGCCGACCGCCGATTCCAGCGGATGCACCGAAAAATACGGATCAAAGTGAAAATCGCTGAGCAGAGCGATGGTGAAACCGTCCAGATGAGCGGGCCAGCGTCGTAGTGAGATTTCTCGCCGAACAATTCGCGGGCGATTCGGTTCTAAGAGAACGGAGTCGACGGCTAGGCCGGCTGCTCCCGCGGTGGCCGCAAGACGCAGGAATTTCCTTCTAGTAATAGGACGAAGAGCCAAAACGTTTGGGAGCCCTTACTGTGCGGGACTGTCTGCCACACACCGCGTCTTCCAGAATAACCCGAGTGCTTGGCTTCGCGACAGGACGACGGAACCTCTATCGCTACCTTCATTCAATTCTAGAAACTAAATGATGCCTGCAAATCGATGCGCCGATTCGCCGACTGCGTGGAGAACGGTCCTCCCTGCAGGGAATTGGAAATGTTAAACAGCGGCGAGCCCAAAGTTCCGCCCGGATTCGACAGATTCACGTTGTTGAATACGTTGCGCACGCCGAAGCCGAGCGTGAGGTTGTAGCGACGATCAGAGTTCGACGACATACTCATCCCTCCGCCTCCGCCGCCAAACAACGGTCCGCCATGCCTTTCGGGGCTGTGGCCTCCGCCCGGTCCACCGCCTTGCCCTTGATTGCTCGCCGCTTTCGTCATTTTCGGTCCGATGCCGAACGTCTTGGTCAGCCGCAGGTGCAGCACAAAATGCGCTGGCCCGGTTTCGGAGTTGATGGGTATCAGCTTGCCGGTGGCTCCGGAGGCGTCGAATGTTCCGAGTGTCGTGCAGTAGATTGTTCCCTGCGGCGCGGTGTTGGCCGGGCAAGTAGCCGATGACACGAGACTGGGCCGATCGTTGTAAATCTGATCGCCGTTCAAATCGATTGGGCTCAAAATGTTGAATGGTGATCCCGAGCTCACCACCATGAAGGGACTCAATCGAAAAAGATAAGGCAGCGCGACGCTGCCGCCCAGGAAGAAACGGTGCCGTGTGTCGAACGAGGCTCGTCCGTAATCCTGGCTGATGTTGTACGAGTTCGTCGGGAAACTGGAGACACCGGATGTATCGCTGTTCGCGTAGTTCAGCGTGTAGTAGCCGAACAACTGCACTTTGGAGGCAAGCCGTACGTTGGTGTTGACGATCAACTGGTTCTGCTTGAAATTCCCTTCGGAAACGAAACGATAGATGTTTCCGGAGGGGATGGGCGGGCATCCTCCCGCGTCCAGATAACACGGCGTCCCGGGAAATGGCGCCGCAGCATTGATCGTCAGAAACTGATCGAATCCGCGCGAATTCAAATACGTCGCCGAGAGCGTGGCCGTTTTGGTCAACTGCCGCTCAACGCTCACCGCACCCTGCAGCGTATACGGCGCGTGCAGCCTGGGATCGGTCTGATAGATGTTCGACCGCGACGAAGTTGGCGTCCCGCAACTCGCGACGTCGGTGAAGGCAACGTCCAACTGCGGAAAGCAGGTTGGATTGTTGACGATGAATTGCTGCTGAGTCACTCCGTTGAACCGTTCCGTCTGGAGAATCTGCCCAGACTGGAAACGGTCGTAGAAAATTCCATAGCCTCCGCGAATCACAACCTTGGGCGGTGCGCTTCGTCCGCCCACGCCCCAGGCAAAGCCCACGCGCGGCGCCCAATCCCCGTGATCGTGGATGTCATTCTGCGTCTCGAAGCGCAATCCAAAACTCAGTGTCAGATTGGGATGCATGCGCCAGTCATCCTGCACATACAGCCCAGTGTCGTAGTAGCTGACCGAACTGGCAGGAAGGCCGGAAGTATAGGTCAGCGTGGTGGCATAAGGCGGATAGTTTCCATTCAGCGGGGGATTCTTCAATTGTCCCAAAGCAAATTGCAGTGAGATCGGACAAGCTGGGCTCGCTCCGATCGTCGCGCAGTTCGCCGGCACATCGGTCGGCGAGTCGAGAGACGAAAATGCGAAGGTGCCGTTAAAGCCGCCGGTCGAGCTATTGTCGTCCTGCGTAGAGCGCAGTCTGCCGCCGAATTTCAGAATGTGATTACCGTGGATGAGCGACGTGTAATTTTGCAGTTCGTAGCGCTTCTGCAGGTCGTTAAAGACGCCGGAATTGCTTCCACCCCCTGAGAACGCACCCAGCACACTCACTGACGGATTCGAGTCCACGGGATTCTGCAGATTAGTATCGTGATTGAACTGGAAGCGAGTCTCGTTCACGATCTTCGAGCCGATGATCTGCGTATCGCTGATCTGTACGGTCTGTTCCGTACCTTTTGAGAAATAGGCCTGAGAGGGCAGTGTGCCAGTGCCGACGCCGTCGTTGGTTTCGGTATCGCGAAAGTACTGGTAGCGTGCGGTCAGCGTGTTGTTCTTGGTGATGGCCCAGTCGAACCGCGGACCAACGTTCGTGCGCTGGCGCGGATTTGCCACCGACTCGGCCAGAGTGAATTGCTCAAGCGATGTAGGGTCAAGAACAGGCGCGTTGATCGGGCTGATCTCGTTGATGTTCCGCCGCTCGATGTTGAAGAAATACGACGCCGACTTCTTGACTGGCCCGCCGATGTTGCCGCTGTATTGCGTGGTGTAGTAACCGGGTTCGCTGCCGGCGAAGGGATTCGCCGAGTTGAAAGCCGAGTCGTTGCCGTTCACTTGAAACTGTCCATGTATTTTGTCGGTGCCGGGCTTGGTAAAAATCTCGATGCGGCCATAACCCAGCTTGTCGTATTCGGACGAAAACGGATTCTGGTTGATACGGATTTCGCGGATCGAAGATTTCGGCGGAAGCTGGCCCGCGGTGAATCCGTCGATGTACATCTGTCCGCCGTTCGGCCCCGCGGAGGGTCCGGCGAGCGCTTCCAGATCGGACTGCAATTCATCCGGATCGTCGGGCAACGCTTCCAATTCCTTGCCGGAGATCACAATCGCCCCGGCATTGTTGCTCGGGTTGACGTCGACCGTGGGCGCGGTGTCGGAAACTTGCACCTTCTGCTCTTCGACAGCGATCACCATCGAGACATTCAGCCGCAGCGCCTGGTCGGCGATCGTCACGCTGTCGTTCTCGTAGAGATTGAATCCCTGCGCCACGACCGTGAGCATGTACTTCCCCGCCGGCAACGCTTTGAATTCGTAGAATCCCTGGTTATTGGATTGCACGGTCAACGGCGAACCGGTCTGCAGAGTCATCACTACCGTTGCGCCCGAGATTGCCGCGCCCGAAGGATCGGTAATCTGACCGTGTAGGTTTCCCGTCGGCGTCTGCGCCAACAGCGGAGCCGGCATTACTGAAAATAAAGTGATAAGTACAAATAAACGGAAATGCACGTGAGTATTCGCTTTCGGTTAAGAATCAGGTGACAAGGTGACGAAGTGGCAAGGTGACAAGGTTTCAAGGTTTCGATGTTTCAAAGTCTCGATAATGGACTCGACATATCCGACACTGATCCTTAAGTTCGGTCACTTTGAAACTTTGCAACCTTGAAACCTTGAAACTTGTCATTCAAACCTTGCCACTTTGTCACCTTGTCACCTTGCCACCCGCTATTACTGCATCGCATCTCCTGTCGGAGCGCCTCCCAAAGTCCACGGCGCCAACATCATGGCCTGGCTCGCGCTGGGAGCCGCCTGCAGGATCGGCTCTACTCCGCTCAGCAGAGTGATAGCGGCGGGCGCGCTGGAGGGCGATCCTTCAGTGGCCAGAATCACCACCGCGTCTCCCTTTTGCAGTTGTAAATCCGACAAGGTGGACGACGGTAGGCGGCTCACAATCTGTTGAAAATCAGGTGTCCCACCGAAGCGTCCACCGCCCATCCCTCCCCTGGCGCCCGTGCCGCTGGTTCCCGGCACACCTGCACCAGTTTGCTGCCCACCTGCTGCCTGCGGTGCTGAAGCACCAGCGGACGAAGCGCCGCCACTACCGCCTGGCATCCCTGCCGGCATTGCGGCTTTCAGGCGCGCTGCAAAATGCTGCGCCATCTCCGCCGGGATTTTGTGCAGTTGAGAATCGGGCGTCACTTTCACTTGCACGGTTTTCTTGGTCGCCAAATCTTGAACGGTCAACATGCCCGAGCTTGCATCAATCGACTTGACGGTGCCGATCCATCGCGGAAAGACGCCGGTGAAAATCTCTTCCGCTGCCACTTCGCTGCCGTCAGGGCTGCGCGTACCGCGAGCGCGCAACTGGTCGCCGGTCTGAATCCCCTGCAGAGTGATCGTCTTGGCATCTTCCGCTTTGGCCGAGTCCGGCGAATAGCGATGCACCACCGTGGCTTTGGTTGTGTGAACCACAATCGTCTTCTTGCCGGTCAAGCCGGGCACAGACAGCGTCACGTTTCCCGCCGCCGCTTCGACCGAGTCAACAATTCCGCCTACGCCGCGCTTTTGCCAATCCTGCCGTACCTGGTCGCTCACCGCCTGCACTACGGCGCGCGTGATCACGATGACCTCGAGCGCATCCAGAGACTTGGCATCGGCGGCCGCGTATCCGCGCACGCGAACGGTGTCGCCAGATTGCAGGTCCGTCAACTGGAGTGGCAGTGCGTTCTTCAGATCCTTGTCTCCCGGCGCTAGTCGCAGCAGCCGCGCATTGGGTTGTACATTAACGGTGACATCAGGCCCGGAATCTGGCGTGAGCGTCAGCGTAGTCCCGCTAACGGATTTGACCACACCAATCCTGCGGACGATCGCAGACTGGCTGGCGTTCCCAGACGAGCCCGCATCTTGCGCTTGCGCAATTGCGCCCAAAGAAAAAAAGGACGGCAGGAATGCCCGGCTCGCCGGAGCGAGGCCGATAGCGAAGACAGTCACGAGAACGATTCTCTTAACACTCATGCCCTACCTCTAATGTACATGCTGAAATGACTCGGAAGTCTATGGTTTACAAAGTTTTACCCGGCCGAAACAACATTTACAAGCACGTGAAAACCTGACCAGGTAGCGTCCTCCAGACCGGAGACCGCCCGGATGTGGTTATCCAGAGTGCTAATAGACGATGAGTTCACACCCAGCTACGATTTTCCTAGTTCGACGTGTGGAAACTTCGGACCCGGATGAGTGTGTCTACCCTAGGCAGGCTATGGTGTTGGTTGATGGTGATCGTTGTTCCAGTCGCCACTCTGGGGCAAACGCCGGGAGCCATTCTGCATACTCAGGGCGGAGTCTGGGTCAATGGATATGAGGCCCGGGATTCTTCGGCCATCTTCAGCGGTGATCTGCTGGAAACCAAAACCGGCTTCTCCGCCACATTCACCCTGGACGGAACATCCGTCCTGATTCAGCCGGAGTCGGTAGCCAAGTTCGATGGCGATGTGCTGGTCCTCGATCATGGCAGCGTTGCCGTCGAGACCTCCAGGAGTTTCAAGGTTCGGGTGAATTGCATCACCGTTGTTCCAGTGGTCAACGAGTTCACGCAATATGAAGTGACCGACGTCACGCCAACCGTCCATGTAGCCGCGCGCAAGCTCGACGTGAACGTCGAGCACCATGCCAAGCAGGAGAAGACCGATGTCGCGCCGCAAGCGTCTCAGGAAGGCAGCGTCCACCAGGGAGAAGAAAAAAACTACGACGAATCCGCCATGTGCGGAGGACCGCTCCGCCGGACCGGAGCCGCGTCTATGCGTGATCCAAAATGGATTGCAGCCGGGGCTGGCGGGGCGGGAGTTCTGATTTGGATCCTGATCCACGGCGGAGGCAATAAACAACCGGTCAGCGCCTCTCAGCCGTAGCCATTTCCTACAAAATTCGCTCGTGCGTATATCCCGCCGAAACCAGCGCCGCTAACAACTCTGCAATGTGACCGGGCCCGCGTGTTTCCATCGTGATGTCGATCGCCGTGTCGCCCAGATTTACGCCGTGGTAAGCGCGGTCGTACGCAGTTTCCACGATGTTGGCGCGATGATCAGCTAAGATTCCCGTTAAGCGATGCAGTGCACCGGGATAGTCGGGAAGATGCACGCGCAGCCGCACCAGGCGTCCGTCTTTCACCAAGCCGCGTTCGATGATGCGCGCCAGCAGTGTGACATCGATATTTCCGCCGCAGACCAGAACTGCCACGCGCTTTCCCTGCAGCGGCAGCTTTCGGTTCAGCACAGCCGCGATGGCCGCCGCTCCCGCACCTTCCGCCAAAGTCTTCTCGCGCTCCAGTAGCAACAGGATCGCGTTGGCAATCTCTTCCTCTTCCACCGTCACGATGTCGTCGACATACTTCTGCACGAGCGGCAGCGTGCGATCTCCCGCGCGCCGCACTGCGATTCCGTCCGCGATCGTCTTGGCCGAATTCAAAGTGACCGGCTTGCCCTCCTCCACGGCAGCCTTCATCGACGGAATCCTGGCGGGCTGCACGCCAAAAACTTTGACTGCCGGCTTGGTCTCCTTTACGGCGCAGGCGATGCCCCCGATCAACCCTCCGCCGCCAATCGGAGCCACAATCGCCTCGATGTCAGGATGTTGATCGAGAATCTCCAGCCCCAATGTTCCCTGCCCGGCAATCACGGCCTCGTCGTCAAAGGCATGGATCAGTGTCAGATGATGCTCCCGCCCATTCTTTACCGCCGCTTCATACGCTTCGTCGTAATTTGCGCCGTGCAGCACAACTTCCGCGCCATAGGCACGCGTCGAAGAAACCTTGGTGAGCGGCGTCGGCAGCGGCATAAAAATCCGCGCGTGAATGCCGCGATGCCCCGCGTGATAAGCGACGCCTTGCGCATGATTGCCGGCGGAAGCGGCAATTACTCCGTGACTTCGTTCGTCCGCAGTCAGCGTGAGCAGCTTGTTCAGCGCTCCACGCTCTTTGAACGCGCCGGTACGCTGCTGGTTGTCGAGCTTGAGAAAAATGGAATTCTGGGTAAGCCCGGAAAACGTCTCCGAGTGCGTGCAAGGCGAAACGCGGATGTCGGAGCGGATGCGGTTCAGCGCGTCCTCGATGTCGGAAAGTTGGATCATGATGATGGCGCGATCATCTTACCGGATTAAAAGCAGCAACCACGAAGAACACGGAGTTTCACGAAGGATTTCACCTCAGATTTTCCTTCGTGAACCTCTGTGTCCTTCGTGGTAGATGGTTTTGCGGCCATCAGGAGGCGATCTGCCGTACCGAGGAAACTTGTGGCCCCAGAGACAGCGCAGGCTGGGCCTTCAAATAAGAATCGACGCAAGCCGCCGCCTTGCGGCCTTCAGAAATTGCCCACACCACCAGCGACTGGCCGCGCCGCATGTCGCCTGCTGCGAATACGCCGGGCACCGACGACATGTAATTCTCATCGGTCGCCACATTGCCCCGATTATCGAGTTGCACGCCGAATTGCTCGATCATGCCATTCCGCACCGGCCCGAGGAATCCCATGGCAATCAGAACCAGATCGGCGTCCATTGTGAACTCGCTGCCCGCGATCGGCTCAAACTTCGGGGGAGGGCCGACCCTGACAGCATGAAGCTGCTGGACGGAGCCATTTTCGCCGGTAAATTTCGTGGTCGCGATGCTCCAGTCGCGGATGCCGCCTTCCTCGTGCGCGGCTTCCGTGCGCAACTGCATCGGCCACAGCGGCCACGGCGTTTGCGCCGAGCGCTCGTCGGGCGGCTTGGGCATGATTTCAAACTGATGCACCGAAAGCGGCTTCTGGCGATGGCACGTACCGAGGCAGTCGGCGCCAGTGTCGCCGCCGCCGATGATGACAACACGCTTTCCGGACGCCAGAATATCGAGGGCCGAATCGAGCGCATCGCCATGGCAGCGCTTGTTCTGCTGCGGCAAGAACTCCATCGCGAAATGAATTCCCTTCAGTTCACGCCCCGGAATCTTCAAATCGCGCTGCTGCTCCGACCCGCCCGCCAGAACGATCGCGTCGTTTTCGCGCCGCAACTGTTCAACGTCGATGTTCTTCCCCACGTCGGCGTTCGTGACAAACTTCACGCCCTCGGCCGACATCTGATCGAGCCGTCGGTCGATGATGTGCTTCTCCAGCTTGAACTCCGGAATTCCATAGCGCAGCAATCCGCCGATGCGATCATTTTTTTCATATACCGTTACAGCGTGGCCCGCCCGGCAAAGCTGTTGTGCGGCTGCAAGCCCAGCCGGTCCTGATCCAACAACGGCGACTTTCTTGCCGCTGCGATGCTTCGGCGGCTCGGGATGAATCCATCCCTCCAGAAATCCCCGCTCAATAATGTTTTTCTCGTTCTGCTTGATCGTGACCGGCGGCGCGGTCAGCCCCAGCACGCACGACGCCTCGCACGGCGCGGGACAAATCCGTCCTGTGAACTCAGGAAAATTGTTGGTCGCGTGCAATTGCCGCACCGCATCTTTCCATCGCCCGCGATAGACCAAATCGTTCCAGTCAGGAATGAGATTGTTGACTGGGCATCCGGTCTGGCAGAAGGGCACGCCGCAATCCATGCAGCGCGCGCCCTGCTTGCGCAACTGGTCCTCGGGAAAATCCTGGTAGATCTCGAACCAATCATTCACACGCTCGAGCACGGGGCGGCGCGGCGCCAACTCCCGCGAGTAATCGATGAAGCCTGTGGTTTTACCCATGCCGCACCTCGTCCGCGACCTGGGCGGCATGCGCCAGCACAGTCGCCGGTTCAGCAGCAAGCGGTGCCTGATCGTTCCTGCGGACACCCAGCACGCGCTTGTACTCATGCGGAAATACTTTGACGAAGCGCTGCACCGCGTCGCGCCAGTTGTCGATGATCCACTTGGCGCGCCGGCTCCCGGTCAGTTCAAGATGTCGCATGACCAGCCCGCGCACCGTCTGCACATCCTTGGGTTCGAGCAGCGGCTCAAGATCGACCGATTCTAGATTGCAGCGTTTCTCCGCGAAGTCTCCGCGCTCGTCGAATACATACGCGATGCCGCCGCTCATGCCCGCCGCAAAGTTTCTGCCGCATGAGCCGAGCACGACGACCAATCCGTTCGTCATGTACTCGCAGCCGTGGTCACCCACTCCCTCGACCACCGCTGTCGCACCCGAGTTGCGAACGGCGAAGCGTTCCCCGGCCATTCCGTTGAAGAACGCCTCGCCGCTCGTGGCGCCGTAAAGCGCAACGTTACCGATGATGATGTTTTCTTCCGGAGCAAAGCGGGAGCCTCGCGGCGGATGCACGACTAGCTTGCCGCCCGATAATCCTTTGCCCACGTAGTCGTTGGCCTCGCCTTCAAGCACCAGCGTGACACCTTTGGCCAAAAACGCGCCGAGGCTCTGCCCCGCCGACCCTTCGAGCGACACATGCACCGTATCCACCGGCAACCCAGTCGAGCCGTAGCGCCGCGCAATCTCCCCGCTCAGCATCGTGCCCACCGAGCGATGAATGTTGCGCACCGGAAATTTCACTTCGATCGGCGCCAGCGTCTTCAAGGTCTCGCGCACCTGCCCCAGAATCTTGTGGTCGAGCGCCTGCTCCAGCCCATGATCCTGCTCGTGAATGCGCCGACGCGCTACGCGCGAGGGCACCGGCGGATCGTAGAGAATCGCCGAAAAGTCCAGCCCGCGCGCCTTCCAGTGATCCTTCCAATAGGACGCAGCATCTTCCACGTCGAGCATGTCAACGCGCCCGACCATGTCATCGACCGTGCGGAATCCGAGCTCCGCCATGTACTGCCGCACCTGTTCGGCAAGAAAGAAGAAGAAGTTGATGACGTGCTCCGGCTGCCCCTGGAACTGCTTGCGCAACACGGGATCCTGCGTCGCGATACCCACGGAACAAGTATTCAGATGGCATTTGCGCATCATGATGCAGCCCATGGCAATCAGTGGCGTCGTGGCAAAGCCAAACTCTTCTGCTCCGAGCAGCGCCGCAATCACCACATCGCGCCCAGTCTGCAACTTCCCGTCAGTCTGCACACGGATGCGGCTGCGAAGATCGTTCAGCAGCAGAACTTGCTGCGTCTCCGCCAAACCAAGCTCCCACGGGATGCCGGCATGCTTGATCGAACTCAGCGGAGAGGCGCCCGTCCCGCCCGAGTCTCCGCTGATCAGCACGACGTCCGCATGAGCCTTGGCGACACCGGCCGCAACCGTGCCCACGCCAACCTCGGCAACCAGCTTTACCGCAATCCGCGCATGAGGATTAACATTTTTCAGGTCATAAATCAGCTGCGCCAAATCTTCGATCGAATAAATGTCATGATGCGGTGGAGGCGATATCAGCCCCACGCCCGGAATCGAATGCCGCAGCCGCGCAATGACATCGTCGACCTTGTGCCCCGGAAGCTGGCCTCCCTCGCCGGGTTTCGCGCCTTGGGCCATCTTGATCTGCAACTCGTCGGCGTTGACCAGATAATTCGCGGTCACGCCAAAGCGCGCTGAAGCGACCTGCTTCACCGCGCTGCGCCGCAAATCCCCGTTCGCATCCGGCTTGAAGCGTTCTTCGTCTTCCCCGCCCTCGCCCGTATTCGACTTGCCGCCGATGCGGTTCATGGCAATCGCCAGCGTCTCGTGCGCTTCCTTGCTGATCGATCCAAACGACATTGCGCCCGTCGTGAAGCGCTTGACGATTTCCTTGGCAGACTCCACTTCTTCAATTGGAATCGGCGTCTCGCTCTTCTTCAGCTTCATCAACCCGCGCAGCGTGCACAGATTCGTGCTCTGCTTGTCGATGAGGTCCGTGTACTCCTGAAACGTCTTGAAGCTGTCCTGACGCACCGCATGTTGCAGCTTGCTGATCGTCCCCGGATTCAGCAGGTGATACTCGCCATTCACGCGCTGGTGATAGACACCGCCGACCGAAAGCTCCGTTTCAAATTCGGTCAGTGGCCGGAAGGCGTATTCATGCTTCAACTGCGCCTCGTTTGCGAGGACCGACAATCCAATGCCTTCGAGCCGCGACGTCGTACCGGCGAAATAGGCATCGATCAAGTCTTTGTTCAGTCCGATTGCCTCGAATACCTGCGCGCCCTGGTAGCTCTGCAGGGTCGAAATCCCCATCTTCGAAAAAGTCTTAAGCAGGCCCTTCTTAATCGCCTTCAGGAAATGCTTCACCGCGATTTCGGGAGTAACGCTCTCGCCCAGCTCGCCGCGCCAGGCAAGGTCTTCCACGCTTTCGAGCGCCAGATACGGATTGATCGCACTAGCGCCGTATCCACTGAGCAGTGCGAAATGCATGACCTCGCGCGGCTCACCGGATTCAGTGATCAGCGCAACTTGCGTACGCGTCTCTTCGCGCACCAGGAGATTGTGAACGGCAGCCAGCGCCAGCAGGCACGGGATCGGCGCGTAATCTTTGTCGACGCCGCGGTCGGAAAGAATCAGCAGCGAGTATCCCGCCTTCACCGCGCGTGAGGCGGTCCGGCACAGTTCATCGAGTGCGCGTGTCAGCCCGGCCTCGCCATCCGCCGAGCGGAACAAGGCCGGCAGCGTGGTGGCCAGCAAGTCGCGATTTGAAACGCGGCGCAGCTTCTCCAGTTCGCGATTCGTCAGCAGCGGATGCGCCAGCTTCAGCATGTGGCAGTTTTCCGGCGCTTCATCCAGAATGTTGCGCTCGCTGCCGATGTAGCTGATCAGCGACATCACCATCTCTTCGCGAATGGGATCGATCGGCGGATTCGTCACCTGGGCGAAAAGCTGCTTGAAATAATTGAACAGCGACTGCGGCTTGCCGGAAAGGCACGCCAGCGGCGTATCAGTGCCCATCGAACCGATCGGTTCTTCGCCCTTCTGCGCCATGGGCGCAAGAATCATCCGCAAGTCTTCGTCGCTATAGCCAAACGCGCGCTGCCGGCGCAGCAAAGTCTCCGCGTCCGGATGATGCATGCGCGTCGGATCAGGCAGTTGATCGATCGTGATCTGATTTTCTGTCAGCCACTCCGCGTAAGGCTGCTGTGCGGCCAGCGTCTGCTTGATTTCTTTGTCGGAGATGATCCGGCCCTCGACCGTATCGACCAGGAACATCTTTCCCGGCTGCAACCGGCCTTTGCGCTTCACCTGCTCCGGCGCGATGTCGAGCACGCCCGCTTCGGATGCCATGACCACGAGGTCATCGTGCGTCACCACGTATCGCCCCGGTCGCAGGCCGTTGCGATCAAGCGTTGCTCCGATCACGCGGCCGTCGGTAAATGCGATCGCCGCCGGCCCATCCCACGGCTCCATCAGGCAGGCGTGATATTCGTAGAACGCCCGCTTCTCCGGCTTCATGTGCGGATTCCCCGCCCACGCCTCCGGAATCAGCATGGCCATCACATGTGGCAGACTGCGCCCGGCTTGCAGCAGCAACTCGACTGCATTGTCGAAGTTCGCCGAGTCGCTACCGTCGGGCGCGATGATCGGATACAGCTTCTTCAAGTCCTCGCCAAACAACGGTGACTTCAGCAGCGACTGTCGGGCCTGCATCCAGTTCACGTTGCCGCGCAGCGTATTGATCTCGCCATTGTGCGCGACATAGCGGTACGGATGCGCCCGCTGCCAACTCGGAAACGTATTCGTCGAGAAACGCTGGTGGACGAGGCACAGCGCGCTGACCGCCTCCGGATCGGACAGCTCGCGGTAGAAATTCGTGATCTGCGGCGCCAGCAGCAACCCTTTATAGACAATTGTCCGGCACGAAAGCGACGGAATGTAAAACATCTCCGAGTCTTCCACGCCGGCTTCGCGAATTTCATTCTCCGCGCGCTTGCGCACGACGTAAAGCTTTCGCTCGAAAGCGTCTTCGTCCATGCCTTCTGGCGCACCAACAAATATCTGTTGAATGTAAGGCTGCGATGCTCGCGCTACGCGCCCAATCGCCGACGCATAGACCGGCGTATCGCGCCAGCCCAACAGCGCCAGGCCCTCTTCCTTAACAATGCGTTCGAGAATTCCCTCGCTCTGCAGCCGCGGATGCTTCTCCACCGGCAGAAACGTCATGCCGACGCCGTATTTCCCCGGCTCAGGAAGTTTGAATCCCAGCTTCTCGCACTCGCGCGCCAGAAATTTGTGTGGAATCTGAATCAGAACGCCGGCGCCGTCGCCGGTCTCGGGATCGCATCCGCAAGCGCCGCGGTGCGCCAGGTTCAGAAGAACCTGAATGCCCTTTTGAATAATGGCATGGCTCTTCTGCCCGCTGATGCTCGCGACAAATCCAATGCCACACGCGTCGTGCTCATGCGCCGGGTCGTAGAGACCCTGCGCAGGAGGCAAGCCGTTCTTCGGATTGAGACGTGTCGTCATGGACCTCGTCGGACAGGACCTCGTCCAGCAACCATCCTCTTATGTCAATTGGGGCGCGCCGTGAGGAGTGACTGCGGCGCAGTTCTACTCAGGGAGAGATTTTCGCCCTCTACTTTAATAGCGTCGATGCCACGCGAAAGTACAATGCAGAATTTCGATGCAAGGTATGAAAATTTCAGGACCGGTTATGCGCCATTCCATGTCGGGTAATTCACGAAGATTTCAAGTAACTCCGTTATAATCTGCTGCAAACACACATGGACTTCGATCAGCTCGTCACCTTTCTCGAGGTCGCCCGTCAGGGCAGCTTTTCGCGCGCGGGCGAGAAGGTCTTCCGCTCGCAGTCGGCGGTCAGCGCGCAAATCCGCCAACTCGAACAGGAATATGGGGACCGACTGCTCGACCGCTCCGGCAAGACCGTCAAGCTCACTCCCGCCGGCCAGGTCTTCTACGAATACGCCGAGCGCATGAAAGCGCTGCGCGACGAATCTCTGGTCGCTGTTGCAGATCACAGCGGCACGCCGCGCGGCACGCTGCGCGTGGGTGCTAACGAAGCGACTTGCCTGTACGTTCTACCTGAAGTCTTCGCCGAGTACTGCCGCCGCTATCCGCCGGTCCAGATCAGCATTTACCGCAATTTCAGCTACAAAATTGTGGAAAAGCTGGAAAATGGCCAGGTCGAAGTCGGAGTTCTGACCTTGCCCATTACCTCGCCTAGCCTGAAGATTCAGCCCATCTTCCGCGACAAACTGATGCTGATGGTCAGCCCGAAAAATCCGCTGGCCAAGATGAAAGTGGTTCCAGTCAGCGAAGTCGTGAAGCATCCGCTGCTCTTCCCGAAAACCGGCCACACCCGCCGTCTGCTCGACAAGCTGTTCCGTCCCTACAACCCGCAACTGCAGATACGCATGGAGCTTCCCAGCATCGGCATGATCAAAAGCTTCGTCGCCGCCGACCTCGGCGTTTCGCTCATCAGCGCCTCGTTCGCACGCGACGAGGTCGACGCCGGCCGGGTCAAGTTGATCGATCTGGAAGACGCCGAACTCTACCGCGAACTCGGACTGGCCTATCGCCGCGACCGCACACTCTCAGTAGCCACTGCGGCGTTTATCGCGTTGTTGCGTCAACTCGCGACTAACCTCAAGAAGAACGAAGCCTAGCCGTCTATCCTGAAACCTCGGTGTCATCCTGAGCGTAGCCGCCTTTCAGGCGGAGCGAAGGATCTCCCGCTCATATGGTGCGTGTGTTGGAGGCTCCTCCGCCTACAAAGAAAAGCGCGGCCTGTCGGAGTGACAGCCGCCTGCTTTTTCGATAATTCTCATCGAAATTTTGAATTTCCCCTTGCCTCCGCCCAAAGCTACTCTCTATCAGTACTTTTCACGTTTATGACCTCGACCATCCAGAAGGCCAAGCGAATTACATCGACAGGCACAACAATGTCGACACGAATTACGTGTCTTCTGGAGGACGGGATCGGATGAAGTAAAGCACTCATAGTTAAGTTTCAACCGAGCCCACCGCCAGAAGCAATCTGGCGGTGGGTTTTTCTTTGCCCGAATTCTGACACTCAGTAAATGGGGGATGTTATGGCGGCGGGGCAGCGACAAAGCAGATTTGATGAAAGCGATGAACTGGTAGTCATGAAGTTCGGCGGTACGTCGGTGGAAGATGCCGTTGCCATTCGGCGCGTCATCGGCATTGTGCGCAGTAAAGGAGACAGCCAACTCGTGATCGTCGTCAGCGCGCTGGCGCGAGTCACCGACCAACTTCTCGAGGCCGGACGCGCAGCCTCAGCCGGCCATCTCGGCGCAGCTTTGGCGACCGCTCGAAACATCTACGTCCGTTACGAGAAAATCGCGGACGAACTCGTCGAGCACGCCGCCCTTCCGGCTCTCGAACAAGAACTGCGCAAGGAGTTTCGCGAACTCGAGGCTCTGCTGCTCCATCTTGAACGCTCGCGCCAACTCGACATTGGATTGCAGGATCGCCTTCTCGGCTTCGGAGAATGCCTCTCGTCCCATGTTGTGCAAGCCGCGCTCAGTGCAGCTGGAGTCCATGCCGCACACATCGACGCCCGCCGCTGCATCGTGACCGACGCCAAACACGGCCAAGCCAGCCCGCTCTGGGACGAAACCAACCTGCAGTCGCGCGATTTACTCGTTCCGCTCCTCGAATCGGGCCAAATTCCTGTGCTCGGCGGCTTCATCGCCGCAACCGCCGACGGTGTTCCCACCACGCTCGGCCGTGGCGGGTCGGACTTCAGCGCGGCCATTCTTGGCGCGGCGCTGGGCGCATCGCGCATCGAAATCTGGACCGACGTCGACGGTGTCATGACCGCCGATCCCAAGCTCTGCCCTGACGCGCGCGTCATTCGCAAGATGAGCTTTGACGAAGCCGCCGAACTCGCGCACTTCGGCGCAAAAGTGCTGCACCCGGCGACGCTCGCGCCCGCCATGCGCGAAAACATTCCGGTCTATGTGCTGAATTCGAGGAACCCCGAGGGCGACGGCACTGAAATTCTGGCCCGCGCCCGCACCGGCCAACTCGTGGGCGCGATTACCTCCAAAAGAAATGTCGCTTCAGTCGAGATCGACTCCGCGCAGGCGGTCAATTCTGCGCTGTTGCGAGCCGTTTATGACGTTTTCTACCGTCACTCCTGCCCGGTCGATCTCATGGCAACTTCGCTCGGCCACATTTCACTCGTGGTTGGCGCAACCTCAACCTTGCCCGCCGCCGCGGCCGATCTTGAAAATGTCGCTCGCGTCCGCTGGGAGAATCACAAAGCTCTGGTGTGCCTGGTGGGAGAAAACATTCGCCGCCAGCCTGACATCGCCCACCGCGCGTTCGCCGCAGTTTCCGATCTGAGCGCTCGGGTCGTATGCCAGGGCGCATCCGAGCGCACGATTTCATTTCTGGTGGAAGAGGAAAGAGTCGAGGAGTCCGTGCAACGCCTGCACGCGCTATTTTTCCCGCAGCAGGAGCGCTTGAGCGACTGGGGAGGAATCTCGACCGCCTATTGCCAGGCTGGTTAACTCCAGCTCGGAATGGAGCCGCGGACGCATTCGTCCGCGGAAGGAGCGCCACAACTCTCCCAACAATTCTGTTACCCGGGACGGACGAATGCGTCCGCCCCTCCACAATCAGTCCCCAAACTTCGCCGCCTTCACCTGCCCCAGTCCATTCGGAACCGGCTCAATAATATGCAACCCGCACTCGGTCTTCGCAAATCCCGGCCAGCGCCCTGCACGTGGATCCTCTCCGGGTCTCACCGCTCGCGTGCAATGCGTGCAACCGATGCTCGGATAATCCTGATTGTGCAGTTCGTTGTAAGGCACGTCGTGATCGTGGATGTAACGCCACACCTGCTTCGAACTCCAATCCACAATGGGATTCACTTTCACTAACCCGAACTTCGCATCCCACTCCACGCGGTGCGCGGCCGCCCGCGCCGAAGTCTGATCGCGGCGAATGCTCGTAATCCACGCATCTAATTCGCCCAGCTTCCGCCGCAGCGGTTCAACCTTCCGCAAATTGCAGCAGGAGTCGGGATCTCGGCTCCAGAGCGCCTCTCCCTGCGTCCGCTCCTGCTCGTCCGGCGAGAGCAGCGAATACACCTTTTCGATCGTGATCCCGTACTTCTCCTCGATCCGGTCCATCAGGTTATAAGTCTCGGGAAAAAGAAATTCGGTATCGATGGTGAACAGCCGAAAATTCTTGCGCAGCCGCGATGCCATATCGATCAGCACCATGCCCTCAGCACCGAACGCCGACGAAATCGCCACGCCCTTGCCGAAGGTGTCAAAGGCCCAGTTCAGCGTGCGCTGCGGCGTCCAGCTCTCGGCTGCGCTTTGCACGCCGGCAGCCTGCGCGCTTGCCATTTGATCCTGCGTCTCGTCTTCATTTCTCACGCCTGTGATTCCTCGCTTCCTTCAATTTGCGAATACGCAGGGGACCCTGGCTCGCGAGTTGCTGAGACAGGGAGGGCTAACTCGCGAGCCAACCCATCGGGTTCGGCCAGACCTACAACATCCCCGACAACCAGCAGAGTCGGCGCTGGCAACTGCGGCGCTTCTGGCAACTTTGCCAAAGTCGTGACATGCGTTTGCTGATGTGGAGTCGTTGCGCGCGAAATAATGGCGCACGGTGTTTCAGTCGCTAGTCCGGCATTCATCAATTTGGTTGCGAGATCACCATGCTCGCGGCCCGGCATGTAGATCGCCAGCGTCGCGCCGCTGCCCGCCAGCTTGCTCCAGTCGGCGGCCTCGCTGTCTGAAGCCAGATGCGCTGTAATCAATACTAGGGCCGACGAGATATGCCGATGCGTTAAAGGAATCTGAGTCGCCGCCGCCGCGCCCAAAACGGCACTCACTCCCGGAATGACCTCGCACTCGATCCCAGCTTTTCTCAGAGCCTCGATCTCTTCCCCCGCACGCCCGAAGATCAAGGGATCGCCACTCTTCAGCCGCACCACGCGCAAGCCCTGCTCGGCCAGAGCAATCATCAGGAAATTGATCTCTTCTTGACGAATCTTCTTGGCGCCGCTGCGCTTTCCCACGTCAAGCAGCTGCACGCTCGATGGAATCAGCCGCAAAATCTCCGGCGAAACCAGATCGTCATACAGCACGGCATCGGCGCTCTCAATCGCGCGCAGAGCCTTCACCGTCAGCAACTCCGGATCGCCCGGCCCCGCGCCGACCAAAATAACTTTCCCCTTCACGCCTGCTCTCCTTGCACCGCGAGTTGCGAAGCCTCGGCCATGGCCGCTTCCAGCGCCTCCCGGCTGGCCAGCGAGTGCAGCAAATCCAGTTTTCGCTGCTTGTCCAGATCGCTGGCCAGGATCATGCGTCGAGTCTCTCCCAGCTCCGCCACCCACGCGGCGTACGCCGGGCCAAATTGTTTTTCCAGCTGCTGCCGAATCTTCTGCGCCAGTGACGGGCTCTGCCCCGCCGTAGAGATCGCGATCTGCAAGTCGCCACGGCGCACCACGGCGGGATAAAAAAAGTCGCAGAGATCGGGAACATCCACCACGTTGCACAAAACGTTTCGCCGCTGCGCCTCGTTGTAAATGCGGACGTTCAGACTGTGCGAATTCGTCGCGACCACTGCGAGAAACACGCCTGCCAGATCGTCGGGTGAGAAAGCGCGCAATTCCAGTTCGACCTTTCCCGCGCGCGCCCACTCGCGTACGTTCTGCGTTGCCTCCATCGCCACCACGCGCACCAATGCTCCGGTTTCAAGCAGCCCGGCGACCTTCGGTTCGCCGACCTTCCCGGCTCCAACCACGAGCACGCGTCGACCTTCAAGTTTCACGAACATCCCAAATAAGTTAGTCACCAATACCTCCTGCTTGCGCCAGATCTCGCGGGGAGGGCAGATCTCGTGCAACTGCCGGCAAAAATTTGCCAGCTAAAAATTCGCGAAGCTGCGTGTCGCTATGCCGCGCAAAAAAGCGCCGCAGATTCTCGCCCGGTTCGCGCTCGGCCAAGTACTGTCCCAGCAACCGCTCCAGCGCCGCCGGCACTTCTGTCGCGGGGCAGCGATACCCGATCGGCCGTGCCGTGGCCTGATGCAATCCGAGCGCGCCGCCCACGCAGAAGTAGTACGCGTCGACCATTTGGTTCTGAACTTTTATCTTTTTGCCTTCAATGCCGATGTCGGCAATCCAATGCTGGCCGCAGCTGTTGGGGCATCCGGTCACGTGCAGCTTGAGGTGCTGATCGAAACCCGGCAGCCGCTCTTCCAACTCCTCAGCCAGCCAACGCGAGAACGCTTTGGTTTCGGTGATCGCCAGTTTGCAGAATTCTGTGCCGCTGCACGCCACGATTCCGCGGGAGAACGCCGAGCCACCCACCTTCAATCCAATCGCGTCGAGGTCCTTGGCCAGTGAATCCGCGTTGATCGTCGGCACATTCGCCACGATCAGGTTCTGCATGTTAGTCGCACGCAACTCGCCGCCCGCGTAGCGCTCGGCAAGATCGGCAGCAGCCTGCATCTGCTCCGCACTAATACGCCCGCGCAGAACCACCGCGCCGACATACGACAAGCCAGACTGCTTCTGCGCGTGAATCCCGACGTGATCGCGATACACATCTTCCGGCGCGTGCTCTTCCACGGCAGGATCCAGTTTGAATCCAATTCGCTCTTCCAACTCGCCGAGGAAACGTTCAGCCGTCCATCCCTCACGCAGGAAAAGAAATTTCATCCGCGCCCGCTCGCGGTGCTCGCGCAACACGTCGGAGTCGCGGAACAACTCGGCAATTCCCTTCACCACGGGCACAACCTGGTTCCAGCGCACAAACGCGTTCAGCCGCGCGCCCAGGAACGGCTCAGCCGATAAGCCACCGGCTACGCGCAACGAAAATCCAATTTCTTTTTTTCCGCCGACTGTCCGCTCAATCGCCGTCAGCCCAACATCATTGATCTCCGGATATGAGCACCAGCTGCGGCAGCCTGCGATGGAAATCTTGAATTTGCGCGGCAGGTTGTAGAACTCGCTGTTCCCGGCGAGTAACTGCGAAACTTCATGCACCAGCGGCGAAGCGTCGACGATTTCGTCGTGATCGACTCCGGCAACCGGGCAGCCCGTGACGTTGCGCACCACGTCGCCGCAAGCGCCGGTCGTATTCAGTCCGACTTGCCACAGGCCGTCGAGCACTTCCGGCAGCGATTCAATCGTGACCCAATGCAGTTGGATATTTTGGCGAACGGTGAGATCGGCAATTCCGTTGGCGTGCAGGCGGGTAAGGTCTGCGATGGTGCGCAGTTGGCGGGAGCTCATCATTCCATTCGGAATTCGGATCCGCACCATGAAACGCTGCAGCGCTTTTCCGACTCCTCCCTTGCCTCCGGTCACGCCCGCGCCGTCGCCCTGCGTGTAAACGCCCCACCAACGGAAATACGTCCCAATCCACTCCGCCGGAATCGCCCCGAAGCCTTCGCGCGCAAAGCGCCGAATTTCGTCGAGCCCATCCCACGGATTACTTGCCCGCTTGAGCCGCTCGACCCGCTGCGCCGTTGTCTCTTTCACTGCTGTTCCCGGATTGGCCGTGTTTGTTGTCATTTCAGTTAAGCCATTCGTTGAGCTCGATTTGCGCAATAAAAAACCCACCGCCAGATCTCTCTGGCGGTGGGTGATTTGAGTGCTGTGCTATGAAGGTATTTCTAAGTCAGCAGCCTCCCCGCGCCAGAGCGCACGCATCCGCAACAACAACAACAGATGCAACAGCACATAACGCGGAAATTGGAGATCGCCAACATTCGAGGTGGATTCTATGTCGAACGGCTCATGCCGTCAACTTACTTTTCGTCACATCTTGGATTCAAATTTCGAATCGAAAGAATCAGATTTTTTTCAAAGCCATCCAAAACCCGCGCCAGCACTGTAGAATCAGCGACTTAGGTTTCCTGAACATCTGTTGAGTGATACTCTTTCATGTCCTAATCACCATAGCTTCTGAAACAAGTTTTTTCTGGAAAGGTGCCCCAGATGAAGCGTTTTGCCGTTTTCGTGTCGCTCGCTTTTCTATTTATCGCATCCATTGCAGCCGCTCAAACTTCCCCCGATCCGTACAAGCCCACGCTCGACCGCCTGCAGTCACTCACGCACCAAACCGAACCCGAATGGCGCGTACAAACCGACATCCCCCACCCCGAAGACCCCAGCCTCAACGATTCGAGCTGGGAAGTCGCCCACGTGAAAAACGCCAACGGCGGCGGCGGCGGCCATGCCGACGAGCAACACTGGAACGGTACGCACGTTTTCCGCCGCTGGGTCCAGATTCCAGAAAAGATCAATGGCTACGCGGTGCAGGGTTCAAAAGTCTGGCTCGACCTGCGCTTCGGCAGTCCCGGCAGCCTGATGATCACCGTCTTTTCCAGCGGCGCAATCGTCTATCGCGGCAGCGACGACGACATCCGCCCCTTCGTGCTCAGCGAAAACGCCCAGCCCGGACAAAAATTTCTCATCGCCGCCCGCGTCGTCACCGAAGACAACGTACAGATCGAATTCTTCCACAGCGAACTCTCCCTCGAAACGCCCTCGCGACCCGATCCAGGATTTCTGCGCACCGAAATTATCGCCAACCGCCCCATCATCAACGCCTATGAAGACGGCCGCGCGCAGCGCCAGCAACTCCTCGACGCCGCCATCGCCGCCATCGATTTCACTCCGCTTGAAAAAGGCGATCAGGCCGCATTCAACGCCTCGCTCACCAAAGCTCACGCCAAACTCGAAGAACTCAAGCCCTTTCTGCAGCAGTTCACCGTGCGCATCATCGGCAACTCGCACATCGACATGGCCTGGCTCTGGCCCTGGACCGAAACCGTTGAAGTCGTCCGCAACACTTTCCAAAGCGTGATCGATCTCATGCGCGAATATCCCGACTTCAAATTCACCATGTCGTCGGCCCGTACATATGAGTGGATGCAGGAAAAATATCCCGACATCTACAAGCAGATTGAGCAGCGCGTGAAAGAAGGCCGCTGGGAAATCATCGGCGGCATGTGGGTCGAACCCGATCTAAACATGCCCGACGGCGAATCGCTCGTGCGTCAGATTCTCGTGGGCAAAAGATATTTCCAGAAAAATTTCGGCGTCGACGTAAAAATCGGCTGGAACCCCGACTCCTTCGGCTACAACTACCAGCTCCCGCAAATCTACAAGCGCGCCGGCATGGATTATTTCGTGACCCAGAAACTAATGTGGACGCACGAATTCACCACTTTCCCCTACAAATTTTTCTGGTGGCAGGCGCCCGACGGCAGCAAGCTCCTCACGTATTTCCCGCACGACTACGCCGACCCGATCGACGCCGAGCCGCTCGGCCAGCAAATCTCCGTCTGGATGCCCTCGATCTACGGCCCCAAAATTCCCGACCGTCCCGAGATGATGCACCTCTACGGCGTAGGCGACCACGGCGGCGGACCCACGCGCGTCATGCTCGATCACGCCGAGCAACTCCGCGCACCCGAGGCAGTTTTCCCCAAGCTCGAATTCAGCTTCGCCCGCGACTTTTTCGCCGACATGGAAAAGAAGCTTCCCACCATGCAGGTTCCCACCTGGGACGGTGAACTCTACTTCCAATATCACCGCGGCGTCTTCACCACGCAGGCTGAAACCAAGCGCCGCATCCGCCGCAGCGAAGAGCGCGTCCTCAACGCCGAGAAAACCGCAGCGCTGGCATCGCTCTTCGGCCGCAGTTATCCGCAGGAAAATATGCAGGACACGTGGAAAGACCTGCTCTTCGATCACTTCCACGACATCATGCCGGGCTCCGGCATTGCCGTGAATTATCTCGACGCCAAGCGCAATCTGGAAAGCGTCGACCGCAGAGCCTTTGAAGTTATGATGGGCTCGCTGCGCGAAATTGCCGCCCACGTCAACACGCAAGCCGATGGCGTGCCGCTCATGCTCTTCAATCCGCTCTCGTGGCCCCGTACCGACGTCACCGAACAAGACGCGCAGTTGCCCGCCCCGGCAAAGCAAATCGAAGTAGTCGACGGCGCCGGCAAACCCGTAGAGACGCAACTCCTCTCGATGGATCCTGAAACGCACCGAGCAAGATTTCTGCTCGTCTCCCACGTGCCATCGCTCGGATATCAGATCTACTTCGTTCGCGCAGCGACCGCGCCGGCGCAAGTTCACTCCATGCTCAAAGCCACCGACGACACGCTCGAGAACGAATTCCTCCGCGTGAAGATCGACGCAAAAACCGGATGCATGACCAGCCTCTTCGACAAGCGCGACAACACCGAAGCACTAGCGCCCGCAGAAACCGACACCGGAGGCCCCAAGAACACAACATGCGGCAACCTGCTGCAAACCTTCGTCGACAAGCCCAAGCAATGGGACGCATGGAACATCGACGCCGACTTCGAAAAACAGCACTGGGATCTCGACCAAGCCGACGAAGTCAAACTGATCGAGAGCGGCCCCCTGCGCGCGGTCATCGAAATCAAAAATCACTTCCAGAACTCAACTTTCGTGCGCGATGTGATTCTTTACGCTGGAGCAACCCGCGTCGACGTGAAGATGCAAACTGAATGGCACGAAAAGCACATCTTGCTCAAAGTCGCCTTCCCGGTCAGCGCCCACAGCGACAAAGCGACGTACGAAATTCCCTACGGCTCGGTCGAGCGTCCAACCACGCGCAACACGCCCGCCGAACAGGCGCAATTTGAAGTCCCAGCCCAACGCTGGGCCGACATCTCCGACGCCACGCACGGCTTCAGCCTGCTCAACGATTGCAAGTATGGCTACGACGCCAAGGGCAACGTGCTCCGTCTCTCGCTGCTCCGCTCACCCGAATGGCCCGATCCCCACGCCGACGAAGGCCACCACGAGTTCACCTATTCGCTCTACCCGCACGCGGGAAACTGGAAAGACGCGTTGACCATCCGCCAGGGATACGAACTCAACTACAGGCTGCTCAGTCTCGCGGTGACTACTCACCAGGGAGCACTTCCGCTGCAAAAATCTTTCGTCGAGCCGCAATCGCCAAACGTGATTGTTTCAGCGCTCAAGAAGTCAGAAGACAACGACTCACTGATCTTGCGCTTCTACGAGTGGGCGGGAAAATCCGGCGACGTGAAAATCCAACTGCCGCGCAGTGCAAAGTCGGCGGAAGAAACAAACCTGATGGAAAAGCCGGAAGGCAAACTAACCGTAGAGAACGACACAGTGACCGTGCTCACAAAGCCTTACGAGATCAAAACGGTTGAAGTCGAATTCTCCGATCAAAAATGAGCGACTCGTCTAGAAAACTGGTCATGGGCGTCGACATCGGCGGCACCAAAGTCGCCGTCGGCCTTGTCGACCCCGCAGGAAAAATCGTCTCGCAATCGCGCGCGCCCATGGTCGCCAACAGCACGCCCGACGCGGGATTGCAAGCCGTACTCGGCGCGATCCAATCTCTCTGGTCCGATCAAGTCGCAAGCATCGGCATCTGCGCCCCCGGCCCGCTCGACCCCAAAACCGGCGTCGTGCTGAATCCCCCAAACGTGCCCTGCTGGCGCAACTTCCCTCTCGCCGAAAAAATCGCGGTGCACTATCGCGTCCCAGTCAAGCTCGACAACGACGGCAACGCCGCCGCGCTGGCCGAAACTAAGTGGGGAGCAGCCCGCGGCTACCGCTTCGTCTTCTACGCTACAGTTGGCACCGGCATCGGCAGCGGCATCGTTTTCGACGGCCAGATTTATCACGGCAAAACCGGCGCCGCCGCCGAAGGCGGCCACGTTAGCATCGACTACCGCGGCCCGCGCTGCAATTGCGGCAAGCTCGGCTGCATCGAAGCGCTAGCCGCTGGCCCGGCCATTGCCGCCCGCGCCCGTAGCAAGTTCACCGATTCATCCCGCAAATCTGCCATGCTGGACCTCGCGAACGGCGACCCATCCGCGATCACCAGCGAAATCGTCGGCAAAGCTCTTACCCTCGGAGACGCCGTCGCGCGTGAAGTTTTGCACGAGACCGCCGAATTACTGATCGTGTGGCTCGGCAACACCGTCGACCTACTCGACCCAGATGTGCTCGTAATGGGCGGAGGCGTCTCGGCCATGCTGCAACCATTTTTCGGCGAAATAGAAACAGGCCTCCCTCGCTGGTGTGTAAACCCGCGCGCGTCAGAGATTCCGCTAATAATCGCCCACTACGGCGCCGACGCAGGAATAGCCGGCGGCGCAGCATTATGTGCATAAGTGAACCATGTGGGGACGGGCGACTCGCCCGTCCGGCGAGCAAAAGCTCGCCAGAAGAATTCGTAAAGGACTAACTATGCTAGCTAAGCCCCGACACCTGCTACTCCTCGCACTCCTGACCACCTCAGCCTTCCCCCAAGCGCTCCCTCCAGCCCCCAAGGCCCAAATCTTCACTCTCAGCCCCGAACCCGGCTACTTCACCGAGCCCGGCATAGCCGTGAATCCGCTCAATCCGCAACAAGTAGTCGCGGTTTTCCAGGACAACGTCCACGCGTCATATTCTGAAGATGGAGGCCACTCCTGGCACCCAGCCGAAAACGTCGACCCCAAGAACTACCGCGTCTCCGGCGACGTCTCCGCCACCTTCGACAATCAGGGCCACGCCTTCGTCTGCTACATCGCCTTCGACAAACTCGGCAGCTTCAACTATTGGGCACACGGAGCCACGCGAAACGGCATCTTCATTCGCCGCTCGCTCGATGGCGGCAAGACTTGGGAAGCCGATCACATCCCCGTCGCTGAACAAAAATCCGAACCCGGCATCCCGTTCGAAGACAAGCCCTACATCGTCGCCGACACGACCAAAGGCAAATTCGCCGGCAATCTCTACATCGGCTGGACGCGCTGGCGCATTGCCGACTCGCAGATGGTCCTTTCGCGATCTACCGACGATGGAAAGACCTGGTCCGCGCCCATCGAAATCGACGCCCACCCCGGCTTGCCGCGCGACGACAACGGTGCAGCCGAAGGCTTCGACGGCGTCGTTGCCCCCGACGGCACGCTCTACGCTATCTGGAGCCAGGACAACGACATTATGCTGACCACCTCGCGCGACGGCGGAAAAACTTTTTCCCACGCCAAGCCCATCATCCGCACCGCGCCCATCATGTTCGCCGTGCAGACGCTCGAGCGCGCCAACGGCTTCCCGCAAATCGCCATCGACCCAAAGACCAAGCGCCTCTACGTCACCTGGAGCGACTATCGTAACGGCGACCTCGACATCTTCGTCTCAACGTCAACCGATGGTGGCAAGAAATGGAGTCCAGCCGCGCGCGTCAACAACGATCCCGTCCACAACGGCTCCGAACAATTTTTTCAGTGGCTGGCAGTCGATCCGACGGACGGCTCCGTCAACGTAGTTTTCTACGATCGTCGCGGCGACCCGCAGAATCGCAAGCAGATCGTAGTTCTGGCCCGCTCCACCGACGGCGCGCACACCTTCACCAACTACGCCTGGACCGACAATCCCTTCGAAGCCAGCGACGTTTTCTTCGGAGACTACAGCGGCCTGGCCGCCTACAACAGCCGCGTCTACGGCATATGGACGGAAAAACCAAATCTCGAGACGCAATCAGAGAAGAGCGAAAACGAAAAAGAAAACTCAGAAAAGAAACCGCCACGCCGAGGAACGATAGTCAAGGTAGGAACAGCCGACTTCTCAAAGTAATTTCACGCGCTAACAAGCGCAGTCATCCCGAAAGCCCGCGTTTTTCTTCGCGGGCCGAGGGATCACCCGCTCCAATGTCCTTGGGTTTGGAGGTCCCTCGCTCCGCCTGAAAACGGCTCTGCTCGGGATGACACAAGCGGGATGACGCCAAAAAAACGCGCAGCTAAGAACCACTCTTGATCCGAGCAGTAGCCAGAAAGCGACTCAGAAAGGCGACCACTGGCCACTGACCACTGGCCACAAGCCACTGCTACGCCGGAAACTCCCAGCCTTCTTCCTTCATCTTCTTGTTCGACCAATGCTGCAGATGTTCAAACAACGCCGGCTCAATCACAGCAAATCGAATTCCCACGCGTCCCTCATCGCCCACCCACATCAGGCGCGCCTTGGCTTCGAATGTAATCTCGCTCTCCGGCAGAATAAAGCTCACATCCAGTAATCCGGAAAACTTCATCGGCTCCGCCACGCCATCGAGCCCCATGCCGCCCGTGCTCAGGTTCACGCCCTGCACCACAGCCTGATCGCCATGGGAATTCCTGATCGTCACCTCAAGCTGCACCCGCGCGCGGAAAAACTTCTGCTGCTCCGTGCTGATGAATCCCAGCGAAGCCGTTGTCTCTCCCGGCGCGAACGTGATGTTGTATTCCTTTAATTTGCGGCTCAGCGTCCGCCGCGAAATCCCAAGCTGCTCGGCCGCCTGCGTGCGATGCCCACCCGTGCGCTCCAGCGCCTTGATGATCATCTGCTCTTCCATGCTGTCGAGATTTCCCACCGGCATGGAAGCCGTCTGCCGCAGCGCGCTCGGCTCGCCCGTCAGCGCCGCGCTCAGCTTGTTGAAGTCAATTTCTTCATCCGGCGATTCCATCGCCATCTTCGCCACCAGATTGCGCAGCTCTCGGATATTTCCCGGCCACCCATGCGACAGCAGCGCCGAAATCGCCTGGGTTGAGAAATGCTTTGCCGGACTCTTCAACCGCAGGAAGTGCTCGGCCAGCGCAACGATATCTTCGGGCCGCTCGCGCAGCGGCGGCACCCGCAACTGAAATTGTCCCAGGCGGTGAAACAAATCCTGCCGGAAGCGATTGTTCTTCACCGCGCTTTCCAGATCCTGATTGGTCGCGGCAACGATCCGTACATCCACTTTGATTTTCTTGTGCCCGCCGAGGCGATAAAACGCATGCCCGTCGAGCACGCGCAGCAGCTTCACCTGCGTTTGCAACTGCAATTCGCCGATTTCATCCAGAAACAGCGTCCCCTTGTCGGCCAGCTCAAACAGCCCCGGCTTCGACGAATCCGCGCCGCTGAATGCGCCCTTCTCGTAACCGAACAGCTCGCTCTCGACCAGGTTCTCCGGCAGCGCCGCGCAATTGATGTCGACCCATGGTTTGCTCTTGCGATTCGACGACTCGTGAATCGTCCGCGCGATCAATTCCTTGCCGGTTCCCGTCTCGCCAGTAATCAAAACTGTCTCGGTGTGGCTCGCCACGCGATCGACCAGCCCCATGAACTTGTGCATGACTGGGCTGGCAAGAATGAATTGTGTGCCATCGATCTTCCGCGAAAGAATGCCGGGCCCGGTCGGCATCATGCCGGCGTCGGGCTGCATGCCTTCCTGATTCAAATCGTTCAAAGGCGAAATCATGCACAGCAGTAGCGCCGGCGATGCGCCGCCATCGCGCAGCACCGTAGCCGAAAACTGGACGCGTAAAGCCTTGCCCGCTTTCGGGTGCGCCAGAAGCGCAGCCTTGTAACCTTCCGCTTCCGTCGCCGCGCCCAGAATCTGCCGCTGCAATCGCACCTGATCTTCGCTGCCCGCCTTCTCCACCACGGAAAAAAGCGCAGAGAATTTTCTTTCCACCACTTCCTGCGCCGAATAGCCAAGCAACTGCGTGAACGCCGCACTGCAGGCAGCGAACTGACCCTGCAGATCTGCCGTGAACACGGCTAAAGACTCGCCCGCGGTCACCGCTGCGGTAGCCGCTCCCTCGCGCTGTGCGGCCGCAGGTCTCGGTTCGGGATTGGGATTAAACGTCAGCATGAAATGCGTTTGGGCTGATGGTGACACACCCCTTGCCAACCATCGAGCGTCGTATGACGAAACCTGTAACGAAGGTAATCGCGCAAGCGCCAAATTGCTCCGGCTTTGCAAGAACCTGCACACTTTTCGGCCTGCGCCCTTTCCGACCGTCCGAATCTGACCCTAGTTACCTAGGTAAGCTACTGAAACCGTTGGCCTTGCCATACGATTCTGCAGGGCCGGAAAAGATCTTTGGTGTCCATTTTTTCGGTCCGGGGGCGTGGCCGGTGACGCCGCGTGGGAGTTCCCTTGCTCAGGAGAAACCTTGTTCAGGAGGACGTGGTCCGGTGCGTTAGAAAGCGCTTGTGCGCATCGTGTCCGACTGGTTTTTTCTCGTCGAATCAACGTTTGGTCGATTCAAAGTTTGAATGAAACCTGAAGCGGACCGGCTCTCGATCCAGACGAAGGCCTTCATCGGCCTCACTGCGTCTTTCGGCGTGGTGGTGCTGGCCTATGCCCTGGCGCACTGGCAGTCGCAGGATCTCATGCGGTTCCTCTGCTACCTCGCTGTGGCCGTGCTGGCCTCGGGATTGAAGGTGCAGTTGCCGGGCATTGACGGCACCATGTCGGTCAACTTCCTGTTCATCCTGCTCGGCGTGCTTGAACTCAGCCTCCCCGAAACTCTGCTCATCGGTTGCACGGCAAGTCTTGTGCAAAGCGTCTGGCAAGCGCGCAAGCGGCTTGATCCCGTCAAAGTTCTCTTCAATGTCGCGGGCATGATGGCGAACGCCAGCGCGCTCACGTATTTCAGCTATCACTGGCTCGCGGTGCGCTTTGGATCGAACAAGCCCATCCTGCTGATGCTGGCGGCGCTAGTGTTCTTCTTCGCCAATACGCTGCCGATATCCGTTGTGATTGCCTTGACCGAAGGCAAGTCCAGTCGCAAAGTCTGGTCGGAGTGCTATTTCTGGTCGTTTCCCTATTACCTCGTCGGCGCCGCCGCAGTCGGCCTCGTCGGAATCATTAACCGCAGCGCCGGATGGGAAACTTCGCTGCTTGTTCTGCCGCTGATCTACTGGGTCTATCGCTCCTACCGCCTCTATCTCGGCCGACTCGAAGCCGAGAAGGAGCGCGTCGAAGTCGAGAAGCGCCACGTCGAAGAGATCGCCTCGCTCAACATGCGTACGATCGAAGCACTAGCGCTCGCCATCGAAGCCAAGGATCACACTACGCATACCCACCTGCAGCGCGTGCGCACCTATGCCCTCGAAATGGCGAAAGAATTGAAGCTCGACGAAGCCCAGATCGAGGCGCTCCGCGCCGCCGCGCTGCTGCACGATATCGGCAAACTCGCCGTCCCCGAACAGATCATCAACAAGCCCGGCCGGCTCACGCCCGAAGAATTCGAGAAGATGAAGGTTCATCCCATCGTGGGCGCAGAAATTCTCGACCGCGTTGCATTCCCCTATCCGGTCTCACCCATTGTGCGTTCGCACCACGAGCGCTGGGACGGCACGGGATATCCCGACGGGTTGGTAGGCGAGCAGATTCCCATCGGCGCACGCATTCTGGCCGCCGTCGATTGCCTCGACGCGCTCGCTTCGCATCGCCAGTATCGCCCGGCACTGCCCCTCGCCGAAGCCATGGCCAAGGTCAAGGAAAAATCCGGGACGTGGTTCGACCCGCAGGTCATAGACATTCTGCTCAAGAACTACATCGAGCTCGAGCGCATGGCGCAGATCACCGAAGAAACGGCCGTGCCCCAGGGCCTTTCCAAGTCGGTCAAGGTGGAGCGCGGACTCGCTCCCGCCACCGGATTCGAGCGTGCCGAACCGACGCACGGCCCCGTCGAGAATGCCGACTTCCTCAGCTCCATCGCCTCAGCGCGGCAGGAAGCGCAAATCATGTTCGAGCTCAGCCAGGATCTCGGCGTCTCGCTCAGCCTCAGCGAAACGCTCTCGGTTCTGTCCATGCGCCTGCGCCGCATGATTCCCTTCGATTCCATCGCCATCTTCGTCAACCGCAACGGATGGCTGCTGCCGGAACTGGTCAACGGCGAAAACTTCCGCATCCTGTCCTCGCTCAAGATTCGCGTGGGCGAAGGGCTTTGCGGCTGGGTCGCAGAAAACTCCAAGCCCATCGTGAACGGAAACCCGCAGGTCGAAGCCGGATACGTCGTCGATCCTGAAAAGCACACTACGTTGCAATCTGCGCTGGTTGTGCCGCTGGAGGGTCTGAACGGTGTAGTCGGCGTGCTCGCCATGTATCAGGGCGCGCGCGATGCCTTCACCGCCGATCACCTGCGCATTCTTCTCGCGGTCGCTTCGAAAGTCGCGTTGTCTGTCGAAAACGCCCTGAAATATCAGCAGGCAGAAAGCTCGGCGACCACTGATTACCTTACCGGCCTGCCCAACGCGCGCTCGCTCTTTGTGCATCTGGCACAGGAAGTCGCCCGCTGCCGCCGTACCAAGACGCCGCTGGCCGTAATGGTCTGTGACATCGACGGCTTCAAGCAGATCAACGACTCCTTCGGACACCTCGAGGGCGACAAGTTGCTGCGCGAGTTCACCACGCGCCTCAGAGACGTCTGCCGCGGCTACGATTACGTCGCCCGCATGGGCGGTGACGAGTTCGTCATCACCGCGCCCGGCCTCACGCCCGAAGCTGCGAAAGAAAAAGCGGAGCGACTCAATCAGGCGGCAGTCGAATCCGGCCGCCACATCTGCCGCCGCGAACTCATCACGCTCAGCGTCGGCACTGCCTTCTGCCCCGACGACGGCTATGACGTTGAGCGCCTGCTCGCCGAAGCCGATCGCCGCATGTATTCCATGAAGCAAGTTCACCACGCCGATGCGGCGTCGCGCGAGACCCCCAAGGCTCGCGGGGCGGCAGGGATATAGGAGAACACCATTGTCCATGCTGAAACGAATTGCGCGGCATGGACTGGCCTTGCTGGCCACCATTCTTCTCGGCGGTTTTCTCTCCGCTCTGCTCGTGCGCTACGCTCCCGGCTTCGACACCGACGAAGCCCAGCTCGACCCCCATCTCAGCTCCGAAACCATACAAGCCATGCGCGGCTCACGCGCCGGTCAGCGCGACATTCTGAGTTTCTACAGGCATTCACTGGGTCGCGCGGTTCACGGCGATCTCGGCACTTCGATCTCCCTCGGCCAACCGGTTAGCTCGCTGCTGCGCGAGCGCGCCCCCCTGACGTTCCGCATCGTGGCACTCGGGCTGTTGTTGAGCTGGACCTTCGCACTCGTTCTGGCCCTGAGTGCATCCTGGTTGCGCGTGTCGGCTTACGATGCCCTCGCCACCATGCTCAGCGGCGTATTCCTTTGCCTTCCCGCCGCGGTTCTTGCCTTGCTCTCCGTGCTCTGGAATTTTCCCGGCGCCCTTGCCGTCGGCCTGATCATCTTCCCCACCGTCTACCGGTACACCCGCAACGTACTGGCTAAAGCCTATTCGCTTCCGCACATCGTCACAGCGCGTGCCAAGGGCCTGAGCGGGTTGCGGATTCTCTTCTGCCATGTCGTTCCAGTTGCCGCGCCGCAGATGCTCGCTGTCGCCGGAATCTCCGTCAGCATCGCCATCGGTGCCGCCATCCCGGTCGAAGCCCTCTGCGGTCTCGCCGGAGTCGGACAACTCGCGTGGCAAGCCGCTCTCGCCCGCGATCTGCCGCTTTTGATGAACATCACGATTTTGGTGACGCTCGTAACCTTGCTGGCAAATTCCAGCGCGGATTTAATCGGACATATGCTGCGGGGCCAGGGATGAAGCTCTGGCGTACGGCGGCGTGTGCGGTTTTGTTACTGGTAGCGGGTATTTCTCTGTCGGCGGACTGGATCGCTCCCGGCGGCTACGCCAAGCAATATCGCGAAGCGGCCGATGCGACTCCTTCGCGTGCGCACTGGCTAGGCACCGACGAAATCGGCCGGGATCGCTTTGCCCGAGTGCTGTATGGCACGCGCATTTCGCTTTTGCTGGCTCCGGCTGCGGCGCTGATGTCGACTTTGCTGGCCGCGCTGGTGGGCGGTCTGGCCGGCTATCTCGGCGGCGCATGGCGGCGCGTTGCCATGGCGGTGACCGACTTGTTCCTGTCGCTGCCCTGGCTGTTTTTGCTGATCACAGTTCGGGCGGTGATGCCGTTGAACGTCTCGCCGCTGGTTTCGGTGCTGGTCACCTTCCTGATTCTTGGGCTCTTGGGCTGGACCAGCGCGGCGCGCATTTTGTGTGCTTCCGCAAGTTCGCTGCGCGATTCTGATTTCGTCCGTCAGGCGCGCGCTGCCGGCGTCGGCGGCTTACGGCTGTTCTGGATTCACGTGCTGCCGAACCTGAAGCCTGTGCTGTACGCGCAGTTTTGGATTTCGATTCCCGTGTTCATCCTCAGCGAGGCGAATCTGGGGATTCTGGGTCTGGGCGTCTCTGAACCCATGCCCTCGTGGGGAAGTCTGCTGAAAGAGCTACAGGGACTGGTTTCGGTCGGCGAAGCGCCCTGGAAGTTTGTCCCGCTGCTGTTGCTCGTCGTCGTCGTGACGGCGTTTCAATTCGTGCTTTCTAAACCAGAGGAGGCCGCCGCGTAAGCGGTCTCCGGAAAAGGCTGGCAGCCATGGCAGTTTCGTTTCGCAAGGCACTCCTGATTTCGATCGCCGGTCTGGCGACCCTCGGCTCCGCGATGGCGCAGGGCGAATTGCGCTTCTGCCTGCGGGCCGAGCCGAAGACCTTCGATCCGCTTAAGGTGGAAGACGATCCCTCCGTGGCGATCCGCTATCTGACCGGCGGCGTGCTCGTCCGCATGAACCGGCAGACACAGGCCCTCGAGCCAGAACTGGCGCAGTCCTGGAAAGTTTCAAAAGACGGCAAGCAAATCACCTTCAAGCTCCGCCCCGGACTTTCGTTTTCCGACGGCACGCCGTTTTCCGCCGAAGACGTCGCCTACACCGTGCAGCAGATGATGGATCCGGCAGTGCATTCCCCCGTCGGCGATGCCTTCCGCTCGGGACAAGGCAACGTGGATACGAAAATCATCTCGCCCACGCAAATCACGATTACCTTCCCGGCGCCGGTCGCGGGACTCGACCGCCAGTTCGATCAGATGGCAATCGTCTCGGCGCACTCGCCAAAAAAAGAAATGGCCGTGCTCGGTCCCTTCATGGTCGCCGACTACAAGGCCGGATCCACCGTCTTCCTAAAGAAGAATCCGAACTACTGGAAATCCGACGAGCAAGGCCGCAAGCTGCCCTATCTCGACTCCGTCCGGCTTGACATCCAGCCCAACCGCGACGTCGAACTCCTCCGCTTCAAGCGCGGCGAAATTGACGTGATCAACTCGCTCGACAGCGAATATTTCGACAAACTCGCCATGACTTCGCCGCAGCTCGTACACGACTCCGGCCCATCGCTCGACACCGAGCAGATGTGGTTCAATGAAGTCGCCCGTTCGCCGCTCGCGCAATTCAAGAAAAACTGGTTCCACTCAGCCAACTTCCGCCGCGCCATATCGCAGGCTATCAACCGTGAAGATCTCGCCCGCGTCGTCTTCCGCGGCCACGCGCAGCCTGCCATTGGCCCAATCTCGCCGGCCAACAAGTTCTGGTTTAACAACAAACTGAAACTCGAAACCTATTCCACCGACGCCGCCCTGAAAACTTTGCAGTCCGACGGCTTCCGCCTGGAAAACGGCACCCTCAAAGACAAAGACGGCAATGCGGTCGTCTTCTCCATCATCACCAACGCCGGCAACAAATACCGCGAGCGCATGGCTACCATGATTCAGGAAGACCTGCAGAAGATCGGCATTCACGTGAACGTGGTCACGCTCGACTTCCCTTCGCTGATCGAGCGCATGACGCAAACATTCGATTACGAAGCGATCTTGCTGGGTCTGACCAACGTCGGCCTCGATCCCAACGAGCAGATGAACGTGTGGCTGAGCTCATCGGAAAATCATCAATGGAATCCGCAGGAAAAAACGCCCGAGACCGCGTGGGAAGCCGAGATCGACCGCCTGATGCGGGCCCAGGCTTCTTCTGCCGAGGCGAGGAGACGCAAAGTAGCCTTCGATCGCGTGCAGGAAATCGCCGTAGAGCAGGCGCCGTTTATCTATCTGGTAAATCGCAACGCGCTCTCGGCCGTATCCGCACGCGTGCAAGGCGCCATCCCCGTGATTCTAGTTCCGCAAACGTATTGGAACGTAGAGCGGCTGGCGGTGAAATGAATCTCGCAACGGAGTCCCCCGTGAGCTTAGTGGTTAAAGCCGTGCCTAACTCTGTGTCCTCTGTGCCCTCTGTGGTGAAAGCTTTTGCTTTTCCCAGCCACGAAAAATGAACCCAGCCACGCAACGCGGTCCACTCCTCAAGGCCATGCTATCCGTTCGCTACGGAGCCAAGCCGGTGCTGCAACGAGTCGAATTGCAGATCGAACGCGGCGAAGTACTAGGCCTGATCGGCCAGAGCGGCTCCGGCAAAAGCACGCTCGCGATGTTGATCCTGGGCTTGCTCGACCGCAAACGCACTCAGATTGAAGGCTCGATCGAATTCGAAGGCCGCGATCTTCTCCCGCTGCGCGAAAAAGAGCTCCGCGAACTGCGAGGCCGAAAAATTTCCCTGGTCCTGCAGAGCCCGCTGTCGTCGCTCAATCCAGCCCTCAAGATTCGCACGCAACTCCGAGAAGCCTGGCGCGCCCACGCCCACGGACCGAAAGAAGAAAGCGAAGCCGCCATCCGCCGCTCACTCGAAAGCGTGAGCCTGCCGTCGTCCAGCGAATTTCTGCAAAAGCGCCCAGCGCAAATGAGTGTCGGCCAGGCGCAGCGCGTACTGATCGCGATGGCCGTTCTGCATCGTCCCGCGTTGCTCATCGCCGATGAGGCCACCAGCGCCCTCGACGTCATCACGCAATCGGAAATTCTGGCGCTCTTTCGCGAACTCAACCGCAGCACCGGAATGTCGATTCTCTACATCTCGCACGATCTGGCATCTGTCGCCGGTATCTGCGACCGCATCGCGATTCTTCATCAGGGCCAGATTGTTGAGACCGGCGCGGCGAACCAGATTCTGACCGGCCCACAACACGAATACACGCAGCGCCTGATGTCCGCATTGCCTCACATTCCTCAGATCTCGAAAGCGGCAAACGTCTAATCCCCATTTCCTCATGGAGGGCGGACACATTCGTCCACCCAGCGAACGCAGTGAGGGCGTCTTGCAGCGCAAGTCCGGCAACCATCCTAGTCACCAAAGTCACTTAACCCCCTGGGCCACTTTGTCCCGCGCCCGTGGCCTCAGGACACTCTGGCCCACCCGCTCCCGCCAAACCCAAGGCAACACCTAATACAATCAACAAGTTAGAAGCTACTCATTGGAGTCTCCCTTGCAACATCCCTGGTGGGTACGAGTGGATCTTTTCTCCCCCCAACTGAGAAAGGGTGAGACTTATGGGCCGTACACACAAAAAGAAGCCTGGCCACAACGAACGGCACAGCGCCGCGTGGGGCAAGCGCCTCATGGTGGTGCTGCTGGCTACAGGTATGGCGTTTGGACAGCGTTTTGCCAACCCTGACGCCAGCGAAACGGGCTCGCGAATTGCCCCTGAGCTGAACCGGTTGCTGGCCAAGGCGAAACAAGGCTCCGCTCCGAACCAGACGGTTCGGGTCATCGTGCAGTATCGTCAACAGCCGACTGCGGCGCATTTTGCCACCATGCAGTCGCGCGGTGGCCGCCTGCACGCCAGCCTGCACCTGATCAAGGGTGCGGCGTTCACCATTCCGGTCAGCGCTTTGGCGGCTCTGGAAAACGACCCCGAGGTTGCTTCCGTGACCATCGATCATCCCGTGAGCCTGGCCGATGCCACGACCAACTCTGCCGTGGGCGCGCCTTCGGCCTGGAACTCCGGCTTTAACGGAGCGGGCATCGGCGTTGCGGTGATCGACAGCGGCATCAACGACACCCACAAAGATTTGTGGAATGCGAACCTGACCGCGTCACGCGTGGTTTATCACCAGGACTTCACGGGTACGAACACGACGAACCTGCAGGGCGGTAAGTATGACATGTACGGTCACGGCACGCACGTAGCGGGCATCATCGCAGGCAACGGATACATGTCCGGCGGGCAGTATGCCGGTGTAGCTCCGGCCGCGAACCTGATCGACCTGCGCGCGCTCGATATGAACGGCGCGGGCAACGACAGCACGGTGATCGCCGCGATCCAGCAGGCGATCGCGCTGAAGAACACGTACAACATCCGTGTCATCAACCTTTCGTTGGGCCGCGGAATCTGGTCGAGCTACACGCAGGATCCTCTCTGCCAGGCAGTGGAATCGGCCTGGAAGGCGGGAATCGTCGTGGTCGTCGCCGCCGGCAACCTTGGCCGCTTGTCGGTCAACGGCAGCAACGGTTTCGGAACGGTCACCGCTCCGGGCAACGACCCCTTCGTCATCACGGTCGGCGCCACCAAGAGCGGCGGATCTTCCGCGCCCTCGGCGGAAACCGCAGCCAGCTACAGCTCGAAGGGCCCCACCACTTTCGATCACGTGGTGAAACCTGACATTATGGCGCCGGGTAACGACATCGTTTCGTTGTATGCCAAGGGCGCAACCCTCGAAGCCGGCTTTCCCGCAGCACTGGTGACCGGCTCCGACGGCAACAACGACTACTTCACGCTGAGCGGAACCAGCATGGCGACCCCGGCGGTTGCCGGCTCGGTCGCCCTGTTGCTGCAGGAAACGAGTACGCTCACTCCTGACCAGGTGAAGGCACGCTTGATGAAGACGGCGTACAAGATGAACCTGACGTCGACTTCGGCCTGGGTACCGCACCTCTCGATGAGCTTCACCGACTTCTACGATCTGTTCTCCGTAGGATCGGGGCTGCTCAACGTGCAGGCGGCGACGACCAACACCGACCTGGCTCCGGCCACGGTGGGCGCGGCGCTTTCGCCGAGCGCGGTTTACAACCCGCAGAACCACACGGTCTCGCTGGTGTACGGAAACTCGAGCGTGGCCAGCACCTCGGTGGTTTGGGGAACTTCAGTGGTCTGGGGCACCTCGGTGGTTTGGGGCACCTCGATCGTCAACGGAACTTCGGTCGTCTGGGGTACTTCGCTGCCCTGGAATGACAACACCCTGTCCGCGTTCAGTGTGGTCTGGGGAACCAGCACGGGAACCGCTTCGGCCACAAGCGTGGTCTGGGGCACCGCGACAACTGCTAACAGCGCATTCTCCGATGTCGGAGACGATGAGCAATAACGCCGTGAATCGATCAAAGAAAGGAGAAGAGATCATGAACAACACACGGCAAATCAAGACGCTCATCGGCGCCATGTGCGCGGCCGCAGTTGCGAGCACAGTCTACGCAGCCACAGGCAGCCACACGCTGCACCCGTACTTGAACCTCGCGGTTCTGGCACTGGCAGCAGCAACCTCGCGGATGAAAGTGAAATTGCCCGGCGTGAACGGCAACATGTCAGTCAATCTGCCGTTCCTGCTCACTGCGGTCGTGAACCTGAGTGCGGCGGAAGCAGTCGCCATAACCTGCGTTTCCACTGCGGTGCAGTGCTGGCCGAAGAAGAACGCGAAGTTCAACCCGCAACAGATTACGTTCAACGTCAGCATGATGGTATTTGCCTCGTGCCTGACCAGCCTGGTGTTCCACGCTCAAGGGCTGCGGTCGTTGCCATGGAGCTCCGCTACCCTGGGACTGGTGCTGGCAACGGTGACTCTGTTCCTGGGACAGACGACGCCGGTGGCCTCCATCGTTGCGGTAAGCGAGGGCAAGTCGGTTGCGCCGATCTGGTGGAATCTGGTGCAACTGTCGTTCCCCTATTACGTCATCAGCGCGGGATTGACCTCGATGGTGCAGACGGTCAGTTCGCACCTGGGCTGGGAGCTGGCTCTGGCCGTGTTCCCGGTCATGTACGGAATTCACAAGTCATTCCAGATGTACTTTGGGAAGATGGTGGAAGCCGTGCAGCAGCCGGTACTCGTACGAGCGGCAGGCGCGGGAGCGTAAGGCAAGCAAGCAGTTTCGCAAGTGGCGCGGCGGATTTATCCGTCGCGCCACTTGTGCTTTTGGGGCAGATATTTTCCGAGACGACGTGCCCGTGAAAAATCCCCACCCTCTTTCGCAAATTGCACGAAAGAAGAGTAGGCAACCTCGTGCGCACTGTCATTCCGAACCGGCGCGAAGCGGCGTGAGGAACCTGCTGTTTCTCGCTCAAGGCAGAAAAGCAGCTTCCCCGGGCGTCCCGCCCGGTTCGGAATGACATCACTCGGGAGTTATTGCCCTGTTGGTGTGACGTTGCCCGCCTTCGCGATATCCTTCCCTTCATTTGGAAGCTTGAAGTGCATGGCCAGACCGAACTCCGGAAGCTGCATGGCGCTGACGTAGCTTCCGCTGGCGACGGCTTCCAACGTGATTTTATTGGGACCGGCGGCGCCAATCTCGTCGAGATCGCGCACCGCAATCAGGAAGCCGGTGCGCGTGCCGCTCACTTTGTTCAGTGTGAGCACGCGCGCGACGCCGTCACGGTCGAAGGAGAACTTGTATTCTCCCGCGGGAACGATCGCGTTCTGCCAGTGCACGTCGTGCGTCAGGGTGAACTTGCCTGAGGCCTCCTGCGCCGCAAGACTCGGGACGAGGTTGAAAGTGGTGACGGCCAGCAGGCCGGCGTAAACGAACGTGCGAATCGAAGTCATAGCAATCTCCTGTCTCGCTCTGTACCGTCATTCGCGGCCAGAAATTTCGGCAGACCGCTTCTGACGCACGCAAGCGCGCCCGAAGAGACACGCTGCCCTCGCCAAAACGGGCGGCGTGGACTCAGATTTTGGTGGAGATCAACGAGGTCAGGAAATTTGCAGGCCACATCACGGAGGGCCCGCAAACATCGGCTTCACGAAACCGGCCGCAAAGCCGGGTACGAAGTGAGTTAATTTTGCGTGAGAGCGGCCCTGAAGTCCAATTCAAAGAATGAATCGCATGCATTCGTGCTCGCTGGCCACAAGAGTCGTTTGATCACAGCGGCCCTCGGCTAGCCAGCACGGGCGAAGCCCCTGCGAGCGGCGAGAATAGATTTTCGATGAAATGGAAACGTCTTTTGCCAACTAGCGTCAAAGTCTTTTTGTGGAAAGCGATCATGTCGAATAAGATTTCGCCTCATGAGACGGAATGCTCTTTTGCTGCTGGTCTCAATATTAACCTCAGTGGGCTTCGCCCAGACAAACAGAGTCGATCAGACCGGATACATCTACTGCGCGAAGGGCAGTCCGGAAAGCACGGTGAGCGCTTTCCTGACGGCTTGCTTGAAGGTGCCTGTCGGCAACTTCTCCTGTGGGGACAAGGTCGAGGTGATTGGGCGATCTGGCTCGGCGCTCGAGATATTGCGGCCGAGTGGGCCGAGTGTTTTTTTAAAAAGCGATGTCGTCTCCCAAAAGGCCGATGAGTATCTCCCTATCGAGCTTGAGAGTAAAACAGCCCCAGACTGCACACCTAAGGAACATCCAGAATTGGATCGGTCGAAGAACCACCCGCCTCGGCCTGTGTTTCAGCCTCAGCCTGAGTACCCGAAGCATGCACCCCGAACTGGAGAAGTGAAGACTGTCAGCCTATCTCTCGTGGTTGGTCTTGATGGCAAACCTCATGACATTAAGGTGCAGTATGTTCCTAGCAAGGATTTTGCCCAGAACGCTGAGGAGGCGGTGAAGCGATGGAGATTCGAGCCAGGTCTCAAGAACGGGCAACCGGTCGAGATGCCAATAACAATTGAAATGACATTTCGGATCTTTTGAGTTCATTCGAACGCGATTTTCGTTGCGCTAGTCCGCTAAATCCTCCGTCCAGTCCTCGCATCAGTTGCGCAATTCCCAATTCGATGAATGTCTAACCCAATTCAATCGCCGTTTGCCCCCACCCGCCTAATGTCGCTTGCCAAACGACAATTCGCCATGAGAGTGTTCTGTAAGGGGGTGACTGATCACCGCCACCCCAGGAGACATATCTTGTACCAAAAAAGGCCCGGAGTATTCATGGCGGACTGGTGGGATTCCGAAGGCCGGCGCCACCGAAAGCAGTTTACAAATGCGGCTTTAGCGAAGGAACACGAGCACCGAGAGACGGCCGCTGCATACAGCAAGCGGGCGAAAAGGGAGATGACATTGGCTGCAAAATCGACTGGCAAAAAGACTGACAAGAAGGTGGCGAATACCGCCACCACCGAGAATACGATCGCTCCCGCCAAGGGAAAGCTTGGGGTCATGATTCCGGGGATGGGGGCTGTGGCCACGACGTTCGTTGCCGGAGTCGAGGCCATTCGCAAGGGCCTGGCCAAGCCGATCGGCTCGCTGACTCAGATGGGGACGGTGCGGTTGGGAAAGCGCACCGACGGCCGCTCGCCCAAGGTGAAAGAGTTTGTTCCACTTGCCGGCCTTGACGATCTGGTCTTTACCGGCTGGGACATTTTTGAAGACAACATGTATGAGGCGGCCTCGAACGCGGGCGTGCTGGACCACCGCTTGCTCGAGCAGTTGAAGCCGTTTCTTTCTTCTGTTACGCCGCGATCTGCAGTGTTCGATCACAACTACGTGAAGAAAATTGACGGGCCCAATGTGAAAAAGGGCAAGACGAAGATGGATCTCGCCGAACAACTGCGCGACGACATCCGCTCGTTCAAGAAATCCAGTGGCGCATCACGCCTGATCACGATGTGGTGCGGATCGACCGAGTCCTACATTGAGCCGACCGAGACGCATCAGTCGCTCAAGTCTTTTGAAAAAGCTCTGCAGACCAACGACGAGATGATCGCGCCCTCGATGATGTATGCCTACGCATCGCTGAAAGAAGGCGTGCCCTTCGCCAATGGCGCACCCAATCTCACCGTCGACCTGCCTGTGATGCTCGAACTCTCGCGCGAGAATGAAGCGCCCATCTGCGGCAAGGATTTCAAAACCGGTCAGACGCTGATGAAAACCGTTCTGGCGCCTGCGTTCAAGGCGCGCCTGCTGGGGCTGAGCGGATGGTACTCGACGAACATTCTGGGCAATCGAGACGGCGAAGTGCTGGACGATCCCGGGTCGTTCAAAACCAAGGAAGAATCGAAGCTGGGCGTGCTCGAGCATATTTTGCAGCCCGGACTTTATCCCGAGCTGTACGGAAATATGTTCCACAAAGTCCGCATCAACTACTACCCGCCGCGCGGTGACAACAAAGAAGGCTGGGACAACATCGACATCTTCGGATGGCTCGGTTATCCCATGCAGATCAAGGTCGATTTCCTCTGCCGCGATTCGATTCTGGCCGCGCCCATCGTGCTCGATCTGGTTCTGCTGCTCGATCTGGCGCAGCGCTGCACGGAGTTGAAGGGCCTGGGCATCCAGGAGTGGCTGAGCTTTTATTTCAAGTCGCCGATGACGGTGCCGGGGCTTTATCCCGAGCATGATTTGTTTATTCAGTTAATGAAGCTGAAGAATACCTTGCGGCATCTGAAGGGCGAGGAGTTGATTACGCATTTAGGGCTGGAGTATTACGACTGAGCGTGGAGGGTGGGTGCAGTCGTCGGCCTTAAGTGTAAGGCCTCCTGGACCAAAGTATTGTGTCGCTTTCTCCTCGGACGAGGGCGTCCGGGGCTCCATTCGTATGACTTACTTCACTCCTGAACTTTTTCGTTTTCTCGCGCGGCTTAAGCGGAACAATGACCGCGAGTGGTTTCTGGCGCACAAGGATGAGTACGAAACGCACGCGCGTGGACCGGCGATTCGATTTATTACTGATTTTGCCGGGCCGCTCTCTGAAATCAGCGCTTATCTTGTCGCCGATCCGCGATCTTCGCGCGGATCGTTGTTCCGCATCTATCGCGACACGCGGTTTTCGCACGACAAGCGGCCTTACAAGACGCACATTGCCATGCGCTTCTCGCATCGCGGCAAAGACGTCCACTCGCCGGGTTTTTATCTTCATCTTGAACCGGGCAAGAGTTTTGCCGCCTCCGGCCTCTGGCATCCCGAACCGCCCACGCTTCTAAAAGTCCGGACCGCAATCGTAGAGCGCCCCGACGAATGGCGACCCGTGCGTAGGTTTCTGAATTGGGACGATGCCAGCAAGCTTAGCCGGGCTCCCCGCGGCTTCCCTGCCAATCACGAATTTGTTGAGGACTTGAAGTTGCGCGACATTGGAACATTTGTCGAATTGAGCGACGCGCAGGTTTGCCATGCGAAGTTCATGACGACGTTCTCGGCGGCATGCCGGAAGATGTCGCCGCTCGCGGCGTTTTTGAGCGGGGCTGTAGGGTTGAAGTTTTGAAGCGACAGTCTGCCCACAATGCAGTTGCGTGGGAGATCCTTCGCTCCGCCTGAAAAGCGGCTCCGCTCAGGATGACACCGACCCTTTATTCCTGGCGAGCGGCGGCCGTCCACGCCTCGTAGTTTCCACGAAACATTCTGGAGACGACGCGCTGAATGTCTTGGCGCGTAATTGGCCGGCCGTCGCGGGCCAGCAGCGTGTAGGTGTCGGATAAGACTCTCGCCATGGTGCGGCGGGTGTTGCGCCATTTGTAAATCAGCTGCTCCAGCACGCGCGCGTCGGAGTGCTGCGGGATGAAGCTTGCGCCCAGCATTTCGATGCGCTCGCGCGTGATCTCCTCGACGATGGACGGATTGTTCAGGAACCACCAGCAGCCGAAGGGCATGAGGTTGCTGAATTTGCGCGCGTAGACGCAGAGTTCGTGCTGGTTCTCGCGGGAAAGTACGCTGATCAAGAACCGGTTATCGGGAAAGTCGCGGCACAGATTTTCAGCAGCGCGCAAATTGGCCTTGCCCACAGCATCTCCGGCCAAACGGATACGAGGATTCACCTGGCGGCGGACGCCGATCATCAGCGACAGGGGAAGATTAAATTCTCGGCATGCGGGCAGGACAGCTTCGGCAAGAATCTTGTTTCCGATTGAGTCGGCTGGAAACTGGAACGTATCCGGCAATGAGACCGCCATGTACACCGGAGACATGCGCTCTCGCCAGTCGGAGAGGAAGCGGCGAATCTCGGCGATTGATTTGCCCATGGCGTGGGCGTCAACGGCATAACCAAGGTTCGCGACGATGCGCCAGTGGTCGGGCCAGTCGCGCAGGATTCGGTCTAGGCGGATGACGGCCTTGAGTTTGGGATGGGGATCGATGCCTTTCATCCAAGCCTGGTGCTCTGCTGGGTCGAGCGGATCGTTGGTCATGACGGCTGTGCTGATGCCTGCAAGCTTGAATGTTTCACGGATGTGCGCTTCGATTTTTCGCGAGCGAAAGAAGGCGCGTGCTTCTTTCAGACCCTTGGCGCCGGTCGGGAGCGCGAAAGCCTGCAGCACCGCAATGACGCCGCGGGTTGCTTCGGTGATCGGCGTGTTGTCGACGAAGAGTACCTGCCAGATTGCGTCGGCTTGTTCTGGCTTTGAGAGCGTCCAGTATTTTTCTGGAGTGATTGTTGATGAGCGGAAGAATTCGGCTTCGAGGTAGTGATAGGTCAGCAGTTCATCGATTCCCCAAAGTCCAATGTTGCCGAACGACGGGGAATAGAGGTGGGTGTGGATGTCGATGAAGTCGGTGGTGTCGATTACATCCTCGACGGCGGAGGGAATTTGCTCTGCTTCGAGCGCTTTCGGTGATGCAGACGCGGCTTTGCGGGGGGATTTGGATTTCGTGGGCATTGCGCGTTGATTCTACCAAGCGTCTGTAGCTCAGGATTGAATCGCGACCGCGTCGATCTTTGGGGCTAACAGGTGCACGCAGGCCAACGCTAGAAAATAGGCTGTGCCGGCAATGACGAAGGGAATCATGTAACTGCCGGTGGACTGGAGGACGTAGCCGACGACTTTGGCAATGAGCATGCCTCCGGCGGCGCCGGCCATGCCGCCGATGCCTACGACGGAGGCTACTGCGCGGGCGGGAAACATGTCGGAGGCGGTGGTCAGTAGATTCGCAGAAAATCCCTGATGGGCGGCCGCTGCGAGCCCGATGAGAAAAACTGCGGTCCACAGGTTGTCGACACGGTAGGCAAATACGATGGGCACTACGCAGACGGCGCACACCAGCATCGCAGTCTTGCGAGCGAGGTTGATGCTTCGCCCGCGCGCGATCAGCGACGATGACAGCCAGCCGCCGCAGACGCTTCCGACATCGGAGAGAAGGTAGATCGTAACGACTGGCAAGCCAAGGCCTATCAGGCTCACGCCGTGGCGGCGCTCGAGAAAATCTGGCACCCAGAACAGATAAAACCACCAGATAGGATCGATGAGGAATTTTCCCGCTACAAAAGCCCACGTCTGGCGGTGCTGGAGCAGGCTGAGCCATGGAATCTTCGCGGTTGGCTCCGGCGGGTCACTGCGAATGTAATTCAGCTCTTGGGCGCTCACGCGCGGATGCTCCTCGGGCCGGCGATAAAGCGCCAGCCAGAAGATCAGCCACACGAATCCTAGTGCGCCGGTGAATACGAAGGCCCAGCGCCATCCCCAATGGATGGTGATCCAGGGCACGGTGACGGGCGTGAGCATGGCGCCGAGGTTGCTGCCCGCATTGAAGATGCCGGTGGCGAGCGAGCGCTCTTTTTTCGGAAACCACTCCGCGACCGTTTTAATGCTGGCGGGAAACAGGGCCGACTCGCCGACTCCCAGCGCCGAGCGAAAAACCAGAAAACTCGTGAGCGACGACCCGAGCGCGTGCGCCATGGCGGCGAGGCTCCAGAAGGCCATGGAGAGCGCGTAGCCCAGGCGCGTGCCAACGCGATCGACCACCCATCCCATGCAGAGCAGACCGATGGCGTACGAAGCCTGGAAGGCGGAAACCAGGTTGCTGTAGTCGATTTCATTCCATCCGAGATCGTGCTGCAGCGTGGTCTTGAGCACGCCGAGAACCTGGCGATCCATGTAGTTCTTGGTGATGCCGAAGAGAAGCAGCGTGCAGACGACCCAACGGAAGCGTCCGACGGCGGAAGCGATCGTCGAAGGGACATTGGCTTGAGTCGACAAGGGGCGATTCTGACTGGCGGGAGAAGAGGGTGTCAAGGAGAAGCCGATGAGCGCTTTTCAAATCTGCACAACCGGTCGAGCTCTCGACGGTCAGACGAGGCGGCTGTCCCTACACAAACAACGATGCCCCGTTTCTCATCTGCATGCTGCATGAGAAGCGGGGCACCTGTGACTTGATTTCACGCCTTCGTAGTCAGGACCTTGTCGTGAACCGGCTCCGGCTCTTTGACCGGTGTCGGGCGGTAGTCCTGCCTAGGATCCTTTGGGGGAGTGATGAGGATCTTGGCTGCGGTGCTTTCGGCCACTGCAGGCAAAGAGACTCCCAAGGCTTCGTCGATCGTCTTGACGTAATGCACGCGAAGATTTTCGAGTTGCTCCGGCGTTAGATCTTCGTCGACGTTCATCTTGTTCTCCGCGGGAAGAATCACGTCGGTCACGCCGGCGCGTTTCGCCGCCAGGACTTTCTCTTTGATTCCTCCTACCGGAAGCACGTTTCCGCTAAGCGTGATCTCACCGGTCATGGCGATGAGCGGGGTGATGCGGTGCTTGGTCAGCAGCGAAACCAAAGCCGTGGCCATGGTCACGCCCGCCGAGGGGCCATCTTTCGGAATGGCACCCGCGGGCACGTGAATGTGGATGTCGTGGCTGGCGAAGAAGTCGTCGCCGAGGCCGAGACGGTCGGCGTTCGACCGCACCCACGTTAGAGCTGCCTGCATCGACTCCTGCATGACCTGGCCGATCTGTCCGGTCATGGTGAATCCGCCCTTGCCCTTCATAGCGTTGGCTTCGACGAAGAGCACATCGCCGCCGGAAGGAGTCCAGGCCAAGCCAACCGCCACGCCGGGGCGTTCCGTCCTCTCAGCAATTTCGCCTTCGCTGCGGATTTTGATGCCGCCAAGGAATTCCTGAACGATTTCTTTGGTGACGACCAGTTTTTCTGTCTTGCCTTCGGCCAGCCGTCGCGCCTGCTTGCGGCAGATGGTGCCGATGGTCCGTTCGAGGTTGCGCACGCCCGCTTCGCGCGTGTAGTGGCGAATGGTGTAGCGCACGGACTCTTCGGGAAATTCGATCTGCTCGGGCGTGATTCCGTTTTCTTCGATCTGGCGCGGAATCAGATAGCGAAATGCGATGTGAACTTTCTCTTCTTCGCTATAGCCTTGCAGTTCGATGATCTCCATGCGGTCGCGTAGCGGCTCGGCGATGGGGTCGAGCATGTTCGCGGTCGTGATGAAGAGAACTTTCGACAAATCGAATGTGACATCGAGATAGTTGTCGCGGAAGCTGGAGTTCTGCTCGGGGTCGAGCGCCTCGAGCAGAGCGGAACCGGGATCGCCGCGGAAGTCGCGACCGACCTTGTCGATTTCGTCGAGCATGAAGACCGGATCTTTCGTCTCTGCGCGGCGGATGCCTTGAATGATTTGTCCAGGCAAGGCGCCGATGTAGGTGCGGCGATGGCCGCGGATTTCCGCTTCATCGTGCACCCCGCCTAATGAGAGGCGCACGAACTTCCGCCCTAGAGCGCGGGCGATCGACTTGCCGAGCGAAGTTTTGCCGACGCCCGGAGGTCCGACGAAGCAAAGAATCGGGCCTTTCATGTTGGGCTTCAGACGGCGCACGGACAGATAGTCGAGGATGCGGTCTTTTACCTTCTCTAGATCGTAGTGATCCGCGTCGAGGATCTCTTTCGCCTTGGGAATCTCGATCTCCTGGCCCGAGGTCTTGTTCCAAGGCAGCACAGCCAGCCACTCGACGTAATTGCGCGTGAGCGAATAGTCGGCGGCCATGGGCGACATGCGCGAGAGGCGCCCGAGTTCTTTCAACGCTTCTTTCTTTACTTCTTCGGGCATGCCGGCATCGTCGATCTTCTTCTTCAGATCTTCGACGTCGCGCTGGCCTTCATCCTGCTCGCCGAGTTCTTTCTGGATGGCCTTCATCTGCTCGCGCAGGTAGTACTCGCGCTGCGTCTGCTGCACGCGGTCCTGCACTTCGCTTTGAATCTTGTTGCGCAGCTGCTGGACTTCGAGTTCTTTGGCCAGGTGCTGGTTGATTTTTTCGAGACGCACGTGAATGTCGAGCGTCTCCAGCGTGTCCTGCTTGTCGGGAGTCGAAAGGGACGGAAGCGACGAAGCGATGAAGTCAACCAGGCGGCCGGGCTCGTCGATGTTCATGGCCACGGTCGAGAGTTCGTCGGACAACGTTGGCGAACCGGCGACGATCTGCTGGAACAGCGTCAACACGTTGCGCTGCAGAGCTTCAACTTCAGAGTTCGCTACAGGCGTCGCGCCTTCGGGCATGGGCGCATAGTGCGCGCGCATGAAGGGCGCAAGCTGGGTGAACTCGCCTAAACGGATGCGCTCCAGGCCCTCGGCGAAGACGAAGAGGCTCTGGTTGGGCATTTTTACGACTTTATGGACGACCGCCGAGGTTCCGACGGTGTATAGATCGCTGGGCTGCGGCGAATCGACGCGCGCCTCGCGCTGGGCGACCACGATGATGGTCTTATCCTCGCCCAGAGAATTGATGAGCTGTACCGAGCTCTCCCGGCCGACTGTGAGTGGCAAAACGGCATGGGGAAACAGAACGGTATCGCGCACCGGCAATACTGGCAGGGCGCGTTGGTCGTTTGTTTCTCTATATTTAGGAGAAGTCTCGATGGACGTTTGCTGGGTCATGTTTCTCCTTGAGTGTAACTCGCTCAAGTTTAGATGATACACGCTCGGCAAAGGTTTCAAGTGGCTCCGCCGAGGTCCCGCTAAATGCTTGAATTGTATTCTTGTATCGGCAGCCGGGGCATGGTGCCTAAGGTGCAGAGGCTATCGCGGAGGGCGCTGTGTTGCCAAGTACTAAATTGGGACGGGTCCGGAGAAGTAGGGGCCGGCGGCCGGCGGCAAAAAAAACATGGGAGCTCCGTCCTTTTCGCAGAGCGGGAAGCACGACCGCTTAGGTTAAGTGAGGATTTCGAATCGTTGCGTCGGCCGCATCTTGCAAACCTTTGTAACGAACGCAAGGTTGCGGTACCCGCGGCTCGTGGCGGCCATCACTTCGGCGTGAACTGTGCTAGTTCGTAAATGCCCAGGCGTTTTTCGAGCTGCGCGACCTGGTCGACCATTTTGAAAAAGCCGTCTTCGCCGAAGAGTTGGTCTTCTTTTTTCTCGAAGTCGTCGCCCAAGGCGTCATACTCGTGCGCGGAAACAATCGTGCGAAAGGCGGGAAAGAGTACGGTATCTTCCCGCGCCTCGTGCGGACGATACATGCGCAGGAATTCGCGGAGGGCGTCGGATAGCTTCTCGCTGTCGGTGGAGACGTACTTGAACGTCGCCACTCCGCCCAGCTCACGAATTTTCGCGGTGAGATCGCGGCCGGCTTTGTGCTGAGTTTCTAAAGTGTCGACCAGACTCACGAGCTTTTTGGCTTTGCGAAAACGCGGGAACAGGAAATCTTCTTCCAGCTTCTCGTGATACTCCTCGACGAAATGGCGAATGATGTCGGCGGCGTTGGCGAGAATCGAACCGTCGAAGGTGCGTTTGGCGGCGAGCATCTGCAGGTGATGGTCGTAGATCAGCAGGAGTCGATTGAGCAGGCCGTGCTCGCGCATCAGGTCTTCGGCGGGCGAGACGCCTTCGTCGCCCTTGGGCTTGTCGTTATCTTTGTCCTTGTCAGGCTTCTGCTGTCCCATGGCAAGTCCTGGCACGGCAATCCCAGCACTGATGAGCGAGCCTTTGCGCAGAAAATCCCTGCGAGTCGAGGATTGCTCAAGCATGTTCGCCTCCTTGGCTTCGTCTCTTCGACAGCCTCGTCGCTTTGACGCAGTCCCTTGCGCCTTTCACGCAGCCGGATATATCCCCAATACTTTGATAAAGTCTGCCACTTCTCCCAGATGGCGTAGCGCGTTGCGGGCGGGTTCGTCGTCGCCCCGCAGGAAGTCGACATAGAAAACGTACTCCCACGGCCGCCCGCGCATGGGCCGCGACTCGATTTTGCTCAAACTGATGTCGCGCAGCGCGAAGACGCTCAGCGACTTGAACAGCGCGCCCGGGACATTTCCGACCTTGAACGCAATGGATGTCTTGTTGGCGCCGGCTGGAATCATCCTCGCGAATCCTGTACTCAGATTGGGATGCCCCAGGTCTCGCCGCAGTTGCGAGACCCGGGATTTGTCGTTCTTTTTCTTTGGGCTCTTTGCGCCGGAGATCGTTGAACCGAAGATCCTCTCGCTGGACCTTCTGCGAATCAGAAAAAAGCGGGTGAAGTTGTTTTTGTCGTCTTCAATTCCTGCTTGAAGAATCTTTCCAGCATACTCGCGCGCAGCTTGTTTTCCAGCAATCCCGGCCGAGTCCTGCAACCGGTTCGCGATGACGTGCTTCACGCTTCCGGCCGTGTCGTAGAACGGAACTGACTCAATCTTTGGATGCTGGCGAAAAAAGTCGCGGCACTGGTCGAGCGCGACCGGGTGCGAGAGAACCTTCCGCAGCGATGCCATTTTCACGCCGGGAGCGGCGATCACGTTGTGCACGATGCGCAGCAGATATTCGGCTTGAATGAAGACATCGCGCGCCACCAGCAGGTCGGCGTGCTCGGCCACAGTTCCGGCGAGGGTGTTCTCGATGGGGATGACCGCGGCATCAACCGAACCGTTTTCGATCCGGTCGAAGACTTCGGCCGAACGCGCGCACGGCACGACTGTGCAATGCGGAAGCATCCGGCTCGCTGCTTCGTGGCTGAAGGATCCCGATTCGCCTTGAATGGCAACTTTCATGAACTATGAAAGTAGCCGGAAGGGACGGGAAAGCGCAAATCGGTGGGTCGTTCTATTGTTGGCGCTAGGGGCGTCACCTCCGATGCCCCGCGACTTCGCCAGCAGGGTAAGGAATCCCCTGAACCCGTGTGCCTTGGGGAAAAGAGATCCTTCGCTTCTCTTCTCAGGATGACATCGGGTTGATCTTGACCTTTCCTTCACGCGCATGACCAGCGCGCATAGTTAACGCGCTCTAGCAGTCGGGAGCAGTGGCGTAGCTCACGCACTGCGACACGTTCGAGCCCACATGCCACAGCGCGGACATGTCGGTCTGGTCGGCGAAATCGGTGAACCAGAACGTGTAGGAGCCACCCAGGTTCAGATTCTGTCCGAATCCAAATTCATCGGCCCAGGTGCTGCAGGTCGTTCCGGAATACAGCACAGCGTCAAAAGCGTATGTGCCCGAGCTCTTCACCGTGACGTCGACGGCCTGGTAGCGGTGGCCGTTCTGCTTGTACCAGCAGCCTTTGAATGTGACCCCGTTTGACGAGGAGCTGGTGACCTTCAGGGTCACGGTCGTTTTCGCGGTGGTCACGCCGTCGGTTGCCTTCACGTGCAGAGTGTAGCTTCCGGCCGGGACGCTGCTCGAAACGGTAATGGTCGCATTCGACGTCCCCGCGCCGGGCGCAGGAATCACTTTCGGAGCCAGCTTGACAGTGACGCCGACCGGGAGATTTCCGAAGCTGACCTGCAGCGCGTGATCGTATCCGGATTGCACGGTGGTCGTAGCCTTTACCGATCCTGAACTTCCCGCCGCGATCGAGACTGTTGTGGGCGACACCACCACGGAGTATTCCGCGGTGACGGGCTGATCAGCCAAGGCATCGTCGGATCGCGCCGTAATCGCTGACAGGCTCGAAGAACTCACCGGCTGCATGGGGACGCCGCAACCGGTCAGGCTCAGAAAAATCACCAAAACAAAAAGTGGCAGCACAGATTGTTGCGATAACCGCATGGCTGATACCTCGCGTGCATAAAGACTTAGGCAAAAGGAATTAGTGAATTCTCTTGCAATTCGGGAGGGATGGCCAAAATAGGAAGGGCAGTTCGCCTAATAGGAGGGACTAATCCTTCGTAGCGGCGGACGCCTCTGGCGACCCAGAGGCCAGATCTTTCGTCAGCACCAGCGCGTCGACCCCGTTGGGATAATAGCGCGGACGGGTTCCGATCACGTTGTAGCTATGGCGCTTGTAAAAAGAAAGGGCGTCAAGGTTGTCGACGGCGGTTTCTAGCCGGACTGCAGAGGAACTCGCTTCCCTAAGGCGTTTCTCCGCTGCCTGCAGCAGCAACGATCCCACGCCGTTGCGGCGATGAGCGGGAACCACATCGATGGTAATGATGTGGCCGACAGGACCAAGGTTGGCGACGATGAAACCCCGAACGACGTCTTTCTCTCTGCCCTCGCTCGCGACCAGCGTGAAAGACCGCGAATCGGTGACGTAAGACTTCAGCTCGCGCCGCGAATAGGAGATTCCGGGCGGAAAACATTCCTGGTCGATGCGCCAAAGTGTTTCGAAATCAGCCGGATGGAATACGCGAATGGCAAGGGGCACGGCGACATTGTAGCCGTTCGGTAGCGGGGAGGTTTCGGGCTACAAAATTATGTTCCGGAACGGTTTTCCACAGTGGGACTGTAAGATTTCTGCAAAAACCGCTCGCTTAAGCCCTTTGGCCACTTGCTCCAGCCGCAACCTCGGACGTACCATCGGCATCAGAGGATCGGGTACTTTTCAGGAACAGCGCCGTGGGGGCCGTGATTGCCATTGACGTGGCGGGTTCGATAGCCCTGTTGGGCCTATGGTACTTGCTTTTCTCCGCGTACAACCGGCGACGGGGAGCAGAAGCCTTGAAATGGGTACAGTCCGCCTGTGCCGGCAAAGGGCGGATTCTCGATTCCCAATGGCTCACCAGTTCACGTCTTTACGCGCGCCTGCAGTTCCCTTCCCGCAGCTTTGAGAACGCCCGGGTCACGGTGAAGTTTCGGCCTCGCGCCCTGCCGGTACAGTGGATTCTGAGCTGCTGGCACAAACAGAAGGAGACCTTGACTTTTGAGGCCGATCTCGGCGGCTCACCCAACTTTCATCTCGAAGTGGTGCGCCATCGCTGGTGTGCGCACAGCCGCGGGGTCAACAAGCGCCAGCGCAACGAGCGCGAGTGGGACATCTACGAGCCCGGGCCTGTCGTTCTCACCACCCGCACGCATTGGAAGCAGGATTCCACTCCCGAACTGAACGCGCTCATGACCGTCCGCCAACAGGATGTCCTGCAGGTGCGCTTCAGACCCGAGTCGCCGCAGTTTTCCGCGACGGTTTCACTGGACGCGCTCTCCGACCCGCGCGCAGCCTCCGGCTTTCTGACCACACTGCGCGAACTTGCCGGAGCCTCGGCGCACCGGCAGTAAAGCCGGGCAGACTAATACGTTCATATCTCTGCGCGAAATATCATCACGCATCCGCATCGCTCATTCCCGAGCGAAGCTGGCGACGATCGCTTTCACCAAGCCTGGGATGGTGAAGTCGCAGGCCTTGATGTCGACGCGAAGGCCTTGTTCGCGGAGGGTCGAGGAAGTGACTGGACCGATTGACGCCATGCGAACTTCGGCGAAGGTCGCGAGGAGTTTTTTGGTGGGACCGAGCAGTGCCACGAAATTCTTGACTGTCGAGGAACTGGTGAAGGTGACGACGTTCGGACGGTGGCGCGCATCGCTCAGCGCGGTTCGCAAACGGTCGCGGGACGATCGGGGAACGACGGTCTCGTAGGCTTCGACGACTTCGACATGCGCTCCGGCTTTGCGCAATTCGCGCGGGATCACATCGCGGGCGACCTTCGCGCGGACGAGAAGGACGCGCTTGCCCTTCACTTTTTTTCGCAAGCTGCGGACGACGGACTCGGCGATGTATTGCTTGGGGACCACGTCGACATGAACTCCGCGTTGTTCGAGGGCCTTTTGAGTGGCGGGGCCGATCGCGGCGACGCGCAGGTGGCCCTCGGGGGCTAAAGCCCGCGACTTTTTCCGAGCTTTACGCGGCCCTGAAGGGCCGCTTTTCCACGAAAGAGCCTTCCACGGAGTGCTCTTCCACGATCTTCCTATCGAGGGCTTTTCCAGGCGTTCCCACATGGCTTCGACGCCGTTGACGCTGGTGAGAACGAGCCAGTCGTAAAAGTTAAGATTTTTCAGTGCGTTGTCGAGTGGGCGGAAGGACTTTGGCTTGCGGATTTCGATGAATGGAATTTCGATGACGGTCGCACCCAGCTTGCGCAGCTCTGACGACAACGCTCCGGCTTGATGGTGGGCACGGCCGACCAGAACGCGAACTCCAGCAAGCGGATGCCTCGAAGCGGCCGGCTTCACTGGTCTTTCCCCATAACTTCCTTCTCAATTTCCTTTTTAACTTCCCTCTTCAGTCCGAGGCCCTCAGCCTGCATCAGGCGGGCGGTGCCGGTCACGGCGGTATCTTCGGCGGTCCCGAGAGAGACGATGATATTCTCCTGCTCTTCTTTCGTGCGGTTCTGGCTGAGCTTGAACTTGGCTTCGATGCGTGTGACCGTGATTTCGAATCCTACGATGTGGCTGAGCATGCGCTCGCGGTATTCGGGGCGCAGCGTGGCCCACTGATCGGCGTACGCAGGCTCGAACATGGGGATGAGTTGGTGGAGGACGCCGAGCAATTCGTCCGGAGCGGAGAATGTGCGGGCATTGCCGTAGACGTGAACAGTGCCGTAATTCCAGGTGGGGACGACCTCGCGGGTCGCATAGTTCGCCGGAGAAATGTAGGCGTGTGGGCCGTGGAAGATGACCAGGCAGCGCTGTTGTTGCTCGAGATATTTCCAGTGGGGGTTTGCTTTGGCCACATGACCGCGGAGCAGGAGTTGATCCGGCATTTCGTTGATCGCCAGCGGAAGATGGGTCGCGAATGGTCCATCGTCGGTGGAGGAGATCAGAATGCTGAACGGATGGGCGCGCATGAAGGAAATCGCGGTGGCGTGTTCACGGACGCGGAAATGTTCAGGAATGTACACGCGATCATTTTCTCGCAAGGGGTGGGATTGTGTCTCCCTGACGTAGCTCGGCGACTGGCACTTGTGACGGCTCTTTTCTTCGGATGTACAACAGGCGGTCGACTTCTGCGATTACCGTTCCCTGCTCATCTTTTACATCGACGTGAAGGGTCGGTTCGTATTTCGGCAGGGCGTCGGCCCTCGCGCGGATATCCGCGATCTGCGAATCGGTCAGGCGGAACTCGGCGCGCACTGTGCCGCGTCCCGGCTTGCGAAAACGGATGCTTCCAGCCTTGTCCCAGACGATGTAGTCGTCGCCAAGATGGGCCATCAGCATGAGCATGTAGAACGCGTCGGTAAGGGCGAAGAGCGATCCGCCGAAGTGCGTGCCGACGTAGTTGGCATTCCACCAACGTAGTTTCATTTCGACGTCGATCGATTTCATGTCGGGGGCGATGTGTTTGACGCGGATGCCTGCGCCGAGGAATGGAGGCCAGAGATTGATCCAGCGGCGGAGCGCGTGGGATTTTGAGCCCCCTAGAATCTTGAGCAAGACGCCGGGAGTCATGCAGAGACCCACAGGAGCTGAAGCCCGCGTCGCTGGGCACGTGTTTTCGCGGCCCTGAAGGGCCGCTCTTCCACCAGCCTCCTCCCCCAGGTCCTCATGGCTGTGGCGGGACGGCCAAGCCACGGCCGTAGACGGCTTCGAGGATTTGGTCGCCGCCGCGGGCGAGAAGGGCGGCACCGGCTGCGTTGCCGATTTTTTCGGCGTCTTCGATGCGGCCGTCGCGGGAGTCGCGCAGAAGTTTGGAGCCGTCGGGGTCGGCGACGATGGATTCGAGGTGGAGCGTGCGGTTTCGCATCTCTGCAAAGGCGCCGATGGGGACCTGACAGCCTCCGCCGAGGCTGTTGAGCAAGGCGCGTTCGCAAGTTGTGGCGGCACGGGCGTGCGGATCGTCTAGAAATGCCAGAAGTTCGCGCGTGGCGGCGTCGCCTTCGCGGATTTCGATCCCGAGGGCGCCCTGTCCGGCGGCGGGGCAAAGAATGTCTGCGGGGATGATTTGTTGGATCAGCTCAGTTTTGCCGAGGCGCTTGAGGCCGGCAGCAGCGAGGATGATCGCGTCGTATTCGCCTTGCTCGAGCTTGCGCAGGCGCGTGTCGACGTTGCCGCGCAGGGGGTGGATGTCGAGATCGGGGCGGATGGCCTTGAGTTGCGCCTGGCGGCGCAGGCTGGAGGTGCCGATGCGGGCATTTTTGGGTAGGTCTTCAATTTTCGAAAAACTGCGCGAGCAGAAGGCGTCGCGCGGGTCTTGACGTTCGGTGATGGCGGCGATTTCGAATCCCTTCGGGAGTTCGGTGGGCAGGTCTTTGAGCGAGTGCACGGCGAGATCGACGTGGCCGGCGGCGAGGGCTTCTTCAATTTCTTTGGTGAACATGCCTTTGGTGCCGACTTTCGCGAGAGCTACGTCGGTGATTTTGTCGCCGGTGGTGTGGATGATTTCGATTTCGACTTCGACTTCGTGGCCATGGGCGCGCAAGAGCGCGGAGATGTGGTTGGCTTGCCAGAGGGCGAGTTGGGAACCGCGGGAGCCGATGCGGAGTTTAACGGGTTTGCCGTTGGAGGTCATGGATTGGTTGTCGTGTCCGCATATTGAAAAATCTCATAACCCCTGGCGGTACTGGAACTGCAGGGGTCCTTCGACTGCGTCAGGCAACTCGCTTCGCGAATTGCCTGACTTCGCTCAGGATGACATTTTCCCCAGTTCATTAGCGCGTCCCCACTTCGTCGTTCTTTGTCGGATGCGCTTCGCGCTCCTTCACTTGAAGGTTGAAGAGACGCCGGACCACATCGACGACCGTGGTTGCTTCCGATTCTTTCGCGGCCGACTTTAGAGTCGTGATCGGTGTATGCATGACTTTGTTGATGATGCCGCGGGTCAGGACTTCGACCGCCATCTCCTGCTCGGGAGTAAGCTTGCCCATGCGTCCGCGCACGCGGTCGATTTCCGCTTGCCGGATGGTTTCCAGGTGATCCTGCAGGCTCACGATCGTCGGCACTACATCGAGCGTGCTCAGGCGGGCTTCGAAGCGCTCAACTTCGCCGGCGATGATCGCCTCGGCGCGTTCGGCCTCTTTGCGGCGATCGGCCACGTGGCTGGTGACGGCCTGCTGCAGGTCGTCGATGTCGTAGGCGAAGATGCCGTCGAGCTTCGCCATGTCGGGCGAAACGTCGCGCGGCACGGCAATGTCGATGAAGAACATCGGGCGATTTTTGCGGCGGGAGAGAAACTGTTCGCCATGCTCGCGGCGGAAGATGGCGTGCGGCGCGCCAGTAGAGGTGATGACGATATCGGCGCGGTCGCAGGTGCTATAAAGATCGTCAAACTTGATAGCTTGCCCGTTGAATTTCTGCGCCAGGCCGATAGCGCGCTCGTAGGTACGGTTGGCGACGAAGATCGAGGCGCAGCCATGTGCCATGAGATGGCGGGCGGCGAGTTCGCTCATCTTGCCCGCGCCGACGATGAACACGTTCTTGCCTTGCAGCGTGCCGAAGATTTTCTTCGCCAGTTCGACGGCTACCGAGGCAATAGAGACTGACGATGATCCGACGGCGGTCTCGGTGCGCACGCGCTTCGCGACGGCGAAGGCGCGGCTGAGGAGTTGATCAAGTTGGCCACGAACTGCACCAACCGCTCGCGCCGTGGCGTACGCCTCTTTCACCTGGCCAAGAATCTGCGCTTCGCCTACGACCATGGAATCGAGGCTGGACGCTACGCGAAAGATATGCCGCACGGCATCTTTCTCGCGAAATTCGTAGAGATGCGCGTCGAGTTCTTCGGGCTTGAGATGAAAATGGTCGTGTAGAAACCCGCGCAGGTCGGCGTGGCCGTTGGCGGTGTGGGTGACGATCTCCACGCGGTTGCAGGTGGAGATCACCATACCCTCTTCGATTCCCGGATACGCGGTGAGATCACGGCACGTATCGGGCAGCCGCGACTCTGGGATCGCCAGCCGCTCGCGGACATCGAGCGGAGCGCTCTTGTGATTCACGCCGATGAGTTGGAATCTCATATTTGATCACCCACGTTGATCACTCATGAGGCAAACCTGTGAATCGCGGAGAAGTAGTTGGCTCCCCACGCAGCCAGCGCGGCCACGAAGGCAAACGCCGCCAGGAATGCCGCGCGGCGTCCGCGCCAGCCGGAGTTCCAGCGGGTAAACACCATTACCATGTAGACCGACCACATGAGCACGGAGAGCAAAATCTTGGGATCGAGGAAATCGACCCGGCCGATCGAGGGCGCCGTGATAGCGACGACAGATCCTGTGATCAGGCCCAATGTCATGAAAGGAAAGCCGAGAAGCAGCGAGCGATAGCTGATCTGGTCGATGACCTCGAGCGCCGGCAGAAACGAGATCATGCTGGTCGGCTTTTTCGCCTTGAGTCGGCGCTCCTGCAGGATGTAAAGCAGGCTGGTGCCGAAGCTGACCAGAAGCGCGGCGTAGCCGGTGAAGATCAGGATGATATGGGCGACGAGCCATCCCTTATGGGAAACGAAAGCGGTAAGCAGAACTGGCTGCTGATCGACGGCGGCCACAAAAGTGAGGAAAAAGACAACAGGAAAGACGACGACCCCCGGCGACGTGGTCTGATAAATCGCATAGATGACCATGAAAAAAGTCATCGACAAAAACGCCAGCAGCGATTCGCCATTGTGAACCGAGGTCCAAGCTACCTGGCCTGACAGGAAGAGTTCGACCAGCGAGACGAAATGGAAGACCATACCCAGGCTGGCGGCGTGCAGGGCGATGCGGCTGAAAAGGTCGCTGGTGCGGGTTAAAGCCACGAAGGCGTAGACCAGCCCCACGAAGTAGCACGCGAGCGCGAAACGCAGCCAAAGCAGTGACATAGGCCTTTTTTGCTTCCGGAGCCCCTGAGTTTACCGCAAATCCTGCATCCGGAGCTGATTCCTCTAGTCCATCTACTGAAGTCTATTCTCTACCGCGCCTTGCTTAAGGTAAACAAAGAGCATCACTTAACCGTGTGATTCAAATCACAGAACTGGTAGCGATACGGGAGGGAGATCCTCGTCACCTCGGGTAGCGGCCGAGCTTAGGGTTTGCTTGGCACCTTACCCGTAGTAGAGCCGTGCGGATTGGCTGCCGCATGCGGATTCGGCATCCCAGGCATGGCGCCGGCGGCATGACTTCCGCTCATCGAACCCATGTCTCCGGGGGCAAAGCAGGTTACACGGCCGCTCGAGGCGACTCGTAGTTGGGATGGGCAATCGCCACTGGTCAGCGCTGCCGTTGGACCGTCCCCTTGCGATTGCACGGTGAAGAGCTTCCCTTCGGCATTTCCCGCGACGCCCACGCTCATTCCCGGCATGATGTACGCGACATAGAAAGGCTTCTTGCCTTGAGATGACTGCAGGGCGCAATCGCTCGCAGCGCGAAGTTGGTCGGCAGATGCTTTTATGTCCATCCGACCGCAGTCCATGGCTCCATTGCCAGCCGATGACTGTAGCTTCTGCTGCACGGGATCCGACGACGTCGAAGGCGGCGACGTGGACGTCGACGCTCCTCCGGTTGGAGTGGTCTTATTGCACGCACTCAAAACAACTAGACCGAAAATCGCCACCCAAGCAGATTTTTTCATGATCTCGAAATTGTAAATCCGTCACTGCTTGCCGGTGAGTTGTTTCATCAAGTCGACCTCGGCCTGACGATAAGGCTTGCCGTCCGGATGGAGAACTTCGTGGAACCAAACCGGCGGCGGATTCTTAACGTAAGGATGTTCCCATGATTCCCACGGCAGATTTGTCTGCGTCTTGCCGACTACGAATCCCCAGTTGATGACCGCGACGTGTTCTTGCTTGGCGATGGGGAGGATCGTATCGAACGTGCTGCCCACGGAACGCGCCATGTATTCGGTGCAGATGACCGGGCGATGAAAGCGGCGCAGCCACTCGATCTCGGCCTTGAACGACTCGGGCCAACTGTAGTTGTGGAAGCTGACAATGTCAGACTCACGGATCTGAATACGATCGACCTCGTGCTGCGCTTCGTCCTTCGTGAAATCAATGTCCCACAAGCCGCTGGTGAGCGGCTGTGTCGGATTCATCTCGCGGGCCCACGCAAAAACCTGCGGCAGGAGCAATGCGACTCGGGCAGCCTTATCTTTGTGATTCAGTTCGGCGTTCGAATAGTTGCCGCCGCCGGCGTTGTCGGGCTCGTTCCATACGTCCCAGCCGAGGATGCGGTCATCTTTGGCGAAGGCTCCCACCACTCCCTGCACGTACGCCTTGAAGCGCGGAACTTGATTCGGATCGGCAAGAGCCTTTGCGCCCGGGCTCTGCACCCAGCCGGAATTGTGCACCCCAGGCACCGGCGCATGCTGGGCCCCGAGTTTCGGGTCAGGATCCCAGCATGAATCGAACAGAACAAAGAGCGGACGGATGTGATGAAGCGAAGCAATGGTTAGAAACTGGTCGATGCGTTTGCGAAAGCCAGGGGCGTCCTGCTGCCAAAGTTGGTCATGAAGAAAGACGCGCATCGTATTCATGCCGATTCCTTCGGCCCAGCCCAGTTCTATATCAATCTCGGCCGGATCGAAGGTTGCTTCCTGCCACATTTCCAGTTCGTTGATGGCTGACTTGGGAACATAATTGCTGCCGACCAACCAGGGCTGCCTGGCGTACCAGTCGTTGGCTTTCTGCTCGGACCAGCGGGCGTTTTGGGCGAGAGATGCGGAAGACAGTAGGAAAAGTGCGATCGGGATGAAGGCTAATTTCGTTCGGTTCACATAGGGCTCCGCTGCATTTATATACGACGAGAAAGCAAATCGCGAAGGATTCTGAAGGCTATTCGACGCCCAGACTCGACAGCGCCTCTTCCAGCAATGCGGCGTCGATGCTCAGGCGGCGTCCGTGAGTCTTGACGTCTTCGAGTTCGTCGAAGGCACGGAAGAGTCGCATTTTCGCCGCGGCATATTGTTCCGCGTCGTTCAGCGCCCGGCTGTGCTGCTGGCTCCAGCCTGTCACTGCGCGGTGCGGCAGAAATACGCTGATGGCGTAGGTCTGCTTGCGGTCGGCGGTCACGTCGAAGATGAACTCGGTCGCCGGCGCCTCCGGATCGTCCGCCAAGGCCGGGCGCTTGCCCACGAAGTAATACTGATAAACGTAACCCTGCGCTCCGGTGTAGGTCTTCAAGCGGCGGATGGGGTTGGTAGCCATGCCGACATTATGGGCCGGACGGGAGTTCTTTGTCGCGTGAGAGAAGAAATTGTTGATTGATGATTTTTGATTGTTGAGTAAACCAATCCGCCACCTGTGCCGGTTTTTCAATCGACAATCAAGAAATCAACAATCAACAATTCCTGATTTCTTTCGCTAAAGCTTCCCCCGGACACGCCGATATTTCCCTAAGAAGAATCTTCGCATGATGCCCCAGTCGTACTGGATTCCACTCGGCGCGCTAATCGTTCTGGTCGCCTACCAACAGTTCCGCATTTACCGCGTGCGGCGCTCGAACGACAACCGCGAGGAACTGTTCAAGATTGTCACCGAGAACGCGGCGGACATGATTGCGCTGGTCGATGTGAAGGGGCGGCGACTCTACAACAGCCCTGCATACAAGCGCATCCTTGGCTATTCGGCGGCGGAACTGGGCGAAACGTCGGCGTTCGAGCAGATCCATCCCGATGACAAGTTCAAAGTTCTGGACGCAGCCCGCGAGGCGCGGGAAACCGGCGTGGGCAAGCGACTGGAATACCGCATCAAACACAAAGATGGCCGCTGGCTGATCCTGGAGTCCATCGCCAGCACGGTGCGAGACGACAAAGGCAACGTCGTCAAACTGGTCATTGTCAATCGCGATATCACCGAACGCAAGCGGGCCGAGGAACAACTCGAACACAATCTCTTTCACGATCCGCTGACCGGACTGCCCAACCGGCGGCTCTTTCTCGATCGTCTGCAGCATGCCTATGTGCGCTCGCGGCGGGATGAGGGGCATCAATATGCATTGCTCCTGGCGAACATCGACCACTTCAAAGTTTTCAACGACAGCATGGGAGCCGTAGCGGGAGATCACGTCCTCGCGGAGATTGCCCGCGCCATTGGAAAGTGTCTGCGGCAGGATGACACTCTGGCCCGCCGCGAGGGCGGCGGCACATCGGAGCTACTGCTGTCGCGTCTGGGCGGCGATGAGTTCTCGATCATCCTTGATGAGATCAGGGAGCCCAGCGACGCCATGCGCGTTGCCAAACGGCTGCAGGCCGCAGTTGCTGAGCCGTTTTTCATCGACACGCGCGAAATCCGAGCCTCGGCGTGCGTTGGCATCGCCCTCAGTACGCCCGCACACGAACGCCCGGAGGACGTGTTGAAAGACGCCGACGTGGCGCTGCGGCGCGCGAAGGCGATGGGAGCGTCGCGCTGCGAAGTTTACGACGAGGCCATGCACACACGGGCCGAAGGACGCCTGCGGCTGGAGGCAGACTTGCGTGCAGCTCTCGCGGGCCGCCAGTTCCGGATTCACTACCACCCGGTGATGCAGCTCGCGACTGGTGCAGTCGTGAGCTTCGAAGCGCTGCTGCGCTGGGATCATCCGACGCAGGGGCTCGTTTCTCCCTATCGGTTCATTGAAGCGGCGGAGGATTCGGGCATTCTCGTCTCCATCGGCCATTGGCTGGTTCTGCAGGCGTGCAAACAACTCCGCGAGTGGGAAGTCAACAACCCGGGCGGCATTCCGGTCCACCTGGCGCTGAATGTTTCGGCAAGGCAGTTCGCCGACGCTCGTCTGGTGACCGACATCCAGGATGCGCTGCGCGAAACCGGCGTCGACCCTTCTCGGCTGCAACTGGAGATGACGGAAAGCGTGGCCGCGGCCGACCCGACTCTGACGGTTTCGATTCTCTCGCACTTGAAGCACATGGGCATCGGCATCGTCCTCGACGACTTCGGACTCGGTTCGGCATCGCTGCGCGGCCTCTGGCAGTTCCCGATCGACGCGCTCAAGATCGACCGCTCGCTGGTGCGCGAGATGCAGGCCGACAAGACCTCCAGCGAAATGATCGAGACGATCATTACACTGGCGCACAAGATGAATCTGAGAGTGATCGCCGAGGGGATTGAAACTGTCCGCCAGTTCGAACGCCTGCGTGAACTGGGCTGCGAATTCGGGCAGGGATATTACTTCTCGCAGCCGCTGGAGTCGAAAGCAGCGTTGCAATTTATGCGCCGGCAAGGAACTGCGCAAATGGGTGTTGGCGCTAGTTAAGAGGCTGGCCAGGCGCTAGCGGGTTCCATTTCCTATAGAAACAACTCTGCCATATTCCGTGGCGCGGCTCAGGCGGTCGAACATCCGCCACGCCTCCAGCGAAATTTTGCGGATGGCCTCTTCCCCTTCCCGCTCGTTGCGCAAGAAGGAGGTCATCACACAGATCACGTACGGACGGCCCTGCACGAAGACAATGCCGGAATCGTTGCGCACGGCTTCGAGCGCGCCGGGTTTGTTGGCGATCTTGAGATCGGCGGGCAGATCGCGCGGAATCCACGAATCTTTATTCGTACTCAAAACCCTGAAGAAGTCCTCCGTCATTTCGTTATTCAAAACTTTGCCGTGATAGATGGCATCGAGCAGCGTCATCATTTCGCGCGGCGTCGAGACATTTTCCCGGCCTTCTTTGGCGGCCTGCAGATCCATCATCTTGCGGCGAAGGCGAGTATGCGTGAGACCGAGCGCGTCGAGCATGGCATTTACGTTTTGCATGCCGACACGATCAATGAGCACGTTGGTTGCGGCATTGTCGCTGACTGCCACCATCATCGTAGCCAGATCGCGGAGCGTGATGCGCGTCACGCCGGGAGTCAGGCCGTTCATGATGTCGCTGTCGGGAACGAGATCGGAGGGCTGCACAGTGTAGAGATCGGTCAGCTTGAGCTTTCCTTGCTCGGCTTGGAGATACAGATTGGCCAGCACGGTGATCTTGATGGAGCTGGCCTGGGCAAAGACTTCATCCTCGTGAAGGAAGAAATGTTCGCCGCTGGTGAGGTCTTCGATCGCGACTCCCATGACGCCGTCGAGATGCTGGTCGACTTGATCAATGCTGGATTCGAGCTTCTGCCAGAGGACTTTCTGCTTTCCCGCGGACGGCGCGGTATTCTGCGCGACGCAAGTGAACAGCAAAACGAAGCTGCACAACGAAAGTTTCAGCGGAAGATGTCTCATGACGCGGGGATTGTAACAGGGACCTCGGCCTGCGACGCATTCACTTTGCAGTAGATTGTGCGTGGGCGATAGGTCTTGGGGCTTGGGGCTTGGGTTCTAAGATCTCAAGTCATATCATCGCAGCTTCTGCGTCACAGAGATTTGGCCCCAAGACCTAACACCCAAGCCCCAACACCCACTCAGCCATCGATTCTCGCCTCGCGCAGCTGCTTCACCGCGGTCTCGGAGCTAACCGGCGAGTAATAGACTTCTTTGAATGTATAGGAGCGCGATTTGGAGCCGAGCACCGGCAGAATCTCGATATGCCAGTGATAATCGTCATCAATCGTCTTCCAGTAGCCGAGATTCTTCAGCGGGTGCAACGCACTGGGCGAAGTGTGCAGCACGAGATGAAAGTCTTCCGTAATCGAGCGCACGCGCTGCAGTGTGCGACGTAGCAGCGCGGCTAGGTTCACCCGCAGTCCGGGCCTATTTAATCCGGTCCGCTCGAACGAGGCATCGTGGTTGCGCGGCAGAATCCAGGTTTCATAAGGAACGCGCGGGGCGTAGGGGCACACCGCCAGATAGTCTCCACGCGCCTCCAGAACGCGCTGCGCCTGCCGCTCCTCCTGCTGAATAATGTCGCAGAATACACATCGTTCTTTGCTGATGAAGTACTCCCGGCCAGCGCGAAGTTCGTAGAGCACCCGCCGCGGAACGAACATCGTCGCAGTGATCTGCGAGGTCGGATGGGAGAACTCTTGTCCGGCGTTCTTCCCGTAGTCCTTGAACAGACTCACATATTTGAAGCGCGGGTCGCGCTTTAAATCGAGGATTCTCTCCGCCGCCAGGCGCAGAACGTGCCCGATCTCTTCGTCGCTCGCGTTCCAGAGATGCCGGTCGTGGCGCGGATTCTCAACTAGGACTTCGTGCGCGCCGACGGAATACATGCGGTCGTAAATGCCATCGCCGCGGCGGCCAGGCTCGCCTTCAATACGATAGAGCGGCTTGGGATGCACCACGGAGCGTGCCGACCAAGGCGCGCCCGGACTGTTCGGAACAGAGGCGACAACCTGCTGATGTGCGTCGCTGCAAAAACGGCACTCGGCTTCGGCGCGTGGGGCTTCGCCGGCTTCATCTCCGGTGATGACCCATGAACGCGTAATGGGATCCTTGCGCAGTTCCATGGACGAAGGAGAACATTGCGACAGAACGCGAGTCAACCGCCATTTCGTCCCGTAATTCTCACGAGAGCGATGCAAAATCTCGCAAAGGGCCGGCGGCGCCGCTTTGTTATAATCCGCCGAAGCCCGTCCGATTCTCGCCGAAGAAGATGACCGAGCCGTCCACTCCGCTGATGCGGCAATATGCCGCCGTCAAAAAAGAACATCCCACCGCGCTTTTGTTCTTCCGCCTCGGAGACTTCTATGAGCTTTTCTTCGACGATGCAGTCGTCGCGGCCAAGGAACTGCAGATCACTCTGACGTCGCGCAACAAAGAAAAAGGGATAGCGATTCCCATGTGCGGCGTGCCTTATCACGCGGCGGAGGGATACATCGGCAAGCTGATCCGGCGGGGATTCAAGGTGGCGATCTGCGAGCAGATGGAGGACCCGCGCCTGGCGAAGAAACTGGTCCGACGCGAAGTGACCCGCGTAGTCACGCCGGGGACAGCAGCCGATTCGTCGCTCAGTTCTGACGAAAACAACTTTCTGGCCGCGTTGGCGCAGGTAGGGGAGCGCGTTGGATTTGCCGCGCTGGATTTATCCACCGGAGAATTTCGCGCGACTGAGTTCGCCGGCGAGAGCGCACAACGGCGAATCCAGGAAGAACTCGAGCAGCTGCGACCGCGAGAGCTGCTGTACGGTTCGGCTGCGCCGCTTTTTGAAAGCAGAAGAAGTGGAACGCTGCTGAGCGGAGCGGGCGAGTCGCCCGCTTCCACACGTCCACTGGCAACGCCGTCGCAGCAGCCGCGTGCATCAGAGGGTATCTACATCCAAACTCCGCTGGATGACTGGATTTTCGCGCCCGACCACGCCATACCGCTGTTGGAGAATCATTTCGGCGTGCTGTCGCTGGAAGGATTTGGGCTATCGGGGCGGACGGCCGCCGCATCGGCCGCAGGAGCGATCTTGTACTACGTTCGCTCCACCCAGCGTGGCAAGCTCGATCACGTCGACCGCATCGGATGGTACGAGCGGCAGAACTGCCTGGTGCTCGATGCAGTCACCGTGCGCAATCTGGAACTGATCGAGCCGTTGTTTGCCGGAGCCGACGCCGGAGTGACGCTGTTTCGCTCGATCGATTGCGCGGCCACGCCCATGGGCAAGCGGCTGCTCCGCGCGTGGATGCTTCGCCCCTCGCTCGACTTGAGCGAGATCAATGCCCGGCTCGATGCGGTCGATGCTGGAAAGAGAGACCTCGTTTCGCGCGAGGAGCTGCGCCGCGCTCTCGATGGAGTTCTCGATCTGGAGCGGCTTTTGAGCCGCGTCACGCTTGAGGCGGCAAATCCCCGAGATGTGCTTGCGCTGTCTGCGTCACTGGCGAAAATTCCTGCAATAAAGGGGGCTTTGAATCGGCTGGAAGCTACAAGACTCAAAAGTCTCCACGGATTGCTCGACGAACTGATCGACCTGCGCGAGCGGATCGAGAAGACCATTGTCCCCGAGCCGCCGCTGAGCTTTGCCGACGGCGGAGTCATCTCCACTGGGCTGGACCGCGAACTTGACGAACTGCGCGAGCTCTCGCGCAACAGCAAGCAGGTGCTGGCGCAGATCGAACAACGTGAGCGGGCGCGTACGGGTATCGCTTCGCTGAAGGTAAAGTTCAACTCCGTCTTCGGCTACTACATCGAAATATCGAAGGCCAATCTGCACCTGGTTCCGCAAGACTACGACCGCAAACAGACCCTGGTCGGAGCGGAGCGCTTCACCACGCCCGAACTGAAGGAATACGAAGCGAAGATTCTCGACGCTCAGGAAAAGATTGTCGAAATCGAGCGGCGTCTGTTCACTGAGCTGCGTACTGCGATCGCCGCCGAGGCCAAACGCATCCGCCAGACGGCGCTGGCCCTCGCGGAAGTCGATGTACTGGCCGCGCTGGCCCATATTGCTGCGCTGCGAAACTATTGCCGTCCGGTTTTTTCGGAGGGCAACGGAGGCGAAATGGAGATTGTGGAGGGTCGCCACCCCGTGATCGAGCAGCAAGAGATGGCCGGAGGCAATGAACGCTTCGTCCCCAACGACCTGTTCCTCAACTCGACTACGCACAACATTCTGCTGCTGACCGGCCCAAACATGGGAGGCAAGTCGACTTACCTCAGGCAGACAGCACTGATTGCGATCCTGGCGCAGATGGGATCGTTCGTGCCGGCGGGCTCGGCGCGGCTGAGCATCGTGGACCGCGTCTTCACCCGCATCGGCGCCAGCGACAATCTGGCGCGCGGGCGCTCCACCTTCATGGTCGAGATGACGGAAACCGCAGCGATCCTGCACACGGCCACGGCGCGCTCGCTCGTCTTGCTCGATGAAGTGGGGCGCGGCACTGCGACCTACGACGGATTGGCCATCGCCTGGGCCGCGGTCGAGTATCTGCATGACCGCGTTCGCGCCAAAACACTTTTCGCAACCCACTACTTCGAATTGACCGATCTCGCCGAACAGCTTTCCGGCGTGAAGAACTATCACGTGTCGGTGAAAGAAACCGGAGGCGGAATTGTCTTCCTGCGCAAAGTAGAACCGGGCGCAGCCGATCGCAGTTACGGCATTGAGGTTGCCAAGCTCGCGGGGCTGCCCAACGAGGTCGTGAGGCGCGCGCGCGAAGTGCTGGCGCAACATGAATTCGCCGAGCAGCAGGCATCGGCGCAATTGTCGCCGGGAGCGACTCCGCCACCGGCGCAGCTCACGATCTTTACACCGCTTTCGCAACCCGTGGTCGACAAACTGCGAGAAGTGGACTTGAACCGGCTCACTCCGCTTGAAGCGCTCAATTTGCTGGCTGAACTCAAGAAAGAAATCTGACGATACGCAACTCAGGGGACGACGCAAGATCTTGCCGCAATCACCGGGACAACTGCTGATCATTGGTTTTGACGGAGCCGAAATGTCCGCCGGCCTGACCTCCCTGCTGGAGCGTGTGCAACCGGCGGGAGTGATTTTGTTCGCGCGAAACATCAAGAGCCCGGATCAGACCTGGCGTCTGCTGCGCGAATGCCAGAAATGCGTTCGCACGCGGCTTTTCACCTGCGTCGATCTCGAAGGCGGCGTGGTCGACCGTTTTCGCGATGTGCTTGGCCCAACTCCATCGGCGGCTGACGTTTTTCTCACCGGCGACCGAAAGTTGTTCCGCAGGCATGGACAGATCATCGGAGCGAACTGCCGGGCGCTGGGATTCAACCTGGACTTTGCGCCGGTGCTCGATCTCGCGTTCGAGGCGTCCAAGAGCGTGATGGGAACGCGGGCGGTATCGGCCGATCCAAAAAAGGCCATCGTTTACGTGAAAGAGTTTCTCGCCGGACTCAAGGCTGCAAAGGTTCTAGGCTGTGGCAAACATTTTCCGGGACTCGGCGAGGGCAACCTCGACAGCCATCACGAATTGCCCGTCATTGAGAAATCGCTAAAAAATATGTGGGCCGAGGATCTGCTGCCTTATCGAACACTGCGCCAGAGTCTTCCTTTCGTGATGATTTCGCATGCGGCTTACCCGCCGGTGACGGGGGAGCGAACCCCGGCATCGCTGTCCAAAAAATGGATCACAGACATCCTGCGCAAGCGAATCGGCTACAAAGGCCTGATTGTCTCGGACGATCTGGAAATGGGTGGAGTACTTTCGGCGGCGCCCATTGGGCGGGCTGCTGCCACATTTATTCGCGCGGGCGGAGACTTATGCCTCGTCTGTCATCGCGAAGACTACGTTCTGCAAGCGTATGACGCGCTCGCCGCTGAAACCGCCCGGGACGCCAGGTTCAAAACTCGTATCGAAGAGTCAACCCGCCGCGTGCTGGCTGTCAAGAAGAAATTCGCTGGGACTTTACGATCTACGAAGGCTCCCTCGACGGCAACGATCGACAAGCGAACGCGCGAACTCTGGGAGTTCGGTGAACAAGTGCGGCTCGAGGGTCTCTAAATTCTGTATCGCTTATACCTGCGCCCGACTCACCGCATCTCTTTCGTCACCTGTCGCAATCGCTTTCCATCTGCGATTCTTTGATACGGGCTCTGCAGCGCAATGATCGTCGCAGGAGTGATGAGCGGAACATCGGCGGACGGCATCAACGTGGCCTTGGTGCGGCTTGAGCATTCGGTTCAAGGCGCAAGAAGCAAACACAGAAAACTCAAGTTCAAACTCATTGGCCACACCGAGTATCCTTATCCGGCCCGCGTCCGGTCCGCAATTCTTGCGGCGATGAACGCCACGCGCGTCAGCGTCGCCGATCTTTCCCGACTCAACTTCCTGTTGGGCGAACTTTATGCAGACGCAGTGCGCGCAACTTGCCGGCGGTTTCACGTGAAAGCACAACTCGTTGGCTGCCACGGGCAGACTGTTTATCACCAAGGCGAGAAGCAGATGTTTCTTGGGCGAAGAATAAGTGCAACGTGGCAGACGGGCGAAGCGGCCACGATTGCCGCGCGTCTGGGTATTCCGGCCGTCTCCGATTTTCGCCCCGCTGACATGGCCGCCGGCGGAAAGGGCGCGCCTCTGGTTCCCTATCTAGACTATCTCTTGTTTTCCGATGCAAAGGTTGGACGTATCGTGCAAAACATCGGGGGCATTGCTAATCTCACTGCGATTCCCGCCGGCGCGGCAGAGACGAAGCTGCTCGCTTTCGATTCGGGCCCGGGAAACATGGTGATCGACGCCGTCACCGATGCGCTCTACGCTCGTCCCTTCGATCGTGATGGAAGGATTGCGTCGCAGGGAGATATCCTCGAAGACGTGCTCAAGCAACAACTGCGGCATCCATTTTTTCGTGCGAGTCCGCCGAAGACCGCAGGTCGCGAAGAATTTGGGCGGGAGTTTGCCCGCGAGTTTCTGCGCGCCTGCCGAGGTACGCACAAGCGGGATGTTGTGGCCACGGCCACCGCGCTCACGGCAAGGTCGATCGCCGGGGCGGTGCGGCGGTTCGTACTTGGCTCGCAAAGCAAGCGACGATCGTTCCACGAAATGATCCTCTCCGGCGGCGGAGCCAGGAACTCCACTCTCGTGGGCATGCTGGCAGAATCGCTGGCGCCGCTCGGGATTCAACTGCGCTTCTCGAACGAATTCGGCCTTCCGTCGGAAGCGAAAGAAGCCGTCGCGTTTGCGCTCCTCGCCTATGAGACGTGGCACCGTCGCCCATCCAATGTTCCGTCAGCCACGGGAGCCACTCGCCCAGCCGTGTTGGGGAAGATCTCTTATGTCTAAGTCGGCCTTCGGACCTCAGCCCCCCGACCTCAGCACGGCCGATCGGTTTCGCGGCTCTCGACTGCGACTATCTATCTGCCTTTCTTTTCTGATCGCGGCCGTCTTTTGTGTTCTAAGTTGCTCTTCTAAGCCCGATGCGAACACGCTTGTCATGCTGATCGAATCAAGCCCGACAAACCTGGATCCGCGGATCGGTATCGACGCGCAATCAGAACTGATTGACAGCCTGATCTTCGACGATCTTCTGGAACGCGGAGCAAATCTGGACGTGGCTCCAGGACTGGCCGAGCGTTGGGAGAGTCCCGATCCGCTCACTTACATTTTCCATCTGCACGCAGGCGCAAAGTTCCACGATGGACGCTCGCTCACTTCGCATGACGTGAAATGGACCTTCGATTCGCTCCTGCAAGGCAGGATTCGCAGCACCAAGGCGTCGGTTTACAAATATGTGGATCGCATCGAAGCTCCTGACGACTCGACGGTTATTTTCCGGATGAAGGAACGAGATGCCACTCTGCTCTGGAATTTGTCCGATGGCGCTGTGGGCATTGTGCCTTATGGCAGTGGCGATGAAATGACGGCGCATCCGGTCGGATCGGGCCCGTTCAAATTTGTGAGCGCGGAGACTGATCGCGAGGTCATTCTCGAGCGCAATGCGGAGTATTGGGGCGAAGAGTCCCGCGTTGAACGTGTGCGTTTTGCCGTGGTTCCCGATGGCACCACACGCGCTCTTGAACTGCGCAAAGGCAGCGGTGACGTCGCGATCAACTCGCTGACTCCCGATACGGTGGAGACGCTCGAAGCCGACCCTAACCTGGCGGTTGAACACGCGGCCGGCACGCGCCTCGCGTACCTGGGATTCAATCTGCGCGATCCGATTCTCAAAGATGCGCGGGTTCGGCAAGCGATCGCCTATGCACTCGATCGGCGACCTATGATCGACTATCTGTGGCATCGCGAGGCCCAGCCCGCGTACAGCGTGCTGCCAGTGCAAAGCTGGGCCTACAACGGCGATGTACTCCATTACGATCACAACGTTGACCAGGCAAATCGATTGCTCGATGCAGCGGGATATGCGCAAGTCAACGGCGTGCGCTTTCACATCACGATGAAAACCTCGACCGATGACAGCACGCGCCTGATGGTGGCCGTGATGCAGCAACAGCTCCGCGAAGTCGGAATTGCGCTCGATATCCGCAGCTTCGAGTTCGCCACGTTTTTCTCTGACGTGACGCACGGAGCATTTCAGATGTATGGCCTGCGCTGGATCGGCGGCAACGAAGACCCTGACATCTTCGAATATGCCTTCGCCAGCTCGAAGTTCCCGCCCAACGGGGCCAATCGAGCCTTCTACTCAAATCCCCAGGTTGACATCTTGATCGAAAAGGCGCGGCGCGAGAGCGATGTTAGGGTTCGAAAAGACCTTTACGCGGAACTTCAGCGTATCGTGGCCAACGACGTCCCATACATCAATTTGTGGTATTTCGACAACGTTGTCGTGCACACTCGGCGCGTGAAGAATATGAAGGTGAGTCCCTCCGGCAACTATGACTTTCTCCGCACCGTGGAACTGGCTCAGTAATGTTCTTTTCACGAGCCGCCGCGGAGAGCATAATCAGCTCAGGTCGGCAGGAAAGTCAGCGCCGTGAACGCTAAGATCGGCAGCGCCGCTCGGTCTGCAATTGTTGCATGCATTTCCGCGCTGGCTTGCCTCGCCTCCGCCCAGCAAAATCTCGCCGAGCCGGAGATTCCCCCAAACTTCACGCTTGACTTGGAGACCGCCGCACGACTCCGGCCGCAACTGATGGCGCAGAGCACACGAGCAGCCGGTGGCGCATATCCAAATGCGTCGCTCGTTTTTGACCGGCTCATCAATGAGTTGAACGCGGCCGCCCGCGATAAATTCAACTGGCAACTGCGCCTCATCGGTGACGCTGAATTCAACGCCTACGCCTCTCCCGATGGGACTGTGTATGTTGAAAGCGGCCTGGCCGCTCTGGCCGATAAAAGTTCGGGCCTTTGGGCGGCAATTCTGTCGCATGAGATCGCCCACGTTCTGCGCCGCGACTGGGCACGGCGATATCTCGTTCAACAGTCGCTCGAGAGTGGCGGCCACACCACAATCGTTCTGGGAGATCCCGGCTTGCCCGCAGCGTCGTGGTCCGACTCGCAGAAAGCGTCGGCGGATCTTGGCCGCTTCTGCCGCCAGTTGGAAATCGAAGCGGATCGCGATGGGCTCATGCTCATGGCGCGAGCAGGCTACCATCCTGACTTTGTTCCGGCGTTGCACCATCTCTTGCACGCCCAACAACCAGCCGCCAAGACGGCTTCGCTCTATGCCATGCATCCCTGCTGGGAAGAGCGCGACCGCGAACTCAGCCAGGCCTACTCTGCCGCCAGCATCGAGTTCGAGCATCGTTGGACCGAGTGGTACTCGACTCCCGGTGGAAACCCTCCGGTGCTCGTGTTTGCCGAGGCTCCTTCAGTTCGCAAATCGCAAGGGCACGGGTGGGAGATCGACATTCCAATGCGCTGCCAGAATTTGGCCGGAGCGGTGGAGGTCGTGCTCCGCCTGAACCCCGAGCCCAAGGGTGACCATCAGCCGGCAGGCTCAACCGCTGAGAGCAACGAGCTTCACCAGCTCACGGGTTGCACTTCGCCGCGGACGACCGTGACTTTCCTGCTTTCCGCATACGAACTGCAACGTGGACGCGCGAGTCAGGCAAGTGACATCTATGTTCTTGATGCCTGGGGCGCAGTCCTCGCGCGCACCGACCTTCCAAGAATTCACTGAAGCGATAACTGCTTTCGAAAACCAAGCCACTGGTGCATGCTTGCCGGGCATGGTGGTACATACGTGTTACCATCGAATTTCGGAATGCGAATTCTCTTTATCGGCGACATTTTTGGCAGACCCGGGCGAAACATCGTCAAAGACCGGCTGCCCGGCATCGTTCGCGAGCAGTCCATCGATCTGATCATTGCCAACGGCGAAAATGCAGCCGCTGGATTCGGTATCACTCCCGCCCTCGCGGAAGAACTATTCGAACTGAATATCGACGTCATCACCACCGGCAACCACGTGTGGGACAAGCGGGAAATTGTCGACTATTTTCAGATGGTCGAAGGCAACGGTCATGGCCCGGCACGGCGCGTGCTTCGTCCGGCCAATTTTCCCGCTGACATGCCAGGATCGGGCCTTTACCAGGGCATGAAGGGAAAGGTCCCTTATGCCGTGATCAACTTGCAGGGCCGGGTTTTTATGGCGTCGAACGATGATCCCTTCCGCGTGGCCGATCAACTGCTGCAGAAGGTCAAGGCCAAAGTGATCTTCGTCGACATCCACGCCGAAGCCACATCCGAAAAGATTTCCATGGGCTGGTACCTGGATGGCCGCGTCACAGCAGTGGTCGGGACGCACACCCACGTCCCCACGGCTGACGAACGCGTTCTGCCCAGTGGAACCGCGTACGTAACCGATGTCGGTATGACCGGCCCTTACGACGGCGTCATTGGGGTGAAGAAAGAACTCGTCGTGGGCAAGTTTCTCAACGGCATGCCGGTGCGATTCGAACCTGCCACGGGCGATGTCAGGCTGTGCGCCGTCGTGGTGGATTGCGACGAAAATACCGGCAAAGCGCGCAAAATCGACCGCCTGATGCTCGCCTAGCCTCGGGGTCGGGGTTCAAGGTCAAAGTGCAAGAATGCCGCGTCTCTTCGTTCTCTCGGTGGTTACGATCGATGGTCCCCCGTCCCATCGCGTATCCATACCCCTTGCAAACCACGGTAAACTTGTTCTGATGCGGAGTTGTTCTTCTTTCATCGTAGCGGCGCTTCTCGCCGTGGCGGCATTTGCCGCCGACGATCCTTCCTCCATGCCGCCCATCTTCTGCGGAAACGGCGTGCCGGGAGGCATCAGTTGCCTCGTCACGAAGAAAGACATGAAGGTCGCTCGCGAGGCTTTTGCCCGAGGCACAAAGCTTGAGGAGCGCCAGCGCCTCGAAGAGGCTTTGGGGCAATTTGAGCAAGCGTTGCGCCTGGTCCCGCAGAATCCGCAATTTCTAACCGCCCACGAACTGGTCAAGGCGCAACTGGTCTACAACCACGTGGAGCGCGGAAACGCACTTCTAATGGAAAACGCTCGCATCCGTGCGGCGGCAGAATTTCGTGCGGCGGTGGATCTCGATCCCGATAACAGCTTCGCCCGCGAACGTCTGGAAGAGGCGACTCGCGAGGCCGCGTTGATTCCCTCCAGCGTAGAGGTGCCGACGCTCGCCTATGCCAGCGAGATTCGGCTCGACCCCAGAAAAGGGCGCGCGACCTTTCACTTCCAAGGCGACACGCGAGCTTTGTTCACACAGCTTGCCAGCGCATACGGGATGACCGTTCAGTTTGACGACTCGGTGCAGCCCCGCCAGGTACGCTTTAACGTCGACGATGTGGATTTCTTTGCTGCGCTGAGCCTCTCTTGCCGCATCAGCAAGACCATGTGGGCGCCGCTCGATCCGCATCAAGTCTTGATTGCTTTCGATAACACCGAAAATCACAAGAACTTCGACCGCATGTCACTCGGCACTTTCCGGGTGCCGGCCCATTCCACGCCGCAGGAAACGAACGACATCGTGGGAACGATGCGCAACATGTTCGATCTGCGATTCGTCAGCTCCGGCCAGACTGCAGACACGTTCGAAGTCCGCGCGCCGGGACCGGTCATCGAGGCAGCCGGCAGGCTTCTGGCGCAACTCAGCAATCCTCGGCCCCAGATCGTGCTCGATATTCGCGTCTATCAGATCAGCCATCAACTGACGCGGAACATCGGGTTACATGTGCCGGATACCTTCAACCTGTTCAACATTCCAGCTGCGGCGCTGGTCGGATTAGGCGGACAAAATATTCAGGACCTGATCAACCAATTGATCTCTTCCGGAGGCATCAACCAAGCGGGAAGTTCTGCGCTCTCCGGGCTGCTGGCTCAGTTAGGCGGGCAAGGCAACTCTATTTTCAGCCAGCCGCTAGCGACCTTCGGCGGCGGGCTCACTTTCATGGGACTGAGTCTCGACCAGTTGACGGCGAACCTTTCCGTGAACGAATCATGGGTACGGACGCTGGATGCCATGACGCTGCGTGCCAGCCAGGGAAACGACGCAACCTTTCACCTGGGAACGAAGTATCCGATCCTGAACGCGCAGTACGCGCCCATCTACAACTCGCCACAAATCTCTGCGGTGCTGGGCAACCAGACGTATGTTCCGCCGTTCCCGTCCGTCAGCTACGAGGATTTGGGATTGAATGTGAAGGTCAAACCGACGGTTCATAGCGACGGCGACGTCAGCCTGCAACTCGAAATGCAGGTGCGCTCGCTGACGGGGCAATCGGACAACGGAGTCCCGGTGATCTCAAACCGGGAATACAAAGGCAGCATCAATTTGAAAGATGGTGAGCCAGCTTTTGTCGCGGGCGAGGTTTCAGAAACCGATACCCGCTCGATGAGCGGAATCCCGTTCTTCGGTTTCGTTCCGCTGCTCAACCAGGCGATGGTGAACAATACCAAGGAACAGGATCGCGACGAACTGATGGTCGTGATTACGCCGCACACCGTCGCGAATTTCGATCGCACGACGCAGGAAATCTGGATCAGCGAGAAATAGCCAACCGCGCTACTTCGCATCCTTCTCGGCAAACTCCACCAGGCTCTTATAAACATCCAGCAGACGCGCATCGAAGCTGCCGACTTTTCTTCCGTTGATATAGAGCGTTGGAGTTCCGCTTACGTCCACCTGCTTGCCCAGCGCAAGGGACGCATCGACGTGGGCTTTCGTCTCCGGCTTGGCGGCGCACGCGGCAATATCAGCACCTTTTAGTCCTGCACCCTCGGCCAAGGCCGTGAGCTTTTCGTCGGCAGTCGCGGCGGTAATGTCGGACTGCGTCTCGTACGTCTTTGAAACAAACTTCCAGAACGCGTCGTTCGAAGCACGCCCTACGCAATCGGAATAAGCGGCGCCCTTCGCTGCCCAGTTGTGCATTTCGAGCGGGAAGTTCTGGAAGACAAAGCGCGCGTTCGGCTCTGCGGCCACCAGAGCTTCAATCGTGGGCTGCGCCGCCTTGCACGCGGGGCACTGCAAGTCGCCAAATTCCACGATCGTCACCTTCGAATCCTTCGGCCCGCGCTCGGGCCCAGTGATGCTTTTGTCGAGAATCTTTTTCACCGGATCGAACGGCCGGGGACCGAATGGAATGATTTCTCCAGCAAGCGCATGCTCACCATCGGGCGCAACAAAAAAGCGCATCGCCTGCTGCCCCTGCTGGCTGGCTAATACGACCGTTACTTCCGCCAGCCCTGCGATCTGCGAAGGTCGAATGCTGGAAATCTTCCAGGTCAAATCCTTCTCATAGCCGAATTGCTGTTGCAGAAAGGAGTCGATGGTCGCTTCCGAGGGCATACCCTCCGCCGAAGCGGACGCCGCAACTGGCACTTTTTCTCCGGGCTTGGCGAGGGAAGGCTTTGACGTACCGTTCTGTGCGAATGCGAAGGCGCTGGCCAACAGAAGGGCAAAGATCGAGTTCAGAAAACTGCGCATGGGTTCCTTTCGGCTTTGATCCGGATGAAATTCAGATTCTTTTCTGGGGGTGAGTCGAAAATCACGTCATGCTTAGGATAACCGAGAATGCGAGTTCAGGCCTCATGGCGAGCCGCAATCGGCATGCGTCGGCCGTATCCAAACGCCTTGGGAGTGATCTTGAGGCCTGGAGCCGCCTGCTGCCGTTTGTATTCCGCCCGGTCCACCATGCGGATGACGCGGCGAACCGTTTCGATATCAATTCCATGATCCTGCGCAATGTGCTCGGCGGGATAACCGTCTTCAACGTAGTCCTCAAGCACGGCGTCCAGCACTTCATACGGAGGCAGCGAGTCGCTGTCTTTCTGGTCGGGCCGCAACTCTGCCGATGGCGGCTTTTCCAGGGTCGCCGCGGGAATTACCGGCCGGCGAGAGTTCACATGGTGGCTTAAGCGATACACCATCGTCTTCGGCAGGTCTGAAATAACCGCGAGGCCTCCGACCATGTCGCCATAGAGCGTACAGTAGCCGACGCCCAGTTCGCTTTTGTTCCCGGTGGAGAGCACAATCGCGCCAAATTTGTTCGAGAGCGCCATCAGCAGTGTGCCACGGGCTCGCGACTGGATGTTTTCCTCGGTTACGTCTTCCTTCTGTCCCGCGAAAACGCCTTGCAACGTCTGCCGATAAGCCTCACACGCAGAGTTAATGGAAAGCAGTTCAAAGCGGATCCCGAGATTCTGCGCCAGTGCGCGCGCGTCATCGATCGATCCTTGCGACGAATATGGCCCGGGCATGCCGACGCCGATCACATTCTCCGGTCCGACCGCGTCAGCCGCGATGACCGCCGTCAGCGCCGAGTCAATGCCACCGCTCAGGCCGATGATCGCCTTGGTGAATCCGCACTTGCGCATGTAGTCGCGCGTGCCCAGCACCAGCGCCGCGTATGCGCTGCCCTCTTCGCCGGATACCTGCTCGTGCATTTCTCCCGAGAGAGTCTTGGAATCGAAATAAATCAGGTCTTCTTCAAACGACTTGCCCTGCGCGACGACATCCCCTGCCGGGTTCATCACCAGGCTCGAGCCGTCGAAAACCAGACTGTCATTGCCCCCGACCTGATTGACCAGCACCATGGGAACGTTGTGCTGCTTACAGATGCTGGCCAGCATGTTCCGGCGGAATTCGCGCTTGCCGATCCAGAATGGCGAGGCCGAAATATTGAGCACGAAATTGCCGCCCTGCTTGATCAGAGCCTCGACGGGATCGACTGTATACAAGCGCCGGCGCCAGAATTGCTTGTCGTTCCACGCATCTTCGCAAATGGTTAGCGCCATCCGGTTGCCGCAAAAGGGGAATAGTTGCTGGCTGCGCGCCGGCGCGAAATTCCGCATCTCGTCAAAGACGTCGTAGGTAGGCAGCAACATCTTCGACTGCGTAAAGGCAACCTTGCCCTCTATGAGAAGCGCGGCGGAGTTCATCACGGACTTGCCGGTGTCGCTATCCGCTGGCGTTACGATGCCGCAGATCACGGCAATGCCCTGGGTTGCAGTGGCGATTTTTTCGACTGTCTCCCGATTCTTCGAAACGAAAGAAGACCGCTCCACCAAATCGCGCGGAGGGTAGCCGCATACCGACAATTCAGGAAACAGGATCAGCCCTGCCCCAGCCGCATGCGCCCGCTGCGAATACTCGATGATTTTGGCGGCGTTGCCCGCAAAATCACCCACAGTTGGATTGATCTGGCCGAGCGCGATTTTCATAACAAATTAGTGTAAAGCCACGTGGCAGAGACGGCCAACCCGGTTCGCGGCGGCTGCCGAGAAACCGCGTGATGCACCCAAAATGACAAGCCCAAAACACGCAAAAAGGCGTAACATAATCGATTTGGTAGATGATTTCTCACGAGGTCCTCTCGATGCCCCTGCCACATGCTGTTTCTAATTGGTGGACGAATTTTGCTGTTTCAGTCTTTTTTCTTTCCGCGATCACTTTTTCCCTTGCAAAGTCTGGAGAGCAAGCCAAGCCCTGGATGAATCCCAGCCTCTCTCCTGACCAGCGCGCCGACCTGGTGCTGAAGGAAATGACCCTCGACGAGAAGATTTCCCTTCTCCACGGAACCGGTATGGAGGGCCTGAGTCCGATGAGCCCGTTGGCCATCTATTCCAACGGTGGCGCCGGATACACCGTCGGCATTCCGCGTCTCGGCATTCCGGGGATTCAGATGTCCGATGCCGCTTACGGCGTGCGCATGAGCGGCGACAACGGCCGTTACTCCACAGCACTTCCCTCCGATCTCGCTGGCGCAGCTAGTTGGGATCTCGACGCGGGCTACGAATATGGCGCACTGATCGGGCGCGAACTGCGCGCGCAGGGCTATAACATGTCGCTCGGCGGCGGCGTGAACCTCACCCGCGAACCGCGCAACGGACGCACATTTGAATACATGGGCGAAGATCCCGTGCTTGCCGGAAAGATGGTCGCATCGGTGATCCGCGGCATCCAGGCGCAGCATGTTATCGGCGACATCAAGCACTACGCGCTGAATGACCAGGAGAACGGCCGCAATGCCGTGAACATTACGATCGACAAGCGGGCTGCGCGAGAGAGCGACATGCTGGCATTCGAGATTGGCATTGCTGAAAGCAATGCAGGAGCCGTGATGTGCTCCTACAACCGCCTGGATGGCGATTACGCCTGCGAAAACAAGTACCTGCTCACCGATGTTCTCAAGAAAGACTGGAACTATAAAGGATTCGTGCTAACCGATTGGGGAGGCGCGCACAGCGCCGCCAAAGCCTCAGCCGCCGGCCTCGACCACGAAGAGCCAGGAGAAATCTTCTACGGCGCCGAACTCGCCAGAGAAGTCGAGGCCGGCAAAGTTCCGCAGAGTGAACTCGACGATCACGTTCATCGCATCCTGCGTACCCTGTTTGCGACAGGCGTGGTTGACGACCCGCAACAGCGCAGCGTTGTTGATGTAATGGGCGGCTTGGAGGTCGCGCAAAAGATCGAGGAACAGAGTGCCGTGCTGCTCAAGAACGATCATGGCCTGCTCCCGCTCGATGCGGCAAAGATTCACAGCATCGCTGTGATCGGACCGCATGCCGACGTTGGAATGATTTCAGGCGGCGGCTCCGCCCAAGTTGATCCTCCTGGTGGAAACGCCATCATGCCTCCCGGAAAAGGCAACACACATTGGCAGGATCACGTCTGGTTCCCAACTTCACCGTTGAAATCGATTCGGGCAAAGGCATCCGGCGCCAATGTTCAATTCAATTCTGGAGCAGACGCTTCTGCAGCCGCATCGCTCGCGAAAAATTCTGACGTCGCGATCATCTTCGCATATCAATGGGAGAGCGAAGGCATGGATCTCGAGAGTCTTTCGCTGCCTGAGCATCAAGACGAATTGATTGCGAAGGTCGCCGCTGCAAATCCGCATACAGTTGTCGTGCTCGAGACAGGCGGCCCGGTGACTATGCCTTGGGTTGATAAGGCAGGCGCAATCCTTGAAGCATGGTTCGGCGGCAGTTCCGGTGCCGACGCAATCGCTGATATTCTGTTCGGTGAAGTGAATCCCAGCGCAAAGCTGCCGGTCACGTTTCCGAGGAGCGAAGCGGATCTGCCGCATCCGACGCTCGTGAAGCCTCCGAAAGAGACGGTGGACGCTGACGCCGAAGGCTGGAAGCGCATCGCAGCAGGCCTGCCCGTTTTTCAAGTCCGCTACGATGAAGGCGTGAAGGTCGGGTACAAATGGTACGACGCGGAAAAGAAGCCGGTGCTTTTCCCCTTTGGATTTGGTCTTTCCTACACCACGTATTCTTATTCGAACTTGAAAGTGACGCCCGGAAAGACTCCGCGCATTACGTTCACCGTGACCAACACCGGCAATCGCGCCGGTGCGGAGATTGCCGAGGTCTACGCTTCGCTTCCTGCTGCGGCCAATGAACCGCCGAAGCGCCTGGTCGGATGGGCCAAAGTAAAACTCAACGGCGGCGAAAGCAAGGAAGTCTCCGTTGATGTCGATCCGAAGTTTATTTCGATCTTCAATGTCGAGCAGAATGGCTGGCAACTGCTCGGCGGAGAATATAACTTCATGGCTGGCGGGTCATCTCAAAATTTGCCGCTCAAACAGGCGGTGAATCTGAAGTAGGATTTTGGTTGCGAAAGCAGCGGCAGTGACGGAAACTCATCATGCCTTCTGTCATTGCGCGTTTCGCGAACGCATAGTGACTCTCGCAGGTTTTTAGGATGGCAATCCATCACTTCTGCCACAGGTTCGCCGGAACCATCCTGCCGCTGGTTTTGACACCGGTGATCGCGGCGTCTGCTCCTCAAGCCGCCACTCCGGCTCAATCCGAAAACAGCCGCACCACGTTGAAGTCAGAAGTGCGTCAGGTCGTTCTCGACGTGGTCGTCACCGACCGAAAAAATCAGCCGATCACAGGACTGCATCAGGAAGACTTCTCCGTTTCCGAAGACGGACATCCGCAGCAGATTCTTTCGTTCGAGGCCCATACTTCCGCTTCGTCGGCCAACAAGCCTCCAGACCCGCCGAAGCTTCCCGTCAACACTTTTCTGAATCTGCAAACCGGATACGATGATCTGCCACTGAACATTCTGCTGTACGACCTGCTGAACACTCCTGTCGAAAGCCAGCCTCAAGCGCACAACGAGGTCGTCCGTTTTCTCAGGTCCAAGCCGCCGGGCAGCCGCTTCGCCATCTTCATCCTTGGCGATCAACTACGCTTGCTGCAAGGATTCACCGACAACGAGAGCCAACTCACCGCCGCCATGCAGCGAAAAGAAGCCGGCGTGCAGCCTTCCACTGCGTACCAGTCATCCGAGACCGCGCACGACGCTTCCTCCCAGATCTCGGAAAGCGGCCTGCTGCCCAACAATCCCGGAGCACAAGGCTTGCTCGACCGTATGCAGCACCTCGAAACAGTCTCTGAGAATTATTTTCTGCAGGTTAGGGTCGAAAAGACTGCAGCCGCATTCGCCGACATCGCCCGCTTTGTCAGTGGACTGCCCGGAAGAAAAAATCTGATCTGGCTTTCCGGTTCGTTTCCCGCCAACGTCTTTCCCGGCAACGACCCGGCCACACCCTTTGACACTGCATTGGACTTCGGCGCAGAGCTTCGGCAGGCCGCCGACTTGCTCGCAGCCGGACAAATTTCGGTTTATCCCGTCGACATTCGCGGCCTGAAAACAAATTCGATCTACGGGGCTGATAATTCGCGGATGTATCGATCCGGAGGCTCATTCGGCAACGCTCACGCGCGCTTCGAACAAAAAACAGCGGCAGAGCACTCCACGCTCGACAAGATTGCCGAGGACTCCGGCGGCCGCGCCTTTTACGACACGAACGGATTGCAGCAGGCGATCGCGACTGGCGTCAACAGCGGTTCGAACTACTACACCCTAAGCTACTCGCCCTCCAACAAGAACTTCGATGGTAATTTACGCAAAATTCACATCGCCCTGAACGGCAAGAGCTACCATCTCGCTTACCGGCGAAACTATCTGGCTGACGACAACGCCACGGCGAATCCCTCGGCTGGCTCGGCATCCGGCGCATCGGACGTGAACATTCGCCGCGGCGCGCCCGTCGCGCACGAGCTTGTTTTTGAAATTCACGCGGCGCCGCAGGGCCAGCCGGCCCCGGTTACGAATGACCAAATCACGCAGCTCGTGAAGTTCCCCGCCTATGCCGCGCAAAAGAAATGGGACGACGTAAAAGTACAGCACTGCACCATTGACTTTGCAATTCTGGGAAAGCAGCTTTCCTTTGAATCTCTGCCCACCGGCATACGCGTTGGCAAGTTTGACTTTGCCTTTGCCACCTACAACCCCGATGGAATCGGAATGTTCGGCCAGGAGGTGAAGGCAGAGAAGCAATTCTCAGTTAAGGAGGTCGCCGACGTTCGCGGGGGAGCGTATCGCGTGCGGCACGAGTTCGACGTTCCGGTGGGGGCTGCGTTCCTCCGAATCGTCGTGCAGGATGTAGTCGGCAAGCGTGTCGGTTCAGTCGAAATTCCGCTGCCGCTCGCTGTGGAACAGCAACTGGACGCCAAGCCCACTCAGTGATTCGCCCTCATTTGACTGAAGCTCGACTACCGATCAACTTGCTCCGCCGCGGCCAGCACTTCGGGCACAACGCTGTCAACGTCGGCATCTTTTGTGCGATGGTTCACAATGCAGGCCCGCAAGCAGAATTTGCCCTGCAGCGAAGCATTGGAAAGATACACGCGCCCGCGCCGGACGACCCGCTTCAACAGCGCCAGATTGAATTGATTGAGGTCCTGTTCCGACATGCCGTTCTTTCCGCTGTGCCGGAAGCACACGGCGCTAAGTTCTCCGGCGGCGACTAACTCGAGTTGATCGTGCGCACGAATCGATTCCGCCAGGCGTTGCGCGTGCGCCAGATCCGCAGCAATTGATGCACGGAACGCAGCCATGCCGTGATAGCACAGAGACAGCCACAGCTTTAACGCGCGGAATCGCCTCGACAGCTCCAACGATTCTTCGAAGAACGCAAATCCTTCAATCGGATCTTCCGTCAGCGATCGCGCGTAGTCGCCGCTGTGCGAGAAGGCCTTCTGCGCGGCGTCGGACGAGCGATACAAAAGGCATCCGCAATCCAGCGGCTGGTAAAGCCACTTGTGCGGATCGAGTGAAATCGAATCCGCCAGTTCCAGGCCATCGAATTTCTGTCGCGCCGCAATGGCCGCGAGAGCGCCATAGGCACCATCGACGTGAAACCATGCCCCGTGGCGATGCGCGATGTCCGCAATTTTGCGCAAGGGATCAATTGCTCCGGTATTCACCGTCCCCGCAGAGGCGACAACAGCCAGCGGAGTCTTTCCCACAGCCGCATCCCGCACTATAAGTATTTCCAGTTCCTCCGGAATCATGTGGAATGACGCGTCCACAGGAATCAAGCGCAGATTCTCTCGTCCAAGCCCCAACAGCGCCACGCTCTTGGGAATCGACATGTGAATCTCTTCGGACGCGTAAACCACCCCGCCATCTGCAACTCCCTTCTCATTCGCTGGCAGCTTCGTTTCCCTCGCCATTGCCAGCCCCATCAGATTCGCCGACGATCCTCCGCCAGTGAGATGTCCGCGAAAACTCGCGCAGCCGATCGCTTCCGCGAGCCAGCCGACCACAGTCTGTTCAATCGTCACCGCAGCCGGACCCGAACGCCACGCCGTAACATTCTGATTCAGAACGCTCGAGAACAAATCACCCAGCGCAGCTACCGGCTCACCCGATCCCAACACGTATCCGAAGAATCTTCCATTTTGGGCGCGCGCGAGGTGCATCACATCGGGCAGAGTCTCGAATGCGTCTTCACCTAGTCCTTGCTCGGGCAGTGCTGCGCGAAACAGGCGCACCGACTCACCTCCCGTCGTGGAGGGCGCGATGGGCTGCGCATCGATCTGTTCAAGGTATTGTGCAGTGATCGCCGTGACGCGCTCTGCCAGGCGGCGGAACTGCGCCGGAGAAATCTCCAGTGGATTCATGAAAACTAGTCGCCGCCCGCGCCAATCACGGTGTGTTTCGCCTCAGGCATCGGTGCCGTCCCTTTCTGATCCTGCCAAAGCACGCGATTCAACGCGGCGGCATCCGCCGCATCCGGACGCGAGAAATCCATCTTCGACGATACCTTGGCTCCAGGGGCTTTCGGCCGGTTCGTTTCGTAAATCAGGCCGTTCTTCTGGTTGCTGAAATCAGTTTTGTAAGGCGGCTGATTTCCCGATCCCGAAAATAGCCCAGACATCACGGGAGCGTAAGCGTCGTTCTGATTCATCGCGGGAAGCCCGATCAGCGTCTCCAGGGTGTGAATCATGTTCACCGTCGTGTAGAAGCGATGCTCCACATAGGGCTGCGCCGCCGAACCCGGCGAATACTTGCTGATCACAAACGCGGTCGAGCGGTGCGCGTCGACGTGGTCGGCGCCATCCTGCGCGTCGTCTTCGAGAATGAAAATCGCCGTATCATCCCAGTAGGGACTATGCGAAACCGCATCGACGACGCGGCCCACCGCGAGATCGTTGTCCGCAACGTTCGCCGCGGGTCGCGCGAAATTCGGCCGCGTTCCGCCCGTGTGGTCGTCAGGTAGGTAGAGCAGAATGAATGAAGGCAACTCGAACTCAGGGCCCTCTTTCGCCTCGCGCGCTTTCACGTACGACCCGAATTCGTTCAAGAATTCGTCGGCGCGAAGCTGGTCGGGATAATCCGTGTTGAAGTCCGGATACAGCGGATCGAAATGATCGCGCAGCGCCGCCTTCGAAGGCTTCACTCCACCGAACATTGGCACGGGCCATGGATAAGGGCTCGGCCCGCCATTATGGTCGCCAACGTTCGGCGGCAGCGGATCACCCTGCTTAATTTCTTCGCGCGGGCACTTCGCCTTCAACTCCGGAGGAATCGTGGTCTTCGAACTCGAATCTGCTTTGTAGTCGTTGCACCACTCCGCGTTCACGAATTCACCGTAGATACGGTAAGAGATGTGATTGCGCGCCAGATCATCCCAAAGGAAGCCAGTGCCCGGGTCGTCGACATCCGGCTGATTGTGCTCCAGCGGATACTCGTCGGCCACTTGCCCCTGAAAATCGTAGGTGCGCTCATGCCCGCGATAAGCGATCTGCCACGTCTTCTCGTTGTAGTCGGAGGTTATCGCTGCTGAGGTCCACACGTGGCCATCGCCGGAGACTTCTCCGCTGTCGTAAAAATTGTCGAGCACTCCGAACTGCAGCGCCAGTTTGTGTTCGTTGGGCGTGATGTCTGCGCCGTACATCGTGAGCGAAGGATCGCCATCGCCGGCTTTCAGGTCGCCGAGAATCTGATCGTACGTGCGGTTCTCTTTGAGCAGGTAGATCACATGCTTGATGGGATTTTGGCCACCGGCAAACGTGATCGTGCCCGGATTGTCGTTCAGCAGATTGTCGCTCTCGACTGCTTTCGTAAGCTCAGGAAGCTTGGCCAGCGTTGCGGGAATATTCAGCCGTGCAATGGATCCCTTGATCAGCGTAGGAATGTAGGGGTGCTCTTTGTGCTTGGTCTCGTAGACCGTCTTGCCCATATCTTTGTTGCCGCGCGATCCCACTCCCTTTGCGGTGGCGATGAACAGGTCGTCGCCGTGGACGGCAAGCGCGCTGGGGTACCAAGCAGTGGGGATGGATCCGAGTCCCCAACTGACCATGTCATTGGAGCCGCCATTGAGGACGCCGGAGGCATCGAGAACGGAGACAGCATTAATGGATGAGCTCGCGGCAAATATCCGATTTCCGTCCGCAGATTGCGCGAGAGCCGTCGGATCGCTGCCACCAAACTTCTGGTCATGTGTTGCGGTTGCAAGAAACATGAGCGGAAGCCCCGTCTCAACGGAAACTGCCGCGACTGTATCGACATTCGACAGAGCAACGTACAGCGTCTTTTCACTTGGGCTTAACAGCAGCGCCGTAGGGTGCGACCCGGGCGCCAATGGATCCTCGGGCGCTCGCAGCTTGACCCACCGCGCCACTCTCCCGCTAGTCAAGTCCAGTTCCGCCACCTGCGACGCATTCCACAAACTGCACCACGCCCGCCGTCCATCTTTCGTCGCCACGCAGGTATAAGGAAACGACGATGGCACCAAATCATTGGTCGTTAAATCGAAACTCTGCAGAATTTTTCCCGTCGCCGGGTCGAGCAGCACCACATTGTCGGAAAGATTGTTAGCGATAAGTAGCTTGTCGCGCCCTCCATCGGAAATCACCGCGAATCCTGCCGGATACGGAATCGCCATGTGCGGCGACGCCTCTAGCCCCGACGCAAGTTTCTTTCCCGTCGAGAGCGGCTGCAGCGGAATCGGAATCGTCCGCTCCGGCGTAACTTTGCCCGCGGCAAATCCATATACGGCGATGCAGTTGCCCATGTCGCCGGCCTTCGCGCCCGTGGGATCCGTCAGTGAACCGACGGACGCATAAACATGCTTTCCGTCCGAGCTGAAGCCCAGCCCGATGAAATAACTCTGGTGCGACGTATCGCTTAGCCGCGCGTCAGGAAATTCGGTGATCTTGTTGGTCGCGAGATCGAGCACCGCGATCGACTGGTGCGCCATCATTTCCTGCGTGCCGTAACCATCGTTGAGCAGCGCGGCGTATTTTCCATCGGGACTAATCACCATGGTCGCCGGGAAGCTGTTCGTAAATCCGATGTGGCCAGGGGCGGGGAGGGTCAGCCGCTTGCTCGTCGGCAGATTGATGGTCGAACTGGTGCCGGCAGGAGTCTGCGCGATCGCTACGGATGCGCTGAGCAGAAAGAAAAAGCAGATTCCTCGCTTTGCTCGGAATAACAAAAGCTTCCGCAAGAATGGATGAGCCACGACGCCTCCACCTGAAAATGTTTGGAAAAGAGTGCGGTGAAGAGCGTAAAGCAACTCAGATCGGGAGGTAAAGACTTAATTCGGAGCTGGGATCAACGCCAAGGCGAGAGCCGCCAACGAGACGAAGTTGTACAGGAAAAACAAGACATATCTTTTCGTATGCCTTCGTGACTTTGTGGTGGGAGACTTTGCGAAGACAGATGTTGCTGGTCTGGAAAAAAGCCACTAAGCGCCCGAAGCCCGCGTGGTGGGCTGTTCGTCGTGCGTCTCCGGTTCATCGGGATGTACGTTGTGGCGAACATCCGAGCCCTGCACCCAGAAGATGACGTCTTCGGCAATGTTGGTCGCGTGATCGGCGACGCGCTCCAAGTTGCGAGCCACGAGAAGCGCATCCAGCGCCTGGCGAACTACATCTGGACGGTCGTTCATACACTTGACGAGTTGAATGAATGCATCATCGCGCATGCGGTCGATCACGCTGTCCATCTCGAGCACGGCCTGTGCCAGCTCTACCTTGCCCTCAATGAACGACTCCAGCGCGCGCCGCACCATAGCGCTCACCGCTGCTCCCATGCGCGCAATGTCAACCGGCAAGTCCGCCGGCGGCAATTCGACCATATCCATGACGCGCTCGGCAATGTTCACCGCCTGGTCGCCGACACGCTCGAGATCGGAGTTGATTTTCGTCACCGCGAGAATGAACCGCAGATCGACCGCCATGGGCTGCTGCATGGCCAGCAAATCAAACGCAGCTTCGTCAATCTCCCGTTCGGCCGTGTTGATCAGGCTTTCGCCCTCGAGAACCATCTGGCAACGAGTCAGATCGCGCTCCACGTACGCCTGGCGCGCGCGATCGACCGCCTGCTCCGCCAGCCCACCCATGCGAAGCAACCGCTGGCGTAGATCGTCAAGCCCCTGCTGAAAACGCGTGCGCATGTGGTCCAACCCTTTCCCTATCCCTCAAAAGCGCCCAGAAAAAAACGAAATGGCGATCCGATCTAGCTCTATCCGAATCTTCCCGTAATGTAATCTTCAGTCTTCTTGTCCGACGGCTTGGTGAAGATTTTTTCCGTCTTGTCGAACTCGATCAGCTTGCCCAGCAAGAAGAAGCCGGTGAACTCTGCCACGCGCGCCGCCTGCTGCATATTGTGCGTGACAATTACGATGGTATACCGCTCCTTCAACTGAAAGATCAACTCCTCAATCTTTCCGGTTGAAATCGGATCCAAAGCCGAACACGGCTCATCCATGAGAAGAACTTCCGGCTCAACCGCCAGAGCGCGGGCAATGCAAAGCCGCTGTTGCTGGCCACCCGACAAGCTAGCGCCTGATTTCTTATGCAAATGATCCTTGGCCTCATCCCACAACGCCGAAACTTCCAGCGAGCGTTGCACCACCTCGTCCAGCTTGCGCCGGTCGCGGAAGCCATTCAACTTCAGCCCCGAAGCCACGTTGTCGTAGATCGACATCGTGGGAAACGGGTTCGGCTTCTGAAACACCATGCCCACGCGGCGCCGCAATTGTGTCGGCGAAGTGCCGTTGTAAGCGTCTATCTCGCCGATCTTCACGCTGCCTTCCACGCGCGCCTCGGGGATCGTCTCGTGCATGCGGTTCAGGCAACGAATGAACGTCGACTTGCCGCAGCCCGAAGGGCCGATCAATGCGGTGGCGTGATTAGCGGCCACCTTCAGGTTGATGCCATACAGAGCCTGGCCCTTGCCGTACCACGCGTTCAGGTTATCGACCTGGATTCCAACGCCCATAAAGTTCTATGCCGCTCCAAACGTTCCGTGTCGCACTACGTATCGCACCGCCGACACCGCACCTACGATCAAAACAATCAGCACCAGCGCGCCCGCCCATGCCTGACGATGCCAGTCGTCATAAGGCGAATTCGCATACACATAAATCTGCAAGGGTAAGGCTGCGGTCGGCTGGTTCAGCTTGGTGCTCCAGAACTGGTTGCCGAAAGCGGTAAACAACAGCGGCGCAGTTTCGCCCGCCACTCTGGCGAACGCCAGCATAACGCCGGTAATTACTCCTGAGGTCGCGGTGCGCAGCGTGATCGACAACGTCGTCCGCCAGCGCGGGATGCCCAAACCATACGATGCCTCGCGCAGCGCCTGCGGCACCAGAAGAAGCATTTCCTCCGTGGTTCGGGAGATCGTCGGGATCATCATGATCGCCAGCGCCGTGCCGCCGGCCAGCGCTGAGAAGCCATGCCCACGCACCAGAATTGACCAGGCCACAATGCCGATCACGATCGAGGGCACACCGTTCAGCACATCTGCGGTAAAGCGAACAAACTGTCCCGTCCGGTTTCGGCCATACTCCGCCAGGTAAATTCCCGCACCGATGCCAAAGGGGACCCCAATCAAACTGGCGACTCCCAGAATCACCGCCGATCCCACGATGGCGTTCGCCATTCCACCGCCCACTTCACCGACGGGCTTTGGAGTCTGTGTCAGAAAGTCCCACTTGATCGACCCGATTCCGCGATACACCAGGTAGCCAAAGATCGCGATGAGCGGCGCGAGCACCAGGACGACGGTCAGCACCGCGAGGCTCGTCATGAGCTTATCAGTCGCGCGCCGTCGCAGGCTGATCTGCTGCATCGGTTGCATCAATACGATCGCGGCTTCAGACATGTCCCCTCGCAGGCTGGCCGCGCGTCACGCTCCATACCAGCAGCCGCGCCAGTGCGTTCACGATGATGGTCACGATAAACAGCGCCAACCCGATCTCGATCAGCGCCGAGAGATAGGTGTCGCCAGTCGCTTCGCTGAATTCATTCGCCAGCACGCTGGCCATCGTGTAGCCGGGCGCGAACAACGATTTTGCAATCTCCGGGCGGTTCCCGATCACCATAGTTACAGCCATGGTCTCGCCCAGCGCGCGGCCAAGGCCAAGAATGATCCCGCCGACAATCCCGGCGCGCGCATTGCGCAGCACGCCCACGCGAATCATCTCCCAGCGCGTTGCTCCCAGCGCCAGCACCGCTTCCCGTTGATGCTGCGGCACCACCATCAGCACTTCCCGCGTGATCGACGAAATGATCGGGATGATCATGATCGCCAGAATTATGCCCGCTGCCAGCATGGAGTAACCGTAGACTGGCCCGGTGAAGATACCGGTCCAGCCCAAAGTCTTGGACAGGATCGGCTGCACATATTGCCCAAGGAGCGGCACCAGCACAAAAATCGCCCACATGCCGTAAATCACGCTGGGGATGGCGGCCAGCAACTCCACGAAAAACGAAAGCGGCCCGCGCAAAGCCTTCGGGCACATCTCGGTGGTGAATACAGCGACACCCACCGACAGAGGAACTGCGATGATCAGCGCCAGGATCGAAGAAACGAGCGTGCCGTAGACGAATGGCATCGCCCCGAACTGCTCGTTGACAGGATCCCAATCGCTGGCGGCAAAGAAGTGAAAACGAAACGCGTGCCAGGAGAGCGACGACCCGCGGATGAGTTCGTAGACGATTAGAACCAGAACGCCGAGAATCGCGAGTCCGCACAGGCGCATGGCGAACTTGAAGATCTGGTCGGGAACTTCACCGCCGGAAGCACGCAACAGGGGCGCCTGCCCGCGCACTACTACTGACGTAACTGTCGCTCCTTCAACGGGTTGCGGACCAGGCATATCAGGCCGTGGCAAAGCTGGATTGGCCATTCGCTTCCACCGTAGCAGAGCCTTGTTAAAAAGGTGTTAAAATCGGCTGGCTTTTTCCGCCGGGGTGGTTCAGTCCTCGACCGAAATTCTAAGAATCTCCGCAGCTTCAAGTAGCAGTTGAAGTGCTTTGTGCTTCTTATGTCATTGTCGCCTGAACGCGGCCGGATAATGTTTCGCAAAGTCGAGCGTGATCTGCTGCGCCTCGCCGCCAACCAGGAACCAGAAAGCGTCCACGGCTTCCGCACCACGACCCGCCGCTTTCAGACGCTGATCGAGGAAATTCTTCCCGAACGCAACCGGAACCAGAAAAAGCTGCTGAAACTGCTCGGCACAATCCGCAAGCGCGCCGGGAGGGTTCGCGATCTAGACGTGCAACTTGCCGCCCTCCGCAGTTTGAAAATACCCCAAGAGCCTCGGCGCAAAACTCAGCTGACCAGCCGAATGATCGAGCTTCGCGCGCAGCACGAGAAAAAATTGCGGAAGGAGCTTGGCCTAGACGATGTGAAAGACATCCGCAAACGGTTGAAGCGCGCCGCCAAAGAAATCGACTTCAACGCCGGAAACAGTCCGCTGGTCGTCGCGCGGGATATTCTTGACCGCGTGCAGCATTCGGGCAGTCAGATCACCGAAGACGTTCTCCACCAATACCGGATCCTCGTGAAACGGGCCCGTTATGCCGCCGAGTTCGCTGCCGATTCAGCCGAGGCGCGCCGCTTCATCGCACAGCTCAAGAAACTGCAGGACGCCGTGGGCAACTGGCACGACTGGCTCACGCTGACCGAAACCGCCGGCGATCGCTTCGGCGACATCCGCCAGTCCCCACTCGTCGCCGCCCTGCATAACGTAACCGGAGCCAAGTTCCGCCAGGCTGTGGCCGCGATCTCGGCCGCGCCGGCCATGGCATCGAAGCATAAAGCCGCGTCACCCATCGCCACCCCAGCCACGCTCTCCACTCCGAAGTCTGCGACAAATCCCCAGCCCGCGTCTCAAACCGACTCCGCGGCATAGTTCTCGTGAGAATTACCCGATCGGCGTCATTCCGAAGGACCGCGTTTTCTCCAGCGGCCCGAGGAATCTCCCGCGCCACAACTCCAGGGGTCTATCAACAAACGCAGTGTATAGCCGTCCTCAAATCCCATGACGATCATCCCATTCGCATGTAAACTGTGGAGCTTCCCACTTCCCCATGCCCACCTTCGCCGCGGTCGATATCGGTTCGAACTCGGTCCGCTTGAAGATCGCGCGCCTGCAGGCAGGTCGCCTGCGCTCGTTGCATGAAGATCGTGAAGTCACCCGGCTCGGCGATGGCGTCTTTCGCTCTGGCTTTCTCACTCCGGAATCGATGGCCGACACGGTGAAAGTGTTGCGCCGCTTCCACCGCACGAGCCAGCAAATCGTCACCGATACGGTGCGCGTGGTCGCTACCAGCGCCTTGCGCGATGCGCGCAACTCGCAGGCGTTCTTGGAATGGGTGCGCTCGGCGACCGGTTGGCGCGTGGAAATCATCTCCGGCGTAGAAGAAGCGCGCCTCATCCATCTCGGCCTGGTGAGCAGTCCCCGTGTCGATCGTACTCCTACGCTCATGATCGACCTGGGCGGTGGCAGCTGCGAGCTCACTGTCTCTCAAGGCGGGCATATTCGGGATGCCGTAAGCCTTCCTCTCGGCGCCGTTCGCCTGAGCAACGAATTCCTCAGTCATGATCCACCACGCAAAGGCGAACTGAAACAGCTTCGTGGATTCATCGCGCGCGAAGTGAACCGGATCGCCGACCGGATTGCCGCCGCGCGCATCCGCGGCGTGATCGCCACCTCGGGAACCGCAGCCGCACTCGCCGCCGTTGCCGCGCATTTGCGCCGCGGCAAAAGCCACCAGCGCATGATCGTTTCTCGCGCAGAAATGGCGAGGATTGCCAAGCGGCTCGCCCGACTTCCCGTCGCCGAGCGCCGCAAGATCGAAGGGATCGGACCACGTCGCGCGGAAATTGTCGTGGCCGGCGCAACCGTCTACCACGAACTGGTCGAGCGCCTCCACCTCAAGGGTTTCCGCTACTCCCCGCTCGGCCTGCGTGACGGCATCCTCGCCCAGATGGCGGCCGACTACGACCGCAGCACCCGCTCCGGCCGGCAGATCGAATCAGAGCGCTGGGAATCGATCACCAATGCGGTCGCGCATTATCACGTCGACCGCAAGCACGCGCTCGACGTTCGCGAGTCAGCCATGCTCCTCTTCTCGGCGCTGCGTTCGGTCCACAGCCTTCCCCCCGAATATCGCGAATGGCTGTCTGCCGCCGCCATGCTCTACGAAGTCGGCGATTACGTCAGCCGCAACGGCCGCCATCGCCACGCGCATTACATCATCGCCAACTCCGAAATTCTGGGTTTCACTCCGCAGCAGCGCCGCATCATCGCTGCGATTGCGCGCTATCTGGGAAAATCGCGCCCAACGATGGAAGATAGCCCCATGAAGCTAGTCGACAACGGCGATCGCTCGGATGTACAGAAAGCCATTCTGCTGCTTCGTCTGGCCCGTGCGCTGAATCTTGGGCGCAGCCGAGCCGTCGAAAAAGTGCGTATCTCAGTGCGCTCCGGCGAAGTGAAATTGACCCTGGTGCCGCGCCGCAGAATGGGAGTGGATTTGGAACTCTGGGCAGTCGAAAAAGAATGCAGCTACTTCCGCGAAGTCTTCGGTCGGGCGCTCTCTACCGCGATGTCGTAGAGTGTGCGCAAAACTTTCGGCGTGACGCACCACTGCAGCGTGCCGGAACTCCGCCTCAGTTCCACCTTGGCCACCGCGCCTTTCTTCAACTCGAGCGAGGCCTCGCAACCCGAATCGCTGATAATGGCCCCCAAGAACTGGCTCAGATTCGGATTGTGCCCCACGACCATCACCGCCTCGAGGCGGGAATATTTTTCTAGCAATTTGCGGAAATCGGCGAGGGTGGCCTCGGGACGAAGGGCCGCATCGATCTGCAGCTTGCCTTCGTGCCCCAGTTCATTTCCTACCAGCGACGCCGTCTGTGTACAGCGTTTCAGCGGACTCGAAACGATCACATCAACTTGTGCCTGCAGCGCCGCCAGCGCCCGTCCCACGTATCCACACTGCTCGATGCCCTCTTTGTCGAGTGCGCGCTTCTCATCTTTCTTCGGATTGACGAAATGTTCGCCTGCACTGGCGTGCCGCAGAAAGTAAAGGATCATCGCCGCTTATCGCACCTTCCCCGCATGGATTCTGCGCTGCATTGTTTTCGCCGGTGCTGGAATCGCTGGCGCCTTTCCTTCCGCCAGGCCAATGAGAAAATCCTGCGCGCTGAATGCCGCCGCTCCCATCGGCGGTCGCCCTTTTCCGTTCGCCGACCGCCATACCGGGATATACGTCGCATCCTTCATCTGAATCCGAGCCTTGCGGTTATCAGCCAGATAGGCGTCCAGAATCTCCTGGCGCACCCGTTGGCGCAGCATTTCATCGCGCAGCGGCACCAGAACTTCCACGCGTTCATACAAATTGCGCGGCATCCAGTCGGCGCTGCCCATGTAAATCTCTTCCTCGCCGCCGTTCGCGAAATAGTAAATCCGGCTGTGCTCCAGGAACCGGCCCACGATGCTGCGCACGCGGATGTTGTCGCTGACGCCGCGCACTCCAGGACGCAACGCACAAATCCCGCGCACGATCAGGTCGATCTGCACGCCCGCCTGCGACGCCCGATACAGCGCTTGCACGATGGTTTTGTCGAGCAGCGCGTTCATCTTCGCGATAATCCGCGCCTCTTTACCTTGCCGCGCGTGCTCTGCCTCGCGATCGATCAAGGCGATGCATTTCTCCGCCAGATCGAGCGGCGCGACCAGCAAAGGCTCGTAGCTCGGATTCTCCGCATACGCGGTCAGGAAGCTGAAAACGTCATGGACCGCGCGCGTGATCTCGGGATTCGCCGTAAACAAACTCAAGTCCGTATAAATCCGCGCCGTCGTCGCGTTGTAATTTCCGGTTCCGATGTGCGCATAGCTGCGCGTCACGCCATCCGGGTCGCGCCGCACCAGCAGCGACAGCTTGCAGTGTGTCTTGAGCCCAACCAGCCCATGAAACACCTGCACGCCCGCGTCTTCCAGGTCGCGCGCCCACTTGATATTCGAGGCCTCGTCAAACCTGGCCTTCAGCTCCACGACCGCTGTTACTTCCTTGCGCGAGGCAGCATCGATCAGTGACGGCACAATCAGCGAGTGCTCGTTGGTGCGATAAAGCGTCTGCTTGATCGAGAGAACGTTGTCATCCTCCGCTGCCGATTCGATAAACGAGACCACCGCATCATACGAATCGTAGGGGTGATGCAGCAGAATGTCGTGCCCGCGCAGCTCTTCGAACAAGTCTTTCGACTTCGACGTCAGACGCAGTTCGCGCGGCGAAAACGACTTATATTTCAGATCCGGGCGCTTGGCCTGATCATAGATATTGAACATGCGGGAGAGATTCACCGGACCGTTGACCGGAAACACCTGCCACGGATCCAATTCAAAAACGGTGCGCAAGCGCTCGATGATCTCCGGATCTGCGTCGGCTTCGATCTCCATGCGCACGGCGTCGCCCTTGCGACGGTTGTGCAGTTCGGTGCGTACCGACTCCAGCAGGCTGCGCGCTTCTTCTTCGGCGAGATAGAGATTGCTATTCCGAGTTACGCGAAACGGCGCGGAAGAAACAATGTCGTAGCCCTGATACATGTGAACTGCATGATGCGCCACCAGGTCGGCAAGAAAAATAAAATCGTCTGTATCGTCCGAAGGCAGCCGCACCAGTCGTGGCAAAGCCCGCGGCACCGAAACCACGCCCGTATATGTCAACGCCGAGCGCCGTCTCCGCCGCAACAGGAATCCCAGGCAGAGCGCCTTGTTGATCACTCGCGGAAAAGGATGCGCGGGATCGACCGTTACCGGCGTCAGCAGCGGATCGAGTTCTTTCTCACAATATTCGTTGACGAAACGCAGCGCCTCCGCACCCAGCTCATGCAATCCGAGCACGCGAATGCCCTGCTCGGCCAGCGCCGGGCGCAGGCGTTCATTCCAGCATGCGTACTGATCGGCGACAAATTCGTGCGTAAGTTTATCCAGCAGGTCCCGCTTGGCAGTCAGCGTAACGCCGTCAGGGCCCGCCTCGTTGTAGCCGTCTTCAATCTGCTGCACCATGGCGGCCACACGCACTTCAAAAAATTCATCCAGGTTGCTGGCCGAGATAGCCAGAAACTTCAGCCGCTCCAGCAGCGGATTGCCTTCGTCGCCAGCCTCCTCGAGCACACGCCGGTTGAACGCGAGCCACGAGGTATCCCGGTTGAGGTAATAATGTGGATTGTCGAGCGAAATACGCGCCATGACAGACGTTCACTGACTCACGGACAGCATGATTCGTGTGATTTGTTTTTGATCCAGCGGGGCTCACTTACAGCCAAAAAGCGAAGCAACTACCGCACTGCACACGACAGTATAAAGCATTCTGCACAGACTCGCAGAAATGCTCCCCCGGCGCGTACCCAAGGAAAAACCGGCACTCGGAAAGCCTCTCCGAATGCCGGTCACAAATCGTTCTACCGCGTACCCTACGGCAGGTAATAGCGGAACGACGAGAAGATCATTCCGTCAACCCCGTGCGGCTCGTTCGGAGACGACGAACCTGACCACGTGTTGCGAGTCACGTAGGAGAACTGCGGTCCCCACTGAATGCGTCCCTTCGGTCCGTTGTAGAACTTGTACCAGAAACCCGCTGTTCCTTCGATCAGCACGCGCGTGTCGGCGGTGCAGCTCGAAAGACCGCCGGGGAGGAATCCGCCGCCATTCGCGGGAAGGGTCTCGCTGTAGCATCCCGTATTGCTGAAGTGCGGCGAACCATATCCGACATACTTCCCGGTGATCGGATCGAAGTCCGCAGCGCGACCGGCATACTCGGCGCCCGCGTTGAAGTAGAGGTCGTATTTCGGGGCGTGCCACTCCAGAGTCGCCAAACCCTGCAGGCTCTTCACGAGATCGAACGATCCGTTGCCGTGAATGGAAGCGTCCGCCAGACCGCCAGTTCCGTAGCGGCCAATTCCGCTGCCCCCGAAGCCGTGCAGCCCGAAGTCCAGGCGCTTTTTGGCGAACGACCAGCGCGCGTTGGCGCCGATGCCGCCGCCATCCTTGCCGTTGTTGTGCGCGCCAAACGCATTAGGCGACGTTTCGGTTCCCGTCGGTCCGCACGGGACGGTCGACGACGCTTCGCCGCACGGGAATATGCGATCGCGGAAGCGGCTATAGACGCCGAAGATTTCGTAATGTCCGAAGCCCGGCTCGAGCACCAGCTTGGCGATAATGTCCGGCGAGGGATTGAAGGAATAGCTGGCCACCGGAGAGCACGTGGTGGTCGCGGCCAGGGTTGTGGCATTAACGCTGGTGCTGCACGCACTGATCGCGGAGTTATACAAACCGCCGCCAGCGCCTGCGGATCCGACCAAGAAGTTGGCGCCGTTGCCGTGAGTGGAGAGCGTCGCCTGCGGATTTTCGATCGCCACTGCGACCCACGCCTTGTTGCCGAAGTTCTTGGCCAGGCGCAATCCGAATTGCCGCGCCCAGCTGAAGCCGATGGTGTACTGCGCGTCGATCGTCATCGGCAGCGCTTCGGTGCGATTATCGACGCCATGTTTCGTTTCGGTGACCAGGCTCCACATCTGGCCGCCCGTGATACTCCACCCATTGTCAAACGCTGCCTGGCCGAACGCTTGCCGCTGGCGCAGGCTGTAGCTATTGCTCTGGTTGTTGTTTGAGGTCACCGCCGCGGACAGGAAGTCCGACTCCACGTAGCCCGAAAGCTTGGCGCTCTTCAGCTTGCCTTCGACCAGCATCGAGACACGTGACTGGCGGCCCGACCCAAAGAACTCGGACAGCGAACTCTGCGAGGATCCCGGCATGGTGATGCTGTTGAAGGGAGTATTCACATCCGCTCCCAGCGCCCGCGAGCGGCGCACAAATTCGGCCGCCAGGAATCCTCCTGGAGTCACCGTTACACCCTTGAAGTGCAGCGCCGTCGGCGGTTCGTTCGAGGTCTTCTGCACCTCCTGCAGTGTCATGACCGTGTTCTGCATGTTGGTCTTCATGTCGGTTACGTCGCTTTTCATCGCGGTCACAGCTTCCTGCTGCTGCGCAGCCGTCGCCTGCGCGGCGTCAGCCTTGCCTGCGGCATCGGTGGCGGCGGACTGCGCCTGCTGCACCGCCTGATCCTTGCGGCGCAATTCCTCCCGCAGTTCCTGGAGCTGCTGCTGCTGCTGTGCGATTGCAGCCTGCTGGGACGCGATCGCGTCTTTTAACTCCTGCACGTCAGCCGCAGTGATCGTCGCAGCCTTCGCATGTTTCGGCTTCGCGGCGGTGCTGGTCTGACCGGCCAGCATCGTCGACAAACACAAACCACCCACCACCATCCACGCACACTTCATCGTCCTCTCCTTTTTGTGCTGCGTTGAATGAAGACTCCCGTGCCTTGCGGGGATCCCTTGTTTTCTTATTTGACGTCGCTTTATTTGACTTGCTTGATCGCGTCCTTGACCTTGGCGGCTACGTTATCCGGCAGAGGGGCGTAGTCCAGCGCGTTGGTCATTTTCTGTCCGTCCGTCACCATCCAGTTCAGGAAGTCAGAGAGAATCTTGCCCTTGGCGCCATCTTTGGATTGCACCGGAATGAGCAGCCAGGTGAAGCTCGAAATCGGGTACGCATCTTTGCCTGGTGCATTCGTGATCGAAACCCGGAAGTCCGCGGGCATCTTCGGAGCCGAAGCAGCCGCTGCCGTAACGCCATCCAGCGAGGCCTTCAAAAAAACGCCCGCCGAGTTGCGCACGCTGCCGTAGGGAATCTTGTTCTGCACCGCGTAGATCAACTCGATGTAGCCAATCGAGCCGGGCAATTGCCGGACCGATCCCGCTACGCCGTCGTTCTTATTCCCGCCGAGACCCTTCGGCCATTTCACAGAAGTGTCGGCGCCCACCTGGCTCTTCCAGTCCGGGCTCACTTTTGAAAGATAGTCCGTCCATATGAAAGTGGTGCCACTGCCATCCGAGCGGTGCACGACCACGATTTCCTGATTGGGAAACTTAATGTCGGGATTGACCTTCGCAATCGCCGGATCATTCCAGTTGTTGATTCGGCCCAGGTAAATTCCAGCCAGAATCTCCGGGGTGAATTTCACTTCGCCCGAGACGCCGGGAATATTGTAAGCAGGGACAACTGCGCCCAGCACGGTTGGGATGTTCAGAACTTTGGTCTTAAGTCTGGCTTCAGCCGCTTTGAGCTGCTCGTCGGTCATCGGCATGTCGCTTGCGCCGAAGTCGACCGTACCCTCGGTCAGTTGTCGTATCCCGCCGCCGCTGCCGATTGGTTGATAGTTGATTTGAATATCGGAGTGAACTTTGTGGTATTCGCTAAACCATTTCGAGTACATCGGGTTGGGGAACGTCGCGCCAGCTCCGTTCAGCGTGGTCTGTCCTACGGCCGGCAAGGCCAGAAGCGCACACACCAACACCAGGACGATTTTCCTCATCACCAGATCATTCCTCCTAGGATTAGTAATGTCCCCGTTCTATCGGCGCAGTGTTACAGGACGGTTACAAAGAAGTGAATTTCTGATGAATGGGGTAGGTGGGGCGTTGCGGCTGTGTAGACTCTGTGCTCCTCTGTGTCCTCTGTGGTGAAAAGCTTTTGATTTTTTCTGAGAGTAGAAATTCAACAGCCACGAATGGCGACTTCAATGCGAAGGCTGCAACCGCGCCATCTCGCGCGGGAAAAGCGTATTCCCTGGAAAATCCCGCCGCAGATTATCCAGCATCTCCAAAGCGCGCGGCTTATCCTTTTCGCGCACGTAGGCAATCGCCAGTAAAATCTGGGCGAATGGCGCCAGATAATGACCTCGCACGGCCGTTTTTTGCAGATCGGCAATTCCGCCTTGTTTGTCGGCAGGCAAACCGCCCATGCGCAAAATCCACCGCACCGGCGCCGACATGCTCCCGATAATGTACTTGCTGAAGCCCGTCGCCAGCAGCGCGTCATAGCAATTCGGACACACCGCCAGCAACTTCTGCGCCGAGACCGACGCTTCTTTGGTGAAATGCAGCGATGCCATATTTCGCTTCTCGATCAGGGCCGCGTAATCCGCTTGCAATCCCGAAGCCAGGGTATGCGCAAACAAGGCATTGCGATCCTGCGGATCCCTGGCCAGCCGCGCCATAGATAACTTCTCCGCGCGCGCAATCGCCTCCTTAAAACTTTGCTTCACCGCTGGGTCCGGAGTCAGCTTCGGCCGATCGAAAAAAGCATCGTCATTCTCGTAGAACTGCGCCTCGAGCACACCCAGCCGGTTGAATTCCGCGAACAAAAACCCCGCCGCCTCACTCACCGGACCCATAGGGTCGTCAGGATGCTCCGTTTCCCAGACCGTAAAATTCTTTTGCGCCCCGGCAAAGTCAAGGTTGTACAAACCGCTAAATCCTCGATCGAGCGGCGACGCTTCGGCCACTCGCGGAATATCCTCCGGCTCATCGAGCGCCCACGCCGCAACCCCGAGGCACAGTAGCGCCGCGATCCCGCACAACACCGAAGATTTCGCCAACCTTATCATTTCTCTGCGTACTCTATTATCGTAATTCTATGCGCCGATCTTTCGAACCTCACTATTTTGATGCGATGGAGCACGCGGCGTGCGACCGCGACTGTCAAACGTTTGTAAAATCGCCAGGCGCTCCACCCAGCTTTTCTCCGCACTCTCCGCGGCATTTCTCTGCGCCCTCTGCGGTAAAAAGCTTTAAAGCCGAAAGCGTGACCGACTCTAGAAAACCGCGACCAAGGAAAGCCGCATGACTGACGCCAACCCACGCTACGCTCCCGGCTGGCCCGGTATTCCGCCGCGTTGGACTTCCAGCGCAAAAATGGGCGTCGGAACCGCTCTCAACCAGCACAGCAAAGTCTGGTTCACCATCAGTCACGGGATTCTCAATGAAGTCTACTTTCCCCGGGTGGATCAGGCTTGCACCCGCGACATGGGCTTTATCGTAACCAATGGCCGCGATTTTTTTTCCGAGGAAAAGCGCAATTGTTCCTTCGAGAACCGCCCGCTCGAACCCGGCATTCCCGCCTACGAGCTGACCAATACCTGCAACTCCGGGCGCTACCGCATTCACAAGGAAGTTTTGAGCGATCCTTACCGCAACGTAGTGTTGCAAAAAATCCGGTTCGAGCCATTGCAGGGAAAACTCTCCGATTACCGC
>DATJVU010000040.1:0-455342 GCA_035501655.1 Candidatus Solibacter sp.
GCGAGCGCGCCATTCAGTACGTCTACCAGCGTTACGGCCGGCTCGGCGCCGCCATGACCGCCAATGTCATCACTTACCGTGGCCGCTCGGCTGCCCGCGAGGTCGGCAAGGTGCTCGGCTTCGACAGCGAGACGCTGGAGCGCGTCTCGCACCTGGTCGGCACCTGGGAGTACAAGCCGCCCGAGGAAACCCTGGAGAGCCAGTTCGCCCTGGCCGGCTGCGACCTGCGCCATCCGCTCATGCGCAAATACCTGGAGCTCTGCCTGGCCATACAGGACCTGCCGCGCCACCTCGGACAGCACTCCGGCGGCATGGTCATCTGCCAGGGGCAGCTCGACTCTGTCGTTCCGCTCGAACCCGCGTCCATGCCCGGCCGCGTCGTCGTGCAATGGGACAAAGAAGATTGCGCCGACATGGGCATCGTCAAAGTCGATCTGCTAGGCCTCGGCATGATGGCCGTGCTCAAAGATTCGATCGAACTCATCCGCGACCACTACCGCGAAGATGTCGACCTGGCGCACCTGCCGCAGGACGATTCGCAGGTCTACTCCACGCTGCAGCAGGCCGACACGGTAGGAATGTTTCAGGTGGAAAGCCGCGCACAAATGTCGTGCCTGCCACGTCTGCGGCCCATGCGCTTCTATGACATCGTTGTGCAGGTCGCGATCATCCGCCCCGGCCCCATCGTCGGGCAGATGGTGAATCCTTTTCTGCAGCGCCGCCAGGGAAAAGAAGAAGTCAGCTACGCGCACCCGTCACTCGAACCAGTGCTCAAGCGGACCATGGGTGTGCCGCTGTTTCAGGAGCAGTTGCTGCGCATCGCCATGATCGCCGCCAACTTCACCGGAGGCGAAGCCGAAGAACTCCGCCGCGCCATGGGCTTCAAGCGCTCGCAGGCGCGCATGAAAGAAATCGAAGCGCGCCTCCGCGCCGGCATGACCGCCAATGGAATTTCACACAAAGCGCAGGAGGAAATCATCCTCTCGATCACCTCGTTCGCGCTCTACGGATTTCCCGAATCCCACGCCGCCAGCTTCGCGCTTATCGCCTACGCCAGCGCCTATCTGAAATGCCACTACCTCGCGGCTTTCACCGCAGCCCTGCTCAACAATCAGCCCATGGGGTTTTATTCGCCGGCAACGATCGTCAAAGACGCACAGCGCCACGGCCTGAAAGTCTTGCCCATCGATGTGACGCAGTCGCAGTGGGATTGCACGCTGGAGTTAGTCGCGAGTCCCGAGTCGCGAGTCCCGAGCGAAACCGTCGCCCTCCGCATGGGATTACGCTACGTGCGCGGCTTGCGCGAAGAAGCGGGAAAATCGCTTCTCCTGGAACGAATTCGCACACCTTTCACTTCCATCCACGACCTCACGCGACGAGTTCCCGAACTGCGAAAAGACGAACTCAACACGCTGGCCGAAATCGGAGCGTTGAACGCGATTGGGAATTCACCACAGAGGCACAGAGACACAGAGAACAATGGGGGAAAATCAAACGTGATCGGCAGCCTCGTAGGTTCAATCAACAATTCCTCCGCGCTTCCGTGGCTCGGTGGTGAAAGTAATTTTCGGTACTCGGTACTCGGGACTCGGGACTCGCGACTCCACCGCCGCGACGCCCTCTGGCAGGTCGAACGCGCCGTCCGTGCCTCCGGTCCTCTGCTCGAACAGCACGCAGAACCTGACGCTCCCTCCCCCCTCGCTCGCATGAATCACGAAGAGCGCCTGGTCGCGGACTTTCACGGCACCGGGCTTACCGTCGGCCCGCATCCCATGGCGTATCGCCGCGCCTGGCTCAATGCCATGGGCATTCGCCGCGCCAGCGAATTGCGTGACTTGCCCACCGGCAAGCGCCTTCGCATCGGCGGGTGCGTCATCGTCCGCCAGCGCCCCGGCACCGCCAAGGGATTCGTATTTTTAAGTCTCGAAGATGAAACCGGCGTGGCCAACGCCATCATCCGGCCCGATCTTTTTCATCAGAACCGGCTGCTGCTGGCCAGCGAGAAATTTTTAGCGATTGAAGGAATTCTGCAAAATCAGGACAACGTCATCTCCGTCCGCGCCGAACGCGTGCAGCCGCTCTTCGTCACAAGCGCAGAAACCGTTTCCCACGACTTCCACTGAAGTCAACTTTTTCCTGCGTAACAAGTTGATTCCTCACGCTTACAGTTCCTTGACGACGGGACAGATCGACGCTAGATTCTTCCTGTTTGGGGCGAGCGCACGGTCATGCGACCGCCATTTTCAAGATCGAGAAATTCGCCTCTCCAGGGCCTCTGAAACGCAACTTACGATTTAGAAAGGGCGCTCCATGTTCCGGTTCGCGCGCACCATCTTTCCTGCTCTTGGCGTCCTTGCGTGCCTTGTCCAGCCCGCTGTCGTTCACGCCGGCGAACAATGGCAACCCATCAATGCCGACGAACTCAAGATGACCAGCGAACCCAAGGCCCCGGGCGCCATGGCCATCTATCTCTATCGCCAGGTCGATCGCGATGACGTCGAGAATCGCGAGACCAATTACGCGCGCATCAAAATCTTCACTGAAGAAGGCCGGAAGTACGCCGATATCGAAATCCCCTACGTAAAAGATTTCGGCAACATCAAGAACATTCAGGCTCGCACCATCAAACCGGACGGCCAGATCGTGAACTTCGACGGCAAGATCTTCGACAAGATGGTGGTCAAGGCCAAAGGCGTCAAGTTTCTTGCGAAAACCTTCACCATGCCTGACGTGCAGCCGGGCAGCATCATCGAGTACCGCTACACTCGCCTTGAACCGGAAGGCTGGGTGTACGACTCGCGCTGGCTACTGAGCGAGGAACTCTTCACCAAGCGTGCAGTATTTTCCCTGCGGCAGAATCGCGAGTTCGCGCTGCAATGGAGTTGGCCTCGCGGCCTTCCGGCGGGCACCAAGCAGCCCGCCATGGACCACGGCAATGTAGTCCGCATGGAAACCCAGGACATCCCGGCATTCCAGATCGAAGACTACATGCCGCCTCAGGACGAAATGAAGTTCCGGGTCGACTTCATGTACACGCACGAGCAGGAGAAAGACTCCGAAAAATTCTGGAAAGAACATGCCAAAAGCATGTATCAGGGAATCGAAACCTTTACCGAAAAGCGCAAAGCCATGGAGCAGGCTTTGTCTCAGATCGTTTCACCCTCCGACACGCCCCAGCAGAAACTCGAAAAAATCTACGCCCGCTGCCAAAAAGTTCGCAACACTTCATTCGAGCGGGAAAAATCTCAGCAGGAAATCGACCGCGAAAAACTCAAGCAGATTAATAACGTCGAAGACGTCTGGAAGCGTGGCTACGGCAACGGCTGGGACATTACGTGGCTATTCCTCGCTCTGTCGCGCTCTGCCGGGTTCGAGGCAAGTCCCGTATTAGTCTCGACCCGCGACAGGCACTTCTTCAATCCGAAGCTGATGAACACCGGGGATCTCAACACCAATGTCGTAGTTGTGAAACTGGACGGAAAAGACTTGTACCTTGACCCTGGCGTTGCCTTCGCTCCCTTCGGCATTCTGCCTTGGTACGAGACCGGCGTGATCGGACTTCGGATCGAGAAGGACGGTGGCACGTGGATCACCACGTCTCGTCCTGCTCCGGAAATATCCGGTGTGGAGCGCGCGGCAACGCTCGAACTCGATGACTCCGGCAACCTCGAGGGTGAAGCCACATTGACCTTCAAGGGAGTTTCTGCCCTGCAACGGCGGATCGATGAAAACGAGGAGGACGATACGCAGAAGAAGAAATTTCTTGAGGAAGAACTGAAAGCGGCGGTGCCCATCGATGTCGAGGCCGAGCTTACCAATACTCCAGAGTGGCGCAGTTCCTCTCCCGCTCTAGTGGCGAAATATCACATCAAGATTGCCGGTTGGGCATCCAATGCCGGCCGCAGAACGTTAATGCCGGCCGCGGTTTTTAGCGGAGGAGAGAAACACATCTTTGAGGGAGCCAACCGGGTGCAGCCGATTTACTTCGAATACACGTTCGCTGACTCTGACACGGTCACGATCAAGACGCCTTCGGGCTGGCAGGCCTCAAACCTGCCCCAGCCGCGGCATACCGACGAAAAAGTATGCGCGTACGATATGGTCGTCGAAAACAAAGCTGGCGCCCTGGTGCTCAACCGTCGCCTCATGGTCAATGTCATACTCGTCGATCCCAATTACTACGGCGGACTGCGTAATTTTTTTCAGGCTGTGCGTAACGGAGATGACCAGCAGATTCTGCTTTCTTCCGTTTCAAACACAAACTAGCGTTTAGTTCCCCGTGTAGCTGACTCTCCAGATCGAGTTCGAGCCGTCGTCGCTGACCAGCAGGGACCCGTCGGTCGCCATCGCGATGCCCACGGGCCGTCCCCACACGTTGCCGTTCGGCAGCACGAATCCCGTGACAAAGTCCTCGTATTCACCCGATGCGTGCCCGGTCTGGTGAAGCGGAATGCGGATCACCTCATATCCTGCGCGTACAGACTTATTCCACGAGCCATGCTCAGAGGCGAAAATGTCTCCTTTGTATTCGGCCGGAAATTTGTCGCCGCCATAGAAAAGAAATTCCAGTGACGCGTTATGCGGCTGCAACAGCACATCCGGCACGATCGCCTTATCCTTCAGTTCCGGATGTTTCCCTTGATGCCGCGGGTCCTGATGCGCTCCCATATACCACCAGGGCCAGCCGTAAAATCCGCCCTCCTGCACGTGCGTAATGTAGTCGGGAACGAGATTGTCGCCGAGCCCATCCCTCTCATTCACCGAACACCACAGCTCGCCCGTCTGCGGATTCACCGTCAGCCCGCCGCCCGCATTGCGAATCCCGTAGGCATACACTTTCAGCTCGCAGTTCGCCGGATCGCACGAAAGAATGTCGGCGCGCCCTTTCTCAGCAGGAGTCGTATCCGGATCGTCCACGTTCGACTCCGATCCGACCGCCGCGAACAGTCTTTTGCCGTCCTTGGAAAACTCAACCGACCGCGAATGGTGTCCGCCGCCGGGAAAATCGGCGATGTGCTGTGAAGCGCCGCTGGCCTTCAGGTCGCCATTGTGGTAAGGAAAACGGAGAAGCTCTTTTTCACTGCCGATATAAATCCATTGCGGATCTGGGCCCGGCGGATAAAATGCGATCCCGTATGGATTGCGCAATCCTTCGGCGAAAACCGCTGTCTGTTCCGCCTTTCCATCGCTCGTCATGCCGCGGAAAACAAGAATTCGTCCCGGCTGCATCTCCGCCAGAAAAATGTCGCCGTTTGGGGCAGTTCGCAGCAGCCGCGGATTCTCCAGCCCCGTGGCGAAAAGTCCAACCTTGAATCCCGGCAGCGTCTTGGGCCATGCATCTGCCGGTCTCGCCACCACTTCGGGCCCGTTGTCTGCTGACTTCGACGCGTAGGGCTCGGGCAGATCGGCGGCCGTAATCTTTCGGACCGTGCCCGGCACTTCGTTGCGGAAATCAATAAACGGCGCGTGCGCCGGCGCATCTTTCAATGGCGAAGCCATGGCCGCCGCAGAGGGTGTAGCGCTAGGTGCGGCCGTGGCCTTGCCCGCAGCCAGCGCCTCGACATACGAGACAATCTGCCAGCGCTTCTCTTCCTCCAGAAATCCCCATGCCGGCATCCCGTTGTCCTTGTCGCCCTGCGTGATGAACCAGAAGACCTCACCCTGCGGCACTCCTTTCAGTTTGCCTTCCACCAGCGACGGCACATTTCCTGTGCCCTGCCCCGCCTTTCCGTGGCAAGCCAGGCAATTGCGCGCATAGAGCGCCTTGCCCGCATCCACCGCTTCGGCCTTGCCCTCAAGCGGATTCTTTTGCACCTTGGCCGAATCTGGCGCGTTATGGAAATTTTTGTCGACTGCCGGCAGAAGTCCAACCGTAAAGAGAAGAGAAAGAACCGCAGCAAGAACTACCCCACCCAGACGCATAAGGTTCCTCGCGCAGGAAAATTTGTCAACTTAGATTAAATGCTTGACGGAAATGATGCGACCGATTTGAAAAAATCAACCCATCCTTACGACGATTACTTTCATCTCGTGAAAGATGTCATCCTGAGCTGCGGCGCAGCCGACGCGAGGGACCGTACGTAAGCCGGCAGCGGAGATGCAGTCAAAAGGATCGCCTACGCAGCCGATAGCAAATTGATAACTAGGTGACCGCCTTCTTGTCAAACTGTCGCAGCCCCACCATCAGTAGCAAGGCATCGAACCCAACCAACGCAACCAGCACAGCCACCAAGGACAGGTGGGGAGACTGCGGCACCAGTGTCCCCCGCAAGCCTTCGCTCGCGTAGACAAGCGGGTTCACCAGCACCACCTTCTGCAGAATCGGAAACGTCTTCAGCGCGCTCCACGGATAGTATGTGCAGCCAAAAAAGATCATGGGCGTGATCACCATGCTGAACATCAGCCCGATGTGCTGTTGATCCATGCTGCAACCCAGCGCTAATCCGCCACAGGCGGAGAACGCCGCCACTAGCAATACGATAGCCACAAAAACCAGCGGCTCTGACACGCTAATCTCGACGCCCGGCCGCAACACCAGCCATGCCAGCGGAATGACCATAAGGCCCGCGACCAGCGCCTGAATCATCCCAGCCACAACCTTCTCCACGGCAATCCAGCGGATGTCAATCGGCGCCAGCAGCCGGTCTTCAATTTCCCGCGTCCACTGAAACTCGGCAATCAGCGGCATCGCCACCGCCCAGATTCCCGTGAACACCATACTGATCGCCATGATTCCCGGCAGCAACAAACTCTTATACATCGCCGGCATGTAGCCGCTGCCCACCATCACCTTCCCAAAAATAAAAACGAAGAGCAGCGGCTGCAGGAAAGTCTGGAACAGCAATTGCACTGCATTGCGCCGGGCTACCTGCGCGTCGCGGGCGAGCATCGCAAAGAAAGTCTTCCAGTTCAATCTCGCAAGCTCCTTCCCGTGTGGTGAAGAAAGAGATTTTCAAGGCTCGGCTCGGATATGTGCACGTCCGACAATTCCGTGCCAGTCGCAGCCGCGACCGACGCAATCTCCGCAATCAACGACCCGCCGCGATCGGCATACACGTCGGCACCGCTGTCGGAAGCATGCACCTCGCGCACTCCCGCCAGCGACTGCAACTTTTCCACCAGCGCCGGAGTCACGCCGGCAAAGCGCAGCCGCAGCAAATATCCACCGGGAATCGAACTCTTTAACTCTGCCGGGGTGCCGGTCGCAATCATCCGCCCATGGTCGACGATCGCAATGCGATTGCAAAGCGCGTCCGCCTCCTCCATGTAATGAGTCGTTAGAAGAATCGTCTTCCCGGCGCGGTTATATTCGCGAATGATCTCCCACAGCAAAATGCGCGTCTGCGGATCGAGCCCGGCGCTCGGTTCATCCAGAAACAGAACCTGCGGATCGTGCATCATGGCGCGCGCAATCGAGAGCCGCTGCATCATGCCGCCGGAAAATCCGCGCACCATCTGGTTGGCGCGATCCGTGAGCTTGAATTTCTCCAGCAACTCATCGGCGCGCTCGTTTCGAATCTTCGACCCAAGGCCGAAGTACGCTCCGTGAAAAACCAGAATCTCGCGCGCCGTGAGGGCAAAATCAAGATTCGGCCGCTGCGGAACCACGCCAATCAAATACTTCACCGCCGCCTGCTCGTTCCAAACATCGTGCTGCCCGATCCACGCCTGCCCGCTGGTCGAACGCACGCGCGTCGTCAGCACGCCAACCGTCGTCGACTTCCCGGCGCCGTTGGGGCCGAGCAAGCCAAAAATCTCTCCCGGGTGCACTTCCAACGACAATCCATCCAGCGCGATCACTTGCGTCTTCGTCTGCTTCGATCCGCGCGCGTCCGCACGCTGCACAAATCCGCCGCCCGCCGCCAGCGGCGGAGCGGAGTTGTACACCTTACGAAGATCCTGGGTGCGTAAACCGACTGCCATAGCAGACAATCCTTTAGCGCTCTTTGTCAGAAATGCGCTCGAATACACAGCACCCGGGCAAGAAAACGCCTGGGAGTTCGGGCAGTATAGCGCATCTCAGCCCGCAGGCTCTTGGATGCGCTGACAATTTCAAGCAGAGTAAATCGCCGCACAACGATCTATCGCGAAAATAAATTCCTGGTCTTCCTCACCGCCCCCATCACGCGCGGAAACCGCTCCCACATCGCGACCCTGAGCAACTTCTCCGGATCGACTTGGTTCCGCAGGCCGACATCCCTGAACTTTCCAACGAGATCGACAAATCGAAACTGTCCATCGCCGGTTTTGTGCAGGCAGAATTGCGAGTCCGGCAACGAATAGATCGCCGCTCCCACGGCCTCGGCAAAATACACCGCAAACGGAAACACCAGCGTGGGCTCGAACCTCGACTTGTGCTCCCACATGGAGATGGTGAAGTCATCGCCTCCCACAAATCCGCCAACGCGCACCTTCGGGTAAAGACGAATCAGGTCGATCGCAATGCCCTTCAATGTATGGTCGCCGTCGATATATGCGAAGTCGAGTTCGCCATCCTTGATCTGATCGGCAACTTCGATCGTTGTCCCGCGCAGGATGATTCTCTTTTGCGCCGCAAACTCGGTTTTCTCTTTCGTCTCCTGAAAATAACTTTCCAGCACGGCGTTTTCATGATTCGACGGCTTGTTCCAGTCGCGCAGATGTCTCCACGGATCGATCATGTAATACGCCGTCAGGCCATCGCAGCCGTTCAACATCGCGCGGGCAAAATTCCCGCGATACACGCCGATTTCGGCCATTCGCCGCACATCGTGCGAACGAAGGAAATCGATCCACATCTCCTCCCTCGAGTTCGAGCGTGCCATGCAGGACTTCAACCAGTCTTCCAGCGCAATCGTCGGCGAAATTTCCATGTCTGGGGTTCCCATGTATGGAAGTTTATATCGAGAAGGGAACTCCGCCAGCCTCGCCCGATGTTGCGTCGTTTTCCCAGTGGTGTAGAATGCGCCCGCAGTTCCAATCGCAGGCAAATATGTGCGGAGGAAACATGAAAAAATCAGTGCTCACAGTGGCTGTGGCAGTGGCGTTGACGGTGGCATGGGGCATCGGACGTGTACAGGGCCAGCAAGATCAGATGGGCAAGGTAGTTTTCGTCTCCGCGGACAAGGCAACGTACCAGGAGACCACAAGAGGAGTCTCGATGGCCGCGCTCTGGGGTGACCAGACCAAAGGCGCACACGCCAGCTTCACCAAGTTCAATCCCGGATACGACGCCGGCATGCACACTCACACCAACGATGTCTGGATCGTCGGCGTCAAGGGCGCCTATCTCTATAAAGATGAGGCCGGCGAAAGGCGCATCGGCCCCGGCGCCTTCCTGCGCGTCCCGGGCGGACATAAACATTGGAGCGGCGGCGACCCAAAAGAAGGCGCGATCTTCTACGAAGAATCTAATGGTAAGTTCGACCTGATCCCCGCTAAATAGCCGCCATTGTTCGTGAAGGGGCGGACGCGCTCGTCCGCCCCACTCAGAACCTAAGTCTCTTACCCATCTCCAGCATAGGATGCTGATACTTCTCGTGCGCAAACTCACGCACAATCTGCCAACCCTGACTGAGATAAAACTGCACCGCAACCGCATTCGACCGAACGACGCGAGGCCGGCAGGTCTGGAAACCACGGGCCGCGATCTCAGTTTCACCCTGCGCCAGCAATTTCGTTCCAACACCTAGCCTGCGATGCTCGCGAAGCACCCACAGGTCGTCAACACACTCCTCGTGGGTAATGATCACGCCCACGATTTTCTGTTCTGAAACAGCCACCCAAGCCAGCGGCCAATCCTCGTCATCGAATTCCAAAGGAACGGGGAGCGGAGCGAAAAGGTCCTTAAAAGTTTCCGTCACGACAGTCTCTATCAACGCTCGCATCGCGCCGTACTCGTTGCCATGCGCTCGCCGAATAACTATCTCTGGAGGCATAACGCATTCTAGTCGAGCGAGGGCGGCTTAATTGCCGCCCTTTAACGCGCGATTCGAACGCTGAGAGCTGTGGCCAGGGGTTACAGCCAGACAGTCGATTAGTCGAACGAGCGCCGGGACAACCGTCCCGGCGCCGCATTCACTGCTGTGGCAACTTCGGAATGTGGATGTCAGGCCGACGTTCCGCAGCGGTGGTGACGTTTGCGCAATCGGTGTTGGCAATACTACCGACGTCCCCATAGGCTACGGAGAACTTGTCGCAGTAGAGCGACTTCCCTCCATTGCCGTAGAACGTCAGCGGATTGTAGTATCCGCCGGAGCTAAGGTTGGTCTCGCGCACAGCCTCTTCGCTGTTGCCCGAGATGGTCATATCGAACATGATCACATCGCTCTTGGCGCCCAAGCGGAGGCCGGGGCCGATATTGTTGCGTATCGCGGTGTTCCATCCGATCGTTAACGACGAACCGGCCATCGAAATGCCTCCACGAGCACCCGGGTCGGCGCTCGCGCTGCCATTGTTAAAGATGGAGTGCGCTCCGATTAACTCGGCGGAGGAAGATGCGCTCAGGCCGATGCCAGCCGTTGAATGACCGTCGATCGCCGTCACATACTTGTTGCCGTTGGCGTCGTCTACCTCCCAGGCAGTAAGGGAGGAGCTGTTGTTGATAGCGATGCCATAGCCTCCGTTGTTGTGAATGCGGAATCCGCCCCACAGAGTCGCAGAAGCGCCGGTGTTGAGCGTGATTCCGTTGTTGTTGTTCTGGATCAAAGCCGGGACTGCAGTACCCGAGCCATAGAACTGCAGCCGTCCGCCGGCCATGCTGATGCCGGCGCCTTTGTTGCTATCTACCGTCAAGATGCCGTAGTTCAGTTGCACGTTCGAACCATCAATCGCCAGGCCATCGCCGCCGTTGCCGCTGATGCGAATCCGCTGCGTGGGATAGGTTCCTAACAGCAGTTGAGATTGATTGGAGATAGAGATTCCGTTGAATGCGTTGTTCTTGATGCTGGTATTTTCGAAGTGCACGCTCGACTGCATATCGATGTCAAGCCCATCCCCAAGGCTGTCCTGGATGGTGCAGTTCAAGAAGTGAATCGGTCCGGAGTTCGACGAAACATAGACTCCGGCTGAGCCGCCTTCGAAGATGATGTGGTCGAACACGATATCGTGCGAACTGGACACGATAAAAGTGATGAGCGCCGGATTAGCCGCATTGGTAATGGTGGCATAGCGGCCCGGCACTGCCTGAAATGTGATCCAGTTTCGCTGCCCAAAACCTACATTCTCGTGGCAGTTTCCGTTGATGGTAACCGTGTGAGGTCCGACCATATCGAGAGTGTTCAGAGCGTCGTTGATCGAGTGGAACGCATTGGGGTCGGTGCCCGTGCAGTCGACCTTGACATCTGTGGCAGAAGCAAACGCCGCCAACAAGAAGATCAAAATCAAAACTCCGAGCAAGGTCCCCTGGCACTTGTGGGTCATAACCACCTCCAAGGGGAATCGACAAAGCGCCGAGAGAGGACTGGAAAAGGAAGGGACCGAGTCGGATCCCGGCGTCTCTACGGCGACGGAGCTTACCATCCGAGAGCTGACGCCTGCAGTGACCCGGCGCACAGGTCAGGAACCGCTTTGGAAAACAACGACGGGCTGGCGTCTTGCAGCTATTGCACCGAGATGATTACTTTCGCACGCGCGTGGCCTTCCTCGACGTACGCCAGGGCGTCGCCCGTTTGCATTAGTGGATAACGTCGGTCGATCACAGAAGTCATTTTTCCCGCCGTGATCAGTTCGCCCAAAGTCGTCAGGTCGTCGCGATTGATGTTCGCGATGAAAAATCGGAACTTTTGCCGCAAGAAAGGCGGCCATGCGTACGCTTTCAGCAGCCGGGTAATTGCCTTCCACGTTTGCTTGGGAGCTCCGGTCATGACGCACCTGCCATTCGGACTCAGCACGCGCCTCATCGCGAGCAACGGGCGGTTCCCTACATTGTCGAGCAACAGGTCGTAGCGCCCGCTGTCCTGCGTGAAGTCCTCCCGCGTATAGTCGATGACCCTTTCGGCGCCGAGCGAGCGTACCAGGTCAACATTCTTCGTGCTGCAAACGCCGGTCACATTCGCCCCAAATGACTTCGCGATCTGAACGGCGAACGTGCCAATTCCTCCCGCCGCGCCGTTAATCAACACCTTTTGTCCCGGCTGAAGGTGCCCATGGTCGCGAAGCGCCTGCAGAGCCGTAAGCCCCGCGATCGGCACCGCGGCCGCTTGCTCGAAGGCTACACCTTCCGGTTTCAAGGCTAACTTGTTTTCGGCCGCGCAAACGTATTCGGCAAAGGCGCCCCTACCGGCGCCGAACACAGTCTCGCCCAGCTTGAACTGCTCCACCATGCGGCCGACCGCAACAATCTCGCCGGCAACATCCACTCCGGGCCGTTCCATTTTCATGCGCCAGTCCAGCGGATTGACCGACGCAGCGCGAACCCGCAATACAACCTCGTTGTCCTTCGGGACAGGTTGTTCAAGGTCCCGTATCTCCAGAACCTTTCCCGACTTTCCTTTCGTATAAACGGCGGCTTTCATGTTGTCTGAGATGTTAGGCCTCGATCGACGCAAGGCTCTATGACGGGAATCACAGAATCGGCAATGAGGACAATGGGAATGTTACATCCTCTGCGAAAGCGGCCTGCCCGTCGCAGTGATTATTATCACTGAGAATGCAGGGCCTCGGCTAGAATGTGCTCATGGCAAGATTCTCTGCTGTGTTTGCACTGGCAATTCTGATTTTTTCCGCCGCGATGTCGACGGGGCAACCGCAGCAAGCGGGGTCGAAGACAGGGGACCGGCCCAAACAGGATCCCGCTGAAATCCTTATCGTGCCTGCCGATACGAAGATTACAGTCGACGTTTCCGAAGAAAATCCGCCACGCAATCTTGCATTGCGCACGCGCTCGGCCAAGGTGGTCAACATCGTGCAAGTTGGCTCGACGGTGGCGATTCCAGCCTTATCGAAAGTCACAATTCAAGAGTCGGTCGGAACGATGGAATTGATCGACGTCACCATTAACGGCGTGTCCTGCAAACTGAAGACGGACCGCATCACGATCGAGCCGGGTTCGACCTCCGAAGCGACATTCACGCTCCAGAAAGACATCAAAATCAAACGTTGAGACGCTGACCAGACGCTGGGGATACATGAATCTTGTAGCGTCGATAATTTCTCGCCTACGCCCTTAACGACGCAGAACCGCCCCCAAACAGGTGCTTGTAGACAATACTCACAATGACCCAGAGCCCGTAATAAAAGACTCCCGCCAGCAAAACCACCAGCACCTTACTGGGGTTTGGCAACATCACTCCCAGGACACGCCAAGGTACGTTGAGAACGAATGTTGCCATCAGGCCCGCGACGATGCCGAGAATCATTCCCCAGATGGGCAGTCGTCGTGGCACCCACTCCCTGGGAGAAAGCATCGCCCACAGTCCCCAGACACACGGCACCGCGCACCAAATGGCAAGAATCAACGCAAAGCGCTGCGGATTCAGGCCAAAGAAAATCAGCATGACAAGACTCGCGATGGCGGTTGCAATACACGCCACCACCGATCCCGACGCAAATCGGATCAGCATAGAGACCTCCGCTTTGGGACTCAACTGCTCTGACTATGGCCTGTAGCGGCGATTGTCGCAGTGATTGCGATCATCAACAATTGGTTTCACGGACGAGATGCGAATATCGCGCCAATCATTAGTGATTGGACTCACATTCGAGTTTAGAACCGTCGCATCAGAATGCGTGCCGAATGACCTAGCGACAAGCTCGGCTGACTGGTTGCTGTTGGATTCTGCGTGTCGATGGCCGTCGCGAACCACAATCGAATGTCCGCTTCCGGACGCCGTCTCGCGCGATCGGACAGATGATTTTCCGTACACTCAGCTCTTGCCTTGTCGGTGCAATCACTTACAAGATGCCGGCTTGGCTGAGCAGGTGCTGAAATAAACCGGGAGGCGTGCATGCAAGCTCTCGCCTACGACCTTCGATATGCCGTTCGCCTGCTGCGGAAGTCGCCCGGATTTACCGCTGTCGTTGTTTTGACCCTGGCAGTCGGCATCGGCGCCAACACCGCAATCTTCTCACTCGTCAATAGCGTCCTGCTCAAGCCGCTCAACTTCGAAGACTCAAAGCAACTCTATGTGATCCACGAAATCATTCCGCAGTGGGCCAACTCAGCTCCCGTGCTCGCTGCCAATCTGCCGGACTTTCAAATCTGGCGGAGAGAATCTCAATCATTCGACGACATCGCCATCCTGGAATCCACGACGATGATTCTTGCCGGCGCCGGCGAGACGGAGCAAGCGCGAGGTACGCGCGCCTCTGCGAACCTCCTGCAGTTGCTGGGCGTGCATCCTGCGCTCGGACGTCTGTTCATTCCAAAAGAAGATGAGCCGGGTTATGGATACGCAGTGATCCTGACAAATTCGTTCTGGCGTACGCGCTTCGACGCTGACCCTGCGATCATCGGCCGCTCCGTAATGCTCGACGAGCATCCTTATACAGTGGTAGGAGTTCTCGCTCCATCGTTTCAAATGCCGGGAGCGGTGAATGGGCTCTCCAGTGATTCCCAGTTCCTGGTCCCTCTAAACGGACCGAAATATTACGAGAAAGACCTGATCGGTGAATTCGACTTTACAGCGATCGGTCGGCTCAAAAACGACGTGTCCCCCGCCCAGGCGATTGCTGAGCTGAACGTCATCCAGGCGCGAATCGCAAAAGAAGCTCACGCGGACCTTGACCTGCGAGCGGAAATTGCTTCGCTGGAATCGCAAGTGGTCGCATCGTCGCGGCGCGGATTGATCCTGTTGCTCGCGGCCGTCGGGGCCGTGCTGCTCATGATCTGCGTCAACCTGACGAACCTGATGTTTGCGCGGCTACCCGGCCGGCTGCGCGAAGCGGGCGTGCGGAAAGCCCTGGGCGCAAGTGAACGACGCCTGTTTCACCAGATGCTGACCGAGAGCCTGGTGCTCGCAATAATCGGCGGGGCCCTGGGCTATCTGTTTGCCGAAATCGGAGTGCTTTGGCTCGTGCGCGTCGGACCGGCGGGAATTCCTCGCCTGGCAGAACTCCGGCTGGATGCGCGGGCGTTCCTCTTCGTGGTCCTCGCGACGGTAGGCACGGCCACGCTGTTTGGAATGTTGCCCGCATGGCTTGCATCCCGTGCCGACTGGCACGAAGTGACGAACTCCGGGGGAAGGAGCGTATCCGAAAATCGCCGGACGCGCAAATTGCGCGCGGCACTGGTGGGTACCGAGGTTGGCCTGTGTACGGTTCTGCTGATCGTGGCTGGTCTGCTCGGCCGCAGCTGGCAGCGTCTGACCAATCTCGATCCCGGCTTTAATGTCTCGAATGTTCTCGCCGCGAACGTTGACCTTCCTCCGGTAGCGTATGCCGAGAACATCAAGCGTGAAGATTTCTACCGCGGCGTGCTCGATGGAATCCGCGCCATTCCTGGCGTGAAATCAGTCGGTTGGACGCACATGCTGCCGCTCGAAGGTGAAGGCTCGGTCAGCGGCGTGAACCTGCCGGGAAATCAGCTTCCGGAGGACCAAGCTCCAATGGCGAATTACCGTGCGGTCAGCGAGGACTATTTCCGCACAATGAGTATTCCCATCCTGGCCGGACGTGCCTTTGACCAGCATGATCGCGGTCAAAGAAGAGTGATCCTGTCGCGGAGCCTGGCGCGGCGCTTGTGGCACGATCAAAATCCCATCGGCCAACAATGCCTCGCCGAGTGGGGACCGCTGGGACAGAGTGAAGTCATTGGAGTCGCGGGCGACATTCGCACCTATCTGGATCAGCCACCTCTGTACATCATCTACGTCGCCGACTCTTGGGCACAGTCCCCGCCCGGTGCCCCCGGCTTCGCCTCCATTGTCGTCCAAACTATCGGAGATCCAGCCGCGATCGCACCCACAGTTCGCAACCTGATCCATGCCGCCGATCCGACCGTGCCTATCGTCGCACTTCGTCCTATGTCGGACGTAGTTGGAAAAAGTTTGCAGGATCGCCGCTTCCAAACATTGTTGACGTGGTCATTTGCCGTGTCGGCCTTGCTGCTGGCATCCATCGCGATCTTCGGAGTCCTTGCCTATTCCGTGGAACAGCGGCGGCGCGAATTTGGCATTAGGACGGCACTCGGTGCGCCGCGTGCCCAGTTGCTGGCGATGATCATGGGCCAGGGACTACGGCCCGTCGGGCTCGGCCTCGCGGCGGGACTGCTTGGGGCTCTCACGGCGGGCAGGCTTCTGCAGGACTTCGTATTCGGCATCAGCCCATTCGATCCGCTGACCTTCGTTGCCGTGTTTGGGATTGTGATCTCGGCTGCGACGCTGGCTTGTTACGTTCCAGCGCTCCGCGCGGTCAAGACCGACCCTGCCGTAGTCCTGCGCTACGAGTAATGTCTCAATTCTCGCGCTCGCAGTGGTGAAATCAGGCGAAGACATTCATCTCCCCAAGGTCGACTGCGGGTGGATGAGTGAAATGGGGACTTTCCGCCAACCCGAAAATGGCCCTAACTTAGTTCTCTCCGTTAATGTCGATGCTCAAGGATTCAGTAGCGTCACTTGTGGACGATCCCCACAGAGCATTACTGCCCCATAGCGCGTTGAACCCTGTGGTGGTTGTGCTCCCCCAGAGTGCGTTGCTACCCCACAACGCGTTGCTGCCCCAGAGAGCATTGCGCGCTCCGATGGAAGACTGAGAACCATTGAAAACGCTCGATCCCCAGAGCGCGTTGCTGCCCCACAATGCATTACTGCCCCAAAGCGTGTTGGCATTTTTCTGATAAAAAACTTCTCCAGAGTTAGCATCGAAAACCGCAGTGGGTGAGAGCATGCTTAAATTTGCCGGTGGGGGAGTGGCGGCCAGTCCGAGTGCAGCCAACAAATCAAGATATCCAGCGCCGACAGTAAAGACGTCGTACTGGCTCACATACGTGATTCCGGTAGTCGGGTCGAAGGTCGTGCTATACGAAGGGAATGTCTTCGACGCGCTCCTCATCAGGATCGCTTTCACCTGGTCGGGTGTGAGCGACGGTGTCGCCTGGAGTAAGTCAGCGACCGCTCCACTGACTACGCCAGTCGCCATGCTGGTCCCACTCAGAACAAAGTAGTCAGTGGTCACCTGATTCTGCGGAAACGAGTGTATAAGCTGTGTGGTTGACTTTCCGGCCAGCGAAATCACGTGGTTCCCCGGAGCGACGATGTCGGGCTTGACGATGTGATCCAGCGCGGTAGGCCCTTTTGAACTGTAGCTCGCGATGAGGTCATCCCCGCGGCTCGCGGTTCCCATTTGCTTCATCGCTCCAACGGTAATGACATAAGGATCATTTCCTGGAGCCATGATGGTGCCGTAACCGTTTGTGCCGGCCGAGTTGTCACGCCCATCGTTGCCGGCAGCCACGACCACAACAATGCCTGCCATCCACGCCTGCTCCACTGCCTGGCAGAGCGGGTCCACCGTGTAACTTTCATACACGGGGCGCCCAAGTGAAAGATTGATGACTCGAATGTTGTACGTTTTCTTCAGAGCGATGGCTGCCTGGATCGCGCTGATAACGTAACTGTCCTTTCCTGCTCCCTGATCGTCGAGGACGCGGAAGTTCAGCACAGTCGCTCCCGGTGCGACACCCTGATACTGACCAGCGGACTTGTCTCCATCGCCGGCGATCAAACCTGCGACATGCACGCCGTGGCCATATTTATCGGTGGTCGACGTATTCCCGCTGATATAGCTTTGCTGGAATACGACGCGATTCTTGCCAGCTGCATTTTGCAGATCAGCGGTGTCCTGCGTCCCGCTGTCGATCACTGCCACGCCAATTCCCGTTCCCACAAATCCGGCATTCCACGCAGAGGATGCATTAATCGCAGGCGCAGGCACATCGAACGAGATCGTCGTCGATCCCAGGTTCGATAGTTCACGGTCTGGAGAGATGTGGGCCACTTCAGGGTCGCTGGCCAAATCGCCGATCTGGTTCGCCGGAACAGATGCGTGAAACGCGTTCACCAGCGAAAGGTCCGACTTGAGAATTCCGCCGTGCACTGTGATCTTGGCAGCATGCCAGGCATTCGGGATGTGCTTGAATTGCACGATGACATCGACCTCCTTACTCGTCGAGGTCGGAAGGTCAGCAGAGATTTTGTGGTTTTGAGCCTGTGCCGTGAACGAAACGCCGAGGAGCAATAGCAGAATGTGTCCGGTCTTTCCCACAATTTCCCCCGCGTAAGGAGGTTGCAAACTGAATGCCACAACCGAGCGCCGTAAGTGACTGAAAAGTCGTACTTTGTGACACCTGAAATCAGAACCCTGCGACAAACTGTCCCATTGCTACGGGACAAGACGCCCTCCATCCCGCCTTGTCATTCAGAAATTCGGGATGGTGACCCGCTCTTTGCTGCGTTTGTGTGTCCCAGGTTAGCTTTTTGGACCGGAATGCCCCTAGGATTTGCTGCCTTTGCAATCGCCGCCTATGTGTGCTGGCGAATTCGCAGGCCGCGCTGGGCTCGAGCCAGAGACTGTCTTTCCCATTCGCCGGTGAGGCTGTCTCGGCGGGGCTGGAATGGCTCGATCGGGCTCATAGTGCTGGAAAATGGCAAGAAGGACAAGGGCCCGGCGGAATTAAAATGCTCACGGGCAAAATGGCAGCGAACGTAATTCTGGCCGCATTCGAGGTGCCAAGGCGCTTCTCGAGCTAAGAGCAAGCAGCGCAGTGCACCAGCCGTCACTGCTTCATGAAATGCTTCTCGAAGAGAGGCTTGGACCTCGTCCAGAATTAACGTGTCGAAATTTGGTAGCCCTGACGGGAATCGAACCCGTATACCTGCCTTGAGAGGGCAGTATCCTAACCGTTAGATGACAGGGCCGCGCGCCCCAAGACAAAGACAAAAACGAAAGACGATTAGCGCCGCGAACGTGAGCTTCGATTATAGCAAAGCGCGCGTATAGGAGAGTTGCCGCCGAGCAACCGCCTCAGGTGAACACGTTCACGCGTCGCGCCGCCTCCCCGAGAGCCTCGCGGCCTACCCACTGAACACGGAGAAGACAAATCCAGGAACAACCGCCCGGGAATTCCGTTCCCTCCCATCACATTTTTTTATCGACTTTTTATCGAACTCTCTCGCATTCACAGCCCGTCAGCGCCTATACTGAAATTACTTACCCTATCGTTGGGAGTACCCATAAAGTATCCATGAAGTCAGCAGGTCAAAGTGTATTTCATTCATCAACAAATCCAATCATTTCTACACTTAGGAGTCTGTAAGGAGTATCCGATTATGCCCAAACCCAAAGCACCCAAAAAGACCACCGGCGCGGGATCGCTGGCAGCATCCACCGCCACCGCGAATCCTACATCCGCACCCAGCACAACCGCAGGCGTCATCGCCGCCAGCGATGGCACGCCCGAAGTCCGCAAGGCAACGCGCAAGCCCGAGATCGTCCGCAGCGAGGCGCGGCCCAACCTCGTCCCCATCAATGTCGAGGACGAGATTCGCCGCCTCGCTTATCTTTACTCCGAGCGCCGCGGATTCAGCCCCGGCCACGAAACAGAAGACTGGCTGGCTGCCGAGCACGAAGTGCGCCAGCGCTACCATCAGATGAGCGCTCAGCACAGCGCCTAAGCACATCGCCGTTTTCGGAATTGGCGGCCGCGCGCCGGCCGCCCCTACGGCGACGGCCTGCCCTTCTTCGCTCTAGTACACGTTTACCGCTTGCCGCTTGCCGCTGTGCTTCCTGCTTCACTCCCCTCTGTACTTCCAGCATCGTCCTAACGACACCTTACTTCTGGTCCGTACCGGTTGCCTGCAAGTCGCGTTTCTGAAAAAATACCAATCGAGTTTCCCCCCACATGGCGACCATCGGACAGTTCGCACTGATCCTGGCCTTTGCGCTCAGCATTTATTGTTTCGGCGCTGGCATTCTTGCCCTGCTCAATGAAGGTTACGGCTCCGAGCGCCTCGGTGAAACTGCCCGCCGCGCCGGCATCGTCGCCTTCGGCGCAGTCGCGCTCGCCGCGGTCGTTCTCGTCGTCTCCGCCTTCCGCGACGACTTCACCATCGCCTACATCTTTCATCACAGCAATCGCGACCTTCCCGCACCCTACAAGTTCGCCACGCTGTGGTCCGGCCAGGAAGGTTCCCTGCTCTTCTGGTCGCTCCTGCTCTCCGGCTACGGATTCGTTCTCCGCCTCCGCTACAAAACCGACTCGCGCCTGTTCGCCTATGCCTCGGTAGTTCTAGCCGGAGTCCAGGTTTTCTTTTTAGCCATCGTCAACATCGCAGCCAATCCCTTCGGCCTGCTCGAAGGTCCGCTGCGCCCCGATGGCAGCGGCCTCAATCCACTTCTGCAATATCCTGAGATGGTCATCCATCCCCCGATGCTCTATCTCGGCTACGTCGGCTTCACCGTGCCCTTCGCCTTCGCGCTGGGCGCGCTGATCATGAAGTATCCCGGCGAGAAATGGATTCACATCACCCGCCGCTGGACCATGGTCACCTGGGGCTTTCTCACCTGCGGCATTTTTCTCGGCTCGCATTGGGCCTATTCCGTGCTCGGCTGGGGCGGCTACTGGGGATGGGATCCGGTTGAGAACGCCTCGCTGATGCCGTGGCTGGTCGGCACCGCGTTCCTGCACTCAGTCATGATGCAGGAAAAACGCGGCATGCTGAAAGTTTGGAACATGTGGCTGGTCTTCGCTTGCTTCTGGCTCGCGATCCTCGGCACCTTCCTCACGCGCAGCGGCATCATCGCCTCGGTACACGCCTTCGCGCAGTCGTCAATCGGAAGCTGGTTCGCCTGGTTCCTCGGCATCAGCTTCGCCGTGTTCGTTTACTTCTTCGTGAAAAATCGCGAGCACCTGCGCAGCGAAAACCAGCTCGAATCGCTGGTCTCCCGCGAATCCAGTTTCCTCTTCAACAATCTTCTCTTCCTTCTGCTCACGCTCGACGTTCTCTGGGGCACGTGGTTCCCGAAAATTTCCGAACTCGTACAAGGCAACAAAGTCACCGTAGGCGCTCCTTTCTACAATCGCGTCGCGATTCCAGTCGCGCTCATACTGATCCTGCTCACCGCAGTCGGCCCGCTGCTAGCCTGGCGCAAAACTTCACTCGAAAGCCTGAAGCGCAACTTCCTGTGGCCCACGCTGGGCGCGCTAGCCGTCGCGCTTTTCGTAATGTTCACACCCGCATCCTGGGGATCAATCTTCGGCCTCAAGCCCTGGACTGACATCAGCCTGCTCTACTCGCTGATGACCATCTTCCTCTCCGCGCTCGTCACCTTCACCGTCGCCTCCGAGTTCTACCGCGGCGGCCGCGTCATCTCCGACAAAACCGGACAGGGCATGTTCGCCTCCATGGTGCAGCTCACCCATCGCAACACGCGCCGCTACGGCGGATACATCGTCCACTTCGGCGTAGTGCTCGCCATGATCGGATTCTCCGGCGCAGCCCTCAATCAGGAAAAAGAAGCCGAGATGGGCTTCGGCGACAAGATGCAGATCGGCAACTATGAACTCGTCTGCCGCTCGTACACCGAAGACGAGAACGCCAACGAGTTCAGCCAGTGGGCCATCGTCGACGTCAACCAGAACGGCCGCCAGATCGGCACCATGACGCCGATCCGCCTGGTCTACAAGGCCAGCCAGCAACCGTCCACCAAGCCCGACATCCGGTCAAATTTCAAAGAGGATCTGTACCTGGTCTACGAAGGCCAAAGCGAAAAGGGCCAGCCCATCATCAAGGCGCACGTAAATCCCATGGTGATCTGGATCTGGATCGGCGCCTGGGTCATGGTCCTCGGCACAGCGCTAGCGCTGGTAGAACCAGCCCCAGCGCCAGTAACCGTCCCAGTGCGCAAAACAGAATTGCTTCACCAGGCCGCCCCAGTAGCCACGGGAGATTGATCGTGGAGCGGCGGACGCATTCGCCCGCCAAAGCCGCGAAGCGGCGAAAGATTGCAGCCCACGGCGCAAGCCGTGGGAAACTGAGAGAAGAGAAACCAGCCCCAAAGGGGCGAAAGACAACTAGCTCAAAAAGGTTCGTGCGCGACACGATTCGCGAATACGAACCTCAACAGATGGATCCGAGACCCCAACCCGCCCGCCGCGCCATCCACTGCCTACTCGTCTGCGTAACGCTTGTCACCTTGCTCGGTGCCGGAGACCCCACCTCCCGCTTCAACTCCATCGGCCACCAGCTCATGTGCATCTGCAGCTGCGGACAAATCCTCCTCGAGTGCAATCACGTCGGCTGCCCCGACTCCGACGGCATGCGCAACGAACTCATGGCCGCCGTCAGCCGCGGCGACAGCGACAGTCTCGTCGAACAAGCCTTCGTCCAAAAATACGGGCCAACAGTCCTAGCCGCGCCCACCACCGCCGGCTTCGACCGCACCGCCTGGATCATGCCCATCGTCGTCTTCATCGCCGGATTCGGCCTAGTCATCTTCGTAGTGCGCGCCTGGAAAAATCGTCCAGCCCCCGCTCTAGCCGATGGCCTTCGCCCCGTGCGCGGCGCCGAACTCGAAAAATTCCGCGACCAGGCCGACAAGGAGACCGAACTATGATCCTCGACAGCGCCATCTTCCAGGCCGTCGTTTGCACCGTCGTTTTGCTAGCGTCTCTGTTCTATGTTTTCTATCTCCCAGGCAAGCTCTACCTCGGCCCCGTGAAAACGCGCGCCGCCTACCTCCGGGAACGCAAAGACGTCGTCTACGAAAATCTGCGCGACCTCAACTTCGAATACAAAGCCGGCAAAGTCCCCGATGCCGACTACCAGTCGTTGAAATCGTCGCTACAAGACGAAGCCGCCACGCTCCTAGCCGAAATCGAGCGCCTAGAAGCCAAAGCCGCCTCCACAACAAAGAAAACAAAATGAACACCAAAAACCCTGTCATCCTGAGCGGAGCATCACGTTCGCAAAGCGAACGCGATGCGCAGTCGAAGGACCCCGCGTCCGCCGGAAATCCAACATGGCCCCGCGAGGCGTTCTCGAAGCAACACCAACCCGTCACAACCAGCTCTCGACGCTGTAACCTGCAAGCGATATTTGCGCTAGCAATCCTGCTCCTCCTCTCCACCCTCTCCTCCGCCCAATCCTTAACCGGCACCGTAAAAAACTCCACCACCAACAAACCCTCCGCCGGAGACGACGTAATCCTCCTCAGCCTGGGCCAGGGCATGGAAGAAGCAGGCCGCACCAAGTCCGACGCCAAGGGCAACTTCTCTCTCAAGCTCGACAACACGCAAGGCCCGCACTTAGTCCGCGTCGTCCACGAAGGCGTTACTTATCACCGCATGGCGCCTCCCGGAACCACCTCGGTCGAGATCGAAGTCTACGACGCCGCCAAAAAACTCGACGGCATCGCCGTAGTCGCCGACATCATGCGCCTGCAGGTCGAGCAAGGTCAGCTCGAAGTCATGCGCGCCTTCGCCGTCGAAAACACCTCCAAGCCGCCGCGCACGCAGATGAACGAACGCAACCTCGAGTTCAATGTGCCCGAAGGCGCGCAAGTCATCGAAGGCTCCGCCATGACCGCCGGCGGCCAGCCCGTCAACTCCGCGCCCGTCCCCGTCGACGACAAAAAAACGCGTTACGCGTTCGTTTTCCCTCTGCGTCCCGGCACCACGCAGTTCCAGGTCGCCTATCAGCTTCCCTACACCGGCAGCGCCAACATCGATCCCAAAAGCATTTATCCGCTGCAGCATTTCGTCGCCATCATGCCCAAGTCGATCCAGTTCGCCGCCGCTCCCGGCACGAACTACCAGCCGATGAGCGATCCGCAGCAGCCCGACGCCAACGTGCAGGTCGCGTCGAGCCCCGCGTCCAGACAAACGCTCGCCTTCAAAATCACCGGAGAAGGCACGCTGCAAGCCCGTAATCAAAACGCCGGCCAGCCCGGCGAAGGCGGGAGCGCTCAAAATGAAAACCGCCCCGGCGGAGGCCTAGGCCCCCCAATCGACGCGCCGCCTCCCATGCAGAAATATCAATGGTGGATTATGGGCGGCATCGTAGCCGCGCTCGCCATCGGCGGCATCATCATCGCCTCCCGCCAGCAAGCCGCCACCCGCGCCGGCCGCCCAATAGGCAAGCCCCGCGCCATCGAACTAGTCGACGAAGACGAAAACTTCGAAGTTGAAACCGACTCAGGTAGGGACAGCCGCCCCCGGCTGTCCACCGGGCGCAGCCCGGCAGTTTCGGCAGCGACGTCCAGTTCGGAAGATATGCACGCACCGTCCGGACCCGCGCGCGGCACTTCCTCCATGCTGCTCGAAGGCCTGAAAGAAGAACTCTTCCAGCTGGAAATCGAACACAAGCAAGGCGAGATCACCCAACAAGAATACGAAAAAGCCAAAGCCGCCCTAGACCAAACCCTGCAGCGCGCCTTAAAGCGAGAAGCCGCCAAACAAACCTGACAAGGCTACTGGCAAGAATTTTTCCGGCAAAGCTGCGACAGGTCAGTCCCGCGAAAAATGTCATCCTGAGCGAGGATTTTGCTCCGGCAAAGCCGGAGCAAAACCGCAGTCGAAGGATCCCTGCAATCTAAACATTCAGCACGGGCCGCCGAAGGCACCCTCTTCGCGATAACCGGGCGACAACGTGCCACCGCGAGCGCTTCGTGGAAGAGCGGCCCTTCAGGGCCGCGTCCAGCGTCATCCTTCGGAACATAGGCGGCCCGGAAGTATCGGGCCGCAGCGCTTTGGGAGCGTGCCTCACTCAAACAACACCGCGAAGTTCCTTGCAGAAAGAATCCTCGTCGCCCCATGCCGGCCAAGCGATAACAAGCCGCTCTTGTCGCCAGTGACAAGACAGTCCGCGCTCCCTGCCTCAGCCATCGCCAACAAGAAATCATCCTAGCATCAGGAGATCGCCTCACGCGTGGCAGCGGTCCAATCTCTTCCGCAAGTTCTCTGATCTGGTTCACCAGGCGGCCGGCGTGATGCGGTTTTATCAACCTTGCCACGCGCGGTTTTCGCAGCGTTGCTCCAACCTCTTCGAGATGCTCTGCGCACGTAAGAAGAGTGAATTTTCCATCTTCCCAGGCATCGTAGATAGCGGCGGGATAGCCCGAGGGCGATATCAATGCAGAAACGAGAATATTCGTATCGAGAACAACCCGCATCACTTTTTGCCGGATCGGCCTTGCGTTCGGCGCTCGGCGCGCACCTGCCCCGCCGCTTCATCGACGATCCGCTGAATCTCAGCCGAATCTGCTCCTACATTCCGCGCCTTAATATCGCGAACCGTGCGATGCATAACCTGCCGACGCACCGCCTCTTCGATGAATTTCGACAAGTCGCCCTTCTTCATTCCTCGCGCTCCCAAGAACGTCCGCAGAGCAAGGTCCGTTTCTCTTGAAACCTTTATGTTCCACCGTACGGCTTCTTCCATTGGCCACCTATACACTCAAGCAGATAAACACCTATACATCTTACTTCGTCCCGGCATGGCGCGGAACATTCGGTCTCAAAAAAAAGTGCAGCCCCACAGTGAGCCCCAGCCGCCAAACCCACCTAAGTCCTTACAACACAAGATTTTGCCCCTATCCCTCTGATTCCAACAGATCAAACCGCATTTTGGCGCTAACCCGCTGATTCCAATAGATCGAGGGGGAGGGGGGAGTACTACTCAATAAACCCCTTTTTCCCAAAACCGCACCCATGCATCTCGCCCCGTCGCGTAACATCCAATGAGATAGCTCCACCAAAACTATGGGAAATATGTTCAAGACCGTATTCCTGCTGACCGCGATGACGCTGCTGCTCATGATGATCGGGCGCGCCTTCGGCGGCCAGAATGGAATGTTGCTCGCCCTCGTCTTCGCCGCGGTGATGAATTTCGCCGCTTATTTCTTCTCCGACAAGATCGCGCTAGCGACCTATCGCGCGCAGCCAGTAACGCGCGAGCAGCTCCCGCGCGCCTACGCAACAGTCGAGCGCCTCACGCAAAAGATCGGCATCCCGATGCCGAAGATGTACGTCATCCCAACCGACTCGCCCAACGCATTCGCCACCGGACGTAATCCCCAACACGCGTCGGTCGCAGTAACGCACGGTATTCTGGGTCTGCTCACTGACGAAGAACTAGAAGGCGTTCTCGCCCACGAACTAGGCCACGTAAACAACCGCGACATCCTCATCAGCTCCGTAGCAGCCACAATCGCGGGCGCGATCACCATGCTAGCCAGCATGGGACGCTGGGCCATGATGTTCGGCGGCTACGGCGGCGATCGAGACCGCCGCGGCGGAGGAGGCCTCACCGCCCTGTTCATGCTGATCGTCGCACCCATCGCCGCAACGCTGATTCAGCTGGCCGTCTCGCGCGCGCGCGAATATCAAGCGGATGCCAGCGGCGCACACTACACCGGCAATCCCTACGCGCTAGCCAGCGCCCTGCAAAAAATCGACGCCTACGCGCGCCGCATGCCGCTGCAAGCCAGCCCATCAACAGCGCATCTATTCATCATTCAACCGTTCTTAGGCGTGAGCGCCGGAACCTTCGCGAATCTTTTTTCCACGCACCCACCGATTGCCAAGCGCATCGAGCGCCTCACGGGACGACCAGCGGAGTTTCAACAATAAACAGCGATGAGCAGTGAGCGATGCGCAATGAGTTCGCTCATCGCTCACAACTCATCGCTCATTGCTCGCTTGTGACATCCGTAACTCTTAGTCCCCCACCGCAAATAGTAAAATCGACAAAATGTCGCCCGAGTCCGCCATCGCTGTCTCCCACAAAGCCGCTGATCTTGAAAAAGCGCTGCGCCGCGTCATTCGCGGCAAAGACGACGTCGTTCGCCTCGCGCTGGTCTCGATTTTCGCCCGCGGGCATCTGCTCATCGAAGGCGTTCCCGGAGTCGGCAAAACCACTCTCGGACAAGCGCTCGCCCGCGCCATTGACTGCCAGTTTCAGCGCGTGCAGTTCACCAGCGACATGCTGCCTTCCGACGTGCTCGGCATCTCCGTTTACTCGGCGATGGAGCAGCAATTCGAATTCAAGCGCGGCCCGGTTTTCACGAACGTCTTACTCGCCGACGAAATTAATCGCACCACGCCCAAAACGCAGTCTGCGCTGCTCGAGGCCATGAATGAAGGCCAAGTCACCATCGACGCGCACTCGTACGAATTGCCGCAGCCATTCTTGGTGATCGCCACTCAGAATCCGGTTGAGCATCACGGAACGTATCCGCTGCCCGAATCGCAACTCGATCGTTTTTTATTGCGCGTGCGCATGGGATATCCCGACGCGCAGGCCGAGCGCGAAATTCTTCGCTCGGAAGCCGGCGCATCGAAGCTCGAAGATGTTCGCCCGGTTCTCACCGGAGCCGATGTTCTCGAAATGCAGCACGCCGTAAAACAGATTCGCGTGGATGACTCGTTGCTCAGCTACGCGCTCGAAATCGTGCGCCGCACGCGCGAATCAGAATTTTTATCGCTCGGCGTTTCGCCGCGCGGATCGCAAGCCCTTTACCGCGCCGCGCAAGCGATGGCCTTCCTCGAGGGCCGCAGCTTCTGCACTCCCGAAGATTTCAAACCGCTGGTCGTTCCCGTGTTCGCTCATCGCGTCGTGGTCAACGGCCAATACGCCTCGACGCTCAAAAAATCCGAGCAGTCAGACCAGGTGCTGAAAGAGATTGTCGAGAGCGTCGCGGTTCCGGTCTAGAGCATCTTCCCTCCAAAGTTTCCCTGAGCGCTGTCATCCTGAGCGAAGCGCCTTTTGCGAAGCGAAGGACCTGTGCAACTCGCCGGCAACAGCAACGATTTCAACAACTCCATAGGTCCTTCGGCGCGCACAAAACGCGCGCCTCAGGATGACAACCGTGTTTATAATTCCCCCGTCATGTCATTCCTGCGTTTTCTCATGCTGCTGTCGCTTGTGGTGTGGATTGGTGGATTGATCTTTTTTGCCTTCGTGCTCGCTCCCACTGCATTTCAGGTTCTGGCTGATACGCATCTTGCCGGCAACGTTGTCGGACGCGCGCTCGGCAAGCTGCATTGGATGGCGATTTTCGCGAGTGTTATTTTTCTGATCTGCTCGCTGGTCTACAGCCACACGCTGGATGGATCTGCGCATCCGTTGGCCATGCGCAATGTGCTCATTGTCCTGATGCTCGCGCTCACGCTGTTCTCGCAGTTCTGGATCATTCCGCGCATGGATGTGTTGCGTGCTCAGGTAGGAGATTTCGCGAAGGTTACGCTCGATAATCCTGCGCGCGTGCAGTTTGACGCGCTGCATGTATGGTCGACGCGCGTCGAAGGTGCAGTGTTATTGTTGGGATTGGTTGCGGTTTATTTGACCGCTAGCGTTTTCGCCAGGACGCGTTAACCTCGCCGCCTTACCATATCTTTCGGATTTTATCGTTTCGTTCTTTCGCCCCTTCGGGGCTTGTTGTGTTACCGCTTATTTCCCACGGCTTACGCCGTGGGCTGCATTCTTTCGCCGCTTCGCGGCTGTTGCTCAGTCGCGTTCGCGCTCGTGGGCGACGCCTGGCTGCCAATTGATTGCGCCAAAGAGTTGGCTTATCGCAGCGGCTTGTAGCGAATGCACTTCACGATGTGATCGTTTACCATGCCGACCGCTTGCATGAAGGCGTAGCAGATGGTCGATCCTACAAACTTGAAGCCGCGTTTTTTTAAGTCTTTGCTCATGGCGTCGGATTCTGCGGTGCGCGGCGGAACTTCTTTGAGCGACCTGCGCGCATTCACACGCGGCTTGCCGCCTACGAATTGCCAGATGTAGCGATCGAAGCTGCCGAATTCTTCCTGCACTTGCAGGAAGGCCTTGGCATTTTCTACGGCGGCTGCAATTTTCAATTTGTTGCGGACGATTCCGGGATCGCGCAGCAGTTGTTGCATCTTGCATCGGTCGTAGCGCGCGACTCGCTTCACATCGAACTGATCGAAGGCTTTGCGGTAGTTCTCGCGCTTGTTGAGGATTGTGCTCCAGCTCAGCCCGGCCTGCGCACCCTCGAGGATCAGAAACTCAAAGAGCGTTCTGTCATCGTGGACTGGGACGCCCCATTCTTCGTCGTGATAGCGGATGTAGAGTTCGCCTTTGGCCCACGGGCAGCGGATTGGTTCGGCTGTCGGCATGGTGGGATTTTAGCGTTTCTGCGCGGCTTGTGAGTGTGACGCTTAGAGAACGCCTCGCTGGACCCACGTGAAATGGAGCTTGTAGGGATCCTTCGACTGCGAGTGAGCTTCGCGCTTGGCGCGCGAAGTTCACTCTCCGCTCAGGATGACAGTGTCATTTAACGACAGCTCGTTTAATGACAGATCGTTTAATTCAGATCGTTCCCCCGCGACAAGCTACTCCAGCGATTTCGGGTCCGACTTATTTACCGGCGATTTGCGGTCAAGCAGACTTACCAGTTCATGCGCGCAGGCCGGAACGCCCACTTTTCCCTGGCGGATGATTTCTTTGGCGCTGACTTTTTTCTTGTAGAGTTTTTCGTTGGCGCTGCCGTCGGAGCGCAGCGTCGATCCTTCGAGGGAAATGCCCGCGAACAATCCCTTGTTGCGCGAGTAGGAAAGAATCTCGGCAGTCATCACGATGTCGGTCGCACCTTCAGCCGTGCGTCCTTTCGGGCCGGCCGCAGCTGAGGCGTCGGCGCCAAGTTTTACTTTGCTATAGAGCAACGATTCCGCGCCCTTGGGGTTCATGACGAGCAGGACAAAATCCGTCGCCTGGCCACCCAGCTGAAATCCGATGCTCACGCCTTCGAGCGCATAGAGCGCGGGCGCGCCCCATTTGCCTTTGTAGTGCTCGCCGCTGCGGCAGATCATGATGCCACGCCCGTAACTGCCGCCGACACCGAGCGCGCCTTTTTTCACGGAGGGCAGCACGACAATGCACTCGGCCTTGTCGAGCAGCTCCTGCGGAATGTTGTCCGGAATATTCAAAATCTCTTTCAGCACGGTGCCCGAATCTTTCACGCGCTCTTCTTCGCGTTCGTCGTCGGCAGCGAAGCAGCACGCCGATACAAACAGGATGGTGAAGGCAAGCAGGATGAGTTTTCTCATGGAGTCCCCTGGCACGATTTTATGAAAAATTCCGGCGCTCGCGGCCAATATCTTGGCAGCGGAATCCGACTGGCTACGGGGGGACAGCCCGAATCGGGCCATGGACGCCGCAAGTCGTAGAAATAACTGATTCTTTACCATGACCAAACGTGTGCTCCTTTTGTAACTTGGCACCTGCGCGGAGCGCCCCTAAAGTCAATCACATGGCGTAGTCCGGAGGCTGAGGTATTCGGCATCCCGCGTGCATCAAATAGTTTGGAGAAGTCGGTTGGGGCGAGTTAGAGTGAAAAAATTGTATTTTTCAGGCATGAACTACACGCGGCGAATTTCGGGGATATTGATGTGGATCCTGGCAACCTTTGCCGGGGTTGCTTCCTGCCTGGGACAATCTGAACTGGGCCAGTTTGGGTTCGTCTCCAGCGCCCGCACTGCCGCTATCTACGAACCGGCCGCTGTCGCGCCTGCAGGTGCGGCGACCAGTCCCGACGATCAGAGCGTGCTCACCATCCGCACGCGGGTCAACGAAGTCAACGTGCTTTTCATCGCAACCGACAAGCACGGCAAGTTCGTACGCGACCTGACGCAAAAAGATTTCTCGATTCTCGACGATCACAAGCCGCCGCAGGCGATTCTGAATTTCAAGCGCGAAACCGACCTGCCCCTGCACATGGGATTGCTGATTGACGTGAGCGGTTCGGTCGACAGCCGCTTCGACTTCGAGCAGACTGCGGCCACCAACTTCCTGCAGCACACGGTGCGTGCCGGCTTCGACAAGGCGTTTCTGATCGGCTTCAACAACCACAGCGAGATGGCGCAGGACTTTACCGATAACGTGCAATTGCTTTCCACCAGCGTGCACAAGCTGCACGATGGCGGCGGCACGGCGCTGTATGACGCCGTCTACCATGCCTGCAAAGACAAGTTTCTGAAGGACCGGTCGGAGCATCCGGTGCGCAAGGCGATCATCATCGTCAGCGACGGCGAAGACAATCAGAGCGAAGTTTCCAAAGCGCAGGCCATCGAAATGGCCCAGCGCTCCGAAGTCATCATCTATGCCATCTCGACCGACGACAGCGGGCTGGTGATGCGCGGCGACCGCGTGCTCGAGCAACTCGCGGAAGCGACCGGTGGACGCGCGTTCTTCCCCTTCAAAATGAAGGACATTACGCACTCGTTCGCGGCGATTGAAGACGAGTTGCGCAGCCAGTACGTGGTCTCCTACAAGCCTGCCGACTTTGACGCCGACGGGCGCTACCGCTCGATCGAGATTTCCGCTCTCAAGAAAGACCTGCAAGTCCGCGCGCGCAAGGGATATTTCGCGCCCCAGCAGTAAGACCGGACCTCAGTCCTTAGTCCTTAGCCCTTAGAAGCCTGCAGCGGCGGACGAATGCGTCCGCCGGTCCGTGGTTCTCTTTGGTTGTTTGGCTTTCGACAATGCCTTAACAAAAGCCGCTTGTCGCTGTGTTAAGGTCACGCTGCGCCCTTGTGCGGGAGCAGCGTCTAAACCACTCATGTCGGCCATCATCGTTCTCGCCATCCTGGTTGTCGTTGCCGTGGTGATCCTCAATTCTTACAACCGGCTGGCGCAGTTGCGGCTGCGCTGCGACACAGCCTGGTCCGATATCGCTGTGCAGCTGAAACGTCGCCATGAGCTGATTCCGGAGTTGATTGAGATCGTGCGAAAGCGCGCGCCGGAGGCCGACGAGTCGCTGGTCGCGCTTGGCGAGTTGCGCGCGCGCGCCATGCAGGCCACGAAGCCCGCGGATTGCGCTGCCGTGGAAAGCGAGCTTGCGGCTGCCCTAGTGGGCATTCTGGCGGACGCGGAACGGAATCCGCAGCTGAACGGGTCCGAAGAACTCAAGCCGCTGCGGACATCCCTCGATCTGGTGGAGAGTGTGCTGGCCAGCGCGCAGCGTTACTACAATTCCCTGGCAACCAACTGGAACGCGACGGTCCGGTCATTCCCTTCCAGTATGCTGGCGGGCGTTTTCGGGTTTGCGCCTCGGCAATTGTTTGAGGCTGACGAGATCTCGAGGCCCGTCTATCGCCCTTCCGAAACGGGCTTTGTAAAACGAGCGCCGTAATAACAATCCCTCCGGAGGATTCTCGCGCGAAAAACCGCGATCCGGCTGTCCCTGCGATCCCGACTTGGCCCCATGCAGCCTCCACAAACCGGTCGTAAGGTGACTCGCAGCGCTGCGGCGAGCGACACAATGTGTCAACTTTGAAATTACCGCGAGGTACTAATGGCACCCTCGTGGGGGGCCGAATGGCCCTAAGGGAACCCGCGCAACTTTAGATATCCACAGGGGTTATATGAATCTAGAGGGGTTTGGGGCACGTATTAGAGGATAGGGCAATTGCGGCAGCTCAATTGCATGCAACTATCACAGCTGCCGATGAGTCTAATAGGCACAAGTGGGGAAGGTCGAAGTCGGAGGTGATGACGGCCATGTTCAACACGAACGAAAAAACGAACGCGGTGACCAGCGGCAACGATAAGGACCGTTTTACGGTGACGGAATTGGCAGCTTTGCGAAACGATCTGCTGCAGGGCGGAATGATCGATTCGTATGAGGCGGCCGAACTGCTTCAGGTTTTCCTGATGGGCCGGGGCTACGGGGTGTCGCCCAAGGCAGCGCTCGATGCGGCAGGCCGCGTCGAGATGGCCGGGTGCGCCATTCCAGTGCTCCAGTACGAGTTGGAGAACCTGGCAATGGTGATGTAAGCGTGCGGAGCGGGACTGGTGATCCCGCAACGCGGCTTTGAGCAGAAACGGATTTGAACGGGTGAGAAGGACGGGAGCCGGGCCAACCAGCCCGGCTTCACTTTTTGATCGGAGTAAACCAAAGGTTTCTTTTGCAAGCACAGAAATGAGGAGCGCATGCGATCCTCATTGCGAAATCGAAGCATCCCTACCTGTTTATCGCGATTGGGGATCGCGCCTGGCGGTCATCAACTCCAGCATGCTTCCCGAGACTCCCGCCGAGCCTTCCACGCCAATGCCGCAGTGGGCTGGGGCGTTCCCGGCGGGCCTTATATCGAAAAGAAGAAATAGGTGCTGCTCATCTCTTCCGGGTAATGTTGTTATCGACAGAGCGGTTGCCGTCGGGATGATCTTCCACACACTTTGCGATGGCCGCGGCCACCAATTCATTGCCACGCGGTCCGAGATGCGCTTCGTCAATATAAAGTGGCTCGGAAACAGAATCGAAGAGATTTGCCAAGAAGACAAAGCTCGCGGCTGGAGCACGCCGGTCCGCCTCTTTATAAGCAATTGCTACAGGCCTTGGATCGAATCGGCGTTTGTTGGAATTGTCTAACTGCTGAATCTGCTTCTCGAATGAATCCAGCGGCTTATTGCCATAGAAGAGCATGGGCTGCCAGAATCCGTAGAATTTGAATCCGTACGTCTGCCTCAAGGCGTTCGCGAGTTGGTGGTTGGCCTCGTAATTGTCGAGAACTCTAGCCGCGCTAGCCCTCATTTTCTCGTCAATTGGCGCAGCTCTCGCCCTTACCGATAGTTGCCGCACAGCTTCTAACAAACGCACACTGTAAAGTTGGCGAACGAAATCGAACCGTCCCCGGAAGGAGCCTTCGACGCGCGCTTTGATAATTTCAATTCCGTAATGTGTAGCAGAAGGATCGGCTGCTGTCATACCTATGTGTGAGTCGTTGAATCCGTCATAGAAGATGACGATATCGGGTATTCCGCCGTGTTTGAGTTGCTGCTGGAGAAGCATCACTTCCTGATTGGTTACGAAACTCTCGTTACCGAAATTCGTAACCTCCACGCACTTTTGCCAGTCTCTGTTCAGGTCGCGCGACAGGTATGAGGGAATCGTCGCAGAATCGGGCACTCCGGTACCGTAGATCGTCGAGCCCCCAAAAACCCACACACTTATCCTTGGCTGCTGCCGCTGGCATTGTTCGCTGGGATTGGTAGTCCTGCGCCAGACACCACTGGCATGCTCATCATTGTTGAAGTACTTGCCATGCCAAGGCGCGACGCCCGTAACAGTGAAGGGGACATATATGTAAGGCGCTGCCAGCCGCATCGACTGTTCTCGGTATAAGTCCGTTACCCAGTTGGCACCGCCGTACGCTGAACTCGCCTCAGGCCGCAGCGGGTCAGGATGGAGCCATCGAGCTATCGACCAGGCCGCTCCGCAGATGAGCTCGAATGAGAATAGGGTTACGACCGCGAGAATTATGGTGGTGCCGATGGCAAGACAGATGCGCCGGAGAATGGTATGGGAAACGCTCATAGCTCCATGTCACGCCCCTCGTAACCTTCCTTTTCGCGCTCAACTTATGAACCTAGACCAAAGTATGGAAGATCCCGTCCATAAAATGTTCCTTCAGGGAACATTGTGAACATTTTTCTCTAGCAACTTCGCTAACTCATTCATAGCGCAGGCTTTCGACTGGATCAAGCTGCGAGGCGCGGGTGGCAGGGACAGTTCCGAAGATGATCCCGACGATTGTAGAGACGATGATGGCGATGATCGCCGACAGGCCTGAGATAGGAAAGTGATAATCGGTGAACAGGCGCACCGAGAAAGGCAGCGCCAGGCCGGCGAGGATGCCGACGATGCCTCCGCTGACCGAAATCAGAATCGCTTCGGCGAGAAACTGAAAGCGAATGGCGCGGTTGGTCGCGCCGATGGCCTTGCGGATTCCGATCTCGCGGATGCGTGAGGTCACCGTCGCCAGCATGATGTTCATGATGCCGATGCCGCTCACCAGCAGCGTGACGAACGCGACCAGCATAAGAATTACCGTGAGGGCGTCGGCGATTTTGCCGGCGACGCTGAGCAATTGCGTGAGGTTCTGCACGCTGTAGACCGACTCGGCACGATGCCTCGACTGCAGTACGCGCCTGATGGCCTGCGTGGCGGGCTCGACATCTTGTGCGGTGGCGACGGAAAAATAGATTTGATACACGGCCGACGTGGGCGTAAAAAACCGGCTGACCGTGTAGGGGATGAGCATGGTGTCGTCCTGAATTTCGGACTGGCCGAACGTGTCCACGCTCTCTTTGAAAACGCCAACTATCGTGAACGGTAACCCGCCGCTTAGTTTGATGACCTGCCCCACAGCAGAGATCGATGAACTATAGAGCTTCTCGGCCAGCTTCTCGGTGATCACGCCGACTTTGTTGCGGCCGGCGGTGTCTTCCGGATCGAAGAAGCGTCCGGCAAGGATCTTGAGGTTTCGCACGCGCTGATACTCCGGCGCGACGCCCATCACCAGAATGTCGCTCTGCTTGCCGCCGCCCACGCTGATACGGTCGTTTAAGGTCACGGTCGGCGAGGCGGCGACCACGCTCGAAACGTGCTCGCGCACGGCCTGCACATCTTCGACGGTCATGGGATCGGGCGTGGAGTCGATGCGCTGCGCGCCTCCCTGGTAGTCGGCGTAGATCATGTTGGTGCCGATGGACTGCAGCTGGCGCAGGATGTATTGCTTGCCGGTCAGGCCGATCGTCACGACTAGGATGACTGAGGCGGTTCCGACTGCCATCGCCAACGCAGTCAGAATAAATTGCAGCTTGTTGCTGCAGAAGGCGTCGTAGGCGAAGTTGAGCACTTCGTTGGTGCCGATGGTGAAGCGGCGTTGAGTCGTAGCGGCTAGGGCCGCGGCATTGGCCATTGCTGGTTAGATGGTAGCGCTGGGGAGGGACGGGTGGCAAAGTGGCAGGGTGGCAAAGTGACAAGGTTTCAAAGTCTCAAGGTTTCGAAGTTTCAAAGTTCGCCCCGTTCTGTTTACGGTGCGCGGAGCTTGCGGCGATTGCCACTGCTGCCAGCACCACGATTAGTGGATCGACTGGGCGGAAGTAGTAGGTTTCGGGATGCGTGAAGTAGTAGGCCAGCGGATAGAATGCGAGGACGATCGCGAAACGGACTGCTAGCGAGCCGTCGTGCTTCCACAGTTTGCGCAGGCCTAGCAAGCCCAGCACCGTCATGGTTGTATCCACGAAGATGTTGGGTGGATCTAGCGGTTCTTCTTTTAGATATTCACGGCTGAAGCTCCAGTAGCCGGTCCAGAGATAGAGGGCGCGGCGGGCGGTCATCCAGGCGAACCATGCGGGGTGGGCGCGGATGTAGGCCTTGCCTTGCTGGAGTTTGCGGTCCATGTAGGCCATTTCGCCGGTGCGCTCGTACTCTTCTAGTTCGGCGTCGCTGTGGTTGGGATGGAGGGTGCTGTTGACCCAGCGCGTGGAGTATCCGTTGTTGCCCATGTAGAGTTCGAGGCCGAAGCCGCTGCGTACAGGGATGAAGCGGTGAAACACGACGTAGTTGCGGCCGATCCACGGTGACAGAACAAGAACTCCGGCGAATGCCGCCGCCAGCATCGGCGTTTTCCATTCCAGCTTCGATCGGTACAGTTGATAGAAACTCCACACACCAAGCAGCGGCAGCATCGACATCACAACCGGCTCGGTGAGCGCAGCGAAGCCGCACAGCGCACCATATGCAACCCAGTCGCGCGTGCGGGACGATTTCTCCAATCGCCAGGCCAACAGAAAAAGACACGACAATTCGAGCGTGACTAGGCAGGTTGACCACGCCCAGTCCGCGCCGTAGTAGACGCCGTAAGGAGAAAACGCCCATCCCCAACCAGCCCACTTGGCGACGCGGTCGCTGGATGCTTTCTTGGCGATCAGATAGACCGGAATGCACGTGAGCGCGGAGAAGAAACTGTTCAGCGAAAGTGCGGCGATGACCGACGCTTTGGTTTCAATTCCGAAAATTTTGAAAATGCCCGCGAGCAGATAGGAGTAGATTGGCGGCAACACAGCAGTCGGTCCGGTTTGGGCGAAGACGTTGCCGAAGCCGTGGCCGGTGGCGATGGAGCGGGCCACGAGGCCGAAGGCCCAGTGGTCGAGGGTGAACGGATCCATCCAGTCTTTGTAGAGGAATGGGATTACGGCGAGGCGGACGGCGAGGGCGATCGCCGTCATGAGGACGTAGGGTTGAAGGCGAGGGGATGTGGTGGGCGGATTGGGCATCGTTGGGGCTAAAGCCCCCTGGTAATTCTGGGTGCGCTTTACGCGGCCCTTGAAGGGCCGCTCTTCCACGGTGGCATCAGCTTCACGTCGGTACCAGTATAAATATCAGTTCAGGCGACACACAGACACGCGATGGTTCTCGTAGGGACAGTTCATTGCAGATTGATGAGACGTTGCGGACTTTTCCACGATCACCCACGTCACGCCGAAATCTTTTTTCAGCCGTTTGAAATCGGTGTCCTGAAAATTTTGCCATCCGGTTTGCGCATTCACTTCTTTCAGCCAGCGCGGGGCTAGGCTGGGGACGCGGGCGGCCATGCCTCCGTCTTTGTCGTAGTCGGCGAGCACGCTGCGCTCGGCGAGGGCACGGAAGCCGTGAAAGTCTTCGCCGGACGATTCCATGTAGTGGGGATCGACCGCGAAGAGGCTGTCGGCGGGAGTCTTGGCGCGAATCCAGGCGAAGGCTTGCAGCCAGCTGTTGAGTGAGGATGCGCCGGGCCATTCGATGTGCTCGGTCGCGGGGAACATCTGGCGCTGCGCGTAGAACATTCCGGCGCTTAGCGGAATGAAGAGTGCGAGCCAGAGATAGACGCGGCGTTGAAGAAGATGGCGGCCGAGAAGCCCGCCTGCGATCAGGAAAAATAAAAGATAGAGCAGGTGCAGATAGCGCATGGGCTCGAAGGGACGCAGGCGCTCGAGTCCGGGCGGAAGCATGATGGCGAGCCCGACTACGGTTTGCAGTGCGCTGAAGTAGAGCAGGCTCATGACCAGGGCGCGGAGGTTTGCGTCTGCGTCGTCTAGTTCTTCGGGTCCTGTCCGATTGGCTTGGGCGCGCGCGGCGTGGCGCTGCGTGAACCATTGCAATCCGTAGAGCAGCGCCATGGGAGCGAAGACGCCGAACCATTCGTACCAATGCCATCGGCCGAGGAAATAAAAGCTCCGCGTCCCGGCGGCCTGACGCCAGGCGTCGGAGGCGGGCTCGAAGATCCATCCGAGAGGTAGAAGCAGACCGACAGGAAGGAGCATGGTGACGCTTACCGGGATCGGTTCGTGTTCTCTCGTAGTGTCGCGAAGACACCAGTAGAGGATGAGGCAGAAAGAAATTCCGAAGCTGGCCATGATGGCGTGGATGGACAGCGCGAGCACTAACAACATAGCGGCGACACGGGGGCGGCGATCGATGACGGCTACGATGGCGGCGATGATGGCGGCGGTGGCTAGCGTGCGGGGGTGCAGGTATTGATCGACGAGATTGATGCCGATACCGGGGATGGGAATGGTTAGCAGCGCGGCGATGAGCCCAACAGCCGACCATTGTGCGGCTTTGTGCGTGAAGCAACGATGTGCGATCCGCCGGCAGCCGTGCAGCAATAAGAAGATGGTGGCGAATTGCCACAGCAGGGCGGTCCATGCAATGGGCAGATGCGTCGCGCGAGCGGAGAACGCGATCAACTTGTCGAAGATCGTGGCTTGAAATTGGATGCGGAAGAAGTCGGCGTCGTGGGGAAAGAGAGTTGGATTCAGGTCTCGCTTAATGGCTGCGAGGTAGAAGGCGTCGTCTTCTAGGCCGGGGTGGTAGCCCATGATCAGGAAGGCGAGGAGGGCCAGCAGCATTACGAGCGCGAGATTTTTCAGGAGTCGGTAGCGCCGTGACATTGCGCTGGATTCTTGAGCGGAGAGCTGCATTCGTGTTTCAGAAAGTCAACTTCCCCACCCTCTCGCGAAGAACGCGAGAAGGGTGGGGCACCCAAGTTTACTTTAGTTTGAACTTAGGGGTTCGGTGCGGCGGGCGTAGTAGGCTTCATCGACGGACTCGAGCTTGCGGCCTTCTTTGCTGAAGCGCGGCAGGTGGAGCAGGCCGGCTTTTTGAAAGGCGAACTGCAGCGTCGTTGCGAGCACACCGAGGCCGTAGGTCACGCTGCGGCGGAAGTTGATGGATGAGGCTTCTTCGAAATATTTCGTGGGACACGACACTTCGCCGATGCGGAAGCCGAAGTAGACGCATTGCGCGAGCATCTGATTGTCGAAGACGAAGTCGTCGGAATTTTCTACTAGCGGCAGTTGGGTGAGGACTTGGCGGCTGAAGGCGCGGTATCCGGTGTGATATTCGGAGAGCTTCACGCGCAGAAAAAGATTTTCGAAGGCGGTCAGCAGGCGGTTCGAGATGTATTTATAGATCGGCATACCGCCCAGCAGGGCGCGGCCGCCGATGATGCGCGAGCCCAGCACAACGTCATAGACATCATAGGCGACCATGCTGGCCATGGCTGTGATGAGCAGCGGCGTGTACTGATAGTCGGGGTGGAGCATGATGACGACGTCGGCGCCGGCCGCTAGGGCTTCGCGGTAGCAGGTCATCTGGTTGCGTCCGTAGCCGTAGTTGCGGTCGTGCTGGAAGACGTGCAGGCCGAGACGACGCGCCACATCGACGGTCTGGTCGCGGCTGTGGTCGTCGACGAGGATTTTGATGTCGACCAGATCGGGGAGCTCGCCGACCGTGACTTCTAGGGTCTTCTCCGCGTTGTAGGCGGGCATTACGACCGCGATGCGCTTGCCGTTGATCATGGGGGACCAGTGCTAGTTTAACTGAGATTGCGGCGTCGGGCGTCGGGCGTTGGGCCTTGGGGGTTGGGTGTTAGGCCTCGAACTGAATGGTGATTGGCTTCGAAGAAAAGGCGTTCACCACAGAGGGCACAGAGGTGCACAGAGGGTGGTCACTGGGAGGTCAGGATTTTTGTTAGATATTCTTTCCAGGCTATGGCCCAGGTGTGGGTGCCGTGGCCGTGGGTTTTTTCGCTGATGGGTAGTAGAACGAATGTTCCTCGCTTTAGGCGCTTGCTTTGGGGTTCGGCTATGGCTAGTTCTGGTGGGTTGATGAAGTCGTCGGCGGAGTTGATCCACATTACTGGCGCGGTTATGGTTTCTAGCTTTGGGGAAGGATCGTAGTTGCGCGAGGCGTTGACTTGGTAGAGAAGGTCGTTGGCATCGAGCGAGGCTAGCCGCGGTTCGACGGAATCTGAGGCGTATTTGTCGGCGGCCGCTTGCGTGGGGAGTTGCTTCTGCATCAGGGCTGGCGCGCTGCCGGCGATGACCAGCAATTGTTCGGCGCTACGCAGGGCGCGGGTGGGTTGTTCTTTGTATTCACCGTCTTTCCAGTCGGGATCGTTGCGGATCGCGTCCATCAACATCTTGCGCCAGACGCGGTTGCGGCCAGCAATCTGCACGGGCAGGCAGGCCATGGGCATTAGCGCGTCCATAAAGGTGGGATAGGTTTCTCCCCAGACGAAAGAATGCATGCATCCCATCGACGTGCCGAAGATCAGGCGCAGGTGGTCGACGTGCAGACCCTCGGTGAGGAGCAGGTGCTGCGCGAAGACCATGTCGTCGTAGTCGTATTGAGGAAAGTGCGCGTGCATGCCGTCGCTGGGCTTGGAAGATTTGCCGTGGCCGATTCCGTCGGGGGAGATGATGAAATAGTGCGTGATGTCGAGCGGCTGGCCTGGGCCGAAAAGTTCGTTGGCAAATTGCGGCGCGAGAAACTGGGCGCCGGATCCGCCGGTGCCGTGGAGAAGAAGCACTGCGTTGGTGACGTGGCCGCCGGCGTCTCGCGCGGGTTGGCCTAGGGTGCGGTAGTGCAGGCGCAATTCGGGGAGTTGCTCACCGTTGTGGAATTTGAAGGCGCGGGCGGTGTAGTCGCCTTCGGTGACGGGTTGCTGCGCGAGGAGTGGGATCGCGCAGCAGAGTGTGGCTGCTGCCAGCAGGAAAAGTCTTCTTGAGGAGTGTGGCACGGTTAGGCCTCGCGGTGAGAAGGTTGCGGCGGAGTCGATTATAATCCGCGGGCTTCGGACCTTCGGCTTCGCTGTCGGCTTCGGCAAAAACATTTACCACAGAGGCCACAGAGGTGCACAGAGGAATGCGCACTGTGCGGGGTGCACCTCCACTTTCGGGCCGAGGCCCGAGGGCTGAGCGCTGAGCGCTGAGGTCCCGCTTTACTTCATGCCGTCTAGGATCGAGCCTACGATTCCTCCGACCACGCCGCCCTCGACGCTCTCGCGGCGCACTTCGTGCGGAAGATAGCGATCGATAGCGTGGGCCAGCTTGGCGATCGGCAAAGTCTGTAGCCAGATTCGGCCTGGGCCGGTGAGCGCAGCGAGGAAGATTCCGTCGCCACCGAAGATCATGTTCTTGATGCCGGGGACGGTGGTGATCTGGAACGCGACACTTGACTGGAATGCGCCGACGTGGCCGGGGTGTACGCGCAGAGTTTCTCCGGGCTGCAGATCGCGCACGACGAGTTCACCGGAGAGTTCGAGCCAGGCCGTGCCTTGTCCAGTGAGCTTTTGCAGGAGGAATCCGTCGCCGCCGAAGATGCCCGCGCCTAACGACTGCTGGAAGCCGACACCGATTTGGATGGCGGATGTGGCGCAAAGAAAGCCGTGGCGGTGAATCATGTACTCGTGACCAGGAGCGACTTCGACGGGCACGATGTGGCCGGGGAGTTTCGTGGCGAAGGCGAGTTCTCCCGGCGCGCCCATAGCGCGATATTCGGTCATGAAGATGGAGCCGCCGCCGGCGACGCGCTTGAGCACGCCGAAAAGCCCTCCACCGCCCGCAAATTGCGTGTGGGTGGTCATCTGAATGGAGGCGCTCATCCAGGAAAGCTCTCCGGCTTCGGAGATGATGGCGTCGTTGTGGTCGAGGATGAACTCGAGCACCGGCATGGTCGTGCCAGTGATGCGGCTTTGCATGATGGTCTCCCGATTCGGGGATTCACTTCCGAAAAAAGAGAGTATACATCGGGGTGTCGGCACCAGAGGGCACGGTTTCGCCCGGCTAAAATCTTTCACCACAGAGGGCACAGAGGACCAGGGAGGAAAACATCGGGATGGTGGTAGACTCGAACGTTTTCTTGAGAGGCGATGCGATGAATGTGCAGCGAGTGGGAGTGATTGGCGCGGGGACAATGGGCAACGGGATCGCTCATGTGTTTGCGCGCCGCGGCTTTGGCGTGCTGTTGTGCGATGTGAAACAGGAATTTCTGGATCGGGCAGTGGCGACGATCACGAAGAATCTGGATCGCGAAGTGGCGAAGAGCAAGATCACGGAGAACGACAAGACATCTGCTCTGGGACGCATTCAAACAGTGACCGACCGTTCGCGGCTGGGCGAGTGCGACTTTGTGGTTGAGGCGGCCACGGAGAGATTCGAAATTAAGACGGAAATTTTCCTCGATCTCGACCGGCTGATGCGGCCGGAGGTGATTCTGGCGACGAATACTTCATCGATTTCGATTACCAAGCTGGCGGCGCAGACCAAGCGTCCGGAGAAGGTGATCGGCATGCATTTCTTTAATCCGGTGCCCGTCATGAAATTGGTTGAAGTGATTCGCGGGCTGGCCACTACGCAGGAGACGTTTGAAGCGGTGCGCGATTTGTCGGTGAAGCTGGAGAAGACGCCGGTGGAGGTGAACGACGCGCCCGGATTCGTTTCGAACCGCGTGCTGATGCCGCTGCTGAACGAGGCGATGTATGCGGTGATGGAGGGCGTGGCCACGCCCGAGGCGGTGGATGAAGTGTTCAAGCTGGGAATGGCGCATCCCATGGGGCCGCTGACGCTGGCGGATTTTATCGGGCTCGATGTTTGCCTGGACATCATGCGCGTGCTGCTGGCTGGGTTGGGAGATCCGAAGTACAGGCCTTGTCCGCTGCTGATCAAGATGGTGGATGCAGGGTGGTTGGGGAGGAAAAGCGGGCGGGGATTTTATAAGTATTCGTGAGCGGTGAGCTTCGAGCTGCGAGCTATGAGTTCTGAGTTGTAATTTGTAATTTGTAATTTGTAATTGTTGATCGCTCAATCGATCCCGTAGCACGGTATGCAACCTGCGACCAGGTACTGACTGCAGGGATCCTTCGACTGCGGTTGCCGATCGCGCTTGGCGCGATTGGCAATCCTCGCTCAGGATGACAAATCCCAAAAATAACGACGCGTTTTTTTATTTCTTGGCGGCTGTGTGCGGCATGGGGACCGGTTGGGTTGATGTGGCGGTGAACGATTTGTTGTTTACGGCGCTGCTGGTGCTGGCTTCTTGCATGATGCTGGGATTGCTGCGGCGGCGGTGGCCTTGGCGCTGGGTGCTGGTCGTTGGGATCTGCATTCCGATAACGGAGTATGCGGCTTATCTTTTCTGGACCATGAAACCTACACGGGCGCAGGTGTACGGATCGTTTCTGGCATTTTTTCCTGGCATTGCGGGGGCGTATGGCGGATCGTTCATGCGCGGGGTGATTGATCATCTGCGCGAGGGCGGGTAGGCGGACTTCTTCCCCGAGGCGCCGCGAAACATCCCCACTCAAGCCGCAAAGAACGCCGCTTGAATGGCGCCCTGCATAAAGCATTTGACCGCAGAGGGCGCAGAGAACTGCCGCGGAGAACGCAGAGAAGGCAAAAGCTTGAACCACAGGGGACGCGGAGGAGTTTGGGGAATTTTCAGGTTCTCTTTTAAGGTGTGAAACGGGTGGCACGCGGGTGAATTCTGCGTGTGGCTGGCTACCGGCTTTCTTAGTTCACTCTTATTCCTGGCGGAGTTCGCGCGCTCCCGCCGCGTCGCGCTAAAGTCTTCAGCCTTTTTGCCGATGCCTCCTGCTCAGAGGAGGTTTCTCCTGCGATGAAACACGCGAAGCTTGCCCTGATGGTTGTGATGTGCCTGTTGGCCGGTTGCAGCACGACTTCCAAGACAACGACACAGAAAACGGTGCGCGCCTACAACGGCACGGCGTCGGTGGGAGATTTCTTAACTATCTCCATCGATTCCTCGACCCTGATGATTACCTACAAGAATTATACGAATGGCGAAACCGGGACCGTGCCCTACGTGGTGAACTCCGACGGCACGTATACGATCACGGACCCGAACGGGAATTTGCTCTCGGCCTATGAAGTGCCCGGGACGGCGCTGATGGTGGAAGCGGCCAACGCCGGCACGTTACAAAATACGAAGGCGCTGATCACGGCGGTGGAGAGCGCACCGGCGTCGATCAATACCTTTGCGGGTGGGAACTTCAACTACATTCAGTTCCGCACGTCGACGGGCGGGATTGAAATTGGGACAGTGAGCGTGGACTCGTCGGGGAATATCACACACGGCGGCTACTGGCCGTTTGGCGTGATCAGCCAGGGAAACATGTTCAACAGCGGCTATTTCCCGGCCTCCAGCGTGACGGAAGACGCCTCGGGAAATTTTTTTGTGATTAATGAGAACGATGGATCGCAGGACACGGTGTTCGGCACACAAAATGGACTGTTCGCCGTCGACACCGGCGCGGGAGCGATTCTGAGCCAGCCCAAGGCGTCGTCCAAGAGTTTCGTCGCCTCGAATGCGGGCACGTACAAGGCGGTGTATTACGAAAAGTCGAATGCACAGATGGGCCAGAACAACGCCGAGAGCGGCACGCCTGCGGAGGGACAGGCCACCGTGACGGTCGGTTCCGGGGGAACGGTCACGATCACAGACAGCAACAACACTCAGATGGCGAGCGGGACGCTGCAGGCAATTGCGGACACTTCGTACATCTATGACGGAACGCAAAACACGTTGTCAGATCCGTTGTATGGCATGTTCACGTTCCGCACCTCAGGCAGCGTGCAACAGGATGTGTTTGTGACTTTTGAGAGCGGGGCGATTATTTTTTCCAGCTTTCAGACGGCGATGCCGCTGCAGCAGAATGCGCCCTATACGTATTTTTATGGCGTCGGCATGAAGTGAGGACGCCCGGGTATTGGGCGTTAGGTATTGGGTCTTCGGCTTCTTCTCGCGGGCTACATATTCAACTCATGCCTAAGTCCTAAGACCTAACGCCCAACACCCAATACCAGTTTTACCTCACGGCGCAATCACGTACACCGTGCCTTGACCGTTGCGGCCGCCCGAGGCTGCGACTCCGTAAATGCTTCCATTCACGAACAGCGGGCCGGAGTTGGGGAAGTATCCGCCCGAGCCCTGTTTGCTGAAATTGTTGAGGATGGTTTCCGTCCACGAACCACCGGCGTTTGGCGACAGTTCAAATGCCGTGCCGGCACCGTGCGGGCCGCCGCCGATGGTCATTCCATAGAGCTTGCCGGACGCATCGAAAGCAAGATTGTTAGTCGGGCCCTGGCCGTCGCCAGCCTGCTGGTTGAAGTTGTGCAGGATGGTTTCTGTCCACACGTTGTCGTGCGGTGAAAGTTCGAAGACGATACCCGCGCCCAAGGCGCCGCCGCCGGAGCTGGTCGTGCCGTAGAGATTTCCGGCAGCGTCGAAGGTCAGGCGGCAGGCAGGGGCGCTGCCGTCGTGGGCGTTGGTGGTGAAGTTGTGCAGGATCTTTTCGGTCCAGCTGCCATTGCCTGAGGGGCTCAGCTCGAAGACGATGCCGCAGCCGTACTTACAGGCTGCGGACTTTCCGCCGCCCGCCGAGGTTGTGCCGTAGAGGTTTCCGGCTGCGTCTAGCGTGAGCGCCTGGAAGGGAGCCTTGCCATCTTTGCCGCCAAAAAACTGGTGGAGAATGGAAAACGACCACGTGCCATCGTTGGCCGGCGACATCTCGAATACGGTTCCCGCGCTGTAGGCTCCGCCGCCGGTAGCCATCCCATAAAGATTGCCGGCTCCATCGATGATCAGGCCGGGATGAATCTGCCAGCCGTCGGTGTCATTGAAGTTGTGCAGGATGGTTTCTTTCCAGGTGGCGTCCCCGCTGGGAGAAAGCTTATAGACCGTGCCGCAACCGAAGATACTGCACGAGCCCGTGCCGCCGAACTGGGTTGTGCCGTAGAGATTGCCGTTTGCGTCGAAGACTGGCGGGCTGGTCGGGGCCCAGCCGTCGCCGTTCGACGGATTGAAACTGTAGAGCGTGGTCTCGACCCAGTCGTCCCCGATGGGCGTCAGCTCATACACCATGCCGTTGCCGTAACTGCCGCCGTAGAACGTAACGCCGTAGAGATTGCCGGCGGCGTCTGCGGTCAGGCCGCCGATGGGCAGTGCGTCGCCATACTGGCTATAAAAACTCCAGATCGCGGTCTCCTGGCTGAGGGCAGTTCCGGTTGCCAGCAAGAGCAGCGTGCTCACAGTGAGGACAGCCCAAAATCGGATGGAAAACGGCAAGGGCAATATCCGCATAAGTCATTCTCCTTCACGACTGAGTTTGGATTTTTTCGCCGAACAGGTCGCCCCAGGCCTTTCGGGTCACGGCAATATAGCACGATCGGCGGATTCGGGCGACTGGCGGGCGTTTTGGCGCGGGCGTCGGGCTTCGGGCGTCGGGGCTTTGGACTTTGGCGCGTCTGGTTTTCGGATTTCAGATTCTCCGATTGCAGACTTGGATTGCAGATTTTCCGATTGCAGATTGGAAGTCAGACTTGCTCGGTCCGCGGGTTGGAGTCATGACGTTCGAGCTTCGAAATCTACGACCTAAGTCCTATGACCCAAGACCTTACAAGCCGACGCCCGACGCCTGACGCCCAACGCCTGTCTTGAGTCTAGCCACAGAAGGTACTCGCGATTCCACAGGGAGAAGGGGTATGCTGCCGCCATGGGCGTAAGTGTATCGATGCTGGCCTCGGGGAGTCGGGGAAATTGCGCCGTTGTGGCCAGCACGCGGACTCGGATTCTGGTCGATGCCGGCATTTCGTGCCGCGAAACTTTCAAGCGCATGAAGTCGCTGGGGGAGGATCCGCACTCGCTATCCGCGATCCTGATCACGCACGAGCACTGCGATCATATCTCCGGGCTGGCGACGCTGGCCAAGCGGCTGCGCATCCCGGTCTTCATGACGGGGGCGACGCACCAGGCGTGGGCACGCGCGCTGCGCAACGAGAGGGGCGAACGCCCGCAACTGAAGCAGTTGGAGTGCTTCGAATCCGGGCACAGGTTTCAGGTGGGCGACATCGAGGTGCGGCCGTTCACCATTCCACACGATGCGGTCGATCCAGTGGGCTTCACGTTTCGGGCCGAGGGCATCAAAGTGGGAGTCGCGACCGATCTAGGATATGTGCCGGCCAGCGTTCGCGATCACCTGCGCGGCTGCGATGTGCTGGTGATGGAGTCGAATCACGACCTGGAGATGCTACGCGTGGGGCCGTATCCCTGGTCGGTGAAACAGCGGGTCATGAGCCGGGTAGGGCACTTGTCGAACCTTGCACTCGCAGATTTTTTCAGTAACGACTATGATAATAGTGCAACGTTTGTAGTACTGGCGCATCTCTCAGAGCAGAACAACCATCCGGAAATTGCCCGGAGAGAGGCGGAAAGGGCGCTGTCGCAGCGGGGCGGACTGTTTACCAACCGCGTACTGCTGGCAGGGCAGAACGAGGCGTTGCAACCGATCCGGCTCTGAGGGGGAATAAAGTCCAGGCGTTGTGGAAGAGTTGTACGCGGCGTTCTGTGGGTTGCTCCATTTCCGTTATCCGATTTTGCGTTACTCCATGAGTCAGCGGTGCACTGATCCAATCGTAGGCAAGATTCTGGCGGGCTGGCGGTACGACATTTCCGGCCTGGCGCCGGAGATGCGTGGAGACTACGAGAGTCACTTCGCGGCCTGCGAACACTGCCGGAGCCGGCAGCAAATCCATCGCATAATTGATGTTGCCCTCATTGCGCTGGCTTCCATTTCGGCTGCTGTTTTTCTGCTGGCCTTTGGCGTGATCTGGCGTCTCGCGCCACATCACGCGTTCTGGCTGGAGATTGCGGCGCTGGCGGGCTTTGCCTTGTCGGCGTTGATCTGGCTGGGGGTGGCGGTCGCGACTCCTGCACCAGTCACAGTTCTGGACGCAGCGAAAGAAGGCGCACGGCGAGTGCACGACCGCCTGCCGGAAGAAATCCGGCAAAGGCTTCCGGAAGAGCTGCGCATGAAGATTACCGGAACGTAAGAGCGCATGCTGCACCCTTCACGCCTTCTCGCGTATTTGCTGGTGCTGATGACCGCGGCGCTTGCGCCCGGGTCGCTGGCGTTCGTGTCTTCCCCTGCGTCTTCCGCGGCACACAGCATGCCCATGGCGGGATGCCATAACCCTCATTCTGTTTCTTCCACGCCTGTCGCTCCGACGCCAGCGCAAGATCAGCATCGTTGCTGTACGAGCAGCCACCAACGTGCGATTGTTGTCGCTGGGGAGGTCGTAACGGCCCCGACAGTCGTTGCGCTTACCGGTTCCTTCGACGGCGTGGAGCGCATGTTGAACTTCGATCACTCTCGAGACACCGCCGACTTTTCGAGTAGCCCTCCGCCGATTTTTTCTTTGCGAATCTGATCCGGCAATTCTCCTCCGAGCTTTTCACATTGAGTTGTGGACTGCGCCACTTCCTCGTCGCGGAATCACAGAGTGACGTTGCGAGGAGCGTTAAGAAAAATTGTGGGGGTAGCTTGTGAGTTGGAGACGCTTTGTTATCGGCCTGGTCTGCGCGCTGGCGACCGCGGCCTTGGCGCAGGAGAGCGCCGCACAGAATGAATTCGCGCAGGATAACTCAGCTGACTCCCACCAGGCCACTTCATCCGGGCAGCAGCAGGGTCACGATCACACGATGGACGCCACGCAGGTGCCGATGCAGATGAATATGCCAGAACAGGAAACGTCCTCCCTGCCCTCGCCGCATGCGGGATCGGGAACCGGCTGGCAGCCGGCGTCGGTTCCGGAACACGACTGGATGTGGATGCGCGGCGGCTGGGAGCTGATGGCGCACGGCGTGGTGTTCGTCGGCTACAACCAACAGGGCGGTTTGCGCGGCGCGGGCAAGGCTGAGTCGGTGAACTGGGGCATGCTGATGGAGCAGCACAAGCTGGGACGCGGAACAATTCTCTTTCGGCAAATGTTTTCGGCGGAGTCGCTGACCTCGCCGCATCCGGGGTTTCCCGAGTTGTTTCAAACCGGAGAGACGTATCACGGCGAGCCGCTGGTCGATCATCAGCATCCGCACAATGTGTTTTCGGAGTTGGCCGCGCTCTACGTGCTGCCGTTAAGCAAGAAAGTTTCGTGGGAGTTGTATGGCGGGCCATCGGCGGAGCCAGCGCTGGGGCCGGTGGCGTATCTGCATCGCGCCGCGGCGGCGGAGTTGCCGCTGGCGCCGCTCAGCCATCATCTGCAGGACTCGACGCACACCAGCTTTGGCGTGGTGACAACGGGATTGGTGATCGACAAAATCAAGCTGGAGGCGTCGGCGTTCAATGGTCGCGAGCCGGGCGAGCATCGCTATGGAATTCAACTGGCCGCGCTCGATTCCTGGTCGGGGCGCGCGAGCGTTGCGCCCACGCGCAACTGGACGGCGCAATACAGCATCGGACGGCTGGAGCAGCCCGAGGCGCTCGAGCCGGGCAGCCAGTGGAGGCAGACCGCATCCGTGGAATATGACAGACCTACTCCGGCGGGAAACTGGGCGACCACACTGGTTTGGGGACGCGTGCACAAGATCGCGATCGACGCGAACTTGAACAGTTACCTCTTGGAGTCGACGTTTAACTTTCGCCAGCGCAATTACGCGTTCGGCCGGGTGGAACTGGTCGACAAAGACGAGCTGTTTCCCGAACTGGCGGTGCAGCCGTCGTATCGCATCGGAGCTTACACCCTGGGCGGCGTTCGCGATGTGCTGCAAGGTCATACGGGACTCGTAGGGTTGGGCGCCGACGTTACGTTTTACTCGAAGCCGAATGCGCTGGCTGCGGCGTATGGAGACATTCCCGTGTCATTCCAGATTTTTCTGCGGCTGCGCCTGACAGGCGGACACACGCATTGACAATTCGAAACTAGAAAAACAATATTGCACAGGCAGGTTCCGACGTAGAATGAAGTTGTCGCTTTCCCCCCAGAAAACGCTTACGCCGAATCGATGACCAGGGTACTGAGAACACTGCGGGTGGTGCAGTGGTCGTTGCTAATCAGCATTCTGCTCTACGCCTTTTTGGGGGAACGGATTGGACCCGGTGTGCACAGCGTTGATCCCGCGCTCAGCTACATTTTCTCGACGCTCGCGGTTGGAATCGTGGGAACAATTTTTGTGGTTAGGCGCACGCTGGTGCAGCGCGCCGAAGCCAGCCTGGCGTCGCGCCCCGACGACGCACTCAGCCTGGGCCACTGGCAAACCGGATACATCATCACTTACGCACTCTGCGAGGCGCTGGCCTTGTTTGGACTGGTGCTGCGTTTTCGCGGCAGCCAGTTTCAGCAGAGTGTCCTTTTCTACATTGGCGGATTCGTGCTGATCTTCTTCTTCCGGCCACGCCAGCCGGCCATGCCTCCCGGAACCTAAAGCTATTTGATGTGGCAACTGGCGAGGCCGCGCTTCTCCAGATACTGCTGGTGGTAATCCTCGGCGGGATAAAACTCGACAGCTGGAACAATCTGGGTTGCGATGGGCTTCGAGTAGCGATGGGATTTCTCCAGCGCCTCTTTTGAGGCTTGCGCATCCCGCTCCTGCTCCGGCGAATGAAAGAAAATCGCGGAGCGGTATTGCGTGCCCCAATCCGGCCCCTGGCGGTTCACCTGGGTCGGGTCGTGGTTCTCCCAGAAAACCTTGATCAGATCGCCATAGTGGACCTTGGCGGGATCGAAGTCGACTTCGACGGCTTCGGCATGGCCGGTGCGGTCGGTGCAGACTTCTTTGTAAGTCGGATTCTTCGTTTGGCCGCCGGTGTAACCCACGCGGGTAGAGGTGACTCCCGGAATCTGCCGGAAGGTGGCTTCGACTCCCCAAAAACAACCTGCGGCAAAGGTGGCTTTCGCCATTTTTGTAAGCTCCTTTTTCTTCAGTGGTCAGTGGCCGGTGGCCGGTGGCCAGTAAATTCCTGTTCAAATTTTCAATGCTGAATACTGGCCACGGGCTACCGGTCACTGACTGCTGACTTTCGATTAGATGACAAAGTCTCTGGAAAGTCACGGATGCCGAAACTTCGGTACCGAAGCGCCCGTTTGGGCGATTGACGGAGTGCCGGAATCAGGATAAAGTCCGATTAGTTTTGTCTTAGTTTAGGGCTGTCTTAGGTTTGTTTTACCCAGGGTAGTTGCTGTGGTTGTGTCGACCAGCCGATTCCAATCCGCGCGCCGGACTGTGCATACCATTGCACTGGCTGTACTTGTGGCTACGGTAGCCGGCGCCTACGCCTTCGCGGCATCCAGCTTCGAACCCCAGCGGCGTATCGGCTACCATATCGGCGACCAGTGGGAGCCGGCGATGGCCGCGGATGGGCGCGGACACGTCTATGTCCTTTTCCCGCAATATGGTACGGTTCCTGACTGCCGAGCCTGCACGCCCCCGACGATCTCTCTGGCGGTAAGCAACGACAACGGCGTGACGTGGCAGCCTTCGCACCCGATTCTTCCCATTCGGACGGGCCAGTTTGATCCGCAAATCGTGGTTGACCCCGTCGACAAGCAGACGGTTTACGCCTCCTGGCTGCAGAACAACAAGCGGGACGTAGTGGTCGCGCGGTCGTTCGACTTCGGCAAGAGCTGGTCGTTCTCCTGGGCCGAGCGGGGCGATGAGGAAGCGGATAAGCCAGTGCTCGCTGTTCGCGGGCCCGATGTCTATGTCGGATTCAACCATGAAGAGGAGTTCGTGGTCGCGGCCTCGCATGACGCAGGGCAGACGTTTTCGGTGGGCCAGGTGAATCCGAATGCCACACCGGGGTGGTCTCTGGCTGGCGGAGCAACGATTGACGTGACGGGCAACGTCTATTTTGGCTGGACGGGGTATGCAAAACGCGACGTGCCCACGCGGCCGGTCAACATCAATGTGAGCCGTTCGGGCGATGGCGGGCGCACGTGGAGCACGGTGCTCCTCGACATTTCGAGCGCGCCTCCGAATTGCGAAGAAGAGGAATGCCAGGAAGGCTACCTCGGCGCTCAGATCACGCTGGCATCGGACGCGGCGGGCGCGTTGTATGCGGCCTGGAACGCGGGCGCGGCGAATGGCGGGGCGGAGAGAATCTACTTCGCATCGTCGACGACTGGCGGCGCGACCTGGTCTGCGCGCGCGAATGTTTCCTCGGCGGCGCCGGGAGTGGAGCACTGTTTCCCGGCGATCACGGCTGGCGTTTCCGGCGACGTGCGCATCGCATGGATGGATGCGCGGACGCACGACGCGAGCCACCGCAATCGTCCGCTATGGAATACGTTTTATCGCAGTTCGACCAACGGCGGCGCGACCTGGAGCGGCGAGGCGCAACTCTCCGGCCCGGCCCCCGGCTACGATTACATCCTGCCTGATGGATTCCGCTTTCCTTTCGGAGATTACTTCAGCATCGCCATCGACAACGAAGGGGTCACCCACGCCGTGTGGGGCGAAGGACGGGACTACAAATCTCCCGGCTCTATCTGGTACACACGCGGCCGTTAGCCTAGTTGAGAAAGGCTATCTCTGAGTAGCGGTCGATGGGGCAATGAGGATGTTATACCAGTTGAGAAACCCCAGGTTCGGAATGGGATGCCAGACGTGGGGTTTTCCTCGAGGCGAATCATTGACTGCGTGCCGTTGACTCCGGCGGCTTACTCAAAGCCGGCCAGATAGCGTTTTGCCCTAAGAGCGGGATGGCTTTCTCATCTCACTCCATCGGTTACTGAATATTCACGGTCACCACGAATACCTGCGGCGTACTGTAAAAAAGTGGCTCTGTAGTAGTACTGGCGTTCGGGGTGTAGGCGCCGTCGACCATAAATTTGTAGGTGCCTGGGGTTGTCCCGGCAACCTTCTTGCCGCCTCCGCCGCCCATGTTTCCTCCCCCACCGCAACCGATGAAGCCTAAGCCCAGAGCGAACACGAGCACTAGCAGCAAAGGCAGGCCTTTACGAGTGCGTTTTCGCAGCGGCAATCCAACCACAAGTATCCCGACAACGAGAGTAAGAGATTGCGCCGCAAGCCACCGCGGAGTTCTGATTTCGTCAGCACGCGAGACTGTCGTCGGTGCCGTCGAATTAATCGTCATGGCGGCGGCCACCGCAGTGGCGCTCGTCACATTTACTGATGCCGGAACCGAGCATGTCGGCAGATGTTGAGCGCCTGGCGGATAGTAGGCGATCGTGCAGGCGAAGTAGACTGGCCCGGTAAATCCGTTGACCGACGTCACGGTGAGCGCAGCAGTATTGCCGCTGGTCGCGCCCGCCGCAAACGAAACTGAACTCGCGGCCGTCATGGTGAACATATCCAGCATAGTCACAGGAACGACAACATTGCTAGCCGCATATACCGTATCGCCGCTATAACCTACATTCACGGTCACTGTGCCAGGGCTCCAGTAGCCGCTCCCGAAATCAAAGCTGCAGGAACCATTCAGCAACGTGCAGCTGGCGCTGTAGCTCCCGCCGGGTCCATAGGCGTAGAAACCAACGAAGCCGGTGGGAGCGGGCTGTCCGCTCACTCCGGCAACATTGGCTGTGACGGTGAGATCCTGACTAGGAAGGAGCGTGGACGCGTTTGCGCTGGCAGTAAGAATGCCCGCCGGCTGCTGCGTGACAGTGACTGTTACGGTATTGGAAGTTGCGGCTTGGTAATTTGCATCACCGCTATACTGCGCGGTGATCGAGTCAGTCCCAACCGGCAAGGTTGTCACGTTCAAGGTCGCAACAGAATTGATGTAGGGGAACGTTATGTCTGTCTGGGCGACGGTTGCGGTTCCCAGCACAGTACTTCCCGCATAGAACGTGGCGGTTCCGGTGGGCGCGGGAGCCGTGCCGGTGCCCACGAACATTTGTAAGGTCACGCTCTGCCCGAGCGCGGCGGTTGAAGTTGGCACCCACAGGAAAGGGTTGCCGTTGCCCTTCGTCACGGTGAAACTTAGGGGTGCGGTGCTGGAAGAGGCGTTGAAGCTCGCGTCTCCTGAGTAGCTGGCGCTGATGCTGTGACTACCAACGCTTAGCGTAGTCGGCACCCACTCCGCCGTGCTGCCTGATCCCATATTTATGGAACCGGAGCCGACTGTGCCTGCACTCGCCGTATCGGTAAACGTGACCGTGCCGGTCGCGACTCCATCGGTCGATCCCGGGGGCGCATTTACTCCCACCGCCTGCGCCTCAATCGCAAGCGAAGTACCGACGGGATAGCTTCCCCCATTTGTGAGAACACCTGAGGTATTCGTACTAAACGAGTAATACCTTCCAAATAATGACAGGTTGCTGGCTTCCGGCGCGACATTCACCGATACCGCACTGGAAGTGCTGGAAGCGAAAACACTGTCTCCGCCGTAGCGCGCGCTCACCGCATATTGGCCTCCGGGAAGACTATTCACGCTGGCGCTTGCTGCTCCGCTCTGAAGCGTCAGCAGCTTCAGCCCCACAATGTTCGCTGACGTGCTACCCGAAACCAGACTCACACCCCCGGAAGGCGTCCCGCCGCTCCCGGTTACGCCGACGTTGACTGTGACAGGAGTGCCATGCGGGAAGCTGGTCTGGCTAAGGCTAAGAGTGGTCGCGGAGGATTTGAAACTGAGCGCGTTCCAGTTGTTGAAGAGTTCGTTCGCGTCCACGCTGCCCAGCCCGGTCGCCATGTCGTATGCCGGGCCGGCATAAAACCCGATGGTGTAATAACTATTTGTATTGTCACTGGCCGTGCTGAGAGTGCAGTTCGGCGCGCTGGGCGTGCAGGGCACGATGTTGCTGCCGGTGGTGACGTCATGAAACGCGGAAGGATGCTGCGCAGCCAGGGGGTAGAGGATGTAGTTCGCCTGTCCCTGCGGCCCATATTTCTGTTCGATCAATGCCAGAATGCCTGCCATTGCCGGGGACGAGGCCGATGTTCCGCCGACGATCCCGATGGTAAGATCGCCGTCGGAAACTACGCAATATCCCTGGCCGGGACAGAAGGGATAGAAGGTGTCGTTCTCGCCTGCCGCGGCAAACAACGATACATCCGGAAGATCACGCACTCCGTCCTTGGGAACACCGCTTCCCGTCTGCCAGGAAGGCTTGGGATATCCTGCGGTGCACGAACTGTAGGTGCCATCAGAAGCGGCAGTTCCGGTGGCGCAGTTGCTTGGTCCGCCACTTCCGGCAACGATATTGGGAGCTCCGTAGACGCCGCCATTGGCCAGATTCAGCCCGAACGGATCGTTCCACGGTTGCTCGGGTACCGGTTGCAGAAGAGACGTCGTAGGAAAGATAGTTGGGACCGTGTCCCAGTAGGTGTCCAACAGAGTTTGCTGCGCGCTGGAGCTTTGGTTGTAGGTGCTGTAGTAGAAATCGGTGCCTCCCACCGAAACGTTCCAGGGAGTTGAACTGAACCCGTTCATAGCAACCCCGTACTGCGACGGCTGAGGTATATTGAAGTTGTCGCAGCCGGCGGGTCCACCGTCGCCAGCCGAAACGAATGAGGTTTGGCCCTGCGCCGCCGCCTGCTCCCACAGGGAATACCAGAACTGGTTTCCCGCCGAGCCCAGATCCTCTTCACACAAACCGTAGCTTGTGCTGAGGATGGAGGCTTGATCGTCATCGACGGCTCGTTGCGCGGCCAGATACAGTCCAGATTGGACTGAGGTGTCGGCCGCGGTGTACAGGTTGATCGTTGCGTCCGGGGCGACAGCTCCACTCAGTTCGACATCGAGGTAGGATTCGCCGAGAGCGCCGTTTTCTCCGGGATCAGTTCCGTCAATAACGATGTTGAGCGGGTTCGCCGGCAATCCAAAGAATGAGCGATAGTTCGCCACAGCCGCCGGATCTACGTTCGATGCCCCAATGAGCCCAATGGTGACGCCCTTTCCTGTAATGCCCGCCGCATACAGCGGACCGAGATCATATTGCAGGGCGAAGTCGCCGGGCCCAAAGTCGAGAAAGTCCTGACCTGCGGGAAAAGTCCAGTCCGCAACGAATTTGTTTTTGCTGCTGTCGTAGACGGCCTTGCTGAAATTCTTTATGTAGGATTTGGGGCGAAAGTCGTTGATCGGGGTGATGCCCGCAATTACCGGCGCCAGCGCAGTCGGAATCTGCGGATCGGCATTGTTCGCATAGTGCTGTTCACCGTTGATCAGATAGCTATGGATCTGCGTGTGAAACGCACTGCGAACCTGTCCCGCTGTTCCCGAAAATTCGATTGCCGTCCTGGCTCGATTGACTCGACCGACTAAAAACCCGCGGTCTTGCAGCCAGCCGGAGACTGTGGCGATCTCGGAGTCGGTAAGCCCGTAGAGTTTGCCGAATTGATCGGGCTTGAGCCATTTGTGAAGCGTGGGGGATCCCGGCCGATGTGCGTCTTGAAGAAATAGTTGCAAAGCCGCCTCGCGCTCCGGCGAACGCTGTAGCAGCAGCACCATTCGCGAGGCGGAGAATGAATCCGGAACTGTGCCCAGATCGAAGCGCGCCTGCGCCAGCGGGTGAATGTTTCCCTTGAGCGTGACGCGAACCGCATCGTTAATCGGTTGATTGATGCGGGAAGCGAGCCCAGTTTGCGCCGGGCTAATGGCGCACAGCACAAGCGTCAGGCACAGCGGGGCCAATCGGCAGAGCGGAGAACTTGTCGACATCTTGACCTCAATTCAAAACTACAGGCTTATCGCGGCACCCCTTCCGTTCAGACGCTTGAATTCGGCGGGCCGTTGCCCGTGCTCACTCCCTTACTATGGTAGTCGTAAACCGTCGGTAACAGGTGATTACTCTCAAAACCCACGGCGGGCGTAGGGCGAGGGCTGGGACTACAATCTACCGGCTTCATCTGGTACACTCGCGGGCGTTAGCGGAACTCAGGCCACTAACTCATCCTGAAAAATTAGGGTCGCGGCGTTGCGGGTCGTTCTCTGCCCGCAGGCTTGTGATTTCAAATCTGCGTTGAGGAGGATTCCATGCAATTCCTGGGAGTGAATCTGCTGGCAGTGCTGGCATGCGCAGTAGCGGGAATGGTGGTGGGGTTTGTGTGGTATTCACCGATGCTGTTTGCCAAGCCGTGGATGGTGCTGATGGGCTACGATCCGAACGATAAGGCGAAGATCGCCGAGATGCAGAAGAGCGCGGGGCCATCTTATGCGATGTCGTTCGTGGCGAGCCTTTTGACCGCGTTTGTGCTAGGGAAGATTATTGCGGTTTCGGGGAAAGCGAATGCGATCGACGGTTTGAAGATCGGCCTCGTCGTTTGGCTGGGATTTGTCACGACGGTGCAGTTTACCAACGCGCTGTTCAGCCGCCAGCGCAACAAGCTTTACATGATCAACACGGGTTATCAACTAGTGTGCTACGTGGTGATGGGCGCAATTCTGGGGGCGTGGCGGTAGAGCGGTCCCTGCTTGGCGGCGAGGGCTTCGTCCGTTTGGCCCCGACTTCGCGCGTGGGAGTAGCAATTGGCAATTAGCATTCAGCCTACCGAGAGTTGTTCTGACGTACAAACATGTGAAGGGGCTGATTGCTGAACGCTACTAGCTAGTCAGGTCGAAGCCAGGGATGATTCGGGGGTACGATGCGGAATCTGCGAACTCAGATCATGTTAGCCGGGTTGCTGACTTGCGTGATCAGTGGAAGTGCGCAGCAAACCACTGCGCCACAAATCAAGAAGATCAGCGAAAGTTCCATTCGCGGGTGGCTTTCTGACGAGCAATGCGCTCACGGACGGGCCGAGAGCGGCACGTTCACCGCGACGAATCCGCGCTGCGCGAAAGAATGCGTCGCGAAGGGCAGGAAGGTTGTGCTGATCGATCCGGAGCGGAAGCAGATTTTTAATATCGCCAACGCGAGCCTGGCGAAGAAGAACATTGGCGACTATGTGGAGATTGTTGGCGAGACTGATTTAAGTGCAAAGACGATCCGCATATCTTCGCTGAAGATGCTGGAACACGGATCGGCGAGCTGCAGCCGGCCGCAGTTGAAGAACTAAATTTCTGGCGGCGTTTTAGGCTTCCTGGAAAAGCAGGTTCCTCCTCGCTCCGCCTTCGGCGTCGCGTGTCGGAATGTTATTGTCAGTGCGATTTGTGACAGATCCTACGTCTCGCAAAGCGGCGAGACATTGGGGCACCGCACTTGTTGGCTATAGGATATAGAGGCTATTCCAGTTGCATGCCGCCGATCAGGTCGGCAATGCGTGCGATGTGGTGCTCGGCGCACCATTCGTGCAGACTGTCGACAATTTTTTCGGTGGCGCAGGGATCCCAATAGCTGGCTGTGCCGATCTGCACCGCAGCCGCACCGGCCAGCATGAATTCGATCACATCTTCGGCGGTTGAAATTCCTCCCATGCCGATTACTGGAATTCTGACGGCGTGCGCGGCGTCATAGACCATGCGTACTGCGATGGGTTTGATCGCTGGGCCGCTCAGGCCTGCCGTCACGTTGGCGATGCGCGGCTTGCGTGTTTCCGGATCGATCGCCATGGCGACGAAGGTGTTGATGAGCGAGAGCGCGTCGGCGCCGGATTCCTGCGCCACGTAGGCCATCTGCGCGATGCTGGTGACGTTGGGCGAGAGCTTTACGATCAGCGGGCGATTGGCAACGCGCTTTGCCGTGGTGACCACTTCATCGAGCGAGCGGGGATCGCTGCCGAACTGGATTCCACCGTGCTGCGTGTTCGGACAAGAGACGTTCAGTTCGTAGGCTGCGATTCCTTCTCCGTCATTCAAAATCTGGATGGTGCGCTCGTAGTCTTCGCGGGTGTAGCCGAAGACGTTGGCGATCACGACGACATTTTTGAGCTGGCGAAGGTGCGGAAGTTTGTCGGTCAGGAATGCCTGCGCGCCGATGTTCTGCAGGCCGATCGCGTTGAGCATGCCGGCCGCGGTCTCCCACAGGCGCGGCGGCGGATTGCCGATCATTGATTCTTTCGAGAGGCCCTTGACGACGATTCCGCCCAGTTTGGCCAGGTGGACGACGTCCTCGAACTCTACGCCGTAGCCGAAGGTGCCGCTGGCGGCGATGACGGGATTTTTGAACGGGATACCGGCAATCTCGAGGCTGAGATCTGGAGCGCCGGGTTTGGCGGAAGGACTCATGGCTTGCTTTCTCCTCCGCTTGAGTTCGCGGGAACGGGCACGAGCGCTTCGGTCAGCACGCGTCCTACGGCGTGTGTTGGCGCATTGATGCCGAGTAACGAGGCCAGAGTTGCGGCCATGTCTACGGGCTCGACGCTTGTGCGATAAGTTCCGGCACGAAACGGGAGCCCATAGAAGGCGAGAGGAACGTGCGTGTCGTAAGAATATGGCGAGAGATGATCGGTGCCCGTGCCGGGACCGACGCTGTAAATGTCGGGAACGGCCATCACGTACCAGCTTCCCTCGGGCGAATAGCTGTTGAGGTATTTTCTGCCGAGTGGCGTGTCGGGAGCTTCGCCTCGTGCCAACTGCGACTTGGTATGGAAACTGCGCAGATTGCTGTGGGTCATCATCTCACCGACTGCAGCTTCGGCATCGGATTCGCGAACGTGCGCCGCGGAGAAGGCATTCTGATCCAGCCACGCCATCGGATAGTCGAGTTTGACGTATGAGGCCGGGTGTCCTGGTGAGTATTTCGCCGTGAGCGATGCATTGACTTCGGCTTCGAGTTTGGCGTGATCAAAACTGCGATCGGGGAGGCGCATGCGCGTTGCGTCTTCCGCGACGTAGGAAACGCCATGGTCGGCTGAGAGCGCGATCCACACGTTGGCCAGGCCGATCTGGCGGCCGAGAAAAGTGAAGAAGGCAGCGAGCTGCTCGTCGAGTTCGAGCGCCATCTGTTGCAACTCGGGAGCGTTTGGGCCAACCTGATGCCCGAGAATATCGTTGGGCGAGAGGCTGATTGAGAGGAGATCGGTCGCCGGGCCTTCGCCCATCTTCTCGTAGACTACTAGCTGCTTGGCGAATTCCAGTTCGTGCTCGTTGGCGAACGGCGTCGGGCCTATGACTTCGTAGAAGCCGGCATCCTGTCCGTTCTTGGCCTTGCGATGCGCCGTGGAGCGCAGGACCTTGCCTTGCGCGTCTTTCCATTCGCGGTCCCAGTATTTTTCGGGGCGGGTTGCGTTGAATTCCTGCACCCACTTCGGCAGGTCGCTGCGATAAAAAGTCGAGGTGATGAAGGCGCCGCTTTTGGGATCGATCCAGTAGGCGGCATCGGCGGCGAAACCCCCGGGAAGCACGGCGGCGCGATCTTTTAATGAAACAGCGAAAACGCGCGACTTGCTTTGTGTGGCTAGTTTGAGTTCATCGCCGAGCGTGTCGGCGAGAAGATTGTGCGGCGAGGCGCCAGTCTGATCTCCGGCGACGCCGACGAGTTTTGTGGCGTCGTCTTCGACGGAGGTTACCATTTTTTTCTTTGCCGGGTCCCACCACTCGTTGCCGACGATGCCGTGGCCGTTGCTATAGGCGCCGGTGAAGAGCGTCGCGTGTCCGGGAGCGGTGCGGGTATTGGCGTAGTTGTAATTGCAGTTGGAAAAATTGGCGCCGTGGTCGAGCAAGAGGCGGAATCCGCCTTCGGTGAATTGGTCGCGGTAGCGCTCGAGGTAGTCGCCGCGGAATTGGTCGATGACGATGACCACCACGAGCTTAGGGTGGCCGTTATAAGCGGAGGCCGCAGCGGGGATGGACGAGACTAAAAGCGCGATGCCGGCCAACAGCGAAAGAATGCGCAGAGTGGCTGGCCTGGGGGACGATCTCATCGCGAACGTAGTTTACACAGGCGAGAGGAATTCCCAAAGCTGACAACTTTTGCGTGGCTCAGGCAGAGACGACATGCGCGAGGCGTAGCGTCTTGTGCCAGATCATGCGCTTGCGAGACATAGGAGCTTCGGGCTGAGGAGTGGCAAGAATCGATAGCGGCTTATTCCGATGGGAGCGGATTCGATGGAACATCCGCAGAACGATTGCGACACCGACCCCTAATACAGCGGCGAATGCGACGAAGTACCAGAGAGTGGGGAATCCAAGGACGAAGATCAAGGCGCTGCCCGCGGCGAAGAGGAGGCCGATGAATCCGCCGCCGAAACTGATCTTGTGCATGGTGATGCCGGAATGCCACTTTTCAGTCATAGGAACCTCGTGGACTGCTACTCACATTGTTCTCCCAAACGTCGCAATGCGCAATCGGGGATTCACTGTATGGAAGCCGCGTACCACGCTGTCGTGCACTTCCGTGGTGTTTTCCGATACAGTATTAGGTTCCCATGCTCGATTTGACCTTTGTTCGTGAGAATCTGCCTCTGGTCGAAGAAAAGCTGCGGCAGCGCGGCATGGATCCGGCTGCGGTGCTGAAGGATTTCCGCGAGGTCGACACGCAGCGGCGGCAGGCCATTACGGAAGCGGAGACCGCCAAATCGCAGCGTAACAAGGCTTCCGAGGAAATTGCGAAGCTGAAGAAGAGCGGCCAGGACGCCTCGGCGGCGATGGCGCAGACGAAAGAACTGCGCGAGAAAATTTCGGGGCTCGAGAAGACAGCGAATGATCTGGACGTTCGGCTGCGCGAAATTCTCACAGGCCTTCCTAATCTACCGCACTCCAGCGTTCCTGTTGGTGGCAGCGCCGACGACAATGTCGAGGTGCGGCGCTGGGGCTCGCCGCCGAAGTTCGATTTCACTCCGAAGGCGCACTGGGATCTCGGCGCCGAACTTGGCGTGCTTGATATGGAGCGCGCGGTCAAGTTGACGGGCGCGCGCTTCGCCGTGTATTGGGATTTGGGCGCGAAGCTCGAACGCGCGCTGGCGAATTTCATGCTCGATCTGCATACCCGCGAGCATGGATACACAGAAGTTCTGCCGCCTTATCTCGTGAATTCGGATTCCATGTATGGGACGGGCCAGCTTCCGAAATTTGGCGCCGATTCGTTTCGCGTGCCGCATGGAGAAAAAGATCTGTGGCTGATTCCAACGGCCGAAGTCCCGGTGACGAATCTGTATCGCGATGAAGTGCTGGAGCAGGCGCGGCTGCCAGTTTCGCTGACGGCTTACACGCCGTGTTTTCGCAGCGAGGCCGGATCCTACGGAAAGGACGTGCGCGGGATTATTCGCCAGCACCAGTTTCAGAAAGTCGAACTGGTGAAGTTCACGCATCCAGAGCATTCTTACGAGGAACACGAGAAGCTGACGCGCAATGCCGAAACCGTGCTGCAAAAGCTCGGGTTGCATTACCGCGTCATGACCTTGTGCACGGGCGACATGGGGGCAGCGTCGGCAAAGACGTACGATATCGAGGTTTGGCTGCCGGGGCAGCAGCTATATCGCGAGATTTCCTCGTGTTCGAATTTTGAGGCGTACCAGGCGCGGCGGGCGAATATTCGTTTCCGGCCTGAGGGCAAGAACAAGACTGAGCTTGTGCATACGTTGAATGGGAGTGCGCTTGCCGTGGGCCGTACATGGGTGGCGATTGTGGAGAATTACCAGCAGGCCGATGGGAGCGTGATAATTCCCGAGGCTCTGCGGCCGTACATTGGAGCGGAAAAGATTACGGCGAGAACGCTATGAGCCATGAGCAATGAGCAATGCCGAACGGCACCTGGTTACCGCTCATTACTCACTGCTCATTGCTCGGCCGTTGCCAAGAGAAGGAGTCGTCACTAGACTTGCATAGAGCAGAACTCACGACTGCCGCGCCCAGCGCGCCCCTGCCGATGAACGCCGTCTGGCGAACAATTCGCGGATACATTCTGTGGCAGTACGAGCGGGGCACACTCCATTATGACATCATGGTCACGCTGATTCTTGTGTTCGTGCTGTTTTCGCCGCGCGTGATCAACTTTAACGACAAACCGATTGCGCGCAACCCGCATCCGACAGATGTAGTGGTCACTACGGATCCCTACGGCAACCTGCTCTATCAGGTGGAGGCCAGCGCAGTAACTGCCGGTGACGACCGCTCAGTACGCGATCAGTTGCTGCGCATCATCGAGCCGATTTCGGGAGCTGTTTCGATCGTGAGTTTTGAACCGGTGAAGGACGGGAAAGGGCGCATCCAGAGCTACAAGGTGCTGGCCAAACGGGAGTAGCCTCGCCGATTGCCGCATACATTTGGACTCATCACATGAAACCTTCCTGGCTCATCCTGTCTCTTGTGGCTCTTGGTTTCTTGAAGCTTTCGCCGGTTGAGAATGCGCTCGCAGGGCCCAACCTGCAGCCCAGCTTTGATTGCCGGCTTTCCCGTTTGGCGCTGGCTCTGCAGCCGAAGCCGGCGGACTCCGCCCAGTTGGATGCCGTTCTGAAAAAGCTGGATGAAACGGCGGCGGCTTTCAATACGGCGCAGGCAGAGTTCGAGTGGGACCGCTATGAAAAAGTCATCGATGAGGTCGACGACGTTCAGGCCGGAACGATTTACTATCGCCGCTCCGGTAAAGATGAAGTCGAGATGAAGGTCGACGTCAAAATGGCCGGGGCCAGCGCGACGGCGCTAAAGCCCGAGCCCAAGTTTGTTCTGCTGAGCGGCGGCAAGATTCGCGTGTACCAACCGAAGGCCGATCAGGTGACGCTTTACGATCTGGGCAAGAATCGCTCTGATTTTGAGACTTATCTCGTGCTCGGCTTCGGAGGCAGCGGCCAAGATCTGGTTAAGCAGTTCGACGTGATTTATCTTGGGCAGGAAACCGTCGGCGGTGTGGCGACGGCGAAGCTGCAACTCGTTCCCAAGTCGGAACGAGTGCGCAACAATTTCAAACAGTTCATCCTCTGGATTGACCTTGAGAAAGGCATCTCGGTCCAGCAACAAATCTTTGAGCCCCAAGGGGATTATCGCCTGTCAAAGTACTCGTCAATCCAGCTGAATAAGAAGATTCCGGACGATGTTTTCAAGCTGAAGACGACCAGCAAGACACAGACGATTTCGCCAGGCAGTTAAACCGTTGAAAAGAAAAGACAACTAGGGGTTCCGGGATTCGCGGATGGGACGATATACTGACCCCTAACTTTAGTTAGGTCCCCTTCATGGCCAAGGTTTTTACGATCACAGTCCCCCCGAAGCTAGGCAATAAGCGCCGGCAACGCACTTCCGATCCCCGCTATGTCGATGGGCAACGCCTTCTGGTAGAGGCGATGAAGTATCTGGCCCAGGCCGACCCGGTGCGCAACCGTTCTGCGATTGAGCTAATCTCTGAGCACGTGCGGACCCGTTTTCGCATGAGCGACTCGCCGTTGGGGTAGTGGTCAGTGGTCGGTGGCCAGAGCAGACTAATTCCGATTTCTCGCCGAACTTAGGATTAGTTGCGAGGGAGATCCTTCGCTTCGGCTGAAAAACGCCTCCGCTCAGGATGACAGCACCGTGGGCGGTCCCAACTCCGGCGAGCGGTGCCTTACGCTCGACGGACGAATGCGTCCGCCGCTCCACGATCTAACTAAAACGTGTAGCGCAGCATGAACTGCATTACGCGCGGCTGCGTTAGCGTGGAGCTGTAGACTCCGAAGTTGGTTGAGCTGGTCAGGTCGAATTGGTTCGACGAAGCCGCTGCGTCGAAGCGTACTGAGTTCGTGATATTGAAAGCCTCCCACGCGAAGCTGAGAGTCTGGTTTTCGCGAATCTTCCAGTCTTTGTCGAGGCCGGCGTCGATGCCGAAATATCCGGGGCCGCGCAGCTCGTTGCGCTGGCCGCCTTCTCCGGGAAATGGATCGCGGAAGGCCGCGAGGGCGGCGTTGCGGTCGGGGAACATGCTGGGATTGCCCGATGAATCGCGATAGACCCCGACCTTGCCCGGGTTGCCGATTTCGATTGCCTGTCCCGTAAGGTCGTAGTTTGTGGGCCAGCCGTTTCCGTTGAAGATGCTGAACGGAAGCCCGCTCGACCAGTGGAATAGTCCCGTCAGGCTCCAGCCCCCGAGAACCGCGTCAGCCGCGCGTCCCATGCCTGCGCCGAACTTCTTGCCGCGCCCGAAGGGCAGATCGATGACCCAGTTGGCATTGAGCTGATGCTTCATGTCGAAATCGGATATGGCGCGAAGTTGATTGGGCGACCAGGAGTTGATGACCTGGCTGGCAAATCCGCCGACGTTGCCACCGTTGATGTCAAACAGGTTGATGCGCTCCGCATTTGACCCCACGTCAATCGACTTCGAAAATGTGTAGTTCACATCGAATTGCACGCCGGCGTGCAAGGCTTTCCTGAATGTGACGTTCAATGCGTGATAGGAACTGTTACCCGACGTTCTCCATCCCCACAATGACGAGAACTGCGGCATGAAGAAGTTGTATTCCGTTGGCTGCGACTGTCCCGGTAATTGCGAACAGGCGGGGAAGCATGCGTTGTTGTAGGTGGGCGTGTCGGTGGACTGCAGGGCAACGATCTCATCGCCGAGGTTGCAGGCGAACGTGTCGTACATGGCCTGGGTGGCGGTCACCTGGCTCTTGAGTTTGCCATAAGGAATGGAGTCGCATCCCCAGAGCACGTCTTTTTTCCTTCCGGCTGCCGCAGGAAATAAATCTTCCCAGTACATCCCGGCATTTGTCGTGTTCACATCGGCGATGGCGGTTCCGGCGCGGGCGAGTTTAGAAAGTATTGTCGCCGCGGTGAAGTAGTCCATGTGCGAGGCGGGATCGACAATGTCTTCCGGCATTCCGAGATCGGTCTCCTGCAGAAGATGCCGCCCAAGCCTGCCGACGTACGCGACTGAGAACGTAGAGTCGTGGCCAAGGTCACGCGTGAAGGAAAAGTTGAAGACGTGGGAATACGGCGTCTTTAATTTGTTGTCCATGCCCCAATAGATGGCGAAGCCACCGGGCGCATCGACACCGGAAGGAGGAGTGACCGGCAGCGTTCCTGGAGCGACGCCCTGCATCTGCTGGCCGCAATAGGTGCCTTGTGGCAGGTTGTAGAGTCCGGTAAAGCGGAAAGCGCAGTCGACATCCTGCACGCCGTACGGATTCGTTTCTAACGTAGTCAACCCGAAGGAGCCGTTGCGGTCGAACGTATTGACGATGCCTTCGCCGAAATGATCGAAGTACAAACCGTATCCCATCCGCAATGAACTCTTCCCTGCTGCGCCAAACAAACTTCTCAACCAGCCGTGATCGAAGCTGGGAGAATAAGCGAGCGCGAAGCGGGGCGCGAGGTTCTTGTAGTCCCACTCCCAATACGGCTGCTTTCCATTGGCTTGGCCAGAGAGCCCGAAAGAGATGGGCGGAAGTCCTCCCGTCAGGCCGTTGGCTGCATTCTGGCCGGGAGAGTAAGACTGGCCAAGGAGCTGCGCCTTGGCTCTTTGTGCGAACAAATTGTCGATGTCGATCGAGGGAGCGGCCTGATTTCCGTCCACCTCATACGGAGGCTGCAGCAGCGAGTAACGCACGCCTGCCGTCAGCGTGAGATTCGTCCGGATGCGCCACGCATCCTGCATATACCATTCCGCCTCCCAAGCCTTAAAGTGCCGCGGGACGAGGTCGCCAGGGGGGATCAAGGTTCCAGACTTGTTCTGATTGAAAATCGTATTGGAGACCGTCACTACGCCTGCCAGTCCCATCGCGGAAAAATCGTAGAGTTCTCCGAAGTTGGGATCGACCAGCGGATAGGCGGGCGCAATGCTCGGGTCCAGGCTACTCTCGTTATTGGCGATGCCTGCATTCGTGTCGAGCGAGAAGGGATCGGTGACGGCGTCAGAAACATTCTGCACATTGCCGGCGCGATTGTTGTGCACCAGGCGCAGATTCGTGCCGAATTGCAGGGTGTGCGTGCCCTTTGTCCAGGTGAGGTCGTCGACGAAGTTGTGAACCGGGACATTGACATACTGCGACTGTGAACCGAGGCCTGTGACGTCGCTTAGCGTCCGGAAATGCACGAAGGGTTGGGAGTTGATGCCGGAGTCGCCCAGCCCCTCGCGCACCAGCGACCAGCGGAAATTGTTGATCAAAGTGGGACGCAGCAGAGCGGTGTAGCCGGCGGCAATACCCTTGTTGTTGCTGGTGTGAAAGTCGTAGGAAGGCTGGCCGGGAAACTCTGGAGCGTAGTCCTGGTTGTCGTTCTGCAGGTTGCCTCGCAGGAACAGGCTATGGTTTCCATTGGCGCTAAGTTTGTAATCCAGCCGGACGATGTAGGTGTTGAGCTTCTCCGGATCCGCACCCGCGAAGGTAAACCCTCGATAGTTGAGTAGATCTCCCACCGAATCAATGTTGGTGTGGGGATATTGATTGAAAACTGCCAGGACATTCGGATCACCGCCGCAGAACCCGTTGCTGTCCGCCCACGGGCAAGTGCCATTCGAAGCCGCGTTCTGATCCAGGGCAGCAAATGCACTGGGCTGGAGTTGAACTACATTGTCGGGAGCAAAGGTGGGGTTTGAATTTACGGTCACGCCGGGAGCTGGACTACCAGCGATGCAATTCGGGTCCGATGTTGGATCGCATAGATACTGAATGATTCCGTTGCGCAATTCATCGCTGGGGACGGTTTGAGTCACCTGCGTCGTTTCCCGCTTCCTCTGTCCTTCGTACGCGAGAAAAAAGAAGAGCCGGTCTTTCTGCACCGGCCCGCCGAGGGTTGCGCCGAAGGTGTTGCGAATCAGATGACCCGGTTTGTTAGGCAGGCCGGATGAAATTTCTGCTGCCTCGTTGAACCAGTCGTTCGCTTCGCCAATGCTTGAGCGGTTGTACTCGTAGAGCGAACCATGAAAGCCGTTCGTGCCGCTCTTGGTGACAAGCGCGACCTGCCCACCGGAGGATCGTCCTTCGTCGGCGTTGCCGCTGGTGGTGGTGACGCGGAACTCCTGAATCGAGTCAAGCGTCGCACGCAAGGCTCCCTGGAAGGCGTCGCCTTGAAGTTGCTCATTATCGTCGAGGCCGTCGAGCGTGATATTGGTCTGATCGCTGCGCGCGCCGCTTACCGATCCTCCGCGGCTGTCGTTGGTTTGATCGACCTGCTTGTCGCCGCCGATGAAAGTCACCCCGGGCTGCAAGCTCAAGATCGAAACTGGATCGCGGCCTTCAGACGGAAGGCGAATGAGTTGGCGCTCCGTGAAGGCGTTGCCGATCGTTGCGTCCTGCGTGTTGACCAGCGGCGCTTCGCTGCTGACTTCGACTTTTATGGTTTGCCCTTCGACCTGCATGGTGAGGTTGAGCGTGGCGGGGCTGCTGACGAGGAGCACCACGTTCTCGCGTTTGAGCGTGGCAAAGCCGGCGGCTGTTACCGTGACAACGTAGGCGGCCGGAGGAATCTGAAGAAATTGGTAGACGCCATCATCGCCCGAGGTGACGACGCGCGCGAAACCTGTCTTTGGGTCATCGACGCGGACGGTGGCGCCCGGAAGCACCGCGCCCTTGGCGTCGCTGACGACGCCACGCAGCGAAGTAGTTGACTGCGCGATCAGGGATGTGCTCAGCAGTGTGAAGAAAAACAAAAAGACGAGGCTGCGGCTGGGCCGGGACATGCGTGCTCCTTGTGCTTTTCGCGCGCAGGCCGCCAGGCAGATGGATAGGCTTGGGATAAGCGGACGCACCCCACAAGTGCGCATCGCTCCCGCTTGCGAAAAGATGGCCGCTATTGTGTCGCGGTCGCAAGCTTAAATTCAAGCGGAATAACTTCGCCGAATGACTTGGAGTCAGCGAGGAAACATCACAAACGCAACATCAGGGGGAAGACGGCGAAAGGTTTTAAGCATATGAGTCACGAATAGGCGCCGATAAAAAACTTCAACCACAGAGGGCACAGAGGGAATGATGAGGGCCAAAAGCAGGATCCTTTCTCGGGTCGAAAAAAGGGGCGGATTGCTCCGCCCCAGCACAAATTGACATGGCGGCTAGAAGGCGTAGCGCATCGTGATTTGCATGACGCGCGGCGCTCCCTGAATATTAGTGAAGTTCGAGAAGTTACTCGGCGGCTGATTCAGATTTGGATCCAACGGAATTCCGAATCCGCTGCGGCTGGCATCAAACGCGCCCATCTTTTGTGTATTGGTAACGTTGAACACCTCCCAGCGGAACTGCAGTTCATGACTCTCGGGAATTCTTGCGAACAGGCCATTGGGGTGGAAGGTTTTTCCGAGTCCCATGTCGACCACTACATAGCCGGGCACACGGAAAACATTGCGCTCGCCGGTTTCGCCGGGGTAGGGATTCCGGAAGTGTTGGAAGGCGTACACCGTGTTGCAGCCGAACAATTTCGGCGTTCCCGACGGATTCCTGGTTGGGCAGGCGTTGAAGTCCGCGGTTCGAACTGCGTTGCTCTGAACTTCCCAGTTGGTGGCCCAACGGGCGTCGTCAAAGACGCCGGTAGCACCGTTGTAGAAACCGACTGGGTAGCCGGTGTTGAAGCGGAAGATGCCTGTCAGTTGCCAGCCGCCGATGATACCGTTGGCCACCTTGCCGGCGTTAGCGATGAGTGATTTCCCGTGGCCAAATGGCAATTGCCACACTGCATTGGCGTTGATCTGATGACGCGTATCGAAGTCGGAATTGGAATACATGTCATGCTGGCGGAATGGGTTGAGAATGAAAGACTCGCCGTTGTATCCGCCGCCAGTCTGGAGACCAGAAGAGTCATCCAGCGAGTGTGACCACGTGTAATTGAAATCCGCGGTCACGCTGCCGGTGCGGACCTTGTAGGTCGCAGCGAGGGCATGATAATTCGAATTTCCGATGCTGCCCCAGGCACTCAGTGCTCCATACTGCGGCTGGTAGAAAGCATTAGGCCCCACGATCGAAATCCCGTCAATAATAGCCTGGGTTGTCGTGTAGTCGCCGCCGACATCGTTGATCAATTGGTAGATCGCCTGAGTCGAACTCCAAGACGGATCATATCCAAGATTGTCCGCTGCCCCTGGGAATAGAGTTTCGAAGTACGGGATGGCGGCGACAGAAGTGGTCGCAACTCCCTGAGCGCGCTGTTTCGCCAGCATAGTTCCGGCGGTGTACCAATCCATTTTGGACGCGGGATCCACCAAATCAATCGGCTGCATGATGTCGCGCTGCGCCAGGAGATGCCGACCCGCGCGCCCGAGGTAGCTGATTTGAAGCATAGTGCTCTTTTGTATTTGGCGTTCAAAAGTAGCACTCCAGGTGTAACTCTTGGGCGTGACCAGATTCTGGTCCAGCGAGGATTCGATTCTCAGCGAATTGTCGCCCGGCTGTTGTTGCGGGAAGGAAATGGATTGCACAACCGGAGGAGCGGGCAATACGCCTCGAATTGCTTGATCGGTACTGGTGAAGAGTGGACCGAGATTCACTCCACCGGAACAAGTACCGGCCGATCCAAAATAAGCTGAACCCGGATCCTGATACGGTGAGCAGCCTACGTCGTAGGTATTCGGCCCAGTCGTGAAGGACGATCCGAAGCCCAATGTGTTGCGCACGTCGAAGAATGTTGCCAGCGCCTGACCGAAGTAATCGCCGTTGATGGCGAAACCGCCGCGCAGGACAGACGCCCCTCCTGAACCGAAGACTCGTGACAGGATGCCTTCGTGGAAGTCCGGCGACCAGGACATTCCAATGCGGGGCTGGATGTTGGTTTTGTCCCAGTTATACATGGGCGAGGCATGATTCGCTGGTCCGGAGAGATTGACGCTGATGGGATTGGTGTAGTCGATTCCGTTCTTGGCGTTCTCGGCGCGCAGATTGAGATACGTTCCCAACGGAACATCCGGCTTGGTCTCAAACCCAGTCACTTCGTAAATCGGCCGTGCCAGACCATAGCGAAGGCCCATGGTGATGGTCAGATTGCGCTTTGCTTTCCAGGTGTCCTGGACATAACCTTCGTAGTTCTGGCCGGCAAAATTACGGATCGTCGGTGTTCCCGACGGAGTCAAGTTCAGGTCGTGGCCATAGGTGTAGTCGGCGGTGTACTGCGTGAATCGGCCGATCAATGCGGTCATGGCGTTTTCGGCGCTCGATCCATCGCCGCCGAACATCGGGATGCCATCATTTGCCAAAACGTAGTTGCTCAGCGGTGCCCGCAGCAGGTTGGTGAGGTAGTACGAGGGATTGGTGATTGCCTGATCGTAGGCGTTGGAATAGCTGGTCCTTATGTTATTGCTTTTTGAGATATTCACGCCAAACTGAATGGTGTGAGAGCCCTTGACCCAACTCAAATCATCGACCCAGTTGTTTACCGGAGTCACGCGCGACAGAGAGAACTGCTCATTGGTCGGATAGTAGACAAAGCGAAAATCAATATCGTTGTGAAAGAGATCGCCACCCTTGGTAAACGACTGGCGAGTGTAGCCGTAAACGAACTTGTTGACGACAGTGTCGCTGATCGTCCACGTGTGGCCGACGGCAAAGCCCCAGGGGTGATCCCATTCATCCGGCGCAGGCGTATCGGGGTACGCAGGAACGCCACCCCACTTGTCGTAAATCACATTCGTGCGCGCGAACAGAGTCTGATGACTGGTGAGGTTGAAATCCACCTTTGCAGAGTGCGAGTGCAGGCGAACTGGCGTACTGGCGTTGAAGCGGAAGCCTCCGACGTTCATGCCATCGCCAATGGTCGTGTCGTTCGCGACATACTTTGTGGCTGCGTCTCCCAAAGTCTGCAGGCCGGCCTGGTCCAGACCTTGGATGTCAGGGAAGATTTGGGCGAAATCTGACGGGCCGAGCGTTACCATTTGACCGGGACTGGTGCAGTCATAATTTCCAGCAGTGCCGGAACAGAGGTGAAAATTGAGCAGTCCCTGCCCCATGCTGGGCAAAGGAACCGGCGATTGGTTCGCAGCGAGCACAGGAGTCTGACTGGCGTCGGTGCGCCCTTCATAGCTATAGAAAAAAAAGACTCTGTCTTTAATAACAGGCCCACCCACAGCGCCGCCAAACGTGTTGCGGATCAAGGCGGGCCGCTCGACTCCGGCATGGTTGTTGAACCAGTCATTGGCGGTGAAGATCGTATTGCGATTGGATTCGAAGGCTGCACCATGCCAAGTGTTAGAGCCCGACTTGGTGACCAGTGCGATCTGAGCACCGGAAGATCTGCCACCGCCGGCTCCTGAGTTCAGCGTGGCAACCCGGAATTCCTCAATCGCCTCCGAGTTCAAGCGAAGCACCGGCCCCTTCTCGGCGTTGGGGACTGTGATGTCCGTCTGCGCGGGACCGATCGCATTGCTATAGGCTTCGTTAATGTCCACACCGTCGAGCGTGACGTTCGACTGGTCGGCTCGGCCGCCTGCGACGTAGCCATCTTTCGTTACACCGGGCTGGAGAGTCAGCAGCGACAGTACATTTCGGGCTTCCAGCGGAAGCTGCGTAATCTGCTGCGAAATAAAGTTGTTGCCCAGACTGGCGTCCTGGGTGTCGACCATCACCTGGCTGGACTCGGCGTTCACGGTAACTTCTTCGGTCGTGGCGCCCACTTGCATGGTCACGTCGATTGTGTTCGCTTTCGCAATCAACACGTGAATGCTTTGCAACGTTTGTTTGCGGAAGCCGCCCGCCTGCACTTCCAGCGTGTAATCTCCGGGAGTCAGCAGGTCGAATGAGTATCGGCCTTCCATATCCGTTTTCAGGTTGCGAGTGGCAGAGGTCGCGGCATTCGTAAGGGTGACGGTGGCGTTGGCAATGACGCTACCAGCTGGATCTTTAACAACTCCGTTAAGGGACGTATTGCTGGTCTGTGCGTATGCAAGACTGCACAGAAGGACGAGCAAGAAGCTACCGAACAGTGGAGAAATCCAGCGACTGATCTTTTGCGAATGCGCCATAAAAACTCCCCCCAGACAGCCAGATTGACACTTCTATCGAGCGATTCACTCATTATGCCCAGCGAGCGTTTGCGAACTTGCTTTTCGGACTTGTCACACGTCTGTATCCACACAGGCGCTGATGCGTCACACGAGCCTGACCGTAGCCCTCGCAACCGTTACACATGAGTCGGAACGCACCACACCTGTCCACCCACGTGGGTGCCACATTTCAAATTGTTCTGCCCAGGAAGAGACTGACGGTTGAGACCCCTGGGGACCTGATGGGGCGCTATTGTGCAACTGTTATGCCGGAAGTTTCAAGCTTATTTTTCAGTCACTTTCATTTCTTAACATTGTTAAAACTATGTTGTTTCGGAGAAGTGTTATTCAGATATTCGTAGGGGAGATGTCCAGGCGCCGTTGAAACGCGGCTGCGGCAAGCAAAATCACGATCGGATAGCACTCTAATGTGTAGCGGGGTTCTGGATTTTCGAGTGTGCCGAGGAACGTGGAGCGCATGAGAAGAAATAAAACAAATAGGCCGATGCCGGATTTATCGTGCCAGCGCACCAGCCCGGCCACCGCTGCCAGGACGTAAAGCAGGTTCACGAATCCGAACCCGAGGCTGACGGCGAGCCAGCGGCGGTCGTCGTTGAACTCCCACCAGCGCGGGTCGGAGGGAAACAGCTCCGTGCGCGGGCGCAACCACATGTCGGCGATGCGAAGAAATGGCAGCCAGATGTAGTAGCGGATCGGTCCGGCATGGATGCGTTCTGCGGCCAACGTGGCGAAGCGTGCGTCGAGTTCGGAACTCATGTCGTGGTTGCTGTTGTAGTCGGCGAAGAGTTGGGCCGTGACAGCTCTTTGTTGTTCGGAATCGAAGGCGCGCTTGGGCAGCCGGTTTACATCGATGTCTTCTCCGGGAACGTTCCAGTAAATCTCCTCGACCGAGACGTAGTCGGCGGTGAAGGTCTTGACCCAGCGATTGAATCCGGTCATGACGAGTTCGTCGGAGTCGTTGGCGTAACGCGGAGCGAGCGGTTGAAAGCGGTGCAGGGTGTGCAGATTGCGTACCGTCCATGGGACGAGCGGGAGAATGGCTCCGACGGCGATCAACAGTCCTGCGCGAATCCAGTAAGCGGGACGCGGCGTGAACGCGTGCGATGTGAGAAAGCTGCGCACAGGCATCCACAAAAGATAGAGGCCGATGGCTGCCAGCAAAATTCCACCATCGGGTCGCAGAAGGATGCCGCCGCCAATCGCAAGGCCGCAGCAGAGCCAAAGGGGGTTCGCATTCGTTGTTTCCGATGTAACTTGCTGCAAACCGGTGATCGCGAGATCCATTGCCAGCGTGGTGAAGAAAATTTCAAGCGTCTCGGTCAGCGCGGTTGCCGCATAGTTAGCGAGAAACGGGCATAGCGCGGCCAGCAGAAATGCAGTGTTCGACGCCCGTTTGGAGAGGATCCTTCGAGTGAGGTCCGCGATCAGGAAACAGGTTCCGACATCGAAAAGAACCTGCACCAGCAAAACTGCGCGAAAGTTTTCCCTGCCGAAAAGCGTGAAAATCGCCGCCAGAAATGCAGGATATCCCGGCAGGCGCGACAGAGTGGGCATCACGACACCGGAGTTCGTCACCCCGTATATGCTGTGCTGCAGCCAGTTTTCGGCGATGTTGGCGTAGAGGCGCGAATCATCGACGACGGCGGGAAAGTGAAAAACGAAGAAGAGCCGGAACGCCAACGCCGCCAGACCTGCCCACAAAAAGAAGCGCGCGTTCCCGGCCAGTTTGAAAGATCGATCGAGCACGCAGCGACTATAGCGCTTTGCGGCAATCCCCTGCGCAGGAAAGTGCATCCAACGACTCAGAGCCGCCAACTCACCCTGCACCGCCGAAGAATTGACCACACGCCATCCTCAGCTTACGATGAAAGTTTCGTCCCCCCATGGCTGAGCCAGTCTTTTATGATCCGCGGCGGGCACGGTGGAAGCGCCTCCGGCGCCTGATTGACGCCGTCGCCATCGTCTTGTCAGCGCTGATCATCTTTTTCGTCTACACGGCCTTGCGCGATGAGCCCCTGCCCGAACTGCTCTTCAGCCCCCAGAAACGCGCATTTAAGGCCCTTAAGGAAAGCGAGAAGGAGAAAGCCAGGGAACACGCGAAGAAGCTGGCCGCGCGCTCGCACCGCAAGTCCAAGCTTGCCGCGTCGCAGGTCAAACTCAATCAGGAAGAGGGCATTCGCGCGGCATTCTACGTTCCGTGGGACGCCGCCAGCTTCTCCTCGCTGCGCGACAATGCCCGCCAGATCGATATTCTCTACCCCGACTGGCTGCACATGATCACGCCTGACGGGCGCCTCCAGGGTATCGACGACCAGACCAATAAGTTCTTCGACGTGGTGCAGGGCAACACAGTTCATCCGGTCGACGACAGAGTCATGCCGCTGCTGAGTACGGATGCTCCCCAGATGGAAGTCTTCCCTATGGTGAACAACCACAATGGAACCGACTGGGTGGGGAATATTGACGCATTCTTAAATAATCCGGACGCGCGGACAAGCTTTCGGCAGCAGGTAACAAAGTTTCTGTCGTCGGGCCGATTTCGCGGATTGTTAGTGGACTTCGAAACCTTCCCCAAGTCAGGACAGGCAGGCTATGCGGCGCTGCTCACCGAACTTTCGGCGGATCTGCACGGTCGCGGCATGAAGCTTTACGTGGCGGTTCCCGCCCACAACGATGAGTACGATTACCCGGCGATCGCCAAGGCAGCCGACGGAGTCGTGCTCATGAACTATGACGAGCATTATCCCGGCGGCCCATCCGGACCGGTGGCGTCGCAGGACTGGTTCGTACAGAACCTGAAGTTTGCTGAGAGGGTCATTCCTAAGGAAAAAATCATCTGCGCCATCGCCAACTACGGCTATGACTGGGTGCTCAAGCCGAAGAGCGGTCCATTGCCGGCGGGCGAACGCGACGCGACGGTCAGTGTTCAGGAAGCGTGGCTGGCGGCGCGCGATTCGGACGAGGATGTATCCTTCGACGACGAAGCGCTGAATCCGCACTTCAGCTATCTCGACGAAAAAAGTATTCGCCACGACATCTGGTTTTTGGATGCGGTAACGGCGCTGAATCACATGCGCGCCGCGCAGACACTGGGCATCCAAACATTCGCTCTCTGGCGGCTGGGCGGCGAGGACCACACGTTGTGGCGCGTGTGGGATGTACCTGGCGACGTCGGGGCCAGTGACAAGCTGCGAGACGTTCCGCCGGGCGCGGACGTTGACATGGAAGGTCAGGGAGAAATCCTTCGCATCGAAGACAAACCGGCGCACGGCGCGCGGGACATCACGGTCGAATCCGATACGCGGTTGATCACTGACGAAGTTTTCCAAACTCTGCCCGAGCCTTATCGCGTGGGCCGTTACGGCTATAGTCCGAATAAAGTCGCGATCACTTTCGACGACGGCCCCGATCCGGAATGGACGCCGAAGATTCTGGATATCCTCAAAGAAAAGAATGCGACGGCTACGTTTTTCCTGATCGGCATTCAGACCGACAAATTTTCCGGTCTCGCCAAGCGGATCTATCGCGAAGGGCACACCATCGGCAATCACACGTTCACCCACCCCGACGTCAGCAATATCTCCACCGCATACATGAAGGTGGAATTGAATCTGACGGAGCGGCTGTTCGCCAGCCTGATCGGCGTGCGCACGACGCTGATGCGTCCGCCTTACGCGATTGATGAGGAACCCGATACTGCCGACCAGGTGCGACCGCTCGAGATTCCGCAGGAGATGGGATACATCACGGTCGGGAATCGCATCGATCCCAATGATTGGAGCAACAATCCGAAGCGCAGCGCGGAGCAGATCACATCGTATGTGCTGTCGCATCTGCCACCTTGCAAGCCGGAAGATTTGCGTTGTGGCAACATCGTGCTGCTCCACGACGGCGGCGGCGACCGCGCCGAGACCGTGCGCGCTTTGCCGATGATCATCGACGGCATCCGTGCGCGAGGGTACGAGATTTCGCCGGTCTATGACCTGCTCGGCAAGACCAGAACCGACGTAATGGCGCCGCTACCGCGGGGAGAACTCTGGGCCGCGCGCCTCAATCGTTTCGGTTTCTGGCTTTTTGACGCGGGGCTCGTCGCCATTACCTGGATCTTCTTGCTGGGCGACCTCCTCATGACGGGCCGGCTGATTTTTATCGGCGCGGCTGCGATCTACGACCGTCTGCGGGAAAAGATTTTTGGCAAGCCGGCGGAAGTGGCCTCGTACCGGCCGAAGGTCGCGGTTCTGATTCCGGCGTACAACGAAGAGAAAGTCATTGAGCGAACGGTTCGGGCGGCCTTGAACTCGAACTATCCGAATCTGCGCGTGATCTTGATCGACGACGGCTCGAAAGATCGAACCCTGGAGGTGGCGCGGAAGGCTTTTGCCGCAGAATCAGCGGCAGGCCGGGTGCTCATCCTAGACAAGCCGAACTCGGGCAAAGCTGAGGCTCTGAACTATGGGATTCAGCACATCGGCGACGCGGAGTTGTTCGTTGGCATAGACGCCGACACGATCATCGCGGCGGACGCCATTGCGCGGCTGGTGCCGCATTTCATCAATCCGAAGGTGGGCGCGATTGCCGGGAACGCGAAGGTCGGCAACCGCGTGAACTTATGGACGCGCTGGCAAGCGCTCGAATACATCACGAGCCAGAATTTCGAGCGGCGCGCGCTCGACGTGCTGGGTGCGGTCAGCGTTGTTCCCGGAGCGATCGGCGCCTGGCGCGTCTCCGCCGTGCGCGAAGCCGGAGGCTACCATACCGACACGGTTGCCGAGGATGCCGATCTCACCATGGCGCTGCTGCGCATGGGATATCGCGTGGAATACGAAGACATGGCGCTGGCCTACACCGAAGCGCCGACCAACGCGAACGGACTTATGCGCCAGCGTTTCCGCTGGTCGTTCGGAATTCTGCAAGCGGTTTACAAGCATCGAGGAGTCTTCGCGCGCAAAGGTGCTCTGGGATGGGTGGCACTGCCCAACATCGTCATCTTTCAGATACTGCTGCCACTGGTTTCGCCGCTCATCGACATCATGTTTGTGGTGGGAACGGTCTGGTACTACATTCAAAAACATTTCCATCCGGACTCGACCGACCCAGCGAGCTTTCACAAACTCGTTTTGTTTTTCTTCGCGTTTCTGGTGATCGACTTCATTGCGTCGGCCATCGCATTTGCCCTGGAGCGTCGCCGCCCTGACGATAAAGAAGACACGTTGCTGCTCACGCAAGTCTGGCTGCAGCGCTTTGCCTACCGGCAGCTGTTTTCGATCGTTCTATTCAAGACGCTGAAGCGCGCGCTGGAAGGCCGCAAGTTCGCCTGGGACAAACTGGAGCGGACGGCGGCGGTGAAATATGTGCCGGCGGAAACGCATGAACAGTTGAACGTTCGCTAGCGTTATCGAAATAGCAGCTGAGAAAACTCCGCCAAGTTTCTGCGCCAGACCATCCACGTGTGCATTCCCGGAGTTTCGATGTCGGTGTGATGGATGCCCTTGGTTTTCAGCCATTCCCGCAAGTCGCGGTTCACTTTGATCAGGCGATCCTCGGTGCCGCAGGCGATCCATAGCAGCTTCAACTGCTGATTCGCTTTGGCGTCAAGATTGAGAAAGTCTTTGTTGAATGCATCCGGGATACCGCCTGAGCTGAATGCGCCGATCCAGGCGAATTTATCGAGATTGTTTAAACCGGTGAGCAGCGACTCCGATCCGCCCATGGAGAGGCCGGTAATGGCATGGGAGTTGCGGTCTTTCGCGATGTGGTATTCACTTTCGACCCTCGGCATTACCTCAGTGAGCAGTGCTTTTTGAAAGTTCGCGAAATTCTTGTCGCGGAGATCGGTATGGCCCCAGGAGCCCCAACCCAGCCGAATGACTTCCATGGTCCCGTAGCCGAGGGGCATCACGACGATCATCGGCTTGATTTTTCCCTGCGCGATCAGGTTGTCGAAGATCACATTGGCGTGGCCCACTGCAGTCCATCCGCTGGCGTCGTCGCTGTAGCCGTGTAGCAGATAGAGCACCGGATAATTCGTCTTCTTCGTCGCATCATAGCCGGGCGGCGTGTAAACGTAGTAGTCGCGGTCGTCCTCCGCAACGGCTGACTTGTAGAAGTGGTGATGGATTTCGCCGTGCGGCACGTCGTTTACCTCCCAAGGAAGAGACGGAGATGGAATGTGCACAGCATTTCCTGGCGACAGGAAATTTGGCACCAACAAATGATTGTAGGGATCGAGCATGCGCTGACCGTCAACAATGGTCGAGTAGCCGTAGTAGTCAGGCTCGAGGGGCGGCGTGGTTACGCTCCAGACGCCGGAGTCGTCTTTCTGCATGGCCACTGGCTGCGAGCCTTCGCGCGCCAGCTTCACATCCTGCGCGTTGGGCGCGCGAAAACGAAACGTGACGGTTTGGTCGGCGTGGACTTCGGGAGTCACCAAAGGAGCGGGCTGCGGCGGCGGAGGCGTTGCCGCGGGCTTGGCTTCCTGAGCTGAGGCGACGGCGGAAAGGGACAGAAGAGCGAACGCTGAGGCGAACAACTTCATGGGCTGTCTCCTTGGTGGAAAACGGCCCAATTGTATAGCTTCGGCGGGACGACAGAGGAAAGGAAAAAGACAACGAGTCTTATCTGCCCGAAGCGACTTCCAATCGAGTTTCGGCACGCTGCAACGCGTTCAGTGCCCGCTCTACATCGACGCTCGTGTCGCCGCTGGTGAGGCGTTGTTCGGCGCGATCTTTGGATTTGCGGGCGCGCTCGACGTCGATTTCCGACGGACGCTCGGCGCTCTCGGCCAGGATGGTCACTTTCGTGGGCAGCACTTCGGCAAATCCCCAGGCGACAGCAAGTTTTTGCTCCGTGGCGTTCTCGCGATAAGTAATCTCGCCGACGGACAATTCCGTGATCAGCGGCGCGTGGCCCGGCAGAATGCCCAGATACCCGTTCTTGCCGGGAATCTGGACTTCTTCCGCCTGAGTTTCGACGACTTTTTTCTCGGGCGTAACGATCTCGAGTTGGAAGGTTTCTGCCACTTTATTCGCCAGCGACGCTCCGTCCCGTCTTTATCTTTAGAAAACTAGACTCCGCAAATAGCGCCGACGCCAAACCGACCGAGAGCAACGGCAATCGGAAGATTACGAACATCCATAACCAAAAAGCCCATGTGTAGTTGCTGTCTTCTTCGGGCGACGTCGCTGCAGCTGTTAGTCCGTGCTTTCCGTACAGGTATGCCCAGGCTGCAACGATAAGGAACCAGATCAGCACAGTACCTACCATCACGTTCCGTCTCTGGATGCCGCCTTCTCTCATCGAAAAAAGCACCCTTACGCTGCTTTCATCTTCTCCGCTGCCTGCAAGACTTCCTCGATCGGGCCCTTCATATAGAACGCCTGTTCGGGGATGTCGTCGTACTTGCCTTCCACGATCGCTTTGAATCCTTTCACCGTGTCGGCGATCTTGACGTAGCGTCCCTGCGCGCCGGTGAACTGTTCAGCCACGTGGAACGGCTGCGACAGGAAACGCTGAATCTTACGCGCGCGCGCGACCGCGAGTTTCTGGTCTTCGCTCAACTCGTCGATGCCGAGAATCGCGATGATGTCCTGCAAATCCTTGTAAGTCTGCAAGGTTTTCTTCACCATCTGCGCCACGTCATAATGTTCCTGGCCAACGATGCGCGGATCGAGAATGCGCGAAGTCGAAGCCAGCGGATCGACGGCAGGATAAATTCCGATTTCGGTCAACGCACGCGAAAGCACGGTGGTCGCGTCCAAGTGCGCGAACGTCGTAGCTGGCGCAGGATCGGTCAAGTCGTCGGCTGGAACGTAAATCGCCTGCACCGAAGTGACCGAACCTTTCTTCGTCGAAGTGATGCGCTCCTGCAACTCGCCCATTTCAGTAGCAAGGTTGGGCTGATAACCGACGGCGCTGGGCATGCGGCCCAGCAGCGCGGAGACTTCCGATCCGGCTTGCGTGAAACGGAAGATGTTGTCGATGAAGAGCAGCGTGTCGGCGCCCTCGGCGTCGCGGAAATACTCAGCGACCGTCAGCCCCGTCAGGGCCACGCGGAGGCGCGCTCCGGGCGGCTCCGTCATCTGGCCGTAGATCAGAGCGGCCTTCGATTCGGCGGGCTTTCCGGGCTTGATCACGCCCGACTCCGACATTTCGAGCCACAGGTCGTTGCCTTCGCGCGTGCGCTCGCCTACGCCGGCAAATACGGAGTAGCCGCCGTGATTCTTGGCGACGTTGTTGATCAACTCCATGATGACGACGGTCTTGCCCACGCCGGCGCCGCCGAACAATCCGATCTTGCCGCCCTTCAAGAACGGCTGAATGAGATCGATGACCTTCACGCCGGTCTCAAACATCTCGGCGGTCGTGGCCTGCTCGTCGAACGCGGGCGCGAGACGGTGAATCGGATTTCTCTCTTTGAACTCGACCGGACCGAGTTGATCGACCGGTTCGCCGATCACGTTCATGACGCGGCCCAGCGTGCCTCGGCCTACAGGAACGGAGATTGGTCCGCCCAGATCAATGGCCTTCATGCCGCGCACCATGCCGTCGGTCGGCTGCATCGCGACGCAACGCACGCGTCCCTCGCCTAAGTGCTGCTGCACTTCGAGGATGACGCTGATCGGCTCGGGAACGTTGAAGCCGTCGCTGACGACTTTTACCGCCTCATAAATTGGAGGCAGAGTCCCTTCGGCGAACTGCACGTCGACGGCCGGGCCGGCGACTTGAATGACGTGTCCTGTGTTTTCGGGCATAACACCTCAGCTCTTGGCTCTTGGCTTTCAGCTCTTGGTTTTTAGCTCTTGGCTTTTAGCTAAGAGCTAAGAGCCAACGGCCAAAAGCGCTTTTCTCTTACATCGCCGCCGCGCCGCTGACGATTTCGATAATTTCCTTCGTGATCTTCGCCTGGCGCGCGCGGTTCATCACTAGCGTCAGCGAGTCGATCATGTCGGTTGCGTTGCTGGTGGCCGAATCCATTGCGGTCATACGTGCGGCGTGCTCGGCGGCCACTGACTCCAGCAGCGCTCGGAAAATCTGGATGCTGACGTACTTCGGAAGCAACGCGCGGAACAGCTCTTCCGGAGGTTGCTCGTAAATGTAGTCGACTTGTGCCGTACCAAACTGCGTGGCGGCTTCTCCTTCGGTCCCGTGCATGCCAACGCCTGCAGTAATTGCTGCTTCCTTAGCCTTTTTCTTTTCTTCTTCGGTCATTTCTTCCGCAAGCCGGACCGCCTGTTCCCCGATTTGTTCGATGGGAAGAATCTGTTCGACAATCAGCCGCTGAGCGATCACCGATTTGAATTCGTTGAAGACTACATAGACCGCATCAATCTCTTCGCGGCAGTAACGCTCGATTACGCTGTCGGCCAGCGCTTTCGCCTGCGCGAATTCAATCTTGCCCAGAGTGCCGACGTGCTCGCCGGTAATCTGAATCGCTCCAGTTCGCTCCGCAACTTCGACTTGAGCTTCCAGCGATTCCGAGAGTTCGGCCAAGCTGCGCGTCTGTATCTTGGCCGCGGGATAACGACGGCGAAGAAAATCGCGCCCCTTGCGCCCTATGGTTTCTATGTCAATGTTTTTTTCGCTCTTCGATGCGAGAAACCGGGCGGCTGCCTTCGTGATATTCGCATTGAAGGCGCCGGCCAGGCCTTTGTCTCCGGTCACGGCAATCAGAAGAATATTCTTCTCTTCGCGTTGCGCCAGCAGGGGATGCTTCGGCACTCCGGTTTCGGGATCGTAAATTTCGGCGCGCGCCACCAGCGACTTCAACACATTCGTCAGCATCTGCGCATAAGGACGCGCCGCCACCGCGCGTTCCTGCGCGCGGCGCAACTTGGCCGCCGAGACCACTTTCATGGCCTTGGTGATCTGCCGCGTGTTAATCACGCTACGAATGCGCCGCCGAATGTCGAGAATGTTAGGCATGATCGAGCCGTGAGTCCTGAGTCATGAGTCGTGAGTCCCGAGTAAAACCAACGGCTCGGGACTCGAGGCTCGGGTCTCGGGACTATTTCGCTACCGCTTGCCGTGCTGCTACGAATTGCTGCTTCGCTTCCTTAATCAATCCCTGCAACTGGCCCTTTAGTGCGTCATCGAGAACCTTCTTCTCCATGATCGTGCGCAGGATACCGGGATTGGTTGAATCCACGTACTTGAACAGCTCCGCTTCGAACTCGCGGACCTGCACAACAGGCATGTCGTCGAGGAAGCCGCCTGTACCCGCCATGATAATCAGAATTTGTTTCGAGAACGGCAACGGCGAGAACTGATTCTGCTTGAGCAGCTCGACCAGGCGCTGGCCACGATTCAGCTGCGACTGCGTTGCTTTATCGAGATCGCTGCCGAAGGCGGCGAATGCTGCCAGTTCGCGATATTGCGCGAGTTCCAGTTTCAAAGTTCCCGCAACCTGCCGCATGGCTTTGATCTGCGCACTGCCGCCGACGCGGCTTACGGATAAACCTACGTTAACTGCCGGACGTACACCCTGGTTAAACAGGTCGGTTTCGAGATAAATCTGACCATCGGTGATGGAGATGACGTTGGTCGGAATGTACGCCGACACGTCGCCCGCCTGCGTTTCGATAATCGGCAGCGCGGTCAACGATCCGCCGCCGTTTTTGTCGCTCAACTTTGCCGAGCGCTCCAGCAGGCGCGAGTGTAGATAGAAAACGTCTCCGGGATATGCCTCGCGTCCCGGCGGACGGCGCAGCAGCAGTGAAATTTCGCGATACGAGGCGGCGTGCTTCGAAAGATCGTCGTAAATCACAAGCGCATGTCGCTTGGTGTCGCGGAAGTACTCGCCCATGGCGGTTGCTGCATAGGGCGAAATGTACTGCATTGGGGCGGGTTCTGAAGCAGATGCCGCAACCACGATGGTGTACTCCATCGCGCCAGCATCTTCGAGAATCTTTACGACCTGCGCAATCGACGAACGTTTCTGCCCGACCGCGTTGTAGATGCAGATGAGGTCGTTGCCCTTGCTGTTGATGATGGTGTCGAGCGCCACGGCGGTCTTGCCGGTCTGTCGGTCGCCGATGATCAGCTCGCGCTGGCCGCGGCCGATCGGAATCATCGAGTCGATCGCCTTGAGTCCGGTCGCCATGGGCTCGCGCACCGGTTGGCGATCGATGACGCCGGGAGCGATGCGTTCGAGCGCGATAAACTTGTCGGTTGAGATCGGGCCTTTGTCGTCGATGGGCTGGCCAAGCGAGTTGACGACGCGGCCAATCATCGCGTCGCCGACGGGCACACTCATGATTCGGCCGGTGCGCTTGACCTCGTCGCCCTCTTTAATTTCGGTGTATTCGCCGAGGAGCACCACGCCGACCTGATCTTCTTCCAGGTTCATGGCGATTCCGGCCACGCCGTGCGGGAACGAGAGCAGTTCGCCGGCCATGACCTTGTCGAGGCCATAGACGCGTGCGATGCCGTCGCCGAGCGTGATGACGGTCCCGGTTTCGTCAACGGAAATCGTGCTTTCGTAGTTCTCGATCTGCTCGCGGATTAGTTTTGTAATTTCGTCTGCTTTGATTTGTGCCATAGGGAGGCTCTTGGCCTTTAGCTCTTGGCTTTTGGCTTTTAGCAACCTCGCGTGAAACGGGTTGCCTAAAAGCCAAGAGCTAAGAGCTAATTGCTTCTTTTATTTTCTCCAACTGCCCTTTCACCGAACCGTCGTAAATCGTGCTGCCCACGCGGACGACCGCTCCGCCCAACAAAGATGCGTCGAGCCCGTACTGGGCGCGCACTTTCTTGCCGGTAAGTCTTTCAATCTGCGTTTCAAGCGCGCGCCGTTCGGCATCGCCCAGCTCGCGGGCGCTTGAAATTTGCGCCTCGGCGAATCCCAGCCGCGCATCGAGCTCCTTCACCAATTGCTCGACAATCCGCGGGAGAAATGCAATCCTGCGATGATCGATCAGCACCGCCACCAGATTGCGCACCGGCTTGTCGATGCCGTTCTGCTGCGCGATCGCGTCGAGCAGTTTGCGTTTTTGTTCCGCAGGGACCGCTGGATTCTCCCAAACTCGCCGCAGTTCGATGCTCCCCTGCAACAAGTCGGAAATCTGGTAAAGCGCTCCGACCGCCTTGCCCGCATCGAGACGAGTGTCGAACACAACATCCGCAAAGGCTCGAGCGTAGGTGCTGGCAACGGAGGCCACGTTCTAGTTCCGGTCCTTTCGTGAATTTTCTTCCGCGCCGAGCTGGCCGGCAAAATTTCGCACTAGCGCCTGGTCGGTGGCGGCGTCCACGCGAATCTGTTTCTGTGCCAGCCCTACGGCAAGATCTGCAGCATGCGCAGTCAACTGGCGGCGCGCGGCCTTGGCCGCGGCGGCAATTTCCTGTTCGGCCGAAGCTACGATCTTGCGCGCGTCTTCCTGGGCCGCAGCTTCAAGGCGGGCCACTTCCGCAGCGCCTTCTTTCTCGGCAGCATCGCGAATCGCCGCGATTTCCGTATCCAGCTTGGCAAGCCGCGCTTCGATCTCGGCCAGCTTGGCGCGCGCTTCAGAGCTTGCCTTTTGTGCTTCGAGCATTGCCTTCTGGATGGCCGCCGTGCGGTCCCGGAACATCCCGGGCAAGAATTTGCGTCCCGCCCAGATAATCACGATGGCGATCACTGCAAAGTTCAACACGACGCTGAGCCAATACGACTGTTGGAGGTTCAGCCCCGTCAGCCGCGCGATGGCCTTGACCGAGGCGGACTGCTTGAACTCCGCCATCTCGTCTTTTTCTTCACCGGCGGCTTCTCGGCTTTCATGGGCCAGTTCCCTGCCCGGACGAACCTGGTCGGGCTCGGAAGCATTCTGGTGCTGGTCGGGAGCGGGCGGTTGCTCCTGGGATTGGGCTTTCCCGTTCACGTCAATGATGAAGAGGAGCGCTAGAACACTTGCGGCGAAAATCCGTTTGAAGGAATTCATCAGCGCCCCGCTCCGGCCGGCTGCAACACACGCCGCACGATCTCCCGCGCCAGAGCCGCCACATCGTGCTGTAGACCATCCTGGGCGACCAGGCGGTCGGCTTCGATATCTTTCTTCGCGGCTTGCACTTGCGCTTGCGCGCGGTTGCGGGCTTCATTCACCGCGTTGGTACGGGCCTGCACCGCAGCCTGACGGCGTGCCTCCTGCGAGCGAAATACGGACGCCCGCGCTTCGCGCAGTCGCTGCTCATATTCGGCGGTGCGCGCTTCCGCCGAGGCGATATCGGCGCGCGACTTCTCGATCGCGCCTTCGGTCTTGCTACGCCGCTCCGCGAGCACGCGCTGCAACGGCTTGTGCACAATCACCGTATAAAGCGCGTAGAGCAGCGTCAGCAGAATTACCGTGGGAACCGATCCGAGCAGTAATTCGCCTAGTTGATGAAGGGTCTCATCCATGTGGTGCTGATAGAAATCGGAAAATGAGGGCTATGAAAACTGTTAAGTCTAACGTTCCCGTAAATGTGTGTCAACGTAAACAGGCGGGATGTCGGAATGGAATTTGAGCTTATCCTATCCGCATGGCGGCCCTGCTAATCGCCACTCTTTTGGGCGTGGAGGGAAGGATCAATCCGCTTGAAATTCAGAGGCTACCGAGGCGAGGATTTTTGAGGCGCGCTAAGACTCGGAATTCCCGCGCGTCCCGCTCGCGCGCCGCAAACCCCAGCAAACAAAAGGCTTATCGGCGGTCAAAATCTTCACCGAATCTTCGCCTCAACAGGACCTCGCAGCTTCCTGCACATAGTCCTTGACTTCGAGCTAAAGAGGATTAGCATAGACGTATCACCTCCGATCCAATTCAGGATCGAATGGGCCGATAGCCAAGGAATGTCACCGCTTCTTGGTTGCCGGCCCATTTAATTTGTCTCAGGGCCCGAAAATGCTTTAAAAGGCGGCTCTCCGTGAGAATCGTAGTTTGGAATTGCCGGATGAGTTTTGAGAAGAAGCGCGAGTTTTTGTACGCACTTCGACCCGATGTCGCGGTAATTACAGAATGTTCGCAGGACTCAATGCTCACTTGCCGCAAGGATGGACTCGAAAGCCACTGGTGGGGAGAAAATAAGCATAAGGGCCTTGGCGTAATTGCCGTAGAACCGTGGCCTCAGACGCGGTCGAAAACCTCCACAGAAATGGATTGCGCCGATCCACGTTGGCGGGCCTCGCAACTTCCTATTAGTTTGTGTATGGGCATCCCGTGTTGGAAAGGATCACGAGATCAATTATGTCGGACAGATACACGAAGCTGTGATGCGACATCCGACTTGGTTTGGCAACAAGATTTCCACGGTCATTTGTGGGGACTTTAACAGTAGCTCTAGCTTTGATCACTCACGAAAAAAGCGGACGCATACAAACTTGGTAAGCCTTCTTGCTAATCGCGGCCTGCTCAGTGCCTATCATGAATTCTTTTCCGAAGACCAGGGTTGCGAAAGCCAGCCCACTCACTATTTTTGGTGCCGGAAGGATCGTCCATTTCACATTGATTACATTTTTGTGCCTCGGCACTGGGAAATATCGAATTTTGATGTGGGCAAATACAGTCGCTGGCGACGCCTCAGCGACCATGTTCCGATTTGCCTCGACATTAAGGAACCATCGGTAAGGGGAAAGTCCAGGTCCTCTACTCAGTAACCCAATCTCTTATGCGGCGTAGCACGGATTCCGGCGCTTCCACTTCCATATCCACCAAACCCTCTTTGTATTTCCGCGAGTGAATCCGTGCTTTCGCTTCGAGCAGAGCGAGCATCTTTCCTTCCTTTTGCGGAATACTGACGCGCACGCGGGAGACGGGATCCTCTTCGATCATCGCGTCGATGCGATCGAGCAGGCGGTCGAGGCCGGTGCCCTCAACGGCAGAAACATATAGCGTCCTCACGCCGGCACGCTCGGAGTCGGCAATCAGATTCGACGCCACTTCTTCATCCAGCAGGTCGACTTTATTCATCACCCGCAAGCGCGGTTTTTTTTCGGCCTCAAGTTCCTTCAGAACAATCTCGACCTGCGCGTCCTGCTCAGCGGAGAGACGGCTGCTGGCATCCGATACATGCAGGATGAGCGATGCGCGCTGCACTTCTTCGAGTGTCGCGCGAAACGCCGAAACCAGCGTGTGCGGCAAGCTGCGGATAAAGCCTACAGTGTCGGAGAGAAGCACTTTTCGCTTGGAAGGCAAAACCACGCCGCGAATTGTCGGGTCAAGTGTCGCGAACATACGCGACGACGACAAAACTCCGGCTTTGGTCAGCGCGTTGAACAAGGTCGACTTGCCGGCATTCGTATAGCCGACCAGCGCAACCGTCGCCACTGGAGCCGATTCTCTGCGCTGGCGCTGCTGGGCGCGAATCTTGCGGACATTTTCGATTTGCTCTTCCACACTCCGGACGCGACGCGCAATCTTGCGGCGGTCGGTTTCAAGCTTGGTTTCGCCGGGTCCGCGCGTGCCGATGCCGCCACCGAGCTGCGACATTTCCACGCCGTGTCCTGCGAGCCGCGGCAACATGTATTTCAACTGCGCCAGCTCCACCTGCAGCTGGCCTTCGCGCGTGCGCGCGTGGCGCGCAAAAATGTCGAGGATGAGCTGCGTGCGGTCGATGACCCGCCGCTGCACAATTTTTTCAATGTTGCGCTGCTGCGATGGACTCAGGTCGTGATCGAAAAGAAGAAGGTCGGCGTTGACTGACGCGGCCGCTCCGGCAATTTCTTCGAGCTTGCCCGCTCCAATCAAAGTTGCCGGATCGGGACGGTCGCGCCGTTGCAGAATCTCTCCGGCAATTTTCGCGCCCGCGCTTTCGGCTAATGTGCGCAGTTCAGCCAGCGACTCTTCGGCATCGAACTCGGGAATGCTGGGCTTGCCGTCGGATTTTTGAACCTGAGAAGATGCGGGTGCCCCATCCTTTCTCGTTCTTTGCGAAAGGGCGGGAACTTCGCCGTCGCCATCACTCTGCGCCGCAGCATCTCGTGCTGCCGCAGCTTGCGCAGTCACTGTTCCCTTCGCGCCACGGCCGCGCGTGCGCACGTCGAGGCCCACCAGGAAAGCGCGCTCAACTCCCGGAGATTCAGTAGCGGCTTCAACGCCGAGAGGCGCACGCCTGCCAGCGCGCGCCGTGTCGCGGGATTTCTTGCTGGAAGAACTTTGCAATGCGAGAAAGCCTTACCCTTCGGTGCCTGAAGCGGTCGCCGCCGCCACCGGACCCGCCGCTGCAACCGCCGCCCTCTCCTGATGAGGCGCATGAGCCACATGCGACGGTGCCACCCGTCCCATGACCACGGTTGAGATGGCGTGCTTGAAGATGAGTTGCTCCTGACCGTTCGCCTCCAGCACCACGGAGTACTTGTCGAAGGAGCGAATGCGGCCCGTTAATTTGACTCCACTGAGCAGGTAAATCGTGATGCTCGCTCGCTCTTTGCGGGCCGTGTTGAGGAAGGAATCCTGAATGTTCTGCGCCGGCTTATTGCTGTCCATAGCCGATCTCCTTTGTGCATAAACTCCGGACGATCCACTCTCCCGCCCATCTTCTAAATGGTCGGCAGCCAAATCTCAGCTTGCTCCCAGTGGCCTTCCGCACATTTCGAGAGCAAGGGGGGACAACCCGCTCGCTGCATTGCCCCATATGGTTTGAGGCTGGCAGCCAGCGGACAGTTGCAAGTACGATACGGCGATCCGGGCAGGTTTTCAACCCCAAGTTGCCGTAGAAAGCGCCAAGGCGCGTCGTCCGAAAAACCGTTTCGCGTCATGACCACAGGACATGGGGCACAGCAGAGCGCAGGTTGGGGCAAGCTGGGGTTCGTACCAGCGAAAAACGTGGCCGCAGGTTGACACCAGTCGCGCCGCGGTGCAGACTTTCTTCGAGTTTTCTAAGCTTTGGCTGTCCTCGCCGATTTCTTTGAAATCACGGGCGGCATTCTCGAATCCTGCACTTCATAGTTGGAGGAACCATGGCTGGAGGAATCATGCACCATTTCTCTGCAGTGGCAGCCGCTTTCGTTATGCCAAGCATCTCCGGAAAAGAAGCAGTACAGCTTATTCTGCGCTGGTTTCACTTTATCGCCGGAATCACCTGGGTCGGCCTTCTCTACTTCTTCAACCTGGTGAACGTACCGTTCATGAAGCAGGTCGACGCCGCGGCCAAACCCAAGATTTTTCAAAACTTGACGCTGCCGGCGCTCAATTGGTTCCGCTGGAGCGCGCTGGTAACGGTGTTCGTCGGCGGCTGGTACTGGGGACAATTCCTGGTAGCGCCCGACGCGGATCGCCAGGGAGTGGGCGAAGGCGGCACTATGGGACTCTTTCTTCTAGTGTGGCTCGGAACCTGGGCGATCCTGTTTTTCGTGATCAAAAAAATCACCCCCAGTGGATACGTGCTGGGCGTAATCACGACGATCCTGGTCTACGCGGCAGGGTGGCTCTTCGTGCACTACACGCCGGTCGGCGGCGACGACAACCACGTGTTAGCCATCGGAGTAGGCGGAGGCATGGGATTCGTCATGCTATTCAACGTCTGGGGCATCATCTGGCCGAATAATAAGAAGATCATCCGCGGAGTTTTAGCAGGCACGCCGCGCGAAGACGCAGCAGCGTTGGCCCGTCAGGCGTTTCTGGCCTCGCGTACGAACTTCTTCTTATCCGTGCCTCTGCTGTTCTACATGGCCGCAGCCTCACACTTCTCGAGCACGGTGATCTTCGGGAAGTAAACCGCAGAATCCTTCGCGCACAAAGAAAATGGCGCAGCCCAAGCCGCGCCATTCACTCATTCGCTCCGGAAAGGCCGCTGCTATCCGGAAATCTCGACCTGCACGATCACCCGCACGCCGCCGCCTAGCTTGACATTCTTACCTTTCGACGTAATAACGCCGTTCTCCAGTTGTAAGTCGTGCATGCCCTGAACTCCAGTCGCCTTCGTATCGATCATCATCTGCGAAGACGATGACGACTCCATGTTCGAACCACTTTTCGCGTTGCTTATACCTACGCCGGCCGAACTCCCGCCTGCACCGCTACCGCCCTGCGACGTACCCGTCGTCGCCATGTTCGGCCCCATCGCCTCCTCAGCTGGCGGAAAGATGGCCTGCACGCTGCCCTTCAACTTTAGCTGTTTGCCGCCCTGAAGGTTCAACTTGTCGAACGTCAGCGTTAATGCCGAATCAGCATCGCCCTTGGAGCGCGCCTTTGCGCTGACCACGCGGCCTTCGAGTTTTGAGCCTTTGCTTACCAGTGTGCCATCCGGAAGTTTGAAACTACCGACGGTCTCCAGTTCGACGGTGTCGTCATCTTTGAGTTTGCTTGAATCCAGTGTCTTGGTGACCTTAACCGGAAACGCTCCATGAACGGTCTTTGCAGAGGCTGCTTGCGCCGGAGCCGAGGCGCCTTGTCCAACACAAACCACTGCCAACAGAAGAATTGCTACTAACGTAATGCCAACTCGATTCATAACTCACCTCAACGCTTTTTTGCTACTTCGCCCCCAGCACACCCGTGGTTGGTTCTCATCTATCCGAGAATTTCCGCTTGTATGATCATCCGCACGCCATTGCCAAGTTTCACGTTCTTGCCCTTCGACGTGACCATTCCGTCCTCCAGCTGGAGATCAGGCATGCCTTGGACTCCAGTCGCCTTCACGTCCATCACGGACTGCGGTGACGAGGATGCCTGAGCGTTTGAACCGCTCTTTGAATTGGTAATCCCTATTCCAGCTGGGCTAACACCAGCCAGTCCACCACCCGGTCCACCTCCTGACGTGCTGCCTCCCAAGGAGGTCCCTGCCGTCGCCATGTTCGGCCCCATGGGCTCATCTGCTGGTGGGAAGATCGCCTGGACGGTTCCCTTTACTGAAAGCTGCTTTCCGCCCTGAATATTGAGTTTGTCAAAAGAAAGGGTCAACAAGGAGTTGGCATCACCCTTCGAACGTGCCTTCGCGCTGACTACGTGCCCCGCTAACTTGGATCCCTTGGGGACTAGCGTGCCGTCGGCTAACTTGAAACCTCCAGCGGTCTCCAATTCGATGGCATCGCCGTCTTTCAGCTTGCTCGAGTCCAGGGTTTTCGTCACCTTTACCGGAAACGTTCCGTGGCCAATAGTTCCGCCAGCAGCCTGGGCCGCTGTCGATGGCGTTTGCACGCAGAAGACTGCCGCCGCAAACAGAACGGCCCCCCACAACGAAATTCTAGGTCGATTCATAACATTCACCTCAAACAATTGGATGCGCAAATTATAGACGAACTAACCTCCGGAGATCCCATCATCACTCTTCTTTACAGAAGCACTTACCCGGAAGAAACGAGGCCAGCCTTTCGGCTGGCCTCAGTTTTTGCTACTCGTCTCGACCGCGAATCCAAAAGGCAGCTTCGCGGCTCAAACCGCAGGTTTAGAACACAATCTTCGCGCTAAGCTGCATGACGCGCGGAGACGAGTCAAACCCGAGGAAGTTACCGTACGGGCTCGTCGGCGTTCCCTGCATGGTGTTGATACCGCCGAAGGTTGGATCTCCCGTGAAAAAGGTCGCATTCGGCAGGCCGAAGTTCGGATGATTGAACACGTTGAACGCCTGGGCGCCGACAGCGAAGTTGAACCGCTCGCCGAACTTGAAGTTCTTGAAGAGGTTCAGATCCATATCGAAGTAGTGCGGCCCGCGGTATTGGTTGCGGTGCTGCGTGGGATACGGAATTTGCGGCGCTCCCGGAACGAAGAAGTAGTTGCCAATCATGGTTTCCGTGTCGGCAACTCCATTCGCGTTCAGGCAGCCCGGCTTCGACAAGTCAAATGCGGCATTCGATTTTCCGCAGCTGCTGGTCTGAGCGTTCCCGATAATCGTCGCGGGAACCGTGTCTCCGCCGTTGGTTACATAGCCCGTCAGGTTGCCGTCGGCAAGCGTAAACGGCAAACCGGTGCGCCAGAACATCTTTCCTGAGAACTGCCAGCCCTCAGTTACCCACTTCAGGGCGCCCGTTTTGTGGAACTCGGGATTGACGACGAAATCGCCATTCACCAGGTGGCGGACGTCATAGTCGGTGTTCCCGTAGTTCGACGCGCGCAGGCCGGTCGGATTAATCTGGCCCAGAATCGTATTGGTACCTTCGAATCCATACTGGAACAAACCGCCGTTCGAGGTTTCATCGAGGTTGTGCGACCAGGTGTAGTTCAAATGGCCCGCAATCCAGTGGCTGAACTGCCGTGCCAAGCTGAAGGTTAATCCCTGATAGCTGGAAACCGCACCCTGACGGTATTCGGTGACGGTTCCGTAGTTTCCGGCCGGGGGTGCCTCGGGGACGTTGCTAAAGAAACCGTAGTTCGGGTTGGCCAGACCATAGATTTCAGAGAGAAGCTGGGTCTGATCCCAGGCGTTTGGCCACGCATTCGAGTAAGAGATGCGTGCGCCGTGGTTCCCCGCATAGTTGACGATGAACACGGTGCTGCGATTCAACTGCTGCTGCACAGACAGGTTCCACTCGGTCCACTCAGGGGACTTGATGGTGCCAACCAGCGTGCCAAACCCCGGAGGATTGAATGCGACCCCTGTTGGCAGTGCAGTCTGGATCTGGCTGAAGCTATCGTTGATCGAGAACGCAGCGGCCGAATCTGCCCAGGTTGTGGGAGCTCCCGCCGGATCGAAGGGGAGAACTCCCAGACTGGACGGACTGTTCCGAACCCGGATCGCTACGGTAGCCGGCGGATTCGCGAGCAGATTGTCCACCAGGCCGGCAGCAGGATTGTCGTAGAACAATCCGATTCCGCCGCTGATCACCGTCTTGCCTGTGCTGCGGGGATCCCAGCTGAACCCGAACCGCGGGGAGAACAGAATACTGTCCACGCCATGATAAGCCTGGTGCAAACCCGTGTTGATGTCGGAGCTGTACGGAACATCGTATTCCGCTCCGGTGCCAGCTAAACCAGCCTGATACGATGCCGTGCTGCTGAAAGGTCCGGCAAAGTTTGCGAAGCAGTTGGTCTGGCAAACTGGGTTGGAGTTGTGCTCGAGGCGCAGCGCAAAGGTTAGCTTCAGGTTCCGCGTGGCTTTCCACTCGTCCTGAGCGTAACCACCAATGCCCCAGAGGGCGATCGGCACATCGCTGGATTGATTCAGAGCCTTGCGATACTGGTACGCCTCGCCATTGGCGAACGACTGCATAGCGCCCGTGGTATAGCCCCAGTAAACTCCCGGCGAGTTAAAGAAGAAGTTGTGGTCGCTGATGTCGTAGCGGCGGAAATTCTCGCCGAACTTGAAGGTGTGATTCCCCCGCGTGTAGGAGAAATCGTCGATGAACTGATACTGGGTGATGTCACGTCCTTGCGGAAAGTCGGGAGCAAGGCCGTTAGGGCTGGTGAAGTTGTAAATGGTCTGATCTTCGTTGAAGACCTGGGCGTAATTGAAGGTAGACGCCGCGGTCGGAGCGCTAAAGATCGCCACATAGTGGCTCAGAGTCGCGGTGAACGAATTCGCGGCATTGGCCGAGAGGACGTGGGTTTCCTGCAACTGCGTGTCCCACGAGGGCTGCAACGAGTTCGCGTCGAATCTTGAATCGAGCGCGTCAAGGTGAGTAGGCTGCAAGCCGTGATCCAGCTTGTAGCGGAAGAAGATGTTGTCGCTGTTGGAAATCTTGAAGTCCACGCGGGGAGCGAAAATGTATTCCCACGCCAGCGCCTTCGGAGTCGCGGTATAGGTTAACGAGCAAGCTGTACCGGCCGTCCATCCGCCGGTTAGGCTCAGGGTGTCGCAGGAATCGCCGGAGATGGGCGCGTTGTAGCTCTGCCCCGGGTTGGCTACCGCAGCGGCATAGCCCGGCGCATTCTGCCAGAAACTCATCAGCTTGTTGTAGTCGCCAACTTCTGCCGGATGCAGCGAGGCCACGTTGTTTTCCGCGGCGGTAACAAATTCCGGCGTTGGCGCGAAAATCTGGTCGACGTTCGGCAGCAGGAAGCGCATGCCTTCATAGTCAACGAAAAAGAAGAGTCGATTCTTGATGATCGGTCCACCGACCGAGGTCGCCCACTGATTCGCATTCGAGAACGGGCGAGGCGATCCGGAGTTGTTCGACATCCAGTCATTCGCATTCAGCATGCGGCCGTTCCACCAGTACATCGCGTTGCCGTGGAACTGGTTGGTGCCCGACTTGGTCACGTACGTGACCTGTGCGCCGGCAAGCTGACCGTACTGGCCGCCGTAAGGATTCGTAATAACCGTCGCTTCGCTGATTTCGTTCTGGCCCAGCGTGAGGTTCGACGCGCCCGAGTTGTTGATGTTGAAGTACGGGTCCATGTCGTTCTCGCCGTTGACCGTGAACAGATTCGAGGTCGCCGGGAGCCCATTGGCGGTGAAGTTTCCGTAGCCGCCGGTGCCGTTGACCACCACGCCCGGCGCCGTGTCGGCGATGTTCGTGATGTCGCCACCCGCACTCGGCAATTGAGCAACCTGCTGCTCGGAGAATGCAGTATTAGTGCTCGGCTCGGTATTGATCAGGGGCGCCGTGCCGGAGACTTCTACCGTCTCCGTACCCTTCGCCACCACTAGGTCGATGTCGGCCTTCGTGATCTGCCCGACCTGCACATCCATGGTCTGGGTTATCTCGGCAAAGCCAGCCTGCTTTACCGTGATTTGATAGCGACCCGGCTTGAGCAGCCCAAAGTTGAATCCGCCGGCGCTGTTCGCCGTTGCGGTCGCCGTCATTCCAGTGTCCAGACTCTTCAGATTTACTGACGCGTTGGGCACGATCGCATGGGACGGGTCGTACACCGTGCCGGAAATGCTGCCCGTGGTCAGCGACTGGCCAAACAGCGGTGCTGTCGCCAGGCTTAGGGTCAGCAGTACAAGCAGAACAATAGGAAAACGTTCGAAACGCATTTCCTGCCTCCTTAGAATTTTCGTCGGTCGGGCTCGGATCCAGAGCGCAATCGCCACTCTTTCCTGGGTTTCAACTGCGCGATCCGATAGATTGCAAAACCTTGAGACCCCTCAAAATCTTTGCCAGCTTTCAAATCAAACCTGAGTCGCTTCCCTAACTTCCCCCGTCTTCCGCGGGTTTGTTCCTAACAATTTGTTGCGCCTTGCAACACCGGACAACACACAAAGAACACAACCGTAGTGCAACTCACAATCCAAACAGAAGGAACAACAAACACCTTGTTTTCAGTGCGTTAGTCTACCTGTTTGTACGCTGAATATGCAAATCCGTAGAACCGGGAGCCTGGCGATATGACTTTTGGGAATGAGGATCGGGCCGAAGTCCGCGACAAATAAGGGGCTATCGACGCCTTCGGATGGGCTTGGGCATGGATTCTCCCGGGGCGAGGACCCGGCGGACGATCGGCGTATTCAGCTTGTACTTGCGCTCGCTGATGTTGCCTGCGTCGTCTTTGACGCGAAGAAGGAACACCGGTAGCGTTCCCTCTTTATCGAAGTTCTCTTGCGTGACGGTGACCGGGAGAACTCCATCGACTCCGTGTTCGCGGTAGGCGGTTTCGTAGCGATGCTTCTTCACATTCCAGGTGAAAACGCGCACCTGGTCGAAATCATAAGGCAAGCCATCGTGCGGTTCGGTCAGCACGCACAGGTATTGCGGAACTTTCTTTTCCTGATCTTGAACTTCATTCAACTTCGAAAACGCCACGAATCGCTGGCCTTCGGCGTATTGCGCGATGTCGAGCGGCACATCCACATCGACCATGCGCGCCAGCACCCAGCCGACGCGGCCACTTTCGTCGCGCACCAGCCACCAATCTTCGAGATGAGGCTCAGCTGCAGCTTTTTCGCCTGATTTGGCGAGCACCGGCTTGGCGGCCTGCGCCACCCGCTCCTGTTTTTCAGCGGTGGCCCGTTCGAGAATCGAGACCTTTGCACCCGAGGCCAACTGGTAGAGATGCTCGGTCTCGCGGCCCGGCCTGATGTGCAGATTCGTCTCGTTGCGCAGCACGCCCGGCGCCTGCACCGGCGCGCTCTGTTTCTCCTGGGTAAGCTTTTGCAGTCCGTCGTAAGTCTTCTGGTCAATTAAATAGCGCTGCTCGATCCAGCCCTCGATTCCGGTGGCGGTGCGCACACGGGCGAAGCGCTTCTCCCGCTCCAGCACTTCCAGGCGCTCGCCGTTTTTCACGTTGCCCACGTGGTTGGAAATCGCCGCGACCTGATCTCGCAAAGCCGCCTGGGGCGTCGAAACATATGCCACTTCGAGAACGTGGCGGTGCGTACGGCCGCAGGCCAAGGGGAACAGGCTGGCGCTGATAGCCAATCCTGCGGCAATCCGCCGGATTCGCGAAGAAGCAAAGCGTTTCACAATGATTGAAGTCCGGAACATTTCACTATAGCGCTTTGCCAACGCGGTTTCGCGCACGAAAGTTTACGTTCGGTGCACCTTCCGGCACTGACCACATTCGTCGCGCATATCGACCCGCCGTTCGGGTACCATAGAGGTACGGGAAGCACTTCTTCTTGGGGAATTCAGGCGACCCGCACCCCGCTTTACCGCGTCTAAAGACCATGGGAAATTGCTGGAGTAACAGTTCTGGAGTAAACAACGCAAAATGAAGACTCAATTCCTACGCGCTTTTCTCTTCTTGTCGGCTTGCTTTTTGGCCACGGTTTTTTCGGCGCTGGCGCAGGACACGCCTCAGACGGTGCTGCGTCCGCCCAAAGGATCGCAGGTCGCGATCGTGGTTTTTGAGGACCTCGAGTGCCCGATGTGCCGCCGCACCGCGCCACTACTCGAGCAGGCCTCGAAGACCTACAAGATTCCCGTCGTGCGCCACGACTTTCCATTGCCCATGCATCCGTGGTCGAACCAAGCTGCGATTTTCGCGCGCTATTTCGACACTCACTCGAAGGAACTGGGCAACGAGTTCCGCGACTATGTCTTCGAGAACCAGCTTGAGATCAACCAGCAGAACCTGCGCAGCTATACCGAGAAGTTCGCGGCCGCGCACAAGGTAGATTTACCCTTCGTCATCGATCCCGGGGGGAAGCTGCAGGCCCTCATCAACGCGGACAAGGACTTGGGCAAGGCGATCAAGCTCGATCACACGCCGACCGTCTACGTGGTGAGCAACCGCAATGCCAGCAAACCCTACATCGAAGTCAAAGACAACAGCCAGCTCTACACCACGATTGACGCGATGATGAAAAACTAGAAAACCAGTGGCCAGTGGTCAGTGGCTAGTGGTCAGAATCGGCATAAAGAAATCAGGATGAAGAATGAACTGCGGCTGATCTGAATTCTGCATTCTGACTTTTAGCGCCGGCTTCCACCGCGTCGCCAAATCCGATTCCAATCGCCCGCGCCGTGCGTACCAGTTCGCCATCCGGATGGACCGTGTTGAGGTGGCCGATCGCCTTGGCCACGTCGACGGCAACGATCGATCCCGCCTGCAGCGCCACCATCTTTCCGAATTCGCCTTTCGCGACAAGATCGACTGCGGCCACGCCAAAGCGCGTAGCCAGCACGCGGTCATAGGGCGAGGGCGAGCCTCCGCGCTGGATGTGCCCGAGCACGCTCACCCGCACCTCTTTGCGCGACAGCAGAGAAATCGCATTCCCCACCAGATTGCCGACCGGGCCGCCCTGGGCTATCTGTTTCAGCTCCCGCGGCAGCTTGATGCCCTCGGCTACGACGACGATGGTGAAGCGCCCGCCGCGCTTTTCGCGCTCCGCGATCAGATCGCACACGCGATGAACGGTAAACGGAATCTCGGGAATCAGAATGATGTGCGCGCCGCCCGCGATGCCGCCGGCGAGCGCAATCCAGCCGCAGTCGCGGCCCATCACCTCGACCACCATCACGCGATGATGCGACGACGCGGTGGTGTGAATCTTGTCGATCGCATCCGTGACCGTGTGCAGTGCGGTGTCGAAACCAAACGTCAACTCCGTGGCCGAGAGATCGTTGTCAATCGTCTTGGGCACGCCGACCATCTTCACGCCCTTCTGAAACAGCTCGTATCCGATCTTCTGCGAGCCGTCACCGCCGATAGTGATGATGGCGTCGATGCCCAGCTTCTTCGAGTTAGCGATCACCTCGTCGGAAATATCGCGCACGGTCGTCTTGCCGTTCTCTTCCGTCTTGTAGTGAAAGGGATTGCCGCGGTTGGTCGTGCCCAGAATCGTTCCGCCGCGCGGCAGGATGCCGCTGACCTTGTCGAGCGTAAGTTCAAACGACTTCTCCGGCCAAATCAGGCCGTCAAATCCGTCCGGAATGCCGATCACCTTCCAGCCGTGCTGCAAAATCGCAGCCTTGGTGGCGGCGCGAATCACCGCGTTGAGCCCGGGCGCGTCTCCGCCGCCCGTAGCGATGCCGATGCAACGAATGTTTGACATGGACTTCGTACAGCATGTTAACGGGGGACGAGCAGACGGGAAACGTTACGAGCGGACGTAGAAAGTGAGGGAAATCACAGAAACCTGCGGAAGGTTACAGAGCCGCAGCGGCGTAATTCCTAGCGAAGCGCGAATCAGTTGAAACCGCTAGCTGTGATCGTGTCCGGAGCGCTCGTAAGCCCGTTAGACGCTGCGGTAACTGTAAACGTACCGTTGGCCCCGCTGGTGCCGATCGCGGTCACAACACCTTGGGTAACTGTGGCGAGCGCTGTGTTGCTAGATACCCACGTAGCAGAGGCAGTTATGTCTTCCCCGCCATTGCAGGACGCCGTAAGAGTTATCGTCGGCTGACCCGGGGACAGGCTGCCTGTGGTTTGGCTAAGTATCGGTGCGCTTGTACAGGCTACTTGAACGGTTATGGGCTGAGACCCGCTGATCGATGGGAGTAAGTTCGAAGTCGCTGTGACCGTTCCAGTGCCTGAAGCCTGCGCTGTTACCAGTCCGCTGGCGCTAATTGTTGCGATGTTCTGACTGGTAGTCGTGTTGGTTCCTGTAATGCTCCAACTCACCGGCGTACTGCTGCTGTTGCTGCCATCGTTGAAGGTGCCCACGGCAAACATCTGAACGGTGTTGTTGACATTTCCAGTGAAGATAATCGGCGAGACTGGCCCCACGGCCAGCGCTGTCAGCGTGGGTTTCACAAAAAATCCACGGCAGCTCATGGCCAGGGCTAACGTGGCGAGGGCGGCGAAAGCGCCGAATACACGGAGTTTGGACTTCGTCGAAAGCATATTTCTTAAGACTCCTTCGCACGCCTGCCGGATTCTCGGATGACCTTGGGAGCTAGTAAAAATTGTAGCAGAGAAGATTTGCCCTCAGCGCACACAGCGGTACGTGCCTTCGGTCACAGGAACCATCTCTGGCAATCATGCTTTGGCCCGGTTATTGCTTCTGAAACAGCACTTCGGGGGACGGCATGCCGCCTGCGCAAGCTGCATCGTGGGTAGAACGATGGTGACCCGATCGCTTGCATAAGTTTGTGTAAAACGGCCCTGGAGTGGCGGAACGATGGAGCGGCGGACGCCCTCGTCCGCCGAGGGAGCGCAGGTGAACTGACCCAGTTCCGAGAAACGCGTGGAGCTGCGCTCCCCCCGGGCGAGGGCACCCGGGGCTCCACAAAATCGTGGCTCCAGAAAACCCGGGCTCCAGAAAAAAGGCCAGCGCTTGTACCAGCCGCTGGCCCTCTGCATACAGTTACAACAGCCTTAATGGCGCTTGGGCTCGCGGTTGTTTTCTTTCTTAGGAGGCGGGCTCGACTTGTGCTGATTCTGCTTTGAGCCATGCGACTCCGTATTCGAGTGCGAAGAACTCGGCGGCGTGTGCGGCTCGGAGCGGACTTCGTTATTTCGACCCTCGTTTCCACGCGACTCGTTACCACGCGCTTCATTCCCGCGCCCTTCATTCCCGCGCGCGCCGTTTTCGGTATCGCCCTTCGACGGCGGCGTGAACGGACGGAATCCGTCATTCGACTTCTCATTCCCTCCCGCGCGGCCCTCATTGCGGTTCGAATTCGGCGGATTGAACCCGCGATTCCCTCCCCCATTCGACGGCCCGCGCGCCTCTTTCGGAGAGATCGTAGGCGCGTGATACTCTCCGCCCGCCGAGCGCGCCGAGATCGCCGAATGGCTGCTGAAATCGCCGGCGCGCGCCGTGGCCGCAACCGCCGGACGCCCGTGATTGGCCGAGGCGAAGTTCTCGTGATTCTGGCTGGCGATGCGCTCATGCTGCGCCTGCGACTCGAGCGGTTCGCGGTGCTGCTCGTGCGAATAGGCTTCTTCCTGCGCCGTGGGCCGCGCCGCAATGCCGCCCTCCCCGCCGTTAAAGGCGGTGTGATTCTCGTTGACGATCACGGTGCGGTTGTAGACATGGGTCACGTTCGTGACGCTGACGTTCGCCACCGCGCGGTTGTAGAAGAACGCTCCGCCGCGCCACTCTCCGCCGAAGAATCCGACGCCGGTGTAGCCGAAACCGTAGTTAATGCCGCCGTAGAAGCCGACGTGCGGCCCCCAATATCCCGGATGCCAGGCGTAAAATCCGCCGCCCCATCCCCAGTAGCCGGGGGTCCAGAGCAGGCCGACCGGCGCCACCACCCACGTGCCCGGCACCCAGTAATAGCCGCCGTCATCGTTCCAGCCCCAGTAGCCGGGAGTCCAGAAGTAACCCGGGCCGGGGCAGATGGGCTGCGCGTACACCGGTAGCGCGGGAGGGCCGAAGCGCACCGACACGAACACCTGCGCGAACGACGCCGCAGAAAGGCTGAAAATCAGAATCCCTAAGACCAACCAGCGCACAAGCGAGCGGTGAGGTTTCATGGCCCTTCCCCTTGATGATGCAAATCTGAATATCGCGTTTCGGCTCTCTTCTGTTTCTTGCCGGATTGCTTGCCGGGATTTTCTGCCGGACTGAGGGACATTTTGGCGCAAAAGCCCGCGGAGAGCCTGATTACGATCCTCTCTTGTTAACCCTGCACCTTCGATTATGTTGCTGGGATGCGGAAATTATTTGGAATGAGGAAGATCTGGCTTCGGGCGTGAGGCGTCAGAGCTTCGACCTTGGAGCCCACCAACACTGTTTCTGGAAGGTAACGACGGGTGTCGACGAGACACCAATGCAAAGTGCGAAATAGTGGCTCGACGAAACACCTAGAGCGATGAGAAGGTCCGAGGTCTCAGGTCTGAGGTCTCAGGTCCGAGGCCTGAAACCCGACGCCTGCTTTTAACGCTCTTACTGCGTTCTCTTGGCCCGCAGAATCCGTTCGTCGATGGGCTTGCGGCCGGCGAAGCCTTCGCTGGTTCCGTGCCAGTGCATGATGGATTTTTCACCAAGCTTCCAGCACAGCAAAATAATCTGGCCTTCGACCTCGCAGGGAAAATCCAGCAGGCCGATGTCGAGATCTTTGACCTGGACTCCGATTGCGTCGATCTCGGCTACGGCATCTTTGCCACGCTGCTCGGCCTTAGCGCACTCGGCCTTCTTCCGTGCCAGCGGGATAACATTGATCGCGGTGCCGCCATTGAGAAAAATGCGGTGCTGCAATTCGGCCTGCTCCGCCTCGAATTCCTCGATCGTCGTCTTGCTCGCGATCGCAGTACGCAACAGCGATTCCAGCACTGGGAGCAAAGACTGCGCCTCGTCAAGCGTAAAAGTGCGTTCCGACATATTTCTATTCTACGGCAATCTGCCTGGGCACTTTGCGAATAGCTAGCGATTTGCGCTGCTCGCCGCATCCAAGGTGGGGGTGAGAAGTCCTTGCACTTCCGCAACCAGATGATTTATGGCCTGGTCGAAATTCCGGTCACTGGAGGCCTGGCCCAAGCCAAACTCCGCATGCACGTTGAAGCTCCAGAGCAGTGCGTTGGTTTTCGGATCGCGGATTTTCAGTCGAAACTGCGGAATGTAGGATGAGCTGGTTTTGCCAAAAGGGGTAACCGCGGAAACGTCTTGCCCGACTTCGAACAGCAGGTCGGCATCAGCAGGAGAGCCCACAATGTCGAAGTGCCCCCAAGTCTTCATGGCGGCATAGAACTGGTTATACGCGCGAGCGGGCCCTCCGCTGAAGATGGGGTCGTCCACCGTCATCTCGTCACACCCGGCATTGGCGATAAAAATTCTTTTCGCGGAAAGGATCTGTGACGGAATCGGTGCGGATGGAGCTTGCTTCGCCGATTGCGCAAGCTGCGCCGACATCGGCAGCAAGGTCACTATCAGAACTGCGCTAACCGCGGTGATCTTCTGAAATGTCGTCATAAGTGGCTCCTTCGCAAACTGCCCTCAAACTTGCTCTGGCGTTTAGACGCAGCACCAGCACGTTTACTGTAGAGTTTCATGAAGCCTTGTAAATTGTTGTCGAGTCTTCGTGATAATTCAACGCGTGCGCGCGTGCGAGGGATCGGCAGAAGTTGCCGCATTCAGATCGACAAAGACTCCCGGCAGGCCCGGAGCGTAACAGTTCCCATCGCGGCTGTAATTCGTGCAATGCGCCGCGACACCTTTCCGCCGCGGCGATTGCGCAAACTGCCAGACTTCGGCGAAGTTCACGGCGCTTTCGGAAGGCTTAGGCGGACCTTTCGGATAGCTACATCCCGGCGACGGCGGGCAGGCGTCATTGATAGCCCAATAGGTAATGTCGCGCGCGGCACCGCCGCGTGATGTGGCGCGGGCGCCCTCGCCCGCGTGCTCGTGAACATCAACAGCGGTAACGACGTTCGCATCATCCGCCGCAGGAATTCCCGAACAATAAACTCCGGCGCGAAATCCCGCGGCCGTCACCGCATCGACCCAAGCATAGATGTATGCCTTCTGCTCCGGCAGCATTCGCCCACCCTGCTCCTGATCGAGAAAGATTATCGTCTTCGCGGGAAATCCCTCACTACGCGCCGCCGAAGCCGCCGCCTGAGCGTCGGCCTGACCAAACCGCCGCGCATTGGCAACACTCTTCAACTCCGCATACAACCGCCCGTTGAAGAGCACGAGAAATCCGAATCCGGCGGCCTCGACGTCGGCGCGATGTCCGGCCCAGCTATTCGCCGACGCCCCCGGAGGATTGTTCAGCCAATATCCCGTGTAGGAAAAAGTCTGCCGCAGCGTTTTGAGGGTGGAGTTCCCCGGATACTCGTTGCGATCGAAGCCGAGATAAGAGGGCACAGGCTGCGCTGGAATTAACACGGGCACGAGATGCGCCGCCACCGCGATTCCCACGAGCCAAATCCGCTTCATCGGATGATCTTACTGTTGATGATCCTACTGCTGATCGTGCTGGAGTGGCGTCCGCTGTCTTATCGGGAACCCGGCACCGCTGGGCCGATCCCACTTAGAGTCACAAACGGATCGATCCTCACAGGCGTGCCGTAGCACTGTTCGGCCGCCGCCTTGCATCCGCCGCAGCACAGCGCCTTCAGTTCCGGATCACACGGCTCGCACTCCACCGGTAAGGTCTCGCGGAACTGCCGGATGTACGGATGGTTGTAATAGATCTCTCGGAAACTCTCCCGCAGCAGGTTTCCCAGAAGGACCGGAGAATGATTGCAGATACGCAGATTTCCCAGCGGGTCGATCGTGAAGTATGATCCCTCCCCCGCCAGAGGACACCAGCCGAAATGAAGGTGAATGTACCTGCGCACGTCAACCACGCAGGGTTCGATCACAACGGATACCGATACCGTAATCCCATAGCGTACGGCCAGCGCATCCAACACCTCGAGATTTTCGCGGATCATTTCCGGCGTCGGCAGCAATTTTTCTGCGAACTGTATATTGTGCCTGCTGAGATTCATTCGGTTATACATGAGCGCGCCCGCACCCATGGCAATGGCAAGCTCGGCAGTGGTCTTAAGGTCCACACAGTTAAGCTTCGTCGCCACAAAAACGGCGACCAGATTTCCCTTCGCATGCCGCACGTTGCACATTCCATCCACGGCAGCCTTCCACGCGCCGCGACGCCCCGCAAGATGATCGTGGACTTGAGGTTTATAACTGAGCAACGTCACCTCATAGGTCACATCCGGCACTGTGGCCGCGACCTTATCCCCGGAAAGCAGCGTTCCGTTGCTGATGATGACCGGCGTGATCCCCATCTTGCGAATAAACGAGAGGATCTCAGGGAGATCCTCTCGCAAGAACGGCTCGCCTCCCGAAAGGGCGATGGTTTCCACCGAAGTCTCCTCATGCAGTTTGGAGATGATACTGGTAACTTCTGCCGTGCTCATCTCGCTGGTGCGCGTAAGTTCGGCTGCCCCGCCTTCGTTGTAGCAATAAAGACAATGATTATTACAGCGCATTGTCAACTCGATCACGAAGGCTCTCGGAAGAGCGCGAGGTTCATTCTGTCCCAAGCTTTTCATAGTTTTCTTTGCTTAATACACCCTGGTTCAGGAATTGTTGTGCCAATCCCACACGCGCCGCTTCCTCCACCACGCCAAAGGCCCAGGGATCGGCCGGGAAGTAGCAGATAATCCGCGGGATCCGTCCGCCGACCTTGGCAACCGGAACCAGTCCGATCACGAAAGAGGTCGGTTCAGAAAATACAACTTCCACTTTCTGTCCAACGAGTTCTTTCAGCTGCGCTGTTTTCAAATGAGCGCCGACTGGAATGGCGTGTGTCTTGCCTTCTGCTTCGAGAAAATACGTTCCTTCTTTGTAGATAACTGTGCCCGTACCCGGTCTCTTCTCCATGGTGTCTCCTTTCGAATAAGTTTCTGTTGTGCAGCTGTAGTCTGGGCTTCTGACGAGGTGGGCTTACAATCTGGGATCGATTACGACCTGGAGATACAACTGCTCTGAAACATCTCTAACCTGTCGCTAAGAATTGCGATGTGATGACCGGCATCTCTTCGTGTGAGAGAAATCACACGTGATCAGTGATACGACCAATTCTCTAGTTGGCAGAAAAACTCAAGCTCTTCAGGCTTTCTTCCAGTGGCTTGATCTGGTCCGCGGCGTTCGAGACGAAGATAAAAGCAACCAGCTGCGTCTTGCAGATCGTCGTATAGATCTTCGCATGCTTCAGCAGTGGCGGTTCCTTATCCTCGAACTCAGAAAGCACAAAGTTCTTCCCCGCAATCGTGATGGCTTGTGGCTTGCCGACTGGAACACCGCGCGGGCCAGCAGAGACCACGTTCATCTTCGACTCGGCCTCGGAATCGGTCAGCTTGGACCATCGCGCTCGCGGATAAGTCTCTATCCATACCTGATGCCAATCGGGAGCGCTGTCGTTGGGGTTTGATCGCGCGTCGAGCAGCATACCCAGAGTATTGTCGCTATGCGACGCAGCGTGACTTCTCGCTTCGCGGTCGGCTGGAGTGGTAACTTCATGCAAACCAGGCGGTGGCGTGTAGCGGAACCCGAGGTCAGGCACAGAAACAACTTCACTCGCTGGCCCGTTGTTGCTCTGGGCGCCCTGGGGCGCTTGGCACGAGAGAAAGATGCTGGCGCTGACTAAAACGGAAGCAATTCTTAGTGGCTGCAACACGGGCGAATTTTAGCATGTTCCCCAGAATCAGCGAACGCATCGATCATCCGCCAATATGCACCATCGTCCTTGACGCCGGCACAAAATCAGGCTCGCCTATGTGGTGCCGCTCTTCTTTTTTCATGACAACACCGCGGATGAACTCCTTCAACTCTTCGTCGCTAGCGCCGCGTTGCATCTGCGCGTGCAAATCGTGATCCCACACCGAAAACAGGCAGGTGCGTATCTTTCCGTCGGACGTAATGCGAATACGGCTGCAATGCCCACAAAATGGATGCGACACCGGAGCGATAATCCCGATCTCGCCCACCCCGTCGTCGAAGCGGTAGCGACGCGCCGTCTCCGAGCGCGCGTGCGGAATCTCCACCAGCGGCCGGTACTCAGCCATACGCGTAAGAATTTCATCAAGCGTAACGACAGTCGCCGGCGACCACACGCGGTCTTCTTCCAGCGGCATGAACTCGATGAAGCGCACGGTCACGCCCTCTTCGCGCGCGAACATGCCGAAGGGAATGATCTGGTCTTCGTTGAATCCGCGCATCAAGACGCAGTTCACTTTGAGCGGCCACAGCCCAGCACGCCGCGCCGCGCGAATGCCCGCGAGCACCCGGTCGTATCCGCCCGGTACGCGTGTGATGCGCGCAAAACGGTCGGGATCGACCGCATCCATTGAAACTGTGATGCGGGTCAGGCCGGCAGCTTTCAAGGGCTGTGCAAGATCGGCCAGAAGATGGCCATTGGTTGTCAGGGCGATGTCGAGCGGTTCATCGTCCCCAAACGCATTGTCATTGCGAGGAGCAACGCGACCAGGAACCTGCTGTTCCTTGGAGTTCTGTAAAAGCCCGCCTTCGTCCACATCGTGGAAGAGCGCGGCTTCAGCCGCGCGTCCAGCCCGGTTCTCAAAAATAGGCTTTAGCCCCTGAAGCCTGAGTTTGGCCAACTCCCGTACAAATTCCACCACCCCATTCCGCAGCAAAGGCTCGCCGCCGGTTAGCCGAACCTTTGTGATCCCCATGCTGACGAGGACGCGCGCCATGCGCAAATAATCAGCAAAGGGCAGATCGCCGTACAATGCCCCTTCATTTCCCGTGCGGCAATAAACACACTTGTAGTTGCAGCGGTCGGTGATGGAAATGCGCAGGTCAGTGATCGCGCGCCCGAATTTGTCGGTGAGAGCCATGGAGCTGCGAGCTATGAGCTGTGAGCATACCCACCGCTCCCAGCTTCTCCTTTGATTCTAGAGGAATATCAGAGGTCGCATGAGCCAAGCAGAAAAATCTGCGAATAGCTCAGCTCACCGCTCAGGCTCACGACTCAGGACTCGGGACTCACGACTATTTCCCCACCTTGGCGATCGCCGCTTCGGCCAGCGGCGCCATGATTTTGTACCCGGCATCGTTGGGATGCAGGCCGTCATCGGCCAGGTCTTTTTTCAGCAGGCCCTTGTCGTCGACCAGAGCGGAAAAATAGTCGAGATAAACAATGTGATTTTCGTCGCAATACTTCTTCAACCAAGAGTTCAATTCGTTGATCCGAGTCATGGGCCGCTGCGCGAAAAAGTCCTTCGACTTTTCCGTGTAGTTATGCACCGGCAGCACCGAGGCATACACCACGCGAATGTCATGCGCCCGCGCCAACTCGGCAAACGACGCCAGGTTCGCCTCGATATCCTCGCTGCGCATAGGCCCGGTGTTTCCCGCGATGTCGTTGGTGCCCGCCAGAATTACGGCGACCTTGGGATGCAGATCGATCACGTCCTGCCGAAAGCGCACCAGCATCTGCGGCGTGGTCTGCCCGCCAATGCCGCGATTAACGTAAGGCTTGCCAGGAAAAAACTGGTCGAGGTGCCAGATGTCAGTAATCGAGTCGCCAAAAAATACCACGCGATTCTCTCCAGCCGCAGGAGGCCCAAGCTTCGCATCAGCCTCGTGATAACGCGCCAGTTGTCCGTAGTCGTCGGTAAAGACTGCAATGCGGTGGGCGCGGTAGCCGTCAAGTCCGGCAAAACCGGTGGTGGGGATGCCGGGTGTGGAAACTAACTCTGGACTGGGCTGCTGCGCAGAAACGAGTTGTGCGGCAAGAAAAACCAGAGCCAGGAAGCGGGCAATACTCATGTTGGTTCTCCGTTACGAATCAATTCACTGAGGCGCGCAGCAATCAACTCCCGTAATTCATCGTCCGATTGGCTACCACTGGCGATAAAAACTTCGTCGTCCAAATTACCGATTTGCGTTAGCTCTCGAGGATAGCCGGCATCAATCCATAATCGCTCGAAATCCTTCGTGTGTATAAGAAGGTCGTCTCCGGACTCCAGTATGGCCTGCGCCCGAATTCTTGCAAGTCGAAGCGCTGCAGTGCGCTTGTCAATCTCGACCAACCCCATCTCTTTCATGGCTCGCGGAAGGATATCTCTTACCTCGAAATATGTCGGGAAGTCGAGCGCAGCCAATCTTCGAATTGCCGGACCATCGAGACCGAACTCAAGCGCATCCCAGGCCACTTTCGGCATATCGTGAGACGCGATGAGCCCAAGAGCTATTTGCGCCTCCACGATATCGCGCTCGAACGACATGGCGGCGATTGTAATGCAGGGACAGCGCCACACCAAGCCACACACGGGTGTATCCTAGACGTGAGACCGCGAATGAGCACGGCGAAACAAGACGTTGAACATCTCCTCAACAAACTCCCTGACGATTGCTCCGTCGAGGACATCCAGTACCACCTCTACGTCCTGGATAAAGTCCGTCGTGGGCTGGAAGATGCCCGCGTCAACGGCACACTGTCGCAAGAAGAAGTTGAATCCCGCCTTAGCAAACGGCTCACCGAGTAGGCTGGTCCCGCCGAGCCCTGAGTGATTTAGAGGGCATTGCCGAATATATTGCAGGAGACTCTCCAACCTATGCGGCCAATGTCGTCAGGAAAATTGTTGGTCAGGCAAAAATGTTGGCGCACTTTCCACGTTCCGGCCGCAAGGTACCCGAATACGACGACAAAAACGTGCGTGAACTGATCGTCTACAACTATCGGATTATTTACCGATTGCAGGATGGCAATGTAACCATCGCAGCGATTATTCACGGCAGGCGGAATCTGCAGTAGCGATAAAGTCCTCACATACCGTCATAATTTGGCCCGCCGCCGCCCTCCGGGGGCACCCAGGTGATGATCTGGTAGGGATCGGCGATGTCGCAGGTCTTGCAGTGCACACAGTTGGAGGGATTCAGGCTGATGCGCTTGCCGTTGGGCTGCGTCGCGTCGTCAACCATTTCATAGACGTTCGCCGGACAGAAATTCTGGCATGGGCTGCCGAATTCTTTCACACAGCGTGAATTGCAAATGTTGGTGTCGTGAATGACAAGATGCGCCGGCTGGTCTTCTTCATGCTTGGTGCCCGAGTGATAAAGATCCGTGAGCTTGTCGAATGTGAGTTTGCCGTCGCCTTTGTAAGCGCCCAGCAAATGCGCCTCGTCCCCGCCGTCAGCAGGCAATGAAGCCAGCTTGCGCATGTGCTCATGCCCCGCGTGCGCGGGATAGCGGTTGCGCACGCCGCGTCCGCCGGTAATCATCTGCAAGCCCGTGTGGAACATGCCGGCGTAGAATCCGTTTTCGAATCCCTGGTGCATGTTGCGCACTTTCCAGAGTTCTTCTTTGATCCAGCTCGATTCGACGTTTTTCTGAAATGCGCCGAGCGTCGCTGCCGATGAATCATCATTCTTCAAAGCGTCGAAAGCCGTCTCCGCCGCCAGCATGCCGCTCTTGATCGCGAGATGAATTCCCTTGAGCCGCGCCGAATTCAGAAAGCCCGCCGAGTCGCCAAGAATCATCCACCCATTGCCCGCAACTGGCGGAATCGCCCACCAGCCGCCGTACGGCATTGATTTGGCGCCGTAACGGATCATCTTGCCGCCTTCGAGCAACTTCGTGACGAGGGGATGCTTCTTGAACTCCTGCAACACGCGCTGCGGATCAAGCCGCGGATCGGGATAGTCGAGCCCGGTGACAAATCCGAGAGAGACGACGTTGTCTTTACCGCCGTAGATCCACGCGCCGCCGTATTCTTTCGTCGTCAGCGGCCAGCCCAGCGTGTAGATCACTTCGCCGGGAGCAATACGCCCTGCAGGCACTTCCCACAATTCTTTCACTCCCACGCCATAGGTCTGTGGGTTCGCGTCTTTGTCGAGGTTGAATTTCGTGATGAGTTGCTTGGTCAACGATCCGCGCGGGCCCTCGGCGAGAATGACGACTTTCGCCTGCAGGTCATATCCCGGCTCGAAATTCGATTTCTGATGGCCTTCTTTATCGACGCCCTTGTCGTCGGTGCGAACGCCGGTGACGCGATCGCCCTCGAACAGCAACTCAGAGCCGGCAAATCCGGTGAAGATCGTGATGCCGGTCTCTTCCACCTTGCCGCCCAGCCACTTCACAAAGCGGTTGAGCGAAATTACATAGTTGCCGTGATCGCGCAAAGGCGGCGGTGTGATGGGTAGCTTGAATTTCGATTTTTCGGTCAGAAAGTAGACGGCTTCCTTTTCCACTTTGGCATCGAGGGGGGCGTCATTCTCAAAGTCAGGAAGCAGCTCGCGAATCGCCCGCGGATCGAGCAGCGCGCCGGAGAGGCAGTGCTGGCCGATCTCTCGCGCTTTTTCGAGGACGTAAATATTCTCCTTGCTGAGCTGCGCGTCAGGATTGGCCGCATTGTGCGCGTCAATAAGCTGCGCCAGCCGCAGAGCGCAAGCCATCCCGGCCGGCCCACCGCCGACAATGACAACGTCAGCCGGCATCTGCGGGCGTTCGACACCTTCGATAGGTTTGCGGAAAACAAGCATATGAGAACTTCCACTCCGCTGATTCACGCGGATGAACGCGGATCAGCCAAGACTTCTCTATGAATCCGCGGAATCCGCGTTGATCCGCGGTAAAGAAGTTTAAGTCCCCGCCTTCGCCTTCTTCACTTCCTCGATCAGCGGCGGCACAATATCAAACAAATTTCCGACCACGGCGAAATCCGCAATCTCAAAAATCGGCGCCTCGGAATCTTTGTTGACCGCAATGATCGTTCGCGAGCCCTTCATGCCAACGATATGCTGAATCGCCCCGCTGATGCCCAAAGCCAGATACAACTTCGGCGCCACCGTCTGCCCCGACGATCCAATTTGCCGATCCATCGGCAGCCAGCCCGAGTCGCAGATCGGACGCGACGCCGCCAGATCACCGCCGAGCGCGTCCGCGAGATTCTTCGCCAGTTCGATATTTTTCTGTTCTTTAATTCCCCGCCCCACGGCCACGATCACTTCGGCCTGTGTGAGATCGACGGCCTGCTTGGCTTCTTTGAAAACTTCCTGCGGCTTGTTGCGAACGACGCCGTCGGCGATTTCCACATTAACCGTTTCGACAGGAGCAGCGGAAGCGCCGGCCTCAGCCTTATCGCCGCGAAATGCTCCATTCTGAAAGGTCGCAAACCACGGACCATCGCCGGTGAAACTCACATCGGCGGCCAGCTTGCCCTGGAACATCTGCCGTGTAAACACCAGTTTGCCGCCTTCATGCTTGAAGCCAATGCAGTCGCTGATCACCGTGCGTCCCAAAGCAGTAGCCAGTTTGGGCACAAAGTCGCGCACCTGGTAGGTGTGCGGCATCAGCACCAGCTTCGGCTGCTTCGAGTTGAGAAACTGCTTCAGCGCGGCAGCGAAAGCATCGGGAGTATACGGCGAAAGTTTCGCCGCCTCGATCGCATAGACTTTCGCGACCTTTTTCTCAGCCACTTCGCCGGCCACAGAACTTGCGCCGACCACGGCCGCTTCAAGCGCCCAACCGGTGGCGGCGGCAATCGCCTGCCCAGCAGCAATGGTTTCCCACGAAACGCGATTCAGCTTGCCTTCGCGTTGTTCCACAACCACAAGAATCGTATCGGCCATAAAGAACTCAATCCTCAGTCCTGCTCCTGAACTCAGCACTGTGCCAAAACTACTGTCATTCCGAACCGGCGCAAAGCGGCGGTGAGGAACCTGCTTTTCCTCGCCACTAAAAATCAGCCGGCGACGCCCCGCGGACGATTGCGTCCGCAGCTCCGTTACAGCACCCGCAATTCGTTCCTCAGCTTATCCACCAGCTTCTTCGCAATTTCCGCCGGTGGCCCATCGATGTGCTCGGTCTTTTTCGTTTTCTGCGGCACGTAGAGTTTCTCGATCTTCTGCAGATTCTCTCCGATCGCCGCCTGCACCTCGGCCAGCGCAACCTTGCGTAACGGTTTGTTCTTGGCCTGCTTGATGCCGATCAGCGTCGCGTAGCGCAACTTGTTGATGCCGGATTGAATCGTAAGTACTGCGGGCGTCGGCATGTCGACAAATTGAAAATATCCCGCTTCGAGTTCGCGCTTCACGCGAATCCCGGCGTCGGTCTTTTCAATCTGCATGATGATGGTGGCGTGCGGCCAGCCCAGCAACTCTGCCAGAATCACCCCGGTTTGCGCATAGCCGTAGTCATCCGACTGGAGGCCGGTAAAGATCAGGTCGAACTGCTCGTCTTTGATCGCCGCGGCAAACGCCTTCGCGGTGTTGAACGCATCGAGCCCGACGAACTTGTCATCTTCCAGATGAATCGCCCGGTCCGCGCCCTTCGCCAGGGCTTCGCGCAGCACCTGCTGGGCCCGCCCCGGACCGCTGGTGATGACCACGACTTCTCCCTTGTGCTTTTCCCGCTGACGCAGCGCCTCTTCCAACGCATACGCATCCGGTTCGTTGACTTCGTAGGACACATCCTCGCGGATCCACGTGCCACTCTCGTTCAGCTTGAGCGGCGCGTCTTTCTGCGGCACCTGCTTCATGCACACCAGGATTTTCAAAGCCGACTCCTTACCCGGTGGCCCAGCGAGCCATCGGAAAACTTTTTAGTATAAATGAGGGTGCGTGGCGCGCGGAAATGATCGTGATCACAGCTTTTTGGGGACTCGCGCCGAGTTGGGCAGCGTAAACCTCAGCTCGCTATACCAGAGAAAGGGTCATAACAATCGAAGAAGATGCCTAGGGATGCGCCACGCAATCGCTTCTAATCAGACCTACTCTGTGAGCACCGTCGACTGCCCTGTCAGCTCAAACCGTTTCCTGCAGCGCATGTTCTTGCAGGCCATCATGTCGTCTTTGCGCACCATGTATGACCGGAACTTGGCAAAACGCGCCCGGTCCCGTTCATCGGCCCGTCCGCCAAGCTGGCGCTTCTTAGTGCGAACGATCCACATCACTTCGTAGTCCGCCGACTGATGGCAATGCGGACAATTCAGCGTCGCCGGTTTCTTTTCCTGCCGCTCATCGAAGAAATCGCGCTCTTCCATAGCTTCCCGTCTCGTGCCTCAAATCGTCGTTAGCTATAAATTATTGCATATTCGCAAGGGCGCACTCGCTTCGTTACCTCCAGCGTGCATGCGAACGCGTTACACTTCGCCTAAGACAGACTGCCTGCCTTTTCTGGTATTGCGAGAAAAAAGAAGAAAAAACGCTTTCGAGCCATGACCGCGGTCAAGGAATTGGCCCGCGAGCGCGTCGGCTCGCCACCCGCCGCAAAAATAGTCGTCGAGAAAAAGAAGAAGCCGGAAAAGTACAAACCGACGCTGAAGAATTTGATCAGCGACCCTGACAGCTGAACTGCTCAATCCCGCACGGATTCGGCAACTACGGCGGCGAACTCCTTCACATCTTCTGCTGTGGTATCAAACGAGCACATCCAGCGCACAATGTTCTCCGACTCGATCCACGGATAGAAAAAGTATCGCTGCTGAATCCTCTCGGCTGCTTCACGAGCAATCTGCACAAACACACCATTGGCCTCAACCGGCCAAGCAATTTTCACATTTCGAATCTTTCGCACCTCAGCTTCCAGCACTTTCGCCATCCGGTTCGCGTGCTCCGCGCTCCGCCGCCACAGATCGTTTGAGAGCAGCGTCTCGAACTGCACAGCAATAAACCGCATCTTCGATGCCAGTTGCATGCCTTGCTTGCGCAGATAAAGAAAATCCGCACTCAGTGCCGGATTAAAGAAAACAACCGCCTCCCCGCCCATAATCCCGTTCTTCGTTCCGCCAAACGAAAGCACATCAACACCCAGATCGCGAGTGGCCTGCTTCAACGGCTGCCCCAGGCTGGCCGCGGCATTCGCAATGCGGGCACCGTCCATATGCAGAAACATTCCTCGCTCGTGCGCAAAATCAGCCAGCGCACGAACCTCTGCGGGCTTGTAAACCGTTCCCATCTCGGTCGATTGCGTAATCGAGATCACCCGCGCCTGCACGTGATGCTGATCACCGATGCCGTGGTAAGCATGCCGCACCTGGTCGACGGTAATTTTCCCATCCTGATGCGCCAGCGGAATCAGCTTGCAGCCCGTGTGCTTTTCCGGTGCGGCGCATTCGTCGGTATAAATGTGCGCGTAATCGCTGCACAACACCGCGTGATACGGCCGGTTCAGCGCCTGCAACCCGAGCACATTCGCGCCCGTTCCATTAAACGTGAAATAAACATCGATGCCCGCGCCAAAGTGTTCTTCAAACTTCTTCACCGCCGAGCGCGTGTAATCGTCGTCGCCATAAGCCACAACATGGCCATGGTTGGCCCGTCCGATCGCATCCAACACTTCCGGATGCACTCCGGCATTGTTGTCACTGGCGAAACTGCGTAGAGGCTTGGCAAGAACCTGCGGCATAGGAATCCAATGTAGCAAATCCCGCGCTCAGCTTCGTTCCGAACCAAAACAGGGTGCCCCACTTCTCGCCGCCGTTGCGAGACATGGGAAACGAGCCGCGGAAGGCGGGACATAGAGAGAAGTAGAAAGAAAGAGATGGAAAGTGAGACATGCGAAAAAGTACGAGTTGTCATTCCGACCAAGCCGGAGCGAAAGCGACGGCGACCGAGGAACCTGCTTTTCCCTGCCACTTGAATTGAGCAGGTCTTAGCCGTGCATTACAATCCTCCTTCCCAAATGTCCAAGCACCACACAATTTTCTGCGTCGGCTTTCTCCTCTCTACCCTCGCCGGCGCCCAAACTCCCGAACAAAGAACCGCCCGCTACCTCGACTCCATCCGCAAACAGCCCTCTTTGTTGCTCGCATTCCTTCACGATGTTCCCAAAGGCGGAGACCTGCACAACCACCTCGAAGGCGCTGTCTACGCCGAAGACCTCATCGACTTCGCCGCCTCCGACAATTTCTGCGTCGACCGCACCACCTCGCGCCTGCTCGCGCCGCCTTGCGATCCGTGCGCAAGCTACACCGCCAAACCCGCGGTGCGCTGTGCGTACGCCGATCACGTGCTCTACAGCCAGATCATCGACGCCTGGTCGATGCGCAACTGGCATCCCGGGGACGAATCCGGCCACGACCACTTCTTTGCCACGTTCGACAAGTTCGCACTCGCAGCAGAGAATCACTATGCTGAAGACATCGCGACCGTGACGAACCGCGCCGCGCGAGAGCACGTTCAGTACATCGAGTTCATGCACACAGCCGACGGCTCGGTCGCAGCGGAACTCGGTGTGAAACTCGGCGGCGACACTGACTTCGGAAAATGGCGAGACAAACTGCTCTCCGGCGGCTTGAAAGAAATCGTCGCGGCCACCAGCAAGACCCTCGCCGAAGACGAATCCAAGGCGCGCAAAGGGCTGAAGTGCGATACGCCAAATCCCGAGCCCGGATGCGGCATCACCGTCCGCTATCTCTATCAGGTGCTCCGCGGCCTGCCGCGCGAGGCAGTGTTCGCGCAAATTGTTTTAGGATTCGAACTCGCTTCCACTGATCCGCGCTTCGTCGGCCTCGATCTTGTCATGCCGGAAGATTGGTACGTGCCCACGCATGCCTTCCGTGAACACATGACGATGCTCGATTACCTGCACGGCGTTTATCCCAAGGTCCACATCAGCCTGCACGCCGGCGAAATCGCCATGGAATTCGTAAAGCCCGAGGATCTTAACTATCACATCCGCCTCGCCGTCGAGCGCGGGCACGCCGAGCGCATCGGCCACGGCGTCTCCGTCATGCTCGAAGACGATCCCATCGGCCTGCTGAAAGAAATGGCTGAGCGCAACGTTCTGGTCGAGATCAATCTCACCTCAAACGATCAGATTCTCGGCGTCAGCGGCGACGAACATCCGTTTCCGATCTACATGAAATACGGTGTCCCGGTCGCGATCTGCTCCGACGATGAAGGCGTTGCCCGCTCCGACATGACGCACGAATATCTTCGTGCGGTTCAGGGATACTCGCTCTCCTACGCGGTGTTGAAAAACAACACCCGCCAGAGCCTCGAGCATTCCTTTCTACCCGGCAGCAGCTTGTGGGAGTCAACGAAAGGAACATTCAAACCAGTCGCAGCCTGTGCGGAAAGTGCGCCAGACAAGGCTTCCAGCGCGTGCAACAAATTTCTCGCGACCAGCGAACGAGCCCGAGAGCAATGGAAGCTGGAAAAAGAATTCGCAGAGTTCGAAAAGAAATACTAAAAACACACAAAGCCCAAGCTCATGCCCGACCAATTCACCCTCGCAGACTCCGCCGCGCAATTCATTCTTAAGCACACGACTCTTCGCCCGCGCATCGCTCTCGTTCTCGGCTCGGGTCTCGGCGCCTTCGCCGATTCGCTGACTGACGCGGCGCGCATCCCCTACGGCGATGTTCCAGCGTTTCCCAAATCCACCGCGATCGGCCACGCCGGCCAACTCGTGATCGGCAATGTGGGAAGCGTTCCGGTCGCCGCCATGCAGGGCCGCGTGCATCTCTATGAGGGATACTCCTCACAGGAAGTCACCTTCCCGATTCGCGTCTTCGGGCGCATGGGCATTCGCGCCCTGATCCTCACCAACGCCGCCGGAGGGATCAATCTCGGCTACTCGCAGGGCGCACTCGTCCTCATCCGCGACCACATCAACCTGCAAGGATCGAACCCGCTCGTCGGTCCCAACGACGACCGCTTCGGCGTTCGCTTCCCCGACATGACGCACGCCTACTCCCGCGTCTATCGCCAGATCGCCCGCGAACAAGCCTCGCAGCTGAAGGTCACGTTGTATGAAGGCGTATACGCGGCACTACTCGGTCCCAGCTATGAAACGCCGGCCGAGATCGAATATCTGCGCCGCATTGGCGCCGACCTGGTAGGGATGTCGACGGTGGCAGAAGTCATCGCCGCCCGCCACATGGGAATGAAAGTTCTCGCGATTTCCTGCGTTACCAACACGGCCGCCGGAATCCTCGACGTGCCACTTTCCCATGCCGAAGTCATCGAAACCGGCGAGCGCGTGAAGTCAACCTTCGAATCTTTGCTGCGCGCCGTGCTACCGCGTATCGCCGAAGGTTGTTCTGTTTAGCCCGGCAATCCCCTCTACGATGTCATTCCGAACGGGCGCAAAGCGTCGGTGAGGAACCTGCTTTTCCTCGCCGCATGAAACTCCGCAGACCGGCGCCGCTGCGCTCCGAGAAAATCTCATTTACGCGCCACAAACAAACTCACCGGCGGCTTCACTCCATACGTCGCCGCAAAACTATTCTGATTCACTGCAAGCGCGATATGTCCGCGTGAGTCCACGTATAGCAACGGCTGCCCCAGCGGCACGTCACTGAACGTTTTCACAAATTTGATCTTCATTTCTTTTTCGCCCAAAGTGAGCGGGACTTCCTGCCCACGCTGATAACCCAGCTTCGAAAAATCATCCGCATCGATATTCGTAATCAGATTTCCAAACGGGCCATCGGTCGCAACCACCGTGGCGGTGATGCCCCGCTCATCGAGCGTCGCCACTTTCAACTCCAGCTGCACTAGGTCCTTCACCTGGACTTCAGGTCCCACCTTAGTCCAGTCATCACCGCGTGCCACGTGCGCGCCCGCCGGAGAAAAAATGTCTCTGCCATGAAACGTCGACGACATTTTTTGCCCAATCATCCAATCCGGATTTGTAATCTCTCGCACCGCTTCAATGCCGTCGCGCTGCTCCACCAACGTCAGCAGGCCATTGTCGGGCAGCACAAAGAATTGCCCGCGCTTCGATCGCGCCACGATCGCCTTGCGCGTACTGCCCACTCCCGGATCGATCACCACCACGAAGACCGTGCCCTCCGGATAGTACGGCGTCGCGCCATATAAGAATCGCGCGCCATCGAGAATCGAAAAGGGCGTGACCTGGTGAGTCAGATCGACAATGCGGACCTCGGGCATGATCGAATACATCACCCCGCGGCACAGCGCCACGGAGTCGTCGGCCACTCCAAAATCCGTCATGAACACAATCGTCGGCGGATACTTCTGCGCAACTGCACTGGCAGCCAGAACCACAATCAACACGAACACCCACACCGAAACAAAACTCCGATGCTTCAAATTCATTGATCCGTTTCCTTGAAGTGAAGATTGCGTAGCAGTCTACTAGAGTCCGCCCGGCAGCACGGCACCAGCGAGTGTGCGTGTCAACCCGTGGAAGAGCGGCGCTTCAGCGCCGCGTCAAAGCGTCCCATAAAAAGGGCTTCAGCCCCGGCGTGCCGGATTCCACATCCGCCATTTATAATTCCCGCATCCAATCGTACGGAGAAATTTATGCCGCAAGCTATCCCCGAAAAATACCGCGACCTCTTCCAGAAACGCGCCTTCGCCAGCCTCGGCACGCTCATGCCCGACGGACGCCCGCAGGTCACGCCCGTGTGGTGCGACTTCGATGGCGAGCACGTCATCTTCAACTCAGCCAAGGGCCGCCAGAAAGACCGCAATGTGCGCCGCGACCCACGAGTGTCGTTGGCAGTAGTCGATCCCGAAAACCCGTACCGCTATCTCGAGATCCGGGGCACGGTCGTCGAGATCACCGAAGACGGCGCCGACGACAGCATCAACAAGCTGGCAAAAAAATATCTGGGAGTCGACAAGTATCCCTACGGCCAGCCCGGCGAAGTCCGGGTCGTTTATAAGATCAAACCCGAGCACACTACGGTGATGGGATAAAGATTCATGTAGGGACAGCCGCCCTCGGCTGTCCAGCGGCCCGGGCGTATCGGGCCGCAGCGTTCGTTCTTCTGATCGAAACGAACTCACCTCCGGATGACAGTTCGCCACTTCAACCTCTGCTTCCTCGGCTACGGCAACGTCAACCGCACGCTAGTCCGCCTACTCGAAGAAAAGCGCGAAGAGCTCCGCGACCGCTACAACGTTAGCTTCCGCATCACAGGAATTGCCTCGCGCCGCCTGGGTTGGCTCGCCGATCCGAACGGCCTCGATCCAGAAAAATGTGGCGCGGGCGCCCTCGCCCGCGCAAATGCCGAAAGCGGTTCAGAATCTACGGAGCCAACTTTTTCCGAATCGACCGCGATGCCTGACGCAGTTCTCAGCGCGCGGGCGGGGGCGCCCGCGCCACATAAAAACGTCGGCGAATGGCTCTCCGCCGCCCGAGCCGACATCCTCTTCGAAGCCACATCGCTCAACGTCGACAACGGCCAGCCCGCCGTCGACCACATCCGCGCGGCGCTCGCTCACGGAGCCCACGCCATCACCGCCAACAAGGGACCCATCGTCCACGCCTACCGCGAACTGCGCGATCTGGCCGTTAAGCAAAATAAAAAATTCCTCTTCGAATCCACCGTGATGGACGGCGTCCCCGTCTTTTCTCTCTTCGATCAACTCCCAGTAGTCCACCTGCAAGGCTTCCACGGAATTCTCAACTCGACGACAAACGTAATCCTCGCCGAAATGGAAGAAGGGTTAACGTTCGATGAAGCTCTGAAAAAAGCGCAAGCCCTCGGCGTAGCCGAAACCGACGCCACTCAAGACATCGACGGCTGGGACGCCGCCGTAAAAACCGCCGCGCTCATCAACGTGCTGATGGTGTCCGGCGAAAACGACGCGCCCATCCGCCTCGACCAGATCGCCCGCGACGGCATCCGCGATCTCACTCCGCAGGCCATCCGAAACGCCAAGCGCGACGGATGGCGCTTCAAATTAGTCTGCCGCGCCAAACGCATCGGCAACACCGTGCAAGCGAGCGTGCAGCCAGAAAAAGTCGTGCTCACACAGCCCATGGCCAAGATCACCGGCACCACTTCCTACATTTATTTCGAGACCGATATCTTTCCGGGCCTAGCGATCACAGAAGAAAATCCTGGATTGTACGCAACCGCCTACGGCTTGCTCGCAGACTTCATTCGTATTGCCAGACCAGAATCGCTTTAGGAGCGAAGGCTGCGAGAGGATCATAATGAGCGAACGAGGACATACGTAAACACGTCGCCAAATAGCGCTAATCCACTACAGATAATCGATCTTCCCCAAATCGAACTGTCACGATCAGCCAGCGCCCACCCAATGAGCCCGATACCCATCGCCTCGCAAGATACCCCGACCCATAGGGCTTCCATGGCACCTCGACCTATCGAAGCAAGATCACTCTCGCGACCTCTGATTCCAACGAGATCGCCGTACGCAATTCCTTGACCGACGTAACTGAACCATGCCAACCCGGAGGTCATCATCAAGAACGCGGCGACAACCAGCAGAATGGTCTTTCTGTTTTTCACATCACACCTTCGAACGGATTATGGCTTAAACCGCCTCCCGAATCCATAAGGACCACCGACATGGTTAAATGAGTCATGCCCACGACCGAAACCCTCCCCACTCTCCACCTCACCCACATCCGCGCGCAATTCCCGTCCCTAACCCAAACCGTCAATGGTAACCCCGCCGTATTCTTCGACGGCCCCGGCGGAACGCAAGTGCCACAGCGCGTGATCGACGCCATCTCTGGCTATCTGAGCACCGACAACGCGAACTCCGGCGGCAACTATCCCACCAGCCGCCGCACCGATGCCATGATCGCCTCCGCCCGCGCCGCCATGGCCGATTTCTTCCACTGCGCCGCCGACGAAGTCATCTTCGGCCAGAACATGACCAGCCTCACGTTCATGATCGCGCGCAGCATCGGCCGCGAACTCAAACCCGGGGACGAGATCGTCGTCACCCGCCTCGACCACGACGCCAATGTTTCGCCGTGGCTAACCATGGCAGAAGATCGCGGAGTCACCGTCCGCTGGGCCGAGATTCACGACGAAGACTGCACGCTCGACATGGCCGACCTCGCCTCGAAGATCAATTCAAAAACCAAGCTGGTCGCCGTCGGATACGCCTCAAACGCCGTGGGCACAATCAATCCAGTAAAGAAAATCGTCGAACTCGCCCACAAAGCCGGCGCGCTAGCCTACATCGACGCCGTGCACTATGGCCCGCACGGCCTGATCGACGTAGCCGCGCTCGACTGCGATTTTCTAGTCTGCTCAACCTACAAGTTTTTCGGACCGCACATGGGCGTCCTCTTCGGCAAGCGCGAACATCTGCAGCGCCTGCGCCCCTACAAGGTCCGCCCGCTAGTCGACACAATTCCGTATCGCTGGGAGTGGGGTACGCTGAATCACGAATGCATCGCCGGAATCACCGCCTGCGTCGACTACATCGCCGACATCGGAAGACAGTGTAGCGACGGCCGCCTCGGCCGTCAGTCGAGCGAAGCTAGACCGCTTGAACGCCGCGCGGCAATCGAAGCCGCCTACGCGGCCTTCCACGAGCACGAGCGCGCGTTGCTCGAAAAATTAATCTCCGGCCTAAACCAAATCCCCGGCTCAAGAATCTACGGCATCACCGACCCGGCACGCTTCAACGAACGCTGCGCCACCATCGCCGTGCGCTTTGAAACAGGTAAGCCGGGCCACTCGCCGCTAGAACTAGCCACCAAACTCGGCGACCGCGGCTTCTTCACCTGGGATGGAAACTACTACGCGCTCAACCTAACCGAGCACCTCGGCGTGGAAAAATCCGGAGGCTTCCTGCGCATTGGCCTCGTGCACTACAACACCATCGAAGAAGTCGACCGCCTGTTGATCGCTCTGCGAGAAGTCACAAGAGTGTAGAGACTCACTTCCCCTGATCTTTAATCAGCACCACATCTCCGCGCGTGGTGCCATGCGCCATGGCCAGCCGTTTTCCGTCCGGAGACCATGCCAAGCTCGAAATCCAACTCGCAGTCTCGCGGTTCAAGCTAAAGTGTGTCCACTGTCTCGGCGGACTGCCATCGAGCGGCTGGATCCATATATTCTCCACTCCGCGGTCGCGAAGGGTATAAGCGATCTCTTTTCCTCCCGGCATCGCCGCAACGCTAACCGGCGCGCCGGCAAATGGAATCTCTTTGCCAGGCGCACCGCCCTCAAAAGGAACCAGCTTAAAAAATGACTTACCTACCGACTGCCCAAAAAGACGCGTGATCGCCACAATCTGCCGCCCATCGAATGAAAGATCGAACCACGAAGAAGGATGCTGCTCCGCAGGAATCATGGTCTCGACTTTGCCATCCGAGCGGTTCATCTTTTTCACGCTGCGGTTGCTGAAATCGAAATACGCCATCCATTTCCCGTCAGCGCTGCAGCGCGAATACTGGTCGGCTGGCCCCGCAGTCACCGGCTGCAGGTTGTTTCCCTCAAAATCCACCGACCACAAGCGCGTGTCGCCCAGATGATCGGTGCGCTCGCCCGCAAACACCACCGACGTCCCCCCGCAAACGTTCGCATCGAACGCACGCAGATCGCCGGATGAAAACAGCGTCGTTTTTTGCCCCGCGAGCGTCGTCACTTCCAATGCGTGCGAACCCAACTGCGACAATAAAAGCTTGTCGTTTCCGAACCAACTCACCAAAGACCCGTCGGAAACAACCGTGCCTTCGGCAAGCTTCGGCTCCTTGTCGGCTGCAAACACGTAGTCGTCAAAGCGGCTCTGGTTCATCACGCTGGAGATCATCTTTCCGTCGGCAGTAAGCGAGACGCGCCCATAGCTGTTCACATCGTTGGTAATGCGGCGAAACTTTCCTTCGGGATAGGAAAGATACTGCAGCTGCTGCAGACCGATATCTAGATCTCGCACCAGCACAATCACTCCGCTTCCGTCCGGTGCCCACGCAATCGAGGTTGGCGCGTGACTCGGAGGGCTCGACACAAAGGGCTTTTCGGCACCCGTCGCCACATCGATGGTCGCCAACGCACTTCGATTCCCCATCTGCTTCATCAGCATGATGTGCTCGCCGTCTGGCGACCATGCCGGACCGTAGTAGTGCGAACCGCTAACCTGGAAGATAACCTTCTCTTCACTGCCATCGAGTTTTGCGCTGGTCAGCTGAAGATTCCCAGGCTTTGGAAAGTTGTCGCGCATGAAGCACAGGCGGTCTGCGTGGAACGACGGAGGTGAATCAATATTGTGAACAACGCGTGTGACTGCCCCGCCGAGCACCGGCACGCGGCTCAGGTCATGCATGCCGGCGGACTGCCTTTCAAAACTCCGGACATAAACGTAATTTCCGTCGGGACCAAAACTCACTTCGTCAAACTGCGCTTCGCTCGGCGGAATGATCTGGCTCGTGCTGTTGGTCGCCAGATGCCGCATCCAGACGCTCTCGCGGCCGTCTGTTTCGCGCCGCAGCATCGCAATGTACTTGCCGTCGGGCGAAAGCGCGGTGCTGAACGTGTCGCCGTTCGTGGTCAACTGCTCGATTCCGACTTCCTGGAACGCTGGATGTCGGACGGGACGCAAGAAAAAGTAGCCTGCCACTGCGATCGCAGCGACGACGAATGCGCCCAGCGCGATCCACAGCCCAAGTTTTCTCGGAGCGACCTGCGCCGACGGCACGCTCGCCGATCTTGACAGCTCTGAGGAACGAACCGCCGTTGACGACGAGGGTCCAGCCACGGCAATTTCGCCGCTCGTCGCCGCGCTGCGCACTCTTCCCGAACTCGTATTCCGATTCAGCCGCTTCAAATCCGACCGCAACTCCGCCGCGCTCTGGTAGCGCAGATCACGATCCTTCTCGAGCGCCTTATGAATGATGCGCTCCATCTCCGGCGGCAAGTCCGGATTCAGTCGCAGCGGCGGCACCGGGTCGTGCTCCAGGATTTCCGTCGCAATCACTCCCGAACTCTCACCGCGAAACGGCAGCGTTCCCGTTGCCATTTCGTAGAGCACCGCGCCAAACGAAAACAGGTCCGTGCGCGGATCCAGTTCCTTCACACGAATCTGCTCGGGAGACATGTAAGCAATCGTCCCCACCGCAGTGCCGGGGCTGGTCAGGTGCTGCTCGTCGACAGTCTTGGTGACTTCGCTGCTGCCCGATGGCGAATCTGCCGCCTGCGCCACCTTCGCCAACCCGAAATCAAGCACCTTGGCGTGCCCGCGCGCCGTCACAAAAATGTTCGCCGGCTTAATGTCCCGGTGCACGATTCCCTTCGCATGCGCCGCATCCAGAGCATCGGCAGTCTCAATCCCAAGCGACAGCACCGTTTCCACATCAAGCGGCTTGCCCGCGATCCGGTTGCGCAAAGTCATCCCCTCAAGAAACTCCATGGCAATGAACGAGTGCGCCTCGTGCTTGCCAATCTCGTAAATAGTGCAAATGTTCGGATGGTTCAGCGCCGAAGCTGCCCGCGCCTCGCGCCGGAATCGCTCCAGCGCCTGCGGATCGCGCGCCAGCTCGTCCGGAAGAAACTTCAGCGCCACAAAGCGCCCAAGTTCAGAGTCTTCCGCTTTGTACACAACTCCCATACCCCCGCCACCCAGTTTTTCCAGGATGCGGTAGTGAGAGATGGTTTGTCCGATCATGATCTGGCGCCAAGAGAGGAATGGCAATCTTAGGGCTCGACAATAAGGCTGTCAAAAAAACTTCGGGACGTATGAAAGTAATATTTCCAAGGACACCTCACCGGCCTGATGCTAAAGTTTCTGCGGAGCGGCCCGTATGGACAGCTTGCTTCAGGATCTGCGCCAGGGTTTTCGCGCGCTACACAAGCGGCCGGGCTTCACCGCGATTGCCGTTCTCACTCTTGCGCTTGGCATCGGCGCTACTACAGCAATTTTCAGCATCTTGTACGCCGTGGTACTTCGCCCTCTTCCATTCGAACACCCCGAACAGTTGGTCATGCTTTGGCAAAAGGACCAGCACTTCAACCAGCACCCGGTTTCTGGCCCTAACTTTCTCGATTGGTCCCGGCAGTCTGATGTCTTCTCTGCGCTTGCTGCGGGAGCGATCTATGATCCAGCCCTCACGGCGACGGGCGGAGCGGAGCATTTATACGGGATCCAAGTCACGCCAGACTTTTTCAAGGTTCTGGGAGTCAACATTGCCAATGGGCGCACCTTCCTGCCCGGCGAAGATCAGCCCGGTCAGGACCACGTGGTTGTAGTCGGCAAGGGATTCTGGACGTGGGGGCCCGGCGCCAGTCTCACCACTGTGGGAAAGGCTCTCATACTGGATGGAAACAAATTCACGATCATCGGGATCATGCCCGAGAAGTTTCGTTTCCCGCAGATTTGGGGCATCACCGACCCTGAGCTATATGCTCCCGCGCCGATCGAGAAAATCCAGAAAGATCGCGGAAACCAGCGGATGTGGGTCATCGGCAGACTCAAAGCTGGAGTCACGGTCGCACAAGCTCAGGCAGAGATGTCGGCCATCGCTCATCGGCTGGCCCAGCAATATCCGGAAACCAACGCTAGTGCTGACGTCTTCGTGCAACCTCTGCATGACGAGGTCGAGCGTGACACCCGCCCGGTGCTGACTGTCTTGCTTGGCGCCGTCGGATTCTTGCTATTAATCGCGTGCGCGAACGTGGCAAACATGCTCCTCGCGCATGCTTCAGGCCGCAATCGCGAGATTGCGATTCGACTGGCCGTAGGCGCAGGACGCGGACGCGTGATTCGTCAATTGCTGACGGAGAGCGTTTTGCTCGGCCTGGCGGGTGGTGTGGCTGGGATTCTGCTGTCCATCTGGTTAAAGGAGGCGCTGGTTTCGTTCAGTCCGGAAGGGTCAATTCCGCAGACCAATCCCATTGCCATCAATTGGTCGGTCTTAGCTTTTGCTGCCGCGATCTCGGTTATCAGCGGGATTGTTTTCGGCGTCGCCCCAGCACTTCAGGCCACGAGTACGAATATTGATCAGTTACTGAAGGAAGGAACCCGAGGAGCTGGCGGCGGTGCGCATGCACGCCGTTTGCGGGATGGTCTGGTGACCGGTGAAGTTGCTTTGGCTCTCGTTCTCCTCGTCGGTGGCGGGTTGTTGATCCGGAGTCTCGTGGCAATTGTGCGAACTGATCCCGGTTTCAATCCAACCAATGTGCTGACGATGCAGATGACGCTTGCCGCATCAAAATATCCGAAGCCGAACCAGCGCGCCGCGTTTTACCAACGCGCCTTGGAACACACTCAATCTCTGCCGGGCATTAGCAGCACTGCGTTTTTTGTGTGTTGCAGTATTGAGAAAACTGCGCCCGAGGGCAAGCCGGTAACAACCTCTACGATTGCGGAGGCACCGCCCGCACTAGAATTCCCCGTGACTCCCGACTTCTTTCAAGTGTTGCAAATACCTCTGCTGCGCGGCAGAGGGTTCACTCTGTCCGATTATTCAGAGGAACCCCAAGTGGCCATCATCAGTGCAGCGATAGCACGTCGCCTCTGGCCCGGACAGGACCCGATCGGCCGCCGATTTACGGCAACAGTTCCGCCCAAATGGTTCGAAATTGTTGGCGTAGTCGGGGATATCGAGTGGTGGGTTTCAGAGAATCCACTGCCGCAGTTCTATCTCCCCGAGGCGAACGATGCGGCAGCGAATTTCGTGGTTCGCACTCACGGTGACGCCACCGCTTCGATCAAGTCGATTCGAGCAGAGATTGCGCAGCTTGATCCCGAGGTACCGGTCTTTGAAATTCAAACCATGGGCGATTGGCGCGCGGCAGATTCAGCCGACCTTCGGGGCATCGCGGTAGTGTTGACGGCGTTTGCGATGATTGCAGCTCTACTAGCCGCAGTCGGAATTTACGCCGTGGTTTCTTACTCGGTGAGTCAACGCAACCACGAGATCGGCGTGCGATTGGCGCTCGGTGCCCAATATGGCAACGTTTTTCGCCAGGTCGTTGGACGAGGGATGCGTCCCGTACTCATCGGAATCGTCATAGGGATTGCGGCAGCTTTTTTTCTGGCTCGGCTGATCGCAAATTTGCTTTACGGCGTGCGTCCCTCCGATCCGTTAACCATCGTGACTGTTGCACTCTTGCTGCTTGCTGTGGCCGCTGCGGCGTGCTTCATGCCGGCGAGGCGGGCCACCCGTGTTGACCCCATTACTGCGCTCCGCTGTGAGTAAGACGTATCGCAACTAGACAGGGCCATCGAACGAAAAACCGCCAACTGCCTTCTTTATTCCACCTTCAGCGGGGCAGCAATCGATCCAACCCGTCCGCTAAGGCTGTCACGAACCACGATGCGAACCGTGTATTCCCCGGGCGCCAGATCGAGAGCGCCTCGATAGCTGATGCCCTTCTCACGGAACTTAGCCAACTGCTCCCCTGTTGGATGAAGGTCGACTCTCCGGCCAACCGGCTCGCCAACGGGCTTGCCCTCTGCCGTCTTCGCCATGGCAACGAAGTCCAGTGCGACGTGGTTATTGTCGGCGCGGCATCGATCAGTGTGGGATCTGACGCAATAGCCACGATGTAGCTCACCTGCTTCTTGCCCGCATCCTTGCTGGCTTCGGTGGTGTCCCAGTGCGCGACCAGAGACAGCGCTGTAAAGTCGAGTGGCGACTTTAATGCCGACGCCAGATCGTTGTCGCGGCTGCTCTCAGGATCGACCGTCGCATGAGTTACAAAGAATCCGTTCCGCGCGCGCACCTCCACGTGCTCCCGCTTCACCTTCACCGAGAGCTTGCGCCAGCCCGATTTCGTATTCGACCGTTCGAGATAGTAGCCGAGCATGTAGTACTCCGACGAATCGTGGACCGCGTCGCGAAAGCCGTTCACCAAATCGTTGGAGTTGTAGTAGGCGCGTCCCCCGGTCGCCGCCGCAAACGTCTGCAAGGTCGCCTGCGTATCTATCTGCCGCCAACTCGCGGAACGGTAATACCCGCCCGGCCTCCGATTACTTGCGCTCGGGTTTCGGATCGAGGCAGGCGGCGTGAAGCTGGCGAGGCCTTTCACATCCACGGGATAGAGCGCGATTTGTGCATCGTTGAGCAGTTGCCAGGTGCGCTCGTAGAGCGGCAACACATCCGTCAGAGAATCTCGGCCCGCCGGCGCCAGCTGCATCGTATTGTCACTGACGCTGAAAGGAAATCCTCCCCCGGCCCAGATCAGCGACTTTCTCCCCGCAAAGCCGGCCAGGGCGTGCGCCAACTCCTGCATTCCGTCCAGAGTGTAGGTAATCGCGATGCGCTGCTGAAACGACTGAAAATTCAGCTCGGCATCCTCCATCATCGTCTGGAGCCTGTCGGCTTCACTTTGCACCGTCCCCGGGTCGACGCCGGCGCTGCCCTCAGGGCTCGCTGATCCGGTAATGGCCTCAAGGTCTTCGGGAGTGTCCACCAGCTGAGAAGTGTCGCCCTTCACCTTGTGCAGCGCCGCAATCAGCACCCGCGGATCGGTCGTGAAGTCATGAACCACGTGCACGCCGCTGCGATTGAGTGTGTAAAGTCCAGTAGGCTCGCGCCGGTCGACCGACTGAGTCAGATATTTCAACAGCTCCTTGCGGGCATACGCCTGGTCCGTAAAAGGCGTGTTGATCAGGTCCAATACGATCAGCGTGACCCGTCGATTGGATTCTCCGTCTCCCGAAAAATTGCTGAACTGATTTGGATTGCTGGGTCGCGTGAATCGCCGCGGATCGCTGGTGATCTCCTCAAAGGTCGAAATCTGACGCTCGGAGCCGTTTTCGAAAACCGTGAAATCTTCCTTCTTCAATCCGGTGATGTGATTGCCGGATTTATCGGTGATCACAGCGGGGATGAGGACCAGCTCCGAACGCGATGTGAACTTGATCTCAGAGTTGCTCTCTTTCCCTTTGTCCTTATCCTTGGAAAAGGCGCATACAGAACAAGCCAGAGAGGCAACGAGGATGAAGCGGCGAATCAGCTTACTGTCAATCAGACGTAGCATGCGCAACCTCACTTCCGGTGTCATCCTGAGCGCAGGCGTTCTTCAGCCGCAGCGAAGGATCTCCCGCTCAACCGGCCTAACACGTGAGCAACTATTGCTTTTCCCCGGACTTACGTGTCATGACACAACTGTGCAGACGAACCTGCCATGACGAAATGTTCCTGCAGGAACATTCAGAAACACGCGTTGCCGTGGCCCGAAACCACTACACACTCCTTGAATCGACTTGCTGCCCGAACGTTGCCTTGCCATAAAAAACAACAGCCTGGGAATCATCCCAGGCTGTCGAGAACCTTAGAACTGATGTAAACGCGCACACTAGGCTACGGCCATCTCTTGGCCGTATCTTCCCATCCCGCGGCGCGCACCGGCTGAGGTGCCGGAATCGACGGTGGGGCGGCCACCGGAATCCGCGCCGTCGCTTGCGGTCCGCCGACGGCGGTCGCCAGCGCGGGCTTCACCATGTCAGAGATCGCTTCTTTACCTTCTTCAGAGAGCAGCGGAGCCACCAGTCGCAGGGCTTCCACTTCCTTCTCCAGCCGGGTCAATTCCATCTCTTTCTGCCGCAAAACTTCATAAACGTTCTTCATAGGCAGGGCACCTGGTTCATTCTTTAAAGTCACAAACTATTCCTCCGAACTTTAGCAGAGTTGTCGCCCATGTCAAGAAGTTCGGCAGGGCGAAGTTCCGTTTTGGATAAGAATCCCGAAGGCTGAGCACACTCTGGCCGGACATGTTGGCTAAAGTCAGTTTCAGCTCTTTGTTATCAGATACTTACAAGCTTGCTACCGCAGGACGAAGATGGCGGCGACGACCCCGGCAACGATCAGAAGAGCACCCAGGATGTATTTGTTCGACGAAAGCCAAGACTGGGATGTCTCCAGCCCGGCACTCAACACAAAATCCGAAGTCGCTTCCGGCGCGTGAGTGATGCGACCGGAACTGAGGCTCCCTGAATTGAGGCTACCAGAATCAAGCGTAGCCGGTGCAGCCAGTTTCGGCTGAGCGGGGAATCCAGTTTCCTGCTCCCGCGTGTCCGGGATGTCCAAAACCGCAACCTGAGTTTCTTCAGAGGAGGTCAGATCCTTCCGAACGGAAACTGGTTGTGTTGGCACCGCAACTCCCGGCGTCTGCTCAGACCGTTTCGCCAACCGCTCAGCTAACCGCGAACTCGGAGCCGGGGGCGCGGTCCGGTGCAACTGCCCACGCCATTTTTTCTCTTCGCACTCGACGCACAACGATCGCGTCGGTGAAACCGGGAAGCCGCAGGCATCGCATTTCCGCAAATTCCTCAGCATGGGAGGCACGTGGCTGTGATGGGCTCCGAGGTCTTGGTCTGAACCTGACTCGACGTGCATCGCCGCAGACCAGAAGAGCGCTTTCCTGGTTGCAGTAGCCGTGCCCGCGGCGGCTGCAGCTGCAAGAGCAGCCGTCTGTACCGGAGCAGATGGAACGGATGGAACTGCCGGCGGCTGAACCGGCATTGACGAATGCGCAACTGAAACTGTTGAAATGACCGGTTCACTCATCGTTTGACTGACCGATGGAACGACGGAGGGGACGATCGCCTCCGAAGGCGCAACATCCATGGCGATCTCCATCGATTCCCGCGCGTGCGCATGCTCGGAAACAATCTCCGGCTCACGAACCGCGGCCGCGCCGGGAGCCATCACTTCCACTTCCGGCTCCGTCGCCTCGGCAACGAATTGTTCTCCCGCCCGCAACCGGTCGGCAACACTCACCGCGGCCTGCGCCAACTTAACAGCGGTCTCGACCATCTCGCTCAACCGCTTGAGCGCGGTGAAGTCGCGCTCGCCAAAGGCATTCACCTTGCCGGAAAAGAGTTCGAAGACGCCGAGCACTTCGTCGTCATTCACCACCGGCATCACCGCGACCGAGGCAATTCCCATCTCCCGGCATACGTCGCGATTCACCCGCGCGTCGCGTTCAGTGTCGTCGCAGCGCAGCGCCTGGCGCGTCCGCACACTCTCACCCGACAGTCCGAACTCCGTCGAAAGCAGGCTGCCTAGTTCGGGCACGTTCGACCCCGAACTCGCGCGGCACTGCATGTCGTTCCGCCCCTCGCGCCGCAGAGCGATAGCAGCTCCATTCGCGCCGGTGATGTACTGCGCCCGGTCGGCCAGCAGTTGCAGCGCGGCATCCAGGTCGCTCAGAGCCAACTCGCCCAGCGATCGTCCGCCATCATCGCCGGGAAACTGCAACGCCACACCATCCATCTCCCGACCAGCCGCAACCAGCCCTGCCGGCATGAGAAATGAACGCTGCCCGCGACCTTTTTGTAATCCCTGTTCCAAGAGTGTCTGTCTCTCTGCGAACTCTCTCTTTACGAACTCGCTGGTGTCCGCACCGTCTCAGCAAACAACGAACCCGCGCAATGCAAAAAAAAGGGGGCCCTGCCGGAACCTCAGGCGTTTACTCCGGAGTTAGACGAGCTGGAGCCGCCCGCCTCCCGCAACTCCTTCCAAATTCTACGGATGCAGTACTTCGAGTCTCCCGCGCCGACTGGGCGGTGTCAACGGTTTTCGTGTGGGAAGGTACTAAAGTGTAAAACCGGGCGTCGGGCTTCGGCCCTTGGGCTTCGGCCCTCGGCCCTCAGACCTCGGCCCTCAGCTCCCTGTCATCCTGAGCGGCGGCGAAGCCGGCGCGAGGGACTGTACGTCTGTGGGAAGTGTCATTGCGGCATAAGAGGTTATCGCGACTCCCGGCAGCGTACTCGGTTCTCATTGGCAGCATTGACGGGAGCCACTGTCGTAAGGTCGCTCACCGTGGCCTTGCCACGGTTCAAGATGACATCCTGAATGCCGCGAGCTTTAAGGGCTGAGGTCTGAGGTCTGAAGCCTAACGCCCGTCGCCCGTCTCTTCCGCAACGCGCTCTGCGCCAGCCGGTTGGCCTCAGCGTTCTCTTCCCGCGGCACATGGGAGATGGAAAACTTCAGCGCCCGCGCCAGCTTGCGGCAAGTCCAGTGCAAAGAGTAAAGCCGCGGGCTGCGGCACTCGTACTCTCCCGTCATCTGTCGCACCACGACTTGCGAATCCGAAAAAACGTGCAGTTTGCCCGCTTTAAGCGACAACGCATACTGCAGCGCTTCCATCAGCGCGGCATACTCGGCGACGTTGTTATCCTGATGGCCGATCCATTTGGCGATCTTCACCGGGCCGCTGGCGCAGCCGCTGATCACCACCCCAATCCCCGACGGCCCTGGATTCCCCAGGCAGCCGCCGTCCACATAGGCCACAAGTTCCGGCATCAATGCATCTTCACTATGGTCCAGGTTAGAACTGAACTGGTTAGAGCTGAACTGGTTCAAACCAAACCGGTAAGAACCGAACTGGGTGCCCCATTCTAACGTCGCGTCCTCTGCTGCGTTAGAGTTGAGATTTTCACTCTCTGCAAGATGCTCCACCATCACCAACTCCGTCAAGACGATTATTTGATTCCCTTTCATCAATTTGCCGTCGACCTGAAGTGTGTGCAATTTAATGTGCAAAAGCTGTCCGAATTAACCGTAGACGTACTTAAGTTTCTTCCTTACAGAAATTTGCACAACAGGTTTTGCACAGCTTTGCCCAGAGCTATTGCACCAAAACTTTGCGTTGACTTTTGTGAACCCTCTGTTAACGTTGCTTGCGTCGACGGTCGAAAGGGTTGGCACAATAAAACGAGCCAGTCCGAAGTAGACTGAGTGATCAGCCGGGCGGGGCGACCTGCAAGGCGACCGGACCTGAAAAAACCGACGGACCTGCGAGGGTCAGTTGGGGTCGGGGACCGCGAAAGCGGTGATCGCATCAAGGGGCTGTGACGGTGCATGCCACCACGCTGTAAGCTCCCTCGCAGGAGCTGGCAGCTAGGGCATAACCAATGTCACGGCCCTTTCAATTTTTTTGGACGCAGGTTTCCCTTTCGCCCCGACTCTTCGCACGGAAACCCTCAACTCCTCCACTTCTCGATCCGGACTCAACACCACAGACTGTCATCCTGACGAGAGCGAAAGCTCTAGGAGGGACCTTACGTACGTCGACTGTGGCAGTAGCGTTTGCAAGGCCTCCCGAGGCGTGTACAGCATGGGCTGTCCTATCTACGGCATCCACAGTTGCCGGCTGTCGTACCGTCCCTCGGACGATTTCAGCCGTCCTCAGGATGACATTTTTTAAAGGGAAGTACTCTCTCTTACGGCAACTCGAGTTCCAGCGAATAAAGCTCTCTCGTGCCCACATCGCGCATGATCAGGGGCGAGCCATCCTGCGCTACGCCGTTCCATGGCGCTCCGGAGATGAGATTGACCCGGGCAATTCCTTTGAGGCTGGCGACACGCTCTTTCTTGTTCCCGGCAACTGACACGTAGTCGATCTCCGGCCCTTCCGGTCCGACATCTTCAAACGTCACGAACTTGCTGTCCGGCGTCCAGTTGGGATATTGCAGCGCAGTTCCAGTCGTTACATCGGACCACTTACCGCTGCTCACGTCCAGCAGCACGACTTTCTTCGTGTCCGCCGTGAAAGCGCAAATGTAGCGGCCGTCCGGCGACCAGCGCGGCCCTACGAGTCCCTTGCCGCCCGAAACCGTGGTGATGACTCTGGTCTGCACATCCACTTGCACCAGAGAAAACTGCTCGGTCTGTCCTCCAATGCCTTGTGGATACAACGCCATCAGCAGCGATTTCCCGTCTGGCGACCATTGCGGATCGTCGGGCCAATTCTTGGGATCGATCTGGATTTCCTTGGCGGCTCCTCCGTCCGCCGGAACGATCAATACCTGCGGCGCCTTTCCCGGCAGAGCGCCTAGAAATGTGATCTGCCTGCCCTCTGGCGACCACCGCGGCACTTGCGCGATCATAGGCGGCGACGACAGTTGCAGCTTCTCGCTGCCGTCCGGATGACTTCGCCATAACACAGCGTCCGGATAGCTGACGTACGCCACCCAATGCCCATCCCGCGAAAAACTCACCTCGCCCGCCGAGATGCCGTCGAGATACGAAACGAACGTATTGGATTTCCTGTCAAATCGCTGCAGTTGAGCGCGCTGTTGCTCACCCACCAGAAACATTCGATTGCCGCTGAGCGCCGGCGCGGGATTCCCATAGGACAGCGGGCCGATCGTCACCGGCAACGGCTCAGGCTGGGCCTTTCGGAAAAATCCCGCATGCTGTCGCAATGCCCAGATATCGCCCCGCCCGCCCCGCGTGGCGTTGAAAAACGTGTAGCGCCCGTCGCCACTCCATGTAGCGCAGCATTCGCCTTCATCTTCGTGAAAACTCTGCGGCAGAAACTGGCGTAGGCCGGTTCCGTCGATGCGGATTTCCCAAAGCGTCGCAGAGAAGGTGCCGAAGGCTGCCATCGTCAGAAAGAGCTGCGCTCCATCGGGCGAAAATCGAAGGTCCCCGCAATTCTGAGGAAGCGTCGTAACTTTGTGCGCGTGCGCGCCGTCCCACTGCGCCAGATACAATTCCTTGCCGCGCGCGAAAGCCAGTTTCTGGCCGTCTGGCGACCACACCGCCGAATTCACCATGTAGTCGCCCACGCGGCGCGGCGATCCTGCCGGGACCGGAACGATCCACAACTGCTGCTCCCCCATGCCGAGGAAGGTCTCTTCCCCGCTGAATGTGCCCACCAGCAACTCCGACTTCGCCGGCGACACGTCCCACAGAATGTTGTTGGCGAAGGGCGTCGGAATCCGGCTGACTTCGCCGCCGCTGACTGAGACCTGGCTGAGCAGACTGCGTTCATTAACAACTTCGGTGAAGTAGACGCGCGGGCCATCCGTCATGACGCGATCTTTCGGCACGTTGTCATTGGTGAGTTGCGTAGTGGAGAGCACGCGCGGCGGAGGCAAAGGCGAACGCAGCCAAACAAGGGCCACGACAATAAGTGCAGCAATCGCCGTAGCCGCAGCGACGCCGGCATATTTGCGCCCCGAGCCGGCCTGCGGAGCAACAGCGACTGCGGCCGATCGCCCCGATTCCGTCTCTCGCCGCAGCCGCTTGAAGTCCGAGCGCATCTCGGCCGCGCTCTGGTAGCGCAGATCGAGATCCTTCTCCAGCGCTTTATTGATGATGCGTTCCAGTTCAGCCGGGAGATTCGGATTCATCCGCGTAGGCGCAGCCGCCGTCTTGTTCAAAATCGCATTGAACACCGCCGCACTGGTGTCGCCGCGAAATGGCATTTCTCCGGTAGCCATTTCATAGAGCACCGCTCCAAACGAAAACAGATCTGTCCGCGCATCGAGTTCCTTGCCGAGGGCCTGCTCCGGCGACATGTATGCCACCGTCCCCAGGGTGCTGCCGGGACTGGTGAGCTGTTCCTTGCTGACTGTCTTCGAAGGCATTCCACCCGAGCCAGCCTCCACAGCCGGAGAAACTTTCGCCAGCCCGAAATCGAGAATCTTCGCGTGCCCGCGCTTGGTCACAAAAATATTCGCCGGCTTGATGTCGCGGTGCACGATTCCGCCGTTGTGCGCCGCATCGAGAGCATCGGCGATCTGGGTGGCGAGTTCGAGCAGCGTCTCTACCTCCATCGCGCGTGCGCCGATGCGATGCTTCAGCGTCAGGCCATCCAGAAACTCCATCGCGATGAAGGGCTGCCCTTCATGCCGCCCAATTTCATAAATGGTGCAGATATTCGGATGATTCAGCGCGGAGGCCGCGCGCGCTTCACGCCGGAAGCGCTCTAACGCCTGGGGATCGCCGATCACCTCGGGAGGCAGAAACTTCAGCGCAACGAACCGGCCCAACTCGGCGTCTTCGGCCTTGTAAACCACACCCATCCCGCCGCCGCCGAGTTGCTCGACGACGCGATAGTGCGAAATGATTTGGCCGATGCTGATTGGGCTGTTCATTGATTTTGATCCGGCACGCCCTGTGCGGATCGTGTTTTTGCGCACGTTATTCTGCGGACAATGATCTGCCCATCAATGATCTGCCCAGCAGGGATTGGCCGATCAGATAACAAAAGTCACAGCTTGAATTGTCTACGGTTCAATCGCGAACCTAGCCTGCCATGTTAGGGAAGGTCCTACGGCACGTCAACGCAATCCCCGGAGTGTGAATACAGGACGCGGCTGCCTCATCCTAGGATCGCGCTCTTTGCGATTGAGGGTGGGAAGCAAAAGCGTGACGGCAGAGACGGGCTCGGTGAATGAGCGGCGCTGCAGCGCCCTGTCGAGCGTCTCAACAATGATCGGGGCTTCAGCCCCGGCAACACCTTAATTCCCTCTTAGAAAATCGTTTTACTGAACCACCCGCGCTTGTGCAATAATTTCTGGCCATACAACAAATCCTCGCCGGCGCGTAACGCCGCTGCGAAAAATAAGCTTGTGAGGACGGAAAAAAATCCATGTCCAAATATCCCCTGACTCGTCGCAAATTCATCCATCTCGGCGCCGGAGCCCTCGCCGCCTCCTCCGCCGCAAGCGTCATTCTTCAACCGCAAAAACTTTTTGGCGCCGGACGCCCGGTCGCCCCGAGTGACACCATCCGCTTCGCCTCCATCGGCACCGGCGTTCGCGGCTGCGAACATCTCGAGGCCTCACTCAGCGTTCCCGGCATCCAGTGCGTCGCGGTCTGCGACCTTTATGACAGCCGCCATACCGCAGCGCGCGAAGCAGTAAAGAATCCGAGCGTCACCGCCACGCGCGACTACCGCAGCATTCTCGATCGCAAAGATGTCGACTCCGTCCTCATCGCAACGATGGATCACAACCACCGGCAGATTTTCCTGGACGCCGTCGCGGCCGGCAAAGACGTCTATTGCGAAAAGCCCATGTCGCACACGGTCGAAGACGGCTTCGCCATGGTCGAAGCCGCGCACAAGAACAATCGCATGGTTTGCGTGGGCAGCCAGCGCGTGAGTTCCGTTCTCTATGCGAAGGCGAAAGAGATTTACGACTCGGGCAAACTCGGCGAAGTTTTCTCCATCAACGCTTATTGGGATCGCAACTCGCCCTCGGGCGCATGGGTCTATCCCATTCCGCCCGATGCCAGCGAAAAGACGATCGACTGGAATTCGTTCCTAGGTCAGGCTCCCAAAGTCCCGTTCGATCCCGTCCGGTTCTTCCGCTGGCGCTGCTTCCGCGATTACGGAGAAGGCCTCGGCGGCGATCTCTTCGTGCACCTGTTGAGCGGCATTCACTTCATCACCGGCACCAATCAGCCTGCGCAGCGTGCCGAGTCGAGCGGCGGACTCTTCCACTTCAAAGATGGCCGCGAGTTCCCCGATCTCATCGAGACGCTCTACGACTATCCGAATTTCCGCGTGACTCTGCGCTGCAACCTCAACAACAACGGCGGAGAGTTCATCGCCTTCTACGGCACCAAGGGCACGTTGATCATCAAAGACAGCACGCTGACCTATCGCCCCGAAGACACGCGCCCCGAGCCCGAAGGCTACTCCGTCTACGGATGGCCGAAAGAGATGCGTGATGCTTACCTCGACCAGTGGCACAAGGAACATCCCGAGCCGGCCGCGCTAGCTTCGAAGGTCGATCACGAGGGAGAAAGCTACGCCAATCCTCCGGGCTACAGCGACACGGTTGACCATCAGGCGAACTTCTACAATGCTGTTCGCACGCGCAAGCCGGTCGTCGAGAACGAAGTCTTTGGCAATAACACGTCAATCGGCTGCCACCTGGCCAACTTCTCGTACTTCGAGAAGACCACGGCAGTCTGGGACGCGAACGCAAAGAAAATCGTGAAGGCGTAAGAGAAGAAAGAGTGGTTGCCCCACTCAAGCCGTCTGTGGGCTTGAGTGGGCATTTTTCTTAAATGTGGCGCGTGGCGCCCTCGCCCGCGCAATGCCGCAAGGCCCGCGGTCAGAGGTCCAAGGTCCGAGGTCCGCCTCTCTACTTCCTCTTCGGCAAATACTTCTTCTCCACCGAAGCCACCACCACATAATTCGGATCCACCATCTCGTTCAAATGCAGCTTCGCCACCTTCGAAAGCAACTCGTACGCGTCCATCTCCGACAATCCGTAGTCGCGATGAATCCAGTGCACCAGCTCGGTCAGCGCAATCCGCGTAGCGTCTTCCAGCGGACGATACGCTCCCACAGTCATGATCGCGTCATCGTTTTCAAATTGCGGCCAGTCGATCGTTCGGCCTTTGATCACCGAGACCTGCACCTTGGCCTTGAGCGGCACTTCAATCGCCGAGCCCGCCGCTTCGCCATCGCCCATCGCGGCGTGGCCGTCGCCGAGATAAAGCAGCCCGCCCTTCACGTTCACGGGAAAATAAACCGTATTCCCCGCGCTCGCCTCCGGAGAATCCATGTTCCCGCCAAACTCCGCCGGCACAATCGAGCTGCGCGCCTCGCCGGTCGCCGGCGCGACACCGATACAGCCAAAAAACGGATGCATGGGAATCTTCACCGAGAAATTCGAATCGTTCGCCTTGAACGTCGCCGTATTGTCGTCATGATTAATTTTGTAAAACCAGACTCTTTCTTCGAGCGGCTTCGCCTCCAGAACCGGCGTGTAGTGCGACGAATTGATGGACCCGAATCCCGGCGAGAACGCGCCCACGCCGTATTCTCCATCCACCTGCAAATCGATAATCTTCACCGCCAGCGTGTCCCCCGGCTCCGCACCCTCCACATAAAACGGCCCGGCCAGCGGATTGTCTCCCTTCCCCATGCGCAGCGTGTCGCCCGGCTTCTTCAGCCCGTTGCCAAAACAATCCAGCGTGTTCGTGTCGAGAATGTCTCCCGGCTTCAAATGCAGCACCGGCTCCGCCGTCGCGAAGAGATATTTCACGTTGTCGTTGGTCGTGGTGTAGCGCACCACATTCTGCGCCAGCGCCGCACCGGAAAGAAAACATGCCGACAAAACAAAGACTGCAAGCAAGCGAAGCATCCCAGAACCTCCGTGATTAGTTGTGCCAAGCGGCCCGATTGTAAATCGAGCCGCCGCAGCAATCATAAGATGACAGCGAAAATGTGGCGCGGGCGCCCCGCCCGCGCATTTCCATCGAGGCGAAAGCGGCTGAGCAACTCGTCTTACGCCAGCAACATGATCGACGACTGCGTTCGCGTCTCTCGGAGTAGCGAGAAGACCGCGAAGCCTCCACCGCGTTCCTGCACCCTCATTCACCTGCGAACGCCTGATGGCACGCGCTGTCAAAATAGAATCCGCACCTTAGCACTACGACGTGTGATTACAATCACACGCATCTCCTGATTGAAATCAGTTAGTGAACCCGAACTAATGCGTGTGGGGACTTGCAGCCTCGGCCCCTTCTGAGGAGAGTGAGATGGAATCGCCATCAGGCTATTCCTCCCCCAGCTACGTGGCGTCATCTGGCAAGGAGGACCATAATGCGCAAAATTGCACTGCTGACAGCGTTCGTTTCGATGCTTGTTTTATGCGCCGGCTCCGCATGGGCGCAAACCACGATCCCTGTCGATACTTTGAAGGTCGACTATTTCGCCAATGCCAATACCGCAGGTGCTCCCGATGCGACTCTTCGCATCACCAACCCCGGCACCTATGCTTCGGGCAACATCTGCGCCAGCATCTACGTCTTTGATCCAGAACAGGAGTTGAGCGCCTGCTGCAGTTGCTTGCTCACTCCCGATGGCCTCCGCACGCTCTCGATCGACAAGGATGTCACGGTCAACCCACTCACGGGCGTGACCCTGACCACCGGCCTGATCAAGATCGCCTCCACCATCCCTGTGTCGGGCACCTGCCCGCTTCCTACGGTTGTGCACCCGGTGGCTGCCATTCGGTCGTGGACGACACACATCCAGAGCGGCGGCTTCGCGGTTACCGAGGGGGCTTCGCAAGATGCCACTCTCAGCGCCGGCGAAATTTCGCGCCTTGGCAGAGAGTGCTATGCCATTGCTCTGGTCGGCAGCGGCAAAGGTATTTGCAGCTGTGGTACCGGAGACTAACAGTCAGTTGAGCAAAGACTCTTCGCTTGGGCACCTCATCCTAACGCCGCGTTCTTTGCGGCGTTAGGATGGGAAAGCCGTTACCTTCATCTCCCGGCGGCGGCAGCGCCAGCGGCCCGTGACGCCCTTCCGCCCTGCGGCCGCGTCTGCGCCTCCAGCTTGAACTGGCTCACCACTTTCTGCAGATCGAGCGCCAGGCTCGACAGGTTGCTGCACGTTTTCGCGGTCTGCTGCGCGACCTGCGAGGCCTGGTGCGTGGCTGCGGAAATCGCGCCCATATTGGTGTTGATCTGCTCCGTCGCCGCGAATTGCTGCTTCGCCGCCGTGGCGATCTGCGTGATCATGTCTCCCACATCCCCCGACATCTGGATGATCCGCGTCAGCGCCGTTCCCGACGCCGCGGTCTTCTCCATTCCCAACTCCACCTCGCGGCTCCCATCTTCCATCGCTTCTACGGCGTTCTTCGTCTCTTTCTGAATTGATTCAATCGTGGCCGCAATCTCCTTCGTCGCATTGGTCGTCCGCTCCGCCAGTTTGCGCACCTCGTCGGCCACCACGGCGAAGCCGCGCCCCTGTTCACCCGCCCGTGCGGCTTCAATCGCCGCATTCAGGGCCAGCAGGTTCGTCTGGTCCGCAATATCGTCGATGACCGCGATGATCTGGCCAATCTGTTGCGACCTCTGTCCCAACTCCGATACCTTCGTCGCCGTCTTCGAAGTTGCGCTGGCAATGTTGCGCATCGAGGCCAGCGTTTCTTCCACGATCTGCCCTCCCTGCTGCGCCGCTTGCGCCGCCTCCCGCGAAGTGTTCGCCGCCTTCTGCGAATTGTCCGAAATCTGCTGTACCGTCGAGGACATTTCGTGCATGGCCGTCGCTGCCTGCCCCACTTCGTCGGATTGATGCCGCGAACTTTCCGCCGTCTGGTTGGCGCCCGACGAAATTTCCTCGATTGCACCCGTCACCTGCTCGGCGCTCTGATTGATCGTCGCAATCGTTCCCCGCAGCACATCGATGGTCTCGTTCAGCGCCCCCGCCATTACTCCGATTTCATCGCTGCTCTTGATGTGCAGGGTCCTCGTAAGATCACCCTGCGCCAGCGACTCCAGCACCACCATCGAATCCTGCACCGGGCGCGCAATTGAGCCAGTAATTGCAATGGTCAAAAACACGCCCGCCAGCACACCCGCGATCAGCAACCCGAAGATCCAGTAGCGCCCCGTCGTATACGCGTCCGCAGCTGCCTTGGTCGATTCCTGCCCTCCACGCTCGTTGAGCAATGAGTCTTCATTAATTTTCACCGTCACCGCCTCGACCGACGCCTTTCCCTGGGTCTGGCACAACTGCGTCGCGTCGGCTTTCTTGCCTTGCCCATAGAGATCGAAGACTTGCGCCCGCAGGCTCCGGTAGTGCGCGATATCCTCCAGGATCTCCTGCTGGAATCGGCGTTCGTCCTCACCTGAGACCATCGGCTCATACTCCTTCAGGTGAGAATCCAGCCGCGCGTCAACTTCTTTAATTTCGTTTTCGAAACGCTCCGCGAGCTTGGAGTCCGGTGCCAGCAGTACGTTCAATTCTTTCTTCCGAATGTCGGCGATGTCATAGCGAATCTGCCCCAGCACCCGGACGCTAGGCATCCAGTTGGTGGAGATTTCGACCGATAGGCGATTCACCTTGGCCAGTTCCACCAGAGAAAAAATGCCAAGCCCGATCATGAGGCAGAGGATGATGCCAAAGCCCACTCCCAGCTTGTGCTTGACCTTCAGGTTGCTGAACCAATTCATGTCTGTCTCCGAAGCCGAGCCACGCAGACAGTCCCGCGTTCCACGGCTGCTGATCGTTACTTCGGCGCAAATCGGTAACCGGTTGAGTCGCTTCCGTCTTTGGGACAAATCCTAGCTGTGTAGAAATGGAACGAGGGTGGGAAATGGACGCAGGCAGATTCGGATGTGGCGCGGGCGCCCTCGCCCGCGCGCACTTCGCGGTGGCGCAGCGGTTCACCGCTGCGATGAAGCAGTTCTTTTCAACTGCGGCTTCAGCTGCTGAGCGTTACTTAACTGAAGCCGACACCACACTCGGATCCAGCGTGATCATCACCCAATATCCATCACGCGGTGGAGCCGGAAGAGGCGTCTCTTTGTTGGCGTGAGCCACATACAGCGCCCGCGACACACAAGTGCTGAACTGCCCCGGCGTCTGATCGGACTTCATGTCCTGAATGTCGCCGTCTTTGGCAACCAGCAACAGAACATCAAACTTCGGCTCGCCCACGCCGGCCTCTTTCAGGCACTTCTGCTCATATGCAAGAAGCTTGTGCTCGGCTTCTTTCTGATACTCCTGGCCTTCCTTGGTCCGCTGATTGTCCCCGGCTTCCCTGCGGTTGCCGAGAAGAGCACTCTTCTGCGGCGCCAATTGTGCGGATAAGCCTCTCATCTGATTGAACCACTGCTCCGAGGTCCAGGTGTCTTTCACCCACTGGTCGCCGATGCGCTTGAACTCGGTATCGGCCAGCACCCACTCCGTATTCTTTGTCGCCATCAAGGCAAACGCGTTCACGCTGACCAGCGAAGGGCCGTAGGTTTTCTCGAGGGCCGCGAATCCTTTCTGGGCGCGCGCCCACGAAAAATGTCCGAACTCAGGATCGGCACAGGCGCATACGATCACTTCAGCAATCTGGTAATAAAGCAGGTCTCCGGCCTCGCCGCCAATCCGGTCGGCCCACTCTTCGGCAAATCGCGCCGCATCGCCTTCCTTCCCGCTCCACTTTGGTTGGAGATAGCCCGCAAATACCCGGTAATAGTATTGGTAACCCGGCTCGAACTTAGCCGCCTTCAGGAATAGATCTCTAGCCTGCTCCAAAGGCCAGCCTTCCGCCCGCGACACCAGTTGCATCGCGATATACCAGTCGGGACACTTCACGCCGCCAACCGCCGCGTCATTGAGAATTTGTTTCGCCTTCGCCGCCCGCTGCCCAAACAATTTCCAGCCGCTCTGGCTGACGTCGTCGGAATATCCCGTCCCCCGCGCCGCCCAACCATACGATACGTACGACTCGGCGAGTGCGATCGGAGCCGTCACCGACTTGGGATAGCTGTCTTTCCAGTTCTCGATCAGCTTCATGTGCGCCTTCCACTCCACCTCTGTCGGATGCCCCGGGCGCGGAGAATCGAGACCGATATAAAGCTGGCGCAGCTTCCACGCGCCGCCGGAAAAGCGCGTCTTACCTGCCCGCGCCTCGTTGGCCAGGCAATCCAGATCCTTGAATTTCTTCTCCTTCAGAAGTTCCGCGATGGCATTTTGATAATCCTCCAGCGCGTGCGCATTGGTCGCTACATCGAAAGAAGCATCGGAAAACTCGCAGGGCTTCGCGGCTTTCGTCTTGCCAGCTGCATTCGCGGCAAGCGATAGAACCAGCACAAGAACTGACAGTGCAGCGACGCGGAAAGCAACAACAGAGGTGTGGGAACTCGACGTGGAATTGAAGGCATTCTGATTCGTCATAAGGTCAACTCCTGAATCTTCTGGTGGTGGCCAATTGAAAAATTCGGCGTCTGAATCTTGAGCAGTCATCATCCCGAGCGCAGCCGCATTTCACGCGAAGCGAGGGATCTCCCGCTCCACGATGCCTGATGTTACTAAGTGAAGATTGGTCGGTCGAGGTTACCTTCGTTCGACAGGAGGCTGGCGATCAGCGAGAAATCGGCGATCAATTGTCTTTTTTCTCGCGCTCGTAGAATGCGCGCGCCTTCGCGCGATTGCCGCACTGCTTCATGTCACACCAGCGCCGTCGGTGATTTTTGCTCGAATCGAGAAACAGCCACTGGCAAGCTTCCGATGCGCAGGCGCGCACAAACTCCAGTTGTTCCGAAGCCAGCAACTCCCCGGCAGCGCGCGCGATCGGCCACAGCGGTGCCTCAAGATTGTTCGAGGCTTCCTCGAATCGAAACTCGTAATGCCCGTTCACAGGCGTGAGCTTCAGATGTTGTGCCGCCACCTGCACGTACTGGTTCAACGTAAACAGCGCCGCCGCCGGAACCGATTTCTTTTTCAAGTGAGCCCAAAACACTTCAAAGATCGCCTCGCGCAATTGCACAGCCGCAGCCAGCGCTTTCTGCGTTTGCGCCGGCGACGCCTGGCTCAGAGCCATCAAGCGGTCCACGGCATGCGCGGGAAGTATGCCCGTGTCCTCCGCGAAACGGGCGACGTCGACATAGTCCTTGAGCAATTCTTTCTGCTCGGTCTTGAAGCGGTCATCCAGCGTGTTGACGAAATCCAGGCATACTACTCCCGCGGTGAGGTCAAACTTTGGCGGCCTCCGCCGCGCTTGTTTCTTTTTGGCTGTTCGAATCATGCCTGACCCATTATCTAACCGTTAAATCTCCCTTGACAAGTTAGATTCGAAAGCATAACCTTTACCTAACCTTCAAACATACTTTAGGAGGTTAGATCATGTTCCTCGACCAACCGGCGCAAATCCTGGCCATCATCCGCGACGCCATGGCGCGGCAAGGCGAACTGAAACACGAAAAGCTGATACACATAGGAGGCAGGCCTGCGCTCGTGAGCAATCCACGCCCATCATCGCCCCGGTTCAACATCGACAACATCAAGCTCGCGCTGGCTTTCGCCGCCATTTATCTCGTCTGGGGCTCGACGTACCTCGCCATTCGCTATGCGGTTGAAACGATTCCTCCCCTGCTCACTGCGGGCATCCGCCACACTGTCGCGGGAGGAATTCTTTTGGCCTGGGCTGTCGCGCGCGGATACCGCCCGAAGCGCGAGCACTGGTTGGCTGGCGCAGTCGTGGGCGCGCTCTTCTTTTTAGTTGGTCATGGCACGCTGCATTGGGCGGAACAGTACGTTGGCTCGGGACTGGCAGCGCTGCTCATCGCGACTGAACCGATGTTTATTCTGATGCTGGCGTGGCTGATGGGTCAGCAGAAGATCAGCCGACTCAGCGCGGCCGGCTTAGCTCTGGGCGTAATCGGCGTAGCGTTGCTGATGCGCGCCGAACTAACGATGAAGGGTTCAAGCCTGCTTGGCTTGCTGGCTGTATTGCTGGGATCGTTTGCGTGGTCGGCGGGCGTGGTTCTCTCTCCGCGCTTGAAGCTGCCGACGGATGCTCTGGCCCGCACCGCGGTGCCGCTGGTTTGCGGCGCGGTCATGCTGCTCGCGTCCGCTGCGCTCACTGGCGAATTTCACGCAGTGCAGTGGACGAACATTTCATTCAAGTCGATCTTCGGCCTGGCGTATCTGATTTTCTTTGGATCGATCGTCGCGTTCACCGCCTACACGTGGCTCCTGCAGCGCTGCCCGCCTGCCCTGGTAGCGACCCACACCTACGCGAATCCAGTGGTCGCAGTGCTGCTGGGATGGCTGCTCGCGTCCGAACCGCTGACGCTGCGTGTCGCGCTGGCGTCGATAGCAATTCTGGGAGCGATCGTGCTCATTCGCAGAGGAGAACGAACAGCAGCTCGTCCCATCACAGGAGTATCGACGCAAGCGCGATCGTTTGAAGAGTGTGCTTAGGGAAACGACTATGGGGGCGGATGCATTCGTCCGCCCCCGGAGTGACAAGAACTCAAGGAGCAAGAGTTGCGGCGCTAACTGTCTAAAGTTGTGGCGGCTCCTGCCCAGAGGAAATGCGGCCCCGGGCTCCATTCAACTAGTACGTCCGGCGCAGTTCCGAGCAGACTATCCAGAGGTGGTCCATGTATTCACCGCTCATGGAGCGGAAGCCGGTGACGACTGATCCCGCGGGACATTGCGCTTCACTGGGACGTCCGCCCGGCCGCGGACGCATCACCGGTTGCGTGAGTTCTGTGCGGGGATTGTCGCGCTCCGACATCTCGCGCACCTGGCTGCACTCTCCCGCTGCTTCGTCGATGGAAGCTCCGGTGCGGCCGCGCAGGCCACGCAGCGCGAGGCCGTCGGGGCACATCGCATCAGAGATGGGGCGGCCACCTGGACTGCCGGTACGTGTGGTGATGCGGCGCTCTTCGCCCAGCGATCCATCGGAGCGCATGGGCGCGCAGTCGAGCCAGGCTTGGTTGACGAACTCGCCGGTCTGCACGTGAAATCCGACGGCGACGAATCCGGGCTCGCACTGCGCGTCGGGCGAGGGGCGGCCGCCGTTGCCTCCACCGAAGTCGCGCGTAGTGCGCTCGTAGGAAAGAATGAAGATGGTGCGATCGCCGAAGCGGTTGCGGTCATGGTCGCGATCATGATCGCGGTCTTGATACTGCGGCGCAGCCAACGCGCCTGATGCGACGAGAAAGAGAATTACGACGACGGGCGCTATGCGGGCGAAACCCTTTTGTTTCGCCGCCGCACGCTGCGACACACTTGTAGTTTGAGAATTTTGACTACGATGTGAATTGTTCATGGCACGCCCTTTGCGACCGCTGCGCCCCGAGCATTTGCTTCGCCCGGACAGGATGACGCACGAGGTCTGGTTTGACCGGATGGTAGAAGTGGCTCGCAGCAAGAGTCAACGCAAAAGCGGCGTGAGGAATGGCGATGGTAACGGCTTGGAGTCCCGAGCCTAGACGGAGTGCGCTTTTGGCGGGTCTTATGCTAGCAATGCTGCTAGCAATGTTCCTGCAGGAACATTGTGGAAAACACACGGGGTCGCTGGCGCTATCCTTCTGAATCTTTTACTGCGCATTTTGGCGCGCCAAGATTTGCAACTACTTAGACTGTGGAAGAAATGTCTACTTTCGAGGGTATTCTTTGTGGATTTCATGCCTACTAGAGTGGACTTGCTGTTTTGGAGGAAGCGTGGTGGGCCCGTCACTTCGATCGATCGCGGCCTGCGCTACGCCGGGCCGATTATATGGACGCGGGCTGGAGAAAATACCGTGGCATGATGAGGGTCATCCAGGGCAACTTGCGTCGGGATGATCTGGCTGGCGAACAGTTCGGTCAGGCGGTTGAAGTCGAAGAGTAAGCGCGGGTTGCGGGCGGTCATCAGAAGGTTGAATGGGTACTTTAGAATGTTTTCGCGCGTCAACGGCAGCAGCAGCGCCTCGAAATCGTCGCGAACTGCCTTCCGGATCGCACCATCAGCGACCCATGCCCCCGCGTAAGAGCGAGAGTCGCTCCGCGCGACCTCGATGGGAGTGACCTCGCCGAAGAATGCTTCGGCCGCTTTGTTCGCGCTGCCCTCCTCTGCTTTGGCCACGAACAGTCCCGCCGCAGTACCCATCGCCCACGCGATTTGTTTGATCGTGTACGGCAGGCGCGTCATCCCATCCCAGACCTGCTGGAGCGTTGATCGCAGAGACTCCCTAGCTTCGTCGGAGATATAGGGCACCGCGACTTTCCACTTTGGCGAACGGCTCCGAAGGCCTGGGTCGTCTTCGCAAATTCCCATGAGGCGAATCGCCAGGTGCATCGCCATCAGATGCGGTTCCTCGACGCCAAACTCGAGCCGGACCTCGGGACCGACGGCGCAGTTCTGCCAGTATTCCCGTTCGAGGGCAAGCCATGGCCGAATTGACTCGGGCTCCCACGATGGATGGGGTTCGGGAGGTCTAACAAACGCTTCGGCGCTGTACTCGTCATCCGGAAATTCGAAGCTGTTAAATGCAACCCCCTGGCTCTCCATGTACTCGAGCATGGGCTTAAGTCCGCCTCGATTCTTTTCTGCCTGAAAAAACTGCTTCAGGAGTTGCTCGAGGGGGCTTTCCCGCTGCGGATAGATGTCGGCTTGCGCCACGCCACAGGAATCAGTGGCAGGAAAGAGGATTCTGCTGAGGCGGAAGGGTGCGTCGAGAGAGTCGTAGGGGCACCACACAAAGGCGCCGTGCTGGGCCTCGAGGCGCCAGAGATTGGGAACGTCCAGAGTCAATAATTCCGGAACCGGTAGAGTTCGCTCGCGCGCAACTTCTTGCCATCGCCGGCCTGCCTCTTCGATATCGAGGCAAATGATCACGCTCTCGACGCAATCCTGCGAGTATCCGTTGGTCGCGAAGAACCCGGCAATGCGTGGTTCGGTGGTGAAGTCCAAGAACGGAGTGGGAACGCCATAGTGCTGCGCGACTGCCAGCAGCGCATCGGGAGCGGCCGAGAGTTCCTGCATACCCGGGGTGATGCGTGCCCAGTCTGCGAGGCGCGCGACCTGCTGCTTGGCATCCTCCAGGCGCTCGGGGGGAAGACGCCAAATCGTCGGAGCAACTTTCGGCCAGTCCTGAATTTGCCCGCGGAACCAGTGGGCTTCGCCGAGCGCCTTGAGCCGCTCTGCGATCGCGACCGCCTCGGTCACGTCCCGCGCGCGAACGGTGGCAGAGCCGCCCCGTCTCTTATCGCGGTACTCGCTGACGATCTTGTCAATCCGTGACACGCGGCGATCATCGCACACCTGACATTCGCGGGCCATCACAAAAGTCTGGCGCCGCGCACACTTGCTCGCTTGATACAGGGGTCAGTGAGACCTTTGAGTTGCGAAAGTCGCTTGACTTTCTGGCAGGCTCGACTAACATCTGCTGGTTTCTTCCGAAGCGCCCAGAGTCACATGCAAGGGAGTTTTCAAATGCCCGATCCTACAAACGCTCCGCAAAGCGACTGGAAATCGACAAGATTCTGGCTGGCCATCGGAGTGATGGTTCTGTCGATTACATCGGTTGCAACCCTAGCGATCCTGGTCATTCATTATGCTGCTGATAAAGAGGATGCCGGCACACGCGTACTGGGCAGCGTCCTGCCGCTTCTGGGCACCTGGGTTGGAACCGTTTTGGCGTATTACTTCTCCAAGGAGAACTTTGAAGCGGCGACCAAGAGCGTGACCGATCTGGCAAAACAGATCACGCCGCAAGAAAAGCTGAAGTCGACGCCGGCCAATCTGAAAATGATTCCGAAGGCACAGATGTTCTCGAAGAGTCTGGCGGCTGACAAGCTCAAACTGAACGATCTCCTGAGTGAACTGGAGAGCCAGAAGAAGGGGAATCGGGTACCGATTCTGGGCGACAAAGGAGAAGCACAATATATTTTGCATCGCAGTATCATCGACAAATTCATTGTCGGCCTGACACGCCAGGGGAAATCCGCAACCGAGGTCGCGGCGCTGACGGTGCAGGATTTGCTTAACCAGGATCAAGGCCTTCGGCGAATGGCTCAGGCATTCGGCGTGGTCCGGCAAGATGCTTCTCTGGCGGACGCCGCGGAAGTCATGAATAAGATCGACGATTGCCAGGACGTGTTCATCACACAGACTGGAGCCAGAGATGAGGCCGTGCTGGGCTGGATAACAAATGTCATCTTGCAGGAGAATGCCAAGGTTTAGAGGAGATACTTCGCATATTCGAGATTGTTAGTTTGCTTCCCTTTCACTTAGCGATTTTGGAGTCGCTGACTTAGCGGTAGCAGTACATTTGGCTGACGCTCCAAGCCGGTTGAGCGGGAGATCCTTCGCTACGCCTGAAAAGCGGCTTCGCTCAGGATGACGCAGCTACCTAGTGAGCGACCTACTCTGCTCGCAATCTTCTTGACTTCTCCCTAGCGCACGAGGAAAATTCTCGCTGGTTGTGGGCCCGGGCTCCTGATTATTCCGCTTGCTGGAGAACGGTCATGGTTCCCTACGTCGTAGCGCGGCACGTTCCTTCTGGCGCGGTAAAACGGCAAGGCTTGACCCTGCCGATCACGTTCCCGGTCAACACCTCAACCGTCTTTCCGATCAAACCCCCGATAATCCCCCATCTGAAGCAGCATTCGCAGTTAGGGCCGCGTAGTCAAATCTGTTCGAGCCGAGGATTATCATGTCAGTTCCATTGAAGAATTCAACTTCGTCGCGCGCTACCGCGCGGATCGATTGCGCTCTCGAAAAAAAGCTGGTGGCGTATGTGGCAGCCGCAGGCGCGGCCGGAGTGTCGCTGCTGTCGTTTTCGCAGCCTGCATCCGCGCACATTGTCTACACGCCAGCCAACAGCACGCTGGATGGCAAGCTGAACATCGACCTCAACCACGACGGCATTCCGGATTTCCTGGTCAGTTCGAACCATATCTCGCACCTGTTTTTCGTGGTCGTCGCTCCGAAGGTGAACGGCAACGCGATACGAGAAGCGGTGAAAGTTGGTGGAGCGGCTGCCGGATTCTTTGGCATGCCGGTCGCAAACGGCGAGAAGTTTGTCACCAACACGTTTTACAGCTACGGAGTGCTCATGGCCGGCGGTTATGCTTACGGGCCGTACTCGACGGTGTTTGGGCCGTGGCTCAACAAGCAGGACCGTTATCTTGGCCTGAAGTTCATCATTCAAGGGCAGGTGCACTATGGCTGGGCACGCATGAGCTTTGGCGCACTCAATCCGGTTGTACTGTCGGGCTATGCTTACGAGACGATTCCGAACAAGCCGATCCTTGAGGGTCACACCTCTGGCCCGGAGGAAGCGCTTGGGCTCGCGCCGGCCGATTTGTTGGCTCCGGCTTCGCGGATGGGGAGCTTGGGCCTGCTGGCGCAGGGAGCGCCGGGAATCGCGGTGTGGCGGCGGGAGGAGGAAGTGGTCGAGGGATAACGTTTCAAGGTTTCAAGGTTTCAAGGTTTCAAAGTTTCAAGGTTTCAAAGTTTCAAGGTTTCAAGGTTTCGAAGCTTAATTGGCAGAGCATGTTTGGCCGTTTAGAAAACCAAGCGGGCTGTCTGCCTGCGGTTTTTAACCATGGGGAGATCAACGGAAAATCCGAGTTGGCCGCCTACTCTGGGGCTCGCCTCGTATTTTCCGCCAAGCAGTCCGAAGGTGAAGCTGAAGCCGTCGCGGATCATATATTCGCCCCCGACCAAGCCTTGCAGCTGGGTTCGACCGAGGCCGGAGGTGTCGGCAAAACCGGCGTAGCCTTCGATGCCGAGCGAGAGACGCGGAGTGAAGTCGCGCAGGAGCGAGAGGCCGCCGGTGAACACGTGGCCGCGCTTGGTTTGAACCCCAATTGCGCCGGTGCTGGTATTTCCGGCGAAGAGAAAGCCGAAGTTCGCGTTCATGCGGATTTTTTCGGTGAAGGGCTTCTGCGCGATCATATTCAGCCAGTAATCGCTCAAGCCTGAACCCAGGCCGTTCTGCTCGTCGCCGGTCGGAAATTCGGTGTAAAAGCTGGCGCCCAGAGCCGGGACCCATGACCCTGCCGATGCCTTGTGAAAGTTCCACTTGATGCCCAGGTCGGTATCCCCGAAACCCGTTGCCGACGCAGTTCCCGCCGCGCGGTAAATATTTAGATACGGAAAGTCCAGATCGAGTTCGAGATTGTGCTTCAGCCCGTAGTTGATCTTGAAATTGGCCGTGTTCTGCCGCAGGTCGGGGAACTGCGAGGATTGCAGGCCATCAAATTCGTTGAAGAATTCGAAGTGCAAGACTCCAGGGTCGGTTACGGCGGGATCATCGGTGTAGAAGGGAAGCTGGGCCGCCAGAGGGCTCGCGGCGAACAACCCGGCAAGTCCGGTGATCACACAGAGCAGGAGCCGCATAACGTGAGCTGTCTTTCTATCATCAAACTCTGATGGCGTGTCGGAGCGAGAAAAATTTCCTGTTCTTTTTGCAAGCGTGGCCATCAGCCGGCGGACGAGGGCGTCCGCCGCTCCACTATCTGTGCTGGTCGCGACGGCGCAGGTAGTCGATGAACATTTGCTCGACGGGCTTGTCGTAGGCCATGAGGACATGACGGACAGTGTGTCCGCTGACGAAGTGGCAGACTTCTTCGGCGAGGTTTTTGGCGTGGTCGCCGGCGCGCTCGAGCGACTGCGTCATGAAGATGACTTGCAGGCTGGCCTGGCGATGAACGTTCTCGGGGTTCTCGATGTGGCGCAGGAAGATGAGATTGCGCAGGCGGTCCATTTCGGCGTCGGCGCGGAGGACGTCGATGGCTTTGCCGATTTCACGATTGGAGAAGGAGTCGGCGCAGTCGGTCAGCATCTTCTCGAGGATGGTTGCCATCTGGGTAAGATCGCGAGTGTCTTCGGAGTCGATGCGGGCACCGGCGGCATGGGCACTGTTGGCGAAGCTGAGCAGCAGGTCTCCGATGCGCTCGAGGCCGATCATGAACTTCATGCAGGCCAGCAGTTCGCGGGCTTCGGCGGGGCCGACTTCGGTAATGGCACTGGTAACGCCGCCGTCGATTTCCATGTCGAGCGTGTCGAGTTCGCGCTCGCGCTGGCGGAGGGAGGAAAGGAGCGCGGGCGATCCAGTGGCGATACCTTCGGCGGCCGCTCCGGCCGCGTCTTTGGCGAGGCGGCAGGCTTCCACGGTGCGGCGCACGATGTAGTGGTGGGCGGGTTCGGGGGTCGGAGTTGGGAGTGCACTGCTCATGACAGTATCCGATGGACGAGAACGCGGACGGCGCCCAGCTTTGGGAGGCCCGTCAGCGCGGTTCGGCCGCTGCTTTTCCTTGTCCTGGCCCTGAGATTGGGATTGAATCACCAATGGCTAAGGATAGAGCGATTTTCGGACATCGTGGTTAATAAGCTGTGAATTTTCGGGGAGGTTTTGACTGATTATTATTTGCGGGCGGCGTGGTCAACGGCAATAGGGTGTTGCTGGCAGGGTTCCAGCGTAATCGGCCTGCGGCACGAGAAAAATCCCCACCCTGTCGCAAAAAACGCGACAAGGGTGGGCACCCGATTTGGAGAGTACAGTCGTGCTTTTGAAACTCTGTGGGCCGAAGAGCGGATTTTGGACTCGGATATAATGGAGGGTAACGCTGGTCGGTTCCGCGCCTTGGTTACTTGATACTTTCCCTGGCTGCCCGAGGATGCCTCGGCCTCGTTACTCAAACTATTCCTGCAAGGAGTTTTGATGCCCATCCAGAAGACCGACAAGATCTGGCACAACGGCAAGCTCATCAACTGGGACGACGCGACGCTGCACGTGATGTCGCACGTCGTCCACTATGGTTCCTCGGTTTTCGAAGGCATCCGCTGCTATGAGCTGCCCTCGGGCCCGGCGATCTTTCGGGCCACCGAACACATCCAGCGGCTGGTCGATTCGGCCAAGGTTTACCGCATGGAGATCCCTTTCACGCGCGACGAAATCACCAAGGGCATGCTGGATACGGTCGGGCATAACGGGGCGTGGCCGTGCTACATCCGCCCGGTAGTGTTTCGCGGATATGGCGACGCGGGGGTGAATCCGCTGAACTGCCCGGTGGAGGTCTATGTCTGCAATTATCCCTGGGGAAAATATCTGAGCGGCGACGGCGAGGGGGTGGATGTCTGCGTCTCTTCGTGGACGCGGCTTGCCCCCAACACTTTGCCAGCCATGGCGAAGGCAGGCGCGAACTATATGAATTCACAGCTCATCAAGATGGAAGCGATCGCCAACGGCTACGTAGAAGGGATTGCGCTGGATTCGAACGGATTGGTGAGCGAGGGGTCGGGTGAAAATCTTTTCATCGTGCATCGTGACAAGCTGATCACGGCTCCGCTGGGCAACTCGGTGCTGCCCGGGATTACGCGAGACTCGGTGCTGCAGATCGCGCGCGACTTGAACATTGTGATCGCGGAGCAGCCAATTCCACGGGAGATGCTCTACATCGCCGATGAAGCCTTCTTTACCGGAACCGCGGCGGAGGTCACGCCGATCCGATCAGTCGACAAGATTAAGGTCGGCAAGGGCGCGGGGATTGGGCCGATCACGAAGGCGATTCAGAAGGAGTTTTACGCCATTGTGCGCGGGGAGAAGAGCGACCGGCATAGCTGGTTCACTCCGGTTCCGGTGCGCAGCAAACAGCCGGTGGGCGTATAATTTGCGACGCCACGGTTCGTAGTGACATCTATGGCCAGGGACGCGGCTGGCGTCTCTGTGTCGATTCAGCCCCGAAAGAACAAAACATTTCAATACGAGGAGAAGAACTATGTCTGCAGGCATGACTCCTGATTTTGCTCTTGGCATGCGCGCCATGATGCTGGATGGTATTGCGCGCGAAGCGGAAACCACCAAGAAAGTGATTGCGGCGATCCCGGATGCCAAGTCGGACTATCGTCCCGATCCCAATGCGCGCACGGCAAAGGAGCTGGCGTGGCATATTGCAAACACTGACGTGCAGTTCCTCGATGGCATTGCCGACCTCAACTTCAAGATGGAAAACCCCGAGAAGAAACCGGAGACCTCGGCTGAAGTGGTGGCCTGGTATGACGAGAATATGAAACGCGGCATTGCGAAAGTGCAGGCCCTCACAGCAGAGCAGTTGACGACACCGATCGAGTTCTTCGGCGTGTTCAATTTGCCCGCGGTGGCGTATCTGGGATTCCTGAACAATCACTCCATCCATCATCGCGGCGAGTTGGCGACCTATCTGCGGCCGATGGGATCGAAGGTGCCCTCGATTTATGGAGGGAGCTACGACGAGCCGTTTGTGCCGGCCTCTGCGGAGGAGACTGCTGCGTAGTTCTGGAATTTCGCTAGGGAGCCGCCCGCAAGGGCGGCTTTTTTTATCGGCTCGTGCGATACCGTCGGCATCGCCGACTGGACAGCCGAGGGCGGCTGTCCCTACATAGGACCTTGGGGCTTTCCGATTGCCGGTTGCATCGACTGTGCCGGAGCGCTCGTCCCTGAGATTTTATTGTTTTGAACGCAACACAGCCTGACAACTGCTAGCCATGGTCAGAAGCTCATTAAACGCTGTTTGTCGGCGAAGATTCTTGAGCAGCGGATCGTCGAGCAATGCGGAGTAGGCACAATAGTTCTGTTGAATCGCCGCCTTCAGCAATCGCAACGCGGGCTCGTTCTGGTCGCAGGCCGCCATCAATGTCGCCAAGTGATGCCACGCTTCCGCGTCCGTCTCAGTCATAACGGACGCTTCCGCGTTGCGCGCGATTTTGTCGATGTCAGGGGGGCGTTGGGCAGCGGTGCAGGCCTGCATCAGATCCCCGTGATATGAGGAAGCCTTACCTACTCTCTTGGCGGCGTCTCGCGCAGCGGCGACGTTTCCCTGCGCCAGATACATGTAGGGAGTCACCCATGCCGCCCATTCCGAGCCCACATCCAGATGGATATAATCCAGCGCACGCTCCGGCTTGCCCGCCTCGAGGAAGGACCAGGCGCAGGAGCGAAAGGCGAAATTCCCTGGATCGAGTTGCCGGGCAGTGTCGCATTGCTCCATCGATTGATCGAGCATGCCGGCGTAGCGCAGGACGTAGCTGAGCGCGAAGTGGGCGTCGGCGCTCTGCGGACGCCGCCGTACCAGGTCCATGGCGGCGTCGTAAGCCGAAGCCAGTTCGCCGCGCTCTGCGCGGTTCGTAATCAGATTGCTGGCCGCCATCACGCGATTCGGATCGAGTTGCACGGCCCTCTCATTTGCGCGATTAGAGCGCTGGAACATCATTTCGCCACCGCCGCCAAAGACTGAGTCCAGGTAGTATCTCTGTCCCAGAGCCTCCCAAGCTGGGGCGTAAGTGGAATCTATGCCGACCGCCCATTCCAGCATCTTGATCCCTTCCTTGTTCGGGCTCGGATCGTGGGACTGGGCAAGGCTGCGCAAATAAAGATCATAGGCTTGCTGGTTGGTGGGTCGCGAGGCTGCCGCTTCCGCAGTTCCGGCGGGTCCGCCGAGGACCGGTAACAGCCCACCGTGTAGCTGGGCGGCTAGTTGCTGCTGCAGTCCGATCAGGTCGTCGGCCTTGGCGGAAATTGTGGTCTGCCAGCGCAGCCGGTCGGCGGGCTCTTCGACCGCCTCCAGCGTCACTGCCAGATGATCTCCCTGCTTCAGAAAGTGACCTAGCAGCAGCCAGCCCACGCGCAGTTCCTCTCCCGCTTTCTTCGCATCCAGGTCGACCGCCGCAAATTTTCGGGTCGCCGAAGACGGCCTGACCTCCAGCGAGCGAGAGTACGAGAGGATGCTGGTCAACTCATCGGCAAGTGCAAACCGCAGATAGTCGACGTTCAAGTCTCCATTCATGTTCTGCAGTGGCAGCACGGCGATAGCACTATTCAGCGCCCCATTGACGGCATCATCGTGTTTGGAGCCTTTGGAAAACGGGAAAAAACCACTCCGAAAAGTTACCGCTGCGATGGCAATTGCCATGACCGCGGCAGCCACGATAGGCCACCATAGCCGTTGTTTTCGAGGCGGCGAGGCTGAGGCCGACTCTGCCGGGTGCCTACCGGACTCGGAATCGCGCTTCAAGCGTTGCAGATCGGCGCGAATCTCGGAAGCGTGCTGGTATCGCAGGTTTCGATCCTTCTCGAGGCACTTGCTGATGATCCTGTCCAACTCCGGCGGTAAATCGGGATTGAGCCGCACCGCAGGCACAGGCGCACGCTCCAGGATGGCGCTGAAGATGACTCCGGAAGTCTCTCCGCGAAAGGGCAGTTGTCCAGTCGCCATTTCGTAGAGGACGGCTCCGAACGAGAACAAGTCCGTGCGCGAGTCCAGATCCTTGGCGCGGACTTGTTCCGGCGACATGTACGCCACCGTGCCGATCGCCGAACCCGGGCTGGTCAATTGCTCTCTAGTAGCCGAAATCGAGCGGGTGGTTGCGTCGGGACCGACATCCTCAAGGCGAGAGCTGGAAATCTTCGCCAATCCAAAATCAAGGACCTTGGCGTGTCCTCGCCGGGTGATAAAGAGGTTGGCGGGCTTGATGTCGCGGTGGACAATCCCAGCCGCGTGGGCTGCATCCAGGGCGTCGGCGACTTCGATCGAATAGGCAAGCAACTCCGCGACTTCCATCCCACCCGCGCCAATCTTATGTTTCAGCGTCAATCCATCGAGGAACTCCATTACGATGAAGGACTGGTCTCCGCTCTTGCCAATCTCGTGGATGGTGCAGATGTTGGGATGGTTCAAGGCGGAGGCGGCGCGGGCCTCGCGGCGAAAGCGTTCCAGGGTCTGGGCGTCGCGAGCAACGGCATCAGGCAGAAACTTTAGGGCGACGAAGCGGCCGAGGTCGGTGTCTTCGGCTTTGTAGACAACACCCATCCCGCCACCGCCGAGTTTTTCGATAATCCGGTAGTGCGAGATGGTCTGGCCAATCACTGGGGCGCATGTTACGTCGGAGGCAAACGCAAGTCAACGAAAGCGGCGGTGATTCCAGCAACCTATGACTTTGGTTACGCCCGCGACGGGATCCTTCTGATTCGGCGTCGCGGGGTTTGCGAAACTGAAGGAGTAATGCCTCACCGCGTTCTCTGCGGCCTTTCTCAGCGAACGCTGCCAGCCAAAAGCTTTTTGCGCAGAGAACGCAGAGGACTCGCAGAGAGCGCAGAGAAAAACTCATACAACGGTACGTTTCGCCGGACTTGACGCGATCCACTATGAAGCGAATCATCATACATTCCTGCAAATGAGGAGCAGCCCTTGAGCATTGGACTTCCGACCGCCGCCAAGCCCGCGTTGGAGAGAGTCCCGGAGATGGGTACTCGTGCGCACAGCCTGGTGTGGTATTTCGTCTTCTTCTTCCTCTCTGGATTGTGCAGCCTGCTCTATGAATTGATCTGGCTTCGCCTGGCCATGGCTCAGTTTGGCGTGACTACGGCGATGGTCTCGATTGTGCTTTCGACTTTTATGGGTGGGCTGGGCGCGGGTTCATGGGCCGCTGGGCGATTGCTGCGGAAGTATTCGGGAAAGTTGAATTCTCCTCCGCTGCACCTTTATGCGGTGTGCGAGATGCTGATCGGATGCTCGGCGGTAGTGGTGCCGCTGGAGTTGCTGCTGGGCCGGTATGTGCTGGAGCACATTGGGGGCTGGCTGCAGTTGTCTTCAGGCGCGTACTACGTGGCGGCAGGAATCTGGCTGGCGATCACGCTGGTTCCGTGGTGCGCGTGCATGGGCGCGACGATTCCGCTGGCGATGTTTGCTATTCGCAGCGAGAGGCCGAGCGAGTCGCAGCGATCGTTCAGCTTTCTGTATCTCGCCAATGTTCTGGGAGCGCTCACCGGGACGTTCGTTCCGCTGGTGCTGGTGGAGTATTGGGGATTCAACGGGGCGCTTCGTTTCGGGTTGGTGTTGAATCTGGCGATCTGCGCCATGGCGTTCCGGCTGGCGAAGAACCGATCGCAACCGGCGGGTGTCGAACTGGGTGCGAGCGGTTCGGGCTCTCTTGAGCTGCGCCAGATGGCGGGCAGTGGGACGTTGTGGCTCTTATTCCTGACCGGCCTGACCAGCATGGGTATGGAAGTGGTTTGGACGAGGCTCTACACAATCTATGTTGGGACCCTGGTCTATTCGTTTGCGCTGATTCTGGGCGCGTATCTGGCGGCGACATTTTTGGGATCGATGATCTACCGCTGGCTGAGTTCCCGGCAACGCGGAGACGGCGGCCTGATCTGGCTGGCGCTGTGGCTGGCGGCGCTGGCCCCCTTGCTCACCGCGGATATGCGGGCGAGTTTCAACGGGTGGTTGCGAGTGCCTTTGGGGATCGCCGGATTCAGCGGCCTGCTCGGCTTTCTTACGCCGAAGCTGGTGGATCGATTTTCAGAAGGCGATCCCGACCGGGCCGGAGCGGCCTACGCGGTCAACGTACTGGGATGCATTCTGGGGCCGCTGGTAGCGGGATTTGGGCTGCTGCCTTATCTAGATGAGCGTTACGCGCTGCTGCTGCTGGCAGCGCCCTGGCTGGTGGTGGGGGTTATGTTTACGTTTGCTAGACAAACGCGATTGTCAGGAGGAGTCAAAATCCCCACCCTGTCGCCAACAACGCGACAAGGGTGGGGCACCCACCTTGTGATTCTTCCCGCGATTCTTATTGCGTCCGTCTTATTGATTGTTCGAACGCGAAGCTACTTGCAGACCATTCCCAACGCGCAGGTGCGACGCGACAGCACTGCCACCGTGGTAGCTGCAGGCGAGGGGATGGACAAGGAGCTTTACGTAAACGGCATCAGTATGACCGCGCTGACGCCGATCACGAAAATGATGTCGGCGATGCCGCTGACATTCTTGGATCATGCTCCGCAGAGCGCCCTGGTGATCTGCTTCGGGATGGGCACGACGCATCGATCGATGCTGTCGTGGGGTATCGATTCGACCGCGGTCGATCTGGTGCCGAGCGTTCCGAAGTTTTTTTCTTACTTTCACGCTGACGCCGACGAACTGGTGAAGTCGCCGCAGTCGCACATCGTAGTGGACGATGGCAGGCGATTTCTGGAGAGGACAACGTCACAATATGATGTGATTGTGATCGATCCGCCGCCACCGATCGGAGCAGCCGGGTCGAGTCTGCTGTACTCGCGGGAGTTTTACACGGCGGCGAAACGGCGGCTGCGGCCGGGCGGGATTCTGATGCAATGGTATCCGGGAGGCGACCGCCGGACGACGGCTTCGATTTCGTTGGCGCTGAAGAAATCGTTCCATTACGTGCGGGCGTTTGCATCGTTTGAAGACTGGGGCGTGCATTACATGGCGAGCCAGAGTCCGATTCCGCAACGCACGCCGGTGGAACTCGCCAGCCGCATGCCAGCTAACGCCGCGGCGGACCTGACCGAGTGGGGACCGTACAACACCCCCGAAGGGCAGTTCGCAGCGGTGCTGAAGCGCGAGGTTCCGATCGATGCGTTGATCGATTTCGACAGCAGCGCGCCCGCGCTCGAAGATGATCGACCGGTGAATGAGTATGGGCTGATGCGGAATTTGCAGTCCTTTGAGGAGTTTTTGAAGCAAACGCTGGAAGAGTAACTTCCCTTAAGATAGCTGCATGCTGCGGCGGGCTTTTTTTCTCTCGGTTGTTCTGGGCCTAGTTACGCGATGCGCTCTCTGTGCGCCGGCTGATTCTGCGCGCGCAGATGGGTACCAGGTCATCCATTCTTATCCCCACGATGCGAAGGCGTTCACGCAGGGACTGATTTATGTGGATGGACACTTGTATGAGAGCACGGGACTGGAAGGCCGGTCGTCGCTGCGGATGGTCGATTTGGCGAGCGGGCAGGTTTTGCAGAAACATGATCTTGGCGCGGAATATTTCGGCGAAGGATTGACCGAGTGGGGCAGCACGCTGATTCAGCTGACGTGGATGAACCACAAGGCGTTCGTGTATGACCGGTTCAGTTTTTCACTGATCAAAGAATTGAAATACGGTGGCGAGGGCTGGGGGCTGACGCATGATGGCAAGCAACTTATTTTGAGCGATGGAACAGCGTATTTGCGGTTTCTGGATCCGAATACGTTTCGAGTGGTGCAGAAGTTGCGCGTTGCGGATGAGAACGGCAAGGACGTCGAGAATCTGAATGAGCTGGAATACATTCGCGGGGAGATCTACGCGAATATCTGGCAGACGGACGAGATTGTGCGCATTTCGCCGACTTCGGGGAAGGTTGTGGGGCGGATTGATTTGAGCGGGATTATCGACAAGCATGAGTTGCAGGGCAACGGCGCGGTTTTGAATGGGATTGCTTATGACGCGGTTGGGGATCGGTTGTTTGTAACCGGGAAACTGTGGCCGAAGTTGTTTGAGATTAAGATTGTGCCGAAAAAGTAAATTTGCAGCTCCCGCGCGATAAAAACCAAAAACCTTAACCACAGAGGACACGGAGGGGCACAGAGGAAGTACACTGCGCCTAATGCATCGATCAACGGCCTGGAAGCCACGCCATGCCGTCCGGGCCATTCCCTGTCGCGATGCGGGCAGTGACGGTGAGTGTTTTCAAGTCGAAGACGGCGATGTTGTTGTCGGGGCTGGCGGCGATGAAGGCGCGAGAGCCGTCGGGCGTGATCTGGATTCCGGCGGCGCCGTGGCCGAGATTCACGCGCTTCACTTCTTTGCGAGTTGCGGCGTCGACTACGACCAGGTCGCCATTTCCTAAATGCGAAATGAGTACGAGCTTGCCGTCTGGGCTGAACTTGAGGCGATTGGCGGATTTCGTGTGCAGGTCGATCGTCTGCGTGACGGCGCGGCTGGCGACATCGATGATCGAGACGGTGCCGTCGTGCGAGTTGGCGGCCCAGACTTCTTTGCCGTCGGGAGAGACGTCGAAACCTTCGGGCCCCTTGCCCACCTTGATGGTGGTTTGAGTCCACCCGGAGGCATCAGCGCTTTTGTCGCGGTCGAGAATGCCGATGCTGTCGGCGTTCACGTTGGAGGTGAAGATACGATTTTCGTCTTTGGCTACCAGCAACATGTGAGTGCGGTTCTGGCCGAGACCGAGGGTCCAGTCGATTTGATTGGTGGCGGGATCGTAGCGTCCGATGGCCTTGCTGCCTTCGGCGGTGAAATAAACTTTGCCGTTGACCAGGTCGAGTCCGTGCGGCGCGAGAAGTGTTTGGAGATCGATCGGAGGGAAGGCTTTTTTCGCAGCGAGATCGGCGACCGAAATTGTGTGTTGCGGATTTTGAAAGGCGCCGTAGTTGGAAATATAGGCGAATTTCCCGTCGGGGGAAACGACGACTTCGTGCGGGTCTTCTCCGGCGGGGATACGGGCGAGAATTTTCAGAGAAGTGGGATCCACGAGCGCTAGGGAGCTGTCCTTCTTTTCAAGAACAAGAAGAGTTTGCGCACGAGCGAGAGCGGCGAGGCAGATCACGGAAGCAAGAATGCGGGATAGGCGCATGATTTTCTCCGCCCGTTATTCTAGACCGGCCGGCGGCACTCACCGAAATAGTCGTAGATAACCCGGGAACCGTTGAATCCGCCAGAAGGATTCATTACTTGTCACGTTGCGCCAGAAAGTTGTCGTGGCACTGTTTTGCTTGCGCAAGCAACGGAGGATACTCCGGCGACTTTCTGAATTCGGCCAAAAGCGGGTCCAGTGGCAAATAATCGTAGGCGCAGAATCCATCGTGAACGGCGCTTTGCAGCACGCGCGCCGTGAATTGGTTCCCCAAACAGCGATTCAAAATGCTGCCCTGAGCATATCGCGGCTCGGGATCGCGGTAAGATTCAATGTCTTTGGCTGCCTGCTGGAGAATCTGATCGGCTCCTGCGGGAGGCGGAGTCGTGTAACAGGCCGCGATCGCACGGGCATGAAAAAAACGGGTGTCGGGAAGCATATGCAGCATTTGGAGAGCGCCGCTGATATTACCTTCGCGGACAAGAAAGTGCGCCTCGACGTTGTTCGACCACTCCGATCCGGCATCGAGGTTGGCGAATTGGCGCGCTAGGTCTTGTCGTTGGCCGACGCTGAATACACTGGAGCATGAGCGGAACTGATAGTTTCCGGGATCGAGGCGCAGTGCAGTTTCGCATTCCTGCTCGGTCTCTTTAAGAATGCCGGCATAGCGCAGGACATAGGACATGGTGAAATGCGCAAAGCCGCTCTTCGGCCGCTGCTCGACCATCGACTTAGCTTCTTTGTAAGCCTCGACGAGCTTGCCGGCATCGGCGAGCAGGCTGACGATCTGCTGCTCGGCGTCTTCCAGATTCGGATCGAGGGCCAGCGCGCGCCGCAGAGTGGGCTCGGTGCGAGTCATCGTACCCGTGGCTTGCGGCCCGTATTCTTCTTCGTAGTAATAACGCTTGCCGAGCGCCGACCACGCTGGGGCGTAGGCTGAATCCAGGCCGACAGAACGCTCGAGCATTCGGATGGCTTCGCGGTTCTGATCGCCGTCGTGCGCGAGCGCCACACTGCGCAAGTAAAGGTCGTAGGCTTCTTCGTTCGACGGACGCGTCCCGCTACTGGAGTCAGTCACTGCACCAAGCGCTGGAATCAATCCCTGCGAAACTCGCGAAGTCACCTGCTGCCGCATCTGCACCAGGTCGGCGCTGGAAACGTTCATGGTCTCCTGCCAGAGCACTCGATCGTCATTCACGTCCACGGCCTGGATCGTCAGTTGCAACTGATCGCGCACTTTCTGGTAATGCCCAATGATGATGCGGCCGACATGCATTTCCTTGCCCGCCTGCTCCACGTCCACTTGTCCGCTGGCGTACTTTCCCGTCGTGCTGAACGGTCGAATGGACAAGCTGCGCACCGAACTCAGCGTGGTCGCGACCTCATCGGGCAGGGCCATGCGGAGAAAATCTTCTTCCTTGTCTTCGCTCACGTTTTGAAAAGGTAAGACTGCGATGGTCACCGGCGCCGCAGGCGATTTTTCAGAAGGAGGCATCTCACGCCATCGCCACGCGGCCACAATGGCCAACAGAACCACCGCGATCCCGATCCATTGCCAGGGAAAAGCCCGGTGCGGTCGCGCAGCAGGAATTACCTTTGCCGCTCCTGACGCCGAACCGGTGTCGCGGCGGGCACGGGAGAGATCAGCGCGCATCTCGGAGGCGTGCTGGTAACGGACCTCGCGGTCTTTCTCGAGAGCCTTCAGAATCACACGCTCCAAATCTGCCGGAACCTGAGGATTCAGCCGCGCTGGAGTCGCTGGAGTTCCGTGCAGCACGGCATCAAAGATTGCGCCGGACGTATCGCCGTTAAACGGAAGCGCGCCCGTTGCCATTTCGTAGAGGACGATGCCGAAGGAAAAAAGATCGGTGCGCGAATCGAGCGGCTTCCCGAGCACCTGTTCGGGCGACATGTAGGCGACAGTGCCGAGCGTGGAGCCGGGGCTTGTGAGGTGATCGCTTCCCGATACAGTGTTCGCGGCGGCGATATTGCTGGCAGAGCTTTTCTGCTCCTCGACTTTGGCCAGTCCGAAATCGAGAATTTTAGCGTGGCCGCGCTTGGTCACGAAAATATTCGCGGGCTTGATGTCGCGATGAACAATGCCGGCGGTATGGGCCGCATCGAGAGCATCGGCAACCTCGATGCCCAAAGAAAGCAGCGTATCGGTTTCCATCGGGCGACCGGCGATGGCGTGCTTCAGCGTCATGCCTTCCAAATACTCCATCGCCAGAAAGCGCGTGCCGTCGCTTTCTCCAATTTCGTAGATAGTGCAGATATTCGGATGGTTAAGTGCGGAAGCAGCGCGGGCTTCGCGGCGGAAGCGCTCAAGAGCACCGGAGTCTTTGGCCACGCTATCGGGCAGAAACTTGAGGGCTACGAAGCGACCGAGCGATAAGTCTTCCGCTTTGTAAACCACGCCCATGCCGCCTCCTCCAAGCTTTTCGAGGATGCGGTAGTGGGAAATGGTTTGGCCGATCATGATGAGGAGACCTGATGCCCGCGAAGAGGAATCTTAGGTCTCAATTTCAGGGCAAGTCAAACCTCGAGCCTTGCTGAAGGAAAGCTGCTGCACCCTCACGGCCCACTCTCACTTCTTCAGCATTGAGGTGAAATTCGTCACGACCGCGACGGAGTCGCTGACCTGCTGGGTAACGCGGTAGAGGAGGATTTTCTTGCCGTCGGGGCTGACCTCGTACCAGGGATCAGGCGCGGACCAATTCACCAGGGTTTGTGGTGCTCCGAATTGCAGGGCGCCCGCCACTTCCTTGACCGGGACGGCGTAAATCGCATTCGCTGAGTCCACGTAGTAGTAGAGTTCCTTGCCGTCGTGACTCCAGATGGGAAAATACCCACCTTTTGCCGAGAGTTGCCATTTGCCGGGCCCGCCCTTGAAAGCAACGACATAGGCCTGCACTGATCCAGATTCATTGGAAACGTAGGTCAACCAGCGGCCGTCCGGAGAAAGGCGGGGTGTGGTGCGTGATGTCTTGGGTGTGGTGGGTACGACGAGGAAGGGTTTGCGGTCGCCTTCAAGGGGCAAAGCCCAAATGTCCTGAGTTCCCGCGATGCCGTGCTGGTAAAGGATGTATTTGCCGTCGCGTGACCAATCCCAGGGAACAATAGGTTGATCGTCACTGAGCAGTTCTTCTTCCGCGCCACTGCCATCGGCCAGCTTGCGGAATATCCCAGGCTTGCCGTTGCGCCGGGAATAGTAGACGATCCATTTTCCGTCGGGCGACCACACAGGGACGACATTGGATCCGGGACCGAAAGTCAGACGCGTGCGCGTGCCGCTGGCCAGATCGAGTACCCAGATGTCAGCACTCCCACGAGCGCCGATCTCAAGGGCAATGCGGTCGCCTCGGGGAGAAATGTCGGCAGACTCCAGATCGGCGATATTGTCGGTGACGACAGAAAGCTGTTTCGTGGCGCGGTCCATCCATAGGAGCTGGATTTCACCGGACCCCCCGCTGCCGTAGATGAGCAGGCCGTCGTTGGAGGCGGTTACATCCATGTGCCAAGTCACGGGATCGTTAATGACACCATTGACCAGAGTTTGTGGCTGACCACTCAGAGCGCCACTGGAAGGATTGAAGGGCTGGGCGAGCAAGTGCTCGTTGCGCGCGAACAGGAGGTAGCCATCCACGTAGATGGCGTTTGATTGCGCCTTGAGCAAGGGCTTGTTTTCACGGCCATCCACCGATGCGTAGTAAATCGTGTCGGTTCCAGCCAGGGAGGGAGTGTGGTTGATGGCGAGATAGAGGAAGTGTTTGCCGTCGGGCAGGAAGAAAGGCCAGCGATGCGAGGTGTGTTGGTTGCCGTCGATGGTAGTCAGGGGAGCGGGCGTGCCGCCGCTGGCGCCCACGCTATAGAGGCGATCTGTACTTGCGGGCGAGAAGACGATGACGCCATCGGCTCCCCAGGCGCCGCCGCGTCCGATGGGTGCATCGGCGATTACTTGCGCGGAGCCGCCAGCGAGATCGACAGCCTTCAGTTTTCCCTCCGCAAAAAAACCCAAGGAATGGTTATCAAAAGACCAGAAAGGAAAGATGGCATGGTCGGTCCCGTCGAGCTGACGGGCATCCAGTGAGTTGAGCGAACGTACCCAGATCGTCGTCTTGCCGTCAGCGTCGGTGGCTGTAAAGGCGATCATAGTGCCATCGGGCGAGAGGGTGGGAGGACCGGCACTGTCGCCTGTGAGATTGACACGAGTTTTTTGGGGAGCGTCGATAGCGGTGTAGACCGATGGCACAGGGGCCGAACGGTGGAGGAGGAATCCGGCGATCGCGCCCAGCAGGAGGCTGGCGATCACGGCGAACATCCAGGCCAGGGAACGACGGGCGGCGGCAGCGTTCGCTTGCTGTGCCGGAGCTGGCTCTTGGGATGCGAGCCTCTCTGATGCAATCCACTGCAGCTCGAGTTTAATGTCGTGGGCAGCAAGGTAGCGGTCGTCGGGATTCTTCTGAAGGCAGGTGGTGACAACGTGCTCGAAGACGGACGGAGTAAGCGGCTTGAGCTTGCTGATAGGTTCGGGATCGGATTCGAGAATCGCGGACGCCAGTGAAATCTGACTCTTTCCCTGAAAGGGTCGCTTGCCGGCGGCCATCTCGTAGAGGACGGCGCCGAAGGCGAAGATGTCGGAGCGGGCGTCGGCCTCTTTCCCTTCGATCTGCTCGGGCGACATGTATTGGATGGTGCCGATGATCGTACCAGCGGTAGTGAGCGGGCTCAGCGGGCTGGGCCCGCTCAACGTAGCTGCCGCCGTGAACGATGGCGGAGCCGATGACGCCGCACCGGTGGGCGAGGGGCTCAGGGGTTTGGCGAGGCCGAAGTCCATGAGCTTGGCGCCGGAGTGTGTGAGCATGATGTTGCCGGGCTTCAGATCGCGATGGATGATGCCGTGGCGATGCGCAACCGCCAGGGCTTCCGCGACGGCGATGCCGATCTTGTAGATTTCGTGCAGCGGAAGCGGGCCTTTGCTGAGGCGCTGGCCCAGGGTTTCTCCCTCGAGGAACTCCATCACGAGGAAGTCGGAACCGTCCTGGGAGCCGACGTCATAGAGTTGGCAGATGTGCGGATGGTTCAGCGAGGAAATCGCCCGCGCTTCGCGCTCCATGCGCTGCTTGAGTTCGGGAGAAGAAGAAAGATGCGACGCGAGAACTTTTATGGCGACAGTGCGGTCCAGCCGCGTGTCGCAGGCTCGGTAGACCTCTCCCATGCCGCCCGCACCGAGCGGAGCCTGGATTTCATATGGGCCTAACTTCGTGCCAGAGGTAAGAGGCATTGGCGCCGCCATTATAGTCTCGGCATCCCCATCACCTGCCGAAGCTTGATTTACGGTCCGGTTCTGCTGAGTCCGGCTGCGAACTTAAGGTGCTGTCCGGTCGCCGGTTTGCGGCCGTTACCTAGGTCATCTTGGGCGAGGTGACGATTCGGGCGATGATGCTAGGAGACTCATAGGTTGATCCTTCCAGGGGAAAGTCTGCAATGAATATTGATGACCTGCTGCGGATAGCGACGGAACGGCGATCGAGCGACTTGCACCTGAAGGTGGGGAACTATCCGCACCTGCGCATCGACGGCGAACTGGTGCCGTTGACGGACCAGCCGCGCATCTCGGCCGAAGACATGCTGAACATGGCGTTCAGCATGATGTCGGCGCGGCAGAAGCAGAAATTCAAAGAGACCACGGAAATCGATATGGCATACGGCGTCGCCGGACTGGGACGCTTCCGTGTGAACATTTTTCAGCAGCGCGGCAATGTGGGACTCGTGCTGCGCGTTATTCCGACGAAGATTCGCGCTTTGGACGAGTTGTTCCTGCCCAAGGTAGTTGAGCAGATTTGCGACATGCCGCGCGGACTGGTGCTAGTGACGGGCGTTACGGGTTCCGGTAAGTCAACGACGCTGGCGGCGATGGTGGATCGCGTGAACTCGACACGCGCGGAACATATTGTCACGATTGAAGACCCAATCGAATTTCTGCATCGCGATAAAAAAGGCTATGTGAACCAGCGCGAGGTCGGCGTGGATACGCCGGGATTCGGCGCGGCGCTCAGAGCCTCTCTGCGTCAAGATCCGGACGTGATTCTCGTCGGCGAAATGCGAGACCTGGAAACGATTTCGACCGCGCTGCACGCGGCCGAAACCGGCCACATGGTGTTCTCGACCTTGCACACTCTGGACGCGGTCGAAACCATCAACCGTATTATTTCGATCTTCCCGCCGCCGGAGCAGAAGCAGATTCGTATGCAGCTGGCGGCCGTGTTGCGCGCGATCGTCAGCCAACGACTGGTGCGGCGCTGCGACGCCGAAGGCCGCGTGCCTGCGGTGGAAGTCATGATCAATACAGCGTTCATCCGCGAGTCGATTCTGGTGCCGGAAAAGACGCGCTCGATTCGCGACGCGATTGCGGCCGGCACTTCGCAATACGGCATGCAGACCTTTGACCAGTCGCTGTGGGATTTGTTCCAGGCTGGCCTCGTGAACTACGAAACGGCTCTTGAGAATGCCTCGAACGCCGACGACTTCAAGCTGCGCATGCAGGGCATCGCGTCGACCGCGGACATTTCGCGGCAATCGATGCAGTCGGCAGGGTTTGGAGGGCGGTAGCGAATTTTAAGGTGCAAACGATAAGCGTCGGGGGCGCGGAATATCGCGCTCCCTTTTTTGTTTTTGCAGAAGAAATCAAAACCGCAGGACGTAGAGAGACGGACATTGGAGGGCTGGATCTTCTAGCCGCGACTCCCCGGCCCCTCTGTGTCCTCCGTGGCTTTCTTGGTTGTTTCTCCCGGTTGCGCTATCGTTAGCGAATGACGTTCTCACGTCCGTTGCGGAAGCACTATTCCGAGGATGACATGTATGAGTATGCCGTGGGCGCGCTGGCGCGGCGGATGCGCACTGTGGCCGAGTTGAAGCGGCTGATGCGGGCTCGCGTAGAGGATCCGGAGTCGGAATATGCGCAGACGCTGGTGGAATTAGTGATCCGGCGGCTGAAGGATTCGGGATATCTGAACGACTCGCAGTATGCGGCTTACTTTTCATCGTCGCGGCGGGATAGCCAGAAACTTGGACGCATGCGCGTGGTGACGGAGTTGAAGACGCGCGGCGTGCATGCGTCTGTGATTGAGAAGGCTGTGGATGCGGCATATGAAGGCGTGAACGAGGAGAAGCTGGCGCGCGATTATCTGCGCAAGAAGCGGATGGAGAAGCCGAAGGATCAGAAGCAGGCGGCGCGGATTTTTCGTCAGCTGGCGCGCGCGGGATTTGGGACGCGGACGATTTTTACGATCCTGAAGAAGTGGGATGTGGATGACGAGACTTTGACTGCGTTTGAAGAAGAGGCGTCGTGATGTGGAATGCCTGAATAAGGAAGCGAGCCGAATGCGCAATCATTGCCTCGCAAAAAGCGCCACGCTTCGCGGTTCGCCCAGATCCTTCGTCGGGCAAAGTGCCCTCCACAGGGTGACAGCAATTTCCTGTTGGCGCCGATTTGCTTGGCGGGCTGCTGATATTCCATACTTGCAGGCAATGCCAAGTACAACCTGAGGAGGGCGTAATGAAGACGAAATGGGCGGGCATTTTTGTGGCGGCAGTGCTGGCGGCGGCGCCGCTGGTAATGGCGCAGGATTCCGGCAGCGCAGAGAAGAAGTCTACCGGCACGGAAGTAAAAGACGCGACCAAGACCGCGGCCAAAGATACCGAAAAGGGCGCGAAGACCGCCGCGAAAGACACAGAGAAAGGCGCGAAGGTCGCAGGCAAGGATACGGAGAAAGCAGCCGATAAGACCGGTCACGCCACCAAAGTTGCGGCCAGGGATACGGCGAAGGGCACCAAGACGGTTGCCAAAGATACGGAAAAAGGAACGAAGACCGCCGCGAAGGATACAGAGAAAGGCGCGAAGGTCGCGGGCAAGGATACCGAGAAGGCCGCTGACAAGACTGGCGAGGCGACTGAACATGCCGCCAAAAAAACCGGCAGCGGAATCAAGAAGGGCGTGAAGGCTGTTGGCCACGATGTGAAAAAAGGCACGGAGAAGACAGCTGATGCGGTGAAGTAGGAAGGTCAAAAACATTCACCACAGGGGGCACAGAAGTTCACAGAGGATTCGCTCTGTGTTCCTCTGTGCCCTCTGTGGTTTATGGTTTTTTCTAATCAAGGTCCTGCTCGCGCGATCATTTAGAATTATTAATTCATGCCGACCGGCTCTGAAATTCGCAGAAAGTTCCTGGACTTCTTCTTGCAGAAGGGGCATAAGGAGGTGCATTCGTCGTCTCTCGTGCCCGCGAACGATCCTACGCTGCTGTTCACCAACGCTGGGATGAACCAGTTCAAGGACGTGTTTCTCGGCCTCGAGAAGCGCGACTACAACCGCGCCACGACTTCGCAGAAGTGCGTACGCGCCGGCGGCAAGCACAACGATCTCGAGAACGTTGGCTTCACCAACCGGCATCACACGTTTTTTGAGATGCTGGGAAATTTTTCGTTCGGCGATTACTTCAAGAAAGACGCGATTGCTTTTGCGTGGGAGCTGATTACTTCGCCGGAGTGGTACGGGATTCCGAAGGAAAAGTTGTACGTGACCGTATTCAACGGAGAAGGCGGACTGCAGCGTGATGCCGAGGCCTATGAATTGTGGGCGGCGCAGGGCGTGCCCAAAAATCGCATTTATGAAATGGGGTTAAAAGACAATTTCTGGCAGATGGGCGATACAGGGCCGTGTGGTCCGTGTAGCGAGATTCACTACGACATGGGTGTGCCTGCTTCGGACCAGGGACACACCGACTGCGCGTTTGGATGCGATTGCGGACGCTATGTCGAGATTTGGAATCTGGTGTTCATGCAGTTCGACCGCGATGCGTCGGGCAAGCTGACGCCTCTGCCGAAGCCGTGCGTCGATACGGGCATGGGGCTGGAGCGCGTGACCGCGGTGCTACAGAGCGTGATTTCGAATTATGAGACGGATTTGTTTACGCCGCTGATCAAGCGGGCGGCGGAGTTGACTGGGGCTTCGCTGAAGAGAGAGTTAGACAAAGAATCACACACCAAGTCGGCGGCTTCTTTGCGGGTGATTGCCGATCACTCGCGCGCGGCGACGTTTTTAATTTTTGACGGAGTTCTGCCCTCGAACGAAGGGCGCGGATATGTGCTGCGGAAGATTATTCGCCGGGCAATCACGCATGGTCGGCTGCTGGGGCAGACGAAGCCGTTTCTGCACGAGATGGTGTTCACAGTGCGGGATTTGATGAACGATGCCTACCCCGAACTCAACGAAACCGCAGATCGGGTATCGAAGGCGGTGCTGGCGGAAGAGGTCCGCTTTGGTCACACAATGGAAGTAGGGCTGGACCGCTTAGAGCGGGATTTGGAAATGGTCAAGATGAACCCAACCTCCCCTTCCTTCAATCGCGACGGGGTTCTTGTTTATTCCGGAGATGAGGCATTCAAGTTGTACGACACCTATGGCATGCCGCTTGATTTTATGCAGGAGGCAGCGCGCGACCAAGGCATTGCTTTTGATCAAGCGGGATTCGATGCAGCAATGGCTGAGCAGAAATCCCGTGCGCGCGCGTCGTGGAAAGGTGCGGCGAAGCAGACGGCGAATCCGGCGTATCAGCAGCTGCCGAAGTCTGTGTTTGAGGGTTACAAGCAGACGCGCTCGGATGGTTGCGAGGTTTTGGCGATTATTCGGGGCGGGCAGGGCGTGCAGCAGCTGAATGCGGGCGAAGAGGGCGAGGTGATTCTGGATCACACGCCGTTTTATGCCGAAGCGGGCGGACAAGTTGGCGATCGCGGATGGCTTTATTCCGACGATCACAATACCGTCATCGCCGAGGTGAAGGGATGTTATTACCCGATTCAAGCTGTGCGGGCGCATCAGGTTGTGATGAAGGGTTCGACTCGCGTTGGCGATCGCGTTGACGCTGTCGTGAATACCGACATTCGTCTGGCTACGATGCGGAATCACACGGCAACGCACCTGCTGCATGCTGGGTTGCGCGAAGTTTTGGGCAAGCATGTGAAGCAGGCTGGGTCGCTGGTCGCGCCGAATCATCTGCGGTTTGATTTTTCACACTTCACAGCGGTCGAAGATGAAGAGTTGCAGGACATCGAAGACCTGATCAACAAGGAGATGCTGCGCAACACCAAAGTTGAGACGCTGGTGGATGTGCCGATTGACGAGGCGATCAGCAAGTATCACGCGATGGCGCTGTTCGACGAGAAGTACGGCGACAAGGTGCGCGTGGTGCGCATTGGAGATTTCTCGACCGAGCTTTGCGGCGGTACGCACACAGCAGCGACGGGCGAGATTGGGCTGATCAAGATTTTGAAGGAAGGCAGCGTGTCTTCGGGCGTGCGGCGCGTGGAGGCGATTACGGGTGAAGGGTCGTTGAAACATTTTCGTCAGGATCATCAGTTGGAGAACGTTGTGTCGGCGTTCGTCTCTCCCACCCTTGCGCAAAAAACGCGCAAGGATGGGGCACCCGCTTCAACGGAAGATCATGCTGAAACCGTATTTTCTCCGGCGGACGCGTTGAAACTAGAACTCGAAAGAAAAGATGCTGAGATCAAGCGGCTGACGCGGGAACTGGATCAGGCGCGGATGAAGTCGGCGGCGTCTTCGACGGCAAATATTAGCGAGAGGGTAAAAGAGATCAAAGGCGTAAAGGTGCTGGCGCATCGCGTCGATAATCTCGAGAGAGCGCAACTGCGCACGTTGGCCGATCAACTTCGCGACAAGCTTGGTTCGGGCGTGGTGGTGCTGGGGTCGGCATCGAACGGAAACGTTGCTTTGATTGTCGGCGTCACGAAAGATTTGACGGCGCGCGTCCAGGCTGGCAAAGTGATCGGGCCAGTGGCACAGAAGGTCGGCGGCAAAGGTGGAGGGCGTCCGGACCTGGCAGAGGCCGGAGGCAAAGACGCCTCTGCGCTGGATGCCGCGCTGGACGGGGCTTACGATGTCGTGGAGGGATTGCTGGCATGAGCGCGGACGACACTGCGGGGCTGAGTTATCTGGAGCGGCTGCATTTCATCAAGCACAAGGGCCACGCTGTTTTTGTGATTGACTTCAGCCATTGCCGCGCGAAAGAGATGCTGCTATTGCTCGATCAGATCAAATCATCGGTGGAGCGTCACGCGCCTGGGTCGGTGCTGGCGTTTACCGACTTCACAGGCGCGGAGATTGATAAGAAGGTCGCACAGCGCGCCAAGGAAGTGCTGGTGCTCGACCGTCCGTACATCAAGAAGTCCGCGTGGATCGGAGTCGATAGCCTGCCACACGTGTTCTACGAGAATTTCAAAACTTTCTCGCAGCGTGAACTGCCGGCATTCAAGACCAAAGAAGAAGCACTGGACTGGCTCGTGGCTGAGTAGCTGCCCCTGCGCAAAGAGCGCGCGAGCTTGGGCCCCATGTCTCTTCGACCTCGACCACGCCCACTCCACATTTTTCGTTTAGCTGCGGCTTTCTTTTGAGTGGCGCTCGATCAGCTTCTTGGTCAAGATGACCGTTCCAAAAATCTGAGTCCACTCGGAGACGATGTTGCCGGCGACTTGTCCCCACTTGGAGTTGGCATCGGCGCGGGCGAAGAGCCAAATCCAGCCGGCTCCGGTCACGATCAGAAAAATCGAGAGGGAATGATCTTCGAGAGTTTGCTGCAGGGTGCCCATCCAATGCTGCGGCGGCGTGCGGCTTTCGGCGGAATTGATCTCGAAGAAGTACTTCGTGGCAACGACGGTAACTAGAAGGCCAGACCAATCCGCGATGGCGTTGCCGAAAAAAGATCCCCAGTGTGTGCTGGGATCGAAGCGAAGGTAGAGAACGATCCACGCGGCGAGAACCGTAGTGGCGGCAATGGTGAGCGAGTGTTCGTGCAGGAAGCTCTTTTGGTGCTTCGTGGTCATTCGCATTCGATGACGAAAATGCCGGATTCGCTGCTTACCTGATTGAGCGTTAGGCATGACGAAACAACCCGCGCGGGCGAGTCGCCCGCGCCCACACGCTTCCACAGAGACCTAACTTCTCCATCTCAACGTGACTGAGCCGGACATTGGGTGCTTCATGGGTTGGCCAGTGCGCTTCGACTCCACGTGAGCAGCTTTTAGTTGGAAATACCACTTGGCGGGGCGGTCGGCGTCGTCGATGAGCATGAGATGAGGATTGTGCTTCAGGCCTTCGGCCTGGAGTTCCATGGTGCGGCGATCCTGCTCGACGAATTTCGCAAAGACATACTTCATTAGTTCCGGTACGAAGGGAACGTGACGGAAGAGATTCCAGGCGGCGACTACGTCGATGCGGCATTGGCTGCGCGTTATCGGCGTGACGGTGGTGAGGCTCGAGAACCAGTATTTTCCTGCGCGGATGGTTTCCGTGCGCAGGTTGGGCAGGATGAAATCGATGGTTGTGGTGATCGAGTCGGCGTCGGCATAGAGGCGCAAAAGCTTGTAGGGTGCGGAGTTTGAGCTGGGCGTGTGCGCGCTCATGCGGAAGCCGTTGGGAATCGGCTCGAAATGCTTCTGTTTTTCGTGGATGCTGTGGCGTGTGCGCCACCACCAGGCTTGATGAACAAAGGGTCCGTGCGCCGGGTCCATGAGGCCAATGATGCCGTGATCGATGTTCACGGGCATCTCGGCCTGCAGGTAGGCGAGTTTGTATTTGTCGCTGAACTTTCCGATTTGCGGCGCAGCCTCGGGAGCTTCGGCGGGAGCTGTGAAGCCGGCGCCTCCCGGTAGCGGATCGGGGATGTAGACCCAGATGAAACCATCCTGCTCTTCGCAGGGATAGCTCCCGGCGTAGATGCGTTCGATCTTCAGAGTTTGATCGTGAGTGAGCGATGGAATGAGCTGGCACTGGCCGTTGTGCGCATCGAACTGCCATCCGTGGTAGGGGCACTCGATGTTTTCTCCATCGAAGCGTCCGCGGTTGAGAGGCATGCCGCGGTGGGGGCAGGAGTCGCGCAATGCAAAGGCTTGGCCATCGCGGTCGCGGCCGATCACGAGAGGAATTTCGAGCAGCGTGGCTTTGTGGAGATGATTACGATGGACGCGGTCGCCGGGGAGCGCGCGATACCAGAAACCGGTGAGCATGACTGCGTCGGTGGCCTGGCGTTGCGGGAGATCGAGTTCGGGCATGGGCGATAGCGATTTTCGATTACAGTTTGAAGGCTTATGCTAGCATCCGCTGGCTTGGGGCAAAAACCTTTCACCATAGAGGACACAGAGGGCACTGAGAAACGGCATGGAATTCTTGGGACATTTCCGGCGGCTGACGCCGGTACAGCGGAATACATTCATCGCGTGCTTTCTGGGGTGGTCGCTGGATGCGTTTGATTTTTTCATCCTGATCCTCTGCGTCAACGCGCTGGCAATGCAATTCCACGAAAGAGTCTCGGCGATCACTCAGGCGATCTTCTGGACGCTGGCCATGCGCCCGGTCGGCGCGTTTCTGTTTGGCATGATGGCCGACCGCTTCGGCCGGCGCGTGACGTTGATGATCGACATCATTGCGTATTCGGTGTTTGAGCTGGCTTCGGCGTTTGCTCCATCGCTGAAAGTCTTCCTCATCATGCGGGCATTTTTCGGAATCGCCATGGGCGGCGAATGGGGCGTGGGCGCGGCGCTGACGTTTGAGACGCTGCCCGCAGAGGGGCGGGGATTTTTTTCCGGACTGTTGCAGGAAGGATACGTGGTTGGCTATCTTCTGGCCGCGTTGGCCTACCGGACGCTGTTTCCGGTTTTCGGCTGGCGCGGCATGTTCGTTCTTGGCGCGATGCCGGCGCTGCTGGTGGTCTATATCCGGACCAAGGTGGAGGAGTCGCCGGCGTGGCTGCAAGGCCGCGTGGCACGCGACTCGGAGAGCAGAGTGGGCCGCGACATTGCCGCGCACGCCGGAATTTTTGCGTTTCTGGTGGCGCTGATGTTTGCCTTCAATTCATTCAGCCACGGCACACAGGATTTGTATCCGACTTTTCTTGAGAGAAATCTTAATTTCACTCCCCAGACGACCGGTCTGATCGTGATCATCTATAACGTGGGGGCATTGCTGGGCGGGATTGCTTTCGGATCGTGGTCGGAAAGAATAGGGCGGCGGCGGGCCATTGTGATTGCGGCGCTGCTGGCGATCCCGATGATCCCATTGTGGGCGTATTCGCATACGGCGCCTATGCTGGCGCTCGGCGGATTTCTGATGCAGTTCATGGTGCAGGGTGCGTGGGGCGTGATTCCCGCACATTTGAATGAACTGTCGCCGCCCAATGTTCGCGGCACGTTCCCCGGCTTGGCTTATCAACTGGGCAACCTGCTGTCGTCTAAGAATTCTGTAATCCAGGCGAGGGTCACCGAAGGGCGCTACGGAGGAATCTATTCGCCGGTACTCGCCTGGACGGTGCTGCTGATTGCAGTGCTGGTTGCCGCGCTGACGGCATGGGGGCGGGAGTCGCGCGGCGTTGACTTATCCGGCACTAAGTAGGTGCTCTGAAACGCCAATAACTTAATCGCTACCTATTCACACCCAAGCTGTCCACTACCTTCCCGCTGTATGCAAGAAACGGCACCCTCAACGCGGTTACTAGGACGGCATTGTCAGGGAGAGGTTCCTGTGGTACGGTAGGTAAAATTTCACGCCTTCGTTCCATACATAAACAGGGTCCCCCAGCTTTGTAGTGCTGCGCGAATGCGTGCATCCGAGGTAGCGCCACGATGAAGGACATTATGGATCCCCTGCAAGCCAGCGAAACCGGCGAGAAAGAAAACTTCGCCAACCGGAAGCTGATTCGACCGACCTTGCCGCGCACGGAGAACCACGGTAATCACGCGCCCTTGCAGGTTCAGGAGCGCCGAGATCGCCCGGAGCGACACGATCGTGGTGATCGCCCTATGGGCGGTGGTGGGGGTGGAGGCAAGAAACCCACACCGCCGGAACAGACCAACGCCGAAAACTTTTATTATCAAAAACAGATGCAGTCGCGGACCACCATGGTCATTGTGCTGCGCGACGGTGAAGAGATTCGCGGCGTCATTGAGTGGTACGACAAGAATTGCTTGAAGGTGAACCGCGATAGCGGCGAGCCGAACTTGATGATCTACAAACCCGCCATCAAGTACATGTACAAGGAAGGCGAGAACCAGCGCTAGAGCAGGCATCGGACCTCGGGCGACAAACTTCAGACGGCAGAACTCGGCCACTCCGGGGTTAGAATGTGGCATTGGATTGCACCGAGCAATCTGGATGCATACATGCCGCATTCCTCCTCCATCTCTCGCAGACGTTTTCTTCAATCGGCGGCGCTGGTTTCCGCAGCCAGTCTTCCTCCCTTTCGTCCCTTTGCCTTTGCTTCTGAGCCCTCCGCCGTACCGCTCGAAGAATTTGATTACGGCGATGTGTCGCTCGACAGTCCGCTGCACGAGCAGCAACTCCACCAGACGCATGAGGTCCTGATGGGCCTGAGCGAGGACGCGCTGCTCAAGCCTTTCCGGCAGATGATCGGGAAACCTGCGCCGGGCGAGGACCTGGGCGGCTGGTATCGCTACGATCCGAACTATGACTGGCATACGTTTGATGCGGGCTTTGCGCCGACGGCGACCTTTGGCCAATGGGTCTCGGCGCTCGCGCGGTATTACGCGATCACGGGCGACCAGGCCACGCGGGAAAAAATTCTGCGGTTGAATCGCTTGTACGCGCAAGTGATCGACGGCGAGTTTTACACATTAAAGAACCGCTTCCCTGCTTATTGCTACGACAAGCTAGTGTGCGGACTGATCGATTCGCACAAATATGTCGGCGATCCGGACGCGTTGGCGATCCTGAATAAGACAACTGACACGGCAGTGCCTCACCTGCCGGGCCACGCGATCGAGCATGGCAAGAGCTGGCGCCCCGGGACGGACGAGTCGTATACGTGGGACGAGTCGTACACCATGCCGGAGAATCTGTTTCTCGCGTATCAGCGGGGCGCGGGCGAGCGGTATCGCGAGATGGGGCGGCAGTATCTGCATGATCTGGTTTTCGACCGGCTGGCCGCTGGAGAAAACGATCTGGCGGGGCGGCATGCTTACAGCCACGTCAATTCACTGTCGTCGGCGATGCAGGCTTACCTGACGCTGGGCAGCGATAAACATTTGCGCGCCGCGAAAAATGGATTCGACATCGTGACGGCGCAGAGTTTCGCGACCGGCGGCTGGGGCCCGGATGAACTTCTGCGAAAAACCGACAGCGACGACGTCTACAACAGCCTGAGCAATACGCACAGCGGATTCGAGACTCCGTGTGGATCGTATGCGCATTTCAAGCTCACGCGGTATTTACTGCGCGTGACGCGTGATCCGCGCTACGGCGACAGCATGGAGCGGATGATGTACAACACGATCCTCGGCGTGAAGGGGCTCGAATCCGACGGGCACACGTTCTACTACTCGGATTACAACTTCAAGGGCAGCAAAGTGTATTCGCCACACCGCTGGCCGTGTTGCTCGGGAACGCATCCGCAGGTGGTGGCGGATTATCGGATCAATACGTATTTTCGGGATGCGCGCGGAGTTTGGGTGAATTTGTACATTCCATCGACCGTGAAATGGACACAGGAAGGCGCGCAGGTTTCACTAACGATGAAGGGTGAGTATCCGCACGACTCGCATATCGAGTTTGAGGTGAAGACTTCGTCGCCGCGCGAGTTTACGATGAATCTACGGATTCCGGCTTGGGCGCAGAAGCCTGCGCTTGCAGTAAATGGAAAAGCACAGGGGACGTCCGCGGGGAGTTTCGCGGCGATTCACCGCACGTGGAAGAATGGCGACCGGATTGAGCTTGAGCTGCCGATGTCGACGCGGATCGAGGCCATCGATGCGAGGCATCCGGAGACTGTGGCTCTGCTGCATGGGCCGCTCGTATTATTTGCGATGACGGACGCAGCACCGAACGTGACGAGCGAGCAATTGCTGACAGCAAAGAGAACTGGCGCACAGGCGTGGCAGGTGGAGACGGCTAAAGGGAATTTGAAGATGCTGCCGTGGACGGCGATTGCGGATCAGCCTTACATGACCTATATGAGATTGGTGTAGATTCCGTCGGCAGCGAGGACTCCCATGTCTCGCAAAGGCGGCGAGACATGGGGCACCCCATTTCAGTTTTCCAATTTAGTCCCCAACTCTTAAAGCTTGGGCAGGACAATTCCCTTCTGGGCCTGGTACTTGCCTTTACGGTCGGCGTAGCTGGTTTCGCAGACTTCGTCGGACTCGAAGAAAATAATCTGGCAGAGGCCTTCGTTGGCATAGATGCGCGCCGGCAGCGGCGTGGTGTTGGAGATTTCGAGCGTCACGAAACCTTCCCACTCGGGCTCGAATGGCGTGACGTTGACGATGATGCCGCAGCGCGCGTAGGTGCTCTTGCCTACGCAGATAGTGAGCACGCTGCGCGGAATCTTAAAATATTCGACCGAGCGCGCCAGCGCGAACGAATTGGGCGGCACGATGCAGATGTCAGTCTGTATAGTTACAAACGACTTTTCGTCGAAGCGCTTCGGGTCGACCAGCGCGTTGTTGACGTTAGTAAAAATCTTGAACTCGTCGGCCACGCGCAAGTCGTATCCGTAGGAAGACAGGCCGTAGGAAATCACGCCCTCGCGCACTTGCTTCTCCGAGAAAGGATTGATCATGTCGTGCTCTTTGGACATCTTGCGGATCCAGCGGTCGCTTTTCAGCATGAAACTCCCTTTTGGAATTGAGTCATTGAGTCATTTCGCGATTGAGTCATTGAATTTTCGGGCGCCAATCCCAGTGCGAACTTAATCACACAATGGCCCGATGACCCAATCACTCAATGCTTTGGCTGGTGTGCCTGCCAGTTTACGGGATTGGTGCTCCCGTTGACAATCTTGGCTATCCCCCTTAGCATCAATTACTTAAAGCGTTATTCACTCTTCAACCCCGGGAGCCCGCCGTGATCAAGCTCGACATTATCAACGAAGTGGTCGCGAAAACCGGTATCACCAAGACCAAGGCCGAGATGGCGGTGGAAACCGTCTTCGAGAGCATGAAGAAAGCGCTGGCGGCGGGAAGCCGCATTGAGCTGCGCGGATTTGGCGTGTTCAACGTTCGTCCGCGCAAGACCGGAATCGGGCGCAATCCGCGGACGGGGGCCGAGGTGTCCATTCCGCCAGGACGGGCCGTGCGGTTTAAGCCGGGGAAAGAATTGCAGTCGATCGATTGAAATGGAGCCCCGGACGCATTCGTCCGGGGAGAGAACGCCACAACTCTCGACCTAGCACCACAGATTCCGCCCTCATGCCGATTCTTCGGCGGCACGAATACATCTGCCTCTCCATGTTGATCGAGAATTAGCTTTTCAGGCGGGTGACAATCTTCCGCAATGTGGGACGAAGGCTCTTGGCCACGGGAAACACAAACTTCCATGTGCGATAAAGAGTTTCGTTCGTCACGACCGTGATTGCGCCGGGATATGCAACCGGAGTCTGGCAGAACTGGCGCTTGAAACGAGCCAGTGAGCCCGGGCCTGGGCCCATGTTATAGCGGCGGGCGCCCACACGATACATATCGCGCATCGCATGCCAGTGGAGAAATACCGCGGCCTGGCGATGCTGCACGTCGAAGGCGGCGAGTTGGCAGTGCGCCGTATCGCGGTCGCGGAAGACGAGCGTGCTGCCCACCAGTTTTCCGTGATGGTGAACGGAGTAGAGCCGTACACAGTCGTTGACCTGACCCAGGCGCATGGCTTCCATGTAAACCGAAAGCGGCCGCTCCAGTCGGAACTGCTTCCGGCGGGAACAATCCTGATAAAGCGGCCATGCCCGTTGGAGGGCTTCTGGAGAAGTCTCCACGCAAAATTGGTAACCGAGTTCGGTAGCGCGGCGCAGCTTGCGGCGTACTTCGCGGTCGAAACCGGCGAGGGTTTCCTCGTCACTGTCGCTCTGCGACACAACGTAGTCTGGGGAGATGATGGGATAGTCGAGGAAATATGGGAACGCATCAAAGTTGTCGGCGCGGCCGGTTGCGGCCAGCTTGCCGAGAACTTCCGGATCGTGGTGCGTGAAACGAATGAAGATGTAGCCGTGACTGCGAGCCCATCTCACCAGTTCGCCGATGGCGACGCTGCAGATGCCGGCGCGAGAATGAATGCAGGTCGGGCCGCGGAAGACCAATCCGATTTTCGCCGGGCCGAATCCGATCGTCAGGATGCTGACAAACGCTTGAGGACGATCTTGCGTACCCCAAGCCAGATAGCGCGGCGTCAGCCACAACGGCCGATAGGGCTCATTCCAGAACGGATACTGGTAGAGCGAGGTTGAAGTATCGAGCAGAACGCTGTTCCAGACGGGCAAATGCTCGGGGCGAACCTCGAACCAGGCGGCCTGCGTGGAAGATCGACTCTCAGTCTTATCAGTGGACTGAGGCGCATTCGTCTCTGCGGCGACGGAAATATCGGGAATCGGGGCGACCACACTCATCGATGCCAGTTTTTCAAAATCAACTTTCGAGGGGAGAAGGATCGTCGCAAGGGGGAGAAAAGGCGAGTCACCGTTCTTAACTTTTTGTTTTCTTGCTGCATCCAGTTCGAGGCCGGAAACCGATCCGGGGGGAATTTGTACAGGGTCCCCGGGGCAGCGGTGGCGTTCGAACAAGCTGCGGTTCGACTGCCTCATCGACCATCTTAGGCCTTCTTTTATGCGCCAAAAATGGCCTTTTCGTAATGGCCCGGTCGTGCCATCGGATTAGCCCGGACTAGGCGCCTTCCCGCGCTGGACAGGGGTTCCAAGGATTAGGATCTCTCGTCCAGTAGAAAATTGTTGTCGTGAACGTGAGTCCGCAACGGCGGGCCGCCCCATCTCTCCGACGCTGGTCTGATCGCGATCCAATTGACTTTTCAAGACTTACCGGCTATCGGTCGAAAACTGCGATTTTTAGGGGGACGCAACACCGGGCGACCTGTCGGCTCGTAGTAGCATCAGAGAGCGGGCCCGAACTTGCAGACTGTGCCCTGATTTTTAGACATGTCGGAACCGAATTCGTCGTCTACTCCAGCCTTATCGTCATCCCCGATGCCCGCCTCGACGTGGGACTACTATCGGAGCTTGCCCGTCCCGGAGGCGGTGCGGCTGAAGCAACGTTACTGGCTGCACATTCTGCTGCTGCTGGCGACGGCCTTCACCACGCTGGTTGTGGGCTCGCGGATGGAGTTTAATTTTTTGCACGGCTTGCCGCCCTTCACTTCCGGCGATGAATGGCTACCTTTCTTTCCGCTGGGATGGGTGATGCAACGGCCCTCACGGCTGATGCTGGGAATTCCATTCTCGTTCAGTTTGCTGGGAATTCTGCTCGCGCACGAGATGGGGCATTACTTGTTCTGCCGGTACTATGGAGTGCGGGCGACGCTGCCGTTTTTTATTCCCGCGCCGACCATGATTGGGACGTTAGGCGCGGTGATTCGCATCAAAGCGCCGATTCGCACGCGCGCTGCGCTTTTCGATATCGGGATCGCGGGGCCCATCGCTGGATTCGCCGTCGCAGTAACCACGCTTCTGGTGGCGATGACTTTGTCGAAGCCGCTCGTGGGCGTGGGCTCAGCCGACCTGCGGCTGGGTTTTCCCTGGATTTTCTATCTCACACATGATCTGCTGCGCACTGTGGCTCCGGGGCATCCCATCGCGATGCTGCCTCTGAGTCGCATCTACCTCCATCCAACGGCTGTGGCTGCCTGGGTGGGCATGTACGCGACGGCGCTGAACCTGCTCCCCAGCGGGCAACTGGATGGCGGACATATCGTTTACGCGCTGGCGCCGCGTGCGCACCGAGCGATCTCAATGCTGACGGCTGCCGCGCTGGTCGTGATGGGATGGTGGAGCTACGGTTGGTGGGTATGGGCAGCTGTCATCATTGTGATGAATGTTCTTACTTACCGCACGGAGCAGGCCCCCAATTACCCGATGCTTCCCGCGAGCCGCTGGGGGCTGGGATTGCTGGGTTTCCTTCTTCTCGCACTCACCATCACGTTGTCGCCGATCCAGATTCTTTCCCGATAGTTCACGGACGCGAGCGCAGCTTGCTGTGGCTTCTTCCGTATCCGAAATAAATCACCATGCCAATCACCAGCCACACGAGCAGGCGAACCCATGTGCTCCAGGGGAGGCTGGCCATAAGTCCGAACGAAATAAGAATGCCAAGAATGGGAGTCAGCGGGACGAGAGGCGCTTTGAAGGGCCGCTCCAGATCGGGGCGCTTGATGCGAAGCGCCCAAACGCCGGCGGACACAATGACAAAGGCGAGCAGCGTTCCGATCGAGGTGAGTTGGCCGAGCACGTTGATGGGCAATACGCCCGCAAAAATGGCCACGAAGAATCCGACGACGATAGATGAAATCCACGGAGTGCGAAAGCGAGGATGAATGCGGCCGGCCCACTGCGGCAGCAGGCCGTCGCGCGACATGGAAAAGAAAACACGCGACTGACCGAGCAGCATAACCAGCATGGTGGTGGTCAGGCCGGCGAAGGTACCCAGCATGACGACGATGCTTCCCCAGCGCACGCCAGTGGCCTTGATTCCGACCGCGACAGGCGCGGCCGTGTTCAGTTCCGTATAGGAGACGACGCCGGTCAGCATGCCTCCCAGCAAGACATAGAGGACCGTGCAAATAGCCAACGACCCGAGAATGCCGATGGGCATGTCGCGCTGCGGATTGCGCGCCTCCTGCGCAGCGGTTGAGACGGCATCGAAGCCGATATATGCGAAGAAAATCACACCAGCGCCACGCGCAATGCCCGACCAGCCAAACGCGCCGAAGGTTCCCTCGTTGGGTGGAATGAAAGGGTGCCAGTTGGCCGAGGCAATCTGCGGATGGCCGAGGAGAAACACTCCGGCGATCGCGATGAACGTTAGTACGGTGCCCACCTTGATAAAGACGATGAGCGAGTTGAAGTTTGCGGACTCGCGCACTCCGATGACCAGAATGAGAGTCATGAGCGCGATGACCAGGTAGGCGGGCAGGTCGAGAATTCCGTGAGCCGTCGGCAGCTTAGTGGCGTCAACTCCGGCTTTGGCCAGAGCTACGCCGACAGTCGCGAGGCGCGACCATTGCCCGTTATAGAAAACCATCAGCGTCCCCGGCGGAGCGATAATCTGCGGCGGAAGTTGAATGCCGAAGCTTTGAAATAACGCGACCAGATTGCCGCTCCATCCCACGGCGACCGAAGCGGCGCCCACGGCGTATTCCACAATGAGGTCCCATCCAATGATCCAGGCGAAGATTTCGCCCAGCGTCGCATAGCCGTAGGTGTAGGCTGAACCGGCGATGGGAATGAGCGAGGCGAATTCAGCGTAGCAGAGCCCGGCGAAGACGCATCCTGCAGCGGCTATGATGAACGACAGAACCACGGCCGGACCGGTGAACGTTGCCGCGACCGTTCCGGTGAAAACGAAAATGCCAGCGCCGATGATGGCTCCGATTCCGAGAGTGACCAGGTTGACTGGACCGAGCACGCGGCGCAGGCCGGTCTCGCTTTCGTCGTGGGCTTCGGATAAGAGCAGATCGATGGGTTTGGTTGCCAGCAGGTCGGACACAGTGGCTCCTTGTGGTTCGCTTCGGCATTGTATCTTCGCCTTGCAATGCCGGAGAAAGAAATCGCCAAAGGTCATTCTATGAATCGTCGCGTTTGCGGCGGAAGTCTCGTATACTCGCTATTCAATCGTTTTAATAGATCAGGAGGAAAGTCAGGATGCGCCTCAGACTGGCTGCGCTTTTAGGGCTCGCAACTCTGTTTGGAAGGTTCAATCTGTCGACGGCTCAAGTCGTCGAGATCGACACGGCTCGCGCCACTAACCACTTTGTGCCGAGAGAAACTCTGGGCGCGGGCGTCGACCGCATTGCGGTTGATGCCATTGACAAAGATCTCGTGCAGCCGACACTCGATCAGACTCTCGCCTCGGGCTGGCAACCGGTGACTTACCGCCAGAACACCGAACTGGCGGTTGAGGCATGGCACTGGAATCCGCAGGGCAAGTGGAGCGATGCCAGCGGCAAGGGATACTTCGTTGGCTCCGACACCCCGACCGAGATGATTCGATATTCCTACGGCTACGGCTTGCCGCGCCGCGGCTTCACGCGCAATGACGGCACCGAGAATGCCGGATTCTCGCGCTTGACGGACGGCGATCTCGATACGTTCTGGAAGAGCAACCCGTACCTGACGCAGCATTTCACGGGCGAGAGCGACGGACTGCATCCGCAGTGGGTGGTGCTCGATCTGGCGCAGGCGCAGGCAGTCAACAGTATTCGGATCGCGTGGGGCGAACCGTACGCAAAGAGATATCTGGTGCAGTACTGGACGGCCGGCGACGATCCGATTCACGCGCCGACGCGGGGCGCCTGGCAAACATTTCTGCAGGGCGAAGTCGCGGGCAAGGGCGGGATGGAGACTGTGAAACTCGGCAGCCTTCCCGTCACGGTGCGATTCATCCGATTGTGGATGACCGAGTCTTCCAACACCTGCAACGCCGACGGCGCATCGGACCCACGCAATTGCGTAGGTTACGCGATCCGCGAAATCTATCTCGGCATCACGACACAGGACGGTGCATTTCACGACATTCTTCGACACACGCCAGACCAGGAGCAGACGACTACGTATTGTTCATCGGTCGACCCGTGGCATCAGCCGTCGGATCTGGGCGCTACCACTCAGGCGCAGATGGGATTCGATCTGTTTTTCTCGAGCGGCGTGACACGCGGGCTTCCGGCGATGATTCCCGTGGCCATGCTTTATGAGACGCCAGAAAACTCTGTGTCTGAAATCGCGTACCTGAAAAAGCGCAACTATCCGATCTCATATATCGAAATGGGCGAAGAGGCGGACGGACAATACATGCTGCCCGAAGATTACGCGGCGCTCTATCTGCAATGGGCAACGGCGTTGCACAAACTCGATCCCGCGCTGAAGTTGGGCGGGCCCTCGTTTCAGGGAGTGAATCGCGATATCGAAGTGTGGCCGGACGCGAATGGAAAAGTTTCGTGGACTGGGCGTTTCATTGACTATCTGAAAGCGCACGGACGAATGAATGAGTTGTCGTTCTTCTCGTTCGAGCATTATCCGTACGATCCTTGTCGCACACCATGGGGCGTGCTCTATGACGAGCCTGAACTGGTGAGCCACATCATGCAGGTCTGGCACGATGACGGCATCCCTGCCGACATGCCCATGTTCATTACCGAGGGCAATCTGTCATCGGGCGCAAGCGAGACGTATCAGGATATTTTCGCTGGAGTCTGGCTGGCGGACTACATTGGATCGTTTCTGAATTCAGGCGGCAAGGGAGTTTATTTTTTCCACTATCTGCCGCTGCAGATGGAACCGGGCTGCAACAGTTCGCCGGGAACGTTTGGAATGTTCACGGTGAATGCTAATTACGAAATTCAGCAGCGGCTGGCGCAATTCTTCGTCGCGCAAATGATCAATCAGGATTGGGTGCAACCGGCGGGAGGGGAACATCAGGTGTACGCAGCAAAGAGCGATGTCGACGATGGGGCCGGCCATGAGCTTGTGACTGCGTATGCGGTAAGGCGTCCCGATAACCATTGGTCGGTGATGCTGGTGAATCGCGATCAGCAGGCCCCGCATAAGGTGCAGATCGCTTTTCAAGGGGCTCCGCCTTCTTCCGGACAAGCGCCTGAGAGTTTTTCGGGGCCGGTTGAGATCGAGACGTTCGGCAGCGCGCAGTACAACTGGCATCCCGCGCGCACACGCTTCGAAGCGCACGCGGAGCATGCCGCAGAGCGAACAGTGGTGGCCACAACAAAGGGATGGGCCGAGCCGGATGGCCCGATTACGCACTCGAAACAAAATGCCGCAAAAGACACGGTGTATGAATTGCCGGCGGCCTCGGTAACGGTAATACGGGGTGCAATCAGTACGAAATAGTTTTTTGATTTCGCCAGCATCTGGTCGCCAGCAGGTCTTCTCACATCAACCAAAGGGCATCGACATCCACAATGACCTGCGTTCGCGGAATTTTTTGCTGGGTCGCGTATGCCAGCAGCGACCGCAGGGTTTTATTTAGCTTTTCGCGGCTCGGCGACTTCAGCACGAAGTGATACCGGTAGTCTCGCTTCAGCCGCATGATCGGCGCCGACGCCGGACCGAGCACGCGCACGCCCTCATGCCGGGTGGAGTCGAACCACTTCCCCAGCACTCCGGACCAACGTAATGCGTCGTCCAGCTTATCGCTGCGCACCAGCACGTTGGCCAGCGCTGAGTAGGGCGGATAGTGCATCCAGCTGCGGAACTGCAGCTCTTTCTCGTAAAAGCCGACGAAATCGTGACGCGCGGCATACCGCACGGCGTAGTGGTCCTGAAAATAAGTTTGCAGGATGACCTTTCCCGGAGACTGGCCGCGGCCGGCGCGCCCGGCGACCTGCGTCAATAGTTGGAACGTGCGCTCGGCAGCGCGGAAGTCGGGCAGGCCAAGGGCCGTATCTGCACCGATCACGCCCACCAGTGTCACTCCGTGAATGTCGTGCCCCTTGGCGATCATCTGCGTGCCGACCAGCAAATCGAGTTCGCCTTCGTTCAATGCGTTGAGCGTGCGCTCGAAATCTTCGTGGCCGCGCACCGTGTCGCGGTCCAGCCGCGCGATACGCGCTTGCGGAAACATGCCGTGCAGCAATTCTTCAAGCTTCTCTGAACCCGTACCCAGAAAATAAACGTACTCGCTGCCGCAATGGACGCACGTCTTGGGCACGGCTGCCAGATAGCCGCAATAGTGGCAAACCATCTTGTGTTCACGCTTGTGATGGGTGAGCGCGATGGCGCAGTTTGCGCATTCGAGCTTCTTGCCGCAGGTGCGGCAAAGCACGACCGGGGAATATCCGCGGCGGTTCAGCAAGACCATGACCTGTTCTTTTCGATCGAGCCGCTCTCTGATTTCAGCTGCCAGTTTGCGCGAGATCACCTGCTCCTGGCCGGTTTCCTGAAATTCCTGGCGCATGTCGACGATTTCAACTTCAGGCAACGGCCTCAGCTCGACGCGATCGGGAAGTTCGATCAGCGTGTACTTATTCTTCTTCGCGTTGAAATACGATTCGAGCGAAGGCGTGGCTGATCCAAGAACCACGGTGGCATTCGCCATTTTTGCGCGCATGACCGCTACATCGCGAGCGTGATAGCGCGGCGTCTCTTCCTGTTTGTACGAAGAGTCGTGTTCTTCATCGACGATGATCAGTGCAAGGTCGGCCACCGGGGCGAAGACGGCGGAGCGCGTTCCTACAACCATGCGCGCCGCGCCGCGCTTGATGCGATGCCACTGCTCCGCGCGCTCGCGGTCGGTCAGCGCCGAGTGAAGGATTGCGACTTCGTCTCCGAAGATTTGGTGTAGATCGGCGGCGACGGCAGGAGTCAAGCCGATCTCGGGCACGAGCAGAATGGCGGAGCGTCCAGCCTCGAGCACTGAGCGCATGCCGGCGAGATAAACCGCAGTCTTGCCGGAGCCAGTGACACCGTGCAGCAACATTCCGCAGAACTTGCGGGCATCGACATTTTGCCGAAGTATTTCCAGAGCTGCGTTCTGCGCCCCATTGAAATCAAAATCAAACGGCGAGGGACGCGGCTTGGATCGCGAAACTGTAAAATCGGCGCGCTCTTCGATGAGGTCCACTAGTCCGCGGCGAACCAGTGTAGCGAGGGTACTTCGCGGCACTTCGAGCGACTGCAGGGTTTCTACAGGAACGCGGCCGCCAGAAGCGGCCAACTTGTCGATGAGGAGTTTTTGGTTGGCATTGAGTTTGCCCTCTGCGGATTTCAGGGTCGCAATCTTCACGGTTCGCGCCGCGTCTTGCGGGGCTGAGAGATCCTGGCGGAGAATCCATTTCTTGCGAACCATGCCATTGAGCAGCGCTCGCGATGCGTGGGTCGCGGAACGGAGGGTTTCTTCGCGGACCTGGCTTCCGATCGGGGAAGCTCCCACGGGCACCCCATTTTCGTTGGAAATCCCATTCTTTTCAGTCGTGTCGATTTCTTCTTCGTCCGCGTGAGCGGCGAGATAATCTAGCACGCGTATCTCGGCGTCGTGCTCTTCCGGCGACAGGCGCGAACGCGCAGACGATCCCGCCTGGCCGGCGTTGTGCAACGCAAGGAGACCGGCCTCGGTGATGCGGTATCCGATGGCACGCTTGAACTCGGCACTCAGCGGAAGCATGGTCCGAAAGACTTCGCCGATGGGAGCGAGGTAGTAGTCAGCGATCCAGCGGCCCAGACGAAGCAACAGTTCATCGAGCACTGGCGTGGCGTCGACGACATTCAGAATTTTCTTGGCGGTGACCGAAGGCTCGCGATCGTGTAGTCCGACAACGATGCCCGTCATGCGCTGCTGGCGAAACGGCACCAGCACTCGTCCGCCGACCACCGGAGCGGCATCCGGAGGAACACGGTAGGTGAACGCCATGTCCAACGGCACGGGCAAGGCGACGTCGCAGAATTCGGGCATTGGATGGAAGGATAAACGATGCGCTTGTGGAGGTGGCGACAGCAAAGGATCAGTGGAGCAGGCAGGGATGCTTCGACTGCACGGATCGTCCGCTTCGCGGGCGATCCGTTTCGCTCAGCATGACAGAGTTGTGGGACTCACTCGCTCTTCGCTGGCGGCTTCAGCCCGAGGTACTTCATCACCATCTGTAAGTCTTTCCACGCTTCGCCTTTCTGGCGAGGATCGCGGAGCAGAAATGCCGGGTGATAAGTGACGGCAAGTCGCGCTCCTTGCCACGACGGATCGGGCCGAGCGCCAGCGGGCATGAAGTCGTAGAAGCGGCCGCGCAACTCGGCCATTGGCGCGTTGATCGCTAACAGATTTTTTGCAGCGACTGCGCCGAGCGCAACAATCACTTTAGGCTTGATCACCGCGATCTGGCGCATCAAGAATGGCGAGCAAGTCTCGCATTCGTCGCGCTCCGGTGTTCGATTTCCCGGCGGGCGGCACTTGACCACATTTGCGATATAGACATTCTCGCGGCGCAGGCCCATGGCCTTGATCATGTTGTTTAGCAATTGCCCGGCGCGGCCGACGAAGGGTTCTCCTTGCGCGTCTTCGTCAGCGCCCGGGCCTTCGCCTACAAACATGAGTTCGGCATTGGGATTGCCCACGCCGAAGACGATCTGCTTGCGCCCCTGCTTGTGCAGTTTGCAGCGCGTACAGTCGCCGAGATCTTCGCGAATCAGCCTGAGCGCTGCGATCGAATCTTTGGCTCCCTGCTCCGGTTTCGGGGTCAGTACTTGAAATATTGTTTTGTCGGCAGGCATGGCAACGGCAGCGGATTTTCTGGCGGGCATTTCTTCCTGTTCTGACTGGGAAATCGACAACTCTGTTTCTTCGACCACGGCGGACGCGATCACTGCAACTTCGGAGCGATCGTCACGCCGGTAAAAGTCATAGATGCCGAGCTCGTTGTAATAGCGCACGCGGTCGGCGAGGGCCCGGCGAAGATCGGCATTTTGCAGAATCGACAAGAGCAGAAATCGACGAAAGTAATTTTACGTTAAGGGAATTATACGTTGGCTGCAGTTGAGACTGCAGGGATCCTTCGACTGCGCAGTCGTTCGCTTCGCGAACGACTGGCTCCGCTCAGGATGACAGATGCGAGGATCAGGCTTTTACGGTCGATTTACGCGATTGCCGAAGCTTCACGATCTGATCGAGCACGCGCTGCGCGACTTCCCATTTGCTTGTTTCGGGGACTTCCACGACTTCATCGCGAGAAATAATCGTGACGGCATTGCGATCCGAGTCGAAGCCTACGCCTTCGCGCGAGACGTCGTTCACCACGATCGCATCGAGATTCTTCGCGACCAGCTTCTGGCGGGCGTTTTCTAACACGTTCTCTGTCTCGGCGGCGAAACCGACGACGATCTGGGAACTCTTCTTTGCTGCTAACTCTTTCAGAATGTCGGTCGTCGCTTCGAGCTCGAGCGTCATCGGCCCCTTGCGCTTGATCTTCTGTCCGGCGGCCGCTTTGGGCCGATAATCGGACACGGCTGCGGTCTTGATCACAATGCTGGCCTGCGCTAGGAGTTTCAAGACCGCCTCACGCATTTCTTCGGCTGACTCAACCTGCGTGACTTCTGCTGCTCCGGGCGGAGTGATCGATGTCGGGCCGCTAACCAGCAGAACGTGGGCACCTCGCCGCAATGCAGCTTCAGCCAAGGCATATCCCATGCGGCCGCTGGAGCGGTTTGTAATGTAACGGACGGGATCGATCTTCTCGCGCGTTGGTCCTGCTGTGATGAGAACCGTTTCGCCAGACAGATCCTGCGAGGCACCCATCGATTCCAGCACAGCGGCAACGATTGCTTCGTTCTCTGCCAGGCGTCCCGCGCCGGTCATGCCGCATGCCAGATATCCTGCGCCCGGTTCTACAATCTTCACTCCACGCTGGCGCAGCGTCTGCAGATTCGCCTGCGTTGCCGGATGGTTCCACATGTTCACGTTCATCGCAGGTGCGATGACAACCGGAGCAGTCGTCGCGAGATAAAGCGTCGTAAGAAAGTCACCGGCGATACCCTGCGCGAACTGCGCGATCACATCAGCCGTGGCCGGCGCTACTAGCAGCGCGTCAATCGATTGTGCGACCGCGATATGTTCGATGGCGGAGTCGATATTGGGCTGATGTTCTTTGCTGGAATCCTCGCCCGGAGAAAACATTCCCGTGATGACTTTCTCTCCGGAGAGCGCGGCGAAGGTGAGGGGGCGCACGAACTCCTGCGCGGCGCGCGTCATGATCACTTGCACGCGAATCCCGCGATCCTGCAGCAGGCGAACGATTTCCGCGGCTTTGTAGGCGGCAATGCCGCCGGTGACGCCAAGCGCAATCTTCATGATGTTTTGATTGTTGGCCGCCGCTCAAGGATTCGCATCCGTTGCCTGCGAATTTGGGGCTTCGCAGTCAACCCATCCCCAGCGGCGAACAGCAATTCCTAATCTTGTCCGAGCATTAGTCTTGCCCGAGCGCCTTGTCCAGTTCCGCTCCCGCCTGCTCCGCGACAGTGCGAGTATCAGGAATCTCCCACTTCACTTTGCCGGCGCGGATTTCATCCTGGGCGATGCGGCAGGGCTTGCGGGAGTTGGTGTCGACCACCGGGGGCGCACCAGATTGCAGTTGCCGCGCGCGCCGCGCTGCCACAAGAATGTACCGGTAGTTGCTGTCAAAACCTTCGATCAACTTCATTGGGACGCTCCCCTTGAATACTGATTATTTACATCGAATCAGTCCGAGCTCGAATCATGCGTTCCGCAGACCATGTCCAGCTTTCGGGCGTGTCCGCTTATCTGTGCCGGTTAAGACGCCGGTTTAGCGTCCATGAAATGATACCGCGAAAACTATAGTTATGCCGACGGGGGTAGGTTACGGAAGGAATCAAGGATCGGCCGCAGGCGCTTGCCCACGCGAGTCAGGCGGCACTGGTCGGCCAGATCCATGATTCGTTGATCGCCGGAACCGAGCGTGCGGCGCAAACGCGCGAACTGTACGATGGCGGTCAGGGACTCGACCGAGTCTTTCAGGTCATCGTTGATCAAAATGTAGTCGTACTTATTGTAGTTTTCGATTTCCCGACTGGCCGTAACCAATCGTCGCTGAATCACGTCCTCGGCGTCTTCGCTGCGATGACGGAGTCGCCACTCCAGAGTTTTACGGTCGGGAGGAAGAACGAAGATACTGACCGCATCGGGACACTTCTGCTTGATCTGCTCAGCTCCCTGCACATCGATGTCGAGCAAAAGGTCATGCTCTTTTTGGTCCGCTTCACGCAAAAAGCGGCGCGCCGTCCCGTAGTAGCTCTTGCCGAAGACGGTGGCGTGCTCGAGGAACTCATCGGCCTGGATCATCCGCTCGAATTCTTCGCGCGACACAAAGAAATACTCCTTGCCGTTCTGCTCGCTGCCGCGCGGTTCGCGCGTGGTGTAGGAAATGGAAAAATCGAGGCTCGGGACCAGCTTAAGCAATTCATTGACGAGGGTCGACTTTCCCGATCCGGAAGGCGCCGAAATGATGTAGACGATGGGCGTGTGCGAACTCATTCCAGGTTCTGCACCTGCTCGCGCGATTTTTCGATTTCTGCCTTCATGGCCAGACCTGCCTCGGTGATTTTCAGCGCTTCACCCGCAAGACCGGATGTCTTCGAAAGGAGGGTGTTGGCCTCGCGATTCATCTCCTGCAAGAGGAAGTCGAGTTTTTTCCCAATCTCCCCGCCTTGATCGAGCAAGCCCAGAAAGTGTTGCACGTGTGTTTCCAGACGCACGATTTCTTCCTGAATGTCGCTGCGGTCGACCAAAAGTGCGGCCTCCTGCAGGACGCGCTCCCGATCGATGGTGGCACCCAGCAACTCCTGCAGCCGCGATTGCAGGCGCTCAGAGTAGTTCTGCAAAACGGTGCGCCGATGTTGCTGCACGCTCTTGCTGGCCTCGACCAGGTGTGCCATGCGCTCAGCGAGTTCGCGCGCGATACCGCGCCCTTCTTCTTCGCGCATCTGATTCAGGCGATCCAGAGCCTCGCCAATCTTGCCCATCACGGCGGCCTCAATCTCGGCGCTGGTGTTGTCGCTGCCGGAGTCGAGCGCCCCGGGGATACGCAAGATCGCGTTCAGGTCGGGTTCGGAGGCCAGGGAAAACTCGGCCGACGCTGCCCGGAATGCGGCGATGTATCCGCCGACGATCTCGCGGTTGAAGCCGAAGGCGTCGGACGATGTGCGCTCCAAGCTGAGAGTAACCTCAACGTGTCCCCGCGCCATCTTCTCTTTCAGCAGGCGGCGCAGTTGCATCTCCAGAGAATCGGTTCCCGATGGAATCCGGAAGTGCAGATCAAGGAAGCGGTGGTTTACTGACTTGAGCGAGAGTGCGAAGGCGAGACGGCCATTCGCGGATCCCCCCGACGATCCAGCCCCCTGGCGCTGCACTTCCCCTTTCACCTGCGCAAAGCCCGTCATCGAACGTATCGGCATAATGTCTTCTAAGTTCCCGCCACTACCTTGGGAGAATCGACAGCAAATTGCAACTCATAGAGACGCCGGTAAGTGCCCAGCCTCGACAGCAATTCCTCGTGCGTGCCAGTATCGGCGATCGATCCATTTTCGATCACCACAATTCGATCCGCGCGGCGCACCGTCGACAGGCGATGCGCAATGACGAAGACCGTGCGCCCGGACATCAAATTGTGAAGCGCCGATTGCACCAATGCCTCAGACTCACTGTCGAGCGCGGAAGTTGCCTCGTCCAGAATCAGGATGGGCGCATTCTTTAACAGAGCCCGCGCGATTGCCAATCGCTGGCGCTCGCCTCCGGAAAGGCGCACGCCGCGTTCTCCAATCACGGTATCGTAACCCGAAGGCAGCGCCAGAATGAAGTCGTGCGCCAGGGCGGCCCGCGCCGCCGCTTCGACCTCTTTCATCGCGACATTCGGCTGGCCATATGCAATGTTATTGCGCACCGTGTCGTTGAACAGAACCGTTTCTTGTGTGACGATCCCAACCTGACTCCGCAGCGATGAAAGGGTAACATCGCGCACGTCGTGCCCGTCGACCAGGATGCGGCCCGCAGTGACGTCGAAGAATCGCGGCAACAAGTGAACTAGCGTACTCTTGCCCGCGCCGCTGGAGCCCACGACAGCAAGAACTTCACCTCGGCCAACATCGAGGCTTACGTCCCGCAAGATTTCTCGCGAATCGTCTCCATCCGACTGATAGGAAAAATGCACATTCTCGAAGCGAATGTTCTTGTTGAAGCGCGGCAGTGCCTTGGCGCCAGGACGCTCCGCGACAACATCTTCGGTGTCCATGAATTTGAACAACTGCGAGGAAGCGCCCAGAGCTTGCTGGAAGCTGTTGTTGAAGACGGCAAACTTACGCACCGGGTTATACATGCTCAATACGGCGGCGACGAAGGCGATAAACGCCCCCAGCGTGAGTTGGTTGTGGGCAATCTGTTCGCGTCCCAGTAAGAGGAGCAACGCGATAGCGATCGCGCCGAAAAGATCCATGAGCGGTGAACTGATCGCAGCCGCCGCCACGGAGCGCAAGTTTGCGCGGAATAGACGTTGCGCAGCTCTGCGAAAGCGGGCTACCTCCCATGATTCCATGCCAAACGCTTTGACGATTCGATTCCCGGTAATCGTCTCGTGCAGAATGTTCTGCACGTCGGCCAGTTGATCCTGTCCGGTGCGCGTGGTCGAGCGAACCCTACGGCCGATCCGCACCGCCGAAAAAATGATGATCGGGATGAAAACCACCAGTACCCATGCCAGCTTCCGGCCCAGCACTACGACCAGCCCTGCCGTAAAAAGAAAAGTGAAGAACTGCTGCAGAAATTCCGCCAACACGCTCGACATGGCGAATTGTACCCGCTCGATGTCATTGATGATTGTGGAGATCAACGTTCCAGTTGTGTGCTTTTGAAAGAACGCCGCCGAACGTCGCAATACCGAGTTGTACAGATCGTTGCGCAGGTTCGTAATCATGCCGAAGCCAGCATGATTGACGAGATAGGTTCCGGCGTAATCGAATATGCCCTTCAAGACCGTTGAGGCGACAAGGGCATAGGCAACAATCGTCCAGGCGTTGTGGAAATGTGTGGGCACAAAACGCTGCAGATATATGGGCTCGCCCGTCGTGGGCATGGTGAACAGCAGAATGTTCTCGGAGCCCGACGAAGGATTCAGCACACGGTCGAGTACCGGCTTCAAAAGCACAAGCCGAAATGCTTCGAGAAATCCGACGCCTGCGAGAAGAAAAACGCCCGGCAGTAACTGCACGAAAAACGGAAACACGTAACGCACCAGGCGCGTCAGTTGCCGCATAGGGCTCCTGGACGCGTCGGGTCGCAAGCGCTGGCCACCGGCCGGATCAAGGTGGAGTCCAAGGCCTTATTCTACTTGAGCCGCGAACCTGAGTCCCAAAGTCCAGTGTCTCCTGAAGCTAACCAGGCAGGTCACTACCGAGAGTCGCTCTTTGGAACTCCCACCGTCAGAATTCACGCTCGACCGGCGGCTGGATCGATAACAGGTCGATGCAACCGCTGTCCTGACCTTCTGCACAAACCTGCAACCAGCTGAAACGCCACACGCCATCGCTTTTTTTCGCCACGGCACGCACCGTAGCTTTTCCGCGCGGCCCCCTGATTGGGATGGAAAGATCGGCGTCGCCCGTGCTCCCATTGATGTGGAGCTCTCCAGTCATGAACCCCTTTTGCCGGATCGGCTCTCCCAGCGTCTGCCGCACTTGCGGACTCGCCGCTGCTTTCGCCATGGCCTGCTTATACACGTCGCTGCTGCGAAACGACGCCGTGATTACTGTAAAGAGGACCGCAACGAACACACCCAGCAGGAAGAACAAGATCAAGCAGCCGAGCGGAATCTTCCAGCGCGGATTCCGCTCCAGCCAGTTCTTCTGCATCGGTTCCGGATGGAGCGGATAGGGCGGATTCGGCATGGCTCATTTCGGGCTGTCGCGGTGCACGACTTTCACTCGATATCCCGCGCGACGTAGATGCTTGCCGACCTCTTCGGCGATCATGACCGAACGGTGCTGCCCACCGGTACAACCAAATGCAATCGTCAAATAGCTCTTGCCTTCATGAATGTAGTGCGGCAGCAAATACACCAGAAGGTCGGAGATGCGCGACACGAACTCGCGAGTCTGCCGAAAAGATCGAATGTATTTGGCCACACGGGGATGCCTTCCTGTGAGCGGGCGGAACTCCGGCACGAAATGCGGATTCGGCAGGAATCGCACGTCGAAGACCAGGTCCGCATCTTCCGGCAGACCCTGACGGAATCCAAAACTCACGCACGAGACCAGAATGCCGCGCTCCGCAGATTTCTCGTGGAAGCGCTCATGAATGTAGGCGCGCAGTTCGTGCACGTTGAACTTCGATGTGTCGATCACGAAATCCGCCAGCCGGCGGATCGAGCCTAAATGCCGGCGCTCGGTCTTCAGCGCGGCCTTGACCGGATTGTCCGCACCCAACGGATGCGGCCGCCGCGTTTCGCTGAAGCGCCGCAGCAGAACGGAATCGTCAGCCTCAAGAAAGACAACCTTGGTGGGAATCAACCGCCGGACAGACTTCAGAATGCCCGGTAGCTTCTCCAGCTTCGATCCTTCGCGTACGTCTACGACCAGCGCCGTACGCCGAATCTCGCCCGATTGCACCGCCAGTTCGGCAAATTGCGGAATCAAGTCGATGGGAAGATTGTCGACGCAGTAGTAGCCGAGGTCTTCGAATGCTTTGAGCACCGAAGCCTTGCCGGAACCGCTCATGCCGGTGATGAGGACCAGTTCCGGTGAGTGCTCGCGCTTGGATTTCTTGCTTCGCTTTGAATTCGCGACTTTCCGGCCGTGCGCCCGCGTCGTCATAAACTGGATAGTAGCACCGAAGCTACTACCTGCTTCCGGGTGCGGATTGGCAATTGAGATACCGCTGCGTCTCGGCACGATGAGGTGCAAATCCACGTTGTCTCCGCAGCGCGCCTCCATTTAATCTATGGCGTCATGAAAAAGTTCGAAGAGTTGACGGAACGGGAAATTCTCGCGCTCGCCATCACGCTCGAGGAAGAAGATGAGCGCGTGTATGCGGATTTTGCCGAAGGTCTGCGGCAGGATTATCCCGCCACGGCATCGATGTTTCTAGGTATGCGCGAGGAAGAATCCGGCCACCGTCGCCGATTACTCGAACTTTTCCAGAAGAAGTTCGGCGAACACATTCCACTGATTCGTCGCCAGGACGTGCGTGGCTTCGTCGAGCGCCCGGCGCTGTGGCTGGTTCGGCCACTGCGCATCGAGGCAGTACGCAAAGAGGCTTCGACCATGGAAGTCGAAACGCGGCGTTTCTACGAGCGAGCCGCCTCGCGCACGCGAGACGCCAGCATCCGGCAGTTACTCGACGATCTGGCCAATGAAGAACGCGAACACGAGGAGCGGGCGCAGGAACTAGACAAGCAAAAACTCCCGGACAGCGTAAAGGCCGACGAAGCGGCCGCGGAGCGGCGCCTGTTCGTTCTGCAGATTGTACAGCCGGGCCTCGCAGGCCTGATGGACGGCTCGGTTTCTACGCTTGCGCCGGTCTTCGCCGCCGCCCTGGCAACTCAAGATACGTTCAAGACTTTTCTCGTAGGCCTGGCGGCTTCGGTCGGCGCGGGCATCAGCATGGGTTTCGCGGAGGCGCTTTCTGACGACGGCAGCTTGACCGGCCGTGGACATCCGTGGGTGCGAGGCCTGGTCTGCGGCGCGATGACCGCGGTCGGCGGAATCGGTCACACACTTCCCTTCCTGGTGCGTAATTTTCGCCTCGCATTTTGGGCCGCCGGAATCATCGTGGTCGCCGAACTCGGCACCATCACATGGATTCGTAGACGCTACATGGACACGCCATGGTTTTCGGCGGCTTTGCAGGTGGGGTTGGGAGGAGCGCTCGTATTTGTCACGGGCGTGCTGATTGGAAGCTCGTAAAAGCATTGTGGATTGATGATTGATGATTGTTGATTGTTGATTGAAAAGCTCATGGTGGCGATTTCACGGATGAGGTCCGAAGGATTCTCAATCAACAATCAAAAATCATCAATCAACAATTCCTCACGGCTGCGTATCCAGCGGGTGCGTGCTCTTCTCGTAAAATTCCTGCTGCAGTTTCAGACTGACGTCGTCGGCCTTCACCGACTGAATCGCCTTCACCACAGAGTCGATCCACCACTTCATCTGGTACTCACCCAGTTCCTTGGTGGCGGCTGACCCTTCGCCAGAATAATGATTGGGGAAGCGCGTATACCACCAGATGCCGGTGTAAACGTCGCCGGGAATTTTCTGCCGGGCCTGGTCCGCGCCAGACTCGCTTGCGGCGCGATCCTGATGCACGAGATCGGGCCGCGAAATCATCATCTTCGATGTTTCGCTTTCACCCGCGTGCATGTCGATCTTCGTTTTCCGTGGCGGACCGCCGTGGTCGGGCGTGCGCTCGTCGAATACGTAGACAACGTAGTCGTGGGGCTTGTCGAGCTGCGTTTGCGCGAAGTAAGGGAGCAGGCTTTCGTTACCGCCGTGGCCGTTGACGATCAGGACTTTTTTGCAGCCATTGCGAGCCATCTCATCGGTGGTCTCCTGCAAGAGCGCCAATTGCAGGCTGCGGCTGTAAGCCATGGTCCCGGGTTCATGCTTGGCTTCAGCGATTTGGCCGAAATAATATTCGGGGAACACGACTGCGTATTCTTGCTCGGCTGCGTGTAGCGCCGCGTAGCGCACATCCAGCAGATCGGTTCCCAATGGCAGGTGCGGCCCGTGTTTTTCCAGAATGCCGAATGGCAACAGACAAGTCCCCTGCGAGCGGTGAATTCCCTCGCGAAAGTCTGCGGCAGTCAGTTCCTCCCAGTGAACCGAAAGTTTCGCCGGCGACGATTGCTGCGCTTGCGATCTTCCTCCGGCGAATGCCAACGCAATGAGTGCTACGAATCCAAGCAGAGCGCGAACTGACGTGCTTCGCGAAATAACTGCAGTCATCATGGCAAATTTCTCCCTCGGGCGCGCATTCTAGCATGCGAAATGGCTCTATTAAAACGATTCTGTTAAGTACCGCCGGGCCCTTGGTAAACTACGCTTACGACCAATGAGAGCGCCAGCAGCGAGCAAACATTTTTTCCTCTGCACTCTCGCCGCGCTCCTGGCGAGTGTCTCGGCTCCAGCGCAGACGAGTCATAGGGCGCATTCGGAACGTCGAACCATCGCCAGCGCGGACAAGTCTTTTGAGATCCGCTATCCTCCGAGTCTGTTGGTTTGCGCACATCGCGATGGAGAGAATCCTGATGTCTGGTCGCCGAAAGCGTGCGCGGCTGAAATTCCGGTGTGTGACAGCAGCGGCCACGCTGAGAATGTGCTCGCTTGCCTCGCGTATCCGATGGACGAATTCAACAAATCGAACCTGCAAGCGGCGGCTCTTGCCGTCAGCCGGCTCGAAAATTTGTCCCTCGAAGAGTGCGCAGGAAAGTGGCCACGCGCGAACACATCGAATGTTCACACAGAGCAGATCGCCGGCAACACTTTCCGCGCGGCGAGCGCGCAGGAGTCTGCCAACAACTTCATTTCCGAGCAGACGATCTATCGCGTCGTTCACGATGGCGCGTGTTACGAAGTCGACTTGAATTTCACGAGTGCCCTGGATGCGGCTTTCGCGGTGGAAGATGCGCCGCGCAAATTGGCGGCAGCCGAACGCGAGAAGATCAGGAACACATTGCTGCAGGCGTTGCGCGGATTCCGCTTCGTGAAATGATGCCCAAGGTAACCAGCCTTCCGTGCCATTTCGCTTAACGAAACTCCTTGGCTGTCGCGGGGTTTCATTCATCGAGTGTCTCTAAGGAGTTCGACTTGAAAGTGTCCCGTTCGATTGCCGTCGCGACTGTTGTCTTCTTGCTGGCTGTGCCGCAAATTGCAAGCGCACAAGATTTGGTACAAGCAACACGCGGAGATGGAGCACAGACACCTTTGCGCGCCTACTCCCCTACGTCTGCCGGTTGTGCGCCTTTGGCGTTAATTTCTCCGGGCGCAGGCGGCAGTGAAGATGGTTACAGTTATCTGGCCAAGGCACTGCGCGATGACGGATGGCGGGCGATCGTAATCGGCCACAAGGAGAGCGGCATGGGAGCGTTGCGCTCCGATATGCGCGAATCGCACGGCCTGCGCAAAGGGCTGCGCGAACTGGTAAATGATCCTGCCGCATACAAGGCTCGGTTTATGGACATTGGCGCTGCTCTGAAGTGGGCCAACTCATCCTGCAAAGCGCCGTTCGTGGCGCTGCTGGGGCATTCGATGGGCGCACGCACAGTCGAGGCCGAAGCGGGAGCGAAAAACAGTTTCGGATTGAAATCGCAAGACCGCTTCGATGCCTACGTTGCCCTCTCGCCCGATGGGCCGGGCGAAATGTTTCCGGAAAATGCGTGGAGCACAATTCGCAAGCCGATTCTGCTGCTCACCGGCACACGCGACGGTTCGCTCGATGGCGACTGGAAGACGCGCACGATTCCTTACGACAGCCTTCCGGCGGGATGCAAGTGGCTCGGTGTCATCGATGGCGCGACGCATATGAATTTCGCGGGAGTGGGGATGGCTGGAACAACCGAGAAACTCACTCTGCTCGAAACGAAAGCATTTCTCGACAGCCTGCGAAATGGGAAGTGCGGCGAACCCGTTCAGGCTGATGGGATCACGATTAAGAACAAATAGGTCTAATTGCAACCCTCTACATACTGGAGGGTTTCGTACGTTCCTGCACAATAACGAGTAAACTTCCCACGTCTCGCAAAGCCAGCGAGACGTGGGGCACCCCTCTTTTCTCTACTTCAGAAAAATTTCCTGCATCAGTTCTGAACTGATGATTTCCCGAATTTCCTGTCGCTTTTCTCCAAGCTGTTGCGCGGCCTGTTTTCCACCCAGAATCTTGTCGCGCAGAGCTTCTCCCTTAGCGGCCAAGCCATCCATGGCGGCATAGTTCTTGTATTCAATGGCGACAGCGATGTCCCAATCCTCCGGACTGTTCTTGGTTTGCTTGAGGAACACTTTGTAGTCGACAATTACGCCCTGCTTCTTCTGTTCGTCGATGAGCGGTTTCGTGGATTGCTGCAGGCTGGTGAGGTAGGCGTCCATTTGCGTAGGCTTGACGCGAATCAGTTGAACCCGCCAGATTGGTCCTTCGGTGTAGTGCTCTTGAGAGAACAATGCAGGCGCGACAAACAACAGCAGAAACGCGAGCAACGGGAGCTTCTTCATTCGTAGTCTCCTTGATTTCTTAAGGTGAGTAAACGGCGGGAAGATCATACGCTCATCAGGGGGAAATAGACTAGAAATCGAAATCGCGGCTTCTACTGAACTCCAAATTTAGGCACGAAAAACCCCACTTCTCGCCAATCGGCGAGAGGTGGGGCACCCGATTTTCTGACTAACCTACCAACAAACTGAATTCTTAAGCGTCGAGGTCCGAGGCCTGAGGGCCGACGCGCGACGCCCGCCCTACGGCACCTCAATCAGTTCCATCTTGTCGTCGCGGCGGCGGCGATGCAGCACCATCAGCTTGCCCTTCAAGTCGCGGAAGACGAAGACGTCGCGATCCTTGAAATGCGCTTCCTTGATCGCCTCTTCCAGCGTCATCGCGCGCATGGCGACCGCATCTTCCGAGCGAATCAGATGCACTTCCGTTGTCTTCGCTACTGCGGGATACTTATGAACCATCACCGGTACAGCTGTTTTTTCAGACAGGCCAACCACCGTCGTCAGTTGCTCCTGCGGCGCGGTGTGCCCGCCATTCCATTTCTTCACTTCTTCGCTCTTGCGCGCGGAGCGTTTCTTCGCCTGCCACTTGGTCTTGTACTTCACGGCTTGCTTTTCGAGATGATCGAGGGCTTCGTTGACGGCGATGCTCATGTCCTTGGCCTGAGCCAAGCCGACCAGCGGGCCGTTGCGCGGGCTGATTGTAATTTCTGCTTTATGACGGTGTTTCTCAACGGCAAGAATGACTTTGGAATCGAATCGGTCGCCGAGGATCTTGCGGATTTTAGTGAGGCCGGTTTCAACTTCTTTGCGGATGGCGGAGGTAACTTCGTATTGTCTTCCGGTGTACTCCACGTTCATGAGCGCCCCCTTCTAAGTCTTGATATCGGATAAATCGGGCACTGCATTGAGAGCCAAGTCAGAAGGTAGAAGTCAGATTGCAGAATGAAAACCCTCAGTATCTGCACCTGATCGTCTTTAATTCTTCATTCTGACTTCTTACTTCCTCATTTTTTAACCCGGCGCTGGTGCGTGCTCGGGATGCGCATGTCTTCGCGGTATTTGGCCACCGTGCGGCGGGTCACCTGGATCCCCTGCGATTGCAGGATGCGGGTGATCTGCTCGTCGGTCAGCGGACGGCTGGGATCTTCCTCTTCGATGAGCTTTTTGACGCGCCGCTTGAGGATCAGCAGCGATGTGCCGCCGCCCTCGGGGCCTTGAACGCTCTCGCTGAAGAAATATCGCAGCTCGAATACGCCCTGCGGTGTGTGCGCGTATTTGCTGGCCACTGCACGGCTTACGGTCGAAGGATGCACGCCGATTTCTTCGGCCACCTCCTTGATCATCATGGGTTTGAGGAAATCGATTCCGCGTTCCAGAAATTCCTGCTGGCGCGCGACGATCGAGTAGCAGACTTTGGTGATCGTCTGCTTGCGTTGTTCGATGTTCTTGATGAGCTGGATAGCGCTCTTGTAGCGCTCTTTCACGTAGTCGCGGGTGTTCTTGTCGTTGGTTCCGTCACGCGTGACTAATTTTTTGTAGGCTGGATTCAAGCGCAACTGCGGCAGGTCTTCATCGTTCATGATAACCAGCCACTCGTCGCCATGCTTTACGAATGCTACGTCAGGTTCGATCAGCCGCGCCTGTACTTTGTTGTAGCGAAGGCCAGGCCGGGGATCGAGGGTGCGTATGTATTCCAGGGCCGCCTGCACCGCTTCGATCGGGCGCCCAATCGCTTTGGCAATTTCCTTATATTGCTTGTTCTGCAGGCCCCGCAGATGATCGACGACCGCCATTGCGTCTTGTAGTACCTGCGCCGTGCCGTTGCCGTTTTTGTGCTGCTCCAGCTGCGCCTGATGAAAGCGAAGCTGGTAGAGCAGGCAGTCGCGCAGATCGCGGCATCCGACGCCTGGAGGATCGAGCTGGCGCACCACTTCAAGCGCCTCCTGCAAGTCGGCTGCAGTGAAATTCAGTTTGTTGGCGGGTGCAGCTTGAGCCGTCGGCTCAGGCGCTGGAGCAACCGCGGCAGCAGAGTCGTTTGAGGTGGAGAAGGAGGCCTCGACAGCGTGGCTCTCCGGAAAGGCCTCAGCCGCTATGGCCGTATCTGGCTGATCGGACTCCGCAATCCCGCCCGCGCCCGAAATGTTTTCAGCGTCAGCGTCCGGGGAACCGCTTTCGCCCAATCCGAGAGCCTGCGCTTCACTCACGATATTCTTTGTGGTTACCGCGTCCGCTTCCGGCGAAGCCGGCGGCGCAATTCCCAGCAATTCCTCGTTGCTGGCGATCAGGTATCCGTCTTCATTCAGGTTTCCGACGATAAGATCGGCGGCTTCGCGCACTTCCGGACGCAGGCTCAGAGCGCCCAGCTGCCAGCTCAGGTGATCGGTAAGATTGGTCGGCTTGGAAAGAAAATTTTCGAACGACGGCCGCTCGATTTCTTCCATCTCACTGTGGGTGCGGTAGCCGGGATCGAGGTAGTCCTGGAAAAATGAGCCGAAATCGATCTCTTCGAAGGGATCTTTCTTCTCCGTCGCGGTGATCGGATTTTCTTCCGTCGTAGCCGAGGCCGCGCGGTCCCGGTCTTCTTCTTTCTTGCCAATCTCGTCGAGCAGCGGAACCGCATCCTCCAGTTCCTCAAGGACCGGATTCTCCACCATTTCGGCGTTAATCATGTCCTTCAGCTCAAGCTTGTTGAGCGCAAGGACAGAGACCATCTGCACCAGGCCAGGAGTAAGAATCTGGCGCTGTGACAGTTTGACGCTCAGTTTGTGTTGAAGAAGAACCATGTTTGTTTCAAGGTTGCAAAGTGACAAGGTGACAAAGTGGTAAGGTTAAGAACCGCAACGTCCAGCTACGGGTTTTAACTTTGCCACATTGTCACATTGCCACCTTGCCACTTCACACTAGAGAAAAACTCTCTCCCAGATAAACCCGTCTCACTTCCGCATCGCTGGCCAGCTGCGCTGGCGGGCCATGACGGAAAATTCTGCCGTCATCGATGATGTAGGCTCGGTCGGTGACTGAAAGCGTCTCGCGCACGTTGTGATCGGTGATCAGCACCCCAATGCCACTCGCCCGCAAACTGCTGATTATCTTCTGCAAGTCGAGAACGGCAATCGGGTCAATGCCTGAAAACGGTTCGTCCAGCAAAATGAAGGTCGGATTGATGCACAGGCAGCGGGCGATTTCGACGCGCCGCCGCTCTCCGCCGGAAAGCGCATATCCGCGATTTCCGCGGATGTGCTCCAATCCCAGCTCGTCGATGAACTTCTCCATCTTCTCGCGGCGCTCATGCCACGAAATCGGCTGCGCTTCCAGCACCGCCAGGATGTTTTCTTCGACCGTTAGTTTGCGAAAAACCGAAGCTTCTTGCGGGAGATAACTGATTCCATACTGCCGCGCCCGCAGGTACATGGGAACGTCAGTTATGTCCTGACCGTCGTACAGCACGCGGCCAGTATCGGGAGGGATCAGGCCTACGATTGCATAAAACGTCGTCGTCTTACCCGCGCCGTTAGGGCCTAATAAACCAACAACTTCGCCCTGCTCGACCCGGAGGCTGACACCGTTTACGACGCGCCGGCCACGGTACGACTTGCCGATTTCTTCAGTGGCCAAGGTACGCATTTGTCGTGCCACACAAGGCAATTATCGGGCCACTCGCGTCGTCGTTACCACAGGAGTGCTTGCTTCGCCTTCTACGAGCACCCTATCATCGCGTCTAAAGAAAGTCAACGAAACCCCGGTAATCTTGCCCTGTTCGGCATCAAAAATGCTAGGCGGACCACCGGTAAGAACAAATTTGTCGTCCGCAGCCGTATAAACCAGCCGTTGGCCGTCGGCACGCCGCTTGGGCTCCCGGATCGTTACATCGCCCTCCGCGACCATTCGATCAAGCTGTCCCGGTCCTGCAAATGATTGATTTCCAGCGGTTTGACGGCGCGGCAGCAAAAAGGCGTCGGCAGTTTTCGCGACCGCAGAAAAGTCGGCACTCTTCGCAAGAACACCACCTTCATAGTGAATCTTGCGCTCGGCGTCGGCATAGGTCAGTTTCGCTGCCGTGATCGAAATCGGGCTCGATCCACCCTTTTTCGAAGAGGTTCCAGCGGCTGCCGGCGATTTTTTTTCGGCGTCAGGCTTTTCGGTCTGCGACAGGATCGTCTGCACGGGCTGCGTTGCCGTACCCTGGGCAGCAACAAAGCGGTGGTCCCGATCAAATTCGATCGAAGGCGCCTCAATGACGTTGGCATCCTGCCACAGCCGGACGTTCCCCGAATAAAGTGCGCCGCCAGGTCCCTTGTGTGCGCTCATGCTGCGCGCCGTCACATGAATTGGGGAAGCGGACGCCAGCAACGCGCCGTCGGGTTGCTCTTTCAAGTCGCTGTACGTACTCTTCACCTCTCCGTCAGCCGTCGCCTCGCCGGTCGCGCGGTTCAAGCGGATTGTCTTGGCTGTCGTCGACATGCCACCGCTAGCCACGCGCGGATTTCCGGTAAGCACCAGCATCTGATCGGCAGGCGTGTAGCGTCCATTCGTGGCCCATGCCTGCGTATGCTTGTCACCGGTCTCGCCGCCGTCATAATGCACACTTCCCTGCTGCGTCACCGATTCCACTCCGCCCTGCGTGAGAAAAATCGCATCAATCGCGTCACTGGTGCTGATGCGATCGGGCTGTCCAGTGCTTGAACTGACCACGCGAGCGTTGGGAGCACCATGGACGGAATTCAGTCGATTGCGCCCTCCCGTCACGGCAAAGCTTGCGTCGAACCTGTCGGCGGTCACAATCGTTTGTTGCGCCGGAGAATTTGCGCCTGCGGCCGCCGCAATCGTAATCCGCGCCGCGCCGACAGTGGTCGCGTCTTCCAGCACATGTCCGTTGGCGACGGCGAAATCAATCGCCGGCGCGGCCAAATCGAAGTCCTGCGGGGGCGTATTGTTTTCTGGCTTGCTGGCTTCGTCTTTTTGAGCGCCCTTTTGAATGAGGTGTGCCCCATCGAGCGCGTGCACTTTCTGCAGTTGATTCTGCCCGGCAAAGTCGAGGACGACCCGCCCGGCATCGCCCTGCATGGGCTGTGCTCCGGTCTGCTCGAAGTGAACCTGCCCGCTCAAATTCGCAGTATGAAGGAGGTTGCGGTCACCATTGAGCAGGAATTCCGCCTGCTCAGCGTGTCCACGAATCTGCGAAGAGCCATCTGCCTCGTGCTGTTTTGCACCGCCCGCCGCCTTTGCTGCTACGCGCGTTTCAGTGCTCACATTCCCGCTGGCCAGCACCCGCTCCACCTGATTCGCGGGGCTAAGGTAAAACACGGCACGATCCGCGCTCATCGTTCCCGCCGCACGCTCCAGCCGCGGACGCTCGAGCACAATCTCGCGCGGGTCGCCAGTCAACACCGCATGCTCGGCGTCTATGGTCGCTTCATGCGGCGCGCTCAGCACCAGGTGAATCTGCGACGACAGCGTCAGGGCGTTACTTTTTCCTGCGTAGCGCACTCCTGTCGCGCTGCCCGAAGCTTGTGGCGTACTGAACTCCACCTTCGCGTCCGTCCATGCATTACCCGACTCGCGATTAAAGACGAGGTCGCGTGTCTTCAGATGAATCGGGTTCTTCAATTCCTTAGGAGTCGACTGATCGGGAGCAGCGAGCCCCGCCGGATTCGCCACCAGGTCAATCTGCACGTCGCCTTTCGCGGTCACGTCGCCGGTCTTCGGATCGTAGGAAAAATCGTCGCCGCTGATCTGATCGAAACGCGAAGAATCTCGCCCGTAGAGGACGATATTCACGTTGTGCAGTTCGGCCCGGCCGTTCAGCTTGAATTCCTTTACATCGCTGGCCTGCACCGTGAATAAAGTCCGCTTGCCGTCGGACTTGGAGAATTGAAATCCGTTGGCCGTCTGCTTGATGTCGTATCCGAGCTTCTGGGTTACCACTTTCCGAAAATCGCGCGTCCGCCAGCGAGCGTAGAAGTACATGCTCATCACCATCACCGCAAAAAGCACGGCGACGATGGCCAGCAACCGCCGCAAACGATACACGGGAAGCGTCATCTGCTCTAAGTCTAACAAGGAGCAGTGGCCGGTGGTCAGTGGTCAGTAGCCAGCACAGGTGCAGATTGATGTCATCCTGAACGGCGGCGAAGCCGGCATGAAGGACCCTACGACGGTGGGCTCCCACAGGGCAGCCAAGCGGCCCCCCCGAACCTGACGGACTCAAAGGCAATCGCGCGACAACGCTATCAAACTCACGACTTCGTACAACCTGCTCTGGCCGGGCTCAGGATGACATACACTGAAGTGCTCATGCCGAACACCCCGCCCCTGCTGGATTTTCGCAACCTTCAAGTCATGCGCGGCCGGAAAATTGCGCTCAACGACTTCTCTCTTCGCATTGGCGCCGACGAACACGTCGCGATCCTCGGCCCCAACGGATGTGGCAAGTCCACGCTCATCAAGACCATCACGCGCGAATGCTATCCGGTCGTCCGCCCGAACTCCTCCATGTCGATCCTCGGCCAGGACACATGGGACGTCTTCGATCTGCGCTCCATGCTCGGCATCGTCTCCAACGATTTGATGCTTTCCTGCACCGGCGAGGCCAGCGGACGCGACGTCGTGCTCTCTGGATTTTTCAGCAGCACGGCGATCTGGCCGAATCATGAAGTCGATCCGGAAAAACGCCGGCTCGCCGATCAGGCACTGGCCCAGCTAAAGATCGAACACCTTGCCGACCGGCCCGTCGCTGAAATGTCCTCCGGCGAAGCCCGCCGGACCCTGATCGCCCGCGCTCTCGTCCACAAACCGCGCGCCCTGCTCTTCGACGAACCCTGCAACTCGCTCGATCTCGCCGCCCAGCAGAGTCTGCGCCAAACCATGCGCACGCTGGCCAATTCCGGCACGGCGATCCTCCTGGTCACCCACGAGCTTGCCGACATAGTTCCGGAAATCCAGCGAGTCGTGTTGATGAGCCAGGGACGAGTCGTCGCCGACGGAGTAAAAGAAGAAATCCTGCAGGTCGACCGCCTGCGCGATCTTTTCGGCATTGAAGTCGAACTCTCCCGCCGCGACGGCCACTATCACCTGTGGTGACCGGCTACTGCCTGTCCAGAAATTCATCCGAGAACTTCTTTTCCGCAGCCGGACGCGGATGGCGCGGATATCGACAAAAAGAATTGTCTGCGTTCATCCGCGCAAGTCTGCGGCAAAGGTTTTCGTTATCGTTCAGGGTCACTCCGGGCGTCGGTCCGAGCTAGCCGTGCATGACCCTTTCGTGCTCCTAGGCAAGGGCACGGAAATGGGGCACAATCATGCGGGGCGGGAGGAATACTGATTGAAGATTTCGCAAAAAGGACTCTACGCGCTGCAGGCCATGATGACCCTGGCGCGCCGGCACAACCAAGGCGCGATCAAAATCCGGGAAATCGCCGCGGAAAGCGACCTGCCGGAAAAATTTCTGGAGTTAATTCTTTTGGAGTTGAAGAACGCCCGCATCGTCGATAGCGTCCGTGGCGCGCGCGGCGGGTACCGGCTGCGGCGCAATCCCGACGAGATTCCATTGAGCGATATCATCCGGCTCATCGACGGGCCGCTGGCCCCGATGGGTGACGCGGAGCAACTGAGAGGCCTGATCGCCAAAGACGCCGATCATCGTGCGCTCTATCAGGTCTTTCTTTCGGTGCGCGATGCAGCGGCCAAGATTTTGGAGAATACGACCATCGCGGATATTGTCCAAGGCCATGGACCGAAGAGCAGCCGCGGAGGGATGCGAACGGCAGAAAAGAAGAAAACCGCGGGGAGGTGACGGTTTGGAGTGCCCGCTCCTGCGAAGAATTGCAAGAACGGGCTGGAGAGCTAGACAGCGCTTGCGGACGAGCCGACTAGACCGAGCGCGAGAGTTCCTCTTCGCGGCGCCACAGGTCCAGACCATCGGCACCACGGGCGAGGGCTCCCAGGCTTGCTGGTCGTTGAAACGGGACAACACGATCCGGTGAAAGTTCCGCTATTTCAGGTCCGCTGATGTGGCCTTCGATAATCGTTCTGTTCGGGGTCGTCTCGTAGGCATAGCCCGAGAGCTTGATTAGTCCGGACTTCATGTTGACGCTCAGTCGCGCCCATCCATAGTGAGTTTGACCACTAATCATGAACCTTACGCCGAGATAGCGATTCGTCGTGTTCGCCCAGGGCCCGCCGGACCATTGATAGGACCCGTAAGCTCCCCCCAAGGCCATGAAATTCCCATAGCTCGCATTTCCTTCTCCGACGAGGAAGTTTTCGCCCGCTCCCACAGGAACGCCGAAGAAGCCGGCATTCACGATTGAATTCTTGCCACGCATGCCATTGCCCTTGGCCAGTGGATTTACGTCCAGGCAGTCTGAGTGGGAACCGCATTCGCGGATGACGAATTGAAAATCTGCAATGCCATCGTTGTTCAGATCAATCGTACTCTGGCTCAAAATGCGCACGTTCGTGGAGGTATAAACGACCTTTGCCTCAGCCCCCGGCGGGGCTGCCATCAGGCCGAAACCGGCTGCGCTTGCGACCGCAACATATGCGGCCAAACGATGGTCGAGCTTAGGGTTCAGAGAAGAAACTGGCCGGAGGTTGGATTTGGGCTGGGTCATTGGAAACTCCTTTGCTTCAGGAAGAAAGTGTTTGGGGAGCGGGCGGGGTGATTCTGTCACGCAGGAGGGGCCTCGTCAATGGCGTAGTCCGTACTGTCTTCGACAACAAGAAAAAGCTGCAAGCCCTCGCTGGATGCGGAGCGCGCGGGATTTTCACAGACAACCTTGCCTGACGCACGCCGAATGTGGACTTCATCAGATCGATGAATCTTAGGAAAAGCCGCGCTGGACGCTAATTCTCTTCATAATTGCTCGATGGAACTGCACTAAATCCGGTCATGGGCCTGTGAACCAGCTGCACTCGATTGATTTTGCGCGTAGTTACGGACACGCATTTTCCATTGACGAAAAAAATAGAAAGCGTACAACAAGATCGTTCTTTGACAGCTTCTTAAGTTTTTCCGGTTGGTGCGGCGTCCGGGGCTCAAGCTCAGTCACTTTCTCCTCGCAAGAGAAGAAGGAGGGCAAGCAAGGGTCTATAGCAAAGCGCTGGTCGAGGCGAACAGAGAAGAAATGTTGAAGGCAGGATAGAGTTCCGAGGCGTAGGGTAGGTTTTTCCGGTTGGCGGTGAGCCCGGAGCCCAAGCGAAGATCGCGCGCAGCAGCCCCGCAAGGGAAGCCGCGAAAGCAGGTCGAGCAAGGGTCAAACGTGAGCTACTGGCCGAGACGAATGGACCCCACACCACCTCGGAACTCTCTTTGTTGTTGGTCCCGAGCCGCGAGCTCTGAGCTTCTCCTGCGACTTCCTTGTTCCGCACTCTTTCCTTAAGTGTCTTCGCCAACATTCATCAATAAAGCGACTAACTTTGTGCACGCCAGCTTCACCTTGACGGCCAAATGCTGAGTGCTGAGTGCTGAGTGCTTTTCACTCACGACTCGGGACTCACGACTAACTCAATCCACATGCTCTCCTTCCGCCATAAAGCTCTGCTCCGCCGGCGGCAGGCGATCTCCCGGGCGCGCCCAGAAAACATACAGAGTCGGCCATAGAATCACGCTCACCAGCAATTCCACGATCAATCCACCGACAATCACAATCGCGAAAGGCCGTTGCGAGTCGGAACCGATGTCGTGCGACATCGCGGCCGGCAGCAGGCCGAGCGTGGCCACAAGCATCGTCATCATGATCGGCCGCAGGCGCAGCGCGGCGCCTTCCTTAGCCGCATCCCGCACGGGCATGCCGCGCGTGCGCAATTGATTGATGTACTCGACCATGATCACACCAATCTCAACAGAAACGCCGATCAGCGCCAGAAAGCCAAGGCCCGACGAAACGCTGAAATGCGTTCCCGTGATGAGGAGGCTGAGAAATCCGCCGAGCGGTGAAAGTGCGACCACGGCAAGAATCAGGAACACCCACTTCCACGAACTAAATGCGGAATAAAGAATGAACGACATCAGCAGCAACGTAACCGGGACAATAATCGCCAGCCGGCGGTTGGCGCGCTGTTGGCTCTCGTATTCGCCGGTCCAGTCGAGGTGGTAGCCCTCGGGCAGCTTCACTTTTTGTCCGACTTCATCGATGGCCTGCCGCACCGTGCTGCCAAGGTCACGCCCGCGCACGCTGTACTTGATGGCGATGTAGCGTGAGTTCCCTTCTCGATAAATCGTGGAAGCGCCATCGTCGAGAGTAATTTTGCAAAGCTGCGCCAGCGAGACACGCTCACCCGAAGGCGCCACCAGCCTTATATTGCCGATGTCCTCAACCGAATGCCGGTACTCCGGCTGGTAACGCACGGTCAGATCGTAACGCTGCTCGCCGATAAGAATCTGGCTCACAGCTTTGCCGCCGACCGCAGTTTCGACCGCATCCTGAATGTCGCTGACATTGATGCCAAATCGATCGGCCGCCGCGCGATCAACATTAAGATTCACGTTGGGCTGCCCGCGCACCTGAAATGTCCCCAAATCGGCCACGCCAGGAACCTGCCCCATGACACCCTGCATCTCGTCAGCTTTCTGCTCGAGCGTCTTCAGGTCGCGGCCGAATAGTTTCACAGCAAGTTCACCCTTCACACCGCTGACCGCTTCTTCCACGTTGTCGGAAATCGGTTGCGAAAAATTCCAGTCGACGCCGGGAAATTGCTGCAGGTCATTGTCCATCGCGGCGATCAGTTCATCTTTCTTGCCGTGAAAGTCGGCGCGCCATTCATCGCGCGGATGCAAATCGACGAAGAACTCCGTGTTGTAGAAGCCGCTGGCATCAGAGCCGTCGTCGGGCCGGCCAACCTGGCTCACAACTTGCTTCACCTCAGGAAAACCAGCCAGCACGAGTCGCGCCTTGCGCGCCATGTCCATGCTCGCAGTGGGCCCGGTGCTGGGCGCAAGCGTGCCCCGCACCCAAATCGCACCTTCGTCAAGATGCGGCAGGAACTCCGATCCGATGATCCCGCTCGTAGCCATGAACAGCATCACAGCGAGAGCGAGCAGACCCATGCCAAGCGTGAACTTCATATGATCGAAACACCAGTCAAGCGACGCGGCGTACGTGCGGTTCAGCCATTCGAGCACAGGATTGCGCCACTCTTTGATCTCCGAACTGAAAATCATGCTGCAAAGCACGGGCGCAATCAGGAGTGCGAAGACGAGCGCGCCCAGCAGTGCAAACGCGACAGTCCAAGCCATGGGGCTGAACAACCGCCCTTCGACGCGCTGCAAAGTAAAAATGGGCAGATAGGAAACGATAATGATCACGCGCGCGAAAAAAACCGGCCGCTGCACTTCATGCGCCGCGATCGCAATCGTTTCCATAAAGGATTTCTTGCGGTCAGCAAAGGAGGTATGGCGCAGAATGTTCTCCACCATCACCACAGAACCGTCCACCACCATGCCAAAGTCAAGCGCTCCAAGCGAGAGCAGGTTTGCGGGAATCTGCCGCAGATCGAGCAGAATCGCCGCGAAGAGCAACGAGAAAGGAATCGTAACCGCGACGATCAGCGCGCTGCGCACATTACCGAGAAAGAGAAAAAGAATCAGCGTAACCAGCAATACGCCGTCGGTAAGATTCCGCAAGACGGTATGCGTAGTGTGATGCATCAACTCGCTGCGATCGAGATGCGGAACAAACTTCACCCCTTGTGGCAACAAGCCAGTCCTCCCGTTGGCGCCGTTGAGTTCGTCGATCTTGTTGTGGAGCGCTGCCAAGGTGGTTTCGGCAACCGCCCCTTTGCGGAGGAGAACGATTCCTTCGACCACATCGTCGGCATCGATGATGCTTCCATCATCCTTTCGAATCGTCTTTCCCAACTGCCCCAGCCGCACCTTCGGCGCCTGCACAACACTGCCCAAGTCGCGCACGCGAACCGGCGTTCCGTTCTGCACTTTCACCACGGTCGCAGCAATGTCATCGGTGGTTTCCATCAAGCCCACTGCGCGAACGTTGAGCGCCTGCTCACCGCGCTCAATGAATCCGCCGCCGGCGTTGATGTTGTTGGCGACCAGCGCATTCTCGATCTGCGTCAATGACAACCCATACGAGACCAGCTTGCCGGGATCGAGTTGCACCTGGTATTCGCGCGTCGGCCCGCCGAAGGGATTGACATCGACGATGTTGGGAACCGATTTCAACTGGTTCACCACGACCCAGTCGTTGAGCGACTTCAGCTCCATCACGTCGTACTTCGGATTCGTGCTGGTGAGCGTGTAGAACATGATCTGCCCGGTCGGACTGTAGTCGGGCCCGATGCCGGGATTAACTCCCGGCGGCAGCGTGACGAGCTGAAGCCGGTCGAGAACTTCCTGCCGTGCATTGAACGTCGTGATGTCATCGTCGTAGATGATGGTAATGACCGACAATCCCATCAACGAAACAGAGCGCAAGTGCGTGAGATGCGCGACGCCATTCAGTTCGACTTCAAGTGGCACAGTGATCTGCTGCTCTACTTCTTCCGCCGCGTGACCAGGCCACTGCGTGATGACTTGCGCATATGTGTCGGCAACATCGGGATACGCTTCGATGGGCAGCGCGTGAAAGGAAATGATGCCCCAGACAAAAAGCACCAGCGCGCCGCCCAGAATCAGCAATCGATTGCGCAGGGCAAAATCGATCAGGCCGCGGATCATTCCTTCTTCTCCGCCACCTCAGTCGAAAATTCGAGCGCGTTGGTGACCAATTCGTCGCCGGCCTTCACGCCATCGCGGATCTCTTGCATGCCGTCGGGCGCGAGGCCGTCGGCCTGCACGACAATTTTGCGGAAGTGCTTTCCGTCTTCTTTGCGGAAGACCCAGTCTTTATCGTGCAGGCGCATGATGGCAGTGGCGGGAACCACGACTCGCGGCGTCAGCTTGCGCGAGCGGAAGGTGGCCACGGCAAACATACCGGGGCGCAGTGACCCATCGCCATTGGCCAGTACGATGCGGACCTTCGCCGAGCGCGTGTTGGGATCGAGTATGCGCGAAATATCGGAGACCTTGCCTTTGAAGATCCGGTCAGGAAAGGCATTCAGCCGAATCTCAGCCGCATCGCCAATGTGCACTTCGCCGAGATCGTTCTCAAACACATCGCAAACCGCCCACACTTCGGCGAGATTGGCGATCGTAAAAAGATTCGGCGTGTTGTCGAGGCTCTTTATGCCTTCAGAACCAGCCACGTTCTGTTCGACGATGGTTCCGGCGACCGGGGCTTTCAGTTCGATCAACGGGCTCGGATGCGCCGGATCGCCTCCCAGCAAGCGAACACGGTGATCGGCGGTTTCCACATCGACCTTGGCCTTGTCTTCGGCATCCTGCGCGCCTTCCAGGTCCTTAGCCGCGATGGCGCCCTTGTCAAAAAGCGTCTGCGCGCGATCGAAGGCTTTGTGCGCGAGCACCTCATCCGCCTTCGCTTTCTGATAGTCAGAGAACGCGCCGGAAAGATCCGGACTCGAAATCACAAGAAGGGTTTGCCCCTTGGCCACGTTGTCGCCAAGTCTTGCCCTCAGTTCCAGAACGCGCCCACTGCCAAGCGAGGTCACGTGAATGGTGCGGTTCACATCCGGAGAAATCGACCCGTTAGCCGTCACCAGAGTTGGCAAAGAGCGAGTTTCAGCTTTCGCCGTCTTGAACAGTTCCGGATGGTCGGTATCGAAGAGATCAGGATCGAGCGTGACCGGAGGCTTGCTGGTCGCCGCCGGAGTTTCCTTCGAGCATCCCAGCCCGCACGACATCACGGCTAACAACAAGATCAGCGGAGTCCAGGCTGCCGCTGGCGAGACAGCCTGGCTCCGCGTCCGGCACGGAACGGGGGGGACTCGGTGCTCCGTGCCGCAGGGGCGCGCGGACCACGGCTCGCGGCGCGCCCCTGAACTCAAAATCTCAAAAACACTTTTCATCGGATGACCTCACGTCCTACGGCTAGATTCATCTGCGCCGCCGCCGTAAGGTACGACCCGACCAGATTCACGTAACTCAACTCGACCGTGCGGTACTCGCTTTCGGCATTCAAAAAATCCAGCAGCGAGGCCCCGCCGTGCTGATAAGAAAAAAAAACTGTGTCGCGGACGCGCACCGCCTGCTCGAGGTATTGGCGCTTGTAGGGCTTTAGAAGATTAATGTCGCTTTCGAGCGTCGCGTAGGCGGAGTCGACGTCGCTGTAAACCTGGTTTTCAACCCCGCGCCGCAGCTTTTCGTTGCGGTTGATATCGATCTTTGTGCGCAGTTTTTCTCCCTGGTTCGTATCGAAGATGCGCAACGGAATGCTGACGCTGGCGCCGATCGTATTCAGTGCGTCCGGATTGTTAAACGATCCGTTGTGCGTGAACCAGACGCCGACCGTTGGATCAGTCGAACCGTCCGCTTCCGCCAATTTGTAGTTCGTCTCGGCCTGCTGGACCGCCAGCACGGCGGCCTTCAAATCAGGCCGCGCATCGACCGCCTCTTTTCGGAAGTCGTCGAGCGTGATCAGATCTTCTGCGAAGTCAAAGGCGCCATCGACGTCGTAGCTATCGACAGGCCGCCGGTCGTCGAGCAAAGCCAGCAGATTGATCTTCGTCGTGCGCAGGTTGACCAGCGCCGATTGCAAATCGGATTCATACTGCAGGCGCTGCAGTTCCAGCCGGTCGAGATCGATCCTGGCGATGTCGCCCGCCTGGAAACGGTCGCGGCTGACTCTCAGAATTTTGTCGTAGTAGTCGAGATTGTCCTGCGCGAGATGCAGAACGGCCTTTGCCTGCAGAATCCCCACGAATGCGCTGCGCAGGTTAAAAAGCAGGTTGCGCTCAGAATCCGATTGCTGCGCCGCTCCGATCGCTGTGCCCTGTTTGGCGGCTTCATAACGCAAGCCGCGTTTGTTCCGTCGCTCGAAGAGATAGCTGACTCCCGGCGAGACGAACGTTCCGGCAAAGGGCTGCCACACGCTGTGGCTGGGAGAAATCTGTGTACCGTCGGCCGAAAGCGTGAAATCAGGATTCGGACGGAGATGAGCGGTGATTTCCTGCGCCTTCAATTCGTCGATATTCAGCCGCGCCGCGAGCAGTGTCGGGTTATTCAGTTCGAAGCGTTCCTTAACGGCTTCCCAGGTCCAGACTTGAGCCGGAACCGACGATTGCAATGCTTGCGTTTGCGGAACTGAGGATGTCGGCGATTGCGGCTCAGACTGCATCACCGGACGGGACGATGCGAGAGACACTACTCCGAAGACCAGTGCCGTAACCATCCATTGCCCGAATGTTCCGCCCATCCGCCGCTCCGAATAAGTCCCGCCGTCTCCAAGCGCAAGCAACGCTCGTGAAGTCCTGACGGCACCGCTTCCGCCTCTTCTGCGGAACGGTTACGAGTGTGGAAATTCCCTGCTAAAGGGATCCGTAAAGGAAGTGAACTGCTAATCAATTGGCCGCCCACACCTTCACTAGCGGGGCTGGAACAATTGAACGGTGATTAGCTGAGGAAGGAAACGGGAGGAGCACGTCCGGCGCGAGCGAGAACGGGGGTTGCAGGAACAATCAAAGTCGGCTTCGAAAGTTGCAGCCAGGTTCCGTCGCCTGCGATGAATGGCGCGGGCGAAACGGCCATCGCTGCCGATCGGTGAACGCCAGCAGTCCACTGCGGTGCCTTATCGGTACTGGCCTGGCGCAGGCTTCGCTTGCTGCCGGGAGATTCTTCCATCTCCGCGCGCATGACGCGGAGGTCATCGGTAGCCGAAACGACCGGGAAAAGTACGACGAGCAGGCAGCCAAGAGCGAGCAGGCATTGCGAAGAACTGAACTTGCGCGTCGACGTACGGCCACGCCACAGCCAGTAGGCTGGGAGCGCGAGCAACAACCACGCCAGGTTCAGTAACAGTTCCATGAAGTGGAGAACACGTGTTACGGCGGTTAGTTTTTCAGAAATCGTTAAGCGAAGTCAATGTGACCACCGTGTACCACAAATTGCGATGACTTGGCGTTTTGTGGAAGAGCCGGGCTTCAGCCCGGCGTACAGGACGGAAATCACGTGGGGGCTTTAGCCCCTGCCGCCTCCAGCCGCGAAATTCCTGGTCCAACCGAGTGCCGGCTTAGGGACGCTGCACTTCTCAAGAACCAGCCGTTGCAGCGGCATAAGAATAAATCCACGTCGCAAGCGCCGAAGTGAATCCAGCCCGAGGGAATGATAGACGGTGCGGCATGCTTCCACGTACTGAAATCCACAGCCCCTATGTGACGCTTGTCCTTGTCTTCCACAGCCTCGGCAGCAGATGATCAGGCAGCCGCATAAGGTGGACGCCGAGGTCTAACCCCACTCGGCAACTTGTTCTTTTTCAATATTTTTAGGTGCAACACCAAGGCCCTCAATATTTTGCGAGCCACGCTCATGTCCAGAAACCGTGGAATCCCTTGAAGCTCAATATCTTGCGGGATTTGATATGAAAAAAATTTCGTCTGATATTCCGCCGACCGCGCTTCTCTACGGCCCGACCTGCACCTGCAGGGCGCCCGGAGTTTGTAATCGTTCGCGGTAGATCAGGTTCTTGGGCGCGACCTCGCCGATCGCATCCGCATGGATTACGTATGCGCCGCTGGGCAGGCTCTCGCCGAAGGGCAATTCTTTGGTCGAGCTCCTGGACAGGACGAAGTGCTGGTAACCGATAGCGGTGGCCCGCCCGTTGGCCGCCGCAACAGCAAGGCAAATGAAAGTCAGATCGATATCGTCGGGAGTCGTATTGGCCACTTCTACGCTGCCCTCGATGCGGTTCGTTGCCACGTGAGCGGCCGCTTTCCAGATCAACGTCATCGCCGACCGCACCCGGAGAAAAAACTGCTTCTGCACCGATTGCTGCGGTTTTCCCGAGTCTGTCACAGAAATCGTGAATTGGAATTCGCCCGCGCGCCCCGGCGAGCCATCGAGCAGGCCACCCTCCTCAAGCCTCAGCCCTTCAGGTACGGCTCCCCTTTCGAGCTTCCAGTGCAGAGTCGGAACGCCGCCGCGGGCGTGGAAGTTCAGCTCGTAGCGTGCGCCAGGGTAGGTGTCGAGCAATTCCGACTCGTTCTCAATGACCAGCGCGCTTTCCTGCGGGGACCCCGATCGCTGCGCATCCTGCCCCGCGTGGACGGGATAAACCTGGCAGGAAACCAGGAGCAGCGCAGCAGTAGCGATGAAGCAGCTGGCCGTGAGGGCAAGAAGGAGGCGGGATCGATGCATATTCGAATTCCGGCGTCGTCAATTGTCTGCACTTAAGGTAGCACCCATAACGAACGAGCCGGCGGCCAAATCTTGCCCGATTCGTTGCCCAGTCTGGGTCTCCCGCACGGGATGGACAAACCTGCGCGAGTAACCCGAGGTGGACAAACTGAGGTGTACAAACTTAGGACCAAAGGCATCTTAGCCCGCCGGGATTGGGCGCGTTACAGCGCCGCAGCGGCAGTAATCCGCTTGAGTGCGGCCGAGCCCTGCGAAAATCTCGAGGAACGCCGGAAAATGAGCATTAGAATATTCCTGTCATGGTTCCAGGCAGATTCGCGAAAAGTGCATTCCTAGGCGCGCTTGTAATCGGGGCCGCCGGCCAGCTCGGGTTCGCTCAGGACAGCTCCGGAAACAAATCCTGGACCGCGACAAGCGAGCAGGGCGACGTAAGCGGCAGCACGAATCGCACCCGCACGACCGAATCGCACAAAGAGTCCGACGGGCGAAGCACGGATCGCACCTCGACTCAGACACTCGGCCCTGATGGACGCTACGTTCCGTATCAAGATATTGAGAACCAGTCTGTGCGAGTCAACGACACAACTGTTCGCAACACGGTGCGTACCTTCGGCAGAGGGCCTGATGGCCAGCGGATTCTAGTTCAAGAGCAGCAGGAAGAAACGCGCAGTCTGCCTGACGGCGGGAAGAAAATTGTCCGGACAACTTCGAATCCCGACGCGGATGGCAAGCTGCAGGTCGTGCAGCGCGAGCTTTCGGATTCGAAGCAGCTTAGCCCCGGCGTGCGCGATACGAAGACGACGATATTTTCTCCGGATGGCAGCGGCGGCCTCGCTGCCAGCGTGCAAGTCGACGAGCGCGAAAGCAAAGGCGACGGCGGCATAGTGAATTACAAGAAATCGACCAGTTTGTCGGATGGCGCCGGTCACTTCGCGCTCAGCGAAGTTCGCGAGAGCACGACGACTCCGAACGGCGCTCAGGCCAGCAGCAAAGAAGAACGGGTGTTGCGCCCGGACTCGGATGGGAAGCTCGCTCTGATCGAGCGAACCGTGACGCATCAAAGCGATGCTGGAGGCGGAGAGAAGCGCGGCACGACCGAAACCTATTCGACAAATGTTCCGGGACAAGCGGGCGATGAAGGCCTGCGCCTCGTGCAACGCGAGAGCACCGTACAAAAAACTTCCGCCAACGGCCAGCAAAGCACCGTCCGCCAGACCGCACGGCCGAACCCAGGTGATCCCTCAGCCGGATTGCAAGTGACGCAACAGGCAATCGACATCGTGCGAACCGATGCGAACGGCGTCGCCCGTCAGCAATCGACGATCGTTACTACCGACGCGAACGGGCAAACCAATCAAGTCTGGGTCGATATGGGCAAGTCCGATAAACCCGCGCCCTCGCAAACGCCGGCCCAGGCACCTGCGAAAGCATCCCCTCAACCTGCGCCAACGTCGAAGTAACCGCTGGTTACCAAAGCCAGCTGGTGTGGCATTCTTGGCCGACGTCACGATTGTGCCGACGATAGACTTGATGTTTATGAGTATCGGGCGGATATCCGGCTGGCTTTGCGCGGCACTGGTTGCGGCGATCATGATGGGTTCGTCCGCTGCGCAAAATGCAAACGGCACTCTACCCCCGCTTGACCCGATGCTTGCTCCCCCACCCCCGCTCGACCCAATGCTCGCGCCCCCGTCCCCAAAGAGTTCAATCAACTTCGATACATTCGTTGATCTCGCAATTCAGCACGAACGGCGTCTTGCCGACCTGCTGCGCTTCTTTAAGCCGGTCGTCGAAACCTACGTGCAGGAAGAAAAACCCGACGCCAAGCTGCAGACCTCTCCTAAGTCGGATGATTATTTCTTGAGCCGCCTCGATCTGACCGGCAACTCTTTCTCTGATGAGGAATTTGAAAAGCCGGAGCGCTCGAAAGACGGGGGAGAGAAAAAATCTCCCCGAAACGCGGAGGCCTTCGCCGCTGGAGGCTTCGCTCAGGCCGTTTTTCCTGACCTCAATCACTTCGACAAAACGAACTACACCTTTGATTTTGTTCGCATGGAGACGCTTGGAGACGTTCACTGCGCCGTCATCAACGTGAGGCCGCGCGAGAATACTTCTAATCGCGGATTCGTCGGGCGAATCTGGGTGGAAGATCAGGACTACAACGTTGTCCGCTTCACCGGAACCTACGTCGCCAGGAAATACGCGAAGCGCTCGTTTCACTTCGACAGCTGGCGCCTGAGTTCCCCGCGCATCGTGTGGCTGCCCGCCCTGGTTTATACCGAGGAATCTGATCCGCATGATCCTTCCAGCAAGGGCCTTTGGTTCAAGGCGCAAACACGTATCTGGGGCTACGACGTGCAGCACGCGGGAGATCATCGCGAGTACGCCAAGCCTCTGACCGATAATCCCATCTGGTTTGATCCGAAGCGGCATGAGGCTTCGCAGGATGTGAGCCCGGAAAACACACTCGGCAAATCTACCTATACGGCGGAAGACGATGTCGTCGAGCGGTTGCAAGTCGCCGGACTGATGGCGCCTGACGGACCGGTCGACCGCATCCTCGAACAGGTCGTCAGCAATCTGCTCATCACGAATTCGCTCGATACTGCAGGCATTCGCTGCCGCGTCCTGCTCACGACCCCGCTCGAGTCATTCGTGGTGGGTCGAACGATCGTCGTGAGCCGCGGCCTGCTTGACGTTCTCGAGGACGAAGCGTCGCTGGCGGCTGTGCTGTCGCACGAACTGGCTCACATTCTCCTGGGTCATTCTGTTGGCGCGCAGTACTTGTCGGAATTCACGGTTCCCTTCTCGGATCTGGAAATTTTTTCCAAGTTCAGTTTTCGCTTCGATCCGGCGCAGGAAGCCGCTGCCGACAAGAAGGGACTGGAGCTGTTTTCCAGTTCGCCCTACAAAGACCAGATTGCGAATGCGGCGCTTTTTCTGCAGGCCATGGAGGCCCGCGCTCCTCAACTCCCGAATCTGCTGCATGGGCGATTCAGCAACGATTTTGCCAGCAGCCATCTCATCGGAATGCAGTCTCTGGCCCACGCTCCAAAGCTCCTGCATATGGATCGCACCGACCAGATCGCCGCGCTGCCTCTTGGCTCGCGGATCAAAGTCGATCCCTGGTCCGACCGCATCGAGATGCTCAAGGCTAAGCCTGCGTCTCCAGTCACGGCTGCGGAGAAGCGGCCGTTCGAAGTGACGCCGTTCTTTCCACATCTCAAGCCGTATGAGGAGAATGAGAAGGGGCAAAAGCCCTAGTCCGGACCATGGAGCCCCGGACGCCTCGTCCGGGGAGGGAGCGCGACAACTCTCGACTCATGGTTCTTGGCGCTACCTGGGCGGACGAGGGCGTCGGCCCCTCCATATCCGTGCGATCATTTTCCAGAGTTCACAGTCAGCACGATCACCCGATCCGTCTCATCTTTCCTGGGTTCCGGAACTTTCAGGACAACACCTTCTGCACTTTGCGTGAAATCGATCTTCACTCCATCGATGAGCGACTGGGCTCCAGAAATTTTGCCGTTGATCGGACCGAGCGCCAGCAGTGGTGAGCCCCAATTGAGCACGTGCACGTAGATCTTATCGTCTTTGTGCGTTGTGACGCCCCAATCGCCGGGCGGCATCGGTCCGCCGCGCGTGCCGTAGATCGACTCTCCGTACTTTGACATCCACTCGCCGACCGCATGTAGCCGCGAGACGAATTGCGGATCGATCTCTCCGTTCGGATACGGGCCGATGTTCATCAGCAGATTCGAGTTGTTTCCAGCTGCGCGCACGAGCCTGCGCTCGACTTCTTCCGCGCTCTTGTAGTTGCTGTCGCCGATGTTGAAACCCCAGTTGTCGTTCAGCGTGTCGGAACTTTCTAAAGGCAGCTGAGTGCTGACGTAGGTGGTGTTGAATCCCGCGGTGTTTTTGCCGGGGAGATCGCGTTCGAACGTCTGCACATCTTCGCCTGGGCGCGGCGTCTGGTGGTGATTCGGAATAATCAGCGCTGGCGGCTGCAGCTTGTGGATCAGCGCGTAGGTTTTGTCGAGATGCCAGTCCGCGTTGGGTTTGTCCCACATGCCGTCGAACCAGATGCCGCCGATAGCACCGTAATTCGTGAGCAGCTCGGTGAGTTGGCCGTCCATGTACTCGTCGAGATAGCGGTTGAAGTCGCCGTGGTCGGGGCGTCCGTTGTCCCAGTTGGTCTGGCCGCGCGGAAAGTAGTCGGGATTGTGCCAGTCGAGTTGCGAATAATAGAAAAACAGCTTGATGCCCTGGCGGTGGCACTCGTCGGCCAGCATCTTCAGCGGGTCTTTTTTGTAGGGAGTGCGCGCAACTATGTTCCAGTCGGAGACTTTTGAATCGAACATCGCGAAGCCGTCGTGATGGCGGGACGTGATGGTGATGTATTTCATGCCTGCGGATTTCGCGAGCGCGACCCAGGCTTTCGCGTCGAACTTCTCGGGATCGAAAAACGAAGGCAGGCGGTTGTATTCGTCGACCTTTAGCTTGCGGTTGTGGAAGACCCACTCTCCGTCGCCCAGAACGCTGTAGACACCCCAGTGAATGAACATGCCGAATTTCATGTCCTGAAATTCGCGGCGCGCTTGCAGGTTCTCGGGCGACGGCTGGTTTTCGGTTTGAGCGTGGCTTGGGGAAGAAATGGAAAGTGCGAATAGGGCTGCTAACAACGTTGCGATGGAGACGCGGCGTGTGTTCTTCATGTCTTTTTTCCCGGCTCAGTGTAAACCACGCCGCAGATATCGCCGAGCGCACGGGCAGACTCCAGAAAATTCGAAGAGCATTTACCACAGAGGGCACAGAGGAGCACAGAGGACGAGATCACAGGGAACAACACAACGGATGAGATCAGCGCTCTAATGGCAGCAGGTACGACGGATTCTGTTCGAAGGCGCTGCCTAGAACCTGTTGGTCGAGCACGCGCATGTCCCAGGCAATCACCGATGCTGGCGTGATCTGGATAGCGATATCGTCCCACACCGCGAAGACTGGGCCGACTCGCGGGTCGGCGAGCGCCGCGGGGCTCAGATATTTGTGATGGACCTGGGCGTTTCTCTTTTGCGCCGCATCTCCGTTCAGAATTTCTGCGGTGCCGGCGATGGTCGCTCCGAACGACGCCGACGGATCGCGCGAATCGATCATCAGCGAAATCTTCGAACCCGTTTTCAGGTTTCGTGCTTTGCGACTGCGCGATGATGTAGCCACGAAAATCTTTGTCCCCTCGAAATGGAACCAAACTGCCACCATGTGAATGGAGCCGTTCGGGCTCTCGGTCGCCAGCGTGCCGATGTATCTCCCTTGCAATAATTGCTGAACCAAAGCGTCTGAGAGCGAAGCCATCCTCTTCTCCTTCTGAATAATGGCACCCGACGCGTGAGCGGTGCATGAGGCAAAACAATATCACAGGGGAATCGGCCCAGCTCGCCACGCCACGGCGGGTAAAATGTCTCGATCCGGGCGGCAAGATTCAGGAGGGGGATGTGGCTCGCGAGAATGGATTCGTCGTACTCCACAGCAATCATTCCGTCGACGAAACGATTGAGCGCCTCAGCGCGGCTTCAAAAACAAGGGCATGCAAATCTTCGCCCTCATCGACCATTCGGGCGAGGCGGAGAAGGCCGGGTTGAAGATGCCCGCGACCAAGGTGCTGATTTTTGGCAGTCCGAAGGGCGGCACCCCGTTGATGGTCGCGGCGCCGACTTTGGCCATCGACTTGCCGCTGAAAGCTCTGGTGGCCGAAGATGCTGCCGGGAAGGTGACGGTCACTTACAACGATCCGGAGTATCTGCAGAGTCGCCATGGCGTGCCTGCGGAACTGATCAAGAATCTCGCGGGTGCCGGAGCGCTGATCGCGAAAGCTGTGGAATAATGCTGGGGCACTCGGAGGACCTCTGGCCGATAACCCCAACCGCGCCCGCGACCATCTCGCTAATGAGCGGACATTTCTGGCTTGGGTGCGTACCGGCACCGCAATCGTCGTCTTCGGTTTTGCAATCGGGCGCTTTTCGATCGCCATCCGCCAACTGACGGCGCTACAGGGACATACTTTGCGTTCGGGCGGCCTCTCGGTCTGGCTGGGCGCGTTCTCGATTGTGGCCGGAGTCGTGCTGGTGATCGCAGGGCTGGTGCGCTATCGCAAGACGCGCGTGCAGCTGGATTCCGGGAACTTTGAACCAGCCGGATTTGTGCTCGACCTTGTCACTATATTGACAGTTTTGTTCGGCCTGGCCCTGGCCGGGTATTTGATTTTTATCCAGAAGAGTTTGGGGTAGAGAGCGCAGGCTTTCTTGGCATCGAAGCCTGCCGCTGAAGTGCCGTTCTTGCACAAGATATGGCAAATGATCAGGAAAAAGAAGCTGCAGCCCGCGCCAGCCTGGAGTTCATCGCCGACGGCCAGGTCGTCGGCCTCGGTACGGGTTCAACCGCGGCTTATTTCATCAAGCTGCTGGCGGAGCGCGTCAAGGAAGGCTTGAAGATTCGCGGGATCCCGACTTCCGTGCGCTCGGGGGAGCTGGCCGCGAGCCTGGGCATTCCGCTGACCACACTCGATGAATGCCTGGAGATCGATGTGACGGTCGACGGGGCTGACGAGGTCGATCCGCAACTGCGTCTCATCAAGGGCGGCGGCGGAGCCATGCTGCGCGAGAAGATCGTCGCCTCGGCAACCAAGAAGATGATTGTCGTGGCCGACGCGACCAAGCAGGTGCAGACCTTGGGAAAATTTCCCTTGCCGGTGGAAGTGATCAAGTTCGCGCAGGCACTGGTGGCTAAGCGTATTACGGCGCTCGGCGCCAGCGTGGAAGTGCGAGCCAACTCTGACGGAACGCCGTATCTGACCGACGAGAACAATCACATCCTCGATTGCCGCTTTGGCCAGATCCGCGATGCCGACCTGCTGGCCCGAGAGCTGAGCGAGATGCCGGGCGTCGTCGAGCACGGATTGTTTATCGGCATGGCAAGTATCGCGCTGTTCGCGCACGGAAGTGAGATTGTAGAGCTGCGTCGTGGGGCCGAACCTCGTTGAGCCTCGTGTCTGGCCTGCTGATGCGGCGCTCTTTCCTATTCGATGGCCACAGGAGTACAAACTCGGGAGTGGACAGGCCCTTCGCGGCGCCGCGTGCCGCGCTTCACCGTGCAGGCTCCACTGGATGTCACCGTCCAACGCTCCGGCCTTTCAGACACGCTGCCGGGACGGTCGTTGAACGTTGGCGAGCGCGGTCTTGCCGCCGTTCTGGCAGGGGAGCTTATTCCGGGCGAATCCGTAGGAATCGAACTCCGGCTTCCGCGAATTGCCGATGCGTTGCGCACCCGCGCAACCGTGCGCTTTCAAGGCAAGCTGCAATGTGGTATGGAATTTGTCGGGCTTTCTGCCGAGCAGCGAGCCGCCATTCGAGAATGGGCGAAAACAGCTAAGGCGGAAAGCGATACGGCGCCGCCGTTGCCTGCCATGGAAAAGAAGAGTCTCGACGCCGCACACGCGCCAAAGCCCCGATCGACGGTCGCCGTCTCGAAAACCAAACCCAAGAAAAAATTTCCCGGCGCCGGCTTGACTCTGTTTCTGCTTATTGCGGCCATCGCCGTCGCAGTTTTCTGGTGGCGCTGGAATCGGGGCTGGGAGGAACTGGAATCCGGAGTTAAGGCAACCGACACCGCATCCGCGGAGAAGCCGCAGGCGCAGGTCGCGCCCGAAGTGATGGCCAAGCTCATCACACATCGGGTTGAACCGACTTATCCAGCGGAGGCGCGCGCGGAAAAACTCGAAGGCACGATAGCCATCGATATTGTGGTCGGCCGCGACGGATCGGTTGTCAGTATGCACGCCTTGAATGGCCCCGATGTGCTGGCGCGCTCCGCCATGAATGCATTGCGCTGGTGGAAGTTTGAGCCGTATCGCATCAATGGCGAGCCCGCGATCGTAGAGACGACTGTCGCTGTCGAATTCAAGCGCTAGATCTATAACTCGACTACCGTTTCACTTTTCGCAGAGCATGAAGCACTACAATCCCGCTGGCAGCGAAGCAAACCACCGCGACCAGGGCTGCAACGAGCGTCACGCCTGGGCTTAGACGAAGAATATCGGCAAAGACGGCCACCACCGCGCCTGCAAGTCCCACGACATGCAACCAGAGCGGAGAGCGTACGGGAGTTCCGATGTCCGTTCGCAGACGCAGTTGAAGCAACAACGCCGCCAGCCCGATCGCAGCTACAACAACCAATGCCAACGGACTGAAGAAAGCGCCGCGACCCGTATAGATCACCACGATGGCCAGCGCGATCAGGAGGAAACCGGACGCAAAGATCGTCCAGCGGCGCGGCTTGCGCGCAGATGGCGGGTTGGAAGCGGCGTCGGACAAGCTTGTCCCCAAGTTATACAGGGGGCATGCCGAGTTTTCAAATGAGGCGCAGTTCGAGCTCGCGAATGCGATCAGCGGCGTTCCGCGGTGAGGAGCCTGCCATCCTGAAAGAACCGCAATCGACGAATCGTGCCCGTGTTGTCCCGGTCGAATTCGATCCAGCTGTCTTCCACATCGACGATCAGACAGCGAGTGGATGAAACGGGCGCGAGAGCGCGCTTAGGCTGCCCGCCGACTTTCATCATGAGGGAGCCATGATCCGTGGTGATTGCGATGGTGACATCAGGCGAATGACAGATGTAGACCCCCGCGTAAAGTTGCGTTTGACTCTGCTGTATTGCCGTAACGGTCACGAGCCCGCTGGAGCCAGCAGTGATTTGAGACTGAGGCTTCGTTCCGTCCATCGCCAGAACCGTTGCGCTTGCCTTGGCCTGCACAGCCGAAGGCGAATGTGAAGATATCGCAGCGGGTATGGCCGGAGCTGGAGTGGGAAGTGAGCCTGCCTTTCCTGGGGACTCTACCTTGCCGCGAAGTTCGCTGGGGCTGACGCTCGGTTGAATCGATGATTGCTCTTCCCAGAGCACTCTCGGAATGTGCAGGTGAAGGATGTGAATTGAGCTGTATCGGATGGCAAAGCATGTCAGGCAAAACACTGCCATCGATACAACCAGGCCATGAATCAGAGCGGAGGGCCTGGGACGAAAGGAATCGAGAACGAAGAATGAGGGAATACCATCGGATGCTGGCTGGGTTGGTATGGCTGAAGAGTGTTCGTACCAGAACTCAGGACGCAATGCCCACTGGCGTACTAACGACAGGAATCCATCCGCGAGCAGCTGCAGTTTTGCTGACCACTCGCCGGGGCGATCGAAAATTGAGAGCATCTCGTCCGCGAATCGCTTGCGAAAAGCAGGCGGATGCAATGCGAGCTGAGTGCGGTAGAGAAGCCGAAGCATCAGGCCCTCCTGGGTTTCAACTCCGAGGACGTCGGAATCTGGAGGCGCCGGCGCGCCTCCCGCACAACGCCGGCCAGACGCCTAGTTTCTGCTGCCAGCACTCCGTGTCCCACCAAAGTCAGCCGGTAGTAGCGGCGGCGCGGATCTTCGTCATCCTTCCGGCGGCCCATTTCTTGCACAAGTCTCTGGCGAATGAGCTTCTGCAAATTGTCATAGAGCGTGCCCGGACCCAGCTTGTATTTTCCATCGGATTGGCGTGCCACTTCCTGCATGATGCCGTAGCCATGCAGGTCGTCGCCGGCAAGCGATAGCAGAATATGCAAGGCAGCCGGAGAAAGCGGCAGGAAGCTGGAAATGTCGTCGCTCATGACTCGGATAGCAATATATCGGATTCCGAGTTATTTGTCAAGACGTTTTGAGCACAACGGTTAGCCTCCGGCCAGCCACTCGGCCGGACGTGGATCTCCGTTGTTCACGGCGTAGAGCACCAGTTCCACGCGCGAGGAGACGCCCAGCTTTTCAAATATTCGAAAGAGATATTTCTTGATCGTGTGCTCGCTGAGGTTGAGTTCGCGGGCGATCTGGCGATTTCCCAAGCCTTCGGCCACGAGGGCGACGACCTGCTCCTCGCGCGGCGTCAGCAGCGAAGAGCCGCGCGCGTTCAAGACCCGCAGCGACGGAACCTCCGAGACCAGGTCCATCACATGGTTCAGCTGCTCGGTATTGGCCCAGATCTGCCCCGCCGCGACGCGCAGCAGGCACTTGCACAGCAACCGCAGATTGGAATCCGTGATGGTGAAAATGCCGCGCGCGCCGGAGCGGAATGCGCTCACCACCAGTTCCTTGTCGCAGGAATCCACGAGCAACACCTTGGCTGTTTCCGGGTGCGACAGATGAAAACGCCGCAGGATCATCACACTATCGACGACAGTGGCCGGCGAACTCAGCGACAGAAGCGCGACTTTCGGCGAGCCGCTGGTTACCGCCTGCAGAATGGAAATCGTATCCATGCGGCAGGTAGCGACCTGAAACTCGGGATGGCGGCGCAGCGCGCCGGTTAACAACTGCGCCTGCATGCGGTTCGAATCCGCGACAAGAACACTGATCGCGTCCGTAGCGGCCGGGGACGAACGATTCATAAAGCTCTCCCGAACACCAAGCCAGAGAATGTTGCGATTGTAGGGACGCGCTGGATCGTTCCACAAGGAAACTGCTTGAAAAAATGTTTGCAGCGCTTTCAATTTGGGAATTTTTGATCCAGAGCCTGGCGCAGCTATGGGAGCCACTGTGGGGATGTGGAATTCTTGGTCGTTATAGCTTTCGGCTTGAAGTCTGAGTAAAGAACTTCACCCATGTTTCCGGACATTATTCTCGCCTTTGTTTCCACGAGGAAATTTCTTTGCATCAGCCTCTGTGATACCCCAAACACGCAAGTCCACTTTTGTGGGTACGCCAAAAGTGGGTATGCAAGCCAAATCCTGCAGGCCTGCGTAACTTCGGGGCAATTCGCGAGACACCCGCGATTGGCGAATTGATTCCGCATTTGCCGCGCGTCAACGACGCCCTGCGGCGTTGTCCACTTTCGTGGACAGCACTTCTTATGTCTTGCCGATATCGGCCAATGGTCCTAACTTGCGCACTGAGCATTACGAATGGCAGGGAAACTGGACGGATTGATTTCAAAGATGAAGCCGCTGGCGATATTCGCAGGATTCCTGGCCTTTACGGTGATGGTTGTGCTTTGTTGGTCGACCGCTGTCGCGCAGGGAGGGATACAGAACCCAAGCGAAAACCAAGGAACTTCCCAGTCCGACCTAACCGGGGGCGGAAGGGGAGGCAGTGGTGTATCGGCCGCAAAAACCGGAAGTGCGGATGGCGTGGGAAACCTCCCGCTCGGAGGAGAGCGCCATCCGCTCTACCGGCTTCGCTCCAGCGACGTGCTGGAAATCAGTTTCACAGTTGCTCCCGAGTTCAACCAGACCTTGACCGTCCAGCCGGACGGCTACGTGATGCTGAAAGACGCCGGCATGGTGCAAGTGGAAGGGCTGAACCTGGCACAGTTCACCGCAGCCATTGACAAGGCGTATCAAGGCTACCTGCACGATCCGCAGGTGGCAGTCGTGTTGAAGGATTTCGAGCGGCCTTACTTCATCGTGGGCGGCGAGGTTGGTCACCCGGGCAAATACGAGTTGCGCTCGGATACGACAGTCGCCGAGGCGGTGCAGATCGCCGGAGGCTTGACACAACAGGCCAAGCATTCCCAGGTGGTGCTCTTCCGCAGGGTCAATGACGATCTGGTAGAAACGCGCCTGCTCAATCTGAAGAAGATGCTTAGAACACCCAGCTTGAAAGAAGACGCGCATCTTCGGCCCGGAGATCTCGTGTTCGTCCCCCAAAACGAGATCTCGAAAATCGCACGCTTCCTGACAAGGCCCTCAGTAAGCATGTACATGAATTCAACCCAATTCTAGAGACATCCTCCCCCACTCGTATGGCAGACGAAGGCCTAATTCGCAGCGAAACACAACTCCCGGCGCCAACGTTGCGGGAATTGGCAATGGTGTTATTTCGTCGGAAGAAGGTCTTCGTCTGCGTTTCAGGAGTGGTTTTGGCAGCCACATTTCTCTATGCGCTGGTAGGTGGGAGGTATGAAGCCAACTTGAAGGTTCTGGTGCGTCGCGGACGCGCTGATGCTCCAGCCAGCGCGCAGGAGAATGCTCCGCTCGACGTAACTCGGATGGCTGTGACGGAAGAAGAACTGAATTCAGAGGTCGAACTTCTGCGCGATGAAGAGGTGCTGCGCAAGGTGGTGGAGAAGAACAACCTCGGTGGACGCGATTGGTTTCACTTTCTGCGTCTTAACGAGGGCCATGCCGAGCGGGTAGAGCGTGCCACACGGCGACTGGCCAAGAAGATTCGAGTCGAACCGGTAAAGAAGACCAACCTGATCAACATCAGTTACACCTCTGACGATCCGCAACTGTCAGCCCGGGTTTTGCAGTCGATGGCAAATGCTTACATCGAGAAGCACACAGTCGTGCACAGGCCGAGCGGCGAAGTCCGCTTCTTTGACCAGCAGCGCGATGAGTCGCGGCGGCAACTCGAGGAGGCCAAAGGGAGCCTTCTCCAATTCACGGCCCGGCGTGGCGTCATTTCCGCTGCGCAACAGCGCGACCTGACGCTGCAGAAACTGAGCGATGCCGACGCGAGCTACCGGCAAGCTCGAGTCGACATTATGGAGACGCAGGAGCGCGTGAATGACCTGCAGTCTCTCTTGGCGAAGCTGCCGGAGCGAACGACCACCCAGGTTCGAATTGCAGACAATCCGGAGCTGCAGCGCGCGCTCAAGGCAAATTTGCTCGACCTGCAAGAGAAGCGGACTCAGCTACTCACGAAGTTCGAACCGTCCCATCGTTTGGTGCAGGAAGTCGACCAGCAAATCGCGCAAGCGGAGGCGGCAATCGCTAAAGAGAACTCGCTCCCTCTGCGCGACGAAACTACCGACAGGAATTCGCATTACGAGTGGGCGAAGGCTGAATTGCAGCAGGCCCAGATTCAGTTGAGCAGCCTGCAAGCCCGCGCCGCGGCCACGGCAGGCCAGAAGCTGGCTTACCAACAGATGGCTCGCCAGCTCGGCGAAGACGCCATCACACAGGATGATTTGCTCAGCAGCGAGAAGGCCGCCGAGGAAACCTATCTCCTCTATGTGAAAAAGGAAGAGCAGGCGCGCGTGGATGATGCCCTGGATCAACGAGGCATTGTCGATGTAGCGATCGCGCAGCAGCCAGTCGCGCCCGCGCTGCCGCTGTGGTCCGCCTGGATGATTGTGGCGGTTGGCATCGTTGCTGCGGGAGCTTCAGGAACGGGCGCCGCCTTCGCCGCCGATTACTTCGATTCGGCATTCCGAAGTCCAGAGGATGTACTCGCCTGCCTGAATGCTCCAGTGCTGGCGTCGCTACCGAAAACCAAGAGAGGGAGCCTCTCGGCATGAGAAGCAATGGCATGGGAGTGAGTACCGCGGAAGTGGACGTTCTGAACTCGGTCGAAGCACCGGATGCTTCGAGCGCCGGTGAACTAAGAGCGGAAGTCATCAGTCCGCAACGTACGTCAGCGTGGAACGCCGATAGTTATGCACGCGCCCAGATTCGTGGCCTGGTTCGGCAAGTATTTCTCGCTGGCGCTCCGCGCTCTGTGCGTCAAGTCGTGTTCAGCCCGATTGAAGCAGATACCGGCGTGCGCACCATTTGCCGGCGAGTTGGCGAGGCTTTGGCCAGAGAGACTGCAAGCAGCATCGCCGTACTCAGTGCCAACTCACGGCTCCTGGTGAATTCTGATCAGTGCACCGAACCATCTTCCAGAGAAAACCTCAGGCCTCTGCAGCGGATCGCCACCCGGGTTCGCGACAATCTGTGGCTTGTGCCGCGTTCAGGGCTGGATTTCGGCCTGGGTTCGGCCTCTTCTCTTCTATCGTTCCTCGCAGAGCTTCGGCGGGAATTCGAATACTCAATCGTCGAAGCCCCGCCCGCCGGTGAGCGCATCGAAGCGGCCACCATGGCGCAATTTGCCGATGGAATCATCCTGGTGCTGGCAGCCCACCGCACGCGTCGCGTTACCGCGCGCAAAGTCAAGGAAATGCTGGAGGCTTCGCATGTGCGCGTACTCGGCACCATCTTGAGCGAACGGACTTTCCCGGTTCCGGAGGGGCTTTACCGGCGCCTCTAGACAACTTTGTGAACCAATCATGGATTCCCGTGTCCACTTCATGTCTCAATCCCGGCCAACAGAAAGCGCAGCAAGCCGCGTGGGCTCGCCTGATTCCAGGCGAAAAGCCGGCCGCGCGAGCGAATTCCACACGGCGGTCGGTGCAAAAACAAGCAGCAGGCCTCGCTGGGGAGCAGAGCCAGTGGGAATTGGCTGTAGCTTTCTCTCTGCCACGTCCCTTGCGGGGACGCATGGCGTCGCGGAAGCTGCGATCGATGGCGGTGGATTTTGCTCTCATCGCCCTGGATTGGCTGCTGTTGGGTGCGCTACTCGTGCCGTTACGCGCCTTGTTTCCTCGCGTTTTAGTATTCAATTTTGATGCTGGATCGCCCGGGTCTCTGCTGGGCCTGGCCCTTTTGCATTCCGCTCTGATCACACTTCTGACGCACTGCGAGGAAGTTCCTGCCGGAACCAACGCGTTGAAGAGCCAGTCCCGCATCCTGCTCAAGTCGGTGCTGTGGGCGACTGCTTTGCTGGCCGTCGCCTATGGACTGCAAACGGCTTGGCCCACCAGTGCCTTGATCTGCTGCGCGGGCACGCTACATTTTGGAGCACTGTTTCTGTTGCGACGTTATGCGGCGCAGCAACGCTCCAGAAATTCCAGCCTGCTCAATGGCCGAAGGGTACTGATCGTGGGCGCAGGGAGCGTCGGGCGCCGCCTGGCAGCGGATGTCGAGAACGACCCCACTTCTGGCCGGAGGGTAGTTGGGTTTCTTGATGACGACAAACCCCGTGGAGAGCGTGTTCTGGGCGGGATTTGCGATATGGCGCGAGTCGCGCGCACCGGGTTCGTCGATGAGGTCATCATCGCTTCGCAGCGCAGAGATGTCACCCTCCAGGTCCTGCACGAAGCCCGGCAGTTACATCTGGACGTACAAATTGTTCCAGACTTGTTCGGCTGCGTCGCGGCCGTCACTGAACTGGAACGCGTTGGCGACTTTCCGGTGCTTCGCCTTCACGGCGAACGGTTACCTACGGTCGGGCTGGCTCTCAAGCGTCTTATGGATGTTGCTGGTTCTGGCGTGGCTCTTGCCGTGCTTTCGCCCTTGCTGGCAGTTATCGCAGTGTTGATCAAGATCGATTCTGCCGGCCCCGTTCTCTATCGGGCCCAGCGCGCCGGATTCAAACGTCGGCTATTTCTTTGCTACAAGTTCCGCAGCATGGTCAACAATGCCGACGAACTCAAGAATGAACTTCGCCAGAAAAACCAGCGGTCGGGGCCGTCTTTCAAGATGGCCGACGATCCTCGGATCACGCGCCTGGGCCGATTCCTGCGACGCTATAGCCTCGACGAACTGCCCCAATTGTGGAATGTGCTCAAAGGCGAGATGAGTCTCGTGGGTCCCAGACCGCATCCCCTCGACGATGTTTCAGGTTACGAGGTGGAACACCTGGCGCGGCTGGATGTGATTCCGGGAATCACCGGCTTGTGGCAAGTGACGGCACGCCGCGATCCCTCTTTCCAGCGGGGGATGGAACTGGACCGTGAATATATCCGGAATTGGAGCCTGGCAGTGGATTTGCGAATTCTGCTGCGCACTCTGTCTGCCGTTGTTCACGGGAGCGGAGACTGATGGCCATTTCACTACATGTCGAGCATGGCGATGCCCCAACCGAAAAGTTTGCCGCAGGGACGGTCGCGGCCCTTCTCCGTCCCTTGCAGCTACTCATGGCCTGGCCTTCCCTGTGGTTCCTGCTGGCGCTGACAGCGATGCTGCTGCGCCACCCCGATGTTGCCTTCTATGAAATCGACCGCGTTGCGCTCGGATTACTGGTTGTGGGCGTGCTTGCGCGAGCGATGATGCAGCGCCGACGAATCGTCCCTTTGGAACGCATTGCCTTGCCGATGCTGGGGCTCATCTTGCTCACCGTGAGCCGCGCGTTGCAGCAACCCTTCGAGAACGAGACCTGGAGCTTGCTTGCTTCAAAGTTCATCGTTCCCTTTTTACTATTTCATCTAGCCGGACTCGTCTTCGACGAGGAGAAGCGATTTCGGCATTTCGAAATCTTCGCCGCACTGGTGCTGGCCTACCTGAGCTTCACGTCGATTGCATTCCTCGCCGGGATGCGCTCGCTGATTTTTCCCCGATTCATTCTTGACGAGAGCCTGGGCTTTCAACCTGAGCGGGCGCGTGGCCCCCTCTTGCAGGCGGTTGCGAACGGCGTTTCGTTGAGCATCCTCGGCATGCTGGTGCTGCACGCTTTTCGCCGGGATAGCTTGCGCGGATTCAAGATCGTTCTGCTCCTTGCGTCCATCCCCGTCGCCATCCTCGCGACGATGACGCGCACCGTCTGGTTCACATTTGCCGCTGCCGTGATCGCTTTGATATTTCGCACGGGAAATCGAATGTTGAAGAGAACTTGCATCGGCGTGACTGCGATCTCCGCAGTCACGATTGGGTTCGCTCTGAGCTGCCATGACTTTGGAGGCGTTCTGACCGACAGGTTCGAGGAGCCGGGACCGATCGACTACCGCGAAGCCATGTATGCCGGCGGCTGGGAGATGTTTCTGGAACGGCCGCTGACTGGGTGGGGATTTCATCAGATGCCCGCCGAGCTGCCCCGCCACGTTATCGGCTACCACGAAAAGGTTTTGTATCCGCATAACACCTATCTTGAGTTGCTCGTGGAACACGGCGTCATTGGCCTCGCCCTCTATGTCTGGCTGATGTGGGAAATGTGGAAGCTGGGGCGAGGAGCCATTCCTGTCGGCGAGGAGCACAGCTTTCTTGATCGCGATTTTCATCGCCTTTGGCCCATTCTTCTGGCGGTTTATTGGGTCAACGCAGCGATGGTCGTAATGAGTTACCAGTTTGTAAACGGACTGCTCTTTAGTCTGGCGGGCATGCTTGCCGCGCAACGACGAAGAGCCCTGGGATTTTCAATATGCTGACGATTGCCTATCTCGCAAATCTATTCCCCACGGCCATCGAACCCTACGTACTCGACGAGATCGAGGAATTGCGGCGCAAGGGAGTTCAAGTCATCGCCGGCAGCGTGCGCAAGCCAGCGCTTAATTCAGGCGACTCGCACCCAGAGATCGTCTTACAGCCGCTGGACGCGATTGTTCTTTGGCGTGCTTTCTGGCTGTGCCTTGTCCGCTGGCACAGGATTTCCTCCCTGATTCGGCGCGTCCTCTTCGCGGGGAACGAGGGCCCGATTCGCCGGGCGAAAGCGCTGCTTCACACCTGGATGGGCGCCTGTTACGCCATCCGGCTTCACAAGCACCAAGTCGACCACATCCATGTACACCACGGCTATTTCGGTTCATGGATCGCAATGGTCGCTGCACGTCTTCTGGAGCTTCCCTTTAGCATGACCTTGCACGGCTCCGACCTGCTGCTGCATGGCGTCTACCTCGACGTGAAGCTGGCCAATTGCGCTTCTTGCTTTACCATCTCAAACTTCAACCGGTCTCATATTGTCGATCTCTACCCCGAAGTTGATCCGAAGAAAATTAAAGTCTCACGGCTAGGCGTAGAGGTCTGTCGTCAGGCTGACTATCCAACTTGCATAAACCGCGTACGCGAAGCTGATTTTTCCCTACTCGCCGTCGGCCGACTGCACGCAACCAAGAATTATGGATTCCTGATAACAGCGTGCGCGGAGCTAGACGCGAGCGGTGTCGACTTCGAGTGTTCCATTGCAGGCGAGGGGCCGGAGCGCCGCCGTCTGGAGACACAGATTCGAGACTTTGGTCTCGAGAACCGCATCGCGCTTCTAGGCCACGTCGAACGGCGGCAGATGGACTCGCTCTACGACCGTGCCGACGTGGTCGTTCTGACCAGCCGCAGCGAAGGTCTCCCCCTGGTCCTGATGGAGGCCATGGTGCGCGGCCGGATCGTTCTCGCCCCGTCGATAACCGGCATCCCCGAACTGGTTACGCCCGGCAAAACCGGCTTTCTGTACGAACCGGACTCACTTGATGACTTTCTGTCGCAACTGCTATTGATCCGCTCGCTCATGCGGTCTCGCGACCGCAGCCCACTGCCTCACATTCCTTCCGCGGCCCGGCAACTCGACTGGATTCGGCACGGGGCGCGACTGCAGGTTTGCCACAATTTCAACCGCAAGAAAAACGTGAAGTCATTTGCCGAAATGTTCCTGTCGCAAATCGCATGACACCAGGAAGGTCTCCCCCATGAAGATTTTGTTTTGCAACAAATATAACTACCCGTTCAGTGGAACCGAGGTTTACCTGCTGGAATTGATGCAGGTGCTCCGCGCTCAGGGTCACGAAACCGCACTGTTCTCAATGTCCGATAGCCGCGGAGAAGAAACCGCCTACGGGGAATTTCTGGTTCCTCACATCGACTTCAAAGAAGACTCGGGAAACTGGCAGAAGGCGAAAAAAGCGGCGTATGCCATCTACTCGGTGGAGGCCCGCCGCCGCGTGCGCGCCATGATCCACCAATTTCGGCCGGACGTCGCGCATGTCCGCAATATTTATCATCACCTCTCGCCCTCCATTCTGTGGGAGCTGAGGGCGCAGAACGTACCTGTGATTCTCCACCTGAATGACTTCAAGTTGCTCTGCCCAAGTTATAACTTCGTGTTTCGTGGCGAAGCCTGCGAGGCTTGCAAAGGCGGCGCATTCTGGCACGTTCTCGAACAAAAGTGCTATCCCGGCACTGGCCCAAGACTTGCGTTGGTGACCGAGGCTTACACGCATCGTCTGCTCGGCACATACCGCCGGTGCGTCGACCTGTTTCTCGCGCCCAGCCAGTTCGTGCGCGCGAAATTCGCTGAGCATGGCTGGGATACCTCGAAGTTTGAAGTGCTGCCTCATTTCCAGCAGACACATGAGCTCACGCGGCCGCCCGACGACGGAACTGTCCTCTATTTCGGCCGCCTTTCGCCGGAAAAGGGAGTCGACGACCTGCTGCGAGCGATGTCCTGGGTTCCGCAGCGAAAGCTGGTTGTGGCTGGCGAAGGTCCGCAGCGTGCAGAGTTGCAACAGCTCGCGGAGTCGCTGAGCATGCGCAATGTGGAGTTCGTCGGCCGGGTCGGCGCGGACGCGCGCGACGGGCTCATTGCAAAATCGCTGTTTACCGTGCTGCCCTCGCACGCATACGAAACTCTAGGCAAGACGATCCTCGAATCCTACGCGGTCGGACGCACTGTAGTTGCAACGGATACGGGTTCGCGCCGCGAACTGGTGCAGGAAGGCAAAACTGGCCTCCTTTACCGGCCCGGAGACTGCGAACAACTCGCCTCTATCATTCGCCTTCTCGATTCCGCGCCCGAGTTGGCCGCGAAGATGGGACGTGCCGGATGGGAGTTCGTTGACTGCGCGTTTAAGCCGGAGGACCACTACCAGAAGCTGCTCGAATTCTATGAACGCGTATCCCTTCGTAGAGGCCGACGCAGGCTGGGGCTCGTCGCGACCAGCGATGCGCCGCCTTGGGAAGTAAACTCGCGGAAAGATATCAATGCCGCCACCAGCGAAACGGCTGAGCCGCGCAGACTGCGTGTGGCTTTCATAGGAGGACGAGGCGTCGTATCGAAATATAGCGGCATTGAGGCCTACTACGACGAAGTCGGCGCCCGTCTCACCGAGATGGGTCACGAAGTCACTGTATATTGCCGCAGCTACTTCACGCCCGCCATGTCGGAACACCGCGGCATGCGCATCGTCAGGTTGCCCACATTTCGCTCCAAGCATCTTGAAACGCTCGTGCATACCTTTTTCAGCACGGCGCACGCTTTGACGCAGAGGTACGACGTCATTCACTATCACGCGCTCGGGCCGGCACTGTTTTCTTTCATTCCACGGCTACTCGGCCAGAAAACGGCCGTCACGGTGCAGGGACTCGACTGGCAAAGAAAAAAATGGGGACGCCTTGCCTCATTTGTACTGCGCATGGGGGAACGTGCCTCTGTGACGTTTCCCAACGGAACCACGGTCGTTTCTCAGGCGTTGCAGCAACGCTTTCGCGAGAGGCATGGCGTCGAAGCCTTTTACGTCCCCAACGGCGGTGTGCTGCGCAAGTGGCGGGAGCCACACAAAATTCTTGAGTGGGGGCTGGAACCCGGAAACTACGCCCTCTTTTTGGGCCGCTTTTCCCCCGAGAAAGGATGCCACTTGCTCGTCGAGGCCTTTGAACGTCTCAGCACGAATGTCAAGCTGGTAATGGCTGGCGCATCGAGCTATTGCGACGAGTACAGCCGGAATTTGCGCCGCCACGCCAGCGACCGAATTCGAATGTTCGATTGGGTCTCGGGCGATGACCTCGATGAACTGCTCACTAACGCCATGCTCTTTGTCCTTCCATCCGATATGGAGGGACTGTCACTGGCCCTGCTCGATGCCATGGGAGCGGGTTTGTGCGTTCTCACGAGCAATGTTCCCGAAAATCTCGAGGTGGTCGAAGGCGGGGCAGGTTTCACCTTTCAGAATGGAAACGCATCTGATCTGGCCGATCGCCTGCGCTTCCTGATCTTCAATCCGGCCGTGCGCGAGGCCGCTGGCAAAGCCGCAAGGCAGCGCGTCGAAGAGCAGTATCAGTGGCACACAATCGCCGCGGAGATCGAAAAAGCTTACTTTGAGCTGATGGGTTGGACTCCCACTCCGTCCATCAAAAAGCCCAGCCGCGCTGTATTGCCCGGCCAGGTCGACCAGGCTGCCCGTAGAGCCGGCTAGAATCTGCGGTCCGTTTTTTTATTACAATCCAAGTGCCGGCTTCGCGGTCAGGTTCATGGCCGCCGTCGGCACTTCGCATGACCGACACGATTCTCGTCACTGGCGGAGCAGGATTCATCGGCTCCAACTTCCTTCTGCAGCAAGCGGGAAGCCGCCCTGCCTCGATCGTCAATCTCGACAAACTCACCTACGCCGGAAACCTGCAAAATCTGAAAAGCATCGAGAAAAATCCCGGATATCACTTTGTTCACGGCGACATTGCCGACCGCGGGCTCGTCCGCGAGACGCTGGAGAAATATCGTCCAGCTGCGATCGTTCACTTCGCAGCCGAAAGCCATGTCGACCGCTCAATCCATGGTCCCGATGACTTCATCCGCACTAACGTCGATGGCACGTTTGCGCTGCTCGAAGAAGTACGCGCCTATTGGAACTCGTTAGCGAAAGATGCTCAAGCGCGCTTTCGCTTCCTCCACGTTTCCACCGACGAGGTTTTCGGCTCGCTTGGTCCAGAGGATCAGCCTTTTTCTGAAACGACTCAGTACGCCCCCAACAGTCCCTACGCCGCATCCAAGGCGGCGTCCGACCATCTGGTGCGGGCTTATCACCACACGTATGGCTTGCCGACCATCACGACAAATTGTTCCAACAACTACGGGCCATATCAATTCCCGGAAAAACTCATCCCGCTCATGATTCTGAATGCGCGCGATGGCAAGCCGCTACCCGTTTACGGCGACGGCCTGAATGTGCGTGACTGGTTGTACGTGGAAGATCACTGCGAGGCAATCGCCACCGCGCTCCGCGACGGAAAACCGGGGCAAACCTACAACATTGGCGGCTGGAACGAGAAGCCCAATCTCGAAATTGTGCAGACGATTTGTGATCTCGTCGATGAGCGGCTTCCTGGTAGCAGGCCGCGCCGCGAATTGATCACATTCGTGAAGGACCGCCCCGGGCACGACCGCCGCTACGCCATGGATGCCCGCAAAATCGAGCGCGAATTGGGCTGGCGGCCCCGGGAAACCTTCGAGAGCGGCATTCGCAAGACCGTTTGCTGGTATCTTGAAAACGAGGCTTGGGTGCGCGACGTTACCAGCGGCAGTTATCGCCAATGGATCGCCACGCAATATTCGAGTTGAGCTTTTTTACGCCTGTATAACGTTAGCCGTCAGTTGCCCAATCGAAGTCCACGATCGCAAATCAATGAGCGACTCAACCTACAAAGGCATCATTCTCGCGGGAGGATCGGGCACGCGGCTCTACCCGGTGACGCAGGCCATGGGCAAGAGCCTGCTCCCGGTTTACAACAAGCCGATGATTTACTACCCGCTGTGCACCTTGATGCTGGCGGGCATGCGCGACATCCTCATCATCTCCACGGCAGAGGACATACCCAAATTTCAGGCCCTGCTGCGCGACGGCAGCCAATTCGGAATCAGCTTGCAATATCTGGTGCAGCCGCGCCCGGAAGGGATCGCGCAAGCGTTTCTGTTGGGTGAAAGATTTCTATCAGGCAGCGCTTGCTCGCTGGTTCTGGGCGACAATATTTTTTACGGGCACGACCTTGCGAAGGACTTGCGGGAGGCATCAAAGAAGACTCGTGGCGCGCGAGTTTTTGCTTATCCCGTGCACGACCCCGAGCGATACGGCGTAGTGGAGTTCGATTCGAGCGGGTGCGCTCTGAGCATTGAGGAGAAACCTAAGGTTCCTAAGTCACGCTACGCTGTTACAGGACTTTATTTTTACGATGGGCAGGTAGTTGAGATCGCAAAGTCACTAAAACCCAGCGCCCGTGGGGAACTCGAGATTACCGACGTCAACAAGGCTTATCTCGACCGCGGCGAACTCGAAGTGGTGGTCATGGGACGCGGAATGGCTTGGCTGGATACTGGCACTCATGAGTCTTTGATGGAAGCATCGCTCTACATTCAGGCCATCGAAAAGCGGCAGGGCCTGATGGTTGCGTGCCCGGAGGAGATCGCCTATCGCTCGGGCTACATCACCGCGTCACAGGTCGAACAAGTTGCCTCCTCTATGAAGAACAGCGGTTACGGCGCCTATCTGCTGCAGCTTTTGCGGGAAAGGGTATTCTGACAATGAATGCAGTTCCAGTCTTGCGCCACATGGATTCGATCCGGAAAATCTCGACTTCCCTTCCCGGCGTCTTCATTCTCGAGCCGCGCGTCTTCGGCGATGAGCGCGGCTTCTTTCTGGAGAGCTATAACGAGAAAGTTTTTGCTGACCTGGGCGTAGCCGAGCGATTCGTGCAGGACAATCATTCCAAGTCGCGAAAAAATGTGCTGCGCGGGCTGCACTATCAGATTCAGCACCCACAGGGAAAACTCGTGCGCGTTGTGGAAGGAGAGATTCTCGACGTGGCCGTGGATCTGCGGCGCAGCTCGCCGACCTTTGCCGGATGGGAGGCGGTTCGCCTCTCGGGCGAAAACAAGCGCGTGATGTGGATTCCGGCCGGGTTTGCCCACGGCTTCCGCGTCGTTTCTGAGCAGGCTCACGTGCTCTATAAAACTACCGACTACTACGCTCCCGAGTTCGAGCGCACGCTCGCCTGGAACGATCCGCAGTTGAAAATCGACTGGGAACTCGGCGGCGATCCGATTGTGTCCGCGAAAGACCAGCGCGGCGCTTTACTCAGCGATGCCGAAACTTTTGACTAGCCGCGAGACTGTTTCCCCATGAAAGTAATCATCCTTGGAGCAAGCGGCCTTCTCGGCCAGGCGCTCGTGCGCCAATGGCAGAACGACGATGACGAAATTATTGCGCTTAGTTCGCGCGACGTCGACATTCGACACGCTCAAAAAGTGAGCGAGATCGTCGCGAATTCGCGGCCCGATTGGATTGTGCTCGCCGCCGCCTATACCGACGTTGACGGCTGCGAGAGTCATCCGGATCTCGCTTCTGGCGTGAATCGCGATGGAGCAGTGAACGTCGCCAGCTCCGCGAAGGCCACGGGTGCGAAGCTGATCTTTCTGAGCTCCGACTACGTTTTCGATGGCAAGAAAAACTCCCCCTATGAAGTGAATGACAGTCGCAATCCGCAGAGCGTGTATGGCCGCTCCAAAGCGGAGGCGGAAGTGCGACTTCTACAGATTCTTCCCGAGTGCTGCATCGCACGCACCTCGTGGCTGTTCGGTATCGGCCGCAAGTGTTTCCCTGACACGATCCTGAAGCTTGCGGCTACGCGTACAGCGCTCGATGTGGTCAACGATCAGCGCGGCTCTCCCACCTATTCGGTCGATCTTGCCGGCGCCATCATCCAACTCTGCCGCAAGAATGCAACCGGAATTGTGCACGTGACGAATTCCGGCAATTGCACGTGGTTCGATCTGGCGCGTGAAGTCCTGAAAGTGGCTGGCCTCACCACCGAAGTCCGCCCGGTCAGCAGCCAACAATTCGTGCGCCCAGCGCCGCGGCCGGCCTATTCGGTACTTTCGCCCAAGAGTTTGCAGCAATACGACATCGAGATGCCCAGTTGGCAGAACGCTCTGCGGCGTTATTTCGACGAGCGGCAAGCCTGACCTCCCTACGATCAGAAGCTCCAGCCCGCCCACGCCATTGCTTCCAGAAACGCAAGGCTGGTACGATTCCGTGAAGCTCACCTCGTTCCGTGAAGTCGATCCTCAACTACATTGACGGCCAGTTTGTCGGCGGCAAGCGGCAATTTCCTGACGTGAACCCGGCTGACGGCAGCGTGATCGCGCAAGTCGCAGAAGCGGATCAGGCTCATGTGGATAATGCCGTTCAAGCCGCTCGCAGAGCGTTGCGCGGAGACTGGGGACGCTTTAGCGTTCGCGAACGCGCTGCGCTCCTCTACAAGATCGCCGATGCGATTGAAGCCCGCTTCGATTGCTTCGTCTCGGCCGAAGTCGCCGACACCGGCAAGCCAGTTTCACTCGCGTCCAAACTCGACGTGCCTCGTGCCGCTGCGAATTTCCGCGCCTTCGCCGACATCATCAAGGCCGCAGGCCTTGAATCGTTTCATACCGAAACTCCCGACGGCAAAACCGCGCTCAACTATGCCATCCGCAAGCCTCTCGGTGTCGTCGGAATCATCACGCCGTGGAATTTGCCGCTTCTGCTGCTCACCTGGAAAGTCGCTCCTGCACTGGCGTGCGGTAACACCGTTGTCGTCAAGCCATCGGAAGAAACTCCGGCAACTGCAACCTTGCTGGCGGAGGCCATGCAGCAAGCGGGAGTCCCTGATGGGGTCTATAACGTAGTCCACGGCTTCGGGCCAAATTCCGCTGGCGAATTTCTCACACAGCATCCCGACGTGAATGCCGTTACCTTCACCGGAGAATCGCAAACCGGCGTGGCCATCATGAAAACTGTTGCGGCTACGGTCAAGCCCGTGTCGTTCGAACTTGGCGGAAAGAATGCCGCCATGGTTTTCGCGGATTGCGACTTCGAAGACACTGTAAATGGAATTTCTGACGCCGTTTTTCTCAATACCGGCCAGGTGTGCCTGTGCGCTGAACGCGTCTATGTCGAGCGGCCAATTTTCGATCATTTTGTAAAAGCAATGAAGGCCAAAGCGCAGACACTGCGACCCGGGTCGCCGCTCGAAGCGTCAACAACTCTCGGTCCGCTGATTTCGGCTCAGCATCGCGAAAAGGTGCTCTCTTACTACAGGCTCTCAACAGAGGAAGGAGCGACCGTCATCACCGGCGGCGGTGTGCCAAGATTCGGCAGCGCACTCGACAACGGATTCTTCGTCGAGCCGACCATCTATACTGGATTGCCGGATTCCGCTCGTTGTGTGAAAGAGGAAATTTTCGGCCCGGTGTGCCACATCGCGCCGTTCGATTCGGAAGAAGAAGCGGTGAGCCGCGCTAACGACACGAAATACGGCCTAGCCGCCTCGGTCTGGACCACGAATCTTAAACGCGGACATCGAGTGGCGCAAAAAATGAACTCTGGCATCACCTGGGTCAATTGCTGGTACCTGCGCGATCTTCGCACGCCGTTCGGCGGCATGGGCCTTTCCGGCATTGGCCGTGAAGGCGGGATGCATTCGCTCAATTTTTATTCGGAACTCAATAACATTTGTATCCGCCTGTGATGCGAGGCACCGCAACGACATGGAAATAGTTGAGGCCAAACTGGTGGATGGAAAAGCGCAGCCGCGCGGCATGTATCCGCACATCAAACGGGCGGGGGATTTTCTTATCGTCTCTGGGACCAGTTCGCGCTGTGCCGACAATTCGATCGCCGGGGCCGAAGTCGACGCGCTCGGCACTACGCGGCTCGATATCCGTGCGCAGACCAAGGCGGTCATCGAGAACATCCGCGACATCCTTCGAAGCGCGGGAGCGGAACTCAAAGATCTGGTCGAGGTCACGACGTATCTGGTCAACATGAACGATTTCGCCGGCTATAACGAGGTCTACGGCGAATATTTCGATCACAACGGTCCCGCGCGCACTACCGTCGCAGTGCATCAATTGCCGCATCCGCATCTGCTGATCGAGATTCGAGCCGTGGCCTACAAGCCGAAATCATAGGAGGCGCTGTGCCGTCCATCAAGCAGCTCAAAGCGTTCAACTTTCAAAGCTGGATTGAAGCAAACAAGGACAAGTTCAAGCCGCCCGTGGGCAACGCACAGGTCTGGGAGGACGGTGAGATGATGGTCACCGTAGTCGGCGGGCCTAACCAGCGCCGCGACTATCACGACGATCCGACGGAAGAATTCTTCTATCAGCTAAAAGGGAATATCGCTTTGCGCATTATGGAGACTCCGGGCAAGCCTCCGATCGAGATTCCGATCCATGAAGGCGACATTTTTCTTTTACCCAAGCACATGCGGCATTCGCCGCAGCGCGTCGCGGGCAGCATTGGTGTAGTGGTCGAAATGCCGCGCCCAGACGGAGCTTTGGACGCATTCGAGTGGTACTGCCAGAATTGCCATCAACTTGTGCATCGGGCAGAGGTCAAATTGAAGAGTATTGTCAAAGATCTGCCGCCGCTGTTCGACCAGTTCTATAACAACGAAAATCTGCGCAAGTGCAAACACTGCGGCGCGATTCATCCCGGCAAACAGTAAATGCCCGTCATCGATATTCACAATCATTTTTTCCCGCGCGAATGGCCCGATCTCGCGGCCCGCTATAGTACGCCGGACTGGCCGTGGATCAAGCATACCGAGCCGGGCAAGGCCGAAATCATGGTCGGCGACCGTTTCTTTCGCCACATCTACTCCGCCTGCTGGGACCCCGAAGTTCGTCTTGCCGAAATGGATCGCGACCAGATCGACATGCAGATCATCTCGGCAACCCCAGTTCTGTTTGCCTACGAGCGCCCCATCGAACATGCGCTGGACTGCGCACAACTTTTTAACGACGCTGCGCTCGAACTCTGCGCCCGAGGCAAGGGTCGGCTGAGGTCGCTCTGTCAGGTTCCCTTGCAAGACATCGACGCGGCATGCAAAGAGCTGACGCGTTGCCTGCGCGCCGGACATCTCGGTGTACAGATCGGCAATCACGTTGGCGACAAAAATCTCGATGATCCCGGCATCATTACATTTCTTCAGCACTGCGCAGATGAAGGCGCTGCCGTGCTGGTTCATCCCTGGGACATGCTCGGCGCCGAGCGCATGCCGAAGTACATGATGCCGTGGACCGTTGCCATGCCCGCCGAAACTCAACTGGCCATCGTCGCCATGATCGTCGGCGGCGCATTCGACAGGCTGCCTAAGCATCTGCGCATCTGCTTCGCTCATGGTGGCGGGAGCTTTGCCTTTCTGCTTGGCAGGCTCGACAACGCATGGCATCACCATCCGGTCGCGCGCGGCGTTTGCGAACTGCCACCCAGTCAATACGTAAACCGTTTTTCCGTCGACTCTGCTGTCTTCGATCAACGCGCGCTGCAGTTTCTGGTTGCGACAATGGGCGCGGAGCGCGTGATGCTCGGCTCCGACTATCCCTTTCCGCTTGGCGAAGAGCGCGTGGGATCGCTAATCCGCTCCAGCATCCTGCCGGCGCAAGCGAAGACGCGGCTTCTCGGCGGAAACGCCGAAGAGTTTCTGGGAATGATCCGCAACGGCGGCAGCCAGCAATCGGCGCAGCAAGCCGGACCGATCGTTCCGCAGACGGACCAACTCACATACAGCTCCTATCTAAAGGTTCCCGAGCTTCTCGAATTGCAGCATCCACAGTCTGTGCCGGAGCATCACGACGAATTGCTCTTCATCATCGTGCATCAGACTTATGAACTGTGGTTCAAAGAGTTGCTGCACGATCTGGACGGAGTTGTCGCAAATCTTCTCCACGCGGGCAAGAATCCCAACTCGCGCGACGAAGTCTATGAAGCGGCGCGCCTGCTTCGCCGTTGCACCGAAATCACGCGGGTGCTGGTTGAGCAATTCACGATTCTGGAGACCATGCTGCCAACACACTTCCTTGCTTTCCGCGGCAAGCTGGAGCCGGCTAGCGGATTTCAGTCGGAACAATTCCGTGAGCTCGAATTTTTGTGCGGCCTGAAAGACGAGAAGATGCTGCGGTATCACCGTCCAACGCCTGAGGCTTACGCGCAGCTGGAACGGCGCCTGCGCGAACCTTCGGTGCATGAGGCTTTCTTCGGCGCACTGCAAGCCATGGGGAAACTGGAGGTGGCAAATGCCACGACGGATCGTGAGCGCTTCGATGCTCGTGCCCGCGCCGTACTCTCGCTCTACCGCGACGAGCGCAGCAATCGCGACTGGATCGATGTTTGCGAACGCCTCACTGAGTTCGACGAATTGGTCGTGAGTTGGCGCCTGCGGCATGTGCAGTTGGTTGAGCGCGTTATAGGCGCCCGCATGGGAACCGGCGGCAGTGCGGGTTCGTCATACCTCAAGCTCACGCTCGACAAGAAATTCTTCCCGGAACTTTGGGAGGCGAGGACTCTCTTGACCGAATAGGGCCATCCCAGATCTCTTCATGGGTAGAAACGACACCATCACTCTAGTGGGCGCCGGCCTGAATGGCCCGTTGCTGGCGCTTGGGCTCGTGCGCCGCGGATTCACGGTTGAAATCTACGAGCGCCGCGCCGACATGCGTCGCGTCCGCATGAGCGCCGGTCGTTCCATAAACCTGGCGTTGTCCGCGCGCGGCATCCATGCCCTCACGCAGGCGGGGTTGTGGGACGAGATGCAAAACATCATCACCCCGATGAAGGGCCGGATGATGCACGCCATCAATTCAGAGCTGACCTATCAGCCATACGGAAAAAACGATTTGGAAGTTATCAACTCCATTTCCCGCGCCGACCTAAATATCGCTTTGATGAATGCGGCTGAGGCGTGCGGCGTAAAGATTCACTTTCAGCAGCGATGCACAGGAGTTGACCTCAACGCTGGGGCGCTTTTCTTGCATGACGAGAAAATCGGCATTCAGAGACAAGTAGACTCCGACGTTGTAATCGGTTGCGACGGCTCGGCCTCCGCCATCCGGAATGAAATGGCGAAACTGAACGCTTTCAATCTCTCGCAAGAAGCTCTCGATTACGGCTACAAGGAGCTCGCGATTCCTGCAGGCCGTCGCGGGAGACACGTGATGGAAAAACATGCGCTGCACATTTGGCCGCGCGGCAGCCACATGTTGATCGCGCTGCCCAACATCGACGGAACATTCGGCTGTATCCTCTTCCTACCCTTCGAGGGTCCCGACAGCTTCGCGCAGCTAACTTCGCCGGCCGATGTCGTTTCATTTTTCCAATTACGCTTTCCCGACGCGTTCGCGCTCATGCCCGATCTCACGGCAAACTTTTCTGCGAATCCGACTGGGGCCATGGTCACAGTAAAGTGCTCCCCTTGGCACGCGGAAGGCCGCGCTCTCCTGCTTGGCGATGCCGCGCACGCTATCGTTCCCTTCTTTGGCCAGGGGATCAATTGCGGATTCGAAGACTGCACTTTTCTTTTGGATTTGCTCGATCGCTACGGTCCCGACTGGGCACGGATTTTCACCGAATTTGAAGAATCCCGAAAGATCAATACGGATGCCATCGCCGACATGGCGATTGAAAATTTCGTCGAGATGCGCGATCGCGTCGCCGATCCGAAATTTCTTTTTCGGAAGAAGGTTGAAATTGCGCTTGAGACCAAATATTCCGGCCGCTTCGTCCCCAAGTACGCAATGGTGACCTTTCACCGCGTCCCGTATTCAGTGGCCCTGAGCCGTGGAAAAATCCAGGAGCGCATTCTCGCCGAGTTGAGCAACTCCATCGATCACATTGAAGATCTCAATTGGAAGAAGGCGGATGAACTGATCCGAGCACAACTGTCGCCATTGGAGCTCGCGGCTTGAGCAACACTAAATATCGACTCGGCGAAGATTTCGCCGTCGAGATGGATGCCCGTGATTCACTCGCTCACTTTCGCGATCGTTTTTGTTATCCCAGGAAGCAGAATGGCGAGGATTGGCTCTATCTCTGCGGCCACTCGTTAGGACTTCAGCCAAGAACTTCGGCATCCTACATCGAGCAGGAACTTCGCGATTGGGCGCAACTCGGTGTAGAAGGCCACTTCCACGCGAAGAATCCGTGGATGCCCTATCATCGGCTGCTCACCGATCAAACCGCGGCCCTCGTCGGGGCGCAACCGCTGGAAGTCGTCGTGATGAACTCGCTCACCGTGAATTTGCATTTAATGATGGCGTCGTTCTACCGCCCGACGACGGCCAGGCACAAGATTCTGATCGAGCGCGGCGCCTTCCCTTCCGATCAATACGCCGTTCAATCGCAGATTCGCTTTCATGGATTCGATCCATCTGCCTCGCTGCTCGAACTGACTCCCCGTGCTGGTGAATCCTGCATGCGCGACGAAGACATCCTCGACCTGATTGATCGCGAGGGCGATTCCATCGCGCTCATCCTTCTCGGCGGCGTGAACTACGCCACGGGCCAGCTCTTCGACATGCACGAAATAACAAAGGCCGGACGGAAGAAAGGATGCATCGTCGGACTCGACCTCGCCCATGCCATTGGCAACGTGCCGCTTAGCCTGCACGATTGGGCACCCGACTTCGCCGTGTGGTGCAGCTACAAATACTTGAATGGTGGACCGGGCTGCGTGGGTGGGTGTTTCGTGCACGAGCGGCACGCACGCGCGTGGGATTTGCCGCGCTTTGCAGGATGGTGGGGACACGACGAGAAAACTCGCTTTCTGATGGGACCTGAGTTTCATCCCATGCCCGGAGCCGACGGCTGGCAACTCAGCAATCCGCCTATCTTCGCACTCGCTCCGTTGCGCGCGTCTATGGAGATTTTTTCAGACGCTGGAATCGACAATCTGCGCGCCAAAAGCATTTCGCTTACCGGGTATCTGGAATTCCTCCTGGATCGTCACGCGTCGCCTGAGTTCTCCCTTATAACGCCGCGCGAACTACACCGCCGCGGCGCGCAAATCTCCATTCGATTGACCCGGGCCGGTAAGCCGTTGTGTGAGCGCCTCGCGGCGGAAGGTGTCGTGGGAGACTGGCGCGAGCCCGACATTTTCCGAGTCGCGCCGATCCCGCTATACAACTCGTATATCGACGTTTACCGCTTCACGCAGCGCTTTGCCGAGGCCTTGATATCTTCGATATAGGCCTTCCGTCGAGCCTGCTAGTTGGTTACGTCAGTAACCGCTGCGATTCTCAAAACAAACATACAATTCAATTGTGGGGAAATTTCCGCTCACGCCCGCCAAACGGTGGACGGCCATCGTGTGCGCCATCATGTGCGCCTACGCGGCATTGTCTCTATTCGTACCACGCGGATTTGGCCTTACCGCCTCCGGAGACATCCTGCAAAACCTGGTTTTGCTCGGCGCCTTCATCGTCTTTTTGGTGAACCTGAGGACATCGTCCTCGAAAGCGCGCCTTTTTTGGGGTCTCATGGCCCTGGGCTTGGGCATGTGGCTGGGTTCGCAAGTGATGTGGACGTACGTCGAGGTCTACCTGCGACACGAGGCGCCGAATCCTTTTGTCGGCGACGTCGTTCTTTTTCTCCACATCGTTCCCATGATGGCGGCGGTCGCGATCCAGCCTCACGCGAAACACGAAACCCGCACCATTCGCGCAGGCTCGCTCGACTTCGCCCTTTTGTTTACGTGGTGGCTCTTTCTTTATCTGTTCGTCGTGATTCCCTGGCAGTACGTACAGCCGGTCGAATCGATATACGGGCGGAGCTTTGATCAGCTGTATGTCTGCGAAGAAGTAGTTCTGGCCGCCGGTTTGTTTCTCGTCTGGTCTCGCAGCCAGGGAACGTGGCGCAAGATTTACTTTCACCTGTTCGCAGCAACCCTGGTCTACTGCGTGGCCTCGCTTGTCGCCAGCGAGGCCATTGACCTGCACCTGTATTACACGGGGAGTCTCTTTGACGTTCCACTCGTCGCTTCCATGGCATGGTTTGTGCGAATAGGGTTTCTCACACGAGAAGGCCGCGAAGAGAACTACCCGGACGAGATACCGAGCCGCGGCTACGGTATCTGGAAGGCGCGCCTCGCCATGGTGACTGTCCTGGTTACACCGGTTATGGTGGCCTGGTCACAGTTCGGTGGCGACGCGCCGGCACGCGTGCGCAGCTATCGCCTTTGGATCACGGTCGCGGTGATGTTGCTCATGGGTGGCCTTGTGTTTCTGAAGCAACACCTGCTTGATCAGGAATTACTCAGCCTGTTGCGCCTCTCGCGGCACAATCTCGACGAAATGTGCCGCCTCAAAGACGAACTCGAAAACAAGGAGCACTCGCTGCGCTGGCATAGCCTCGAGTTGCAACGCAAGAATCTCGAACTCCAGGAAATTTCCTACACCGACGTTCTTACCGGCGTCTGGAACAGACGCTATCTCGAAGAGATTCTCACCGCCGAGGCGCAGCAGGTGCTGCGCAATTACCAGCGCGCTCGCGGAGGCGACATCCGCAAGCTTGATCATCGCGATCTCGTCTTTATCATGGTCGATGTCGACTTCTTCAAAGAAGTGAACGATCTCCATGGCCATCCGGCCGGCGATCGCCTTCTGCAACTCGTCGCCCAGCGGCTTTCCACGGTCGTACGCAAGTCTGATGTGCTCGTGCGATGGGGTGGTGAAGAATTCCTCATCATGAGCCGCTCCACCGATCCCGCCGGCACACCCCAGTTCTGCAGTCGTGTCCTGGAGGTCATGTCAGCCGAACCTTTCGAACTCGGCTACGGCATCGTGGTCGCGAAAACTTGCTCCGTTGGATGGGCGCCCTATCCCTGGAGCCGCACCGCGTATGAAGCTATCTGCGCCGAGGAAGTAATCGCACTTGCCGACAATGCACTCTATCGCGCAAAGGGCCTGGGCAGAAATCAGGGTGTCGGCATTCTTCCCACCGATGCCGCAATTGCCGCACCCGACTCCATCAGTCTGGCGCAGGCACAGGATTCCAAATCTCACTTCGTACGCATCGTGAGAACAAGCTGCCCCGTCAAAGGCACCCTCCAAGAAACCGATTCATACGATGTTGAGACGGCTGAGATTATTGACAAGAAACGCGTCTAAATCTCAAGGTATCAAGTGCTTTGTGTGCCTCGATCTCCCGTCAGGGATGGACCGTCTCTCGCCAGGATCAAAAAGAATTCGCGCCCAGAATGGCTCATCTGAAGCTCCCTTCAGCACACCAACCCTTGACCGGCGCGCGGTAGCTTGTCTACATTGAGTAGCCGGCTTCCTTACCGCAAGGCGTGATTTCTTATGAATGCAAAGAATCAAGCTCGCAAAACCCCCCTGCGCCAGAAGGCGCAACTTATGTCTGCATCCGAAATCGAGCGCACTCTGGTGCGACTCGCCTATGAAATCGTCGAAAAAAATGACGGTGTGAAGGGCCTGGGACTTGTCGGCATCCGCCGCCGTGGAGTCCCGATCGCCGAACGCCTTGGCAAAATCATTGCTCGCATCGAGAATGCGCAAGTGCCGGTGGGCACTCTGGATATCACTTTCTATCGCGACGATCTTTCCACGCTTGGGCCCAAGCCGGTGGTTCAGGAAAAAGAAATCGGCTTCGAGATTGAAGACAAGAATATCGTTCTCTGCGACGATGTTCTCTTCACCGGCCGCACCACCCGCGCTGCGCTCGACGCCCTGTTTTCCCACGGGCGTCCGCAACGCGTACAACTTCTTGCCCTGATTGATCGCGGCCATCGCGAAATTCCCGTCGAAGCCACCTTCGTCGGCCGCAATGTGCAAACCACGATGAACGAAGTCATCGAGGTCAAACTGCAGGAGATCGACGACGCCGAAAAAGTTCTGCTCATGGAAAAATAACTCCCCGGCATCCAACTCACAGGCTAGTCCCAAAAGCCTCGCTGGATAAGCCGTTTCACGGCATCAGCCGGGAATTCGGACATGACCCGAAGGCCTCTTTCTGACTGCGTGTCCGCTCGCTGACAATGGTTCTGCGATGCGCTGTCCCTGTTCAGCTTCGAAAGTATCGCTTTCCCTCGTCGCGGTATTATCACTGGCCCTCCTCCTTGCAGCTTGTGCCGGCGTATCGCATCCCTCCTCCAATGGCTCCGGTGGCAATGGCGGTAGCGGTGGTGGGGGTGGTGGAACGGGCGGCGGCAACCTGGACTGCAGCGTGATGTCGAACGGCCAGATGGCCAGCCTCGGCGGATTCGTCCCGTTTTCTTCCAATAGCCTCTGGAACACCAACATCTCTTCAGCGCCCGTCGATCCGAACTCGAGTTCGATCATCACTAATTGGGTGGGCTCGGTGAATGTGCATCCCGACTGGGGCAACGATCCGACTTACGGCATTCCGTATGTTGTCGTCGATGGCAATCAGCCGCTGGTGAATGTGAATCTGCAGGCTTATGGCGATGAGAGTGATCCCGGCCCCATGCCCATTCCCGCAAACGCACCAGTTGAAGGCGGATCGTCGAGCAGCGGCGATCGTCACGTGCTCGTGCTAAACAACGCGAACTGTTTTCTGTACGAGTTGTACAACGCCTCCCCCAATTCTGATGGAAGCTGGAATGCCGATTCGACTGCGGTCTGGGATCTGCTTGGCGACGAGCAACGGCCCTGGACCTGGACCTCAGCCGACGCTGCCGGGCTGCCGGTCTTCCCCGGACTCGTCCGCTATGACGAAGTTGCCGCAGGGAAGATTCAGCACGCGCTCCGCTTCACCCTGCCGAGGACTAGCGCTGCGTTTACGCCGCCTGCCTCGCATTCTGCTGCGACAACCAGCAACTCCTCCGCGCCGCCCATGGGCATGCGGATTCGCCTGAAATCGAGCTACGACATCTCCGGATTCTCTTCGCAGATGCAAGTCATTCTCACTGCAATGAAGACTTACGGCCTGATCCTCGCGGACAATGGCAGCGCGCTCTATGTAACAGGAGCCTCTGACAGTCGCTGGGGCTCCGATCTCGACTCGCTCAAAACCGTGCCCTCCTCCGCTTTTGAAGTCGTACAGATCAACCCGGTGTACACGAATTCGAGCTACCCGACTGGCTCCGCGCCGACGATCAGCAGCTTTACTGCGTCGCCCACTCACGTCTCATCCGGCGGCAGTGTCACGCTGTCGTGGAGTACGAGCAACGATTCGTATCTGATTGTTTCCCCGGGAGCAGGCGCCGTGCGGGACACCAGTGTTACCGTGAATCCAACTTCAACGACTACCTACACGCTCTGCGCCACTAATCAGTACGGGCGCACCACCGCGACGGTCACCGTAAACGTCCCGTAGACCTTTGGATCTTGTCATGTTGAGCGAAGCAAGGAGGTGAGCGCGGCGAACCTCATTGTGCCGTCGAAACATCCCTACTGGTACCACGATAGCTGGGCCCGGAAGCCTTGGGGAGCAGTGAAGCTCACAGTGACGCTTCGACTGCGCTCAACATGACAGGGTTGTGGAACCATGTTCGTGAGAACGAAGAACTCCTACCCCGCCGCCAGATACACATACCGCAAAATAAACAAGACAGTCAGAATCCAGATCAGCGGGCTCACTTCTCGAAATTTTCCCGCCGCCACCTTCACCAGCGTGTACGAGATCAGTCCCAAACTTAGCCCGGTCGCGATGCTGAAGGTCAACGGCGTCGCCAGCAAGGTCACGAATGCCGGAATCGCCTCGGTAAATTCGCCCCACTCGACGCGCCCAATCGACTCTGTCATTAAAGCTCCCACCAGAATCAAAGCCGGAGCCGTTGCATAGCCCGGAATCGCCGCGGCCAGCGGCGAACAGAACATCGCCAGCAAAAACAGCGCGGCCACGAAAATGTTGCTCAACCCAGTCCGCGCTCCCGCTGCTACGCCCGCAGCGCTTTCGATGTAGCTCGTCACAGTGGATGTCCCCGTCAGGGATCCAAAAATCGTTCCTACCGCATCCGATACGAGAGCCCGCCCCACCCGCGGAATTTTGCCGTCTTTCACGAACCCACCCTGCTCGCAGACTCCCACCAGCGTGCCCACGTTGTCGAACAAGTCCACGAATAGAAAAACAAAAATAATTTCGAACAGACCGAGATGCACCGCCCCACGCAGATCCAGTTGTAGCCACGTTGCCGACGGGTGCGGCCAGGAAAAGATCGAGGTCGGCCATGTCGCCATGTGGCGCAGAATCCCGAGCAGCGTGGTCCCGAGAATTCCGATGAGAATCGCGCCGTGCACCTTCCGCGTCATCAGGACCAACATGATTGCCAGCCCGATGCAAGCGAGTTGCGCCTCATGATTCGAAAAACTCCCCAGACTCACGAACGTGGCCGGATTCGCCACCACCAGGTTCGCGTTGCGCAAACCCACAAACGCGATGAACATGCCGATCCCGCCGGCAGTCGAGTATTTCAGGCAGTCGGGAATGCCGTTCACAATCTGTTCGCGAACCTTTGTGACCGTGAGCAGCAAGAAGACCACGCCAGAGAGAAAAATCACACCAAGCGCCGTCTGCCACGGCACATGCATCCCCAGGCAAACGACATAAGTGAAGTACGCATTCAGCGACATCCCCGGCGCCAGCGCAATGGGATAGTTCGCATACAACCCCATCACGAGCGTTGCCGCGGCCGCCGAGATGCACGTTGCAAACAGCACGCCTGCAATCGGCACGCCGGCCTTAGCCAGCATCTGCGGATTGATCACGACGATGTAGGCCATCGTCAAAAAGGTGGTCAAGCCGCCGATAAATTCATTGCGAACGTTCGTCTGATTTTCTGAAAGGCGAAAGTAGCGTTCGAGCAAAAGAGATCCTTTGTCTCGCCGGGATGGTGCTGAATGAAAGCGTCATTCTAAGGCATGAGAGGTAGAGCAGCTACAATCGATTTCCTCGATAGTTCGCATCGTGCATCACGAAACGAGAGTACAAATTGGTCGGGATGGACAGCAGATCAGGAATCGGCGCACAAGCGAGAATGGCCTCTACGAAGCCGAAGTTGAAGAAGGAAGCTGCTCTTCCTCGGCACTTTCCAGCAGGCTGGAACTGGTCAACTCCCCTGCGCGCCGGAGTTCCGGGAACATCCAGGCCCAAAGGCCGATCACGACGAGTGTTCCCATTCCGCCGAGGACGACCGCCGGCACGGTTCCGAGCCATTGGGCTGTCACGCCCGACTCGAACTGGCCGAGTTCGTTGGATGCGCCAATGAAGATCATGTCGACTGCAGTCACGCGCCCGCGCATGGCGTCCGGCGTGGCCAACTGTGTGAGCGTCGCACGGATGATCACGCTGATCATGTCGCTCGCTCCCAGCAGTAGCAATGCAATCAGCGAGACTGTCAGGCTGCGCGACAGCCCGAAGATGATTGTAAAGACACCAAACCCTGCAACCGCCCACAACAGAGTCGTTCCCGACTTTCCCCGGAGCGGCCGGTGCGCCAATGCGACCGCCATCAGAGCAGCCCCCACGCCCGGCGCCGTTCGCAACAGTCCAAGTCCCCAGGGGCCGGTGTGCAGGATATCCCGCGCGTAAACCGGCAGCAGAGCCACGGCGCCACCGAGCAGCACCGCAAACAGATCCAGGGAAATCGCGCCGAGAATAAGTTTCTTCCTCCGAATGAAATCAATCCCGGCGAACACCGTCTTAAAGGTCATCGGCTCGCGCTTGCGCCCTTGACTCTCCGGATGGATACGGAAGGTCGAGACCGTCGCGCCAACCGCAACGAACATCGCGATCGCGTACACCGCCGAGGGTCCACGAAATGCCGCATACAAAACCCCGCCAAACGACGGCCCAAGAATGGTCGCAGCCTGAAAGATGCTGGCATTCCACGCCACTGCATTGGGGAAGTGCTCCTCGGACACGAGCTGCGGCAGGATCGACCGGCTCGCCGTTCCGTTGAACGATCGCACTACCCCGATCAGCACGAGCACGACATAAATCGCCGCCACCGACTGCAGCTTGCGCTGGGACAAAGCAAGCAGCAGGGCGAAGCAAGCGGCGTATCCCGCATAGCAAGCCGAAAGCACGTGGCGCCGCTGAAATCGATCCGAAGCGTGGCCGGAGAGCGGAAATAACAAAATCCCCGGCAGAAACTGCGCCAGGCCGACGTAACCAAGGTCGAGGGGCCGTTTCGTGATTTCAAAAACCTGCCAGCCGACGGCAACAGCCTGCATCTCCACGGCGCAAACGCTTAGAAAGCGCGCGACTTGAAACAGCACAAATGCCGGATGGGTAAAGGCGGCGCGGCCAGCTCTGGCGTCGGCGGGGGCGGACATGAACTTCTAATGTGACACAGAATGCCGAGCCTGTGCACGGTGCGATGTGAGGATTTCTCGTCAGAATCGGGGCTTAGCTGTCACGATTTTTCCGTAACCAGATACACCACTAGCCCGCTCAGCAGAGCCAGTCCAGCCAGCCCGGCGATGAGGAGAGGAAAATTCCATTGCGGAGTCGGTGAGCTGGACAAAAGATGAAACAGCCGCGTCGGCGCCAGTTCCGCCCACCACGAAGCCCAATGCAGGCCACGCCGATACTGAGACGCGACAAAAACTACTGCAGCCGCCAAAGTCATGACCAGAGCGAAACGCTGCGCAATGGTGATCGGGCGGTTCACCTGTTCGTTCGCTGCGTGCCGCCGTCGCAGCTGCGCGCGCCACCATAGCAGTCCCGGTGAATCCAACGCGGCTTCGCGCGTCGACTCATTCCGCGCCGACTGAAACGTCTGCGTCACCGACACCAGATCACTGCAAGCGGAGCACTTCACGACGTGTGCGCATAACTCAGCGGCGCAACCGTGCGGCCAGTGCCCATTCCTGAGCGCCTGAAGTACTTCATTCTCGAAGGAACAAGCCCGCAGCATCATGCCTGTCTCCGATCGTCGGCCATCTGCTCACGCAGCAGGCGCGCTATCTTTCGCCGTGCGCGGAAAAGCAGCAACCGGATGCTCGCCGCGCCCAGGCCGGTGATCTCAGCGATCTCGCGGTGCGAATAACCTTCGGCGTAGGCCAGCCACAAGATTTGCCGGTCTCGCGGCCGCATCTGCGCCATTGCTGGATCGAGCGCCGCCTGCGATTCCACCAGTGCCGAGGTTCCGTGGGTTGCGAAGAAGGACTCGGGAACATCTTCAATCGAAGCCGCCCGCGGCCGCCGCCAATGATCGCGCAGGAGATTCGTCGCAATGCGGAACAAATACCGCCGGTAGTTCACCTCGCCGCCGTCGGGCTGCGTCGCGCACAAAAATCGGAGATAGCTTTCCTGCGTCAGATCGTCGGCCAGTGCCGCGTTGCCCGAGACCCGCGTCAGATACGCGCGCAGGGCGGGAGCAGAGCGCTGGTAGAAACCGGCGAAGGCATCGCTATCCATGGGCAGTGCGTCGGCTCGCAATCCCAGGCGAGCATCGACGTTCGATATTGCATATTCCCCGGTCGTATCGTCCTTCCTCATGGCTGCTTGCACGGCGGCTGCGTTCAGCCGCTGCATGGATCAGGCAGCTCGTTTCAGTTTTGTGCTCCGCGATCCGGCATCAGGCCCAGATGTTTCCCCAATACGTAGGCAATGCCCGCAGAAATGATAAACCCAACTCCTGGCATCAGCACCACCGTGCCGATCACGCGCAAGGCCGCCTCGCCATCGGGCACGCTGTGGCGCAGTGCGATTAATCCGCTGCCCAGCAGTGTCAGCACCACTCCAATCTGCAAGGGCGTGAGCACACGCGCCACCGTGCTCGGGACCGGAGTCTTCCGTTCCATGCCCGCTGCAATCGGCGTCGCCTCAAGAAATTTCTTGCCGGATTCCGTCGACATGTAGGTCAGCACTTCCTGCGATGTGCCGAATTTCTCGATCAGTTTTCCGTGAACGTCGCTCTGCAGATTGAAAATGCGGTTCCAGCGCCGGTTTTCCAGCAATACCTGCGTCAGCCACAGCAGCGCCAACAGAATCCCGACGAAAACCAGAAACGGTATGCCGTCGCTAATCAATTCCATGGTCACCGGGGAGCGAGGCTGGCTCTGTTCTGATAACTCCGGCCACAGCTTGCGCTCGAGGGTTTGGCTGGCGGGCTCATGTTCGCCGTGAAGGTTATTGAAGAGGTAAAAATCTGGATTCTGCGCAATCTCAGGGTGCGCCTGCAAAAACCTCGCCAGCTCCGGATTGTTGCGGTTGACGTATTCCGCGTTCGACAGCAGCGACGGATCGCGCGCCACTACCTCGGCCAGCGTTGGGCTGACCCGGAGGAACTGCAGCAACTGGTCCTGCAGTTCGCTGACCTCTCGCTGGCTCATCTGCTGCGGAGCGACGGTCGGCGTACGCTGCACCTGCGCGACACTCACGCTGCTGAAAACAACGATAACGACTACTGCAACAATCACAGCCTTGAAGCGGCGATTCTTCCTCATGAGAGCGTTCCCCTGTCGATGAAGTCTAATCAGACTCTCTAGGCACACAACGAACGAGGGTGGCCAATGGTTAACAAGAATTTTGGCGGAAAATTGAGGTGCGAGGAACCTAGGTCGACGGAATCGCACAGACTCTACGACACCAGAGGCGCATTCGCGATTCCGGTGGTTCCAAAGACTCGGCGGTATCGCTCTACTTCCGCCATTGGCCCCAGCGCCTTCGAATAGTTGTCCGAAAGCTTTACGGCCGGCCGCCCTTCGGCCGAAGAAACCTTGCAGATCAGGCTAATCGGGTCAAATCCGCTGCCGTCATTGGGATTGCAGCCGCGGAAATCGTTGGTTAGTAACGTTCCCCAGCCGGCGCTCACGCGCGCCCGCCGATCCGGAGTCCACTTCTTCGCATCGTTGAAATCAGCGGCATTGGCAAAGTCCTCGGCCTTTACTCCCGGGGCGATCTTCCCACCGAAATACGCGTGCAATCCCAGAATCCGGTCTACATCCAACATGTCGGAGAAAATGAGCAGCTTCTCCCGTGGGTCGTGGCCGCGTGTGCTCAGCCAGGCAATATATTCATCCCCGGCCACATACGGATCTTTGCTGTCGACGCGCTGCCCAGTCCAATCGGCCACCCAGTCTGGCGCACCAGCTAAGAATTGCGTCGTCCCGAACGTATCCGGCAGCATCACACGCAGCGCGCCGTCATACGTCTGCTGCCATAATTCGAGCACACGGTATTGCGAATCCTTCAGCGCCACGTCATCGGGAGCCAGGGCCGCCATCACCATGGGAATCTCATGCGCGTTGGTTCCGATCGCCTCCAGGTCATGCTTGTGCGCCAGAAACGCGTTCGACGTACCGATGAAGTTCTCTCGCAGATTGGCCGCCATAGCAACCACCACGTATTCCTGCCACAAGAAACTGTGCCGCCTCCGGGTGCCGAAATCGGCGACGCTCAACCCCGGCACGCCGCGCAACCGCTCGATTTTGTTCCACAACTTTGTCTTTGCCCGCGCATAAAGAATGTCGAGTCCAAATTCGCTCAAGGTCTTTAAGTGAGCGCGCGTCTTCAACTCATCCAAAATCGCCAGCGCGTACAACTCCCACATCGTGGTTTCTGTCCACATTCCCTCGAATGTCAGATGAATCTGCCCATCACGCACACGCAATTGATAATCCGATAAGCGGAAGTCGCGCTCCAGCCACTCCATAAACTCCGGCTCGAAAATGCCGCGCCGTCCATAGAAAGTGTTGCCCGCCAGCCAGACCAGTTCCGACTTTCGAAAGTGCATACCTCGCACATGCTGCAACTGCACCTTCAGTTCCTCGATGTGAATCAGGTCGGCCATGCGCACCGCCGGATGCCGGTTATACAGCGAAAACTCCACTCGCGTACTGGGGAAGTGCTTCCAGATGAATTGCAGCATCAGCAGCTTGTAGAAATCCGTGTCTAACAAGGATCGGATCACCGGATCGAGTTCCCAGTTGTGGTTGTGTGCGCGTTCGGCAAAGTTGACAATCATTGCGGGTGTCTACGAGCTGGCGGAAACTGCCGCCAACAACCTTAGAGCATACGGGATGCGGCTGTTTTTCGGTACTTCCTGCAGGCTATATTGACCTTCCTTCGCCCTCCTCATACCATTGCCGCCGATGTCTTCGCCGGTTCAACCCGTAGGGCAAACGGTCTCTCACTACCGCATCCTGCATAAGATTGGTGGCGGCGGGATGGGTGTAGTCTACGAAGCCGAAGACCTGAAGCTTGGACGGCATGCCGCCCTTAAATTTCTACCGCACGAACTAGCCAGCGATCCGCAGGCGCTCGAACGTTTTCGTCGTGAAGCCCGCGCCGCATCCGCGCTGAACCATCCGAATATCTGCACTATTTACGACATTGACGAATCGGCCGGACAGGCTTTCATCGCCATGGAATTGCTCGAAGGCCAGTCACTTCGCCAGCAAATTAACGGCAAGCCGCTCGATGTAGATAGCGTCCTCGATCTCGGCATCCAGATCGCCGACGCCCTCGATGCGGCTCACTCCAAAGGCATCATTCATCGCGACATCAAGCCCGCAAACATCTTTGTCACAACCCGCGGACAGGCGAAAATCCTGGACTTCGGTCTGGCGAAAGTTGTTCCAAAGCCCGAGAGTTCTCTCGGCGCTCCAACTCTCGAAGAGCCTCTCACCAGCCCCGGCGCCGCACTGGGCACCGTCGCTTACATGTCGCCAGAGCAGGTGCGCGGCAAGGATCTCGATGCCCGTACCGATCTCTTTTCGTTCGGGGCTGTCCTGTACGAAATGGCGACTGGCATGCTCCCCTTCCGGGGAGATACCTCCGGCGTCATCTTCGAATCGATCCTGAATCGCGCCCCGGCACCGGCGATGCGCCTGAATCCCGATCTTCCTCCGAAGCTCGAAGAGATCATCGCAAAGACATTGGAGAAGGACCGCGACATTCGCTGCCAATCCGCTGCAGAAATCAGAGCCGATCTCAAGCGCTTGAAACGGGATACTGAATCGAGCAAGAATGTCGCCGTTCCAGAACTTCGCAGACGACGCACCACGCGGCCGCTGGTTCGAGCTATACCGACCATCATGCGCCGTGCGCTTGTTGCCGTTGTCGGACTCGTCGCGATATTTGTCGGCTGGCGCTATTTTCCGCGTCAATCCTCGCAAACAGCGAAGATCCAATCGATCGCTGTCCTGCCTTTTGCCAACACGGGCAAAGATCCGGAGATGGATTACATTGGCGACGGGATCTCCGAAGAGATCACGAACTCGCTCTCCAGGCTGCCCGATCTCCGGGTGATGGCGCGCAGCACCGTAGCCCACTACAAGTCGCGCCAGGACGATCCTCAGGGTGTAGGGCGTGATCTCCACGTTGACGCCGTCTTAACCGGACGGGTGGCCGAGCACGGCAACCAGATCGAGGTTGAAACCGAACTGGTCAACGTCGCCACCGGCGCGCAAATTTGGGGTGAGCGCTATACACGCAATGTCAGCGACGCGTCCATGCTGCAATCTGCGATCACCGGCGATGTTGCCGGCAAGCTGCGCTCGCAACTCTCCGGCAGCGAAAAAGAAGGACTCGAAAAAATCGGCACACGCAATGCCGAGGCCTACAAGCTCTATCTGAAAGGCCGTTCACAGTACGAGAACTTCACAACCATAAGCTTTTCGGACGCCATGGCCACCTTTCAGAAGGCCGTTGCCGCGGACCCCGACTATTCGGCGGCCTATGCCGGACTCGCCGACGCCAGCGTGATGTTCGGGTATTTTTCGGGAGCGGGCCGCGAAATATTCGAGCAAGGCCGCTCGGCCGCCACCAAAGCGCTGGAACTCGACAGTCACAGTCCCGAACCGCACATCTCGATCGCACTCGCAGACATTGTTTACTTCTGGAACTTCACCGAGGCCGAATCGGAGGTTCGCCAGGGGCTGGCGCTCAATCCGAATTCGGCGTACGGGCACGAGGTTTATTCCTGGTTCGACGTGTCAGTTGGCCGAACCCAGCCCGCCATTGCAGAAGGGCAGAAGGCCGCAGAGCTGGAGCCGCTGTCGCCGCTGGCCAGCACCAGTTTGGCGTTGGCTTACTACTACGCACGCGATTACAAGACTGCGCTTGGACAAGCAGAGAAGTCACTAAAACTTGATCCGAATTATTACCAGGCCTGGCTATTTATTGGATACAGCCAGCAGCAATTGGGAAATTACAAAGACGCCCTCGACGCCTGGGTCAAACTCGCTCAACTCGACGGGGACAATCAGCGTGCGGAGCAAGCAGTTCGAGCTTTCGAGAAAGGCGGCTACACAGAGTTACTCCGGGTGGAAGCGAAGGCGAGTGACGCCCACGGCAGCTATGCCGATTCGGCGAGCGACTATGCATTGCTTGGCGAAAAAAACGCCGCATTCGCCGAGTTGGAGAAGGCTTTCGCAAAACGGGGCGATCTCATATTTTTTAAGCCCGATCCGCAATTCGACAGCCTTCGCTCCGATCCGCGCTTCAGCGACCTTTTGCGGCGCGTAGGTTTGCCGGAACAGTGATCACGAACCCGCTAGCTTAGCTTTGGCGAAAAGTCGGTCATCGCCATGTAAGTGGAATCGACCTTGTCGACGAGTTTTCCGTTCGCTTCGGACTTGTCCTTCACGCTCTTCCACTCCGGATCGTCCTGAAACGATTTCCAATTGGCGGCTGCGGCTTCGCGGCTGGGATGGCGAAGAATATAGATCAGCGTGTTGCTCTTATCCGGTTCATCTACTGGAGTCCAATAGGCGACACTCTTCAGTCCATGGCGATCGAAGATTTTTATGGTGTGGTCGCGAAAACGCGCCAACAGATCAGGCAGCTTGTCCGCAGCGGCATGGTAGACGCGGAGTTCGTAAACCGCAGAGGAGCCAGGACTTTCCTGCGCCATCGCACCGCGAAGCAATGCCGGAAGAAGTGTTACGGCGGGAAGGGACTGCAGCAAGGTTCGTCGTTTCACGCGGGAATTCTAGCAGAACTCTGAAAAGGGCCTGCTCGAGGTCGATTAGGCTTTCGCAGCCTTCGTCTCCAGTCCTTCGTATACCTCTTCCGCGCGGCGCAGCGCCTCCTGGACGTTGTCGCAGATATTCTCCTCGCCGATCACTTCCGCGAACTCGGCCTGATGAATCAGTTGCGAAGGCTGCTCGCGAGCTCCGCAGAGAATTAAGGTTCGTTTCGACGCGTGCAGTTGCTTGGCCACTTCTTCGATGGCAAACAGACCCGTTGCATCGAGTGCGGTCATGTTGCGTAAACGCAGAATTACCACCGGTGGCAGCGTGTGCAGGTTTTCTGTCACAGCGGAAATCTTGTCGGTCGCGCCAAATAAGAACGGCCCGTGAATCCGGAAGATCGTCGCATAGTAAGGGATGTCTTTATCCTGCAAAATGTGCACGCGCCCGTCTTCGACGTAGTCGTCGGTGACCTGCGAAACGGTCGTAGTCGCGGCCACGCGGCTGATGAACAGCAGCGCCGCCAGAATCATTCCTGCTTCGACGGCAACAGTAAGATCGGCAAAGACAGTCAAGGCAAACGTCACCAGCCAGATGCTGATGTCGGTCTTGGTCAGCTTCAGCAGTTGCGGAATCTCCCGCCACTCGCCCATGTTGTAGGAGACGATCATGAGGATCCCAGCCAGCGCGGCCATCGGCACATAGCTCACGAGAGGCGCTGCGAACAGCAGAATGCACAGCAACGTCAGCGCGTGAATGATGCCCGCGACCGGAGACTGTGCGCCTGATCGTATATTCGTCGCCGTGCGCGCAATCGCGCCAGTCGCCGGCAACCCGCCGAACATCGGGGAGAAGACATTGGCCACGCCCTGCGCTATCAACTCGACATTCGGATTGTGCCGGTCATTACTCATGCGATCTGAAACGACCGCCGACATCAACGACTCAATCGCGCCCAGCATCGCCACCGTAAACGCCGGCCCCAGCAGTCCGTGAATCAGGTCTGCGCGGAATTTCGGAACCTGCAGATGCGGCAGCCCGGCTGGAATTCCTCCGAACTTGGTGCCAATCGTTTCCACCGGCAGCCTGAAAAAATATACGGCGGCTGTTGCCAGCAACAGGGCAACGATGGGGCCTGGAATTCGCGGTGACAGTGCGCGGCAGAGAAGCAACGTCGCCAGCGTGCCAATTGCCAGAGCCGTGGCCGTAAACGACAGCGTGTGAAAGTTGCCGGCCAGCGCCTCCATTCGCAGCCAAAAGACGCCCGGAACTTTGTCGAGGTGCAGGCCGAAGAAGTCTTTCACCTGCGTAGAGGCGATCAGCACCGCAATTCCATTCGTGAATCCGATGACCACCGGCCGCGGAATAAATTTCACCGCCGTGCCCAGCCCCGTGACGCCCATGATCACCAGCAGCACGCCCGCCATCACGGTACACATGAAGAGGCCATCGACGCCGTGGGCCGCGATAATTCCCGCCACCACGACGACGAATGCTCCCGTCGGGCCGCCGATCTGCGTCTTCGATCCGCCGAGAGCGGAGATCAAGAATCCTGTGACAATGGCGCAGTAGATTCCAGCCTGCGGCGTCAGCCCAGAAGCAATGGCAAACGCCATCGCCAGCGGCAGCGCGACGAGGCCGACCGTCACGCCCGCGATCAGATCGAGCAGGAACTTGTGCCGGTTATAAGTTCTTAATAAAAGAACCGACTTCGGAAGCCAATTTTCGCTGATGAAAGTACGCCCCATCTTGTCATTATCGCGCTTAGGACCGGAATGGAGTAGAGCACGGTGGTATTCGCCCGTTGTCATCCTGAGCGGCAGCGGCGTCGGCGCCGGCGCGAAGGACCTTACGATAGTCGGCCGTTTCGGTGCGACCTGCGGGAACAGCCAAGATGCAAACCGCAACACAGACGTCCTCTCACTTCATCGACACCGCACATGATCGTAAAGTCCCTCGGAGCGCTTCGCCCTCCTCAGGATGAGGCTTGGGCTATCTGTAGAATTTCGGAATGCAGTTCCTTCGCACCTTCGCCTGGCTCGCCTGCGTCGTTTACTCGACGGTCCCGCTCTTCTGGCTGATGGTGCATCCCCGCGCGCACGCGTGGCGGGAGAAGGAGCGTTCGCCCTTTCGCGTGCTAGTTCCGGCGTGGATTGTGATGTGGTTCGGCATAGGCGCGATCACCGAGCCCTGGCGCAGCGTGCAACTCTACTCAACGCCTTGGGCATGGATGCCTGCCTGCTTACTGTTTGCAGTAGGCATCTCCCTCTACGTCCGCTCCGGCGCCCATTTCAGTTGGGCGCAACTCGGCGGCCTACCTGAAGTGCGTGGTGGACATCGTGACGGCCACCTCATCACCAGCGGGATCCGGGCACGCGTCCGGCACCCTGTCTACCTCGGCCATCTCTGCGAGATGCTCGCCTGGAGCATCGGAACTGGGCTCGTAGTCTGCTGGGCGCTAACGGCGTTCGCAATTGCGACGGGTGCCGTGATGATCCGCATGGAAGACGCGGAGTTGGAACAAAGGTTCGGAGAGGAGTTCCGGCAGTACCGCAGCGGGGTACCGGCGGTCTTGCCCGGCCTCAGGTGACAGGGCCGAGGCTACCCCGATCGCCTCGGCCAGAAAAGAAGCAGATAGAATGCCGTGCCGAAGATGCCTCCCACCACGGTGATCAGGCCAGCTGGAACCGAATGTCCGCCAATGTCGCCGCGGACAAAATCGAACACGGCACACAGCAAGAACACGAACAGGATACCTGCCCCGGTGATTTCCTTTGGCGGGAAGGTAGTGACGCTGTGTTCGTTCGAGGACGTCAACGGAGCCGGCGGTCGAAGCGCTGCCCACAAGTCTTGCAGAAGATGCGTCCGCCAATTTGAGAGCCTCCGCACCGTGTGCGGACGTTCCCTTCCAAGCTGCCTCCGCTCACAGAATGATTCGCCGGGGATCGAAAGTCAAGGAAGGCCTAGCTGTCCTAACGTCCACCCTTCATCCTGCCAACCCACCCGTATAATCCGTAATCATGGCTGAAAGCTGAGAGCTGACGGCCGACAGCCGCTCTTCATGCGCTTCGAACTTTTCATCGCCTCGCGCTATTTGCGAGCAAAAAGACGCCAGGCCTTCATTGGCATCATCACCGGCATTTCCATCGCCGGAGTGGCTGCCGGAGTCGCCTCGCTGGTCATCGCCCTTGCCATCAACAACGGATTCCGACAGGACCTGCAGCAGCGCCTGCTCGGCTCCACATCGCACATCAGCCTGCAGCGCGTCGCCGACGACGGCATCAACGACTGGCCACCGCTGCTCGACCGTCTCTCGAAACAGCCGCATGTCCTGGCCGCAGCTCCGGCAATTTTCGAGCAAGTTTTGATCTCGCGTGGCCCACGCGCCCGCGGAGCTGTGCTCAAGGGGATGATCCCGCGTTATGAGCGCAGAGTCGGTGATCTGTTAACCACGGTGAAGCAAGGCTCCGCCGACGCACTTGAAGACAAAGATGAGAAGAATGTGGCGCGGGCGTCCTCGCCCGCGCAAGCCGGGAGCAGCACCGATGCGGGCGAGTTGCCCGCATCCACACAAACCAATTCATCCCCCGACTCTCTCTCCGGCGTGCAACAGCGCGTGGCAGAAATGCCCCCCATCGTCCTCGGCAAAGACATGGCCGACACTCTGGGCGCGACGATTGGCTCGGTCGTGCTAGTCACCAGCCCACAAGGGGAGTTGACTCCCTTTGGAATGGTGCCAAAATACAATCGCTTTCGCGTGGTGGGAATCTTCAATTCCGGCTTTTACGACTACGACTCCAGCTGGGCCTTCGCCCGCCTGTCGGACGCGCAACGCCTGTTCGGCCTCGGCGACCTGATTTCCGTCATCGAATTCAAGATCGATGACATCTTCAAGGCCGACCAGATTACGCAGCAACTCGAAGAAGCCGCCGGCAAGGGCTTCATGGCCACGAATTATCTTGAACAAAATAAAGCGCTCTTCCATGCCTTGCGCCTCGAACGGCTGGTCACGTTCATCACGATCGGGCTGATCGTCTTCGTCGCCGCGCTCAATATTCTGATCAGCTTGATCATGATGGTCATGGAGAAAACCAAAGACATCGCGGTGCTCATGTCGATGGGCACGCGGCGTTCGCAGGTGCGCAACGTCTTCATCGCGCAGGGAGTCCTGATCGGCGTGATCGGCACGGCGATCGGCCTGCTGCTCGGCTTCGCCATCTCCTACGCCGGCGGCCACTACCACATCATTTCGCTCTCGCCCGAGGTCTATTCGATCGACTACGTTCCCTTCGCGCCCAGGCTGATCGATGGCGTGATCGTGGCGCTGGTTGCGGTGGGTGTGTCCTTCGTGGCCACGCTCTATCCCAGTTGGTCGGCGTCCCGCATTCTGCCCGCCGAGGCGTTGCGGTATGAGTGAGTCGTGGCCAGACTTGTGCGTGTCATGGAACTGAAAACGACGTGGGTGAGGGCGTGATGATCGGTGGCAACACTGAGGTGGGCGGATGACCCACGAACATATCGCCCGTGACTACAATCACTTGCCTGCAGTTGGGCCGGATGTACGATTTTACGCAGAGCCATACTGGAATCGGTACGCGGAAACGATTCCAACGCGGTCAGCACTAATCTTTAAGCCCGCAGATACGGGCCAGACAGTACGCCAGCATCGGCTAAACTGGAGCCTTTGGAACGAAACAGTGGCGCTTTGCATCTAACCGAACAAATGTCGATACTTCGGGTAGAAGGCCTGAAGAAAGTTTTCCGGTCCGGCGAGTCGGACCTGGTGCTCTTTGAGAACTTGTCATTTGAGGTGAAGCGAGGCGAGATGCTGGCCATTGTTGGGGAATCGGGCGCTGGAAAAAGTACGTTGCTGCACATCCTCAGCGCCCTTGATCGTGCTTCTGCAGGTGACGTATACTGCGCCCACTTGCGACTGAATTCGTTGACCCACGACCAGGCCGCGGACTTTCGCAATCGGGAAACAGGCTTCGTTTGGCAGTTTCACTATCTGTTGCCGGAGTTCACGGCGGCGGAAAACGTGGCCATGCCGCTGCTGTTGCGCGGGCAGACGTGGCAGCAGGCTGAACCTGAGGCTTTGCGCTGGCTGCGCGAGGTCGGCCTCGAAAAGCGTGCGCACCACCGCTCGGGCGAGCTCTCCGGTGGCGAGCAGCAGCGAGTGGCTTTAGCGCGGGCGCTGATTACGGGTCCAAAGCTCTTGCTTGCCGACGAGCCCACCGGTGACCTCGACGGCAACACCGCGGAAACGGTTTTCAGCCTGATCGCTCGGTTGCACAGCGAGCACCAACTCACCTCCCTCATTGCTACGCATAATCTGGCGTTCGCTCGACGCTGCCATCGTGTGCTGAGGCTGGAGCGCGGACGCGTGGAGGAGATTGCGCCGGAGTCGTTGCCGGCCTGAGAGTTTAGACGGCCTGAGAGTTCAGTGGAAGAACGCGCTGTAGGGCGGCGGGAAGGATCACAAAAGAACTGGGGATTAAGCCCCACTGGAACGGAGCAACTTTAATCACCGAAACTGCAAGAAAATGGTTTCGACTTTACCCGGATGAACCAAACTCGGTTCCTTCGGTAACGTGATCAAAGGTTTAGAGTAACGTTTCGGCACTTGGGTTTCTCGGCCCTTTGATTGCATAATGGTGTCAGGCAGGCAGCCCAGGGCAACGGTTCGCTGGTAGGTCGGGCAGGCAAGTTCTTTTCCCGGCCGGGAAGGTCAGGGGGACGGGCAATATGTTTGAACGCTATACGGAGAAAGCCAGGCGCGTCATCTTTTTTGCGCGCTACGAAGCCAGCCAGTTTGGGTCTCCTTATATTGAGACTGAGCACCTGCTTCTGGGACTTCTGCGCGAAGACAAGGCCCTGACCAATCGTTTTCTGCGCTCCCATGCCTCGGTCGAATCCATCCGCAAGCAGATCGAGGGACATACGACGATCCGCGAGAAGGTTTCCACCTCGGTCGATCTGCCACTTTCGAATGAGTGCAAGCGCGTGCTCGCCTATGCCGCCGAAGAGGCCGAGCGACTGTCGCATCGCCACATCGGAACCGAGCACCTGCTTTTAGGCTTGCTGAGAGAAGAGAAGTGCTTTGCCGCCGAGATCCTGCACGAGCGCGGCCTGCGGCTCTCGACCATCCGCGAAGAACTGGCCCGCACCACGCAGGAAAAAGCTCAGCCGCAGCGGCAGCGTGAAAGTTCGCTATTAGCGGAATTTTCGAGGGATTTGACCCAAGCCGCGATGGATTCTCAGCTCGATCCGCTGGTGGGACGCGAAGGCGAGGTCGATCGCGTCATCCAGATTCTTTGTCGCCGCACCAAGAACAATCCGGTGCTAATCGGCGAACCCGGCGTAGGCAAGACCGCCATCGTGGAAGGCCTGGCACAGCGCATCGCCGACGGTGAAGTTCCGTCGTTCCTCGCCGACAAGCGCATCCTTGCTCTCGATCTATCGCTGATCGTTGCGGGCACGAAATACCGTGGTCAGTTCGAAGAGCGCCTCAAGACCATAATGAAAGAACTGATGGAGTCGCAGAATTCCATCATCTTCATCGACGAGCTCCACACGCTGGTCGGCGCGGGATCCGCCGAAGGCTCGCTCGACGCCGCCAACATTTTGAAGCCCGCGCTGAGCCGCGGCGAAATTCAGTGCATCGGCGCGACCACGCCCGGCGAGTATCGCAAGTCGATTGAAAAAGATCGCTCGCTCGAGCGCCGCTTTCAGGCCGTGAAAGTTCCGCCGCCGAACGAGGCCGATGCCATCAAGATTCTGTTCGGGATCAAAGACCGCTATGAGAAGTTCCACGCCGTCACCTACACCGACGACGCCATCAACTTCGCGGTCTCGCACTCCAACCGCTACATCCCGGACCGCTTCCTGCCCGACAAGGCGATCGATCTGGTCGACGAGGCCGGCGCCCGCGTCAAGCTGCGCCAGACTTCGCTGCCTGAAGAGATCACCGAGGTCCAGAAGCGCATCAAGTTCATCGTCCACCGTATGGAGAACGCCATTGCGAACCATGAGTTCGAGAAGGCGCGCTTCTACTCCGACGAAGAACGCAAAGAGCGCGAAAACCTGCGCGCTCTTCGCGAAAAATATCATCTCGACGAATCCTCGACTGGCGTCGTGAACCGCGAAGACATCGAAGACGTGGTCTCGCGCTGGACCGGCGTGCCCATCACCTCGATCAAAGAAGAAGAAACGCAGAAACTGCTGCGTATCGAGGAAGAGTTGCACAAACGCATCATCTCGCAGGATAAGTCGATCAGCGCGCTGGCCCGTGCCATTCGCCGCTCGCGCGCTGGCCTCAAGAACCCGAACCGCCCCATTGGCTCGTTCCTGTTCCTCGGCCCCACGGGCGTCGGCAAAACCGAAGTCGCACGTACGCTGGCGCAGTTCATGTTCGGCACGGAAAAAGCCCTGGTCCGTTTCGACATGTCCGAGTTCATGGAGAAGCACTCGGTCTCGAAGCTGATCGGTTCGCCTCCGGGATACGTCGGCTACGAAGAGGGCGGACAGCTTACCGAGCGCGTGAAGCGCGCGCCCTATAGCGTCGTGTTGCTCGACGAAATCGAAAAAGCGCACCCAGACGTCTTCAACATCCTGCTGCAGGTGTTTGAAGACGGCCAGTTGACGGACGGCCTCGGCAACACAGTCGACTTCAAGAACACGATCATTATCATGACGTCGAACATCGGCGCGCGGCACCTGCAGAAGCGCGAAGGTCTCGGCTTCCAATCCACCAAGGAAGACGCGATCGCCGACAAGGTCGAAGAACTCGTGAAGAACGAAGTCAAGCGCACGTTCAACCCCGAGTTCCTCAACCGGCTCGACGAAATCATCATCTTCAACGCGCTCGGCGAGAACGACCTCATCCAGATTCTCGAGCTCATGGTCAACCAGCTCAACACGAACCTGGCGCAGAAGTCGATCACGGTCACGGTTGCGGACGAAGCCAAGAAATGGATCCTCAACCAGACCCTCACCGACCGCAGCTACGGCGCGCGTCCGCTGCGCCGTGCGTTGCAGAAGTACATCGAAGACCCGCTCTCGGAGGCGCTGATTCAGGGCACAATCACAACTCGGCCCGCCTTCATCGAGGTCTTCCTCGAGGACAACAAGCTCTTCTACCGCCCGGTCGATTCGGAAAAGGCCGAAGGCGTGTTGTTGTACGAGAACTAGTTCATGTGGGGCGGGCGCCCACGCCCGCCGCGCCAAAAACTCGGCAAGACTGATAAGCCGTCAGCGAAAGCTGGCGGCTTTGCTTTGGCCGTAGACTCGCTTCAGAACTCCATCTCCGCGATGGTTTTCAGGCGTTGAATCAGAGTCGCGCGTTCTTCCGCCGTAAACGCCAAGCGTATTTTTTCGTCAGCGCTGCGGCGGTGCTGGACGAGCGCCTGGTGGTATTTCTCTCCCCGCGGCGTGAGATGAAGCAGCAGTGCCCGCCCCGTCTTAGCTTTTCGTTCCGATACGAGTCCTTCCTTGATCATGGTCTTGATGGCGCGATGCACCACCGTGCGGTCGAATCCAAGCCGCGTTGCGATTTGATTTTGATTGAGGGCAGCCTCGTGCCTCAGGATCGAAAGAATGAAACCGCGAGTCGCGGAGCAGCCAGTCTTTCGTTCCATCTGTTTGCTAACCGCGAAGTAGGCAGCGGCCAGATGTGCGAGGAGAGAATCTTTGAGAATGTCATCGGGAATCTTGGATTCAGGGATCACTTGCAAGCTAAGAGTCATAAGAAAGCCACCGTGGCTTCAATCGGCCGACGCCACTGCGGCTGCGCGGTGTAACTCGACGACTTTTTCCCAATGGCGATGACCATCAAGATTTCCTGATGCTTTCGCGAGAGCCCAAGATAGCGCGCCAGCCGTTGGCCATCGAAGCCTTCCATGGGGCAAGTATTTAGGCCGGCAACCTCGGCGGCGATCATCAGATTTTGGCAGGCGAGCGCCGTGCTCTTGCTGGCCCACTTGAATACTTCATGTCGCATGACGGGCGGCGATCCGATCGATCGAAAAACATTCACCAGCCAAAAAAGCGCCTTTTTGAGCATGCCAAAAAGATTCAGCGGCCCGGGCATGAAAATGATGCGGCCAATGCGCGCGGTCCGTTCGTACTCGCGGATTTTTCGTGATGAGAAACTGGACTGGCGCATCCACGCCGCCTGAAGCTGCGCCGTAGAGCGCAATGAGCCGATGTCGGCAACAGCGACAACCAAGGCAGACGCGGTTTGCGCCGGACTCTGACTCATGCAGAGCTTGGCCACAGCATCGCGTTGCGCCGGGGACTCCACCCAGTAGAGCCGGTATGGTTGCATGTTGAAGCTGGAGGGCGCCTGCCGCGCGGACTGCAAGAGCAGGTCTCGCGTTGCACCAGGGATTTGCACCGCCTCGAAAGCTCGTACCGCACGGCGCTTGAAAATCGCAGAAAGGGTTGGGTCATAAATCATCTCGGCATTCATGTTGCTATTACAACATAAAAATGTTGGCATTGCAACATAATTCGAAAGCACGTTTGGACAGACACACGCCAGGACGTGGACTGAAGCATAGTTTGCATGGGTAGATCATGCGCGTTTCTGGGGAAGTGAACGGGCTAGAGAATCTGGGTGATTCTCTCCATCGCTATGGAAACAATGGTAGGCCCGAATGGATTCGAACCATCGACCTCTTCCGTGTCAAGGAAGCGCTCTAGACCAACTGAGCTACGGGCCTATCTCGTTCGGAGAACATTGCAGACTTGCGCGAAGCAAACTTCGCTCGCCAGGCCCGAATGCCGAACCAGTTGTGATTTTATCATGTCAGCCGGACACTCCCGGCGACCGATGCAGTTGCAATGCGCGCTCGGCCCGGAGACAATCTTCTCCGTGAACAAAGTGGGCCTCCATTCAGGTCTCATCAATCACGGCACAGGGCCGGGTCCATTTGTGCCGGGTGTCATCATCATTGCCGCCCTTTCCAATCCGAGAGAAAAATTTTGGGGAATGATCCTCGCGCTCGCGCCCGAGGGCCTGAGCTTGAGCGGCGCCGAGTTGGCTTCGTTCGAAGATCTCGCGGTGATGATTCGCGATGGCGAACCGTTCACTCCCGCGGTGGTTTTCTTTCCCATGCACCGCATCGAGCGCGTGGAACTGGACTTGCCCGACGGCAGCTTGCCGTCACTCTCGCAACGATTCCTCGCCAAGACCGGGCTGGAACCTTCTACGGTGCTGACTCCTCCCGCAGCGGAACGGGGCCAAGCCCCTGCTGACGTTCCTGAGGAGCAGGCTTGAGGCTCTCGCAGATTTTCACCGCCCCCAACCAGCTCACGTTGCTGCGGATGATCTTCGTTCCGTTTATCGTGATTCATCTAGTAGATGGGCGCTATCTTTGGGCCTTGTGCGTTTTTGTGGCTGCCGGATTCAGCGACGGCCTGGACGGCCTGCTCGCTCGCACCTTGCATCAGCAGACGCTGCTCGGCCAATATCTTGATCCGATCGCCGACAAGCTGCTGCTGAGTACGATGTTCCTCGTGCTCTCCATCCTGCACAAAATTGCGTGGAAATATACGGTGGTCGTATTCAGCCGCGATATTTCAATCCTGGCCGCAAGCGCCGTGCTGTTCGCGATCGCCGGATTGCGCGACTTCCGGCCGAGCATTTTCGGCAAGGCCAATACCTTCTCCCAGATCGCGGCCGTGTTTTTTGTGCTGCTGCACGAAATCTACGGCGCGCGCTGGGTCTGGATTGCGCGAGTGGAATTTCTGCGCGCTACCTTCATCTTCACGATTCTTTCCGCGCTGCACTATGTGATTTTGGTGCAACAGCGTTTGCGGGCCAGCGCGCACGCTCTGCCTCCAAGCAGTTCCGCCGCCTGATGGTAATTTGACCGTCTTTCCGGCCGCCCCCTAGAATCTTAGGTTCGTCGTTGACGTTCGAATTCTTCCTATGACGCTTCGTCTTTACAACACCATGTCGTCGCGGATTGAAGATTTCCGCACGATCCGCGACCACGAGGTTCGCATGTACGCCTGCGGGCCAACGGTCTACGACTACGGGCACATCGGCAACTTCCGCACATTCGTGGCGGTCGATCTTCTGCGCCGTTTCCTGCACCAGAGCGGGTACAACGTGCAGTACGTCATGAACATCACTGACGTGGACGACAAGATTATCCGCAACGCCGCGCGCGACGGTGTGACGGTGCAGCAGTTCACGGCGAAGTACGAAAAGGCTTTTCTCGAAGATTCGGCGATGATCAACATTGAGCCACCGAAGCTGGTGCGGGCGACAGAAAATATTCCGCAGATGGCCGAGTTCGTAGCGGGGCTTGTCAAAAGAGATATCGCCTATCGCACGGAAGATGGCTCATATTACTTCCGAATCGCGAAATACCCGCAATACGGAAAGCTTTCGAAGAAAGATTTCAAGGGAATGCTCGACGGCGCCCGGGTCGACGTCGACGAATACGACAAAGACAGCGCCCGCGACTTCGCGCTGTGGAAAGCACCGAAGCCGGGCGAGGCGTCATGGGAGACTTCGATCGGATCGGGCCGCCCGGGTTGGCACCTGGAGTGTTCGGTCATGTCGATGCAGGAATTGGGCGAGAGCTTCGACTTGCACGCGGGCGGCGAAGACCTGATTTTTCCGCATCACGAAAACGAGATAGCGCAGTCGGAGTCGGCTACCGGTAAGACTTTCGCGAATTTCTGGTTTCACGCACGCTTTCTGCTGGTCGAAGGCGAGAAAATGTCGAAGAGTCTGGGGAATTTTTTCACGCTGCGCGATCTGGTGTTGAAGGGGCACAAGCCGTCATCGCTACGCTATCTTCTGACTTCTGTCCCCTACCGGAATCAACTGAATTTCACCTTTGACGGGCTGAAGCAGGCGGCTGTTTCGGTGGAGCGACTGCGAAATTTCCGGTTGCGCCTGAGCACTGCGAATTTCGAATCAGGCACAAGTCCAGAGATGCAGAAGCTCGCCACAGACACAGTCGAGCGTATGCAGGCGGCCTTAGACGATGACCTGAACACGGCGCAGGCTCAGGGAGCAATCTTCGAGATGGTCCGCCAGGCAAACGCGGCATTCGATACTGGCGGAATCAAGAAAGACGACGTGCAGCCTCTGCTTTCCGCGCTCGAGAAGTTCGATGAAATCTTCGCGGTTCTGGATGATGACGACCTGCCAAAGATGAAGCGAGTAGCTGAGTGGGCGCTGAACGAAGGCCGCGAGAAGGACATTAGCGCCGAACTTCGTGAGGCAGTCAGCACGGGACAGCTTTCCGATGCCGACATTGAACAAAAGATTGCAGAGATGAAAGCCGCGCGGACAGCGCGCGATTTCAAAACCTCCGACGCAACACGCGCAGAGCTCGCTGACGCGGGAGTCATCGTCGAGATCACCAAAGACGGCATTCGCTGGCGAAGGAAGTAGTCCTTGGTCCCATCCGGTCGTGACTCAACAAGATGTTAAGCTGAAAGCTGACGACTGCAAGCTGACAGCGAATCTCGTGAAATCCCTCGAAGAATATCTTCGCGACGCAGAGCAGGCCCATGGCCACATTTGTGCCGGACAGGTGCTCGGCGTGCGTCTCGCAATGTTCGGGTTGCGACAGCTCGGCATTGACGATCCTCAAGGCAAAGACCGCAAGCGCCTGGTTACGTTCGTTGAAATCGATCGCTGCGCTACTGACGCAGTAGGCGTGGTCACCGGATGCCGTCTGGGAAAACGAGCTCTCAAGTTTCGCGACTGGGGAAAAGTCGCTGCCACGTTTGTCGATGTGAACACAGGAAAGGCTGTACGCATTGCAGCAAAGGAGTCTTCGAAAGCGCTCGCCCGCCAACTCCATCCGGAAATTGCCGACAAGAACCGGCAGCAGATGCTGGCTTATCGCGAAATCTCAGATGACGATCTTTTTACGCGACAGTGGGTCAAAGTCGAGATCCCACCGGAAGAATTTCCCGGCTACAAGGGGGAACGCGTCAGTTGTGAGATGTGTGGAGAAGGGATCAACTTTCGCAAGGAAGTCCGGCGCGACGGGAAAGTCTTGTGCCGCGGCTGTGCGGGAGAGAGCTATTACTCGCTGCTTTAGAGGACGAAGTCACTAAGAACGCTCATAGGCATGCGCGATCCGCAGAATCGTACTCTCATCAAAGTGACGGCCCAGAATCTGCAGCCCAATTGGCAACTTCTCCTTCGTTTTTCCGCAGGGGATCGAAATTCCTGGAATGCCCGCCAAATCAGCAGTCACTGTATAGATGTCGGCCAGATACATAGCCAGCGGGTCATCCGATTTTTCTCCCAGCCGAAATGCCGCCGTGGGGCTCGTCGGCGTCACGATTGCGTCGACCTTCGCAAAAGCCTCGTCGAAGTCGCGGGTGAGCAGTGTGCGTACTCTCTGCGCCTTCAAGTAGTACGCGTCGTAATATCCCGCGCTCAGTACGTAGGTGCCGAGCATGATGCGGCGCTTCACCTCGGCGCCGAATCCTTCATTGCGGCTGCGGCGATACATCTCAGATAACGTTTTCACCCCACGCGCGCGATGCGAATACCGCACGCCGTCGTAACGCGCAAGATTCGCCGAAGCCTCAGCCGTCGCGATGATGTAGTACGTCGGAATCGCATACGGCGTGTGCGGAAGAGAAACCGGAACGATCTCGCATCCCAGTCCCTTCAGCTTGTCGATAGCGGACTCGACGGCCTGACGAACTTCATCGTCCAGGCCGTCGCCAAAGTATTCTTTCGCAACGCCGAGTCTTAGGCCGCGCACCGGCTTGTCGAACTCGGCGACGTAATCCGGCACAGGCACATCGGCGGAGGTGGAATCCATAGGATCGCGTCCGGCAATGGTGCGTAGAACGATCGCGGCATCCTTCACTGTTTTCGACAGCGGTCCTATGTGGTCGAGCGACGATGCGAACGCAATCAGTCCATAACGCGAGACGCGGCCATAAGTCGGCATCAGTCCGACGACGCCGCAAAACGCCGCCGGCTGGCGAATCGATCCTCCAGTGTCTGAACCCAATGTCACGACTGCCATGTCAGCGGCGACTGCCGCCGCAGATCCGCCCGATGAACCGCCCGGCACACGGCTCAGGTCACGGGGATTGCGCACCGGGTGATATGCCGAATTTTCGTTGGACGAGCCCATGGCGAACTCGTCGCAATTCATTTTGCCCAGCACGATCGCGCCGGCAGCCTCCATGCGCGCGACCGCGGTACAGTCGTAAGGTGGGATATATTTCTCGATAATTTTCGAGCCCGCCGTGGTGCGCACGCCCCGCGTACTCATCACGTCTTTAATGCCCACGGGCACGCCGCCCAAAGGCGGCAGAGGCTTCCCTTCAGCCGCCATGCGGTCGATACGGTCGGCCTGTTCGAGCGCCCGCTCTTTTGAAAGAGTAAGAAACGCGCCGATCTGCCCGTCTTCTCGCTGAATGCGTGCATAGCAAGCCTCGGTGAGGGCGAGCGCGCTGGTCTTACGCTCGGCAATAGCGGCGCGCACCGCGTCGATGGTGAGGTTGGTCAGGTCCATGCAGTTGGCGGGACTTGGCTTATCGCTCGATCACCTTGGGCACGCGGAAGAAATCGTCGTCGGCATCGGGTGCGTTTTCAAGGGCGACATTGTGCGGCAGCGACTTGCGCAATCCTTCCAGCACGTCTTCGCGGGTGGTGTAGGCAAAGCGGTCGCTGCCCTGCTTCGCGTTATCGACTCCATAGCGATCGGAAACCTGCGCCATTGGCGGAACGTTGGAGGTATCGAGCTCGTTCAGGCGGTCCATATATCCGAGAATCGAATTCAGATCGCGCACCATCGCCGCGCGCTCCTGATCGGTCAGCTCCAGGTTCGCTAGATCGGCCACGTACACCACGTCTTTTTCCGTAACTTTCATTGAGTTGGCCTTGGGCTACTTGCTACCAGCTACCGTGTTGCTGACCACGAACTCGATTCGCCGCACAGCCTCCGCCGTGTAGCGATTGATGGCTGCCAGATATTTGGGCGCCAGCGACTGCAACTCCGATCTCCAGCCCGAATCCGCTACCTCTACCTGCAGAATGCCATCACGAAAGCTCACGGCCCGAGTACGTTCCGCCACCGCCGAACCGCACACCACAGGCCACGCCAGGAGCGGCGCCTCCGCCGGGAGAGCTTGCCGCAACGACTGGGCGATAATTCTTTCGAGACTGGAACCGGCTAGCTGCAAAATCGGGCTTCCTCGAAACTGCGCCCTCGCACGGAGAGAAAATTGATTTTAACATTCCCACTCGGCTGCGGCTTCGGTCATTCCGCCGAGGGCGAGGATGCTTCCGAATCAGCGGGGAATTCGCGGTGCACGAATTCCAGAGCGGCATCGCGCGAGGGCAGCCGGCCTTCAAGTTGCGCGTCTTCTACAGCGGAAAGAATTTCGCGGAACTTTGGTCCAGGCGAATGCCCCGCCGCAATCAGGTCGTCTCCCGTTACGAGCGGGGACGGGCGCATGGTTTCAACCGGAGTTTCCACCAGCTTTTGCTGGAGGAATTCAAAGGTGGTCAACTGGCGATGGCTGGCCAGGCAATCCGCGCGATGTAGAGCGAGATGTTCGTCAAATGCGGGCATGCGCAGAAACTTTTTCAAAGTCGATTCCTTCATCCGGTAGACATGGCCGAAGCGCATGTGATTGTCGACCAGCGCGAGAATCTGCTCGGTGTCACGCTTCGAGAATCGGAGCCGATCGCAAATCTCATCTGCCATCTTGACGCCAACCTCTACGTGGTCATCAAAGCGGATTCGATCTGGCGCTACACGAAAAGTCGGAGGCTTGCCGACATCGTGCAGAAGGGCGCCCCAGGCCAGCGTCGGCGGACACGGTTGCGGCAGATTGTCGAGCAGAAGCAATGTGTGGGTGAAGACATCGCCCTCGGGATGGAATTCGGGCGGCTGCGCCACGCCCTTCATCGCCGAAATTTCCGGCAGTACGTAAGACAGCAGGCCGCTTTCGTCGAGGAGCAGAAACGCCCTATGCCCGCCTCCCTCCGTCAGCATGCGGGTCAGTTCGTCGCGCATGCGCTCGCGCGAGACTACCAAAATTTCGGACGCCTTCTGTTGCATCGCCGCAAAGGTTGCTGCCTCGATCGCATATCCGAACCGCGCGGCAAAGCGCAGCGCGCGCAACATGCGCAGTTTGTCTTCGGCGAAGCGCTGTTCCGGATCACCGATTGTGCGAATGATTCCGGCTTTCAGGTCGTCGCGGCCGCCGACGAAGTCGAGGACTTCATTGCTGACGGGATCGAGCAGCATGCCGTTGATGGTGAAGTCGCGGCGGGCAACGTCTTCGCGCGGATCCCGGCTGAAGCGCACTTCATCCGGATGACGGCCGTCGGAATAGCCGATGTCGCTGCGGAAAGTGGCGACCTCGATGACCCCGGAACTCTGCGAACCGCCTGATTCCTGGCCGTGTTTCTCGGGCGACGGCACCAGCACGACTCCGAACTGCGCACCCACTGCATAAGATTCGGGAAAAATGCGCATCACCTGCTGCGGCGTGGCATTGGCGGCGACGTCGTAGTCCTTGGGCTCTCTCTTCAGCAACAGATCGCGCACGCATCCTCCGGCTAAATAGGCCTGGAAGCCGCTCTGGCGCAGTGTCTGCACGATCGAGATGGCGAAGTCTTTGAGCATTGCGGATTTACGCTTGATTCCATCATACCGCCCGAATTCGCGAAAAAACTCTTGACATGATGTAAAGCATGCTTTACTTTCATGCTTGTCAAGCATGCTTTACATATGACAGATGTCACGCTGGCCACGTGACGGTTTGTACTGGCAGGCGCTCGTGCGCGGCGGGAAGATCGGGTCGCTCAATCCCGTGGGCTCGTTCGCTGGTCGCCAGAGAATCGTTCGATTTGAGGAGAGACTTATGCTAACCCGATATGCTGCCACTCTGAAGGTTTTCGGCTGGGTAGCCTTCTATCTACTGCTGTGTGCCCCGGCGGTCTTTCTGGCTGACGCAGATAACGGCAACAGTTTTGTGATCCGCAACGCACGCGTATTTGACGGCCACAAGATCGCAACGGGTACCGATGTATGGGTCGAGAACGGAAAGGTCAAAGCAATCGGCGCAAAATTGAAGACGCCGGGTGCCAAAGAGATCGATGCAACCGGCGACACGCTACTTCCCGGTTTCATCGATTCGCACACTCACGCCTGGGGCACCGCACTCAAGGAAGCTGAGATTTTTGGAGTTACAACCGAGCTCGACATGTTCACCGATGCGAAGTATGCGCAGCAGATCAAGAGAGAGCAGGCTGAGGGCAAGGACCTGGACCTGGCGGATTTGCGTTCGGCAGGCACCTTGGCGACCGCTCCAGGCGGCCACGGCACCGAATACGGGGTGACGATTCCGACGCTCTCTTCGCCAGGTGAGGCACAAGCTTGGGTCGATGCTCGCATTGCCGAGGGCTCGGACTACATCAAGATTGTTGTCGACGATGCCAGCGCTTACGGCGGGCATCGCCCGACATTAAGCATGGAAACGGTGAAGGCCTTGATTGACGCGGCGCATGCGCGCGGCAAATTGGCCGTTGTCCACATTGGAACACAGCAGGATGAGCGGGCCGTGATCGAAGCGGGAGCCGATGGGCTGGCCCATTTGTTCGCCGACAGCGCTCCTGATCCGGATTTTGCCGCCCTGGTCGCAAAACATCACGCTTTCGTGATTCCCACGCTGACCGTACTTGAAGGTGTCAGCAATATTGCCAGCGGAGCGTCGCTCGCCACCGACGCACGAATCTCTCCATACCTGACGGACGAAAGCATCGGCAACCTGAAACAGTCCTTCCCCAAATTCCCCACCAGCCTGAGCGAGAGGTATGCCGAGCAGGCGGTCGCTCAACTCAAGGCAGCGCACGTTCCAGTGCTGGCGGGGACGGACGCGCCGAATCCTGGCACGGCGCACGGAGCCAGCCTGCACCGTGAACTGGAACTGCTTGTACGCGCAGGATTGACGCCGCAGGAAGCTCTGGCATCGGCCACCTCGGTTCCGGCAGCGGCATTTCATCTCGACGACCGCGGGACGATTGCCGTCGGCAAGCGCGCCGATCTCGTTCTAGTGAAGGCCGACCCTACACAGGACATCACCGCGACTCGCGACATCGTCTCAGTATGGAAGTTAGGCGTCGAGGATGATCGCGCTACGTACCGCGCGGGGCTAGAGCAAGCCCGAAGTCAGACTGCGAAAGCCGTGGGCGGAGCCGGACCGGAAGCGGGATCGATCAGCGATTTTGAAGACGGGACGACGAATGCGAAATTCGGCTCGGGCTGGGTGGTTTCCACCGACAGCATCGCGGGTGGGAAATCGATCGGCGAAATGAAGATTGTCGACGGCGGGTCGGCCGGCAGCAAGCACGCGCTGGCAGTCACCGGCGAGATCGATGGTGGCCTGCCCTACGCCTGGTCCGGCGTCATGTTTTCTCCCGGCGCGCAGATGTTTACTCCAGTGAACCTGTCGTCGAAGAAAAGCATTTCGTTCTTCGCCAAAGGAGACGGAAAAACCTATCGCGTGCTGGTATTCACGGCCAGCGGAGGCCGCATCCCCGCGCAGCAGGAGTTCGTGACCGGCCCGGACTGGAAGCGGACTAACATTCCCTTCTCGGCGTTCAACGGAACCGACGGACACGATATTTCGGCGATTCTGTTTGTCGGCGGACCAGCCGCGGGCAAGTTCGACTTTCAGGTAGATGACATCAAACTCGAGTAAGGTTCCGCAACGCCCCAACCGAAACCTGAAACCACAAAGGACACGAAGGTTCACGAAGGAAGCCCTAGTTCTACTTCGTGTCCCTTCGTGTCCTTCGTGGCGAATGCATTTCGCTCAGCTTGCAACTGGAACCGAGAAGCCCGAAACTGGAGCGGATATGTCCTCCGCGTATCTCCTCGGCATCGAGAGTTCCTGCGATGAAACTGCCGCGGCTGTGGTGCGCTCCGGCGAACAGCTCATCTCCAATGTTGTGGCTTCGCAAATTGCCACGCACCAGCCTTACGGTGGCGTTGTTCCAGAACTTGCTTCACGCGAGCACTTGCGGGCGATCGTTCCGGTCGTGCGACAAGCGCTCGCCGAGGCTAAGCACTCCTACTCCTCCATCGACGCCATCGCGGTCACGCGCGGGCCCGGACTTGCCGGGGCGTTGCTGGTAGGCATCAGCTATGCCAAGGCGCTGGCGTTCGCGCTCGACAAACCGCTGATCGCAGTCAACCACCTTGAGGGGCACATTCATGCCGTGTTGCTTGAGGAGCGGCAGAAAGGCAACCAAGAATTGCAATTCCCGGTGCTGGCGTTAGTCGTTTCAGGTGGACACACGCATTTGTATCTCGCATCGCAGCGGGACAATGTGTGGACCTACCAGAACGTCGGCCACACCCGCGACGACGCTGCCGGCGAGGCCTTCGATAAGGTCGCGAAGCTGCTGGGGCTGGGCTATCCCGGCGGCCCTGTCATCGATCGCCTCGCGCCTTACGGCGATGCTGTGGCTGTGAAATTTCCCGCTGCCCAAATCAAGCACGCGGACCGGCGAGGCCGCAAAGACGGACGAGCGACGCCTGAAGCTGGCAGCGAAGCGGAGTTTCCCCGCTTCGACTTTTCCTACAGCGGGATCAAGACGGCCATTTTGCGGTATGTGGAAACCCACAATCTGCGTCCTGCTGTGGAAGAAAGACAGCGTGCGCTGGCGAAAATCTCGAAGCCCAAGACCGACGATTATCGCTCGCTCTGCGACCAGCAGACTCTAGATCTCATCGCTTCATTCCAGCGGACGATCGCAGACGATCTCGTCAGTAAGACTCTGGCCGCTGCTCAGGCGTTCAGCGTGGCGACCTTGCTTGTGACAGGGGGCGTGGCGGCCAATCAGGAGTTGCGCCAGACGTTTGAACGCGAGGGCGCCGAGGCGGGATTGCGGGTTTACTTCCCCTCCCGACCCCTCTCGACGGACAACGCAGCCATGATCGCCGCCGCGGCCTATCCGAAGTTTTTGGCGAAGGATTTTGCCGCGATGGATTTTTCGGCAGAGGCAGGACTGCTGCTTCGCTAGACAGTCAATTTCCAGCGGCCTGCGAGCGCGCCGCTTTGCCGGCAATCGCCTCCAGCGTCTTGGCCAGCTGGGTCTCGATATCGATGTCTTTGTAAATCACGAAATTCGCACGTTTCTCAGCCTCCGCGAAGCCACTGGCCCGCGCGGCGATGACGACGATCGGCACCGCGACAGTTGCCGGATTGTTTTTCAGCGCCGAGATCAATTCGCTGCCTGACATCTTCGGCATCTGCATATCGGTGAAAATCAGATCCGGCTGCACCCGCGAAACGATCTCCAGGGCTTCCGTGCCGTTCGTTGCCGACTCCACCGCAAAGCCGCGTTCTTCCAGAAAACGGCAAACGGTATAGCGGATCAGCATGGAGTCGTCGACGACGAGGGCCACCTGAGACATGAGGAAAATGGGAGTTAGCACACCCCCCGGTTGGACAGTAGCAGCGCATTTGGGCTGGAACAAGTTGAAAGGTCTAGGCGCGATTACCTCGGTCACACGCGCCAGACAACCGCGTTCAGATTTCGCTTTCCTGCGCGCGGTCCTCAATACTCATGTCGCGGAATTCGCTGGACTCGAAGATTTCACCACATTCGATGCATTCCACGAACTCAGCGTCTTCGTCGCGGCTGACGATTTGCACGCGCGGATGCTTGCAGGGAAGTTTTTGATCTACGTTCTGAGGGGGAGAGGGCGACTTTGGAGTCATAAATCCGGAAGGTCCCGGTAATCTTCAGGCGGAGGGACGATAATTTCGCCGGAATTTCCCGGTATTTTAGAACGGCTTTACGGCTTGTCAAGGCCCTACGAGTTACGTGGCAGTGAATTTCGTGGTTGCCAATGTCTAACGGTCGGGGTGCGAACAGGTCGCGGCCGACTTACAAATTCCGACTGAAACTGTCGTATTAACCTAAGCCATTAGATCGCCAATAGTTACCGTTCACCACTAAGAGCCGCCGATTCCTGTGACCACTTGCGCCAAGTTGCTGGAATGCCATAGAATCTAACTACGACGGAAAAGGTCGGATTTAAATCCGGCTAGTTCGGTCGGGTTTTGCCACAAGGCGTTCGCACAACGATCGTGCTCAAGCTGACCAAAAAAGCCGACTATGCGCTCATGGCGATGAAGCATCTCGCCGAGAACGCGGAGCGAGGATCTCATAGCGCTAAGGATGTAGCCGATGCTTTTGGCATTCCTCCGGAAGCACTGGCGAAGATCCTGCAGAGGCTGGCAAAGGCGGGACTGCTGCATTCGCAGCACGGCATCAAGGGCGGATACACCTTGGCCCGGGCAGCACACACAATTTCGGCGTTTGAAGTGATTCAGGCGATCGACGGGCCGTTGTTCATTACGTCGTGCGTGACGGTCCGCGGGGAATGCGACCAGTCCGATCGCTGCAACATTCGTGAGCCATTGCGCAAGGTAAACGAAAGCATCGAGGCGGTGCTCAAGCGCATCAAGATTTCGCATATGCGGGAAGAAGCGGAAGAAGTGGCAAGCGCCGCTGTGAAACCAGCGGAACTGGTAACCATCAGTTAGTTTTTTCGGAGCGTGGTCGACGGCTTAGGAGTCTTGAGCCCAAAACAGATCAGGTTCATCAAAGCAGGAGAGGAATCGCAATGAGCACAGAGGTAAAGATCCCCCAGGAATTAGGTCACACGCAGGTTCCGACGCCCCAGGGCGTGAAGCTGCCGATCTACATGGATAATCATGCCACCACCCCGATGGACCCTCGGGTGCTGGAAGAGATGCTGCCCTACTTCATGGAAAAGTTCGGCAACGCAGCCAGCCGCAATCACTCTTTTGGCTGGGCCGGCGAAGAGGGCGTGGAGACGGCGCGCGAGCGCGTGGCCAAGCTGGTGGGCGCAACCACCAAAGAGATCATTTTCACCTCCGGCGCCACCGAGAGTGACAACCTCGCCATCAAGGGCGTGGCCGAGATGTACCGCGAGAAGGGCAACCACATCATCACTGCGGTCACGGAGCACAAAGCGGTACTCGACACCTGCAAGCGCCTCGAGAAGTATGGCTATCGCGTCACCTATCTGCCAGTCCAGAAGGACGGCCTGATCGATCTCGAAGAGCTGAAGCGCGCCATGGACGACAAGACGATTCTTGTCACAATCATGTACGCGAACAACGAGATCGGCGTGCTGCAGCCCATCAGCGAGATTGGCAAGCTCTGCCATGAGAAGGGCGTGATCTTCCACACGGATGCCACGCAGGCCATCGGCAAGGTTCCGGTGGACGTGAACAAGCAGAACATCGATCTGATGTCGATATCCGCGCACAAAATGTACGGACCGAAGGGCGTGGGCGCTTTGTATGTGCGGCGCAAGAATCCGCGCGTGCAACTGGCGGCGATTATCGACGGCGGCGGACACGAGCGCGGCATGCGCTCCGGCACGTTGAACGTTCCGGGCATTGTGGGACTGGGCAAGGCTTGCGCCATTGCGCAGGAAGAGATGGCGAAAGAATCCTGCCGTCTGGCCGGATTGCGCAATCGCTTGCGCGACCGCATCATGAGCCGCCTCGACGAAACCTACATCAATGGATCAATGGAGCATCGCCTGCCGGGCAGCTTGAATATCAGCTTTGCCTACGTGGAAGGCGAGTCGCTGCTGATGGGCATCAACGACATCGCGGTTTCGAGCGGATCGGCGTGCACTTCGGCGACGCTGGAGCCATCGTATGTATTAAAGGCGTTAGGCGCCGGGGACGATCTGGCGCACAGTTCGATTCGCTTCGGCATTGGGCGTTTCAATACTGAGGCCGAAGTCGACTACGTTGCCGACCGCGTGATTGAAACGGTGGAACGGCTGCGCGAGCTTTCTCCGCTCTACGAGATGGCGAAAGAAGGCATCAATCTGAAGGACGTGAAGTGGGCAGGAGAAGTGAGCCACTAAGTGCAAGGTTTCAAAGTTTCAAGGTTTCAAAGTTGCAAGGAACTCTGAAGCCACGGTCTTTGAAACCTCAGAAACATTGAAACTTTGAAACTTGAGGGTTAAAAATGGCATATAGCGATAAAGTCATCGATCACTACAACAACCCCCGCAACGTCGGTTCGATGGACAAGAACAGCACAGACGTGGGCACCGGCCTGGTCGGCGCGCCAGAATGTGGCGACGTCATGAAGCTGCAGATCAAGGTCAATCCGAACACCAACGTCATTGAAGACGCCAAGTTCAAGACCTTCGGCTGCGGCTCGGCCATCGCCTCATCTTCGCTCGCGACGGAATGGGTCAAGGGTAAGACTGTGGACGAAGCTCTCGCCATCAAGAACATGGACATCGTGAAGGAGCTCTCGTTGCCTCCGGTGAAGATCCATTGCTCCGTGCTGGCCGAGGACGCAATCCGCGCCGCGATCGGCGACTGGAAGAAGAAGCAGGGAGCCGAAAAGCCGGTTGCTGTCGAGGCGAAGTAGCTTCTGATTGTCATCCTGAGGCGCGTTCTTCGCGCCGAAGGACCTATGCAGTTGCTGGCGCCTTCACGGGCCATGCAGCGCGCAGACGTCCTTCGCTTCTATCAGGATGATATGAGTTGAACGAAATGACCGTTGTCAGCGAACAACCCGCACAGGCACCCGCCAAGGGAATCGCCGTGACCGAAAAGGCCATTGGCAAGATTCGCAGCGCCATGGCGAAAGAAGGCATTTCGCCCGAGCAGGGCGGACTGCGCCTGGGCGTGCAGGGTGGCGGTTGTTCCGGGCTGAGCTATAACATTCGCTTCGACTCGCAGCCGCGCGAGCGCGACCGCATTTTTCAGTTTGGCGATGTGCGTGTTTTCGTCGACCCGAAATCGTTCATCTATCTGCACGGCATGACGCTCGACTATCAGGAAACGCTGATGCAGCAGGGCTTCGTTTTCGTGAATCCACAGGCCACGAAATCCTGTGGCTGCGGAACTTCGTTCTCCGCCTGATCGAGAGAAAGTCAACCGCCGAGGACGCCGAGCGCGCCGAGAAGGGATAGGGGTTGACCCTTTCTTCAGTCCCAAGGTCTCTGCGCTCTCTGCGTGCTCGGCGGTAAGTTTCTAGGATTGTAACTTTTACAATGACGCCGCCTCCTTTCACTGTAATCGCCGCGAAGCCGCTGCCGCAGGAAACCCACTCCTGCTGGTCGTGCGGCGCCATGCGCGCAGCGCATTTCTGCGGCTCGTGTGGCAAAGTGCAACCTCCGGCTCCGGTGGACTATTTCACGTTTTTCGGCTTGCCGCCGAAACTGAATCTCGACGTCGCAGCCCTCGAAAAGGAATTTTACGAATTGAGCCGCCGGCTTCATCCGGATCTCAACGCGAAGGGCGGCAGCCAGGAGCAGGAGTGGAGCCTCGAGCAGAGTTCTCTGCTGAATGACGCCTACCGCACGCTGCGCGACCCGATCAAGCGCACGGAATATCTGCTGCACCTTGAAGGCGTGGCGTTGGAAGAGCAATCGAAGAGCGCCACCGAACAGGCGCGCGCCACGGGGCAGATCAAGAAGCAGATCGTTCCGCCGGATCTGCTGGAAGAAGTCTTTGAGCTGAACATGCAACTTGAAGAACTTCGCATGCAGAAAAAAATGGGCGAAGACGATCCGGCGCTGATTGAAGAAATCGGCAAACACAAGATGGCGCTGGAGGAGAAACACGACTCCCTTCTGCAAGAACTGAAAACGTACTGGAGCGCTTGGGATAGCGCGATCGATCGCAGCCGCAAAAACGAAGCCCCGCCGCAGGAACGGGCGCAACTGACAAGCAAGATGGTGGACGTGCTGAACCGCCGCAACTACATCCGCAACCTAGTGCGGGATGTGAGCACGGTGCTGGACAGTAGCAATTAGCAATTAGGAATGGCCGGTAGCGGGAATGGCAAGTTGCTAATCGCCAATTGCTAACGGCCCGGGGTAAGACAAGAAATCAAATGGCTGAATCACACATCGTCGGCATCGATCTCGGGACAACGAACTCTCTCGTAGCTTTCATGCAGGGAGAGACTCCTGTCGTAATCCCGGGCGAGGACGGTTCGAACCTCGTGCCGTCGGTGGTTGCGCTCGACTCGAACAACCAGGCGGTGATCGGCAATGCCGCCCGTTTGCACCTGATCGAGACCCCAGAACGTGCTGTGTACTCGATCAAGCGACTGATGGGCCGCGGCGTCGAAGATATTCAAGAAGAGCTGAAGCTCTTCCCTTTCCGCGTCTCCGAAGATTTGCAGCCCGGCGAAGTCCTCCGCATCAGGCTGGGCGACAAGACTTTCACTCCTCCGGAAATTTCCGCGCTGATTCTCCGCCAGCTCAAGCGAAACGCCGAACGCTATTTCGGGAGCGCTATCACTAAGGCGGTGATTACCGTTCCGGCTTATTTCAACGATGCCCAAAGGCAGGCCACGAAAGACGCCGGCCGCATTGCCGGCCTTGAAGTGCTCAGGCTAGTGAACGAACCAACCGCCGCATCGCTCGCCTATGGACTCGACAAAAAGCAGAACGGCGTAGTCGCCGTTTACGACCTCGGCGGCGGCACGTTCGACATTTCGATTCTCAAGCTGCACGATGGCATCTTCGAAGTCATAGCGACGAACGGAGACACGCACCTTGGCGGCGACGACATCGATAATCTGTTGATCACGATCGCTCTTGACGACATTCGTGGCGATCTGGGATTGGACCTGCACCGAAACGCCGAAGCCGTGCAGGCGATTCGTAAGGCAGTGATCGACGCGAAAATCGTGCTGTCATCGCACCTTTCCGTCAAGCTCGACATCGAACTTCCTCAGGGAAGGCGCTACCAGCGCGAGATTGCGCGCGAGCAGTTCGAACAGTTGATTCAGCCGATCATCGATCGCACAGTGGGTCCGTGCAGGCAGGCACTGAAGGACGCAGGCCTGAAGCCGGAACAGATTGAGGAAGTCGTTCTCGTCGGGGGATCGACGCGCATTCCCAAAGTTCGGGCTCTGGTCAAGGAACTCTTTCGCCGCGATCCGCACGTCGATCTCAATCCCGATGAGGTTGTCGCTCTCGGTGCCGCGGTGCAGGCCAACATTCTCGGCGGCGGATCAGAAGCCACGCAGAACATGCTCCTGTTGGACGTGACACCGCTATCGCTGGGCATCGAAGTCGCGGGCGGCGTAACCGACAAGATCATTCTGCGCAACTCGACGATCCCGGCGTCAGCCACGCAGTTTTATACGACGCAGATCGACGGCCAGGCGAACGTTGCCATTCACGTATTGCAAGGCGAGCGGGAGATGGCAAAAGACTGCCGCTCATTGGCGCGCTTCGATCTGAAGGGCATTCCTCCGATGGCGGCGGGCATTCCACGCGTCGAAGTGAAGTTCCTGATCGATGCAAATGGCATTCTGAATGTTTCAGCGCGTGAGCAACGCAGCGGCAAACAAGCCGAGATTCAGGTGCAGCCCAGCTACGGGCTAACCGACGACCAGGTCGAGGGAATGATTCTCGATTCGTTCGACAATGCCGAAGAAGACTTCCGCCAGCGCCAGTTGATCGAGGCTCGGAACGAAACAGCGACCATTCTTGCGGCTCTCGAGAAGGCTAAGACGAGCCCGGCGTGGGGTGTGCTGACGAGCGACGAGAAGAAACGCATCGCCAAAATGGAGAAGGCGTTAACCGACGTCAACAAAGAGAACGATTATCAGGCGATCCGCAAAGCGATTGACGCTTTGAATCAAGGGACAACGCGGCTCGCCGAGTTGATGATGGATAGCGCCGTCTCGACTGTACTAAAGGGCAAAAGCATGAATGAGACCGACATGGGCGAAGGCCCGACGGCGCCGCATCCCATGGCGAAGGCAGAGTTTGAATGATGTTTCTGTGCGTGTTGTCATTCTGAGCGGAGCATGACTTCGCGAATGCGAAGTCATGCGGAGTCGAAGAATCCCTGCCGCCAGACTTAAGCCCACGGTCTGGAGACACGGGAGTAAGCAGGGATCCTTCGACTGCGTAGATTCCCCGCTTTGCGGAAATCTACTTCGCTCAGGATGACAGATGAGAGATTGAGGTACACATGTCAGACGAAAAAACTCAAGGAACCGGCACCTTGACCGAGGAAGCACCCGGCGAAAACACGGTGCAGGTGACGTTCCTGCCCGAGGGCAAGACCGTGACTTTCGAGCACGGGAAGCTGCCCTACGAATATCACGGCAAAGAGCAGTCCCTCCTCGACGTCGCGCTAAACTTTGGCGTCACGCTCGACCACGCCTGCGGAGGCAACTGCGCCTGCACCACTTGCCATATCTGGGTGAAAGAGGGCGCCGAGAATCTTTCCGATATGGATGACGACGAAGCCGATCGATTGGACATGGCGGCGGACCTGCAGCTAAACTCTCGTCTCGGTTGCCAGGCGCAGATCATGAAACCCGGAAAAGTTGTCGTGGAGATTCCGGCGTGGAATCGGAATTACGTTTCCGAGGAGCATCACTAAATCGGATGGCAAAGTGACAAGGTGGCAAGGTGACACAGTAGCAAGCTTCGTCGCGGCAAGCGAACACTCGGTTTTAGTTTTTCAGCCTTGCCACTTTGCAACTTTGCCACCTTGCCACTTTTAAGCCACAGGAACCTTACGAATGCCTAAACAACTCACCTGGGACGACGCCGAAGACATCGGCATTCTGCTCTCTGAAGCTCATCCCGAACTCGATCCCTTGACCGTTCGATTCACCGACCTGCACCGCTACGTGACCGAATTGCCTGGGTTCACCGGCGATCCCAAAGCCTCGAACGAGGGCAAGCTGGAAGCGATTCAAATGGCATGGCACGAAGAGTTTCAGGACCGCACGCAAGGCTGAGTCTCGTCTCATCCTCCGATCTCATCCCGCGGAGCTTCCCGCCTTGACGACCCGCAAGCACAGCTTTTACATCCTTGTGACAAACTTCCGGCTGCACGAACCTATGCTCTGTACATGAGGAGCCACGGTTCTACCGTGACTTCCTTCTCTCTCCGGCCAAACAAAAAGGGCACGGTTTCTACCGTGCCCCATTTTTTCGTGAGAAGCGTTCAGCCCACCGGAACTGCAGCCGCCTCTTCTACATTCGCCTCACGCAGAAACTTTGCCGCCTCTTCCGGTGGCGTCGGATTGATATAGAAACCGGTTCCCCACTCGAATCCTGCAGTCTTGGTCAGCTTCGGCATGAATTCGATGTGCCAATGGTAATGATCGTTGGTGGGATCCTGCACCGGCGAGGTGTGGATCACGAGGTTGTAAGGCGGATTGTCGAGGACGCGATCGGCACGGCCCAATAAATCCTTGAGCGCGCGAGCCAGGTTCTCAAACATGTGCGAGGAGGAATTCTCAAAGGCTGACTCGTGCTGTTTGGGAAGAATCCAGGTCTCAAACGGAAAACGCGGAGCATACGGGGCGAGGGTAAGAAAGTTCTCATTCTCCGCGACCACGCGCGTGCCTGCATCCATTTCCTGGCGAATGATGTCGCAAAAAACGCAGCGCTCTTTGTAGAGGAAATACTGCTTCGCGCCTTCCAGTTCCTGCGTTACGTTGATGGGGAGAATGGGCAGCGCGATGAGCTGCGAGTGGGCGTGTTCCAAAGAGGCTCCTGCGGCCTCGCCATGATTCTTGAAGAGCAGGATGTACTTGAACCGGCGATCCTTCTTCAAATCAAGGATGCGGTCGCGGAAGGTCCAGAGCACATCTTCGATGCGCTTGGGCGGCAGCGTCGCCAGGCTGGCATTGTGATCGGGAGTCTCAATGATCACTTCGTGCGCCCCGACGCCGTTCATGCGGTCAAACATGCCCTCGGCCTGTCGGTTGAGGTTGCCTTCGATGCCCAGCGCAGGAAACTTGTTGGGAACCACCCGCACAGTCCAACCGGGCGCATCACGCTGCGGAGGCGGGCCGCCGTTGGCGTTAGGTCGGTACGCTTGGATTTCAGGTGGCGTTTTGCCCTCGTTTCCGTAACAAAACGGGCAGAAGCCGCCTTTGATCTTCATGTTTTCGCGAACGAAATCGGTAGGGCGCTTGGCGCGGTCTGTGGAGATAATCACCCAACGGCCAACAATCGGGTCTTTTCTAAGCTCAGGCAAATTACAGGATCCTTTCAGCCGACGCGAAACTTGGAATTCTACGCCGACAAGGAAGCATTGCGAAACACTTCGATTCGCGGGCGGGAGGAAGAGCTTTCATAGTATACGCTCACAATATCGATTCTCCACTGGCACCTTGGTGGCAGATGCCGCAGGTACTCCCGTGCCACTTCGGCGACTTCGCGCCTCTTATGCCGGTCGACAGCCGCTTCCGGCGGCTTTACGTCGAGCGAAGTACGCGTTTTCACTTCTATAAAACAGAGAACATCCCGGTCCCAACCAATCAGGTCAATCTCTCCGCGGCACCGCGGCGTTCGGTAATTCCGGGCCACCATGGTGTAACCCAGTTTCCTCAGATGAAAGTACGCCGCGTCCTCTCCCATCTTCCCTACCTGGTGGCGAATGGGGATCGCCGTTGGCGGCAAGAAGCGCCGCGTCGCCCAATCCAGAGATCGGACAACGAAATGCGTGGCTCGTCCTGAGAGCAGGGTCACAGGACAACGTTATAACTCAGGCTGTACGAGGCGAAGCCGACGAGCGTGGGAATGAGAGTACAAAAGGTTATGCCGCTGTTCCATTCCGGGAAATTCTAAGTTGAAAACTTTCAAAATGAGGTCCCCCTGCCGTCGGGGCCCGCGGAACAACCGCACGACTTTATCTCCATCGCGATTCCGGCACCGTCGAGGTTGAAGTCCTCGAAAGCCAAGGGTCGATCCAAGTCATTGTCAAAATAGGAGTGCCGGGATCGGTGGACGCTTGGTGGCGGGTGCTGGAGTTCTCGTCCCAAAAAACAAGCCCACGGACTGGGCCGCAGGCCTGGTCGCCATCCTCCCCCCAAGGAGGTCAGCAACAAAACTTGGATCTCTTAACTTGCGGAGCGCACCCTCTCGCGCGCCCCGCAAGAGTTCCACGGTTAGGCGATGACCGTGAAAACTAGTGGCGCCTGGATCCTTCTGGGGTGGATCGGCGCTAGAATCTTGATCCGCCGTGCCTGCCTGACTCTAATGAGCGAAGCAGCGGAGGCTACTCTCTCCGAAGCACCCATCGACCGTCAATTCACCCATGTTACAAACGTATCTCACGCCGTAAACCTTTACGAAGCATCACGATAGAAGGAGTCCTCACTCGGACAAAAGTGGTATGGCTCCGGCAGAAAGTGGTAGTTGAATGGCACAAAATGGCAATTTCGGTCTTACCTTATGTGTTTGTAAACTTGCTCATCGAAGGGATTGCGGTAGGTCATGCAGACAGTTCAGCTTTTGAATCCAGTAATCCGCTTTGGGGTATTTGAGGCCGACGTTCGCTCGGGCGAACTGCGGAAGAACGGTGTGCGGGTCAAGATCCAGGACCTCCCGTTCCGCGCCCTGAAGCTGCTGTTGACCCGGCCGAACGAAGTTCTGACCCGGGAGCAGTTCCGTCAGGCGCTGTGGCCAGCCGATGTCTTTGTCGACTTTGATCACGGAATCAGCAGTGCCATCAACCGCTTGCGCGATGCCCTCGGGGACTCTGCTGAAAGTCCCATCTTTATCGAAACCGTGGAGCGCCGGGGCTACCGCTGGATCGCTCCGACCCACAATCCTGCTCCACTGGCCAGCGCAGCGCCCGCAGTACCAATCCTGATCAAAACGGAACCAAAGGGCAAAATCATGCTGCCTGCCTCTCCGCCGCACCGCTGGGCATGGATGCTGGTAATCCCAGCCATGGCCTTGATTGTGGCAGCCTGGGGATTCCGACCGTTTCATCGCTCGGCGAAGGCGGCGGGAAGTAAAACGGTTATGCCAATGGGCATTGGGGAGCCGGTACATCCCGCAAGTGAAGCCGAAGAGTTCTATCTCAAAGGCCGGTTTTATTGGGAGAAGCGCACACCCGACGCACTGAGCCAGGCTGTAGATTGCTTTACCCAAGCAATCATCCGCGACCAGAACTACGCCCCGGCCTACGTCGGACTGGCCGATACCTACAATCTGATGCGGGAGTTTACGCTGATGCCCGCCAGCGAAGCCTATCCGCGGGCCCTGGCTGCCGCAAAAAAGGCGGTCGAACTCGACGACCGGTCCTCGGAAGCCCATGCTTCTCTGGCTTTTGCGTTGTTTTATGGAACGTGGGACCCGGACGGAGCCGAACGCGAGTTCAAGCGCGCGATCGAACTGAAACCTGACAATGCCGTTGCCCACCACTGGTACGCAACATTTCTGTCTGCGATCGGCCGGCGCTCCGAGTCGTTACGCGAAATTGAACGGGCGCAAGCCCTGGACCCGGCTTCGAAGTCCATCATTGCGGACCGGGGTGTTTTGTTATGGCTAGCCGGGCGGCGCGATGCGGGCCTCTCGCTGCTTAAGCAGATGGAGACCTCAGAGCCAGACTTCATTTCTCCTCACCGCTACCTGAGCTTCATCTATTTCGCAATGGAGGACTACCCGAACTACCTGGCTGAGTGGAAAAAAGAAGCAGCACTGCTGCATGACAGCGCCACTGAGAAAATGGTCGATATGGGAGAAAAGGGATATGCCGCCGGCGGCGACAAGGGCATGCTCGAGGAAATGTTGAAATCGGAAAAGAACTTGTACGAGCGGGGGAAATTCTCTCCTTACGTTCTGGCGCAAACCAGTTCACGCCTGGGCAAGAAACAGGAAGCTATCCAATACCTGCGGTTGGCCTACCAACAGCACGATGAACGGATGGTAGGGATTGCAGGTGAAGCCGCCTTCGCGCCGCTGGAAGCCGAACCCGGATATCGCGAACTGGTCGCAAAGCTCGGGTTTCCCAACCACAATTAGTTGCCCAATCCTCAAAAGCAAAAAAACGGCCTCGCTCAAGCGAGGCCGATTTTCTTAATGGGCGAAGGTTTACGCCCCAACTAGGTTTATGCACTCTTCGAGAATATCGACCGCAACGTCAGCTTCTTCCTTTGTGACCACAAGCGGTGGACAGATCCGGATCGTGCTCGGCCCGCAACCCAGGAAGAGAATACCGCGCTCAAACGCCAGTTCGACAATGCGATCGCGCTCGGCGGCGCCGTACTCTTTCGTGACCTTATCTTTCACGATCTCGACGCCGATCATCAATCCGCGGCCGCGCACATCGCCGACCAGCTTCAGTTTTTTCGGCCAGTCCGCCATGCGCTTCATGATGTGATTGCCGACATTCGTCGAATTCTCCAGCAGCCGCTCCTTTTCAATCACGTCGAGCGTCGCAAGAGCGGCAGCGACGGCTACCGGGTTGCCACCAAACGTGGATGCATGCGAGCCCGGAACCCAGTCCATGATGTCAGCCTTCGTCATGGTGATACCCAGCGGCATGCCGGAAGCGATCCCCTTGGCGATGCAGACCATGTCGGGCTCAACTCCGGTGTGCTCGACCGCGAACCACTTGCCGGTACGCGCAATTCCAGATTGCACTTCGTCAAGGACCAGCATAATGCCATGGCGATCACAGATGCGCCGCAGCTCCTGCATGAAGATCGTGGGAGCAACGACGTATCCGCCTTCGCCCTGCACCGGCTCAACGAAGATGGCAGCCACTTCCTCGGGAGGAAGCGTCGTCTTGAAAAGCTTCTCTTCGATGAAGCGCGCGCATCCGAGCGCGAAATTGTCTGCATCCTGCGTGCCGCCGACGCAGCCGCGATACACGTCGGGATAGCGCACATGCGTTACGCCCGGAACCAGCGGAGCGAATCGCCGCCGCTGCTGCGGCTTGGAGGCTGTCAGCGAAAGTGCACCCATCGTCCGCCCATGGAACGCGCCGAAGAATGCGATCACGTTTTGCCGTTTGGTGTGATAACGCGCCAGCTTCAGCGCGCACTCGATCGCCTCGGCTCCAGAGTTGCCGTAGTAAATGCGATGCGGCCCGCGCATGGGCGCAATCTTCGACAAGCGGCCGGCGAGTTCCACCATGTTCTCGTAATAAAAATCCGTACCCGACATGTGGATGAGTTCGCCCGCCTGCTTTTGAATAGCCGCAACCACATCAGGGTGGCAATGGCCAGTGGAAGTCACGGCGATGCCGGCGGAAAAATCGAAGAATTCGTTGCCGTCAACATCGGTAACCACGATGCCGCGTCCGCTCTTCGCGACGAGCGGGTACGATCGCGTGTACGACGGAGAAATGTACTTCTGATCGCCCTCGAGCACGCGCTTGGCGTTGGGGCCGGGCAGGGCGGTCTTAATCTTGGGACTGACGGTCGTTCTGGTTGTGGGTACCGTCATCGTTTCGGTAGTCATGGCATCCTCCGTAAGGGCGGGCCAATGGTTCTTGGCCAGTTGTCGATTCATCATGCCCATGAACGCCGAGTCTGGGTTGAGACGCACGGCGAGCAGGGCGAATCAGGCAGAGGAATGAATTAATCGCTACCGAAGAGGCTGGGACGAAGCCGGGAAGGCAAATTGGCGCGATAGCGCCGCGGACAGACCAAACCGTCCAGCCAGCACTCCGGCCGATGAGAGAACAGAACTTGCGAATTGGAACGCGGGCGCTTCATCGCAATCGACCAACATCACAGTTGATTATAGCCGGAACAACCCGCGGCGCGTAACCCCCTTGGTAACACACGAATGGGCTCAGTTGAAATCTTGCGTACCAAGTTCAGAAAGGCGTCATCCCGAAGCCCCGCCTTTTTTCCAGCGGGGCGAGGGATCTCCATACCACTGTCCTGTGGCGAGGGATATCCCTTACTGCGAGCCGGATTTCGCTGCCTCGCCGCCAAGAAGAGCACGTGCCTGATTCGCAACCAGCAGGGCTCCCTGCTGCCGCGCGTCTTTTTCAACCGATGCAAGGTGACCACGCGCCGCCGGCGATCCGCTCGACAACTCAATCTCCGCGAGGGCAAGCCGAATCTGATATTCGTAGTGCCGATAGCCAAATTTTTTCGCGGAGGTCAGAGCCGGCTCAAGCTGTTTCAGACCCTCCGCCGCCTTCCCCTGGCGGGCCTTGACCCTGGCCGCGGCCATCGCGGCTTCATAACGCGGTGTCTCACTGCTCCCCTGTCGGGAAAGCGTGAGCGCTTTCGCGGCCGCCGGCTGTGCCTCCGCCAGGTTCCCTGCGCCCAGCAGATTCCGGGCACGAATTGCCTCAGCCCACGCGGCATTCGCCGGAACATTGCTTTTCTCATAAACCCCTGCAGCTTGCCCGGCCAAATTCGCGCCATCAGCGAAGCGTTTCTCGGCAAGAGCCACAACTGCCAATCCGACGTTCAACTGCGCCGCGAAATCTTCGTCGTTCATCTCTTTGCACAGCGCAAGAGCCTCCTGATATTTCGTCGTTGCGCCTTCGAGGTCGCCTTGGGCAAGAGAAACGTCGCCCAAACCAGACAACGGGTAGGGCTCCCCGCGCTTGTAAGAAATCTCGCGCGAAAGCTTTAGGGATTGATCGAAATACTTCCGCGCCTGCTCAAAGTCGCCCATCTCGACATACAGATTCCCAAGGTTGTTGATGGTCGCCGAACTTCCGCGGCGGTCGCCAATCTGATTAAACGCATCCAGCGACTGCTGCTGCATTTTCAGAGCTTCCTTTAATTCGCCCAGCCCATCGAGGGCATTGGCCATGTTGCCGTAGTCGCTGGCCAGCCCGACAGCGTCGTTGGTTTCCAGGTCAAAATCCAGAACCCGCTGGTAGGGCTTCAGCGACTCGTGCATCCGCCCCTCGCCGTAGTAAACATTACCGATGCGCTCATAACACCCGCGAATGCCTTTGCGCGCGCCCAGTTCCTGAAACACTTTCAATGCGTCCTCAAACTGCTTCTTGGCACCCTCGTAGTCCCCCTGGTCAAAGAGTAGATCGCCTACCGCCACCACGGTGCGCGCGGCGCCTTGTCTGTTTCCTGCCGAAGCGAATAAATCGTGCGCCTGATGCAACTCGTCGATCGTTTTCTGCGATTGCCCCATGCGCTCCCAGGCTTCGGCTTCCAGTTGCAGCGACTCGGCCACGAGAAGCGTGGCGCCCGCCGCACGGCTGCGCGAGGCCGCCCGCTCCGCTGCCGACTGTTGCCGTTTGAAGTCGCTAAGAGCCGATGCCACCGCTGCTTCCGCCAGGTCGATGCGCGCCGTATCGCCGTCGCTGGCCGGCAGCTTGTGCAGTTGTGAAAGTACATTTTCGGCATCGGCGGCGTGACCGCCGGCAATTTGCGCCCGGATCAGGAACAGCCCGTAATCAATGTTGTCGGGGAAAAACCCCCACAGGGCGCGATAGCTTTCGATCGCCTCAGGCCTCTCCCGCATCAGCTCATGCGCGCGTCCCTCGATCAGCAAGCGTTCTTCCCGCGATGACTGGGATGCCTTCGAGGAGAGATCAAGCGCCAGCTTGGCTTGATCCTTCGCCTTTTCGTCATACCCCAGAACGAACCACGCTTCCGCGAGCGTCGAGTGCGTAGGCGCATGCTTCGGATCGACCGCCGCGGCTTTCTCGAGCGCATCGCGCGCCGCCAGAGCGTCAAACACTCGCAAGCGTTGCAATCCTTCGGAGTACAGCCGCGCTGCCTCAGCATTCGCCGGCATCGAAGCACGAACCTGTGCCGACTGCGCATCGGAGAGCGCGCCAACACCAAGCTTCGCGCGAAGCTCCGCGCCGGCCTTGCCGACCAGACTGTCGATTTCCGTCTCGTTTCCTTTTTCTGAGACCGACGCCAGCGTCTCTCCGGCGACCGCATCCTGCAAGCGCACATCAAGGCGCAGCAAGCCGTTGCCCAGGAAAACATACGAGCCCACGACGACGTTATCGCTGCCCAGATTCTGCCGGATGCGAGTGAGCGTCTGCTGGCTGAAGCTGTCGGCATCCGGCAATGCGAGATTCGCCTTCATTTGCGCGACGCTTTCCCCAGGAATAGTGCGCAGTTGGTCCCCCTGGCTCAACTCGGTCGTGAGCATCTCCGAGAGCGCCGTCGAAAGCCATGATTTCTCAGGATTGGCAGACAGATTCTTGAACCCGAGCACTGCCACCGATCGCCGCGGCGGTGCCAGCGGACCGGACGCAGCCTGTCGACTGCGATGTAGATAAAAATATCCTCCCACTGCGAGCGCAACGATCAGGACTGCCGCCGCAACGGGAAACTGAACGTTTTTTTTCGGCGTAACCGGAACCGCTGCCGTAGAGGTCGACGCGACCGTCCGCTCCAGGTCGGCGCCGAGATCTTCGGCTGTGCGGTAGCGCCGCACCGGATCGCGCTCCAGCGCCTTCAGAATTACGTTTTCCAGTTCGGGCGGAACGGGGCTGAGCTTGCTTGGCGGCTCTGGAGCCTGATTCAAAATCGCGTTGATCATCAGCGCCGGAACTTTCTGCGGAAATGGGCGCTTGCCCGTCGCCATTTCGTAGAGAACCGTTCCCGCCGCCCAGATGTCGCTGCTCGCATCGGCAGCTTGGCCGCTGAGCTGTTCCGGCGACATGTAGGGCAGAGTCCCGCTCGTTTCCTGCGACTTCGTCATGGTCGCGGTCGCCGTCATTCCCAGATCGCCGCCGTGCGCCACCGCCACGAACTGCGCCAAACCGAAATCCAGAATCTTCAGCCTTCCGTCGGTGGTGATGCGCAGATTTCCTGGCTTCAGATCACGATGCACGATTCCCTGGTGATGCGCCGCCGCGAGCCCCGCGGCAAGCTGCAACCCCAGTCGCACAATTTCCGGCGGCGGAAGCGGGCCGCGAGCCAGTTTGGTGTCCAGGGTAATACCGGCGATATATTCGGTGACCAGAAAGTCGATGCCATCCTGGCTTCCGAACTCGTGAACGGTTGCAATGTTGGGATGATTCAGGCGCGCAAGAGACAGCGCCTCTTTGCGAAAACGCTTCTGTGCTGTCTCATCGGCGACAGACCCCTTGGGCAGCACCTTGATCGCGACGTCGCGGTCGAGTTGCTCGTCGTGCGCACGGTAAACCACTCCCATCCCGCCCGCGCCGATTTGTTCCTCGATAAGGTAATGTGACAGCCGTTGGCCAATCATCCCGGTCCCACGAACGGGGAATGCAACACAGCTTGTTGAATAGTGACGTGTAGTGGACCTAGCGTTGCATCCCGCAGCAACGTGTTGTGAGGAATTCTACTCCTGGGAGAAAGCAATCGTATTGCAAACACGATCGTGGAGGGGCGAACGCATTCGTCCGCCCAGGAAGCGACAACAATTTGGGGTCAACATTTGCGGCGAAAGCCCCGGACGAATGCGTCCGGGGCTCCAATCAACACATCTCACTGCGGAGGCTTCGGCTTCTCGTCATTCTTCCGATCCTCCTGACGCTTCTTCTCGTCCGGAGTCTGCGGCCTCGGCTTTTGCTGCTGCTGTGGATTCGGCCTCGCCTCCGCCGGCGGCCGCTCGGGTTGCGGACGGTAATTCTGCGGAGAATTGTTCTGCGGCGGATTCTGCCGCGGTTGATTCTCCGGACGATTCGGCTCCGGTTGCGGACGACTGGGCTGCGGCCGATTCCCCGGAGCAGCATTCCGCGGCGGATTCTCATTCGCTGGTGGCTGCGGGCGATTTGTCTCCGGCGGCGCTGCATTTGGACGGTTTGGTTCCGGACGGTTATTCTGCTGCGCCGAAGGTGGACGATCATTGGTTGGACGATCATTCGATGGGCGATCGTTCCGCTCCGGTGTCGCAGGGCGACTCGGCTGCGGACGGTTGGGCTCAGGTTGATTCGGCTGCGGCTGATTCGGTTGTGGACGATTCGGTTCCGGGCGATTATTCGGAGCCTCATTGGCCGGAGGCCGCGGACGATTCGTTTCCGGCGGCGCAGCAGTCGGACGATTCATCTCCGGACGATTCGGTTGCGGCTGGTTGTTGGGTTGATTGTTCAGTTGTGCCGAGGGTGGACGATCGTTGCGTGCAGGCGGCGCAGGCCGATTCGGCTCGGGTTGATTTGGCTCAGGTCGATTCGGTTGCGGCGCATTCGCTTCCGGACGATTCCCCGGTGCGGGCTGACTCGCAGGTTGATTATTAGGTGCCGGGCGATTCGTACTGGGCGGCGTGAAGGGCCGCGCATTCCCGCCCGGAGCAGCCGTAGCCGGAGTGTTCGCAGCCGGCGCATTCGCCGGTCGATTTCCCGGACGGTTCGCCAACTGACTCGGAGTCTGGTTCGCCGGAGCAGGGGTCGCCATGGCTGGCTTGGCAGGCGGCGCCCGTCTTACGAGTGGAGCATCCGTCGGCCGCGCAGGAGCGAGCTTCGCCATTTCCTGGCGCGGCACTGGCTGACCCGGATGCTGCGCCAGCGCTTGCTCTCTCGCCGCAAAAGACGGCGGCGGCGGAGCAGGCGCAGCCTTGGCAATCACCTGCCGGCTCGCAATGGCTTGCGGCGGAGCGGCAACACGATTCGCAGTATTTGCATGCGCTCCAAGAACGGCAGCCTGCACAGGCGGGACAGCCGCCCGCGCACTCAATGGCGCCGATGAAATTTCACGCGCGTTCACAGCCACTGCGGTGCGCGCCACGGGTTGCGCGCTGGCAAAGGCACGTTGCGGCATCGCCGTCACGGCTCCTTGCACATTGCGGTTCACATAGGTGACGTTGTTGATGGTCGTATTGTCCTTGACGATGGTTGTGTTGTAGACGTTCGTGACATTGGTTACGTTGACCGTCGTGTTCGTGACATTCACGCGATTGACGTAAGCCCGACTCACGCGATAGGCCGGCACATACACTTCGCGCGGGCCCAAGGGGAACCACGCGACGTTGCCGCCGAAGGCGACTCCACCCCCGCCAACAAATACGACCAACGCTGGCGCATAGACCGGGCGCACGTCAATCGGCCCCGGGATCCATCCCCAGCGACCTTCAACCCAAAGCCAACGGCCGTAGTGAAATGGCGCATATCCCCAGCGGGCATCGTCGACCCAGGTCCATCCCCACGGATCGATCCAGGCCCAGTGTCCTGTGTGATAAGGCACCCATCCCGCCTCGACGCGCGGAAACCACATGTGCCCATATTGCGGATAGTCGCGCCAGTCGCCGTTGTCATCGAGATCTTCGTAGCCGACCATGTGACGTGAGCAATACCGCGCCGACGGTGAATCGTCGTAACGGCGAAAGCGCGCATCGCTCCAATTGTCGAATCCGTCAGGCGGTCCGATCTCCTGCACGTCGGCATTCAAAGAGTCGGTTCCGCTGAATGTAAATCTCTGCCCGGCATGCATCGTGTAGCTCTGTCCGTTGCCGGTCGATTCGCCTTCGCCCTGCCGAATCGTCACCACCGTGTAGTCGCCGTTCTCTGAAGCTTCCACGCGGTAGCGGCCCGGCTGGTAAACGGTGAAAGCCTGATTGGGCGTGTCCACTTCGAACACGCTGTCGCGATCCAGTTCGCGCACGCGCACGTTCAGCGTGCCGGCGCTCAACTGAATCTGCACGGTGCGGTCGTCAAGGTTTAAAAAAGAAAAACCCGTGTTCGGGCCGAGGTCGATCGACGCTGACCCGAGTTGCACTTCGGCGCGAGAGTTCTGATCCGCCCAAAGCTTGTCTCCGGTCGTCATCGGGCGGTTGGGGACAGCTTCCACCCATTCGTTCTCGCCAGCCGGTTGAAATGAAACGGAACCTTCCATGTACCCAAGCCGTGCTACTCGGCCCGGCGGGTCGTCGTCATCTTGATCTTGCGCATTTGCCCTGGTTAAAAATCCGGATACGGAAAGAATCAGCGCGAGCAGCGCCGTAACAACCCCGAGCGCTCGACTCCGCTGCTGCAAGCGCGAAAAAGTATTGCTCATCAGGTTGATCTCCCATTCTCGAAATTCGCTTCTCTTCCGAGCGCACGCCCCAAATCAACACATGCGCTATTTGCTGCAATTCTAATGCGTGTGCTGGACGTAGCTGTACTACAGAATTGGATGCGACCCGACACTGCTGGCGATATACAGGAATTCAGGTAGGCTGTTGCAATTTATCGCGGTCTGATTCGGGAAGATTGGGAACTTCTTAGCGGGTGGGCCGCATCACGAGACTTGCCTGAGAGATTTTCTCAGCGATCTCTGGGCATTTCTCAGCGCTCTATTTCGGGCCCTTCTCAGCGCTCTCTGCGGCCTTTCTCTGCGATCTCTGCGGTCAAAAGCTTTTTCCAGAAACGCCACCATTCGCCAAGCTCCGCACCTATTCCTGCGGCGGCACATACTCCTTCGGCCGGGCCGAGCCCTCGCCGAAGAAAAACATCTCCAACTGCTTGACGATCACTTCCTGATCCTCGCGTCGCGCCGGATTCAGCCGATACTCATTGAGCAGCATTTTGCAGTGCTCCATCCACATGCGCCACGCTTCCTGGCTGACGTTGTCATAAACCTTTCGGCCCAGATCGTTGTCAAAGGGCGGCTCGTCCAATCCCGGCATTTCCTTCTTGAACTTCACGCAAAAAACCGTATGCGCCATATTTCCCTCGCTGAAGATCTCCTCACTTAAAAAACTACGCGGCCGGATCTCCATGCTGCGAATCAGTCCGTCGCGGATGTCGTACACATGTTGGATGATCTGATCGACCAGGAGTCTCCCAGCCTTGTCGTGAACTGCCTGGTGCACGGCAACTGCGATGCGGCCGTCCGCTTCCTGGGTGAAGGCCTGCGGCTCGACTTTAGGATCCAAAATTTCGAACTGCCGCCGCCAGTAGGCGCGCACGGCGGCCTTTCCGTGCTCGCGGCCTCCCTCCATGCCATTCGGCCAATCCACATCGGGGTGCATCGCTTCAAGCACCGTCTCGATCTCTCGCCGATTGAAGGCCACATAAACTCTGCGAAGGAGGTCGACTTCGTTAGCTGCTGCCTGTTGGTCCACGGTGGCCACGAGAAGGAACTATTTTACAGGAATTTCACTCCGCTCTTTCAGAGCGCTGAAGGCGCCACCAGCAAACCGCGGCGGTCGCCCACAAGCCGAACAGTGGAATCAGACTCGCGAGCCCGCGCAATCCAAGCAATTCGCCGAGATTGAAGGCTCCGTAAGTTCCTGACTGCGCTTCTGTAACCGTCAGCATCGAGTCATGATTAAGCGACAGTTGACCCGCCACGAAGGCCGGCAGGCTTTGATGGAAGAGCGGACAACTGTCCTGCATCGAAAGCTGCGAGTTCGTCGAGATCACGGCCAGCGCAACAAAAACGCTGGCTAGAGCCAGCATGTCTATGACGATCCGCCACATCCGCTTCGCCCGGGACCACGCGACAGATAAGCCCACGCACAGCAGTGGAATGCACGCTCCCGCATAGCGCGGCCCGAACGAGAGACCCGCTTTCCACCAATAGAAAGATGCATTGAACAGAAAGTAGTAGGCAGCGATCGCGGCAATCACCAGCATCGCTCCACGATTCGTTTTCTGTTTCCAACTCCACCACAATCCTACCGGCGCCACCAGCATCACCGGGGACGCGAAGAACAACCCGCGCGAGCAACCAAACAAAAGCTTCAGCAGTCGATCAGGATGCGGATACGTCAAACCCATGTACCCCTGTTGCTGCATGAATGAAAAAGACTGCGGATCGTAATACGAATAGCTAGGCCGGAACGATCCAAATGCTGCGTACAAATATCCCAGCAATACGGCGATGCAGATTGCGGCCCCGACTCCTATTCCAAATGCCGCTCTCAACCTCGCGCCCCCATCTTTATCTTTCCAAACGCGCGACACAGCGAAAACAGCCAATATCGCCGACGCAGGCGCAGCCGGATATTCCGTCACCGTCGCCCACCCTGCCGCAAGTCCAACCGCCAGCGCCCACAGAAAGTTGTTCTGGCCAGGCGCCAGTTTCATGGCGGCTGCCAAAGCGAAGACGAGGCAAGCGCCCACGAGGGCATGCGCCCAAAACAAACTCGCATACGCCCACAGCGGAGTTCCTACGCACATCACGAGTGTGGCGAATGCGGCTCCGGAAACATCGGCACCAAATCTTAAGCACAGCAGAAAAACACACATTGCCGCCAAGGCTATGGGCAGCGCCACCGATCCGGCGCCGACGAGATACGAGAGCTCAAATTCTCCACGCGGCGACTCCGGGTCGACTCCGGCCATCCGCAGCACGGGCCGCGCAACCGCAAAGAATGGCACGGCGAGAAAGACGAGGCCGGGCGCCTTGTCGGAGTAGTAATGACCTTGAAAGTAAGCCTTATCCTGCGTGTTTTCGTGAAACGCGTCGATCTGCAGTGTGTGACGCTCGACAATCGCCCGCACCAGATCGAAGCGCGAGTTCTGGTTCCACCCGCCGCCTTCGTAGAAATAAATGCATGAGATAAAAACAGTGGCGGCGAGGAGCAATGCCTGTTTCCAGTGCGGAGGCAGATGTGGCGGAGGCCGATGTGGCGAGGGCAGGTGTGGCGAAGGGTTCATCGGAACTGCTCCGATGGTAACCGACGCGTCCCCATTATGCGGATAGCGCCGCAGATTAGCGTCTTAACTCGCTCAACGCTTCATCGTCGCAAGATAAGCAGCCAGAAGCTGCGCAGCTTGCTGGTCCATTGCGGGATCGCCGGCAGCGCCCGAAGCGGTCGATAGTTTCCCCTTGATCCCGATGTAGACGCCCTCGTACGCGGTATCGCCGAGGTTCTCAACCCGGTGTTTAAACGGCGGATACCACCGCGCCTCTCCCGGCTTGGAAAAAACCTCGCGTACTTTTCCATTCTCATCGATGAACCGAAGATGGGCCTCGGTGAGGCTCACGACCACGCCCCCGGGATGTTCGTGCAGCGCGGATTTTTCGTGCGCTTCGTAGTGTACCGTGACCACCTGCACCCGGTCGTTCTCAAAATCCAGCTTGTAGTGTCTGGGTTCCACTTTGGTGGGATCCTGCGCGAACGTGGAAACTGTGGCCAGGCAGAGAAATATCCCTGCCGCCAATCGCATCGACCGCATGCCTGCCCCCTCTAATCTGTTAACTAGATTGTTATTTAAAACTAAGCAACTCTAGTACTGGCCCGATTGTAGTGTCAATCGCAGCGGCGCGCGCGCGTTCCATGTTGGTTAATCGTAAGACCGGAGTAAAATCCCGAAAGAAGAGAGGATACCGCGCATCTGGTGGGCCCACCAGGATTTGAACCTGGAACCAACAGATTATGAGTCTGCTGCTCTAACCGTTGAGCTATGGGCCCCGCAGAGCTCAATCTAGCACAGCCGCGAACCCGTCGCGTAACCGCATCAATCGCCCGCCGCTTCCACGGCCGGCAGTTCCGCGGCGGCCGACTTCTCCTTCACCTTGGCGCTGGTCACCAGAATCACCGACAGCACAACAATCGCGCTTCCCGCCAGGATGAAGCGGTCCACGCGCTCGTGCAGAATCAGCCAGCCGAGAAAAACCGCCACTACCGGATTCACGTACGCATACGTCGAAACTTTCGACGTAGGCACATGCTCCAGCAGCCAGATATATGCGGTATAGCCGATCCACGATCCGCACACCACCAGATACAGCACGGCGCCGATCCCGCGTGCCGTCCAGCGCACGTGCGAGAGATCGCCTGCAAACAACGCAAAAATAAAATTGGACACGCCCGCCGCGGTCACTTGCCATCCGGTCGCGCTGAACACGTCGAGCCCCGACTGCCAGCGCTTCGATAACACCGATCCCAGCGCCCAGCTGAATGATCCGCCAATCAGGCTGATCGACGCCCAGAATTCGCGATGGCCCATGGTTCCGGCCTGTAATTGCGGCCACACCAGAATGAATAATCCAAGTATTCCCAGCGCCAGCCCGGCCTTGCCGCGTCCAGAAATGTGGTGATCGCCGAGCAAGAGCGAATCGAGCACGAGAAACCACAGCGGCGTGATGGCGATAATGAGGGCGGCCAATCCCGACGACACGATGAGTTCGGCGTAAGACAAGGTCAGATTCCCGCCCATCAGCAGCAGAACGCCTACAACCGCGCACCGGGCGATCTGGAGGGGCGTCACGAAAATCTTTCTTCCGGTCAGCGCGCACACCGCGAGCATCACCACGCCCGCAATGGAAAACCGCGTGGCACACATCAGCGCCGGAGGAATGCTTTGCACGGCAATGTCGATGCCAAGGTAGGTCGAGCCCCAGAACAGGTACACCAGCCCGAAGGCAAGAATCACCATCCACCGGCTTGGGCGCTGAGCGGAGTGCATTGTCGTGAGATAGCAGGGACGCTAACAGATATCAGACGTTTCCGGCGGTGAATTGGATTCTAAAATGCCGCTCGGCGAATTCAGCGAATCAACGTCAAGGTAAGAACCACGGCTTCTTAAACGGCTGGCCGGGGCAATCCAGGCGCTCAGAAGGCACGTGCGAGGCGTAGGTCCCAATCTTTAGATAGATGACTTCGTTGGCCCCGCTTTGCGTTTTGGCAAGCGAAATAACGAGTTGCTCCGCTTCCACGCGCCAGATGTCGTGAACGACTTGCGGCGAGTTTCCATAGACTGCGTTGATCTCCGCCCGAATCTCTTCCGTCGATACCGACCGATCGTAAACAGCAATCAGTCCCACGACTTCGCCATTCACAAAATCTGTCAGCACCTGTGCGGGGTAGGTAATGCCTTCGACCGAATCCTGCTTCCATAACTGCGAGCAGTTCGCCGAGCGGCAGTGAATCAGTTGAGGACTCGGTAGAACGATCTTGCGCGTATCGACCGCTCGAACGCCCGTACACAGCGACGCCAGCACGCAGCCGGCGACCACGATCACACGGAACAATCTGCCCACGACCTGCTCCTGGCGAACAAGATTCAAGCCAGGTCGATTGTGTGGGGATACAAAGAGGTATGCAAGATTACTGAGGTGAGCGGCTGTTGCTCAGCCTAAGCCGTTTTGGAGTGCCGCTCTCGCTTTTCGGCGACAGCTGTCACAACCATCGCCTGCAACACTTTGGCATCCACGTCCGCGAGCTTCTTGATGTAGAGACAGCCCTTGCCGGTGGAGTACTTGCCGAGCTTGGGCAGCATTGCCTTCGCATCGCTGCAGAGCACACTGTACAAAACCGTTGCCGCCTTGCGCGGCGAGAAACCGACGATCGGCATATCGCCTTCCCGCCCACTCTCGTAGCGATAGTGACAGCTGCCGAAGCCTATGATCGATGGCCCCCACATCTGAGGCTTTTCGCCGGTAGCCTCTTGCATCAACTTGGCGAGCGCCTTGGCGTCGGAGCGCTGGGTCGAGTCCGTGATCGCACTGATGAACTTCGCTACACTTATCTTGGTGGGTTTGGTTTTATTCTCCGCCATTCCTTCGCCTTCCGTTTCTGCCGTTGACTTACTTCAGCTTCTCGTACTCCGCTTTAGCGGTTTTCAGAATTGGCACGTCCGAGTCCGCATCTTTCCACACGGCGAAGAAATCCTGATAGGCCAGCTTTGCTTTTGCCGTATCTCCCGCCAGCGCGTAGGCCCGGCCCAATCCAAGATGCGCCAGCGTGTAAAGCGGGTCCGTAGGATTGACGCCGCGATGCGCCAGAATTTTCTGGAATTCGATGGCAGCGTTCGCGCCATCGTGGGAGCGCAGCAAAGCCTCTCCACGAATGTGAGCCGGCCAGTATCCGACGTCGCGCGGACCGAATCCCCACTCGTAGGGCACCGCCGATTCGATTTGCGCAAGTGCCTGCGCCGGCTGATTTTTCTCAAGGCTCAACATCGCCCGCACGCCGGGAAGAAATGCCTGATTGAGCAGCGTGTCGGTTGGGTATGTCTTAGCCAGCGTATCAACAAGCTTCTGTGCCGCCGGCGCATCTTCCGCAACCGCAAATACTCCGGCCGCCTGCGACTTCGCATCGGAGTCTTCCAGGTTTCCGAGAGCCGAATTCGCCAGTTGCCGGGCCTCCGCCGGATAGCCGGTGAGTGCGTCGCACGTCGCCTCAGAAATCAAGACGCCGGCGCTGAAGCCCTTGTATCCCTTGCTCTGCGCTAAAGCCGCCGCTCGCGCGTAATCGATACGCGCCTGCTTGATCTTGCCCTGGGCGCATTCGCTGTCAGAATACAGAGAGCTCAGAATCGGCTCCTGAGGCTGGCCGACGGCCTGTTCCAGTTCCTTCCGCAAAGCATTGTCATCGCCGCGGATGAAATCCATAAAGAACGTATCGAGATGCAGCGACCACGAGGCGGCGTCATTCGCGATGGATTGGTCAATCACTGCCTTGGCTTCTTCATAACGCCCCAGCGCGACATAAATTGCAGCCAGATTCTGGTACGCGTAAGGATCTTTCGCGTCCCCTCTTACGGCTTCAATGGCGATGGGCAATGCCTTCTCATACCACCCCAGCGTGGAATACAGCAGCGACAGGTTGTCGCGCGGAACCCGGTCGCGCGGGTAAGTCTGGATCCACTGCTGCAATAGTTGAGCTGACGGTTCTGCCTGCCGCGTGTATGTGTCGTAGTAGTGCCCCGAGATGTAGAAGCGCTCACGTTCGCTAGCTCGGTCTTTCAAATCGAAGGCTTTTTGCAGCGCCTGGGACGCCAGCGCAGTCTGGGTCAGGTTGTTGTAGGCCACACCGAGCACCGCCCACGCCATGGCAAAGTTGGGATCGATCTCGACCGCGCGCTTCAGATGCGGCATGGCGGCGTCATCATCGAAACGGTCGTGGAATGCCTGTCCCTGGCTGTATTCCTTTAAGGCATCGAGAGAGGAAGTTGTTGCCGCTTCGAGCGGCGTGGCAAATTTCTGGATCGATCCGATCGACTCGCCGAGTTTCTCGCGCAGCTTTGAGGCTGACTGATCCAGCGCTTTCAGTACTTTCTCTTTGCTTTCGGCCTCGGCTTGCTCACTGGCCAACGCATCTCCGCTCTGCGCGTTGATGGCTTCGAGCGCGATCACGTAATGACTGCCCAGGCTCGAGATCGAACCGGTCAGCATCGCTTTCACGCCTTCGCGCTGGCAAATCTCGCGCGCAATGTCGTTGGTCACGCGCTCGTCAGGAGATTTCCCCATCAGGCGCAGCGCCTTCTGAATCGTCGATTGCGGCAGGATGTTGAGGTAAGGCGACTGCTCCAGCTGGACGGCGAGAGCCTGCTTCAAAGTGCCGTCGAATACAGCATCGCCCGTGGTATTTACGAAATCGGCTAGTAGCACGCCGTCTTTTTCCGTCAGCTTGGCCGACTGTCGTGAGCGGAAGTACAAGCCACCGGCGACAAGAAGTGCAATCACGATGGCCGCAGCGACGATGATTAACGTGCGGGAATTCTTCCTCGGCTCGGGCGTGGACGCAACTGGCACTTTTTTAGAAGAAGCAGCAGCCACACGCGAAGAACCTGACGCCGCCGGAGATTTGGCGGAAGACGCCCGAGGCTCCGGTAGCGGCAATTTATCTTCATCCGCCGAAGTCGTTGCCAGCGCTCGCCCGCTATCAGTGTCTCGCTTCAGCCGTTGCAGATCAGCGCGGATGTCGGCCGCATGCTGGTAGCGCAGGTTGCGATCTTTTTCGAGCGCCTTGTTGATCAGATCTTCCAGCTTCGCCGGCAGATCCGCATTCAGCCGCACCGGAGAAACCGGTGCCCGGTTCAAAATCGCATCGAAGATCAACGCCGACGTATCACCGCGAAACGGCAAAACTCCCGTCGCCATCTCGTAGAGCACCACGCCAAACGAAAACAGATCGGTTCGCGAATCGAGTTCTTTGCCCTTGGCCTGCTCCGGCGACATGTAAGCCACCGTGCCCAGAGTCGAGCCCGGGCTCGTCAGGTGCTCCTCGATTTCGACCGCAGTCGCCGCAGTCACGTCAGGAACACTGCTCGAGGCCTTGGGCTCCGCTTTCACTTTCGCCAGGCCGAAATCCAGAATCTTCGCGTGCCCGCGCTTGGTAACAAAAATATTTGCCGGCTTGATGTCGCGGTGCACAATACCCTCGGCGTGCGCCGCATCGAGCGCATCGGCAATCTCGATCCCCAGCGAAAGAATCGTTTCCAACTCCATGGCCCGCGAGCCGATCAAATGCTTCAGCGTCGCGCCGTCGAGAAACTCCATGACGAGAAAAGCGCGGCCGCCCTCTTCGCCAATGTCGTAAATGGTGCAGATGTTCGGATGATTCAGCGCCGAGGCCGCCTTGGCCTCGCGACGAAATCGCTCAAGCGACTGGCGATCCTGCGCCAGATCTTCAGGAAGGAATTTCAGCGCAACGAAGCGGCCCAGACGTGTGTCCTCCGCCTTGTAGACCACGCCCATACCGCCGCCACCAAGCTTCTCGATGATGCGGTAATGGGAAATAGTCTGATCGAGCATATCTACTTGAGCCCTTCGACCAGATAGAGGTCTCCAACCGAGCGATGGAAGCCGTAGACGTAACTCTTCCCGTCAGGAGTCATCATGATCGGCCCAATCGTGGAGACTCCCGTAGGATCAAGCGGGGCAATCTGCTTCCACACGCTTTTCTTCCCGGTGGCTAATTCTATGCGGAACACTCGCGCGGGCACATCGCCGGTCCGGTAGAGATAAAGGGACCGTCCATCCGAACTCCAGTTAAGAGGGACCTCGCCAGGTTCCAAGCCATTAATGGGACGAGGGTCGCCACCCGCGACAGGAAAAACGTAGCCCTTCTGGTCAGGCCCAATGCCTGCGACCGTCAACCCATCGGGCGAAATGGTGAAATTTTGCGCGTCCACTCCCTCCGGTGAGATCGGCGACGGTTTTCCTCCGGAAACATCCTGCACAAAGAGGCGCACTCCTCGCTGCGGCTCATTGCCGGAGAAGACAAAGCGTTTGCCGTCAGGAAACCATCGCGCCCACTGGTGGTTGATGGAATCATTGGTCAGCGATTGGGACTCGCCGGCTCCTGTGGGCAACAGTCGAAACTGTGACGGAGAAACCGGAGTGGCCACCATGGCCCACTTCTGATCAGGCGAGAGTGCGGTCGCGCCGCCTTCGCCCAAACGAACGGCGGCGCTGCCATCCGTATTGCGAACATAAACGGCATAGGTCAGATCCTGCGCCTCGCCATACTGCACTCCGCCACCGATGCCTTCTTCATCGAAAAGAAGAGTCTTGCCGTCGGTCGAAAGATCGGTGGGATACGAGTAGTCCAGCCAGGAAAGGTCGCGTTCCTTGTCGGCGCCGTTGTACTGACCCATGATTTCGCGGCGGCGGTCCGAGCGCGCCAGCAGCACGCGTCCATCCTTCCATATATCGAACAGATCGAGCGATCCGGGAACGCGCGTAACCAGCCGCTGTACGCCGGAGGATGGATTGATCGCCGTCAAGTAATGGAACAATCCCAGTTCGCTCGCGGTGAACCAGACTTCCTTGCCATCAGGAGTCCATGCCAAACCTTGAGTGCCGTACCACTGCCGGGTCAGATCCTTCTTGTGACCGGATGTATCCACCATGGCAACCAGGCCGCCATCGTCACCCTGGTTGGGGTGATCGAGGAAGGCGACAGCATCGCCGTTCGGCGAGACACGCGGATAGCTGATCCAACCTCCGCTGGTTTCGTAGAGCACCTTGCCAATGGGATACTCGATCCGGTCCCGCCCGCCAACACTGCGAACGACCGCGAGGTTGTTGCCGTCAGGAGACCAGTCGGCCCACTCGACGTTTTCCAGAACCGGCCGCGGAGCACCACCCGCGAGCGGAGCGCGGGCTAACGTGCCCACATTGACCCAGGTGCCCGCCGGATGATTGTTCAGGGAAAGAGCCATCTCGCCTTTGGACGAAACCCCGAGGAGTTCCGTTCGCTCCAGCCCCATCGAGCGTGACTCCACCATGCCTTGTCGGGCGGAAAAAGTTTCCACCGGGTTTCCCTGCCAGGCCGCGCTGTACAAGATCGTCTGCCCGTCGGGAGCAAATCGCGCGGAGCGAATCTCGCCACGGCGAAAAGTAATCTCGTGATAGAGCGGCGCGCTGGGTCCGATGGATTGCCAGATCCGCTTCCCTGCGAAAAGTCCGATGGCGAACGCAAGCAGGCAAACAATACCGATCACGACTAAGGAAAGCGAGGTACGTTTGGCGGCTGTTTCCAGTACCGGTGGTTTCGCGGCGACCGCCCCAGTCACGCCCCTCGAGAGCGCCCGGGAAGAGTCTGTGTCGCGCTTCAGGCGTTTCAAATCCGCGCGCAACTCGGCTGCGCTCTGGCAGCGTAGATCGCGGTCTTTTTCAAGCGCCTTGTTCAGGATGCTTTCAATCTGTGGCGGCAACCCCGGATTCAACTGAACCGGCGCAGGAGGAACTTTGTTCAGGATGGCTTCAAAAACAATGGCCGACGTGGTTCCGGAGAACGGCTGTTTGCCGGTCGCCATTTCGTAAAGCACGACCCCGAACGAGAAGAGATCGCTGCGATGATCGAGCGGTTCGCCGCGCGCCTGCTCCGGAGACATGTAGCCGATCGTTCCCATCGCAGTCCCGGGCGTCGTGAGCTGGTCGGGGCTGACGGCCTGCGACCCGACGGTCGCGGCCGAAGCGTCAGTTGCGTGATTTGTGGTGAGCTTGGCCAGGCCGAAATCCAGAATCTTGGCCTGACCGCGCTGCGTCACGAAAATATTGGCGGGCTTGATGTCGCGGTGGACGATTCCCCCGGTGTGAGCGGCGTCCAGTGCATCCGAAATCTGTATTCCCAGGTCAAGCAGCTGCGGCGTTTTCAGCGGACGCCCTTCGATCAGATGCTTGAGCGTCGAGCCTTCCAGATATTCCATGGCAATGAAGGCTTGCCCGTTTTCATTGCCGATGTCGTAAATGGTGCAGATGTTGGGATGATTGAGCGCCGATGCCGCCTGGGCTTCCCTCTGAAAGCGACTGAGAACCTGTGGATCTTTTGCCACGGCGTCCGGCAGGAATTTCAGCGCCACGAAACGGCGAAGGCGTGTGTCCTCGGCTTTGTAGACCACGCCCATACCGCCGCCGCCCAGCTTTTCAATAATGCGGTAATGGGAAATGGTCTGATCGAGCAACGAAGAGGCTCCGCACGCGTAGTGCCTCATGCTAAGGCGATTGCCCGGGGATGTCAAAAAAATGGCGCCGCACGCTCAAGTGCAGCGTGTTTCGAAAGACACAGGCCCAGCCGCTGTAGGAAAGTTCGCCCCCAACCGCTTCGATCAACCCAACGATAAACGTCATCCCAAGAGTTTTTCTCCGCGATCTCTGCGGCCGTTCTCAGCGTTCTCTGCGGTAAAAAATTTTGTTTCAGGTTCCGAAGTCCAAAAAAAAGCAGCCGGGACGAACCCGGCTGCACCCTAGCTTTTCTAATCTAGTGCTTCTTCGCTTGCAGTTTCATCGAGCGTCGCGCCGCCGGAATACCAGTCAGCGATCCCTGCTGCTCGATTGGGCCACTGAAGACGGTGTTGAATCCGGGGTCATAGTTCATCCAGAACAACTGCCCGCCGCTGGCCTGATACATCACCAGGTCAAAGCCGCCTGATGCGCCGTCGATTGTGGCCGCCAGCGAATTGGCCGGCACGTTCGTCGATAACATCGAGTAGCGTCCGGCGTTGGTTCCGTCGACAAGCGGAGTTCCGGTGAATGTGTCTCCGGAGCTGGTCGCGTCCGGTGTCCCCAGTGTAAAGAACGGATCACTAACCAACCCAGTCAGACTAATCGTGCTGCTGGTCAACGCTCCCTGCGCCATCATGTCAAATTCACAATCGGTGCAGGTGTTGAAGTAGTTGAAATCCTGCCATCCGGCAGCATAGTTGCCAGTAAGGTCGGAATTCGTGGTGTCAGTTTGCGGAACCATCACTCCGACCGCCCCGGTATTAACCGAGTCCAGGTCGATGATGAGAGCGCCGCCCCCACCGTTCGTGTTGTTGGGGTCATTGATGTTCAGCGCCGGGTCCACCATATAGACTCCCAGCAGGCTTACGTTCCCGCCCCCGATTCCGCCGGTGAGCGCCAGGCTGCCGTAGCCATTGCTGGCAATCGAGTAGGTGCCAGCCGTCGGAACAGCGAGAGCTGAAACAAAGCCGTTGTCCAATTCATCGTCTTCGCCGACGCCCGCAAAACTTGCCGGGTCGCTTGACGTATTGCTCGTGCTGAACTGCCCGATGGCGCTGAGACTGCTGCTCCATGGGTTGTTCGAGAGAGCCAGTACAGTGCTCGACAAAGATGCATTGTTAAATGTGCCCGCTCCTTGGCCGTACGCCGAGCCCACGAGGGAATCAGTGGCATCCATGGCGATGAGCCGAATTGTTCCAGGTCCTACGAGGAAGTAGTCGTAGCTATAGGCCGCGCCGTTGAAACCGATGCCGGTAACGGTGCCCTTCCCGAAGGTATCCGCTGCCGAAAGCGTGCCGCTGAACGACACTCCGGTGGAAACGAATCCTGCATCGTTGAAGTCAGATGTTCCCGACAACGACGTGCCGCTGATGGTAAAGACGCCCGCGAACGCGGCCGGGTTGTAGTTGGGATCGACTCCGGCGACGGTGAAGGCGTAGTTGCCATCGCTCGAACTCGGCAGGGTTTGAAGATCCATGCTTCCGCTCGAAGTCGCCGTTCCGTCAAACTGCATGACGAGTGCGTGGTTACTGTTCACGAACTGCACACCGAGCGTTTCGACGCCATTGACGCCGATTGAAGTGTCCGCGGTTGTAATCGTTAGAGTTCCCTGACCCGTCGTCGAATCGACCACCAACGCACTGTTGGTCGCGGTGATCGCGTCGGAGAAAGTGAGACCGAAGGCATCGTTGTAGTCCTGTTCGCCGCCGAGAATGTTGCCGCTCGCGTCGATCTGCACTGCTCCCACGACGGCGTAATAATTCGGCCCGAAGTTGATCAACTCTTCCCCCGCCAGATAAAACACGTAGGTATTCGCAGTGACCGTAACTGCCGAGTTGGTGAGGCTGAAATTCGCGGGACTCGTGGCTCCGCTGGTGGTTGCCGTAACGGAGTAGGTCCCGGAAGTTGAATTCGCCGCAAAAGCGCTCGAAGTCGCTTTCCCGGTCGCATCGGTGGTATCTGTTTCTGTCGCGGTTCCGTTTGACGAGAATGTGCCGCTTGCGCCGGATGAAGGCGCGGTGAAGGTGACAGAAGCGCCGCTCACCGGCGATCCGCCCAGGGTCACAATCGCAACCAGAGGGTTGGTAAAGCCCGTGCTGACCGTCGCGCTCTGCCCCGATCCGCTGCTGACGCTGATCGCAGTTGTCTTCGGCGATGACGAACTGGAACTGCTGCATCCGGTGAGCAGGCCAAGGCCTAGAACCGCACAGGCTGAAAAAATATACAGGAAGAATTTCCGGTTCATAGCGCCTCTCCTTTCACAGTGGCTTTCTGGTTTATACGCGTGCGAGCCTGCGGCGAAACCGGAATTCCGTACTGGTTACGAATCTGATAGATCTGGCTGCCGACTTTCACGTTGCGGACGATGAGAATCTGTTTGTTCCGCACAATCTTCACGACTCCGGTAACTTCCACCTGTTGTCCAGCTCTCACTGACAAGGCGCCTTTGCCCGTGAGGCCAAAGCGGCCCAGACTGGCATCGACTGGGCCCGACGAAGTATTCAGCACAAGGTGCGAACCCGGCATGATGCCGCGCGCGGGTTTGGCAACCACGCTCGATACGGTTGCTGAAAACGTAATTTCCTGGCGCTGGTCATAAAATGGCCGCGTACCTGAGGCCAAAGTTCCGGCAACCAGTGGGGTCGAGGTGATGACCATCGCCAGCCCGACCAGTAGCCCTGCGAAGATGCGAGGGGGTTTTGTAAACCGAATCTGCTTCATGAACTCTCTCCTTGGTCCTGGGTTCAAGTACGTCGAGGTTTGTATCGGCTGCGGTCTGGGAACCGGGCCAGCGCGCGAAAAGGAAACCGGCCTCACTCGTGAGACGAAAGCTCACGCCGTCGGCGCAGTTTATCGCGCGATTCCCCTGGGTACAGCTCCATATTGTTTTCAGAAAACGCGGGTGTCAACGAACGGAAGTAAGGGGGCAGTGCCCAGAAGGGTTCCACCCCAGAAAGGGAAAACTCGCCAAAGCCCCTCTATTCACTGGTGAAATAGTCGACTGAGACGGGGTTCTCGAACAGCGAATAGTCCCTGGTTACTACGGTAATGCCGCTTTCGGTCACGAAGTAGCGCTGCCGGTCCGCTTCGGCGTCATAGCCGATCGTGGTGCCTTCAGGAATGTGCACGTCGCGGTCGAGAATGGCTCGGCGGATGCGGCAACGACGGCCGACGCTTACGTGCGAAAAAAGAATGCAGTCGTCTACTTCCGAGTAGGAATTGATGCGCACATCAGGCGACAGAACCGAATTCTTGACCGTGCCGCCCGAAACGATGCAGCCATTGGAGACGATGGAGTCCAGGGCGGTTCCGGTGCGGCCGCTTTCCGCGAAAACGAATTTCGCCGGAGGATACTGCCGCTGATGGGTGCGAATCGGCCAGTGCTCGTCATACAAATTGAAAATTGGCGAGACCGAGACGATATCCATGTTCGCCTCGTAGTAGGCCTCGAGCGTACCAACGTCGCGCCAGTAGAGCGCTTCCTTCTTGTTTTCGTCCACGAAGTCGTAGGCTAGGACGCGGTAGTCGTCGACCATCCTAGGCAGGATGTCTTTGCCAAAGTCATGGCTCGACTGCGGATTCTCCGCGTCTTTCAACAGCACGGGGATTAGCACGTCGGCGTTGAAAATGTATACGCCCATCGAGCCGGCGACCTTCTCAGGATTCAAGGGTGAACGCAGCGCGGTAATTTTGGGTTTTTCCTCAAAGCCGTTGATGCGGCCGTCCTTGTCGACGTCGACGACGCCGAACTGGTAGGTCTGCGAGGGATCGATCTGAATGGTAGCGAGCGTGATATCGGCGGCCGAGTCCTGGTGCTGCTTCAGCATTTTTCCGTAGTCCATCTTGTAGATGTGATCTCCGGAAAGAATCAGCACGTGCTTGGGCTGTTCCGAGCCGATCGAATAAATGTTCTGGTACACGGCGTCCGCGGTCCCCTGATACCACTGATCGCTGACGCGTTTCATGGGCGGCAGCACTTCAATGAACTCTCCCACTTCGCGGCCCAGAATGTTCCAGCCTTCGCGGATGTGCCGGTTCAGCGAGAGCGCCTTGTACTGGGTAAGGATGTAAACGCGGCGCAGGTCGGAATTAAGGCAGTTGGAGAGCGTGATGTCGATGATGCGGTAGATGCCGCCGAACGTGACCGCAGGCTTCGCCCGGTCGCGAGTAAGAGGATAGAGGCGCTCTCCGGCGCCGCCTGCCAACAGTACCCCCAGCGTATCTTTCATTCACGGCCTCGCAGGTTCCTGCTCTTGACCCGTACGCAGAACCGATTTCTTTTTGCCCGGCAGAAGCCAAAAGAAAACAGTAGATGGTAGCACAGGGTCCATGCACTGAGTTGCCGCTTGGCAAGCCCGAGTTGCCGTTAGACGAGTTGCGAGAAGACGAGTCCCGCAATGGGTCGGGGGGTCACTTTGGATCTCTAAATCGCGCTGTCATCCTGAGCGAAGGCGTTCTTCAGCCGTAGCGAAGGATCTCCCGCTTAGCCAGCCCGGCGCGTAAGCCATACTTCACCAGTTCTCCGCGACCCGTGCAGCCACATGCTTATAATGCGAGGCCATGGGTCAGGACATGGGTCGGGACAAACCTCGCGATATCACGCGCCGTGATTTTGTGAACGGAGTTTTAGTTGGATCGGGCGCCCTGCTGCTGAATTCAACGTCGCCTGCTCAAGTGCTCGCACAGTCGGCGCAGCCATCATCGTCAGGCGGCGTATCAGCTAAAGACGACTGGACCGGCTACGGCGGCGTCGGCGATTACGCCAATTCCAACGGCAACACTCTCGCCGTGCTCCAAGCCGGCCATCAGATTCGCGATGGCGCCTTCGACAGCCTGCCCGCCAGTGTCATCGATACGGGCGAAACCTACGATTGTGTAATAGTAGGCGGCGGCATCAGCGGACTCGCGGGCGCACTGATCTTCCAACGCAAAGCCGGCCCCGGTAAAACCTGTCTCGTTCTCGACAATCATCCCATCTTCGGCGGCGAGGCCAAGCGCAACGAATTCCTGGTCGATGGCCACCGCCTCCTCGGCCATCAGGGCTCCGCGCTCTTCTGGCCTCCTTTGCCGCACAGCTTCATCGGCCGCTTCTACGATTCGATCGGCCTTAAGACGCCGCGTCTCGAATATCAGAAATGGGCGGGGCCCGAGCCGGAGATCAAGCTCAGCACCACTCCCTACCTCGGCTCGGCTCCTTACGGTTTCTACTTCGGCGCAAAGTTCGGAAAGAAACCGGGAGTGTGGCGCAGCGATCCCTGGGGAACTAAGCTCGAGGGCGCGCCCATCTCCGCCAAGACTCGCGAAGAGCTATTGCGCTCGCAATCCTCCGACGCCGCAAAAAAGCCCGAGTATCGAGGCGACGCGATCTCGCGACGCCTCGACTCCATGACGCTCGAAGACCACGTGATGGAGCGCTACAACATCAGCCGCGAAACCGTGCGCACATTTTTTACGGACGAAGGCGGAGGCTTCGGCCTCGGCCCCGACGCGCTCTCCGGCTACACAGCGTATGCGTTCGATGGACTCGGCCAAATCCCCGAGGACGGCACGCAAATGCTACCCGACGGCAACAGCGGAATCGCGCGCCTGATCGTAAAAACTCTGATTCCCGAAGCAATCGCCGGCGCACACTCGCTCGAAGACGTCAACCGCAACCCGGTCAATTTCTCCGCACTAGATCGCGCTGGATCGGCCACGCGCGTTCGCCTGGATTCAACCGCGGTCTGGGTGAAGCACGACGGCGATGCCGCGAAATCAGAGTCGGTAACCGTTGTCTACACGCGCGACGGAAAAACTTATCGCGTGAAGGCGCTCTCAGTAATCATGGCTGGCGGAAGCTGGACCACGAAGCACGTAGTCCGCGACCTGCCCGACGATCGCAAAGACGCCTACGCGCAGTTTTACCGCTCGCCCTGCATGGTAGCGAACGTCGCCGTGAGAAATTGGCGATTCCTCTACAAACTCGGAATCTCCGGCTGCCAATGGTTCGAAGGCCTCGGAAGCTATCTGCAATTGCGCAAAGTCGCGCTGTGCGGCGCAGACTCGCCGACCATCGGGCCGGACTCGCCTGTGGTACTGACGATCAAAGTTCTCTACATGTATCCGGGAAAAACCGCCGAGCAGCAAGGCCACATGGGCCGCGCGGAAATGATCTCCACTCCATTCCGCGAATACGAGCGCCAGATTCGTGAGCAGATGACCGCGATGTTCGCAGCGACAGGCTTCGACGCCTCGCGCGACATCGCCGGCATCATCCTGAACCGCTGGGGCCACGCCTACGCCAGCCCCGCGCCCGGATTCTATTTCGGCAAAGATGGCAAACCCGCCCCGGGAGAGGTGCTCCGCGCCGCCCCGTTTGGCAGAATCGCCTTCGCGAATACCGATTTGTCAGGAATGCCCGACCACAAGTCTTCGATCATCGAGGCCGATCGAGCAGTCGAGCAGTTGCTAAACAATGTATTGGCAGACTAGGAAAAGACCGTAAACCACAAAGGACACGAAGTATCACGAAGGACTGCCATACCAAGGTTTCCTTCGTGCAACTTCGTGTCCTTTGTGGTTATCGCTTTGAGCGCGAGTCGAAGGTGAAGCTACTTCTGCTTCTCCTCGTCAATCTTAATCCGCAGCGACTTCAGAAACTTCAAATCCTGATCGCTCACTTTGAATTCGGGATTAGTCGACAACGTGGTCACGAGAGAGGTCTTATCCGGAGTCTTCTCGCCCTGCTTGCTCACTCCGATTGTAGCTTCCAAAACTAGAAATATGTCGTAGCCGCCGTCTTTGATCCGCGACACAACTTCAGAGATCTGCTCGGAATCCGACAAGGATTCGTTGATCGCATCGCCGAGCTCTTTCATCAATTGCTTCAGTTGTGGATCCACGAGTCCCCCCTCATCCAAATCAAAGAACCTACTAGGTTAGATGCCACCGTGGAGCAAACGGTTCGCGGCGGCCCGTTCGCCGAGCCTGCGTTGCGTCATTGTAGCGCCATAGGCTGTTAAAATCGAGGGCGTGAGCAAAGTTTCTACCTTACGAAAGTTGGGGGTAGCGGCGCAGGTCGCGCGCCAGCAGGCTGGCCGCAGCCGCACCCTGAACGCTCTCATGAGCGGCGCCAAAGCCACGCTCCGCTCCTTCGGACGCGCCGCGCACCATCTCTGGCTTGAGGTCACCGGCACCGTGTTTCTGGTAATGGCGCTCTCGGGCGCGGGTGCTCTGGTTCACGAATATTCCAGGTACACAGCGCACCAGGTCAGCGGAAATCGCGTCGCCCTCGCGGCCTGCTTCACAGCCGTCTTCGCCTGGTTCGGCCTGAGTTCGTTCTGGAGAGTGCGGCGCAAACAACGATCGTAGGCGGCTTAAGCAGCGCCATGACAGACAAATTGAAGCAACGCGAAAGTTCCCCCGCTGAAGTCGAAACTTCCTCCCACATTCCGGTAAATCCTCTCTACACTCCAGCCGACCTCAAGCACTCCGACTACGAAAACGAAGTCGGGTACCCCGGCGAGTATCCCTTCACCCGCGGCGTGCAGGCCACCATGTACCGCGGCCGCCTCTGGACCATGCGTCAATACGCCGGCATGGGCGACGCTGAAGAATCCAACAAGCGTTACAAATATCTGCTCGCGAGCGGCACGACCGGGCTCTCCGTGGCGTTCGACCTGCCCACGCAAATCGGCATGGACTCCGATCACGCTCTGGCCGCGGGCGAAGTCGGCAAAGTCGGCGTCGCCATCGACTCCATCGAAGACATGGAGCGCCTCTTCGACGGGATCGACCTCACCAAAATCTCCACATCGATGACCATCAACGCGACGGCATCGATCCTCCTCGCGCTCTACGTGGCCGTCGCCCGCCGCCGCGGCGCCGACATCCGCAAGCTCTCCGGCACCGTGCAGAACGACGTGCTCAAGGAGTACATCGCGCGCGGAACATATATTTATCCGCCGCAGCAGGCAATGCGCGTCATCACCGACATGTTCGCGTGGGCGAACGAGAACGTGCCCGACTGGAACACGATTTCCATCTCCGGCTATCACATGCGCGAAGCCGGATCGACCGCCGTGCAGGAAGTCGCCTTCACGCTCGGTAACGGAATGGCGTACGTCGAAGCCGCCATCAAAGCCGGGCTCGACGTCGACAAATTCGCCCCGCGCCTGTCGTTCTTCTTCAACGCGCACAGCAACTTTTTGGAAGAAGTCGCCAAATTCCGCGCCGCGCGCCGCATGTGGGCGCGCATCATGCGCGAACACTTCAAAGCAAAAAATCCCCGCTCCTGGATGCTCCGCTTCCACACCCAGACCGCCGGCTCCACGCTCACCGCGCAGCAGCCCGAAAACAACATCGTGCGCACCGCCATCCAGGCGCTAGCGGCGGTAATGGGCGGCACGCAATCGCTTCACACCAATTCCTTCGACGAAGCCCTCGCCCTGCCCACCGAGCAGGCTGCCCGTATCGCGCTGCGCACGCAGCAGATCATCGCCTACGAATCCGGAGCGCCGCAGACCATCGATCCGCTAGCCGGATCGTATTACATCGAAACTCTCACTAACCAAATCGAAGAACGCGCGGCAGAATACTTAGGCAAGATCGAGGTCTTAGGTGGAATGCTTCGCGCCATCGAGCGCGGATTCGTCCAGCTGGAAATTCAAAACGCCGCCTACGAATACCAGCAGGCCGTCGACCATCAGCAAGCGGTCGTCGTAGGCGTGAACCGTTTCGAAGTGGAAGCAGAAAAACCAATCCCGATCCAGCGCATCGACCCAGCGCTGGAACCGAAGCAAATCGAGCGCGTTCGCGCCCTCCGCGCAAAGCGCGACGCCGGCCCATGGAAAGCAGCATTAGCAGAAGTGGAAGAAGCCGCCCGCTCCGGCGCCAATGTCATGCCCAAAATTCTAGCCGCAGTCGAAGCCCAGGCGACAGTAGGCGAAATTTCAGACGCGATGCGCCGAGTTTTCGGCGAGTACAAAGAGGCGGTCGTGATTTAGTGTCGACGTGTATTCCAGGGCAACCGCCAGCGAGAACCAACTTTATGCCCACGCCAGCAACGACGGTACTTACGTTCGTAGGAAGCGAGTGGGGAACTACCGGTGGCCAACTACTGGCTTCAGGGTTGTGGTTACTGAGCGTTCGTCAAGATCTGAGATTGCGTGCACCTGCGGGGGTCGTCTTCTCGTCCCTTATCACTTTCACCTTCGCCATTTCGGCATTTCTTACAGCGTCCCGGGCGCGACTCAAGGGAGGCCCGACAATCTGCGTGGTGATTCTTTGTATCGAATGTGCGCTGATCCTGTTCTGGTGTGTTCGGGACAACGAGTCTTCGGCAAGTACAAAGAAGCGGTCGTAGTTTAGAAATGTCATCCTGAACCGCGGCAAAGCCGCGGTGAAGGACCTTACGTGAGTCAATCCCTCCCGTGCACCCAAGCGGTGCCATTTGCAGCGGCCGGGGGCACACCCTTTCTCAGCGCTCTCTGCGTAGCATTTCTCTGCGCCCTCTGCGGTCAGATCCGCTTGCTGTTACATCAAAAGGCTTCTCACTCGCAAGAACGTTCACGGTTTCCACGACTTAACCTGGCGCGTCATATCCCACACCATCCGGTCGAGTGCCAAGTCGATCCCCTCCACTCGAGTATTGGTCAGAGCAGACCAGCAGAAACCTCTGGCGGTTCGCACCAAAATTGATGTAGTCCCCGGCAGGCTGCCACCGTGCCAGCAGTTCCCTCGCCCATTCTCCCTGACATTCCAGCCGTGGGCATATCTGACTTCATCCGCGGGCGAACTCGCGGCGCCCGGCGTAAACATGCTAGTGAGGGAACGGGGCCGCAGCAGACCGGGCTCGGCCTTGATTCCGCCAATGTTGACGGCAACCCGCACCAGATCGGAGGCGCTGGCCAGCCAGCCTCCATGCGAGTCCATCCGTCTGACATTCATCGAGTATGGATCCTCTCCATTCTGTCCCGAATAAGCGACCTCGCCGGGCGCACGTTCGGCGAGCGTGTTGCCGGAAATACGCATCTGGTCGACTCCGCACCGGCCCAAAACTTCTTGCCGGATAAATTGCTCATAAGGAACCTGCGCCATCTTCTCGATGATCCGTCCCAAAACGCAGTAACCAAAATTCGAATATGCGTAGTGTTCTCCGGGAGGATGTTGCAAGGGCAGATTATCCAGCGTCCAGGAAATCAATTCGGCGTGACCCATTTGAGGAAACCGAAACATCGGGTCGCTGTCGTCATTCGGCCATCCTCCCGCGGAATGAGTCAGCAAGTGCTCGACGCTGACTTCACGAATGAATGGCTTGTAAGGCTGCGTCCCGTAATCGTTGGCGAGAATTCCCCCGGCGCCGAAGACGGTTTCTTCCAGATGGACCTTTCCCTTCTCCACCAGCGTGAAGATCCCCACAGAGGTGATTGGCTTGGTGACGCTGGCAATGCGAAACAGGTTCGAAGGAGACAACGACTGCTTCTGCTGAGGGTCTGAAAATCCGAACGCCTCGTTGTAGACCAGTTCGCCCTGGCGAGCGATCGCAACCGCAAGGCCTGGAACCCGGAACTTATCCATGAACGCTTCAGCAACCGCCTGCATCGCCTGGCGTTCCGCCGCAGAGATTTTCTCCGTCGGCGAGAGCAACCAGCGCGCGGATCCAACCGCCGCCAGCGCTGCGCCTCCAAGACCTAGCTGGATCGCCCCTCTCCTCGATATGCCGCTCATCATCTCGCCATCGCGCTAACGCAAACCCTCCACCACATACAGCACATCCAGCCTCCGCTGCACGTCATACACATAGCTCTTCATATCAGAACTGAAATGAATATCGGTGATGTATGTAATCCCAACAGGATCGGGCGGCATCAAGCGTTTCCATTCCTCGCTCTTTCCGCTGGCAACCTCCACTCGCCGAATGTGCGCCGGCACCTCGCCGATACGCGCGCAATAGAGATAGCGGTTGTTAGGACTCCATGCGATCGGCAACCAGCCTGGCTCAAGGCCAGGTACCGCTTTGGCATCGCCACCGGCCACCGGGACAACATAAGTCTGATAGTCGGCACCCACTAAGACGGCGATCAACGATCCATCGTTGGAAATGCTGAAATAATTCCCCACTCCCTCGGGACCGACAGGGCGCACCTTACCGCCGTCACGGTCCACGATGTAAAGGCGCCGCCCGTGACCGCGCTCCTGTGCGGTAGTAACCAGTTGCTTTTCTCCCGGTAGCCAGGCAGCCACCAGATAGATCAGATTGTCGTGGCCGAACGAGGTGGTTTCACCGCTCCTTGTTGGCACATCGTGCAACTGGTCGTCCTGGCCAACGCATATCGCATGCTGCACGTCCTGGGTGAATGCCCAGCAGGGCCCGTCGTACAAACGCACCACAGATGTGCCATCCATGGAACGGAAATAGCTGACGACTCCGCCCGACGACTCGCCTTCTTCGGCAAATAGCAGATACTTTCCGTCGGCCGAAATATTCTGCGCGGAAGAAAAATCAAACCAGGAAAGATCGCGCTCGGCAGCATCTCCCGGGCCAAGACCGTAGATTTCGCCGCGCCACTCCTCCCGCCCGAACAACACGCGTCCGTCCGCCGCGACGTCATACAGAATCAGGTCTCCGGGGATTTTCTCCACCAGGCGCTCGTGGCCCTGCAGGTCAACGGCAAACAATCCGGCGGAACCGTTGTCATGGTCGCCGGTAAACCAGATCTCTTTCCCATCCGCAGACCACGCCAGCCCGGTGAGATCGGCCCAGCCTTTTGAGAGAACCGTCTTGTGTCCATCCATATCGACTAAATCGACGGAACCCTCAAGATTAAAGTGCGTGGGAAATTCGACGAAGGCAACGCGGTCGCCTTTGGGCGAGAAACGCGGGAAGTTGAGCGCTCCGCCTTGCGCAATGAGCTTGCCTGCAGGAAATTCCATATGATCCAGGCCGCTGACCTGGTGGATGATCAGCAATCCGGTTCCGTCCGGCGACCACTCCGCGTTTTGTATGTTCGCCATGATTTCCCGGGGCGCGCCACCCTCGAGCGGCACGCGCCCGAGCGTTCCCCGGTAATACACCGGTTCCACCGTGTGCGCGCCGCCCAGCACCGCAAGCTCGCCGGTTTCGGAAACGCTCAGCAACGTGCTGCCCTTCATACCAAGCGAACGAGACTCCGGCCCTTGCGGGCGCGTAGTGAACACGTCAGGCGGCTTGCCGTCCCAACTCGCGCTGTAAACCACCGTCTGGCCGTCGGGAGCAAAGCGCGCGCTCTGCACCGTTCCGCGGCGGAACGTCAGCCGATGGTAATTCGGCTTCGCCACTTTGTTGCGACCGCCAAACCAGACACCGGCAGCGACCAGCGCCAGCGCAAGTCCCGCGCCCGCGACGGCGTAAATGGCCAGCTTCGACTTGCCTCTCGAGCCGGCAGAAGTAGCCGCCGCAGTTGCCAACGCAGTTGACAATGAAGACGTCGCCGAAGTCGCACTCGAAGACGCCGAAGACAACGACTCCAACGCAAACGCAACATCCCGCGCCGACTGAAAACGCTCTTCCGGATTCTTTTCCAGACAGTGGCGAACGATGCGCTCCAGCGCAGGAGGAACCTGCCGGTCGGCCTCAAGCATCTCCGGCGGATCTTCCTTCAGGATGGCGCTCATCGTGTCAGCCGCAGTGTCGCCGCGAAATGCACGCCTGCCGGTGAGAATTTCATAAAGCACCGCACCAAAACTGAACAGATCAGAAGCTGGCCCGGCCACATGCCCGCGCACTTGTTCCGGCGACATGTAGCCGACCGTGCCCAGCACAAATCCGGGCTCCGATCTGCCGGTGAGCGTTTGTGAATCCGGCCCGGAGCCATCCTGCTCAGGACGAGTCAGTTTCGCCAGGCCGAAGTCGAGAATCTTCGCCCGGCCATCTTTCGTCAGAAAAATGTTTTCCGGTTTCAGATCGCGGTGAACAATGCCTTTGTCGTGCGCCGCCGCGAGTCCACGCGCCATCTGGATCGCATAGTCGACAGCCTTGCGCACCGGCAACGGGCCGGCCTGAAGCCGCTGGCGCAGGCTCTCACCTTCCAGCAGTTCCGACGCAATATAAGGAGCGCCGTCCTGCTCGCCGATGTGATAAATCGTCAGGATGTTGGGATGATTCAGCGCCGCCGCGGCCTGCGCTTCCTGCTTGAAGCGCCGCAACCGGTCTGCATCCGCCGAGAATGCAGTGGGAAGAATCTTTACGGCAACATCGCGGCCCAGGGCGCTATCGCGCGCGCGATACACCTCTCCCATGCCGCCCGCCCCGAGCAGAGACAAAATCTCATACGGCCCGACTTTCGACCCCGCAGAGAGTCCCATGAATGCGGGCCATTATAGATGGAATGTGGAAATGTGGCGCGGGCGCCCCCGCCCGCGAACGTGTGCCTAAGCCGGCTGTGCCTGCATCTCTTCGATGGCTTTATCCAAATGGGCCAAAGTCTCATCCACGGTAAGCGAATACATCTCGCGCCCCACGCCCTCGCCGGACTCGAGCGCGGTTTTCAAATAATGCCCGGCAATCTCCACGCCCAGCGAATCGGTGATGAGCTTGCCGGTGCGCTTCTTGTACTCCACCCACGCCGGATGCGGCAACGCCACCCAAACTTTGCGTCCGTCGACAAGAAACTTGTAGTCCACGGCATCGGCATGCCGCGTAGCAATCGCCACAATCTGCGCCTGGTACACGCAGTGCACCTGCTTCTTGGTCCAACGATCGGTCGCAGTGAAATCTGCAAACATAGCTAGAACTATAGCGAAGCGTTAGCGTAGCCGCAAACCGACATTTCGCCCGATCATTATGAAATTGTCATCCTGAACGGCGGCAAAGCCGCCGTGAGGGACCGTACGGCAGCAAATCCCTCCAGTGCCGTCGCAGAGTTTTTTCAAAGATGAATATGCCGGGTTCGCCCCTTTTCGACTGCACAAGCAGCCCACGCAGTCGTAAGGTCCCTCGGAGCGCTTGCAGCGCTCCTCAGGATGACATCGCTGTCGGCGCTAATTTTCAAGCGGGGTACAAACGCACTGTCATTCCGCGGCTTCCCAGACCCTCCACCCACCCCCGCTGCGATACAATCTGCCTTCGCCCGGAGACCCTCATGCGCAAACTAGCCCTTTTCTTAATCCTCAGCACCATCGCCCAAGCCGCCAACAAGCGCGCGGCGAACTCTGCCGGCCTCCGCTTCGAAATCTCTTTCCCCAAAGAACAAAGCGCCACACCGCTCGACGGCCACGTGCTGCTGCTCATCTCCAACAACAACGACAAAGAGCCGCGCTTCCAACTCAGCTACAACGCCACCGAATCGCAGCAGATGTTTGGCGTAGACGTTGACGCGCTAGCACCCGGCACGCCCGCGATCATCGACCACACCACGCTAGGCTATCCGGCCGAAAGTCTCGCCGACATTCCCGCCGGCGACTACTGGGTGCAAGGCGCCATCAACATCTACGAAACGTTTCATCTCGGCAACGGCCACACCGTGAAGCTTCCTCCCGACAAAGGCGAAGGCCAGCATTGGCAAGTAAAGCCGGGCAACCTGATCAGCAAGCCGGAAAAAATTCACATCGATCCCAAGTCGTCACAAACTATCAAAATCTCTCTCACCGAAAAAATCCCGGCGGTCGACGAAGAGCCCAAAGTTGTCGACATGTTCGCCGGATGGGACTTCTCCAACGACGATCACAAAGTCGCCGACAACAAATGGGTCAAGCACATCACGATCAAGAGCGACGTGCTCACCAACTTCTGGGGAAGACCGACTTCCATCGGCGCCGTCATCCTTCTGCCCGACGGATGGGACGAGCATCCTGACGCGCACTATCCGCTCATCGTCGAGCAGGATCACTTCCATCGCGGCATGCCCGGCATCATCGCCCTCCGCACCACGCCGCCCGGCGACAGCTTGAAGGGCAACGAACTGGGCGCCGCGAAAAGGGGCTACAAGCTTTATCAGGACTGGACCGCCGGACGCCTGCCACGCGTGATCGTGATGACCATCCAGCACGCTACGCCGTATTTCGACGACTCGTATGCCGTGAACTCCGAGAACGACGGCCCCTACGGCGACGCCATCACGCGGGAGCTGATTCCTTACATTGAAAAGGAATATCGCGGCATTGGCCAGGGATGGGCTCGCTCGGTTTATGGCGGATCGACCGGCGGATGGGAGAGTCTGGCCTCGCAGGTTTTCTATCCGGACTTCTACAACGGCGCGTGGGTCTTCTGCCCCGACGTCGTCGACTTCCGCGCCTACGTCACCGCGAATCTTTATGAAGACAAGAACGCTTACTTCATCGACGCTCCCTACACGCGCGTTGCACGCCCGTCGATGCGACAGCCCGATGGTTTAGTTCAGGCAACCATGGAGCAGATGAATCGGTATGAGCTCGTGCAGGGCACGCACGGCCGCTCCGGCGAACAGTTCGATATCTGGGAATCAGTCTTCAGCCCGGTCGGCGATGATGGCTATCCAAAACGCATTTTCGACAAGCGCACCGGCAAGATCGATCCCGAAGTCGCCAAGTATTGGAAGGAACACTACGATCTCAGCGCAATCATTCAACGCGACTGGAAAACTCTCGGCCCCAAACTCGCCGGCAAGTTGCACTTTTGGGTCGGCGAGGCCGACACGTTTTATCTCGACCGCGCCGTTCATCTGCTAAAGGATTTTCTGGAGTCGACCACCGACCCCTACTACCACGGGACGTTCGACTTCGGCATGCGCAAGCCCCACTGCTACGCCGGAGACGTCGACGCCGCAGTCGGCCTGAATCAGCACTATTGGCCCGAAATGGTCAAGCACATGGAAGCGACTGCGCCGCCGGGCGCGGACGTGAGGAGTTGGAAGTATTAGCCGCTAGAATCTTGGAAAGTGCGTAGATTAGGCGGCTGCAGGTAAGGGGATGGGCCCGACTTACCGTCGGCCCATCAGGTCGTTCAAAATGTGACCGTGCTTTAGCGCCTGAGGGCACTCGTCACGCACCCACCATGGCGAAATTTATTTCGCGAGCGGGCAACTTTGATTGCAATTGCATAGCCTTTGATGCACTCGTCGCAAAGCTATGATTCCGATGTTGTTTTTCCATTAGGCCCTGTTGATGAAATCGCCCGCAAGCCAATTAGAATCATATATTTAGAAACGGCAGTTAAATCGACTTAAAGAGCCGCTACGTGAGCGCAAAACGAAGCCGATGCCTAGTTCGATCACGACCGCGATCGTCGATCAGCGCGGCCAGAAATCGCAGCATCGGGCATTGCTCAGCGTGAGCGGAATTCATTTTCGAACAGGAATTTTCAAATACTGAATGAGATTTTCGACCCGTGCCGGCACCAAGTTCATATTCAAGACAAGGCATAGTCACGCCATATTGATCGACGACACTTCGTCCACGATAGTATGGAGATGTGCCGACTCTAGCTCGCCGCAAGACAGTTCCCCGTAGAATCGCCAAAAAGAATTCAGGACTCGAAATTCTGCGCGCGTCGAATCTTGCGGGCCTCCCCTGGCTCGCCCACGGATTCTCCACTCGGAACGGCGGCTCTTCGCGAGCCTATGGCAAAGCCGATCTCAATCTCGGCTTCACGAAAGATGATTCCCGAAGAGTTGTTGAGCGCAATCGCGCGGCGTTTCTGAAAGAGCTCGGGGCCTCTGCACGCAACCTCGGCGGCTCGCGCAATGCAAGCTCTCCGTGGCACCTGATTACGGTACGCCAGATTCATTCCGACATCATTCATTGGATTGATTCTGTTCCCGAACAACCGCTAAGCGGCGACGGACTCATCACGCAAGTCCCCGGCCTGTTGCTGGCGGTCCAAACTGCAGACTGCCTCCCGGTGATTCTGGTCGACACAAAACGGCACGCAGTTGGCGTCTTTCACGCCGGATGGCGCGGGACGGTGCGACGCATCGTAGAGAAAGGCGTCGGCGAAATGTTTCGCTGCTTCAGCACACGCCCGCGCGACTTGAAGGCCGCGATCGGGCCGGGAATTCAGGGGTGCTGCTACGAGGTAGGCGAAGAGGTGCGCACCAAATTCGAATCGCAATTCGAATACGCCACCAAATTGTTTCGCGAGGTCAAAGAATCAGATCCGGTGCGGGAAAAATATCCTCTGCTGTTTCTCACCGCGCGCGCACCGGGACACAGCGAATTGCCAAAGAAGATTGTTCTCGACCTGATGGAGGCGAATCGCCAACAGTTGCTGGCTGCCGGAGTTCCGGCAAGAAACATTGAGGCCACTTCCCTCTGCACAAATTGCCATCCCGAGCTGCTTTTTTCCTACCGAGCCGAGAAGGGCAACACAGGAAGGATGATGGCAGTTGCGGGCATTCGCGCTGACCCCTAAGTCTCACTGGAATCCAACGGAAGAAGGTCTGTGGTATGGTTCATCGTGCCCTTTCTCGATACGTGAGATACCTGCTTCCACTAACTCTGCTGGTTGTACTCTTTTGCGCTCTGTCCACACTGGCGCAGGTCTCTGAGTCGCAGATTGATGCTGTCTTCTCCGGGCTGAAGTCGAGCGATGCGCCCGGAGCGGCCGTGCTGGTTGTGCGTAGCGGCAAGGTTGTCTTTCGTCGTGGATACGGCGTCACCGACCTGCGCACGAAACATCCCATCAACGCCGAAACTGACTTCCGGCTGGCATCGTTCACCAAGCAATTCACGGCAACGTGCATCATGCTGCTGGTTCACGATGGAAAACTGCGCTACGACGAGACGCTCACCGAAATCTTCCCCGAGTTTCCCGCCTACGGCCGTCAGATCACGGTGCGCAATCTGCTCGACCACACTTCTGGACTGCCCGACTATGAGGACATACGGTCGCGGCAATATCCCGTTACGCCGGACGAAAAGATTCCGCAGATTCACGACGCCGGCGTGCTCAGACTGCTCGAGCAACAGAATGCGGGCAAGTTCCCGCCGAACAAGCGGTGGCAATACAGCAACTCGGGCTATGCAACTTTGGCGATGATCGTCGAGAAGATTTCAGGCAGGAGCTTTGGCGAATTCCTGCGCCAAAGAATCTTTGCGCCGTTGAAGATGACGCACACGCTTGCTTACGAGAAGGGCAAGAATGAAGTGCCGCATCGCGCGTATGGGCATACGAAAGAAAATGGCGGCTGGCGCGAGACCGATCAGAGTTCCACATCGGCCGTGCTGGGCGATGGCGGCATCTACACCTCGATCGACGACCTGGAGAAATGGGACCGCGCCCTCCGCGAGCACACGCTCCTCAGCGAAGCAGAAATGCAGCCCGCACTGACCCCGCTCAAACTCACCGACGGAAGCACGCCAGTCCGCTACGGCTTCGGCTGGTTTCTCGATCCCTACCGCGGCCACAAGCGCATGTCACACGACGGCGAGACGATGGGGTTCCGCACCACCATCCAGCGCTTTCCGGAGGATGACTTGACTGTGATTGTTCTTGCGAATCGCGCCGATGCGGAGCCGAAGGAACTTGCGCTTAAAGTTGCAGATTTGTATCTGACAAAGACCGCGCACTAAAGAACGCGGACAAAAAACAAAAGACGTTGCGCGCGGCAACGTCTTGGCTGAACATAACTTCGAAACTATGCGGTCGGGGGTGCAGGACTTGCCGGTGGCGCCGCGGGCGCCGGAGCACTCGCCGTCGTTTCGTTAACCAGATCCTTCAATTCCTTGCTCGGTTTGAAAAAGGGAATCTTCTTGGCCGGGACTTCCACGCGCTCTCCGGTCTTGGGGTTGCGTCCGACGCGAGGTTTGCGCTGGCGGGTCCGGAAACTGCCAAAGCCGCGGATTTCGATCTTGTCTCCGGCGCGCAACGAGCGCACCACGCTGTCGAAGATCGTCTCCACGATCACTTCGCTGTCTTTCCTCGTAAGTTCCGCTAAACGCGAGACTTCGTCAATCAGGTCGGCTTTGGTCATAGCGCCCTTCTTTGCAGTCGATCGGCTTGTAAGCCAATTCTTAAGATTATGCCGTTAGGAAACCAGAAAAGCATCCCATTTGGGGGCAGGATGCTTCCCTACCCTCATAACCTTCTCAAATTTCAGGGGTTTAATGCAAGTTACGGTTTTGGGACCATCTGCTTAGTTGCCGCCACTTCTCGGGCTCGCTTCCGGTCAAGGACGTAGGCTATGGCGCCGAAGATCGGGGGCACGACAATCCAGGAAACAGTCAGCTGTTGCGGCGAAGGCGGCACCGTGGCCAAAAGTTGGCTCCACGTCATGACGGTGACCAGGACCAAGAAGATCGCCATTCCATAGCGACCGAAGGCGGACTTGCTCGAACTCGGGAGTCTCCAATACACAATGAAACCAACGACCGACATGAGAGTCTCAATTGAGAGCTCCAGCGGCAGGTACTTCCATAGGCCAAGGCCGAGCTTCGGAGAGTCTTGGCCGATCAGAGGCAGGCCGGCAACATGGACCAGGCCATCGAGCAGGAAGTGCGACAGCACCACGAGGCCTACGACGATGAAAATTCGTTTGGTGTCAGACCTGTAGACGCGCGCGACCAGGAACGCCAGGGTCGCTGCCCACAGGAGCATCGCAGTCAGACCATGCGAATAGGGAAACGTAAAGAGAAGATAGTGCCGATCAGCGTAGTCGGGCGGAGGCGTGGAATGTTCCAAGCCCAGTGCGGCGAAGATGCCAAGAAGAAAGTCCGACAGAATTGCCGCAAAGACTAGCCATCCCACATTCACACGCGGTGCGGCTTTGGAGGCTCCCAAAGCCAAAGCCACGTGCCCCACGCCCATCTGGAACACTCCTTCCAGGGGACTACTTCCAGAGATAGTAGAAGCCGACTTCTTGCTCCATCAGCTTTTCGCGCGTCGGGATGTACTGTGACAGATCGCCGGTCATCAGGTCGAGCAGCGTCCTGCGGTCGCGCTCCGGGCGCACCAACGTCGGTTCGCCCTTTATGCCCACCGACTTCGCCGTATCATTGACCGCCGCTTCAAAATCTCCGACGCTGTCGATAAGTTTCATTTCGGCGGCTTGCTGGCCGGTCCAGACTTTTCCGTTGGCGATGGACTTCACATCGTCATACTTCAGTCCTCGCCCATCAGAGACGGCTTTGATGAACTGCCCAAACATGTTGTCGATCAAAGACTGCATGTACGCCTGCTCGTTCGGCGTCATATCGCGCGACGGGTTGCCGGTATCTTTGAACTCACCGGTCTTTATGACGACATCTTTTAGCTTCGCCCACTTCAGCAGATCGCCGTAGTTCACCCACTGCGCGATCACGCCGATCGAGCCGACGATGCTGCCTTCATCGGCAAAAATCTTGTCCGAAGCCGAAGCTACGTAATACGCGCCGCTGGCACCCACCGTCTCGATCGAGACGACGATTTTCTTGTTCTTCTCTTTGCGGATGCGCTTGACTTCGCGGTAAATCTCTTCCGAAGCCGCGACACCGCCGCCGGGCGAATTCACGTGCAGGATGATCGCTTTGATGGAAGAGTCTTCGCCGAATTTTTTCAGTTGGCCGACGACTGGCTGCGGAGACAGAATCACGCCATCGAGATCGACCACGCCGATGCGATCGCCGAAACTGGTGATGCTGGTGGTGTCGCCGCCACCGGCATGCAGCGTGATGTACACCAGCGAAAACACCGCCAGCACGAAGAGGAAAAATGCTCCTCCCCCGATCAGAATCCAGAGCAAAGTGCGCGAGCGTGCTTCAGCCATGGGGAAAGTTTAGCACCAAGAGCGGATCGGTAGGGATCGGGATAGTTTGGCTGACGCGCTGGGCCAGTTGAGCGGGAGATCCTTCGCTACGCCGGAAGGACGGCTTCGCTCAGGATGACACCGCTTCGTGGGAAGACGGACTGACCGAAGCCCAAAAAGAGGGGGCGGCCGGGAACTGACGGAATCGTCCGGGCCGCCCTGCGTCGCACAACTGCTTGTACAGCTCCTTTACTTCGTCTGATTCAGCAAAACCGTGAAGCTATGGTTGCCATCGATCACAGCCAGGTCCTGTTTTGTGTCACCGTTGAAATCCGCCGACACCACACTGACGGGCAGGAACTGTGGCGATCCGATCGAGGTTCCGCCGCCCGAGCCGAAGGTGGTCACGGAGAAATGATCCGTGCCGTCTCCGAACAGGACGGTCGCATTGCTGCCAGAAGCTGCCAGCGCCACATCGAGTTTGCCGTCGAGATTGAAATCGCCGACGGCCATCGAGGTGGGCTGATTGTCGCCCGGTCCGACAGCGTAGGTGAAACCATTGAAGGTCCCATTGCCATTGTTCACGAGAACAAGGAACTGGTGTCCATCCGGAGACAGCGCCGCAATGTCCAGCCGTCCCGGCCCTTTGCCGTGGAAGAATCCAGTTGCCAGCGTCTGTACCTGTGAACTTGCAACCTGGGTGAACTGCGCCGGACGGAATGTGCCGTCGCCCTTGCCGAAGATCACAGCAATATCCGAGCCGTTGAGATCGCCGGTTGCGATGTCGAGTTTGCCGTCGGCGTTGAAGTCCCCGACTGCCAGTCCGGTTGGCTGCGATCCGGCGCTAAACACCATCGGCGATTGCAGACTGCCATCTCCGTTGCCTAGAAGAATCGAAACGAAGCTCTTGATCGATACTGCCAGGTCCATTTTGCCGTCGTTGTTAAAGTCGCCGACAGCCAGAGCGACCGCGTTGCTTCCCGCGAAGTACGCCACCGGAGCCGCAAATGTCCCGTCCCCATTGTTTATGAGCACGTTCACATTCGAACCGGCCGTGCCCAGCGCGATCAGATCCAGGAAGCCGTCCCCGTTCAGATCGGCGGCGACGACCGGGCCGTTGAGCGTCGATGACACAGAAACCGGAGGCTTGAAAGTTCCATTGCCGTTGCCCAACGAGAGGCTCAATCCGGTCAGGTACGAAGAGACCACCAGATCCTGCTTGCCGTCATGATTGAAGTCGCCGGTGGCGGCGTATTGCGTAATCTCGCCCACCCGGTAATCACGCGCATCATTGAACTTTCCGGCGCCGGTTGCGAGCAGCACGCTCACATTATTGGCCACCTGATTCGCCGTAGCGATATCGGTCTTGCCGTCTCCGTTAAAGTCACCGATCGCAACTGCCACCGGCAACCCATTCCCCGCGACGTAGTTCGCGCTCGCCGTGAACATGCCTCGGCCGTTCCCGATCAGAACCGTCACGTCAGAATCCCACGAGTTGCCTACAACGACGTCGAGATTGCCATCGCCATTCACGTCAGCTGCCGCCACTGAACTGGGAACTCCGCCGCTCGACACATAGCGGAAGTTGCCCACGTGGCCATTGCCATCCCCAAAAGCAACCGCAATCTGATCCAGAGCAAAGTCGGCGATCCCGTTGCCGATGACGGCATCGAGGTGACCATCATTGTTGAAGTCGCCCACAGCTATCGATTTCGGGTTGAATCCGATCGTGAAAGGAGGAAATTGATTCGGCGCAATAAAAGAGCCGTCGCCGTTGCCCGTGAGCACTGCCACACCGGCAGATGACTCCGTGATGCCATCGTTCGCAATCACCAGATCGACTTTGCCGTCGCCATTGAAATCGCCCGCCGCAACCGGGCCGATCAACTGGTTCGAGACACTCTTGAATGCCTGGAAAGTCCCGTCGCCATTGCCCAGAATGACGCCTGAAACTCCGGTGTTGTCACTCGAGAGGGCAACATCGACTTTGCCATCGCCGTTGAAGTCACCGAGCGTCATGTACGTCGGCGAAGTGCCGCTGGCATATGCTCCGCCCACGCGGAACGTTCCGTCGCCATTGCCCAGCAGAACAAAAATGTCGAGGCCAGTGGCCACGACCAAATCAAGCTTGCCGTCGCCATTCAGATCCACTGCCTGGACCGCCGTGGGCGCGCTGTCCACCACAAAATTGCGCACCGGCTTGAATGTGCCGTTGCCCACGCCGGTCAGCACAGCCACCGCCGAATCGTTGCGGTCGCCGGTGACGATGTCGAGTTTTCCGTCGCCGTTGAAATCGCCCGTTGCAATACAGACCGGCGAATTGCCCACAGCATACGTCTTCGCTATGAAGAATGTGTTGGCGTTGGTTGCAGCAGCCGCCAGCGTTGCGGAGCCCAGAAGGGCAAAGAAAGATGCGCGTAGAGCAGATTTCATCTGAGGGTCTCCTTCAGAGAAGTAACGCTGAGTGGCAACCTGACGGCCCGCGGGGAGGTGCGTTGTGCCGCCGAAGGGCAAGCCTAAATGCCGCTTCGAAACCGCGTCAAGTGAATTTGGCGTGAAACTGCAAGCATAGAGCCGATCAGAGACAAACGGCCCACCGACTAGAGTGTGATGACCCTAAGGGATCGCGGCTCGACGGAAATTTCAATGGGAGTCTGGCAGACGAATTCTCCGTCGGCGTAGACTTCGAGCGGGCGCTCGGTTTCAATGCGTGCCCGAGAGGTCGAAAAGTATTTTACTTCTTTGATCTTCAAATGATGGCCGCCGTAGACCGTGGGAAACATGCAGAACAATTTGAAAGGATCAACGGCGCCGATGACGCAGACGTCGAGGAGGCCGTCGTCCATCTGGGCGCGAGGCGCTATCTTCATGCCTCCGCCGTAAACCGGCGTGTTGGCAAATGCAGCGAGGATTGTGGGTTGGTCGGTGGTGGGGGACCAGTTGTTGTGGTCGGTTGGAGTGAGGATTTTGAGCGGGAATGGCGCCATTTTCACGACTGTAGGAATAAGGCTCAGCGCGTAGCCGCCATGCCCGCGCAGCCAGCGTGGCAGATGGTTGGCGCGGCGCGCGACCTCGGCGTCGAGGCCGATGCCGGCAACGCAGCAGAAATAACGTGGATTGTGTGGCGCGGGCGACTCGCCCGCGCGGTCGAGTGTTGAGATTGTGCCGAGATCAATCGCATACACGTTGCCCGATTGCGCGCAGAATTTTTTCCACGCGGCGAGGGAATCGCGGATGTTTTTGAGTTGGAGCGCGCGGGCGAAGTCGTTGCCGCTTCCGGCGGGGACGACGAGCACGGGAAGATTCAGCTTTACGAGTTGTCCGAGATGACGGTGAATCGTTCCGTCGCCGCCAAAGAGGAGGATGGCGTCGGCGTCGTGGGAGGATGCAGGCATGCCTATGCGCCACTCGACGGATGCGTCGGTTTGGAAAGGCTTCAGATTTTTGGGAGAGCATCCCAGCCCGAAGATGGCCGCCGCGCGCATGTGCGCGGATGAGAGTAGCAGAAGTCGGCGCAGGTGTACGAAGCGCGGAAAGAAGATCCTTCAGTTGGCTGAAATTTTTGTTATGGGCTTAAAACGTATCTTGCGAGGCTTCTGCTTGCCTACTTGCAGAATGATCACCTCATCAGTGTTCAATCGTGGAAGAGGATCGGTCGTTACCACGTCGTTCACCTTGACGGCGCCCTCCCTGATTTTGCGCCCAGCATCTGTTACAGAAACCGCAAGTCCCTCTCGCAGCACTAACTTGTCTAACCGTATTCGGCCATCCGGCGTTGTTTCCACACTAACATCATGCGGACCCTCTTCTTCCGAAACCTTGTCGCGATTGGCCCAGTCGTTGGCAGCTTGGGTGGCTGCTTCCGCAGAGTGGAAATCAACCACAATTCGTCGAGCAAGATCCTTTTTCGCGTCTCGGGGGTGGGTTTCAAGCCTCATTTTTTCGATGTCTGCAATTTGCATATCGGTCAAGAGCTCGTAATAAAGCCACATAAGCCTGTCAGATATACGCATCAATTTCGTATACATGTCGAATGGGGGCTCGTTGATTCCGATGGCGTTCCCCAGAGATTTCGACATCTTTTGTATTTCATTCGTACCTTCGAGAATCGGCGTGGTCAGCACGACCTGCGACTCTTGGCCGTAGGCGCGCTGCAACTCGCGGCCGACGAGCAAGTTGAACTTCTGATCTGTTCCTCCTAACTCCACATCCGCTTCCAAAGCGACGGAGTCGTAGCCCTGCACCAGCGGGTAGAGCAACTCATGCACGGAAATTGGCTTCTCTTCCTGGAAGCGCTTGTGAAAGTCTTCGCGTTCTAGCAACTGCGAAACGGTGTACTTGGCCGTAAGCTTCACGAAATCGTCGGCGCTCAGCGGACCCATCCAGCGGCGGTTGAAGTCGATGACCGTCTTCTGCGGATCGAGAATCTTGAACACCTGCGCCTTATAAGTTTCGGCGTTCTGCTCGATCTGCTCGCGGCTTAGCGGAGGCCGCGTCGCCGACCGTCCCGTAGGGTCGCCGATCATGCCGGTGAAATCGCCGATCAAAAAGATCGCGGTGTGGCCGAGATCCTGAAAATGTTTTAGCTTGCGCAGCACAACGGTGTGGCCGAGGTGTAGATCTGGCGCAGTCGGGTCCATACCCAGCTTCACCCGCAGCGGCTTGCCAGTTTTAAGGGACTTCTCCAGCTTGGCGCGCAAGTCGGCTTCGCGGATGATCTCCGCCGCGCCTTTTTTCAGGTACGTTAGCTGCTCATCGACAGGTTTGAAGGTTGACATGAGAAAAGACATTATAAGGAAGTCAGAATGCAGAAGTCAGAATGCAGAAGTAAAAAGCAAGGCTTCCAAGTTGCAACATGGCTAGGTCCAAAATCGGGAATTCGTTGGGCAGAATACAGAACTCTGGCATCTGTCAACGCCCCGTTTGTGGAATGATTGAACTAGTTTATGCAATCCAATCGTGATCTAAGAGAGAGAACCAAACAGCTCGCGCTCCGGGTAATTCGTCTCTATAGAATGCTCCCGCCCGGAGAAGAAGCCCGAATACTTGGGAAGCTCTTGCGGTCGGGCACTTCCGTTGGCGCCAACTATCGTGCCGCTTGCCGTGCCCGCTCGAAAGCAGAGTTCATTGCGAAGCTTGGCATCGTGCTTGAGGAAGCGGACGAAACCGTGTTTTGGCTTGAGCTGCTCATTGAGGCAGGCATTGGCAATGCAGAGAGGGTCCAACCATTGCTGAAGGAAGCCGACGAGCTCACATCCATATTCGTCAGCTCGCTGTGCACCGCCAAGCAAATCGCACCTTAGGCGGGTTCGTTTTACTTCTTCATTCTGACTTTTTCATTCTGACTTGGCCCAATCGTCGGCCCCGCACTTCGAAGTCTCCTTCCAGCACGACGTTGATCGCCTCCGTGTAGGCTACGTGTTCCTGTTCGAGGATGCGCGCGGCTAGAGTGTGTTCGTCGTCGCTGTCGAGCACCGGCACTGCCTTCTGCACGATAATGGCTCCGTGATCGAGTTCTTCATCCACGAAGTGCACGGTGCAGCCGGAAACTTTCACGCCGTAGGCAAAGGCCTGCTCCTGCGCTTCGAGTCCGGGAAATGCCGGCAGCAGCGACGGATGGATATTCAGAATCTTCTGCGGAAACTGCTGCACGAACCACGGCGACAACAATCGCATGTATCCCGCGAGGCAGATCAAATCGACTTTGTGCTGCTCGAGTGCGGCGACCACTCCGCGATCATGTTCTTCGCGCGGCTTGCCCTTGGAGGGGATGACGAGAGCGTTCAAGCCGCGCTGGCGTGCGGTCGCGATTCCCGGCGCGTCGGCCCTATTGGAGATGACAACAGCAATTTTTGCGCCGGGGATGCGGCCTGCATCAATGCTGTCGGCGATGGCCACAAAGTTCGAGCCGCGGCCGGAGAGGAGGATTCCGAGAGAGTGCATTGTTGAATTTTGATTGTTGATTGTTGATTGCTGAAATCGGAAGCTTCGGACGATTTCATTCAATAATCAACAATAATCTAGCTGTAGGTGACTTTCCGCTCGCCCTTGACGATGCGCCCGATCGTGTAGGCCTTTTCTCCGACGCGTTCCAGCACGGATTGCGCTTTCTTGAATTTCGCTGACGGAACTACCATGAGCATGCCCATACCCATGTTGAAGGTGCGTAGCATCTCGTCTTGCGGAACGTTGCCGAGCTGCTGCAGATGTTCAAAAATGGGCAGCACCGGCCAGGTTCCCAGCTCAATCACCGCAGCGGTCCCGCGGGGCAGAACGCGCGGAAGGTTCTCGGTGATGCCTCCGCCCGTGATGTGCGCCAGGGCGACGACGCACTCCGCGTCGATTAACTTCTTCAGCGCCGGCCAATAACTTTTGTGCGTACGCATCAGTTCGTTGCCGACTTTATTCTTGATCTCGTTTACGTAAGTTTCCGGTGAGTAATGGGCTACTTCGAATAGCAGCTTCCGCGCCAGCGAGTATCCGTTGGTGTGCAGGCCATTCGACGGCAGGCCCAGGACCATGTCGCCAATCTGCACATCTTTGCCGGTGATAATGCGCTCGCGATCAACCACGCCGACGATGAATCCCGCAAGATCGTACTCGCCATCGGGATAGAAGCCCGGCATCTCTGCCGTCTCGCCGCCGATCAGGGCGCAGCCGTTGTGCTTGCAGGCATCCGCGATGCCTTCCACCACTTTCTCGGCAATCGACGGATCTAAAGTGCCGGTGGCGAGATAGTCCATGAAGAACATCGGCGCCGCACCCTGCACCGCGATGTCATTCACGCAGTGATTCACCAGGTCCGCTCCCACGGTCGAGTGCAGGTCCATCTCAAAGGCGATCTTCAGCTTCGTCCCTACGCCATCTACGCTCGAAACCAGCACCGGATCGGCATACTTCATCTTGTCGACCGAGAATAGCCCGCCGAAGCCGCCAATCTCGCTGAGCACACCCTTGGTAAAGGTCTTGTGCGCCAGGTACTTGATGCGCTGCTTGGTGCGGTTGGCCCGGCTGATATCGACGCCCGCGTCGGCGTAGGTAATCGGCGTGGGGCTCGACGTGGGAGTCTTGGCCACAGATCCTTTCCTGCTTGGTCTCTTGCGTGGGATTTAGTGCCGGATGCCGAAGCAACAACACTCGCTAAGGCCGCTCATTGTAGCACGTTCGGAAGGCAGGGCTTGGGGACGGCGGCTGCGGCCCGGAATCGCGAAAAAAATTGGGAGAGATTTTTAGATTGCAGGGCCCGAATGCAGATTGCAGAAGGCAGAATGCAGAATGAAAAACCTGTTCTGCCTCTTTCCAATTTGTAATCTGCAGGTGTTAATTCTGCATTCTGACTTCTGCATTCTGACTTCTGCATTCTGACTTCTGCGTTCTGCATTCTTCAAACCCGTGCTTACACTTCCGCACTTTCCGCGAGCGCGCGCGCCCGTTCGCCACTGCGGTGTACCGGACTAGTGAGCGATGAAGTCCGAGAAGAAGTAGGCTAGAACTCCGAACAGCGCCAGTCCGCAGATGCCGTAACAGGTGAGAACCCAGGCTCCGCGGCCTTCGTGGTGTCTGATGGCGGATGTAGAAGTTGAGGACTGCTCTTGGTTCGTAGATGGGACGTCCGTGGATGAGACGACAGGGGCCCGATCTTCCATGCAAAAACCTCCGACGGAAAGATCGTGGCGCAAGTACGTTTTGCGTCACGCCCGCCTTGCGTCGCGGCAAAGCAGGACTATCTGAGCGCGATTTTACCCCCGAATCGCCCCGGCGGTGTCACAAAATTGTGACTCTGGTCACAGGAGTAACAGGAAAATTACTTGTCATGTCAAGTAAATAAATGAGATTAGCCACTTCGTGGGCTGATTCGGAGTCCTGGACAGGTGCCGCGCAGAGCCCAGTCCTCCCGCCGGGACCTCCCAACGGCCAGAACGCGCATCATGGGATAATGGGGATTCCGGGACTCGCCTCAAAACTATGCGCTTTGGCTTCGATACCCTTCTCTGTTCCTGCCTCCTCTCAATAGTCACAATTTGCCAATCCAGCTCTGCGCAATCGACGACAGCGCCGGCAAATGGCGGCACGGCCCAAAAGTCGGCGACTCCGGATACCGCATCCAGGTCCATCGATAAGTCCCACGACTACTCCCAGGAATCCTTCGTCATCGAGCAGATGCACTCCCGCTACCGCTTTGAAAACGACGGCACAGGCCGACGGGAAGTCGTCGCCCGCATCCGCGTGCAGAGCGAAGCCGGCGTGCAACAGTGGGGACAGATTCCCATCGGCTACAACTCAGCCAATGAGCGGGTGGAAATTCCGTACGTCCGCGTGCTGAAAGAAGACGGCACAGTCGTGAAAGCCGGTGACGAAGCAGTGCAGGACTTGAGTGCCCCGATCGAGCACGAGGCGCCCGTCTACACCGACTACCGCCAGAAGCACATCACGGTTCCCGGCCTGCGCCCCGGCGAGGTGCTGGAATACGACATGGTCACCGTGATCCACACTCCGCTGGCCACCGGCGAATTCTGGACCGAATACGAGTTCGAAAAGAACAACATCATTCTCGACGAAACACTCGACGTCGACGTTCCCGCCAAGCGCGCGGTGAAGTTGAAATGTAAAGCCGGCATGGATCCGGCTATTACCGAAGAAAACGGCCGTCGTATCTACCACTGGACCAACACCCACCATGAGCGCGAGGACGATAAGGACAAGGCGGCCGACAAAAAAAGGAAGCATCACACTGAAGAGGACGACCGCCCTGACGTTCAGCTCACCACCTTCGAAACGTGGGAGCAGATCGGCCGCTGGTATGCCCAGCTCGAGCGCGATCGCCGCGCGCCTTCGCCGGAGGTTCGCGCCAAAGCCGAAGAGCTGACGAAAGGGCTGAACACCAGCCTAGAAAAAACCGAGGCCCTGTACGATTTCGTCGCGAAGAACTTTCGCTACGTCAGCCTGTCGCTTGGCGTTGGCCGCTATCAGCCTCACGCCGCCTTCGACGTGCTGCACAATCAGTACGGCGATTGCAAGGACAAGCACACGCTGCTGGCCTCGCTGCTCGAAGCCGAGGGCTTGCATGCCGATTCCGTTCTGATCAACTCCAGTCGCAAGCTCGATGCCGACGTGCCCTCGCCCTCGCAATTCGACCACGTCATCACCATGCTGCCGCTGAACGGTCACGAAGTCTGGATGGACACCACCAGCGAGGTCGCTCCTTTCCGCCTGTTGGCATTTTCGCTGCGCAACAAGAAAGCGCTGGTGATTCCTCCCACAGATCCGCCGTCCTCTGACCCGCCCCATCTCGAAAGTACCCCCGCCGATACACCCATGCCCGACTCCGAAATTTCTGAAGTCGACGGCAAAGTCAACGACATCGGCAAGCTCGAAGCCCACGTGCACTTCGAGTTTCGCGGCGACGAAGAGCTTCTGCTGCGTTCCGTCTTCCGGCGCGTGCCCCAGGCCAATTGGCAGCGCGTGGTCGACAACGTCAACTCGGGCCTGGGCGGCGAAATCACCAATCTCAAGGTCAGCGATCCTGCCGCGACGAAGGAACCCTTCACGCTTTCCTATGACGTTTCGAAGGTGAATTTTCTGGACTGGTCGAAAAAGAAGACTGACGTTGCTCTGCCGCTGGTCCAATTCAATCTTCCGGAATTCGATGAAGACGACGCGGACGCCGACGCCGAACCGCTAAAAGTCGGGCCGAAGGGGGTCTATGCCTACTCGATCAAGCTTGCTCTGCCCGCGAAGTACACAGCCCGCGCGCCGCTCGCGTTCTCTCTGAAACGCGACTACGCTGAGTATGTGGCGACCTACAAAATCGACGGCAGCGTCTTTACTGCAGGCCGCAAACTCACGGTCAATCAGGACGAATTACCTCCGGCGCGCGTCGCCGATTACGAATCCTTTCGCCATGCCGTAGGCTCCGACCTGGCGCAACAGCTTTCCCTTGAAACCGCCAGCGCGGGCGCTCCCATTCCTCCGCCCGACATGAAGGCCGACGATCTGGTCGAGAGTGGGCGCGCAGCGATGGCGAACTACAACTACCCGGTAGCAGTCGCGCTGCTGAAGCGCGCGACAGAAGTCGATCCCAGAAATAAATTCGCCTGGAACAATCTGGGTCTGGCCTACTTCGCAATGCGCCAGGACGATCTTGCAATCGCGGCTTACCAGAAACAACTCGAAGTCAATCCTTACGACGACTACGCCTGGAACAACGTGGGCCGCGTCTATTGGAACGAACGCAAATACGACGAAGCGGTGAAAGCGTTTAACAAGCAACTGGAAAATAATCCGCTCGACAAATTCTCCCACGCCAACCTCGGCATTATGTACGCCGAGTGGCACAAGTACGATCAGGCTGTAGCCGAACTGGAAAAGGCCGCATCGCTGACTCCGGAGAGCGCCGAATTGCAGGTGAGCCTGGGCGACGCCTATTTGAATCTCGGCCAGGACGACAAGGCGCTGGCTGCCTTCGACCGCGGCGTCGAACTTTCGGCCACGCCGACCATCTGGAACAACATCGCGTATCAGCTTTCTCTGAAAAAAGCTCATCTCGATAAAGCGCAGCAATATGCCGAGTCGGCCGTCTCGTCGACGGCTGCGGCCCTGCGCAATTTGTCGCTGGATCGCCTCACGCAGCAGGACTTGCCGCTCGTCTCGTCGCTTATCGCTTATTGGGACACACTCGGCTGGGTGCACTTCAGCGAAGGCGATCTCGACAAGGCCGAGAAATATGTCGCCGCCGCTTGGGGACTCGGACATCACGGCGAAGTTGGCGACCATCTCGGGCAGATCTACGAAAAACGCGGCGACAAGGAGCGCGCGCTGCGCACTTACGCGCTGTCGATGAACGGACTGCGGCCGGCCCCCGAGACGCATGATCGCCTGGCCACGCTTGCCGGAGGACCGGCCAAAGCCGACGCGGCGGTCGCACACTATAAAGACGAATTACAGCATTTGAGTTCGGTCGATCTTGGAAGGGCCACGCAAAACGGCAACGCCGACTTCTTCATTCTGCTCAGCGGTGGCGCCGGTTCGCAGGCGAAAGTGGATGCGATCAAGTTCGTCAGCGGCGACGAAAAACTCAAGTCGTACACTGAGGCGCTGCGTACCGCCGATTACCATCTAACGTTCCCCGACGACACGCCGTTGAAGATTCTTCGCCGAGGAACGCTCTCTTGCTCCATGGCAACGAGCAAGTGCGAGTTCTCCTTGATTCTGCCCGACGATGTGCGAACGGTCGATTAGTGCCGACCTCTGGCATGGGGAAGTTTTTTCGGTTGTCTCCTACCAGATCTTCACCCGCTCGGCCGGCGCGAGATACATCTTCTCTCCCGGCTGCACTTTGAAGGCGTCATACCAGGCATCAATATTCCGGACCTCGTACGAGCGAAACTCTCCCGGTGAATGCGGATCGGTCATTACCTGTTGCCGCAGGGCAGCATCGCGCGTCTTCTCGGCCCAATTCTGCGCGAAGGCGAGAAAGAACTGCTGATCGCCGGTAAATCCATCCTGAACCGACGCCGCTTTGCCCGCGAGAGAGGCATGGTAGCCATCGTATGCCGCGGCAATTCCTGCCACGTCGGCAATGTTCTCGCCGAGCGTCTGCTTGCCGTTCAGTGACAAATCCGGAAACGGCTTGTAGGTGTCGTATTGCGCCGCCAGCTTCGCAGTCGCTTCTTCAAAGTGTTTCAGATCTTCCGGCGTCCACCAGTTGCGCACGCGGCCTTTGGAATCGAAGGCCGCACCTTCGGTATCAAAGGTGTGGCTGATCTCGTGGCCGATCACTGTCCCGATCGCACCATAGTTAAACGCTGCCGGAGCCTGAGGATCATAAAACGGCGGTTGCAGAATCGCCGCCGGAAAATTCAGCGCGTTCTGCAGCGGCAGATTCACCGCATTCACCGTCTGTGGCGTCATGCACCATTCTTTTGTGTCGACCGGCTTGCCCAGCCGCGCCACTTCGCGCTGATAATCCGAAAGATTCCCGCGCCAGATGTTGCCGAAGATGCCGTCCGGCTTTACTTCGTAATTCGAATAGTCCTTCCACGTTTCGGGATATCCGATACCCACGTACAGCGTCGACAGCTTCGCTTCCGCCTCCGCCTTGGTCGATGGATTCATCCACGTCAGCGCCTCGATCCGCTTACGGAACGCGGCGATCATGTTCGCGACCATCGCGTCGACTTTGGCCTTGGCCTCAGGCGGGAAATAACGCTGCGCGTAAATCTGGCCGATAGCATCGCCCAGCAGCCCATTCACCACGAAGACGCCGCGCTCCGCGCGCGGGCGCTGTTGTGCGACACCGGCAAGGGTTTTGCCGAAGAATGCGAAGCGTTGTTCGGCAAACTCCCTCGGCAGCACTCCGCCGTAGGCTTCGACCAGATGAAAGGCCATCCAGTCTTTCCAGGTTTCGAGCGGCGTGGACTCCACCAGCGCGGCCTCTCCGGTAAATGCATCTGGCTGCCACACGATGAAGCTCTCCACATGGCTCAACCCCGCGCCGCGAAAATATTCTTCCCAATCAAGCCCCGGAGCCTTGCTGCGAAAGTCGGCCTGCGTCCAGGTATTGTTCGCCTTATGAATGTCTTCGTTGTCGGCGAGGCTGCGGTGCGTCTGCGCGATCGCATGCTCTAGTTCCACAATGCGCGCGGCCCGCGCGTCACTGTCAGAAAATCCCGCCAGCTTCAGCATCGCCGCCATGTGCGCCTTGTATTGGTCGCGCACCAGGCGCATGTGCTCGTTCTCGCCCAGGTAATATTCGCGGTCCGGCAACTGCAGCCCACCCTGAAAAATGTAGGGCGCATAGTGCTCGGGATCGTTGAAACCGGGAGCGACCCACAATCCGAAGAGATTGGGCGTGTGGAAGTTGGTGTTGTTCAGCGCATCCACGTCAGAGCGCAGTGTTTCTCCGAGCGCGTGCGCCAGTTCTTTCTTGTCATGAATCGCCGCGATCGCATCCAGATGCGGCTTCAGCGGCGTGATGCCCTTCGCCTCGATTCCGGCTTCGTCAAGATACGAGTTGTAGAGGTCGGCGATCTTGCGCGCGCTGGAGCCGGCGGGCGCATTTGACTTCGCAAGCTCGGCGATCAAATCGGAGAGGCGATTGTTGGCCTGATCCGAAAGCTTGCTCCACACATCCACATCGGCCCGATCTGGCGGAATCTCAGTGCGCTTCAGCCAGTCGCCATTGGCATAGTGATAAAAATCGTCACCTGGCTTCACCGCGCGGTCCATGTGAGACACAGCAACGCCGTGCACTTCTTGAGCAAACGCGGGTTGCTCCGCGGACAGCGCGGCGACTCCTGCCGCTACACACGCATAACATGCAAATCGAAGAATGAGCTTCATGAGAACTCCCGTAGTTGGATGGGAATAAGAGACGTTCGGAATGGGGTCGTCGAACCCTGACACTCTTTGTTTAGACGTACAAACTTCTCCCGGGGCACTTGCAGTTGGTCACACAATTTTCGCATCTCGTAACATTTGCTGCACGTAGCGTCAGCGAATCCTACGTGATTCCGATCACTGGCTGTGGCCGCCGCTTATGCCATGCCGTCGCCTGCTCGTAGGCATGGGCCAGATGAAGCACAAGATCCTCGCGCCAGTGCGGCCCGGCAACCTGCAGGCCGATCGGTAATCCATTCTGCGTAAAGCCGCAGGGGACGGAGATCGCCGGTAATCCCCACACGTTGAACGGCCGCGTGTTGCGGAGCAGTTTGAGTTCCGCCGGACGCAGCGCCTCCGGATTCGTTTTCAACTCCGCGATCGTGGGCGCCGGAATCGGAGTGGTGGGCGTGACGATCAGGTCGACCTGCGAAAATATCTTTTGAATTTCTCGCCGCGCCGTCTCCAACTCCCGACGCTTCTCGATGTACTCCGCCGCCGTGATCTTCTCGCCCGTGCGAATTCGCCGCAAAGTCTCGGCCTGATACAAGTCCGCGCTGCTTGCGATTTTCTCCGCGTGCTGCGCATACGATTCCGCCGCCTGCAGCGTGCGATTTTTGGGGACATCCAATCTGACCTCTCTCAATTCGGCGCCCAGCATCTGAATTCCCGCCAGCGCATGCTCCATCGCCGAGGCCACTTCCGCATCGAGGTCGTCGAAAAAATATTCGCTTGGCACTCCGACGCGAAGCTTGGGCAAATCCGCTCGCAACCCGCTGGTGTAATCAGCAGCCGCAACGTCGGCGCTCGTGATATCGGCCGGGTCGTAGCCTGCAATTGCCTGCAGAACTGTCGCTGCATCCTCGACCGTCGCCGCAAATGGCCCAGCATGATCAAGAGAAGGTGACAGCGCAATCACGCCACGGCTGGAGACTCGCCCGTAAGTCGGCTTGATCCCCACGCATCCGCACAAAGCCGCCGGTTCGCGGATCGAACCCGCCGTGTCGGTCCCAATCGTGGCATATGCCATTTCCGCCGGAACCGCAGCCGCCGAACCTCCCGACGAACCGCCGGTAATCCGTCCCGCGTCCCACGGATTGCGCACCTCGCCGAAGAAGCTGACCATCGAACTGCCGCCATAAGCAAACTCATGCAGATTATTTTTCCCGACAATGATTGCCCCAGCAGTCTTCAACCGCCGCACAACCTCCGCGTCCTCGGCCGGAACACGATCCTTATAGAGAGCACTGGCCGCAGTCGTGCGCACTCCCGCCGTGTCGATCAGATCCTTCACCGCGACAGGCACTCCGTGCAACGGCCCCCGCCACTGTCCTTTCATGATCTCGGCCTCGGCTGCCGTCCCTTCTGCCAGAGCCGAGTCGGCCATCACGGTAATAAACGCGTTCAGCCGCGGATTCAGCTTCTCAATCCGCTCAAGACAAGCACGCGTCACTTCGACGGGAGAAATTTCCCTACTCTTGATCGCGCGAGCAACTTCAGTAATTGTCCGTGGAGCATCCATCATCTGTGCGCTCATTGTAAACATGACGCTCGTGAGTCTGTGCTGTATCCCCTCTGTGCACCTCTGTGTCCTCTGTGGTGAATGCTTTTGCGGTTCACATTTCCGAACGCCAAACGTCCTATAATCGGTTTTGGGGTAACTGCATCCCGGGGGAACTCCACACCATGGCTGAACTCATCGCTCCAGTCGCCACCCACGGATTTTTTGTCGACGGCCGTTGGCAAGAGGATGGCGATGTAGTCGAGATTCGCGCGCCCTACGACGGCAGCCTGATCGCGCGCGTGGTGCAAGGCCACCGCGAACACGCCGAAGCCGCCATCGCCGCCGCGGTGAAAGCCTTCGGCACCACACGCCGTCTCCCCGCCTTCGAGCGGCAGCGCGTGTTGCGCCGCATTTCCGCCCACATCGGCGAGCGCAAGGAAGAGTTTGCCCGCACCCTGGCGCAAGAAGCCGGCAAGCCCATCAAGGGCGCGCGTACTGAAGTCGAGCGCGCCATCTTCACCTTCAACGTCGCCGCCGAAGAAAGCACCCGCATCCACGGTGAATATCTGCCGCTTGACTGGCAGGAGTTCACCGCCGGACGCTGGGGCATTGTGCGCCGCTATCCACTGGGACCGATCGCGGGCATTACTCCGTTCAACTTCCCCATCAATCTTGTCGCCCACAAAGTCGCGCCCGCCATTGCTGCAGGATGTTCCATGGTTCTGAAGCCGGCGCCGCAAACGCCGCTCTGCTCGCTGCTGCTCGCCGAATGCGTGCAGCAAGCGGGATGGCCCGACGGCGGCCTTAACGTTCTTCCGCTTTCCAATGAAGATGCCGGCCTGCTCGTCACCGACGATCGCATCAAGCTCATCAGCTTCACTGGCAGCGTGCCGGTCGGCTGGGACATCAAGCGCCGCGCCGGAAAGAAGAAAGTCGTTCTCGAACTCGGAGGCAACGCCGCCGTCATCGTCCACTCCGACGCCGACGTCGCCTACGCTGCCGACCGCTGCGTGACCGGCGGCTTTGCTTATGCCGGCCAGACTTGCATCTCGGTGCAGCGGGTTCTGGTCGAGCACTCCGTCTACGGTCGCTTCACCGATCTGCTCGTCGACGGCGTGAAGAAACTAAGGGTTGGCGACCCGCTCGACGACTCAACCGATGTCGGCCCGCTCATCCGCGAAAGTGACGCCATCCGCACCGGCACGTGGATCGAAGAAGCCGTGCGCGGCGGAGCGCGCCTGCTCTGCGGCGGCAGCCGCAAAGGACTCGTGGTTGAGCCCACGGTTCTCACAGGCACAAGGCCCGACATGAAAGTAAACTGCCAGGAAATTTTTGGCCCGGTTGTGACGGTCGAGCCTTATAAAGATTTCGACCAGGCTCTGCGCCAGGTGAACAACTCTATCTACGGAATGCAAGCCGGCATCTTCACCCGCGACGCCAAGTTACTCTTTCAGGCCTTCGATGAACTCGAGGTCGGCGGCGTGATCGCAGGAGATGTCCCTTCGTTCCGCATCGATCACATGCCCTACGGCGGCGTGAAGGATTCCGGCCTGGGCCGCGAAGGCCTGCGCTACGCGATAGAAGAGATGACCGAACCAAAACTTTTAGTCATGAATCTTCGTTAGCATTTTTCGCGGCAACCTTTCATGCTTGTTATTCAACTCACGGTCTGAGTTCTGAAGCGTGCGCAAGTTGAAAATCCCAACGCCATTTTCCGTCTCAGTTCCATTTCGAAATTTTTTTCTCGGTCAAAATTCAAAAACGCGCGACAAAACTCTAACGAAGTATTTATAATCTTTCGTTCCACAATCCTTTTTAGAAAACCTGTGGGTGGTTTTCTTGAACGCCGTACCGAACCAGCGTTAACAACGTGGCGGAAGTCGCCGTACAGCGTCCGCCGGGTCTCCTAAAACCAGATCTCATAGGGAAATGTCACAGATCTTTCATCGCAGTACGAATACTTTGTCTCGCGCCACCATTTTTGGCGCGGTTTTCGTACTGGCGGCTTTGGGCTGGATGGCGATGGAAGTCCAGCGCTCGCCCTACGTGACCTATGCAGGGGTGCGCAAGCCGCAACCCGTTCCCTTCAGCCATCAGCACCATGTCACCGGTCTGGGCATCGACTGCCGTTATTGCCACACTTCCGTCGAGACCTCGAGTTTTGCCGGCATTCCTCCGACCCGGACGTGCATGAACTGCCATTCGCAGATCTGGACCAACGCCGAACTGCTCGAACCGGTCCGGGCCAGCTACAAAAGCGGCAAATCGCTCGAATGGACGCGTGTCAACGCGCTTCCCGACTTCGTTTATTTCAATCACAGCATTCACATCAATAAAGGAGTCGGCTGCAACACCTGCCACGGCCCGGTTGACCAGATGCCGCTGATGTATCAACAGGAAAGCCTGCAGATGGAGTGGTGCCTGAGCTGCCATCGCGCTCCGGAAAACAACCTGCGCCCGCGCAGCGAAGTGTTCAACATGAAATATCAGCAGCCCACCAGCGTGCATCCGGTCGTCGTAGATGGATCGAGTTACGTCGATCAGGCGGCGCTGGGCGCGGCCCTGATTCAGAAGTACAACGTGCGCAGCGTCAAAGACATCACGACCTGCAGCACGTGCCATAGATAAATGACGAACGAAGAAAAAAATACCGGCGATCTGATTCAGATCAAGAAGGCACCGATCGACAAGCCGGAAGACGTTTGCCCGGGCAAGAAGCTCTCGCTCGACGCCGTGCGCGAGCGCATCGACTTTGCCGTCGCCGATGACGCCGCCCGCCAAACCGGTCCCGAATACTGGCGCTCGCTCGAAGAACTTGCCGGCAGCGAAGAATTCCAGCAGGCCATGCACCGCGAATTTCCCAAAGGCGCCTCGGAATGGGCTGACTCGGTCTCGCGCCGCGGATTCCTGCAGGTCATGGGCGCATCGCTCGGCCTGGCCGGACTGACGGCCGCCACCGGATGCGTCCGCCTGCCCAACGAGCCCATCGTTCCTTACGTGCGCCAGCCGGAAAACGTCATCCCCGGGCGCCCGCAGTATTACGCGACCGCGATCACGCTCGGCGGATACACCAGCCCCGTGCTGGTCGAGAGCCACGAAGGCCGCCCCACCAAGATCGAAGGCAACGACCTGCACCCGGCCTCGCTTGGCGGCACCGACATCTTTACCCAGGCGTCGCTGCTGACCATGTACGATCCCGACCGCTCGCAGAGCGTCGTATCCATGGGCGATCAGCGTTCGTGGAAGGCGTTTCTTGAAGCTCTGCGCGGGCCGCTCAGTGCGCAGAAAGCGCTGCAGGGCGCAGGCATCCGCATTCTCACGCCGACGATCTCATCGCCCACGCTCGCCGACCAGATGCGGACGTTCCTTAAGAATTTCCCGCAGGCCAAGTGGCACGTCTACGAGCCCATCAATCGCGACAACGTTCTCGAAGGCGCCAAGCTCGCTTTCGGACAGCCGGTCGAAACGCGCTACGATTTTTCGAAGGCCGACGTCATCGTCTCGCTCGACGCCGACTTTCTCTCCGCCGGATTCCCCGGCAACACGAAATACATCCGCGACTTCGCCGCCCGCCGTGGCAACGACTTGTTGGGATGGAGTCCGTATCAGGAAGCAGACCGCATCCGCCCGCTGATGAACCGTTTATACGTGATCGAGAGCACGCCGAGTGCTACTGGCGCGAAAGCGGATCATCGGCTGCCTGTGAAGGCCTCGGATATTGATCCGATTCTGCGTTTCTTGGCTTCGGGACTCGGTGTTACCGGGCACGGTGCAATGGCGGACATGACCGGCGCATCAGGAGAGTTCGTTGCAAAAACCGCAGGCGATCTACACATTCATCGCGGCGCCAGCATTGTGATCGCTGGCGAGCACCAGCCACCAGCTGTTCACGCACTGGCGGAATTGTTGAACTCTCAGCTCGGCAATGTCGGCAAGACTGTTTTCTACTCCGATCCCGTCGACGCCAACCCGGTCAATCAAACCGAATCACTGACAGATCTCGTCGCCGACATGCGCGGAGGCAAAGTCGACCTGCTGATCATTCTCGGCGGCAACCCGGCCTACGACGCGCCCGCCGACCTCAATTTCGCGGACGCTCTCAAGAACAGCAAGATTCCGATGCGGGTGCATTACGGCCTCTACCATAACGAGACCGCAGAGCTGTGCCAGTGGCACGTCAACGCCACGCATGATCTTGAAGCCTGGGGCGATGCCCGTGCCTATGATGGTACCGTCAGCATCATCCAGCCATTGATCGCTCCGCTTTACGGCGGCAAAAGCGCGTTGGAATTCGTCGCACTGCTCAACGGCCAAGCCGATGCCACCGGATACGATCTCGTCCGCGCCTTTTGGTCGAAGCTCATCACTCCCCCTTGTGCCGGGGACGGCTGCAAGACGTTTGAGGATGTCTGGCGCAAATCTCTACACGATGGCTGGATCGAAGGTATAACATTCGCTCCGAAGTCCTTGCAGACCAAATCAGGCGGCTTCCCACCTCCGCCTGCAAGCGACTCCAACGCCATCGAACTCAACATCCGCCGCGACCCCACCATCTGGGGCGGAGAATTCTCCAACAACGGCTGGCTGCAGGAACTGCCCAAGCCGATGTCGAAGCTCACCTGGGACAACGCCGTCCAGATCGGTCCCAAGATGGCGCAGCGGCTAAACATCGCCAGCGAAGACGTAGTCGAACTCGAACTGAACGGCAAAAAAGTCAGAGGCCCCGTCTGGATTCAGGCCGGACATCCCGACAACTCCGTCACCATCACGCTCGGCTACGGACGCACCCGCGCCGGCCGCGTCGGCACCGCGCAGGGCTTCAATGCCTACGAACTGCGCACCAGCGCGAATCCCTGGATCGCATCCGGCGTAAAGATCACCAAGACGGGAGAGACTTACAAGCTCGCCTCCACGCAAGGCATGCAGTCGATGGAGACACCCGACGGCGGTTATCGTCCACTGGTGCAAGAGCGCAGTCTCGAGGAATACAAAAAAGAACCCAACTTCGCCAAAGAAGAAGAGCCGCCGAAAGACCTCACGCTCTACCAGCCGTATCCCTACGACAAAGAAGACTACGCGTGGGGCATGGCTATCGATCTCAACAAGTGCGTCGGCTGCAACAACTGCATGCTGGCCTGCCAGGCCGAGAACAACATCGCCGTCGTCGGCAAAGAGCAGGTCGTTATCGGCCGCCACATGCACTGGATTCGCGTCGACGCCTACTATCAGGGCGACCGCGACAATCCCCGCGCCTTCTTCCAGCCCGTGCCCTGCATGCAGTGCGAAAATGCGCCCTGCGAAGTCGTTTGCCCAGTCGGAGCCACCGTGCACTCCACCGAAGGCCTGAACGACATGACCTACAACCGTTGCGTGGGCACGCGCTACTGCTCCAACAACTGCCCGTACAAAGTTCGCCGCTTCAACTTTCTGCTCTTCCAGGACTGGGACACGCCGCAATACAAGATGATGCGCAATCCGGATGTCAGCGTGCGCAGCCGCGGCGTCATGGAGAAATGCACCTACTGCGTGCAGCGCATCAACGAGCGCCGCATCGACGCTGAGCGCGAAGACCGCAAGATAAACGACGCGCAACATCCTGCAGAGCTAAAAACTGCGTGCCAGCAGTCCTGTCCGGCGGATGCGATCGTCTTCGGCAACATCAACGATCCGAACAGCGCAGTTTCAAAGTGGAAGGCGCAATCGCGCAATTACAGCCTGCTGGGCGAACTGAACACGCGCCCGCGCACAACGTATTTGGCAGAAGTAAGAAACCCGAACCCGGAGCTCGGGAGCTGATTTTTTTGTTGTCATCCTGAGAACCGCGTTTTTTGCGGGTCGAAGGACCTATGCAGTGGCTGGCAGGGCCGATGCTGCCAGCGAGTACAAAGATCCTGCGGACCGCAAAATGCGCGGCCTCAGGATGACAAGACCGAAATAATGATGGCGCAGCAGCACAATTCGACTTTTGCCGCAGCCACCCGCCGCCAGGCTCTGACCGGTGCCGCGACCGTAGCCGCGTTGTCTCTCGTTTCCACCCAAGCATGGGGCGACGACGCCAGCATCTCCCGCGCCGACTCGATTCACCAGGAGCCAACTTTCAAGGCCAGCCGCCAGCAAGTGTACGAAGCATTGACCGACACAAAAAAATTCGACGCAGTCACGCGCATGAGCGAAGCCATGCACACTATGCCTCCGACGGGCAAGCCAACGGAGATCAGCAGCGAAGTCGGCGGCGCTTTTTCGCTCTTCGGCGGATACATCACCGGCCGCCACATTGAACTGGTGCCCAACGCGCGTATCGTGCAAGCCTGGCGCTCGGGATGGAAGCCCGGCGAATATTCGATCGTTAAATTTGTCTTAGTAGAAGAGGGCTCCGGCACAAAAATTCTGTTCGACCACCGCGGCTTCCCCGACGGCACAGCGCAGCATCTCGCCGAAGGCTGGAAGCAGAATTACTGGGAGCCGATGGAAAAGTATTTCGCGCAGAAATAAGGAAGGCAAAGAGCCAAGAGCCAAAAGCAGATTCATGAACGATCAATACAAATCGGCCGCCGTCGACAAAGCCCCGGTCATCGAACCCGGCCACACCTTTGGCACGGTCACGGAAAAAATCTCGGCCATCGTGCTGACCCGTCCCGCTTCCAACGGATGGTTCGTCGGCTTCGGCATCTGCTTCATGCTCACCATGATGATGCTCTACGCCATCGGCTACCTGTTCCTGAAAGGCACGGGCATCTGGGGCGTGACCATCCCCATCGGCTGGGGCTTCGCCATCGTCAACTTCGTCTGGTGGATCGGTATCGGCCACGCCGGCACGCTCATCTCCGCCATCCTCTTGCTCCTCCGCCAGTCGTGGCGCAACTCGATCAACCGCTTCGCCGAAGCGATGACGCTGTTTGCGGTCGCCGCAGCCGGCATCTTCCCAGCGATTCACGTTGGCCGACCCTGGCTCGCTTACTGGCTGTTCCCCATCCCCAACACCATGGGCGTATGGCCGCAGTTCCGCTCGCCGCTCATGTGGGACGTCTTCGCCGTCTCCACCTATGCCACCATCTCCGCGCTGTTCTGGTTCACCGGCCTTATCCCTGACTTCGCCACGCTGCGCGACCGCAGCGACAACCGCGCCCTGAAGATGATCTACGGCATGCTCTCCATGGGATGGCGCGGATCGGCTCGGCACTGGCACCGCTACGAAACCATGTATCTGCTGCTCGCGGGTCTGGCCACGCCGCTCGTGCTCTCCGTGCACACCGTGGTCAGCTTTGATTTCGCCGTGGGCATCGTGCCCGGATGGCACACCACCATCTTCCCGCCGTACTTCGTCGCGGGCGCAATCTACTCAGGCTTCGCGATGGTGCTGATGCTCTCCATTCCGATCCGCAAGATCTACGGCCTCGAAGATTTCATCACCGAGCGCCACCTGCAGAACTCCGCCAAGGTCATGCTCGCCACCGGCCTCATCGTCGGCTACGGATACATGATCGAAGCCTTCATGAGTTGGTACAGCGGCGACCGCTTTGACGCCTTCACGGTCTGGAACCGCCTGCACGGGCCCTACGCCGTCCCGTACTGGATGCTGCTGATCTGCAACATCTTCATCCCGCAGGTGCTGTGGATTAAAAAGCTCCGCACCAGCCCGGTCGCGCTGTTCCTCATCTCGGGCGTAATTCTGGTCGGAATGTGGCTCGAGCGCTTCGTCATCGTCGTGATGAGCCTGCACCGCGACTTCCTCAACTCCTCCTGGGGCATGTACTACCCAACGCGCTGGGACTGGATGACCTACATCGGCACCATCGGCATGTTCTTGATGCTGATGTTCCTGTTCCTGCGCGTGCTGCCCGCCATCTCCATCTTCGAGATGCGCACCCTTCTGCCTGAAGCCGAGGTGAAGGAATAATGGCGAAGCGCGATCCCATCTACGGCATCATGGCGGAATTCGATTCCGCCCAGGCGTTAGTCGACGCGGCGAAGAAAACGCACGAAGCCGGCTACAAAAAGATCGACGCCTACAGCCCGTTCCCCATCGAAGGTCTGGCCGAAGAAATCGGCTTCCACTTCGACGAAATTCCGCTCACGGTTCTGATCGGCGGCATCATCGGCGGCGCCACCGGCTACCTCATGCAGTACTGGATGTCCGCCGTCGACTACCCGGTGAACATCGGCGGCAAGCCCTATCATTCCTGGCCCGCGTTCATCGTCATCACCTTCGAGATGACGATTCTGTTCGCCGGAATCTCCGCCGTGCTCGGCATGCTCGCCTTCAACGGCCTGCCCATGCCGTACCACCCGGTCTTCAACGTCCCAAGATTTTCGTCGGCCTCGAAGGACCGCTTCTTCTTAATCGTCTTCTCGTCCGACAAGAAATACGACCCCGCGGGCACGCGCCAGTTCCTCGAAGCCCTGGCCCCGCGCTCCGTCTCGGAGGTGCCCAGCTAATATGTGGCATCTCTCGAAATCACGGCGTCATCCTGAGCGGAGCCGTTTTTCAGGCGGAGCGAAGGATCTCCCTAACAGTGCATCAGGGGACAACATTCTCCAGCTTACGAAAAGCGGGTGCCCCATCCTTGCGCGTTTTGTGCGCAAGGGTGGGAATCCATGCAGCCGGAACTATAGGCTCTCGGTCGGAAGCGCCTTGTTGCTGATCATCGCCGCAACCTCCGCCTGCCGCCTCGACATGCACGAGCAGCCCCGCCAGAATCCACTCTCGAAGAGCGACTTCTTCGCCGACCAGCGTTCCGCCCGTCCGCCAGTCGAAGGCACCGTCGCCCGCGGCCAGCTCCGCGAAGACACCTACTTCTACACCGGAAAAGTCGGCGAGACTCCCGGCGACGTCATGCCCTTCCCGGTCACGCGCCAGGTGCTCGATCGCGGCCGGGAGCGCTTCAACATCTTCTGCGCCCCGTGCCACTCGCGCCTCGGCGATGGCCAGGGATTCGTCCCCTCCCGTGGTTTCTCTCGCATTCCGCCGTCGTTCCACATTGCGCGCCTCGAAAAAGCCCCTCTCGGATATTTCTTCGACGTCATCACGAACGGCTTCGGCATCATGCCCGACTACGCCTCGCAGATTCCGCCGCGGGACCGCTGGGACATCGTCGCCTACGTGCGCGCGCTGCAACTCAGTCAGAACGCGACCATGGCCGACGTGCCACAGGGACAAAAGATTCCTTCCGAGCCGCCGCAATTCCGCGAGCCCGGATCGGGCGCGACATTACCCGGCCTGCTGCATGAAGCAGACGGCAAGCCGGAAGGCCAGGCTCCCGATTTAGGCAGGTTCAATAGTAAGAAGATGGCGAATCCTCACGACGACAAGGAAGATCACAAATGAGCGCGGCGCATAACCAACTCGATCTGACTGCGCCGCCGGTGGTCAAGACTCTGGCGCAGCGCCTGCTCATCGCCGGCGCCGTGTTCGCGCTGATCTCCGCCTGGATCGCCTTCTCCAATCCCGACCAGTTCTATCCTGCATACCTGGTCGCATTCATGGACTGGCTTGGCGTCGCGCTCGGCTCCATGGCCATCATCATGATCCGCCACCTAACGGGCGGAGGCTGGGGCGTGGTCATTCGCCGCCTGCAAGGCGCGGCCATGCGTACGCTGCCGCTGCTCACTGTTCTCTTCATCCCGATTTTTATCGCCGTCTGGCAGGGCCGCATGTATCCCTGGGCGATGTCGCCGGACAAGATCACCGAGCCGCGCATTCGCGAGCATTTGCTTAAGCACAGTTTCGTCACAGCGAAGTATCTCAACCTCAACGGGCTCTGGGTACGCGCCGCCATCTACTTCCTCATTTGGAACCTGCTTTCGTTCCTGCTGTCGAAGTGGTCGAAGGAAGGCGATTCCTCCTCTGCACGCGACAATACCGACCGCTTCAAGGCGGTCAGTGGCCCGGGACTCATCCTTCTCGGGGGCACGCTTTCTTTCGCCATCATCGACTGGGTCATGTCGCTCGATCCCAGCTGGATTTCGACCATCTTCCCGCTCGCCGTACTGATCGGCGGCGTACTCTCGGCGATGTGCTTTGCCGTGGTGGCCGAACGTATCCTCTTCGACTACAAGCCCATGTCGGAGATGCTGCACCCAGACTTCGTTCATGACCACGGCAAGTGGATCCTGACCTTCATCATGGTCTGGGCGTACTTCAACTTCTCGCAGTGGCTGATCATCTGGGGCGGCAACCTGCCCACCGAGATCACCTACTACATCCACCGGATCAACAACGGCTGGGGATGGGTCGCGCTGATCATGGTGCTCGGGCACTTCGCCCTGCCCTTCGCCATCCTGCTGTCGCGGCCCTTCAAGCGCGATATTCGCAAGCTGGTCTGGCTCGCGGTTTGGATGCTTTTCATGGGATGGCTCGACCTAGTCTGGATCATCGAGCCGAATTTTTCACAGACGCTACGCATTACGGTGGCTGATGTCGTCGTATCGATCGCCTTCGGCTGCCTGTGGATGGGCTACTTCTTCCGCAACCTGGCGTCGCTGCCACTGCTGCCGGTCTACGACCCGACCGCGATCGAAGTGCTCGAACCCGCGCCGCACCACGGAGGCGCATAGGAAAGTGGAAGAGCCGGGCTTTAGCCCGGCGTGAAGGCAAGGTTTTAGTGGAAGAGCCGGGCTTTAGCCCGGCGTAAGCGACGATAAATACAAGGGGCTTTAGCCCCGTCAACAAATGACCGACCAACTCAAACCCGCGCAAGGCCACGGCGACTACGAACGCCGCGACATCGGCGTCGCCGGAGTGCTCTATTTCCTGCTGGGCCTGGCGGTCGCAGGAATGTTCATCTACTTCATCGTGCAAGGTGTCTACGGCTTCCTCGAGCGCCGCAACGAATCCGAGCAGACGGCAGTCAGCCCGCTCGTCACCAACACGCCAAAAGATACGCGCAAGCTTCCGCCGGAGTATAAAACTGACGCGGAAAGTACGGACTACGAAAAGTACCTAGAGCAGAATTTCCCGGCGCCTCAGTTGGAAACGAAAGAGCGCATTCAACTCAACGATGTCCGCCTCAAAGAAGAACGAAGGCTCGCAACCTACGCTTACATCGACGAAAAAGCCGGAACAGTCCGCATTCCGATTGAGCGCGCCATGGATCTGATCGCGCAACGCGGATTACCGACACGAACTCAAGCGGCGGCAACTGATACACAGCCAAAAGCTCAACAGGAACAGACGAAGGCAAGTCCGAAACAAAAAAAGAAGTGACAATCGTAAATACCAATTCGATTTCGACCGGCGTCATCCTGAGCGCAGGCGTTCTTCAGCCGCAGCGAAGGATCTCCCGCGCAACGGCTCTTCAGGCAATAACGCTGATCGCTCTGTGCGCCACCGCCTTCGGCCAAGGCATGTCCAAGGGCATCATGTCCCCGCCCGCCAACGTGCGCCCGCCATACTTAGAAAACGTAGGCATCGAGCAACACCTCGACGCGCAAGTCCCAGCCGATCTCGCCTTCACCGACGACACCGGCCGCGCCGTGAAACTCGGCGACTACTTCGGCAAAAAGCCAGTCATCCTCAACCTCGTCTACTACACCTGTCCCATGCTCTGCGGCGAGGTTCTCGCCGGACTCACCGGGTCGATGAAAATGGTGAAGTTCGACATCGGCAATCAGTACGACGTCGTCACCGTAAGCTTCAATCCCAACGAGACGACCGCGATGGCCGCAGCCAAGAAAAAAGATTACGTCAAGCGCTACGGCCGCCCCGGCGCCGAAAACGGCTGGCACTTTCTCACCGGCTCCGCCGAATCGATCAACGCGCTCACCAAGGCCGTCGGCTTCCAGTATCAGTACGACCCCAAGATCAATCAGTACGCCCACGCCACGGCCATCATGGTGCTCACGCCTGAGGGACACATCTCGCGCTACTTCTACGGCATCGATTTCGCGCCGAAAGACCTGCGCATGGGCCTGGTCGAAGCCTCGGAAAACAAGATCGGCAACACCGTCGATCAAGTCTTGCTGTATTGCTACCACTACGATCCGGCGACCGGGAAATACGGCGCCATGGTAGCCAACATGTTGCGGCTAGGCGCGGCAGTCACGATTCTACTGCTGGGCGGACTGCTCTTTGTCCTGATCCGCATGGACCGCGCCGCGGCCCGCAGAAACTGGAGCCAAGGGAAGTTAGAAGTTTGAAGGCAGAATGCAGAAGTTTGAAGTCTGAATGCAGAAGGATGAAGGCAGAAAAGAAAGTCAGAAGGATGAAGGCAGAATGCAGAAGTATGAAGCGGTTTTCCTTCTGCATTCTGACTTCTGACTTCTACATTTCGTTACCCTATGCTCGATAATTTTCCATTGTGGCCGCAACGGGCCTCCGCCATGGCGGGCAACGTCGATGCTCTCTACATCTTCTTGCTCATCGTGACCGCCATGATGACGGCCCTGATCTTCACGGCCCTCATTTACTTCGCCGCCCGCTACCGCTACCGTCCGGGCGTGCCCGCCGAGCAGATCGAAGGCTCGACTCCGCTCGAGTTGACCTGGTCGATCATTCCGCTCGGCGTTTTCATGGTCATCTTTTTCTGGGGCGCGGTCGTCTACTTCAAAGGCCGCACGCCACCCCGCGACTCGACCGAAGTCTACGTCGTTGCCAAGCAGTGGATGTGGAAGCTCGAACACGCCGAAGGCCAGCGCGAAATCAACGAACTGCACGTGCCCGTCGGACGCGACGTGAAGCTGATCATGACCTCGCAGGACGTCATTCACAGCTTCTACATTCCCGCGTTCCGCATGAAGCAGGACGTTTTACCCGGCCGCTACACCGTCGCCTGGTTCCGCGCCACCAAGCCCGGAACCTACCATCTGTTCTGCGCCGAATATTGCGGCACGCAGCACTCCGGCATGGTAGGCAGCATCGTCGTTATGGACCCAGCGCAATACGAAGCCTGGACCAATGGAGGCCCTACTGGACCGCTCTCGGCGACTGGAGAAAAAATCTTCGCCGAACTCGGCTGCTCCACCTGCCATCGCAGTGACTCGCAGGGCCGCGGCCCGAACTTGCAGGGAGTCTTCGGCCATCCGGTCGCTCTCGCCGACGGACGCACCGTCACTGCGGACGAGAACTACATTCGCGAGTGCATCCTCGATCCCGGCTCCAAGCGGGTCAAGGGATTCCAGCCCATCATGCCCACGTTCCAGGGATTGGTCAGCGAAGATCAGGTGAACGCGCTGGTGGCTTACGTAAAATCTTTGTCCAAGCCAGCCGATTCGGGCATAAAAACCAGCGCTGCAGAACCTGCGCCGCAAGCAGGACAAGAGAAAGCGCAGAGTGGGGCACAGAATAAGCCCAAGGGAAGTCAGGTGAATTAATGGCAACCGCAACGGCTCAACCGCCCGGTCAAGCGATCGAGCGCGAAAATTACCTCAACAAGCATTACGGCGTCGGCTCGTGGCTCCTGACCACGGACCACAAACGCATCGCCCTGCTTTACCTCGTCTCCATCACGTTCTTCTTTTTCATCGGCGGCTTCTTCGCGCTGCTCATCCGTCTCGAACTGCTCACGCCCGCGAGCGACCTCGTCCAGGCCGACACTTACAACAAGCTCTTCACCATGCATGGCATGGTGATGGTGTTCTTCTTTCTCATCCCGTCGATCCCTGCCACGCTCGGCAATTTTCTGATCCCCATGCAGATCGGCGCCAAGGATCTCGCTTTCCCCAAGATCAACCTGCTGAGCTGGTATCTCTACATCATCGGCGGCGTGATGATGTTGCACTGCATGCTGACCGGCGGCGTCGACACCGGATGGACCTTCTACACGCCTTTCAGCACGGCCTACACCAACACAAAAATCGTCGAGGCGGGGCTCGCTATTTTTGTCGCCGGATTCTCTTCCATCCTTACCGGACTCAACTTCATCGTCACCATCCACCGCATGCGCGCCCCCGGCATGACCTGGACACGCATGCCCCTGTTCATTTGGGCGCACTATGCCACCAGCATTATCCAGATTCTCGGCACGCCCGTCGTCGCTATCACCATCGTTCTGGTCGCGGCGGAACGCGCCCTGCACCTCGGCATCTTCGATCCCAAACTCGGCGGCGATCCGCTGCTCTTCCAGCACCTGTTCTGGTTCTACTCGCACCCGGCCGTCTACATCATGATTCTGCCCTCAATGGGCGTAGTCAGCGAGATCATCGCCTGCTTCTCGCGCAAGCGCATCTTCGGCTACAGCTTCGTCGCGCTCTCCTCCATCGCCATCGCCGTCTTCGGATTCCTCGTCTGGGCGCATCACATGTTTGTCGCAGGCATGTCGGTCTACGCCGCGCTCATCTTCTCGCTGCTCAGCTACGCCGTCGCGGTGCCCTCGGCCGTGAAAGTCTTTAACTGGACCGCCACACTCTACAAAGGCTCGATCCACTACGAAGCCCCGATGCTCTACGCTTTCGGCTTTCTCGGCCTGTTCACCATCGGCGGACTGACCGGACTCTTCCTCGCCTGCCTCGGCATCGACGTGCACGTCACCGACACCTACTTTGTCGTCGCCCACTTCCACTACATCATGGTCGGCGGCGCGCTCATGGGATATCTCGGCGGCATGCATTTTTGGTGGCCGAAAATTTCCGGCAAGCTTTATCCCGAAGGCTGGGCACGGCTCGCAGCGCTGATCGTCTTCATCGGATTCAACCTGACATTCTTCCCGCAATTCCTGCTCGGCTACATGGGCATGCCGCGCCGCTACGCCGACTACAGCCACATGCCCGAATTCCAGATTCTCAACGTCTTCTCGACCGCAGGCTCGACCGTGCTCGGCGTCGGCTATTTGCTGCCCATGATTTATTTCCTCTGGTCGATGCGCTACGGCAAGCCCGCGCCCGACAATCCGTGGAACGCCGCCGGCCTCGAATGGCAGACCGCGTCGCCGCCCACGACTTTTAATTTTGAAGAAGAGCCGGTCGTGACCTGGGAAGCCTACAACTACGAAGAAATCGATTCCGGCCACAAGCAGGAGGTTCACGTTGTCGGGTAAATCGCCCGCGGACAAATTGCGCTTTGAAAGGGCGCGGCTTCAAGCCGCGCCGTACGCATGCGGAAATTGTGAGCGGCTTCAGCCGCTTGTGGAAGAGCGGCGCTTTAGCGCCGCGTTAGACGTAACAAAGATTGGCGGCTTTAGCCGCTGATGCAGGGAGATTCGCATTGCCCGATAGCTCCATCGTAGCCATGAATACGCCGCACCAGCACAATCCGGCGCTCCTGCATCACTTCGCCACCGAGGAGCAGCAGCGCAACTCCTCCAGCCTCGGCATGTGGATCTTCCTCGCCACCGAAGTCATGTTCTTCGGAGGCCTGTTCTGCGCCTACCTGATCTACCGCCTAAAGTACTTCGGAGACTTCGGCGCGGCCAGCAAATCCATCGACGCCGCTCTCGGCGGCACCAACACTGCCGTCCTCATCTGCAGCAGCTTGACCGTCGTGCTCGCCATCTGGGCGGCGCAAACCGCGCGCCGCAGCATGATGATCCTCATGCTCGTGCTCACCATGCTCTTCGGCTGTGCCTTCCTCGGCATCAAGAGCGTCGAGTACTACGACAAGTACAAAGAGCACCACATTCCCGGCGCTTCCTTCAGCTTCGATCACGAAGAGATTCCCGGGCATCCCGGGCAATACGCCAATCCGGAACATGCGCAGATTTTCTTCGCCCTCTATTTCGTTATGACCGGCCTGCACGCTCTGCACATGATCGTCGGCCTCGGCATCTTCACGTGGCTGTTGTGGATGGCCTGGAAGGGACGCTTCACACCGGAATATCACACGCCGCTCGAAATCGGAGGCCTATACTGGCACTTCGTCGACATTGTCTGGATTTATCTGTTCCCATTGCTCTATCTGATCGACCGGCATCCGTAGCTTTGAATGGGGTTGCTTTGAACCACGATTTTGATCGAAATGATTCACAGCTTTAAAAAAACGGGCGGATATCATCCTGAGCGGAGCCGCTTTGGTAGACCTCCGGCTTTCAGCCGGAGGCGAGCGAAGCGAGGCGCAGCGAAGGATCTCCATCACCACTGCCCTGAGGGTTCCCATGTCTGACCACGCGACGTCTAACACAACCGCCCACTCCAAATCGCCTCTGCCCACCTATTTCGCCGTCTGGGGCGCGCTGCTGGTGGGCACGTACCTGACCTATAAAGCCGCCCAAATCGATCTCGGCGTCTTCAACGCAGCCGTCGCGCTCATCATTGCCACTACCAAAGCGCTCCTCGTCGCGCTCTTCTTCATGCACCTGAAAGGCGCCCACGAAAAACTGCTCAAGCTGGTCGTCATCTCCACGGTTTTCTTCCTGCTATTGCTGCTGGCTCTCTCCATGGCCGACTACGGCACCCGCGCCTGGAGCTAAGTGCTGGAGCTAGCGTAGAAGAGCGGCGCTTCAGCCTGCGTCAAACACCAATTAGAGACGCAGGGGCTTTAGCCCCGGTTCTGTCTCCGACGCTCAACGCCTGCCGCCCAACCCCCAATCTGCGCTATACTCCCGGCGTCGAGCGAATTCATCGCGAACCCGAGGTCCTCTTATGGCATTCTGCAATTCTTGCGGCGCAACCTTGGCTCCCGGCACACAATTCTGCAACAAGTGCGGAGCCGCCATCGCCGGCGGAGTCCCCACCGCGACCCCAACACCAGCGGCCCCTCCCGCCACGGGCGGCAGCGGCGCTCTTAAAGTCGTCCTCATCGTAATCGCCGTGATCGTCGGCATCGGCGTCCTTGGCGTGGCTACCGTCGGCATCGTCGGCTATCACTTCATGAAGAGCAGTCACGTGAAGCAAGAGGGCGACCACGTCAAGGTCGAAACCCCTTTCGGCAACGTAGAGAGCAACGCCAACCCGGAGCAGGCCGCCAAAGACGTCGGCATTGAAACTTATCCTGGCGCGGAGATGCAGAAAAACGGCACCGCCTCCGCTTCCTTCGGGCCGATGCATACCGCCTCCGCCGCATTCACTACCAGCGATTCCGTCGACAAAGTTTGCGGCTTCTACAAGTCGAAGCTCACCAACCCAACCGTCACAAGCTCAGACAATAACCGTTGCACCTACATCTCAAACGATAAAGACAAGAAGAGCATGATCACCGTCAATGTCGATTCCAGCGGCGATACGACGAGAATTCAGATCACCAACGTCAGCAAAGTCGAAAAATAATTCTGGAGAGCAGCCCGGCAGTTGTTTGGCGGAAAAAGGTTTCTCTGCGCTCTCTGCGGATGTCGTCTGCCTCTCTGCGGTCAAAGGCTTTCGCCGAAATCGGCGGTAAAGCAGAAAAGAAACCCGTTACGCGATCTCACCGAAGCCGGCCCATCGCATAAGATAAGCTAACTCCGAACTTATGCCAGATGAAGCAGCCGAGCGCACTTCGGCAAGCAAATCTTCTGTAGCCGACGTCGCTGACCTTGATCAGCGAGGTCTGGCCGATTGCCTGCGCCGCGAAATTCAAGGCGAAGTCCGCTTCGACTCCAGCGCCCGCGCCCTCTACGCGACCGACGCCAGCAACTACCGCCAGGTCCCGATCGGCGTAGTCATTCCGCGCAACATCGATGACGTTCTTGCCGCGATTGCCGTCTGCCGCGATTTCGGCGCGCCTCTTCTCTCGCGCGGCGGCGGAACTTCTCTCGCCGGGCAGTGCTGCAACGTCGCCGTCATTCTAGATCTCTCCAAGTACATGTCGCAGATTCTCGAGATCGACCCCGAGCGCCGCCTCGCCCGCGTGCAACCCGGAGTTGTTCTCGACCGCCTGCGCAACGCCGCCGAAAAATTTCATCTCACCTTCGCACCCGACCCCGCCAGCCACGACCGTTGCACCATCGGCGGCATGATCGGCAACAACTCCTGCGGTGTTCACTCCATCATGGGCGGCAAGACCGACGAAAACATCGAAGAACTGGAAGTAGTCACCTATGACGGCATCCGCCTCCGAGTCGGCGAGAATTCCGTTCACGAACAAGGCCATGGAGGGACGAGCGCCCCCGCCCGTCCAAGCGGCCCAGACTTATCGGGCCGCAGCAACCGCGCAGCAGGAATCCACCAGAAACTCCATAACATCGCAACACAATACGCCGCTCTCATCCGCCAAGAATTTCCCAACATCCCGCGCCGCGTCTCTGGCTACAACCTCAACTACCTCCTCCCCGAAAACAATTTCCATGTCGCCCGCGCGCTAGTCGGCTCCGAAGGCACCTGCGCGACAGTCCTCGAAGCCACCTGCCGCCTGGTCGAGAGTCCGCCCGCACGTGTACTCGCGGTCATCGGCTATCCCGACATTTTCCAGTGCGCCGACCACATCCCCGAAATCATGGAGCACAAGCCCATCGGGCTCGAGGGCTTCGACGATTTGCTCGCCTACTACGTACGCACCAAGGGCCTCAATCCCGAAGGTCTCAAGCTGCTTCCCCAAGGTGGCGGATGGCTCCTCGTCGAATTCGGCAGCGAATCCATCCCCGGCGCAGAATTGCAGGCGCAGCGTCTTATCGATTCACTCAATCGCAGTGCAAGTCCTCCGACAGTGCGGCTTTACTCTGGAGCGAATGCGCGGCGCGTCTGGGAAGTCCGCGAGTCCAGCCTCGGCGCAACGTCACATGTCCCCGGCGAGCCGCTCAACTGGGAAGGCTGGGAAGACGCCGCGGTCGCCCCGGAAAAACTCGGCGCCTATCTTCGCGACCTGCGCAAAATGATGGACGCGTTCCACTACAAAGGCTCGCTCTACGGTCACTTCGGCCACGCCTGCGTCCACACGCGGCTCAACTTCGATCTCGAATCGAAAGACGGAATTGCAAAGTTCAGGAAATTCGTCGAAGAAGCCGCCGACCTCGTCGTCAGCTACGGTGGATCGCTCAGCGGCGAACACGGAGACGGCCAGGCCCGCGCCGAACTGTTGCCCAAAATGTTCGGCCCCGAACTGATGCAGGCCTTCCGCGAATTCAAATCCGCATGGGATCCCGATTGGAAGATGAACCCCGGCAAGCTCATCGGCGCGCCGGATAAAACGCCGAACAAGCTCGACGAAAACATCCGCCTCGGCGCGGACTACGCTCCGTGGGAGCCGGCAACACGCTTCCAGTTTCCCGACGATCACGGCAGCCTCTCGCACGCCAGTCTTCGCTGCGTCGGGGTGGGCAAGTGCCGGCGCGATGAAGGCGGCGTGATGTGCCCCAGCTATCGCGCAACGCGCGAAGAAGAACACTCCACCCGCGGCCGCGCGCATCTTCTCTGGGAGATGACGCAGGCCAATCGCGACGACGCCGTCATCCGCGACGGCTGGCGCAGCGAAGAAGTGAAGCAGTCGCTCGATCTCTGTCTAGCCTGCAAAGGCTGCAAAAGCGACTGCCCGGTAGGTGTCGACGTCGCGAGCTACAAAGCCGAATTTCTCTCGCACTACTACGAAGGCCGCGTCCGCCCCCTCAGCGCCTACGCCTTCGGCAATATCGACCTCTGGGCGCGCGCAGCGTCAGTCGCTCCGGGCCTCGCGAATCTAGTAACGCAAACGCCAATCCTCCGCGACATAGCGAAATTCGCCGTAGGCATAGCCCCGCAACGCTGCCTGCCAGCCTTCGCCCCGGAAACTTTCAAAGACTGGTTCTTCCGAACAAGCTCATGGAGGGGCGGACGCATTCGTCCGCCCAGGGAGCGCCACAGCTCTCAACCCACAGATTTTCGTGACTCCTCCCCGGACGAGGGCGTCCGGGGCTCCAATCCCAACGACTCACTGACTCAATCACTCAATGACTCAATCCCCGCGGTGCTTCTCTGGCCCGACACCTTCAACAACTACTTCCAACCGAACACCGCCAAAGCCGCAGTCGAAGTCCTTGAAGCCGCCGGTTACCGCGTAACCGTCCCCCGCGCCCACCTCTGTTGCGGACGCCCGCTCTACGACTTCGGCATGCTCGACCGTGCCGAAACTCTGCTCCTCAATATCCTCGACGAACTCCAGCCCGAAATCGAAGCCGGAGTTCCCATCGTCGGCCTCGAACCAAGCTGCGTCGCCGTATTCCGCGACGAACTCGTCAATCTTTTCCCGCACGACGAGCGCGCCCGAGCTCTGAGCAAGCAGACGTTCCTGCTCAGCGAATTCCTCGACCAAAACTCAAAAAATGCCGAACTCCCTCGCTTCGAGCGCAAAGCTCTGCTCCACGGCCACTGCCATCACAAGTCGCTCATGAAGATGACCTCCGAAGAGTCGCTGCTTCGCCGCTTCGGCATCGACTTCCAATCGCCCGCCCCCGGATGCTGCGGCATGGCCGGGTCGTTCGGATTCGAGCACGACAAGTACGAAGTCTCCTTCACGATCGGAGAACTCGAGCTTCTCCCCGCAGTCCGCCAAGCCCCAGCCGACTGGCTCATCATCGCCGACGGCTTCAGCTGCCGCGAGCAGATCGCCCAAGGCACCAACCGCCGCGCCCTGCACCTGGCTGAAGTGCTGCAAATGGCCCTACGGCCCCCCGAGGAACCGGCCCCTTATCCGGAATCGGCCGCCACCCGACGCCACGACACCGCAGTCCGCGGCTCGATCCGACGCGCCGGAGTTGGCCTCGGCTTAGCCGCTGCGGGAGTGCTCGCCCTCTGGGCCGTCACCCGCAAAAGCTGACGCTGGGCGCCCTCAGCAACGTGTCATCCCTCTAAGTTAATGTCATTCCGAATCGGCGCAAAGCGCCGGTGAGGAACCTGCTTCTCTTTAGGTTGTCATTCCGAGCAACGCGGGGAACCTGCTTCTTGCTCGTACCGCCAATGCACCATCCACTCTAACCAAAGCCAAATCAGCAACTTACCCAGCACTACCCCGCCAGCTCCATTTCTGAAACAATAGACCAGTCTCCCGGCAGGCCACGGTCTGACCACTGGCCACCGCCCACTGGCAACTGAAAAATGGAACCCACCACCATCCCCGGCGCCGAAATCTCCGCGCTCCCCGCCCACACCCACCCTGCCAAAGGGCCCTTGAGCGGCTCGGTACTGGTGCTGATCCAGTTCGACGTCTGCGAGGAGATCCGCCTCGACGAGCTTCGCAAGATCTTCGGCGCCCGCACCGTCGGCGCCAGCTTCAAGAAAGCGCCCTCTTATGTGCAGTATCAGCGCCCTCCGGTCGAAGAGACCCTCGATCCGATCATCCTGGAAAGCGGCGAACGCCTCGCCGGAGAAATCAAGTATTACGATTACGGCGTGGTGAGCCTGGAGCTCGAACTACCGTTCACCGGCGACTGGGAGACACTGGTCCAGCTTTCCTGCCGCTGGACGTCCGACACGAACTTCGAGACTCTGGTGTCGCGCATCGTGAAGCAGAAACTCGAGCGTGCCGCCCCGGCTCTGATCAAGCCCTATGAGAACAAGCCCGACTCCCCGTGGCTCACCGAAGACTATTTCATCTTCCATGTGCGCGAGATCGCGGGCTCGCCCAATGCAAACGAATTACTAGCCGCGCACGGCGACCACATCTCACAAATCGTCCGCGGAGAAACCGCCGAACTCGCGGAAGGCGAGCGCCAGGAAGTTTTGCAGTCGAAAATTTCTTACTATCCCAACGACCTCGCCGTCATCGGATGGAACGCCGCCTTCATCTATGACACCGCCGCGGGCGCCGAAACCGCCATCCAGCTCCTGCAATACGCCAACTCGCAGCTGCTCGAATTCCGCCATTACGACGACTTGCTCACCAAGGAACTCGAGGGCGTCTACGATTTTCTCGATTCCGGATCCACCGGCCTCTGGTCGCGCTGGCGCACGGCGAAAGCCGCATCCAAGCTGCACACTGTGCTGCTTGACGTGAGCGAACTCACCGAGCGCGCCGACAACGCCATCAAGTTTTTGAGCGACATGTTTTCCGCGCGCCTCTACAAGCTCTGCGCGCAAAAAGTTGGCGTGCCAGACTACAAAGACCTGGTCCAGGAAAAACTCAAGACCGCCGAAGACCTCTACCGCTTCATGGTCGAGCAGTTCAATCAGTCCCGCGCATTTATTCTCGAACTGATGGTGGTCGTTATTTTGATCATCGAACTGATCTATTTCTTCAAAGGCCGGCCCATTTAGTCTGCTGCACGGGAACCGATTGCTGCGAACCTAGGTCGCGCCAACGGATGCCCGCTGCGTATCCTGATTGCCGCTAGCCCCTGCCCTTACTGCAAACAACATAAGGTAGAAGCCGGTCGTGATATCGGCCAGAGCCAGCGGGGGAAGGCAAATGCGCATGAACAACGAGTGTTGTTCCGGGAACACCAGATTTGCGAAATAGACACACGTCCAGATTGCTGAGGCAGCCAGGCCGAGTACTGACAGGACTCTCGGAATATAGTTCGATTTGAAAAACAGATAAAAAAAGAGCAGTGTGCCGATGCCGAAAGAAATACCGCCAATGTTCTCGGCAGTACTGGCGACGATACCGATCAGGTCCGACAACGCCTCGCCTGCTTTCGCGCCGTCCCCGGCGTTTTGCGCCGAGATGTACAGGTGCACTCTCACGAAGCCACACGTCCGCACAACCATCGCCAGGAACGAATCTCCTAGACTGAAGATCATGGCGAGTTGAGCCAGCAACCGGTTGACCGGCCTCAGAGTCGCGTACAACGCGAAAGCCAGTACTGCGCTGCACAAGGTCACGATTACCACCATGGAGAGCGCTGCCCGGTATAGATGTTCCGACGCCGCGATTCTCTTGGCTGTTTCTGTGAACGTTCCGCTTCCCGCTATATGAGAGAGAAGGAAGCCGCCGCCGAGAGCGAGGACGATTTCAATCAGGAACAAAAATCCCGCTAGTCTCGCGTATCCTCGTTGGCTGCTCTGCGTTTCAGCCTGTTCGATTACTGACCGCATTCGATCCTCCGCCTCGTAAACGCTCTGCCGGACAACTGATGCGCCTCATCTCTTCATCAGCGAGGTTCAGCCCAATGGTACGTTGGTGCGCTGAAAATGGTTCATACATCAGGCGATGTCGCTCTCTGTTTTCGAGTAATCCATGCCAGAAACAAGTGAGTGGGTAAGTAGACAAATAGCGACACGGCGATCAGATACAAGGCCAGATAAGCCAGTCCGGGAATCACATGCTGCTCGTGGAAGAACAACCCACGAGCCCAGTTCACATCCATCTGCGGTCGCCAGAAATAATTGATCGGCACCACAATCCACATCATCGCGGTCTGCAATTTCCAACCGCGCGGATCGTAGCCCAGCTTCCAGATCGCCCACAAGAGCAGTGGCGGCGTCACGACATGAAACAAACTTAAGATGCGAATCGCCAGCGGCAATCCGGGATCGAACATGTATTCCGTGCCGCCGACGATATGCGGACCGAGAAACAACGCTCCCGCGAGATCAATCGTGTAGAGAGTCTGAAACAATAACAACCCGCAAGCCACCCACGAGAAGATCAGAGCGCTCTCCAGCCACAAGCCGATTCCGATCAGCACGTTCCCGATGTCACAGAAGAAAAGAAAGTTCTGCGCCCCGTACTGGCGCCAATAAACAGGAGCCCAGACGAGCAGCCACAAAGTCCATCCGATCTTCAGCCAAAGCGGCACGCGCATGGGCCGACATTGTACGCGAGTCGGTGTTGGGTCTTGGGTGTTGGGTGTTGGTCTTGGCTGTTGGGTCTTGTAGTTGCGTCTTGCCGGTTCCGAGGCCTGAGGTCTGAGCTCTGAGGTCCCAAGACCTAACACCCGAGAACCCAACACCCACACCCCAATTACCCCCGTAACTTGCCGCTCCTTACCCCTGTACCTACGATGACAACAGTATGGGTTATCAAGCTCTTCTCTTCTGTCCCGATGAAAAAACCGCTCGCACGGTGACGCAGGTCCTGGGCGATCTCGAGTTCAGCGTCGAGACCTGTGCGGAACCATTCGCCGCAGTCAAGAAGTTGATGAGCCAGCACTTCGATGCCCTCGTGGTGGACTGCGATAACGAGCAGAACGCCACATTGTTGTTCAAGAGCGCGCGCAATTCGACGTCAAACCAGGCGTCACTTGCCGTTGCCGTAGTGGAAGGTCAGGCCGGGGTGGCCAAAGCGTTTCGCATTGGCGCGAACCTCGTCCTGACCAAACCCATCAACGTGGAACAGGCCAAGGGAACACTCCGCGTCGCCCGCGGCCTGCTGCGCAAAGGCGAGCCCGGAAAACCGGCCGCCGCAGTACCGGCACCGGGGACAGCCGGAAGTTCTCCGGCAAATGTCTCTCCGGCCGCCGCAAAACCTGTAGCTCCGAAGGCCTCTTCCCCCCAGCCCGTTGCGCCACCCAAACCCGTTGCGCCCACTGGCGTCGCTGGAGCCCGTTCGCCGCTTCCTCCAGTGCCGAAACCCTCTGCTAGTCCGGTGCCTCCGCGAGCTGTCACAGCCAGTGCCGCGCCACTAGCGAGTCCAGCCAACGACGACGACTTGCTCGAGATCAATATCGATGACACTCGCGAGGTGCCGACAGCCAAGGCGCCGCCCAGCGCGAAGCTGCCACCTCAAATTCCCGCGCCGACGGCCGAATCGAAGCCCGCGGCGAAGCCAGTTGCCGCAGCGCCAGCATTCGGCAGCGCAGCCGCAGCCGCGCCCGCTCGAGATGTTCAGCCTGCGCCGGCCGGCGACACAGTGACCGAGCCGGAGCCTCTCGCTCAGCAGGAAGCTCCCGACTCCGATTCGAAATCCACAACGGGCACGAACTTCACCTTCGGCGGAGCCGCCGTCGAATCGGAGCCGAGCGGTCCAAATAAGAAAGTTCTCATCGGAGTCGCCGCGGCTGTCATTGCCGTCGCCGGAATTTACCTCGCGTGGTCGCACTTCTCTGGCAGCAAGAGCGACACTCCGGTTAGTCCAGCGCCGATCGCGGCTTCGCAGCCAGTAAAGCCCGCGCCCGCCCCGTTGAAGCCCGCGACGACGCCGGCCGCGACGTCTCAGCCGGCTGCTTCCGCGCCGAATTCGCAGCCTGCGCCGCAACCGGTCACGCAAGCCACTTCGCCAAAGCCGAAGGATGACGCTGAGGCCGATCAGCCTGCGTCCGACGAAGCTGATGATTCCCTTTCATCGCCGGTAACGACCAAGTCCTCGGGCAAGTCTTCCGCGCCGGCGAAATCAACACCTGCTCCGCTGATGGTAAAAGGCGGAGCCGCTCCTTCCATCAAGAAGGCTCCCGCGGGCGCCGACGCTCCCGCTCCCAGCATGATCGGTCTCGCGACACCAACAACCAGCGCGCCGCAGATCAACATGGGCAACTCCGGCATCATTCCCAAGCCTGTGCTGCAGACGCTGAACATCTCGCAGGGTGTATCGCAGGGATTGCTGATCAAGAAAGTTCAGCCGACCTATCCGCAGAACGCTCTCGCGATGCACGTGGAGGGCGCCGTCAATTTACTCGCTACCATTTCGAAGAGCGGCAGCATCACCAACGTGAAAGTCCTCGGCGGGCCGGCTCTTCTCACCCACGCCGCCGTCGACGCCGTAAAACAGTGGAAGTACAAGCCGTACCTGCTCAACGGCGAACCAGTCGAAATTCAGACGCAGGTCACCGTCAACTTCAAGCTGCCGAATTAACGCCACAGAATAGAAAAAGGCCACTCTCGAAACGAGAGTGGCCTTTTAACTTTCGACTAAAAACTACGGCTGCACTTCGCCCGTGGTCGGATCAAGCGTCAGCTTCGGCGCCTTCTTCCCGCTGGTGAAGTCGAACATACCCGTCAGGCTGCCCGCCTTCACATCGGTCGATCCCGTGCCCATCGCCGGCAGATTCCAGTTCGTCTCGATGAACTGCAGAATCGAAGACTGATCGGTGATGGAGTGATCCACGAAGTTCTGCCGCGCATACGGAGAGATGACCAACAGCGGAGTGCGAGGACCATATCCGCAACGGCCCTGGAACGTCGACGCAGTGTTGCCGCCGCAAAGTCCAGCCCCGGTCAGCTGATCGTCAGAAACCTGCGACTGATTGACCAGAGGATCCATCACGTGGTCGTACCAGCCGTCGGAGTCGTCGTATGCGATGACGATTGCCGTGTCCTTCCAGTACTTGTTGGCCTGGATGGCATTGATAGTGTTCACAAGGAACGTCTGCTCGTCGATCGGATCGGAGTTGCCCGGATGCCCGTCATAAAGCGCCTTGGCCTTGAGGAAAGTCACCGCGGGCAGTTGGCCGGCATCCAGAGCCGTGAAGAACGCCGACAGATCATATTGATGGTTGGCCTGATCGCTGAAACCGATCGCAGCCGTCGATGTCGGCGCCAGGTGATGCAGGTTTGCCGTGTCCGGGAAATACTGGAACGGCTCGTGATGCGCCACGTAATCGGTGATCGTTCCCGGCAGTCCGACGCTGGTCGCGCCGCAGGTCGCGGTTCCGTTGCTCACGCTCGTCGGACCAAAGCCGCCCTGGAACCATCCCCAGGTGAAGCTGGCATTGTTCAGTTCGACGCCGATGTTGTTGGTTCCGGCCGGAAAGCTGACATAAGTCTTGTTCGCCGGATTGCAATCGTCGCCCGCCGGGCGTCCGTCGCCGATCAGCGCGCCGGAAGTTCCGCCGCCCGCGATCACGCCGGTAGTCGATCCGCCGCTCACGAACTGCACATTCGCCGTGTTGCCGCTGATCAGGTTCACCGCCCCCGGGCTCGACGGTCCGAACTGCGTGTCGAAGGAATTGTCGCTCATGGCATAGGTCTGCGCGTAGTTCCACACGGCCGTCACGGTGTTGCCGTCATAGTAGCCCATGACGAGTCCCGTGCCGTGGCCGAAGTCGCAGCTGCTGCCGCCAACTCCGGTAAATTCCACAAACTTGTCCATCGCGCCCAGGTCAAACGCCTGCTGCTCGGGACCGTAGTTGTGGTTCTGATCGCAGGTCACGGCCTGCGAACGATCGAGGCGGAAGGGCTGCACCGAGTTCGGATTTTCCGTCAGCAGTCCGCCGCTCAGCAGGTTGTTTACCTTGGGCGTGTTCGGCTTGGCCACAAATGCAGGCTCGCTCGCCGGGTTGGTGGCGTTGGGATACGTGGCGAAATAGTGATCGAACGAAATGTTTTCCCCGAAGATCACCACCAGGTGCTTGATGGGAGTGGTCGTCGTGTAGCTCTCGGCTGCATTGGGCTGCTTGGCAGGCTCTGCTTTGTCGGCCGCCCACGCTTCGGTAAAGGGGTTAAGGAACATGCATCCGGCACACAGCGCCGTAGCGATGCTGCGAAAGTGCTGGCTCATCATCGGCGAAATCTCCTCAGTTTGGTCTTGAAACCGAAAATCTTCAGGGATAGGCACCACGAACACACCAACGCCCCAGCAACCCAAGTGATTTCGTTGACGTTAGCGGTCGAACTTTAACCGCAGGTCACCGCAAAATTAATTTTGTGTGAATGGATTATCGTGAAGTGTGCGCCTGCACAGTCGCATGATCTTCGCCTGTGGAATTCCTAGCCGTTGCAGGATCGACACGAATCGTTCCCATCATGCCGCCGTCTTCATGCTCAAGCAGGTGACAGTGATAGAGAAATGTTCCGACGATTTCAGGATTGCGAAAATCCACGCGTATTTTCACGCTGGGATACACCGGGCTGGTTCCATCCCAATACGCGACATTGACCGTGTCGCGCAAATACGGTTCATCTACCGGCACGCCATTCCACTGCAAAAGCTGAAAATGTGTCTGGTGAATGTGGAAATCGTGGAGTTCTTTCGTGCGGTTCTCGATGATCCAGTCTTCCACATCCCCCTGGCGCGCCACGATGTTGGGCGCCGGCGCATTGGGATCAAACACGGCGGGCGTGTTGCCGTCGACGGTCAGATAAAAAGTCGTCGGGCTGTTGGGATCCTTCGGATCCTGCGGCGTTTCGGAAAAGTACAGTTTGCGCGTGTGCGCGGGAGTAGCTTCGCCGAGCGGCGCGATTCGCTGTGTCGTAAGTTGCGCCGGAGATGACGCAAGCTGCGACTGCGGCTCAGCCGCATCCTCTGCCGCTACGATCGTCGCCAGGGGCCGAGTGGGATCGTTTTCTCCCATCGGCCCGCTATCGACTGTACGCGTCACCAGGCTCGCGCGCATTCCCGGCTTCGGCCCCTTCGCGATGAATTCCACGCGTCCGGCCGGCGGAATCAGCAGATGCCCCTTCCATACCACGCTTTGCGCGCCGTTCCCGTTGAAGTTGACCGGAACTCCATCCATCGCCACCACGCCCATCAACTGTGGCCGATCGTTGAAGAGAAGCTGCAGATCAAGATACGTGATCGACGACGCGTTGAGCACGCGCCACAACTGTCGTTCCTGCGGCTTCATGCGAATCACCGCGGGCTCATACTTCGGATACGGCACCGGCACAAAATTGATCGACAAATCTTTCGCCGGCTTGCCGCCGCCCGTGCCGCTGTTCAGGATGTCGCCTTCTGCGTCGCGCAAAACCTGCGGCGGCGGCATGGAGTCGGTTTGTTCGGGCGCCGCATCGGGATGCAGCAACTCCTGGTCGCGAATCACGATCACGCGCTCGGGCAGGCCCGAAACTTCGCGGTTCGCCGCTTCGATGCCCTCGACGATCAGCGCCCCTGACGCGCCGCCAAGAATCTGCGCTTTATTAAATCCGTGCACGTGCGGGTGATACCAATAAAGCCCCGGCGGCTGATCGGCGGGAATTTTGAAACTGTATTCGAAAGGCTCGCCGCCCGGCTGGATCAGCGTCTTGAGAGTTTCATCCTGATGGCAGACCGGAGGAATCGAGAGCCCATGAAAATGCAGATTCGTAGAAGACGCGCTCATCGCGCCGCCACTGCAATCGCCCACGGCATGGTCCGAAGCATGAGAGTGCCCCATCGCATGCGCGTGATCGTCCAAGGGTAATTCGTTGCGCAGCGTCATCGTCACCTGGTCACCCGGTCGCACTCGCAATGTCGGAGACTGGCGGCCGTCTTTATCGATGTAGCAGTAGCGGGTGAGCCCCTGCGCATCGACAAACTTGCGATAAGAGAATTCGACGCGCAAAGCGCCATCTTTGCTGTGCAGGTCGGCAGGCTCCGGCACCTGGCCGCCGATTGCGCCGCGCAAACAGACGTCGGCAGCCTGCGCAAACAAGGCCGGAGCAAAGGCGAGAACGAGAGCGACGAGAACGAGAGCAAGAACAAACAATCGGAAAATCATGGAACTCGGCCCGGAAAAAGACTGCAAAATAATTTCTGCACGCGTGCGACCGAGTCTAACAAGCAAGCAGAAAGAGAAAGTTACAGGACTGTGAATTCGAGTAGGGCTGTCAACTCGAGCGGAACGAGAGCGCCTCGCGAAATCCGGTTCGTCCTCCCCACGCGATGTCATTCCGAACCGGCGCGAAGCGCCGGTGAGGAACCTGCTTTCCGCTGACGACTACCGTAAACACCAGGGCGTTGTCATCCTGAACGGTGGCGAAGCCACCGTGAGGGACCGTACGAACGCAGGTCGCGCCGATGCGGCCAACAAGCCCCGGTACGCTGCTGACGCCTCAGGCGACCTTCTCGGCTGCACCGGTTCATCAGGCCGACGTAAGGTCCCTCGCGCCGGCGAAGCCGCCGCTCAGGATGACATCACCTTCGAAGGTGAATTGCGACGAGAAACTGAGCACTGAGTACCGAGTACTAAACTCTGTCCACCGACCACTGCCCACTGCTTCACACTTTTCCACAGAATTTATTTCGCGATTGTGACACGCAACCGTGACTGAGAAAACTGGATGTACTAATGTGGAGATCGTAGGGCCCGGATGTGAAGCCGCGCAGACCTAGGCACCTCGCGGCCCGCGCAACCCTCCCCTTCGGGGCGAGAGGGGACAGCCGGACATCCGACAGGGCGCTTCAGGTGAGCTACCTCGATTGGCTCGAGGCTGGCGCCCGTTGTGGGAGTGATCACTCCTGACGTTTTTTGAACCAGGGGCTAGGGAAACGAAACGACGAAAGGCAGAAGGAAGAAGGCAGAATGCAGAAGGAACACTTTAGAACAACGATTGCAGATTGAAGATCTTAGATTGCGGATTGAAGATTTTAGATTGCAGATTGAAGATTTCAGATTGCTAAGATCTTTGATGGCGCGTGCTGCCAACAGGTAGCGCGCCCGACAATCTGCAATCTCAAATCTACAATCTGCAATCCGCCTTCTGCCTTCTGACTTCCTACTTCTGCCTTCGCCCCTACTGCTTCTGCATCACCTCGTCGACCGCAACTTTTCCTCCCTTGTCGACGGTGATGACCTTGTGAATCGGCGCAAATCCCGTCATCGTAATGTCGAGCACGTAGTTGCCGGGATCGAGCGCCACATCCACGGGTGAGTTTTTGTCCAGAATGTGCTGGTTGATCGCGATCTGCGCACCCTTGGGCTGCGTATGAATGCTGACTACACCCTGGCCCGCCTGCGCGCCCTTTCCGCCGAAGAGTTTCGACATCTTGCCGACGGTCTTGATGTTGTCCGTGTTGCCCAGCGGCCGCAGCGTGGGGGCAAAATTAAACGTCTGCCCGAGCACAAACTGGCCGTTCATGGTTTCGTCGATATAGCCCGGCATGCGCACCAGCACCACGTGCTGGCCCTTATCCACGCTGACCTGCGCGGGCGTCTTGGCGCCTACATCGCGGCCATCGACGTAAATGTTCGCGCCTTGCGGATCACTGCGCACGATCAAGGTCGCCATCAGCTGCGCCAGGTGAACCACAGTCGTGGTGCGGTTGCCCGAAGTAATCTCAACTGCGCGCGTGTCGGTGGAGAATCCCGGCTTGCTCACTGTGATGGAGTGCTGCCCCGGATGCAAATTCGTGAGGGCAAACGGAGTCACCCAGCTCGGATCGGTTCTGCCGTCGAGCTGCACCTGAGCGCCCTGCGGCGTGGAGTCGATCGCCAGCTGCCCGGGAATAATCGCGGGGGCCGGCGCGGGCGCTTTTTTCTTAGGAGCGTGCGACTTCGCGGCAGCGGGAGCCGCTGGTTCAGGCTCGCTCTCGGCAGGCTGCTCCGCTACCGGTTCCGGAGCTTTCTTCGGCGCGGGCTGGCTTGTTTCCGGCTGCGAGATTTGCACGATCGGCGCATGCTTTGAAGCGCCATTGTCGTCGTCGGCATTCAGCCCGTGAATGTAAATCGTCACGCCCACGCCGATCGCCAAAATCAATACTGCTGCTCCGCCCAGCGCGTACATCATGAGCTTCGGCGGAACGCTCTTGATCTCTTTGATCGCCTTCTCGGCGACTTCGCGCGGCTGCACCTTGGGCTTTTCTTCTTTCTGGCCCGGCAGCGTGCCGTCATACATCGTCGCCTTGGGCGGCGCCTGCTTCACCGCCTCAATTACAGGCGCAGCCGGCTCGGGCGGTGCGAAGGAACTGTCTTCTTCTTTTTTCAGCGGAGGCAGTTCGGAAATTTCGGAGAAGCTGGTGCGACCTGCCGAAGGCGCGCCCTCGGCCATCATGGGATCGACGGCGATGCGCGGCGCGTCTTCATCCGCCTGCGGCTCGAAAGTTTCCACCTCGGGCGGCTCAGCTACGGCCGAAGACATATAAGCGGAAGGCGGCGTGTTCTCCGCGGCCTTCAAGGTCGCCTTCACCGATGCGCTAATGAAGGTATCGGAAAGGTCGATCTCTTGCGGCTCGTCTTGCGCCGGAGAAGGAACAGTAACGTTCGATCCCGCGCCGGCGGCAGCCGCAGCTGCTCTCGGCATCGCCAGCCCTGGCTTCGCGACGGCTTTGGTTTCGGTAGAACGAGGCGTAGGTGCGGCCAGCTTGGATGGTTGCGCCAATCCAGATTTCGCGGCGGGCGCTGAAGGTGCGGCCGGCTTCGCTGAAACCGCGGGTTTCGCAGGCGCGGCTTTGGGCGCGGGCGCGGCAGCTTTCGGAGCAGCCGGCTTCGCTGCTGCGGAAGCTCCGGCAATAAATTTCGATTGCGCTGCGGCTCTCGCCTGCTGCGGAGCCATCGTGCCTTTCGCTTCCGGCTTCTTCGCGGCCAGCGATTTCGATTCCTTGCACTTCTCCAGATCGTCGAGCAGTTCGCGGCTCGTTTGATAGCGCTCAGCCGGATCCTTCGCCATCGCCTTCATGATCAGATCGCTCAATTGCGGATGCACCTTGGGATTCACCGCGATGGGCGCGGTCGGTGTGCTTTCCACAATACTCAGTCGCAGCGACTCAATGTCGTCGCGATCGAACGCCTTGCGTTCGGTCACCATCTCGTACAGCATCACGCCCAGGCTGAACAGGTTCGAGCGCCCATCCATGGGCTGCCCTTGCACCTGCTCGGGCGACATATAGTAAAGGGTCGTCGGCAAGCCTTCATTCACTAGGTGCGCGAAATTGCCCACGCTGGAAATTCCGAAGCTTAGAATTTTGACCGTGCCGTCCCAGCCACACATGATTTTCGACGGCTCAAGGCTGTAGTGAACCAGATTTTTTGAGGCGGCATGATCGAGGCCGCTGGACAACTGGCGGCCGATGTCGAGCAGATCCCAAATGGAGAATCCTTCTTTGCGCGAGAGCATGGTGGCGATACTGTTGCCCTGCACATATTCCATGGCCGCGCAGAACTGGCCTTCAATTTCGCCCGCGCCGTAGACCGTCGTGATGTTGGGGCAGCTCAACGCTTTCGTGTCTTCCGCTTCCTTCAGCAGTGCTTTTTCCAGTTCCGCCGCGCTTTCGCCAAAGGCGCTTAGCTGAATCGCCTTCAGTGCGATCGTCTGCCCGCTCTCCGGATCATTGGCTTTGTAGACCGTACCGGTAGCCGACGTCGCCAGTTCACTGAGAATCTCAAAGTGGCCAATTTTTGTGGACATTTCTTTCCTAGCTCCATTCCATTGCAAACCCGTCGCGTCGCCGCGACAAGACAGCCCAGATGGAAACCCCCAGGGGGATGCTAGGCTAAGAATATCGTTCTGGGCAGGGGCCTTCGAGTTACCAAGGTAAGGGCGGAAGCTGTTGATTCTGAATAAGATCAGTGGTCGGTGGCCAGTGGTCAGTGGCCGTGGTCAGTTAGCGCAATCGTTTGCCTTCCTCAACGCGATGTCATCCTGAAGCGTGGCGCAGCCACGGTGAAGGACCGTACGACAGTTGACCCCGCTGATGCAGCCGACGGGCATCGCACAAGCTGCGGGCAGCTGGGACGACCCTCTGCATCGACGCTTTGAGCCGACGTAAGGTCCCTCGCGCCGGCTACGCCGCCGCTCAGGACGACATCATCGAAAGTGGCGCGCAGGAATAATGGCCACTGACCACCCCCCCACTGACCACTACTTCGCCGCTCGGCTCAATCTTTCAGTCAGCCTTCGAATGTGATCGATCAACTCCGGCGGCTCATGAACTTCGAAGTCGACGTTCAGCAACGAGAGATGAATAGTGAGCCACTCCAGCGACTGCGACCCGGCGCGCAGCATGCACGAACTGGGATCGATCGCCTCCAGAACGCCCGCGGAACGCGGAATCTGTTTGGCTATGGCATCGACCGGTGCATGCAGCGTCACCCGGGCACGGTAAGGATAGGGCACTTGAGAGAGAGATTTTGAAACATATGCCGCGAAATCTCCCTCGGGCGGCTTGCGCGGCTTGAAGCGGACCGAAGTCTTCAGCTTGCCTTCGATGCGATCCACGCGGAACGTGCGCCAGTCTTTGCGCGCGGAATCCCAGGCAACGAGATACCAGCGGTAACCGGTATGTACGAGCCGGTGCGGCTCGACGTTGCGCGCGCTGGGCGCGCCCGCGCGGTCCTGATAGTTAAAGCGAACGCATTCGCAATCGCGGCATGCGCCGGCGATCGTTGCCAGTCGATCGGCATCGACGATCGCTCCGCGCCCGCTGCGATGGCGCAGCGGAACGATGAAGGCATGCAGCGCTGCCACGCGATGCCGCAAACGCGGCGGCAGCACCTGCTCAAGCTTGGTAAGGGCGCGGACCGAGGCTTCTTCCATGCCTGAGACGCTGCCGCTGGCCGCGGTCTGCAGGCCTAGCGCCACCGCGACTGCTTCGTCGTCATCGAGCAGTAGCGGAGGCAGATTCGCCCCCGCGCCAAGCTGATACCCGCCGGCAGTTCCCGATGTCGAATGCACCGGATAGCCCAGGCTGCGCAGGCGATCGACATCGCGGCGTAGCGTGCGGGCGGTCACATCGAGGCGGCGCGAAAGTTCGCTGCCCGGCCAGTAGCGCTGCACCTGAAACAAAGACAGCAAGCGAAGCAGCCTAGCCGAGGTCTGAATCATAGCTTCGATAAATCATGGCTTTCTATTGTGCCAGAAATCGAGGACTGAAACTGTCCGCAATGCTTGTTAGGGTTTTGGCTATCGATTCTGGGGTAGAAAAACGAATCGCGATGGGAGAACGCTTATGAGGATGACCGAACTTTTCCTGGCCGAACTGGAGCGCGAAGCGCCAGGCACGCGCAAGGCTCTCGAACGGGTGCCTGAGGGCCACAACGACTGGAAGCCACATCCGAAGTCGATGCCGCTCGGCTATCTCGCCAGCCTGGTCGCTACCTTGCCCTCATGGATTGAATCGATGGTGAAGCAGGATGAATTCGATATCCGCGGCCCGGCGGCTGCGACGTTCAAGCCGCTGGAGTGGAAAACGCGCGAAGACTTGATTGCGGCGCACGACACGAGCCTGGCACGCGCGCGCGAAGCTCTCAGCGCCACCAACGACGACCACCTGTTGACCAACTGGAAGTTCATGGTGGCCGGGCATGTAGTCAGCGACCAACCCCGGCACATCGCGATCCGCGATTCCGTGCTCAGCCACCTGGCGCATCATCGCGGACAGTTGACCGTGTATCTGCGCTTGAATGAGGCGTCAGTACCCGCGATTTACGGGCCCTCGGCGGATGAAGGGCGGTTTCTTTGACCAAGCCATCGAGATTTTGCTGGACACAGTTGCGGCGTGACGGGAAAGCTTGGGCGGGCAGCGATGTCGTGGACGGTTGGCAGAATTTCTGCGCGCCTCTTTTTCAACGATGTCATCCTGAGCGGCGGCGTAGCCGGCGCGAGGGACCTTACGCCGGCTCAAAGCACCGATGCGGTAGGGAGGATCGTCCCAGCTGCCTGCAGCTTATTCGGCACCCGTCGATTGCATCGGCGGGATCAACTGTCGGACGGTCCTTCACCGTGGCTGCGCCACGGTTCAGGATGACATCGCGATGAGGCTGCTGTTGCGTTTTCGTCGCGCGTAACTTTCCCTGGTTCCCAGCGGTTGTGCTTGTTATGTATCCACACGGGTGACAATTGTCATCCGGGGCCAATGACGATCTCCACTTGCGATTGGAGCGCGCGAGCGCAAGGATTGAGAGCAAGGAGGAAGATCTCCCGGTTAGGGTGATGTTGAGTGTGACCGACCGCAACGCGCAAAGGTTTTCGCCGCAACGCATTGCCGATGGCAAGTGCATTCGTCTATTCTGTGAGGGTTGGGACGTGCTCGTCTTCTCCGGCGGCTGTTCGCCCCCGCTTCTCCCTGGAGTTCGCCCATGACACTGACCCGGTTCGTTACCAAGAATGCTTTTCGCAACAAGCGCCGCAGCATCCTGACAGTGCTTAGCATTGCGTTCTCGCTACTCCTTCTCACGCTGATGATGACGATCTGGCGCGGCTTCTACGCCGACAACGGCAGCGCGGAGTCGCAACAGCGGCTGGTGGTTCGGCATCGTGTGTCACTGACGTTCAACCTGCCCGGCTTCTATCGCGAGAAGATCCGCTCGCTTCCCGGGGTCCAGGCCGTCGTTCCGGTGTCGTGGTTCGGCGGAATTTACAAAGACCAGAAGCCGGAGAATTTCTTCGCGCAGTTCGGAACCGATCCCGAGGAATTCTTCACGGTGTATCGCGATGGCTTCATGTCCGAAGATCAGATCGCTGCGTGGAAGCGCGACCGTCAAGGGGTCATCGTCAACGACTCGCTGGCGACGAAATACGGATGGAAGCTTGGCGACCGCATCGTTTTGCAGGGAACGATTTACCCCATCAACCTCGAGTTAAATATCCGCGGCATTTTTCACACTAATCCGGACAATAAGTCCGTCTACTTCAACGCCAAGTACCTAGAAGAGGGAGTGGACTTCTTCAAGGGCCGCGCGGGAACCTTCAGCGTGCTGGCGGATTCTCCCGCCGACGTGAGCAAGGTGGCGAGCGAGATCGATGACTCGTTCCGCAATTCGCCCCAGCCCACCAAGGCGGAGAGCGAGAAAGCATTCGGGCTGGAGTTCGTGGCCATGATGGGGAACGTCAAGGCATTCATTTTGAGCATTTGTTCGGCAGTCGTATTCGCTACGCTGCTGGTCTCCGCCAACACGATGGCGATGTCGATTCGCGAACGCACACGCGAAGTGGCCGTGCTGAAGACGCTGGGCTTCACCCGCGGCCGGGTGCTGGGATTGTTTGTCAGCGAAGCGGTGGCATTATCGCTGGCCGGAGGTTTGATTGGCGCCGGGCTGGGATGGCTTTTGGTCTACGGTCTCACCCACTCGCCGCAGTTCTTCAGTTTCTTCCCGTTGAAGGTCACTTTCGGCATCTGGGCCTTGGCGATGCTGACTTCGGGCTTGGTAGGACTGATGAGTTCGGCGCTGCCTTCTTATCACGCATCGCAGGTCAACATTGTAGATGGGCTGCGGCACATCGGATAAATGTAGGGACAGCCGCCTCGGCTGTCCGTCGAGCGCAGCTCGACAAGCTTCGGCAGCTAGGTTCAGGTTATGACGCTAAGCAGCTTCATCGTGCGCAACACCTTCCGCAACAAGCGGCGCAGCCTGCTGACCATGGCCAGCATCAGCTTCTCGCTGCTGTTGCTCACGATGATGATGTCGATCTGGCGCACGTTCTACGTCGATACCGGAACTCCGGACGCAGCCCGGCGCATTATCACGCGCGACCGCGTCTCGCTCGCATTTTTTCTGCCGGAATATTATCGTGACAAGATTCGCAGCGTTCCCGGCGTGCTCGCGGTGGCGCCGATGACGTATTTCGGCAACCGGTATAAAGACGATCGCTCGGCGAACGCCTTCGCGCAGATTGCTACCGATCCGGACGAATACATGAAGGTCGCCGCGGACAAGATCGTTCCTGCAGATCAGTTGCTGGCGTGGCAGCGCGATCGCACCGGAGCCATGGTGGACGTGGAACTGGCGAAAAAATATGGATGGAAGATCGGCGACCGGATCACGCTGTCGAGTCCGTATTTTCCCGTGAAGCCGGAGTTAACACTCCGCGCGATCTACACCATCGATCCGCCGGCCCGCGCGCTCTACTTCAGCTCGAAGTACCTGGAAGAGTCAGTGGGCTGGTTCAAAGGGCAGGCGGGCTGGTACATCACGCAAGTCGCGTCGGCGGACGATGTGGCGCGGGTTTCGCACACGATCGATGAAATGTTCCGCAATTCGCCGCAACGGACCAAAACCGAGAGCCAGCAGGCTTTCCGGCTTTCGTTCGTGGCCACGCTGGGGAACGTGAAAGTGTTCATTCTGAGCATCTGTGGCGCGGTGGTATTTGCGATCCTGCTGGTTTCGGCGAACACTATGGCGATGTCGATTCGCGGGCGCACGCGCGAAGTCGCCGTGCTGAAAACGCTGGGCTTCACCCGCCAGCGCCTGCTGGCAATTCTGGTAAGCGAGGCCGTGGCGCTGTCGGTTGCGGGCGGGATGCTCGGTGTCCTGGCAGCAGCCGGTGTATTGCAGTGGCTCACGCACTCGCCGGTCGCCATCGGCATCCCGGCAGATATGAAAGTCACGGGCGTCACCATGCTCTTCGCGCTGCTGGTGGCGGCGACGGTTGGATTCATCAGCGGCTGCATTCCGGCTTACAACGCGTCGCGCTTGAGCATCGTGGAGGGGCTGCGGCACGTTGGGTGAATTTGAGAGTGAACTTATGAGCGATCCAGTATTTATTCCCGTTCCAGCTGGCGGAAGCAGTTCCTTGCTGCGGATACCGATCAAATACAACATCCGCAATTTGATTCTTCGCAAAGGGCTCACGATTATGACGGCGCTGGGCATCGCGCTCACCGTCACCACCGCTATTTTCCTCATGGCGCTGATCGCCGGGCTGAACAAGGCGTTCGTGAGCAGCGGCAATCCATTGAATGTGCTGGTGTTGCGCAAAGGTTCTGAGGCGGAACTGTCGGGCGGTTTTGACGCGTCGCTCTACCCCACGCTGAAGACGCTGCCGGGCATCGCGAAAGATAGTCACGGCGAGCCGATGACTTCGGGCGAGTGGGTCGTAGTCATCGTGCTGCCGAGAAGAGATGGCACGGGCGAAGTGAACGTCACGGTGCGCGGCATGATGCCCGATGGCCTTGAGATGCGGCAGTTGTCCGGGCCGGGCAATCATCCCGGCGTGAAACTGGTGGATGGACGCTGGTTTCAGACCGGACAGCGCGAAGTCGTGGTGAGCAGTTCGATCCGCAATCGCTTTGCACATGCCAACATCGGCGACACCATGGAGTTCGGCAAAGGCTCGTGGAAAGTGGTGGGCGTATTCGACGCGGGCGGCTCGGCGTATGAATCGGAAGTGTGGGGCGACGTGAATCAGATGGCTTCGGACTTCGATCGGCAAGGTGGATACGCTTCGGCGTATCTGCGCGCCACCGATCCCATCGCCGCGGAAGCGCTGAAGAATCGCGTGAGCGACGACCAGCGGCTAAAGCTCGAGGGATTCATCGAGACCGATTATTACGCCAAGCAGACGAGTTCCGGCGCGCCAATTAAGGTCATCGGCTACGTGGTCGGATTCATTATGGCGATCGGATCGATCTTTGCCGCGATGAACACGATGTATGCGGCGGTCGCCTATCGCGGGCGCGAGATTGCGACGTTGCGAGTGATCGGATTCTCTCGTCCTGCGATTCTGACTTCATTCGTGCTGGAGTCGCTGATGCTGGCGCTGCTGGGCGCGCTGCTGGGCATCTTGCTGATGCTACCCTTCAACGGCATGCAGACGGGGACATCGAATGCCGTGACGTTCAGCGAAGTCGTGTTCGCGCTGCGCATCACGCCGGCAGTGGGGATCAATGCAATCATTTTCGCGCTGGTCATGGGATTGATCGGCGGGTTGGCACCGGCGTGGCATGCGGCAAGGCAGAATATTTTGAACGCGCTGCGAGGCTAGAAGCGTAGCGCCGCCGTCTCGGCGGCTGGCGGGCGGACGTCTCGTCCACCGATTGCGAGGGCGAGACGCCCTCGCGACAGCCGGCAGAATGCCGGCGCTACGACGTTACGATAAATGAAACGATATTTATGGCGATTGACACCAAACACGAAGACCTGCAAAGCCTGCGCATCGACCGCTCGCAGCGCAGCGACAATGGCGGCGAGCCGCCCGCATGGGCGCGGCGCTACATTCTTGTCGGCATCGCGGTTGTCGTGCTGCTGGGCGTAATCGCGCTCGTCTACCGCGCGGTCTCCGGCGACACTCCCGAAGTGGAGGTGGTGCGCGCCTCCGCGCAGAACAGTCCCGATGCCGCCGGCTCGACGGTTCTTTCCGCGACCGGATATATCGTCGCGCACCACACCATCAATGTGAATTCCAAGGTCACTGGTCGCCTGGCGTGGATCGGCGTGGAAAAAGGCGACAAAGTGAAAGAAGGCCAGGTGCTGGTGCGACTGGAGGATCAGGAATTTCGCGCGTCGTATAACCAGGCCAGCGGCGCGGTGGCAAACGCACGCGCTTATCTCGATGAGTTGCAGCATGGCTCGCGTCCGGAAGAAGTTCAGCAGGCGCAGCACAATCTGGACGAAGCCCGCGCAACTGCCGCGAACGACAAGATCACCTTGGACCGCACGAAAGAACTGGCCGCTGCCGGAGTGGTCTCGAAGCAGCAACTTGATGACGCCAACGCGAAATATGAGGCCGACCAGCAGCGCATGAATTCGCTGCAACAGGCATTCGCGATGTCGAAGATCGGTCCCCGCGTGGAAGAGATCTCGCGGGCGCAGGGCGCGCTGGCTCAGGCGCAAGGACAGCTCGATTATGCCAAGTCACAGCTCGATGCAACGGTCATTCGCGCGCCTGTGACGGGCACGATTCTCGATCGCACGGCGGAAAAAGGCGAGTTGATCACGGCGCAATTCGCCAGCGCGGCAGCAGGCGGGCCACAGGGATCCGTCGTTTCACTCGCCGACTTGAACGATCTGCAGGTCGAACTCGACATTGCGCAAGCGGATTTCGCGCGGCTTAGCCCCGCGCAAAAAGGCATCGTCACCACCGATGCCTATCCTGACAAGCAGTATGACGGGCAGATCGCGCAGATTTCTCCCGAGGCGAACCGGCAGAAGGCGACGGTGCAGGTGAAGGTACAGGTGCTGAATCCGGGAAAATATCCTGACGTGCAATTGCGGCCGGAGATGAACGCGACTGTGCGCTTCCTGGCCAATGAACAGCCGAAAGACGCGAAGGCGCCGAGCGGCGTGTTTGTGCCCTCGGCGGCGTTGCGCGATCGCGACGGCAAGAAGATCGTCCTGATCGCTTACGACGGGAAGGCGGTGGCGCGCGAAGTTCACATCACGAGCCTGCGCGCCGACGGAGCGCTGGTGGATGGGCTGGTGGGCGGCGAGAACGTGATCACGACCGCACCCGCGACATTGAAAGACGGGGACAAAATCAAAATCAAAGGGCAAGGATAAAAGAGGCAATCATGAGCACAGCTACGCAACCCAATATTGCGACCGGCGCAAAAGTAGTTCAGGTACGCGGTGTCAGCAAGATTTTCAAGCGCGATGCCTTTGAAGTGAAGGCGCTCGACGATGTTTCCATCGACATCGCGAAGGGCGAATTCCTGGCCCTGATGGGGCCGTCGGGATCGGGAAAGACGACGCTGCTGAACATGATCGCGGCCATTGACCGTCCGACAAGCGGCGAACTGCTGGTGCAGGGGCAGGATATTTTCCGCTTCAATGATTCGCAGATTGCGCGCTGGCGCAACGAGCACATCGGATACGTCTTTCAGACGTTCAACCTGATTCCCGTGCTCACGGCGTTTGAAAACGTCGAGTTGCCGCTGTTGCTGACGAAGTTAACGGCGCAACAGCGCCGGGACCACGTCATGACTGCGCTCAAACTGGTCGGCCTCGAAGATCGCGTAGGCCACCTACCCAAGCAACTCTCCGGCGGGCAGGAGCAGCGCGTGGCGATCGCGCGCGCCATCGTCAGCGACCCGACCTTGCTGCTGGCCGACGAGCCGACCGGCGACCTCGATAGCCACTCGGCAACAGAGGTGCTCGAAATTCTAAAAAGATTGAACGAGGATTTTCAGAAGACGATTGTGATGGTCACGCACGATCCGCATGCGGCATCGTATGCGCACGTGACGCGCCACCTGGAGAAAGGAATGCTGCTGCCTCCGGCATAAGGAGGCAGCAGGCGAGCCCAACTGCAGGACAGAGCGCAGGCAGCGACAGAGGATACTGCCCTGACCGGCTTTAATCCGCAGCGAAGCCCTCAGCGCTCGTGAGGGCTTGTGTTTCCGCAAGTTGTTCGACCGAGGCTTCTGCCACCCAACGCCACGCCCGCCGTCCGCTGTTGGTAAGAACGGCCTGCGCTTCACCGTATTCGACCAGGCGATTGAGCACGGTCGTGACCGACGCCATGGGATCTTTGTGGCGCGCCAGCATGGAAGGCATCTTCTGCTGGAAGTGCTCGCAGATTTCGCGGGCGCTCAGGGCGCGACCCGCTTCCATCAGGATCATGCGGCAGGCTTTGGTAAATCCCGGCTGGCGGCCGTTGCTCTTGCGATCGACCAGCTCCAGCAGCTCTTCGTTGAGTACTCCGTCGCCAAACAAATTCGCCAGGCCGGCGATGGTCTGCTTGACGGTGCCGATGCGCTTCATCACTTCCGCACGCTGCTGCATCAGCTGCCGCAGTTCGTCGTGCGCCTGACGAATCACTTCCTGCACATGCCCCACGTCGTACCGTTCCGTTGGCCGGATCGAGCCGACTACCTTCTGCCCGTTCTCCATACTACCTCCCCATATTTTTGAGACGCGCGTTCGGCGCGCCGTGCCCTGTCACTTTGCTTGGTTACAGGAACGAACCGGAATTCGCTGGCACCGCACTTCAAACCAGGCTCGTTCCGCAGTCAACGCCAACGTAAGAAACCGGGCGAGGGGCAGAACCTCGCTTACCGATTGATACGAAGGTTTTCGCTCCGGCGTTCCCTCGATTTTTGCTGTCTGGGTTTCAAGGTTTTTCCGGATTGTTGTGGGGTTAGACGCAGAAATTGCAAATTGGTTAACAATAAGTTCACCGAGAACAAAGACTAAGTTACTCATTCGATGACTGTCCGCGAATGGACATCTTGCGGACACATCGAGACATAGCAATTCATGTTTCTCACTCCGATGTTTTCAATGATTTGTTTCCTGCGCGCGATGATTGCGGTCAATTGCAGCAGGTTGTTGCAGCCCATTGCGGGGTTATTGAAGAAAGACGACCAGTAACCTGCCATCGGAGTGATAGCCGTCTCCCGTGGCATTCTTGGCGTCCTGCACGGGATTCGGAGGAAGGTAATAACTTAACGTTTTCGCCTTGTTGGCTTTTTGCAGGCTGCTTCCGATGTTGTCGCGCTCGCCGTCTACCGCCGGATCGATCTTGTGCGTGACATTGTTATTGCGTTTGTCTTTTGCGAAACCGATGTCGTGCGTGCCCGCTCCCACCCACACTTCACTGCCCTTCCATGTGAAAGGCGCCTTCCAGATACGGAAGTGATGGCGGCTGGCGACCATGGCGATAGGCTCGGCCATCTCGTAGCCGAAGTCCTGCTTGCGCCCAAAAAGATACAGCGTGCTCATGGGCATAGCGAGATAGTCTTTGCTCTCGTAAGTCTCCATGATGGCGTTCATCACAGCTCTTGAGTTACTCGTGTCAGCTACGTGCCAGGTCGCGGCATCCAGCGCAGCCTGAACGTCTTTCTGCGAACCGACGATGACGAAGTTCACCATGTCGCCCTGATTCTGAAACTGATCGTTTACACGGCGTGGCAAGCTGTCGATGCTCTTGCGTAAATCGGAATCGAGCGGAGCTTCGGAGATGTGCAGCACAGGTGCCGGCGTGGACGCCTCGCCGCTCGTTCCATTTTCTGACACGACATTTGAGGAACTTGCCCCCGATTCCGATTTTCCCATCCCAAACTGACCCGACATGAAAACCTGCGCTGCGGCGGAGAGTTGAGATTTCAATTGCTGCCCGCGCGACTGCTGCGTCTGTGCAGTCGATGTCGAGGCAGCGGCACCCGAAGACGAATCCTGGGCTGGCGCTGCCGCGCGCGAAGCCGCTGAGACGACATGAACTTTTACCGCGAAGGTTCCCTGGCATGTGGCCGAATTGGCCATATTGACACCCAGATAAAGATGAGAAGCCTGGTCGATTCGCAGCTCCGTCCCCGAGCCGATAAGGACGGGCGCAGCACCATTGGCATGCAGGCGCGCGATCAGCGCTCCGGCCGGTGCCGAAGGCAATGGCAGGCCAGAGGTGGTGCTCGTCCCACTCGTTCCCTTTGGGTCGCAGATGGCTGCGTCGGCACCGGCGATATCGAGTGAGGGGGCTTTGGCAGAAACATTGAGTACGTCTCCCGCCTGCAGGTCGAGACCGGTATCGGTCCAGGCTTGCGTGGTGGGAATCTGAAAACTCAGATCTTGAGCGGCGAGGAGTCGCGCACCAACGAGCAGGGCTCCACAGATCAACGCTAACAGCGCCAATTTAAACTTGGAGGGCATATTAAAACCTCCGGGAGACAGTCTCTCTCTGATCTCCAACAGAATATTATCGTCCAACTCCGGCTGATTGTGGCAAGCGGACGCGCGGCTCAGTTTGAAATCTGCGCTACGGCGTCATCCCGAAGGCCCGCGCTTTCACCAGCGGGACAAAGGATTTCCCCGAATTTATGTAGCCGTGGAGCGAGAGAATCTCGCTCCGCCTGAAGAACGGGCGCTCGGGATGCCGCCATCGAAATACAGAATTCACTCACTACTGCGTTCGACAGGGTTCAGTACCAAATCAGAATCGTTCTTCGAAGTGGGAATTTGGACGTTTCTGAAGATCGAAGCCGGAACTCCGCCGAGCACGAACAGGCCACGCCCTTCCGATAGAAGCAAAGGTATGGAGTTTCTTTCTTGCTAACTTTGACGGCGACAAAAACCGCCAAGTCGCAATCTCCCCTGCGCGTTCTTCTGGTGGGCCGCAAGGAGGAGGACTTCTTTCTCGTTCACGAGATTCTGGAGCGGAACCAGGACGCCCTGCCCACGGACCTCGAACACGCACATACGCTCAGCCAGGCCCGGGAGATGCTGCAACAAAAGCCCTATGGGCTGCTCTTGTTTGAACACGAAACAGGCGACGCCGAAGCGGTTCACTTCGTGGCGGATTTCCTGCATGCCGGGGTTTCGGTGCCCTTCATCCTGCTGACCGAAGATGCGGACGAAAGGACCGTAGCCGACATTATCGAGGCGGGCGTGTGGAATTGCGTGGCCAAATCGCGTCTCGACGGAGCCACGTTGGTTCGAACCATCCGCAGCACGCTGGCGCTTCACACCATGCAGCAGGAACAACAGACGGTGGAAGAGTCGCTGCGCAAGCTTTCGCGCGCGGTGGAGCAGTCCGCCGACATGGTGATGGTGACCGACCGGCACGGAATCATCGAGTATGTCAATCCGGCATTCGAGGCTCTCACCGGATTCAGCCGGGCCGACGTGGAAGGAAAGACACCCCACATTCTCAAGTCAGGAGAACAGGCGCCCGAGTTCTACCAGGAGTTGTGGAAGACGATTCTGGCCGGGAACGTCTACCGCGGCATTTTTGTTAACCGCAAGAAAAACGGCGCCCTTTATTACGTAGAGGAAAGCATCTCGCCGGTGCGCGACGCGGACGGAAGAATCACGCATTTCATTTCGAACGGGCGCGATTTAACCGAGCGACTGCACCTGGAAGCCGAGCTGCGGCAGGCACAAAAGATGGACGCGATTGGCCACCTGGCCGGCGGCGTGGCCCACGACTTCAACAACCTGCTGACGATCATCACCAGCTATTCGGAGCTGGCGCTCGACGCAGTGGAGCGCGGCAGTTCGCTGGAGGGCAAGATCAACGAAATCCTCATGGCGGCACGGCGGGCAGCGGAGCTGACGCGTCAGCTGCTGGCCTTCAGCCGGAAGCAGCCGCAGGCCCTGCGCGTCGTCGACTTGAATCAAGTGGTCGCCCGCATCGTGAAGACTCTTCCGCGGCTGATCGGCGAAGACATCGACTGCACGTTCAGTCCCGGAGAAAATCTCGGTCCAGTGCGGCTGGATCCGGTGCAGATCGAGCAGATTCTCATGAACCTTGCGGCCAACGCGCGCGACGCCATGCCGCAGGGCGGCCACTTTCGCATCGACACTTCTGACGTGAAACTTGACGACGACTACATTCATCGTAAGGGTTCGGTAGTGATTCCTCTCGGGCGCTACGCGCTGATCACAATCAGCGACGACGGCGCGGGCATTCCTCCCGAACACCTGCGCCACATCTTTGAACCTTTCTACACCACCAAGCCGCTGGGAGAGGGCACGGGCCTGGGGCTGGCAACGGTCTACGGTATCGTCAAGCAGAACAAGGGATTCATATGGGCCTATAGCGAACCGAGGATGGGAACCGTATTCAAGATCTATCTGCCGTGCGTGACCAGCCACAGCATCGGCGCCGAGGGCGGAATCGTAACCGATGGATCGCCAGCGCGCGGATGGGAGACGATTCTTCTGGTGGAAGATGAGCCAGCCGTGCGGCATGCCACGAGCGAGTTCCTCAAACTTCAGGGTTACACCGTGCTCGAGGCAAAAGATGGATTGGAAGCGCTTTCCGTGTCGAAAGGCTTCGCGAGCGCCATTGACCTCATCGTAACCGACGTGGTCATGCCCAATCTGAGCGGGGGCGAGATGGCCACGGAAATCCGGGTCCGGCGCCCGAACGCGAAGTTGCTGTTCGTCTCAGGCTATGCGGGCAAAACCGTTCTGGATCACAAAGTGTTTGACCTGGAAACGAACTTTCTGCAGAAGCCTTATACCCTGAAACAACTCTCGGGAAAGATTCGCGAAACGCTGGCGGCGGCTGTGAAGAACTGACGGGGCGTGCCTGCGTTCAGTTTCCAGGCAGCAACCAGCCGCATCCTGCCTCACGGCAGCCTATATAATCGGCGTGCAGACTCCGCATGAATCGTCCCACGCCGTTGCAGAGCCCGGACCGAAGCGCAACGTCGCAGCTCCTGCCTCCCAGCAAAACGGTCGTACGATCTCTTCTGATTCTTATCGGCCTGTGGATCGCCATCTACGCGGCGGGAATGTTCACGCCGCCTTTGCTCGATGACGTGGACACGATTCACGCCGAGGCGGCGCGCGAGATGCTGCTGCGCCACGACTGGGTCACGCTCTATACCGATGGGTTGCGCTACCTGGAAAAAGCGCCGCTGATGTACTGGGGGCTGGCCACGAGCTACGAGATTTTCGGCATCAGCGACTGGAGCACGCGCCTGCCGCTGATGCTGGGCGTTCTGGTGCTCGTTTTGGCGACCTACGGAATTGGCAGTTTTGCATTCGGTGAGCGCGCCGGATTTTATTCCGGACTGGCGCTGGTCACATCGATCGGGCCGTATATTTTCACGCGCTTTCTGATTCCCGATGTGCTGGTTGGATTGTGGCTGGTGGTTTCGTACTACTTTTTTCTGCGCTCGCTCGAAGAAGAGACACCGTCCCGCCTGACGTGCTGGGGATTTGCTGCGGCCTGCGCTCTGAATGTGCTGACCAAGGGCTTGATCGGCCTGGTATTTCCTGCGGCTGCGATCGGTTTGTATCTGTTACTTACTGGAAATCTGCGGCACGTTCTCAAGCTGAGAATTATGCCGAGCACGCTGGTCTTTTTTGTGCTGGCTGCGCCGTGGCACGTGCTGGCCGCGATTCGAAATCCGGCGCAAGGACAAGCGCGCGGATTTCTGTGGTTCTATTTCGTGAATGAACACATCATGCGCTTTCTCAACAAGCGCGTGCCGCCCGGTTATGACACTGTTCCAATTTTTCTTTTCTGGGCAATGCTCGTGCTCTGGCTGTTGCCATGGGCGGTGTTTTTGCCACAAGCTTTGCGCGCCGTCCCGGTGCGGAATTTAGCTTCGCTCGACCGTCGCGAGCGAGCAAGCCTGCTGTTTTTTCTGTGGGCTCTTGTCATTCTGCTTTTCTTCAGTTTTTCCACGCGGCAGGAGTACTACACGATTCCGGCCCTGCCGGGGATCGCGCTGCTGGCAGCAGCGTGGCTTGCGCGGGAGACATCTTCCCCAACAGCGCCGGAGCGGCGTGCCGGGCGCATCTCGGCATTGGTGCTGATGGTCCTCGGCATCGCTGGCGGTTTGATCGGGCTGGCGCTTTGGTCGAAAGTTCATCAGCCACCGTCGGGAGTCGATCTCGCGGATCTGCTCAAGAAAAATCCGCAGGACTACGATTTTTCACTCGGCCACGTGCTCGACTTCACTCCGCAGGCGCTGGGAGTATTTCGCGGACCGCTGTTGGGCGCGTCGTTATCGCTGTTAATCGGCAGCGTTCTGAACTGGTGGATGCGGCGTCGCGGAAGGCCCACGCTCGGTAATGCGGCACTCGCAGCCATGATGGTATGCCTGCTCACCTGCGTGCATATTTCTTTCGCGCGCTTTTCGCCGATTATTTCTTCTTACGACCTGGCCGTGGCCATTGAGAAAGAATACAAGCCGGGTGACCTGATCGTGGTGGATGGTGAATATCATCAGGCATCGACTCTGAATTTCTACACGCACGTTCCGCTGCGCGTTCTGCATGCCCCCAGCGGCAATCTGTGGTTTGGAGAGAAATTCCCTGACGCACCGCATGTGTTCGAAACGCCCGAGTCTTTTGCCGCAGTATGGGCGGGGCCGGCGCGGGTTTTTCTCTGGACCGATCAGGACGATCCGAAAGAGTTGCAGGGCATGCCGCACTTCTTGCTCAGCCGAAGCGGCGGGAAAGCTATTTTCACAAACCGCGCGCCATAAGCAGTTTTCGCGGCAAAGATCGCTCTCGGTTTCGTACGGCGCAGTTATAATCGTGCTTCCCTAATGATCACCGGCGTGTTTTTCGCACATGGAGTCATGCTTTGGCGGGCCCTCCTGCTGATCGCGCTGGCGGGATCGTTCACTTCCACAATCTATCTTGCGATGACGCTGGTGGCGACCTCGCGCTACCTGGGACACAGGAGCGTTGCAATCGCGCAAGCGAAATCTGTCTCGCGGTCTTCACTGCCGCCGCTGACAGTCCTCAAACCAATTCACGGCATGGAGGAGCAGCTAGGCGAGAATCTCGAGAGTTTTTTCCGGCAGGACTATCCGCACTACGAAATTATTTTTGGCGTGCGCGATCTCGACAATCCTGCTGCCGAAGTCGCGGAGAAAGTTCGCCGGGAGTATCCGGAAATTCCCAGCCGCATTATCGTTTCGGGTCCGCCACAGTGGCCCAGCGCGAAAGTCTATTCCCTCGACAAGATGATTGCGGCATCGACGAATTCATATTTCATCATCAGCGACAGCGACGTATGCGTCGCACAGGACTTCCTGCGCAACACGACTCCGCCGCTACTCGACCAAAGAGTCGGCCTGGTGACTTGCATGTATCGCGGTATTCCGGCGAAAGACTTCTGGTCGTCGCTCGAGGCGCTGGGCCTGTCGGTTGAGATGTCATCCGGCGTGGTGGTCGCCGACATGATGGAGGGCATGCGCTTCGCACTGGGCCCGGCGATGGCGGTGCGGCGCGATGCGATTGATGCGATCGGCGGCATCGCCGCGGTTGCTGATTATTATTCCGACGACTTCGAACTGGGCAATCGCATCTGGGCGAAGGGCTACCGGGTCGAATTGTCGCATCACATTGTGCGCAACGTGCTGACTTCACGCTCGCCGCTGCGCACGCTCGGCGACCAGTTGCGCTGGATGAAGAGCACGCGTTACTCACGGCCGGCGGGCCATGCGGGCTCCGGACTTACGTATGCGGTGCCGTTTGGAATTTTGGGACTGATCGCGGGCGCGGCGCTTGGCAACCTGCGGCTGGGCGCAGGTTTGTTTGTGCTCGCGTGGGTGAATCGCATGATTCAGTCGGTCGCAGTGGGATGGGGCGTGGCCCGCGATCCGCGGGCGATCTGGCTGTGCTGGCTTTATCCCGTGCGCGATTTTTTTGGATTTGTGGCGTGGATGCTGAGTTATTTGTCTCGCGACTTTTACTGGCGCGGAGAACAGTACCGCTTCGGCAAGGGCGGGAGGATTGCTCCGCTGCAACGATCCAGTTCCTCGAGTGCGTCCTTTAAAAGTTAACGAGGGATCCGGCTGAGCCGGCCGGCTTTCAACTTGAAGCGGTAACCACGCCAGGTAACGGTATGGCCGAAGAAACTTGCGATCCACACGCCTACGCCGATCAGGTCGCGCAGCGGGAGCAGCCATAGATTGGAGGTTACATGCGGATCGCGCACGACAGACCTGCCCACAACGATCGCCACCGCCAGCCGCAAAGCGACCGTGATCCCGAATGCCAGCAATGACCACTGCGACGTGGGCGTGGCGATTAACGCAAGCACTCCCCACATTAAGCCAAATGTCGTGATCAGTCCGATGTAGCCGCCTAAGCGCGCGTCGCGCACGCCGCGCGCCCAACGCAATTGGTGCGAGAGAAATCCGGGCAGACCGTAGGCGGGAAGATGGGTTTCAACGACAACGTCAGAGAGCTTAACTTTCAGGCCGAGATCGGCGATGCGGCGGCCGAGTTCGTAGTCGTCGGCGAGATAGTCCACGATTGCGCGAAATCCGCCGATGCCTTCGAGGTCACGGCGGCGAAACGCGAGCGTAGAGCCGAGTCCGAAGCGAATGCCGCCTTCGAGTTGTTTGGCCGCCAGCACGCCCGCGCAGAAATCGGTGGAGATTCCTAGAGCCTCTAACCGCGAGCCGAGGGTTGGCGAGGCTACGCCGCGATAGAGGCACGTCACCATGCCGGTTTTGTTGTCTGCAAGCGGGGCCATGACTCGACGCAGATAATCAGGTTCCACGCGAATATCACTGTCGTTGATGAGCAGGTATTCATATCGTGCGCGCGGCAGCATCTGTTCGAGATTGCTGACTTTGACGTTCGGGCCAAGTTTTTCCTCGCAGATGATCAAGCGGATAGCGCGATCGGGAAATTCACGCTGCAGTTGCTCGACGCTTGCAACGGCCGGATCGTCAGCCTCGCTGACGCCGAAGATGAGTTCATACTCGGGATAGTCCTGCAGGCAGTGGCTACGAAAGCTGGCATAAATTTCGGGGTCGATGCCCTTCAGCGGTTTCAGAATCGAAACAGGCGGGAGTGTGGCGCGGGCGTCCCCGCTCGCGCTGCGTTTACGCAGAAAAGAAGCCGCGCTCCATAGACAGAGCAGGTAATAGAAGCAGCTTGAGACGCATCCGAGAATGGCGACAAGTTGGAAGATTCTGATGGGATGCATCATGCGCGAGCGTGTTTTACGAAACACGATGGTAGCAGCTACTGGCAGATTGCATAGGTCCTTCGGCGCGAAATGCGCGCGCCTCAGGATGACAAGGCTTTGAGTGGCGCTCCAGAGCTCGTGGCCTCTTGGCCTCTTGGCCTCAGCTGTTAGCTCTTGCTCTTACCCCGCAGCTCGCACCTCACAGCTCGGGGCTGCTTCACTCATACCGCAACGACTCGATCGGATCGAGGTTCGCGGCTTTCCAGGCGGGATAAACGCCAAAAATCAGTCCCACACCAGCGGCTGAAATGAAACCGAACGTCACCCAGAACACCGACATGTGGGCCGGCAACGCAGGCCAGAGAGCGGGGATCACCCAGACCACAATGGCGCCTACCAGAATGCCGGCCAGTCCACCCACGGAGGTGAGCATAATCGCTTCCAGGGTGAATTGCAGCAGGATGTCGTGACGGCGCGCACCGACGGCCTTGCGAACTCCGATCTCGCGTGTACGCTCCGTGACGCTGACCAGCATGATGTTCATCACGCCGACACCCCCCACGATTAATCCCACGCTCGAAATAGCGAACATTCCGACAAACAGGCCTCCAGTGACCTCCGACCAGACCTGTTCGATTTGCGCCGTCGTAAAGATGGAAAAGTTGTCGGGCTGGTCGAATGCCACCTTGCGCCGCCGCCGCAACACTTCCCGCATTTCGTCGATCGCCTTGGGCAAGTCTTCGTGGGATGAGGCTTTTACAACGATGAAATACTGCTTCAATTCCGGGTGAAGCGCCTTGAAGGTTGAAAGGGGGAACAAGGCGCGATTGTTGAGCGGGTCCTTGCCCTGGTTGAAGACCGACTGAATCGGGCCCAGCGTGCCAATGACCTGAAACAGCCGTCCTTCAACGGAGACCTCCTTGCCCAGGGGATCATCGGTACCAAACAACTCTTCCGCAGTGTCACTCCCCAGGATGACGACCGGGGAGCGATGCTCTTCGTCGAATTCGCTGATCCATCTCCCGCTGGCCAATGGGAGGTCCTCCACGTCGAGCATCGACGCGGTATTGCCCTCGAGCATGGTGTTCTTCGCTTTACGGCCTTGATACTTCACCGCAAAGGTGCCGCTCCTGGCTTCAGGACGAAACAAGCGCAGCAGAGAGGAAACGGCCTTGATGTGCGGCAGTTGCTGCAGCGCATCTGCGTCGTCCCGGGTCAATTCTTTCCGCATACGCATTTCGTCGGTCATGCGCCCGAAGGTGAGGGGATCCATGTGCCATACAAAAATGACATCGGATCCGACGACGGAGAGGCGATCGCGGACGTTGTCATCGAGTCCGCGGCCGATCGACGAAACTCCGATGACCACGGCCACTCCGATCACGATTCCCAATACCGTGAGCCCGGAGCGCATCTTGTTGGTGCGGATCGTATCGACCGCCATCTGGACGATTTCGCGGAATTCGCCCTTGCGCATCATAGGCGTGACCACCGCCTCCAAATGTTGTTTTCGCGAACGCCCAGATTTTCAACGGCGGCCGGTCGTCGCGGCCAGCGCAGAGAGGCGCCGCGCAGCCTTATTCGTAGCGCAGCGACTCAATGGGATCGAGATTCGCCGCCTTCCACGCGGGATAAATTCCAAATACGAGTCCGACAGCGGCGGCGGAACTGAATCCGAAGGAAACCCAGAACATGGACATGCGCGCGGGCAGTGACGGCCACACCGTGGGAATCACCCAGACGACGACGGCTCCCGCCAGGATGCCGATCACACCGCCAACCGCGGTGAGCATAATCGCTTCCAGCGTGAACTGCAGCAGGATGTCGCGCTTGCGTGCGCCAATGGCTTTGCGCACGCCGATTTCGCGCGTGCGCTCGGTCACCGAAACCAGCATGATGTTCATCACGCCCACGCCGCCGACCACCAGGCCTACGCTCGAAATGGCAAACATGCCGATGAAGAGCGCGCCAGTGAGCTGGTTCCACACATCGGTGATCGAGTCCGAGGTCATGATCGCAAAGTTGTCCGGCTTATCGAACGCGACTTTGCGGCGGCGGCGCAGCAATTCCCGAATCTCGTCCATCGCCTTGGGCATATCGTCGTGCGAAGTCGCCTTGACGCTGATCACGTGCTGCTTCATTTCAGGATGCAGTGTCTTGAAGGTTTGCAGGGGCAGGATGACACGATTGTCATTGGGATCCTTGCCTCCGCCAAAAACTGATTTTATTTTCTGTACGGTTCCAATCACCTGGAACAGCCGGCCCTCGATGTTGATCTCCCGGCCGAGCGGATCGAGATCGCCAAACAACTCGTGCTGCGTCTCATAGCAGACCACGACCACAGGAGAATGGTGTTCGTCGTCAAAATCGCTGAACCATCGGCCGCTAGCCATGGGCAGGTCGAACACATCCTTGGCCGATGCCATGTCTCCTTCGATGATGGTGTTCTTAACTTTCTTGTCCTCGTACTTCACGGAGTAACTACCGACTCCGAGTTCCGGCCGGAACAGGCGAAGGCCCGCCGACACGGCCTTGATGTGGGGCAGGTCGCGCATCGCCAGGGCGTCATCATAGGTAAGCTCGCGGCGCATACGCATTTCGTCGGTCATGCGGCCGAAGGTAAAGAAGTTCAGGTGGAACACAAAAATAACATTCGATCCGATGCTGGCGACCAGGTCGCGAACATTGTCGTCGAGGCCGCGGCCGATAGAGGAAACGCCGATTACCACGGCGACGCCAATCACGATGCCGAGCACAGTCAGGGCCGAGCGCAGTTTGTTGCCGCGGATCGTGTCCGTGGCCATCTGAACGATTTCGCCGAATTCGGATTTGCGCATAAAGAAAAGTGGCAAGGTGACAAGGTGGCAAAGTGGCAAGGTTTCAACGTTTTGAAGCCTTGAAAACGTCTGGGTTCGGGTCTTTAAAACCTTGCCACTTTGCCACCTTGCCACTTGCTTTTAACTACATCTCAAATCTCAGCGCCACAATCGGGTCGAGCCGCGCGGCTTTACGTGCCGGATAGACGCCGAAAAACACTCCCACGGAACCGGCGACGACCAGCGCCGCGATCACTGCCCAAATCTTGATCGACGATGGCATGCCGATCAGAAGAGTTACAAATTCGGCCACCCCAACGCCTGCGAGAACTCCAATCACTCCCCCGATCAAGGCCAGAATCACCGACTCGATCAGGAATTGCAGCAGCACGTCATCGCGCCGAGCGCCTAACGCCTTGCGAATGCCGATTTCGCGCGTGCGCTCGGTGACCGAAACCAGCATGATGTTCATGATCACGATGCCGCCCACCACCAGCGATACGGCCGCGATGCCGATGGTCGCCATAAAAAATGTATTGCTCAGCCCCGACCAGATGCCGAGCAGGCTGGCGTTGGTTTCGATTTCGAAGCTGTCGTCGGCGCCGGGCTGGTCGTGGCGCGTCGCGCGCAGCGCGACACGCGCCTCGTCGATGGCCTGATTCAGCGGAGCGCCGGTCGACGCCGCCTTGCCCCAGATGCCAATGCTGTTACTGTGCGATCCGTACTTCTTCAGATAAACCGTGATCGGGATCAGCACGTAGTTGTCGGCGCTCTGACCGAGCGTCTTGCCCTTTTTCTTGCCTACGCCGATCACTTGGTAGGTCCAGCCGTCGACCCGAATCTCCTGGCCGAGCGGATCGGCGCCGACGAGCAGATGATCCACAATGTCGGTTCCCACGACGGCGACCTGCAGATGGTTGCTCAGGTCGGTCTCGTTGATCATGCGGCCGCTCGTCAGGTCGGTATCGACGATGGTTGCGATGGAAGGCGTAATGCCCTGAATTTCCGTATCGCTGATCGATTGTTCGTTGCGCTTCACCTTGCCGGTGCCCTGCATGAGCGCGCCCACGTAATCGCAGTGGCGGCAGCCCTCGCGCACGGCCTCATAGTCCTCGAGTTCGAGGTTCTTGCGCTTCTCGGCTTCGAGAAAGTGCTCGACGTTGGTCTCGACCGCCGACATTTTCGCGACGATAAAAACGTCCGCGCCCAGATTGAAGATCTTCTTGGCGACGTAGTCGTTGATGCCCGAGACGAATGTCACCACTGCAATCACCGAGGCGATGCCGATCACCACGCCCAGCAGCGTGAGCACAGAGCGCAGCTTGTTCGCCCACAGCGAACGCAGCGCGATCCAGATGGATTCAGAAAGGTGCATGGGACTGGCGTCGGGCTTCGGGCGTCAGGCTTCGGGCTGGGACCTCACGCCAAACGCACCGGGCATCGGCATCCGACACATGCCAATGTACATTAGTTTATCAGTCCATACGCAAGCGACGCGTCCTAACCAGCTCGACAATAGCGATCCAGGCCATGCTACGATTCTTTGCCGGTCTGGCCGAGGTATCCATATGCGACGGTTGTTGTGGATGGGCTTCCTATGCTGTCTCAATCTGTCTGCGTCCGCAAAGGAAGTCACCATTCACGGATTCGTGACTGAAATCAACTCTCCTACCAGTTTTGTCATCGACGACTATAAGGTCACCCGCGACAACACTCTGACTTTCGAGCTGAGCAAGACTGAAGGCGTCGAACCGCCGACATTCCGGGCGGAAGACATCCGCGTGGGCACCGAACTCGAAATCAAAGGCGAATACGAAGAAGAATCCGGACAACTGAAGGCCAAGTCGATCAAAGTGTTCCTCGGAGATGCTCAGAAACTGAAGCGCAGGGCCCTGCTGGAGCAAATGCCTGTGCTTACCAAGAACGGATCGGGCTGGGAGGGTGAGATTCGAGCGGACGGCGAGAGAATTCGAGTGCTGCCGACCACGCTGGTTACGATCAAGCCCAATCGAGCAGAACGCGAGAAGCAAAAGGGTGCCGGCTCATCCGAATCGGCGCCGCTGAACTCAGCCGACATGCTCAACCTGGACACATTTGTAGCCTACGAAGGGACTCGCTCGGCGGACGGGCCCATCAATGCCGCAAAGATCGAGTTCGAACACGGGGAGGTGGAACGGGGAGAAGCAAAGATGTGGAAGAAGCTTGAGCCGGAGGTGAAAAGTCCAGACTACTCCAACTTCCAACCCGGCACGCTCAAGATGCGCGATTGCGCGTATGGGTTTTGCGAGCACGAAATCGTTCCGAATGAACAAGCCCAGGAGTACGTCGCGCGGATTGGAGAGAGCCTGATTCCAGCGCACCAAAAAGAACTCTCCGCCGACGATCCTTTGAAGATTCCATTCCGGTTTTTCCTGGTGAAGGCGAAAAGCTTTAACGCGACAGCGTATCCGAACGGAGTTGTGCTGGTTCATTCGGGAGTTTTCGATGTCTTGCAGAATGAAGCGCAGCTTGCGTTTGTGCTTGCGCATGAGATTTCCCACGCCGTCGAAAAGCACGCCTGGGAAGCGTCGCACTATCACCGGAAGGAGTTAATGGCACTTCGAGCCGGGGGAGCGTTCATTCCTTACGCCGGTTTCGCCACCGGCCTGGCCGCTGATGCGATTAAGAGTCAGTACGCGCGGTCTCTGGAAAATCAGGCGGATCGCGTGGGACTAGAGTGGATGCTCGCCGCTGGCTATGACATTCGCGAGGCGCCGGCGTCGTGGAAAGCGCTTTCCCTCAAGAAAGGCGATGGACCGATCAATCCGTTCTGGAGCAGTCACGATAACAAAACCACCAGGCGTTCCTATCTGATGGCGGAGTTAAGAAACAACTACTCCGATGTGGATTTTTCTAAATTGAAAACGGACAGCGAAGAGTTTCATCACGTCGCCCAAGCCGTGCAGGAATTCGAAGTCAAGAAGAATGCCAGCAAGGCGAAATGAGTCCGACCATCACTGCAGTTTCAATCCATCCAACCGGTCTTGGGTCGTAGGTCTTGGGTCTGAAGGCTGAGGCCCGAGGTCTGCGGTCGCTCTTCGCTATAATCTGAGTGTAGGCAGCCGGACCGGACGGTCGCTTTCTGCGCCTTCGGGCGTGGGGAGAGGAAAGTCCGAACTCCGCAGGGCAGTGTGCCGGATAACGTCCGGGAGTGTGGATTCAAGTCCACTCGACGGAAAGTGCCACAGAAAACATACCGCCTCGTCGGCAACGCCGGGGTAAGGGTGAAAAGGTGCGGTAAGAGCGCACCGCCGCGGCAGCAATGGCGCGGGCAGGGCAAACCCCACACGGAGCAAGACCAAATAGGAAGGGAGTGCTGGCCCGGCGCGTAACAACCTTCGGGTAGGTCGCTAGAGCCGCGCAGCAATGCGCGGCCCAGAGGAATGGCCGTCCAGCGGGAGCAATCCCGCGGACAGAATTCGGCTTACAGGTCCGGTTGCCTAAGTTCATTATTTATCAACAACTTTTCGGTAAGTTTGGGCAATTCGGTGTCCCTTTGACGGGCAGAATTGTATGTTTGACTCAAAAGGCCGAGATATAAATGTGAATTCTGAGTCACAGGATCTCCCGGTGGTTTCGTCAAAGGGAATCATCGACCGGTGCGGCCCTTCACGATCTGCTCAATTGCGTGCCCTTTCGCCCCTTTCATCTCAATCCCCAGTAGGGCCGCCACGGTAGGTGCAACGTCGAGGTTGGAAATGTTCCCGAGTTGGATGCCCTTTGGAATGTCCGCTCCGGATGCAATGAAAATAGCCTGCATCTGGGGATCGGTGTTGACATAGCCATGAGTACCAGCCGCCGGTTCGTGGAGGATGAAGTCGCCTTCCAACTCACCGGTAAACATATAGCCGGGCTCGGCGGCAAGCATCAGCTCTGGGGCTTGGTCGCTTTGCTTGGGCGTGGGTAATCCGAGTTCTCCGAATGCGTCCACTCCGTACACCGCCGAGATGCCTTCCACACCAGTGAAAGCAGCTCGCAGCTCGGGAAGCAGTTCGGTTCGGCGCGAGGGGTCCGTCACGTAAACCATCGCAGTGCCTCCCTCAGGCATGACCCATGCGTCGCCTTTCGGCTTATCCGGGCCCCCAGTTAGCAATCCTTTCTGTCGCAGCAGCACGTTGGGTTGAATCTTGCGCTTGTACGTTCGGAACCCATGATCGGAGACGATCATCAGGGTTGCATTCTTTGAGAGGCCGGCGCGCTGGAGCGCGTCAACGATCTGCTTCACCTTGGCATCCAGAAACGCCATGGCGGAAAAACTCGCATTAGTCATCGGACCATATTCGTGATTGGTATCGTCAAGGGTGAGCAGGTGAACAAGAAGAAGATTGGGTCTGTGTTTTTCCAGTATGTCTTCTGCAGCCGCCGTCCAGATGTCATCTTGCCAGGGTTGAGTGCTGGCTTCGAAGGTGCGCAACTGCTCTGCCGTAACCGTGCCGGCCGAGATCAACTCTCGTTCGATCATGCCCTCGGGATCGGGCAGTTCCGGAAATTGCCATGTGATCGTCTTAGCGCGGTAGATCGCGACCCAATCCACCTGAGCGGTCGTTAGCCCTGCTTCGAAAGCGGCATCGTAAATGGTTTGGGCATGGACCATCCGTTCCTTGTCTCGCCAAGGCTCAATCGTAGGTCTGGCTCCGCCTTCAGGGCGGACCAGCAGGCCGTTGTAAAGCACTTGATGTTCAGAGGGCTCGACGCCGGTGACGATAGATGTGTGGTTAGGCCAGGTTACTGTGGGATTCACCGGTCGCATCGAAGTAGCGACCGCGCCTTCCCGGATTAGTTTGCGAAGTGTCGGAATCGGAAGCTTCGGATCGTCCAGCGCGTAGACGGGAAATCCGTCGAGGCTGATTACAACGACGGTGCGATCTTTCTGCTTGTTTGCCGCGGCGTCCGCATGGACCAGAGCCACACAGGCGAGAATCGTGACCACGCACACCCGGGACAATGTTTTGGCTCGCTTCTTCAATGGATATCCTCTTGATCGCCGTCGAAGTTCCTGGTCAGCTACGCGACTCCGAACCAAATGGCTTGATGTCGAATTCCCGGCAGAGCCCGCTAAGCACGAATGAGGAAACGGAATTTCATGTCTTCGTCAAACCACATGATGTAGTTAGTCCCCCAAGCATTGTTGAAAAGGTTGCAATGAACGCCCGCAGAAAGATCAGGCGGGTTGTTGGAGAAGTGCAACGGCGACTTTGCTCCCAGTGCCACCAGAGGCGCGTCCAGCGTATCCACCTGAAAGGTCCCGCTCTCATCCTGGTAGCCGAAGCCCTTCGAGAGGGCGTGCATATGACGATTGCCGGAGCGCACAACGTCCAAAGGAGAAACGAGCTCACCTGATTTCTCAAATGTCCAGCCATTTGGCTCTGGTGCGATCGGATGAAAGCTTAGCCAGAGCGCCTCGGGAAGGCGTGTCGCCGGTTTTTGGAACCAGGAAAATTTCAACTCGATGGTCGGTTCTGATTTGGGCAGCAGCAATTCCAGAGACATTGTCTGCGGAAAGGATGCGCGCCCGCTGCGCTGCGCTTCCCTATCGTTGATCTCGAGACGCGCCAGCAGTCGATGGCCCTGCAGGTTCTCCTCTACCTGCAAGTCCGTGACTGAAGGCAACCATTCCCGGCTCTCGGCGCCAAAGCGCTCAATGTTGGGCTTTCCAAAATCTTTCTTGGCCCAATCCTCCTCGCTTACCACGTAACTGGCAAAAAAACGTGAGTAGTCTTGCTGTGACAGTGTCTGATAGGAAAATAGGGCAAGCGGATGTTCGTTGGATGCCCACTCCCGTTTCGTTTTTTGGTTACGTAGTCGACGAATCGCTCCGCTCGTTGGGTCGATCCCCACGACAAAATGCTCGGTCTCGATCTCACTTCCGGGCGAGGGCGCGCTTGGGTGTGCCATCTGCGGTGGGACTGCTGCAAGATTACGCACTGCCGACAGCGCCTGGTCACGTAGTCGAGCGGGAAGCGTTTCGATTCCGGCAAAGAGGTCCTGGCGCTTCTCCTGCCAACTGAATCGCACGACCTTGTAGTTCTTTGTGTCGAGCACAGCAGCAAGATCTTTGGGGACATAGTGATCGAAATCAAGCCATGTCTTCGTATCGGTGCCCCAGGTATGCTCCACTTCCAGCAGCAGACTGCGAAGCAATGCGATGTCCGTTGCATCACCAACGGCAAACTTTCCTTTCGCGAGCCAGTCCTGTCGCAAGCGGGCGATCTCGCGATAGCGGGCGAGTTTCAAGGGATCGCTGGCCACGCCGTGGATCCAGGTATCGCCTATTTCGCCAGTCAGAATCGGCAAAGAGCCGCGATGAGCGTCGACCGCGTTCGCGATCTCGGTCAAGTTCGTGGGAATAACTTGCGCGTTCGGAAAGTCTCGACTCAGAGTTGCGTAGGTTTCGCGAACTTCTTCAGCCGTATGTGGCCCACTGTTGTCGTCGCGCACAATGATTGCGATTGCCAGATCTGAGTTCGGCACGTGGACGACCCCACCGTATCCGTGGTGATACATGACCACGAGCGTCTCAGCGGCAGGATTTTTCCAAAGAAACAAGGGAGGGACTTCTGCCGGCGTACTCGCGTCATTTACCCCGATATCGAGAAACTTCACCCCCTGCTTGGCCAGAGGCGCGATCAACCCACGGGTGTGGCCGGGCACGTCGGTCATTTTGGCCCCAGTGGTTGCCTTCCCAAAACGCCGGTCGAGAACCTGGGATAGGCCAATGCTCCCGGAAATCATCGAAGCGTCCATCAGTTCGGTCTGCCATGTAAACGGGAGCGCATGCCAGGCGATGTCGCCGTTGGAGATAGCCTTTTCCATCCGTGCGCGTTCCTTTGGGTTTGCCTGTTCCAAGTATTCGTAAAGCAGCCAGGATCCTGTCGTCCAGACATAGCGGTAGCTGCCCGACTGACGCAGTTCATTCGCGAGATCGATAGCTCGTGGAAAGTACTCCGTGAAATAGCGGTGGACCACGGCAGTCTGCGTGTCAATGAAGCCCGCGTCAAAGTGGCATTTGAACATCACCAAGACGCGCTTCACCCTCGGGTCTGCTGCGGGCAGTTTGGAAGAGGACGGCATCGCGAACAACGCCTGCGCCTTCCACCACGCCGCGCTGCCGAGAGCGGATTTTATGAATTCACGACGCCGCATGACCTACCAGAGTTGGTTTCGCATTCCGGTCTCTTGGAATCACCTCCAGACCAGAGTTGCAACCGAGTTCGCTTCAAGGGGGACTAAAGCTGAATCGAGTTCCTGATTCACTTGAACTGTCCGCGCAGCCCCCAGATTCGTGAGTATGAGCGCTTTCTGGCCGTCCGGATTCTCGGCTGCGACGTGGGCAAGATTGGCTGCCTGGCTCTGGGATTCGAAACGCCGTGCCCCGCGGCGGATCACTCTCGAGAAATGCGCAAGAGCCCAATACTGGCCGCTGCGGATAACTTCTTGGGTGTGCGGGTTGATGATTAAGATGCCGCCGCAGGGATACGGTCCAATATTGGGTTTTCCGCGTTCATCAGTGGCCATGTTCCATGCCACTCCGGCACGGCACCAGTTGGTTAGCACATCCGTGTAAGTCTTGCTCCACTTCGTCCAGTCGTCCTGATAATGCGGATCGTTATAGTCCGTGCTTCCCTCCGTATAATACATCTCCACTTCGGGGTGGGCGGCATGTACCTTGCTCATCATTGTGGGATCGCCTGTGTAGGCGTGCCAAGCGACGGAGTGCGCGTACCGCCGGAATTCGGGATCGTCGAGCTGCGAGATGACCCGTCCCCAATACACGAAATTATGGTCGAGGATCCATATCTTCGTGGACGTGTTCGTTTTTTCGAAGAGCGGCCCGAGGTGCTCAATGATGAATTCCGTCTCGCATTCCTGCGACCAGGTGCACGCTGGCATTTGACCACGCTGGTCCGTATCAATTTCGTTCTGCGTGGTGATGGCTTGGATCGGAACACCGTCCGCCGCATAAGCCTGTAAAAACTTCAGCAAATATTGCGCGTACGAGGAGAGGTATTGACGGCTCATGGAGCCACCTAACATCGACTTGTTCCACTTCATCCAACCGGGCGGGCTCCATGGTGATGAAAAATAGAACGTGTCGGGGTTAATCTCGCGCACGCGCCGGAGCAACGGAAGAATGTATCCGCGATCGTGATCAATGGAGAAGCGTTTCAGGTCGGGATCGGCATCCCCTTCGTCATAGCTGTAGAGCATCGCCGCCGAGTCGGCAGATCCGATGCAAGTGCGATGCACGCTCAATCCCATTTCGGATGGATGGAACAACTCGTTGAGCAACTGCTCCCGCGCCGGAGCTTGCAACTGGTTGATCACAAAACAAGCTGCATCCGAGAAGCATCCTCCGAAACCTAGAATGTCCTGGAATTTGTTTGCTTCGATGAGGCGGACGGACTCTGGGGAAGTTTGCGATCCGGCTTGCCAAGAGATTGATCGTCCGGGGGCGAATCGTTGTTTGCCGTCAGTAAACCAGACTGCAATGTCCGATGAAGGTCGCCCTCCTCCTGCATGCGCGGGAATGCCGGGCGAAAGCGCAACGCGTGTGCCGTCGGATGCGAAACCTGACACGCCTGTACCCAGCGCCCCGAGGCCGAGAGCCGAGGCCTTGATGAAGGCCCGCCTCGAACTGGGATTTTTGGTTTGTTTCATGTGGTCCCTCGATAGTCAGCAGCCCCACTCTACAGAGCGACAAGGTCGCGGACAACAAGGGACGCGCAGAACAGGACTCCTTTCTGTCGTCCGCCGGTTCCGGGTGCCTATCGAGCACCATCCCTGTGGCGTATTTAGAACAGCAACTTGAGCGAAAGCTGCATGATCCGCGGGGGATTCGCTGAGGTGATTGTGCCAAACCCCTGCAGTCGCCCCGTGGGACTGGTCGTCTGTGTATCGGTGATGTTTCCGTCGGGCAAGCCAAACTGGGCGTGATTGAAGGCATTAAACAATTCGGCGCGGAACTCCAAATTCATTCCTTCTTTAATGAGGGTGTCTTTCAATAGGGCCATATCCCAATTGTTGAGTCCCGGCCCGCTGAAGAACCGGCGCCTTGCGTTACCCAAGGTCCCCAATGCTTCGGGACTAAACAAGCCCGTGTTGAAATATGCCGTAGTCGCCGAACGGGGATCATGGATGTTAAGCGAACCACCAGCGAAAGCCGGTGTGTCAATAGGAAGCGAGATGGCCCCGGCGCCGGCGGTACCCAGCAGAGAACTGTCATCCGTTTCAACTAGCGTGACGGGAAGCCCAGTCGCAAACCTCGTGATGCCACTCAACCTCCAGCCCTTCACCAGCCGGCTCGGACCACCGAAGCGATCAAAAGGCAGCTGGTAGTCGTAACTGACTACGAAATTGTGTCGGGTGTCGAACGACGAAAGCGATGTTTCGTTCGGTCGCACAAAGTTGATCTGCTCTCCGTATCCAGACCCGTTATCAAGGGATTTGGAATAGGTATACCCCGCCAGAAATTCCAAACGTGAAATCCGCTGCCGTAGGCTCAGTTGCACCGAGTTGTAACTGGATTTGCCGATCGTCATGAAATAGCCGTCACTGCTAAAATCCGCGCCAAAGGGTCCGCGAACGACGACTGTGCCGCCGCCGACTGGCTGGAAAGACCCGGTTTCCGCATTGGGTCCGCAAGTCTGAGTGCCCGCGACGACTTGACTTGCGTCATGAACGCTCAAGCAAAGAGCCGGGTCACCAGGATTGGCCTCCAGCGAAGAGAGCAAGTGATGACCCTGGCTTCCCACATAACTGGCAGTAAGTAGAGTGCTCGGACCAAGTTCTCGCTGAATGGACAACTGGTACTCCTCGGTATAGGGCAGCACGTTCCTGTACCAGAAAGCGGGCGAAGTACCAATGGGCAGGAAGTTCGCCCAATTGATCACAGTATTGGTAGTGGGTAGAGGCACGGGAAAGCGCTGACCCTCAATATGTCCAGTTCCACGGTCTACAAAAGGCGTTACAAATTGCGGAGGCACGGGACTGCCATAGAAGGCGCCAAAGGGAGCGTCTCCGATTTCGTTGAAGTTTGTTGCTCCTTCGAAAGTGTTGTAGAACATCCCCCAGCCGACTCGAATACTGGTTTTGCCTGGGCCACCGGTCAACGTCTTCATGAGGCCGCTGTCCGCGGAGGGCGAATACGCGAGCCCCAGACGCGGAGCAAAATTGTTGTACCGAGTTGGAGCAAGAGTGCTGGGAATGCCCGGATCACCCGGAAAGACCCATCCCTGAGGGGAGCCAGGGAATCGCGTTGACTGCAGACCTAACACCAGTGTTTCCAGCTGGCCGTTTTTTTCCGACCACGGCCGGCTCACATCCCATCGCAGTCCGTAGTTCAGCGTCAGATTCGACTTGATGCGCCAACTATCTTGGGCGAACAGGCCGATATATCGGGTGCGTCCGTACGAAGGATAGCCCTGACCTTGCGAATACCCGGTTGGGGCGCCGATCAGAAAGTCGGCAAAGTCTATTCCCGTCTCCGCTCCATTAAACGTGAAGTCGCCGTTCGAGCCCCCGTTATATTCCGTCAACTGGTTGTAGCGGAACTGCCCGCCGAAGGTCAGCGTGTGCGTGCCGACGACTTTGCTGAAGTTGTCGATCACCTGAACGGTAGTTTCAGTAACGCCGAGAGCCCCACCTGATGCTCCAAATGAAAGTCCGTTATTGAGATGGATGTTCGGGACGTGCGCATACTGGGGAAGCGACGGCGAAATCCCCAGAGTATCCGCCCCCTCTTCAAACCCGAGCGATTTGGGCGTCACGTTGTCGCCGCCCGTGGGTTTGTGCATCAAGAATCGTAGCCGCGTAAAACCAAGGCGCAAGTCATTGACCGATGCATTGCCCAGCGTCTTCGAATCGCCCAACTCCACGAGCTGGGAGCGCCCGGTGTTATCACTGCCAAATCCAGGGAGAAATATGTTCGGCGTGCTTTGGCGAAACTGGTCAAAGAAGTAATAGCCGGTGAGCAACCCCAGATGCGAGTTATAGTCCACCCGACCGCTGGCCTTGTTGTCGGTCAGCCTAATTGGTGCGGCCACCGGGGAGAACACACCATCCCCGGCGTTTCCAGGAGGAATGAACTGGAGCAAGTTCTGGGAAGGCACTGAAAACGCTGTGGCCGGCACTTGTGCACCGGGAAATACGCAGGTGGCCGTGTCGGCGCACCCGGGTGAATAGTAGTTCTCGCCCTCGGACACCGCATATCCCAGGGTATTGGAAAGATCCTGCGCCCACACCGGTCCCTGCACCGTTCCGGTCATGGAAGCGGCCAGAGCAGAAAAGTCGCCGTTGCGTTCCGCCGCGGTCGGCACCACAAAGGTGCCGGTCGAACCGCTCTGCCCGATGATCACTCGGTTCCCCTGGTAGTCGCCAAAGAAAAACAGCTTGTCGCGCACGATGGGACCGCCGAACGTCCCCCCGAATTCGTTCTGCTTGTGATCGTCTCTCACTGACGAAAAATAGTTTCGGGCATCGAATGACCGGTTACGCAGAAACTCGAAAGCGCTGCCGTGAAACCGGTTTCCTCCCGACTTCGTAATGACATTGATCTGGCCGCCGGCATAGTTTCCATATTCCGCGTCGAAATTGTTGGTCACGATACGGAACTCTGCAATGGAATCCAGGTTGGGTATCATCCCCGCCCCGGAGAAAGCAAACTCCTGCACGGTAGTCCCGTTCAGAAGGAAGCCATTGGCCGATTCACGCTGTCCGTTAACGGAGAGATTGCCGGCGTTCAAATCGCCGGACACGTTGTTGAAGGTGAACCCTGTGGCACTAAATTGGCCTCCCTGCCCGCCCGCAAGGCCCGACGACACCGGCGTGACTCCTGGTTGCAGGGCGAGCAGGTCGGTGTAGCTCCGTGTTACCAGGGGTACCGCTGTAATGGTCTGCGCGCGGATGACTTCACCGTTTTGCGTGCTCGCCGTGTCCAACTGCACGGCATCGGTGGAAACCTCGACCTTTTCACTGACCTGACCCACATTTAATTTCACGTTCAGAACCTTGGCGGAGTTCACATCCAACAGGACGCCGACCTGCCGGAAGGTCGTGAAGCCGGACTGGCTCACCTCAAGTTCATAGTGGCCGGGCGGTAGGTCGATGAATGCGTAGAATCCATCGCTGTTGGTCTGCCGCTTCTGAATGAGCCCCGTCTCGATGGCCTTCACCTGCACGGTGGCACCTGGAACTACCGCCCCACTCGCGTCGGTAACGATTCCAGAAATTCCGGCGTCCACCTTGGCCTGCAACGGCGCGGCTGTCCAAACGACGGCCATCATCAGCACGATCAACCCGAGGCAGGCATGTCTCGCAAATCCACCACCGATCTCTGTGTCTACTGCCGCGCGCATTCCGCACTGTTCGCGACAAGTCGTTTTCATGCTTCCTCCGATGCCGATTGCCTCTTTAATTTGGGAATCGTCAAAACGTTTATACGATGCGCTTATATCAACGACTCATCCACCAGGTCAAGAAGAAAGTTTCTTCCAGCGCCAACCAAACTGTCTTTTTACAAGTGTTTGATCCAAAATTAACGTGCATATTGTTAAAGTCGTGTTAAAACGGCCTGCCTTGGCACAGCCCTGGACATGCCGAGCGGCAGATGACAGCACGAATTGACAAAGAAGGCTATCTTTGCGATAGTGTCAAATCGTTTAGACAATTGGCAATCGTATTTTTTCTATGGGATTACAACCGGAAGCAAAGACTCTTCTTGTCCACTCTTTGAATCTGCCGTCCCAGCAGGGAGGAGAACTCCTACACTTGTCCCGCGAACAGGGCAGCTGGGAATGGATGAGTTTCTTCGTTCATCGATTACTGCCAGGTCACGTTATTCGGAGACAGACGGCCAGCGAGGAAGCCGCTTTCGTGATCTTAGGAGGAACCGGTGTGGCCGATTGGGGGCAGGGGCGGGTTCACTTGGGCAAGCGTAAAACCGTATTTGACGGGCTTCCCTATACTCTTTATCTCCCAGCCCAGAGCGAAGTTTCATTTGAGGCCGAGACCACGTGCGAGGTCGCTGAATGCCGTGTGCCCTCCAATGCACAACTGCAACCTAAGTTAATAACTCCGCGCGATGTCGCCACCAGTCTTCGCGGTGGCGGAAACGCTTCACGGCAGATCGTCGATGTGATTTCCCCCGCATTTCCTGCGGACAAGCTCATGGTCATCGAGGTGTACACGCCCGGCGGAAACTGGTCGAGCTATCCTCCTCACAAGCACGATGTTCACAATCCGCCAGCCGAAGTGGACTTGGACGAAATCTATTACTACCGGATTCAGCCTGGCGGTTTCGCGCTTCAACATCTGTACGGAGGAGAACATGCAGGCGAACAGACTCTGAAGGCGCGCGATGGAGACGCGGTGCTCGTGCACAGCGGCTACCACTCTGTGGTTGCCGGCCCCGGCTATGACGTCTACTATCTGAACTTTCTCGCCGGATCCGCCCGCGCCCTGGCGGTCACGGAAGACAGGCAACACGCTTGGATTCGGTCCTCATGGAATGGCACCGATCCACGGTTGCCCATGGTACGCGAATAGCACATTTTCTTTGTGAGAATGGGGCGAGCGCGCAGCAATACGAAGTCGGTCTTGCATCGTCGATTGACGCACAATCGAGAGAGGAGGCAGGCGGTATTCTGAATCGGGCCAAGCCTATGACGAAACGCCTAACAGTCGCGCAGTGTATTGTGAGCTTCCTCAAGAATCAATATGTCGAGCGGGACGGCAGACAGGACCGCTTCTTTGCAGGCTGCTTCGGAATCTTCGGACATGGAAACGTCGCCGGGATGGGGCAAGCCCTCGAGCAGGATTCTGATCTCAAGTATTCCCTATTCCGCAACGAGCAGGCAATGGTGCATGCTGCAGTCGCCTTTTCGAAGGCAACTTTTCGCACGAGGGCTGTGGCCTGCACGAGTTCCATCGGCCCTGGAGCTACCAACATGGTGACCGGCGCCGCATTGGCCACGATTAACCGCCTGCCAGTCCTCCTCCTGCCCGGCGATATCTTTGCCCGGCGTAACGTGGCGCCAGTTCTGCAGCAGCTCGAATCAAACACGACTCCAGATGTCTCTGTAAACGACTGCTTCAAGCCCGTGTCGCGCTACTGGGACCGCATCCAACGTCCCGAGCAATTGATTACGTCGCTGTGGGAAGCATTGCGCGTTCTGACCTCTCCCGCAGAAACAGGCGCGGTCACGCTGGCTCTGCCACAAGACGTCCAATCCGAAGCCTTTGATTTCCCCGACGAATTTCTTGAAAAACGAGTGTGGACGATTCCTCGGCCCCGGTGCGACCAGGAACTTCTACGGCTTGCCGTCACCCGGATTCGCGCCGCGAAGAAGCCTCTGGTCATCGCCGGCGGGGGGGTGCTCTATTCAGAAGCATGGGAAGCCCTTGCTGATCTGGCGGAGGCGACGGGAATCCCCGTTTGCGAAACACAAGCGGGCAAGGGTTCGCTGCCTTACAACCATCCGCAAAACGTCGGAGCCATCGGTGTCACCGGCACTCTCGGAGCGAACACCCTGGCCCAAAAGTCTGATCTGATCATTGGTATTGGCACTCGTTACAGTGACTTTACGACGTCCTCGAAGACCGCGTTTCAGAATCCTGACGTGTGCTTCATCAACGTCAACATCTGCGAATTTGACGCCCAAAAACATGCAGCCCTTGCGCTGACCAGTGATGCGCGCGCAACCGTCTGTGAGCTGAGGCAAGGGCTGAGCGGCTACAGAGTCGAAGATAGCTATCAGGAAACGATTTATTTATTGCGCGCCAGCTGGGAAAAGGAAGTTAACCGAATCGAAAGCCCGCGGAAAGATTTACCCGTTACTCAGGCTGAAGTCATCGGCATCGTCAACGATTTCATGCAACCTTCCGACATCCTGGTCTGCGCCGCCGGCAGTCTACCCGGAGACCTGCATAAGCTCTGGCGCACGCGCCAGCCCGGCGGCTATCACATGGAGTACGGCTACTCTTGCATGGGCTACGAAATCGCAGGGGCTTTGGGAACAAAAATGGCTGTTCCTGAGCGTGACGTCTACGTGCTCGTCGGCGACGGCTCCTACCTGATGATGGCACAGGAAATTGTTACTGCCATTCAGGAAGACTACAAACTGACCATCGTGCTGCTCGACAACCATGGCTTTTCGAGCATTGGGGGCCTCAGCCGCAGCTGCGGTAATGAAGGGATGGGAACAGAGTATCGCAATCGCCAAAACGGAAAATACGAGGGCGATATCTTGCCCGTTGATTTCGTGGCTAACGCCGCAAGTCTCGGAGCCTGGTCGGCTCGAGCGCGCACTGGCGAAGACCTCAAAGCCGCTCTCAGTGACGCCCGGAAACAATCCCGTACCTCGGTGGTCGTCATCGAGACTGCATACCAGCAAAGCGTCCCGAGCTACGAATCCTGGTGGGATGTTCCGATAGCAGAGGTATCGGAGCGCGAGCCCGTTAGAGCTGCACGACACAGGTACGAAGAAGCCCGCAAAAAGGAACGCTACTTCTTCTAAAGAGAGATACCAGGGTGCAAACCATCACGACAGCTCCATCGGGAACACCCGGTCAACCTCATCTCAAGCGCGCGCTGAATCTATGGCACCTTGTCTACTACGGCGTTATTCTCACCTCGCCGATCGCCGCGGTTCCCCTCTTCGGCGAGGCGCAAGTCTTGTCCCACGGTCACACCGTGACCACGCTTTTGCTGGCGATGGTTGCCATGTCAGTCACTGCCCTCAGCTTTGGCCGAATGGCCCATGTCTACCCTTCGTCGGGATCCGTCTACTCTTACATCAGTAGAACACTCAATCCCCACTTGGGCTTCATCCTGGGTTGGGCAATGTTCCTGGAGTATCTGTTCCAACCGATCCAGAACTCCCTATATGCCGTCCTAGCCATCCATCGCATGTTGCCGCAGGTCTCGTTTGCGCTTCTTGCTGCGGTCATTGTGGGATTCATCACCCTATTGACTGTGCAGGGAATCAAGTTCAATGCGCGTACGAACGAGGTGCTGCTCGGATTTATGCTGCTGGTAACAGCCATATTTTTGGTTCAGGCCTTCCGCCATGTCGTGCTTCACCAGTCATTCGGCGGACTGCTCTCTTTGCAGCCGATCTACAATCCTGCAACTTTCAATGTACGCGCGCTGGCGGCGGGAACCTCATTCGCCGCGCTTGTATTCATCGGGTTTGACGGAGTCTCAATTCTCGCGGAAGAAGTGAAGAATCCGAAACGAAACGTGTTGCTGGCTTCGGTTCTTGTATGCCTCTTTACCGGAATCTTGAGCGGGCTGCAGGTGTATCTAGCGCAGTTAGTGTGGCCCGACCATGCCACGCTTGCAAATCCTGAAACCGCCTTCATGGATGTGGCTCGAATTGCTGGCGGACCTCTACTCTTCACTGCTTATGGAGTTGTGCTGCTGGTTTCCAGCATCGCGTGCGGACTCGCTGGCCACGTGGGCGCAGCGCGCCTTCTTTACAGCATGGGCCGGGATGACGTAATCCCCAAGAAATTCTTTGGCTACCTGAGCCCAAACACGGGAAGTCCCATTCTCAACGAATGGACTGTTGGCGTTCTCGCCTATATTGCTGTGCTGACCATTCCGTGGGAACGAGCCGCGGAGATCGTAACCTTTGGCGCTTTACTCGCGTTCACGGCAGTAAATCTCGTTGCTATGCTGCACTTCTGGTACTCGCCGACAGCACGCGCACGGCGAAACTTCTTTATTGACGCATTTGTGCCACTATTTGGCGCGGTGTTCTGCTTCGCTCTGCTGATGGGCCTACAGCCATGGACTAAGTATGCCGGGCTCGCTTGGCTAGGAATTGGTCTGATTTATGCGAGTTACCGCACGCGGATGTTTACACTCCGGCCAAAACTCTTCAATTTCAACGAAACGTAGACTCGTGCCCGACGAAAACAAGCCCGCTCCACGCGTTAGGGCGAGTCAATCGAGGGCTCGGGGTTGGCACGCCGATGTTCACCAGACACAAATTGCGCGAACCCGCATGACTCGCGGATCCGAAGCTCCGGCGATAGCTTCTTGAGGACTGGCTTGCCTTGATCACCACCGATCCGTTGTATCAACAACTCTACGGCTTCACTCCCCAGTTGATGCTTCGGCAACTCTACGGTTGTCAGTCGGGGCCGGAAAACGCCCAGCCACGGATAGTCATCGAAACTGACCAGGCCAAAATCTTCCGGGCACTTCAGCCCCATTTCCTCAACCGCCTGTAGCAATCCAATGGTCATGAGATGATTGGCAACGTAGATTCCATCGGGACGATGCGAGAGCAAAGCATGTCCCGCTCGGAAGCCCGACTCGATCCGGTAGTCCCCTTCGACCACGAGCTCGGGTTCGTAAGTGAGCTTCGCCTTTTCCAGCGCATCGCGAAATCCACGCCAGCGCTCTTTGGCATTGCTGATCTTTAGCGGCCCGCTGATCAGGCCAATCCGACGGCGTCCCGAGCGGGCCAGGTGACACACCGCCTCGTAGGCTCCCTGGTAGTCGTCGCTGACCACTGCATCTTTCGTCAACGCCGGATAGGTGCGCATCACGAGCACGAAGGGTATGTTCACTCCTTCAATCACCTGGCGCAGCGAGGGCGAGAAGTCTCCGGCGGCCTTGGTGAGCAGAATTCCATCGACTCGCTTCGAAAGCAACAATTCAATCGCCGTCTCTTCCTTCGCCAGACTGTCATCGCTGTTGCAAAGCAGGAGATTGTAGCCCTGTTTCTGGGCTGCGTCCTCCGCACCTCGAACCACCATCGGGAAAAAGGGGTTCGCGATGTCGGGGACGATCATGCCAATCGTCTGCGTCTTCTGCTTGATCAGGCTGCGAGCAATGAGATTTGGACGGTAGTTCAGCTTTCGAATTGCGTCTTCGACCCGCTCGCGAAGATTCTTGCCGACGTGACTCTTATTGTTGATTACTGCCGAGACCGTGAAGATCGACACCCCCGACTCGCGCGCCACATCGGAGATACTTGCGGCTTTGCCCGGCTTCTGCGGTTTGCTGCGTTTTGAAGAAGACATAGGTACAGACGGAAGATATCAGGCGTGCTGACGCTTTTCAAAACGTTCAGGAACGCCGGACTAGGTTATATCGGGATCAGGAAGCAAGAAGTCGCGCACCAGACTGTCGAGATCGTGACAAGCGGCAATGAATTGCCGAAGCGTGCGTCGGGTCGGACCAAACGAATCAAACTCCGCAACCGCCAGACCATCCTCGGTATAAGAGCGACGGAAGTCAGGGAACTTGGCCAAGAGCGCTTCGACTACCCTGCTGGGAACTGGCTCTTGCATGCGCGGGCGGACCTGTATGTCACTGGAATTGAAGCGAACCTGCCAGGAGTAGGGCGGAGAGATGACCACGTCGCCGCCTATCAATTCGCTCCAATGCATGTGGTTGCGAAATGCCGCCGACAACAGGCGAATCCGGTAACCGCGCGCCTTAAAAGTCTCATAGGTCTTCTTAAACACCGCAACTCCTGCCCATTCCAGGTAGCCTGGATCAATCGCCAGGTTGTGCTTCTCCAACTGCACCTTGAGCCAGTCGTCCAGTCTGCCCACCATGATGGTGCACACCGGCCCGATCGTTGCAATCTCTCTCCCCTCCTGTTCGCGTCGCCTCAGCCCGCGCTCGACGGCTTCGGCCACGGCAATGCATTGCGCCAGGGTGAAGCACACAGTCGCATTTATGCTGATGCCGCGATAGGTTGCTTCCTCGATTGCCGGTATTCCTGCCTGTGTAACTGGAATCTTCACGATCATGTTCGAAGCAATCTGGTTAAACTCGATCGCCTGCTTCAAGATTGCCTCACTACTCCGAAACAGACGCGGATCGGTTTGAATCGAGAGTCGACCGTTCTTGCCGTGCTGTTCGTCAAAAATAGGCTTCAGTAAAGCAGCGGCTTGCGCCGAGATTTCGCGGACCAACTGCCAGGCAATCTCATCTTCGGTTGCGGTGGGACGTTCGCGGATGAGAGATTGGATACGTCCCTTCCAGGCGTTGATGTCCTTCTTCAGAACGCCCAGCACGATGACTGGATTGCACGTCGCTCCTACCGCGCCGTGCTCGATAGAATAGGCCAACTCCTGCGCCGATGCCGAATCGTTCCACAGACACGTCGGAGTGGATTGCGTCATCTCGTGCAGCGGGCTTTTGTAGGAGACCGTTGTGCTCACGTATCCCTCCGATGCGCTTACAAAGCGTTGGACTCACGACTCAGAGTGTTGCCACAGCACCCGCCGCCGATACTTTTGCGGGCCGAGACTTCAGATGAGATTCCTCTGCTGCCACAGCCATCGCAAGTGCTTTCAGCCCGTCCTCCCCGGTCACGCGAGGCGGCCGATCGTTCAAGATCGTGTCTACGAAGTCCTGGATCTCAGCAACATACGCGCTGGCAAAGGTTGTGAGGAAATGATCTGCAATCGCCTGCGTGCTGCCGTAGCTGGTCAGAAACATCGCTGGGGATTGATGCAAACTCCCGATCAGAACCGATCCCTGGGATCCGACTATTTCCGTGCGCACATCGTAGCCGTAAATCGCCTGAGAATGGGATTCGATATTCCCGATCGCCCCTCGATCGAATTTGAGGTTGACGACGCCGGCGAGAACGTCTCCGAACTGTGCCAACTCTGGCCGCGACGCCACAGTTGTGTACGCATGAACCTCCGAAACCTCATCTTGCATGAGCCAGCGGGCCAGGTCGAAATCGTGAATCGTGTTGGTGTAGAACAGCATTCCGGATAGATTCGGCTGGTAAGCTGCCAGCGGAGGGCCAACTTTGTCGCGTCCGATCGACTTGAAAACCAGCGGCACTCCGATCTCTCCTGCTTCAATGCGCCTCATTGCTGCGGAATATCCGGGGTCATAGCGTCTCATGAAGCCAACCTGAAGGCGCACACCTGCCTTTGCCACGGCAGCCAGCAGCGCGGTCGCGTCGGACAAAGTTAGGGCCAGCGGCTTCTCGCAGAGCATGTCTTTGCCTGCTGCTGCGACAGTCTCTACAGCGGCCGCGTGAAACTTATCAGGAGTCGAGATGACTACCGCATCGAGGCCCTTGCATTCCAGCATGGCCTCCAGGCTGCCATATGCATTCTCAATCTCCAGCTCCTGAGCCGCGCGTCGGGCGCGGTTGGCGTCAACGTCCGCAACAGCCACAAGTCGGGCGTGCGGGACCAATCGCCGAAGATTTTCGGCGTGCCTGCGACCCATCTCCCCAATTCCCAGTACACCGACTCCCAGTTTCCGCATTACGCCTTTCCGAGAATTCCTTTTTGTTCGTTTTCGTTTCTGTCAAGACGCTAACTTCTCGGCGTCGAGAGCGCTCACTACAGTCTGCAGGTACTGCAGACTTGCGGTTACGCTCTCCGCTGGACGGATGGTCGCGTCGCTAAATTTCACATCCTGTTCCACGACGAACCATCCGGAGTAACTGTTCTTTGCAAGAGTGCGAAAAAACTCCGGAAAATCGATATCACCCTTTCCAATGATCGTGAACACCTTGTTCTCGATGGCTTGTTCAAAGGTCCACTTGTGTCGCCGGGCTTCTTCCAGCACGGCCGCATTGCAATCCTTGATATGTACGAGACGCAACTTGTCCTTGTATTTCTCCGCCTCGTGCACCGCCACGCCGTGTCCGTACACACAATGTCCTGTATCAAGACACAATCCTATGTTCGTGTGGGAGGCAGCGGCAAAAAATCTCTCGCACTCCTCTGGTGTTTCTACGTAAGTTGCGACATGGGGATGAAACACAAGATCAAGTCCGTATTCGTTGGCGACCTTTTCAGCATCAGCCACGACTGTGCCAACGTGTCGCCATTGGGCCGCACTTAACACAGGACACCCCGGTTCTGACGCCCGCCCCGAGAAAGAATTCCGCTCAGCCGATTGATCGTCCGCCATGACCAGGAAGGGAGCATGCAACGCAGCTAGCAGTTTGCCTACCTTTCGTATCCGCTCGAGAACCTCTTTCCCGGATGTAAAATCTCCCAACCTGACCGGTACAAACGAACCAACCAGTTGCAACTTCCGCTTCGCAAGCTGTGCTTGGAGAATCTCGGGGTCGGGGGGAAAGAAACCGTACGGACCCAGTTCGGTCCCGGCGTATCCGGCGTCGGCCATCTCGTCAAGCATCTTCTCGTAGGATTGCTCCCACGAGGGCCCGGGATAGTCGAGTACGCCCCAGCTATCGGGCGCCGAGGAGAATAAGAACCGATCCTTCGTTGCATTCATCGAGCCTTCCTGAGGACGCGATCAAAGCCGCGTCTAAACGATTAGCACTTGAGCTTATAATGTGTCGCCGACTGGTTTGTCAAGCGTCAACAATTCATCGGCTCGTTAGGATGACCCTGATCCAGAGATGGTCGATGCCGCGATTCTAATCGTTTAGCACAATGCCCCGACCCGGTCGCCTCGAATCAGGCTGGTGCCGGACGGGTGGCCGGCCTTTTGATCTCGCCAGAATTCATCCATGCAGAGGGTGCCCCTCGATTAGCGCGAAGGCTCTAATCGAGGGGGCACTCACAGTTACTACTGCTTCCGAATGATGGGCTACCCGCTAATCTGAGAATCAAGAAACAAATTTGTTTACTGCTCACCGCGATAGACCGTGACGCCGCCGATCATGGTCCAGACCACCTTCGTGTCTTTCAATTCTTCGGGCGAAACGGTCAGAAGGTCGCGGTTCACGAGTACCAAATCGGCCTGCAGGCCGGGAGCGAGCGAGCCGATTTTATCTTCCTGTTTCAAGGCTCGCGCGGAGTTGCGGGTGTAGGCGAAGAGCATGGCCTCGCGCGGCATCCGCTGCGTGGGGTCGAGCACGCCTTCGACGCCCTTGCGGGTCTCCGCCTGATAGATCGCCTGGAACACGTTGGCGCTGCTGACATCCCAGTCACTGGCGCCGGAGATGGTCGCGCCGGCATCCAGTAACGAGCGCGCGGGATACTGCCAGCGATAGAGTTCGGGATCGACATAGGGCTTCATGAATTCGATGGTGTCGGACTCAGCGGTTGCCCATAGAAGTTGCAGCGCCGCGATGACTCCGAGTTGCTTGAAGCGGGGAAAGTCTTCCGGGTCGGCGAGTTGAATGTGGGTAAGCGTATGCGGCAGGCCGCTGTTGCCGTTTGCTTTGCGCGCCGCTTCGATTCCGTTTAGCGCTTCTTTCACGGCGCGATCACCGAGCGCGTGCACGTGGACGATCAATCCTTGTTTGTCGGCTGCGGTAACAAGTTCCGCAAAGCGTGCGGGCTCGAAGAGCAGGTCCCCGGAGCGTCCGGTGTTTTTGTACGGTTTGGTCAGCGCGGCAGTCTGCGAGGGGATTTCGACCACGCCGTCGGCAAAGACCTTAATGCCGGGGATGGTCAGATTGGGCACGTTGGCGTATTTCTGGCGGGCACGTTGCGCGTTGGCGAGTTCCTTCGCCGGGTCGCTGCGCGGATTCACATGCCACATGGCAGCCACGTGCGGCGTGAGTTCTCCGTCATCGGCGAGCTCTTTGTAGGTCGAGAGCAGCGTGTCGTCGACGCTCGCGTCGAGCCATGCAGTAATTCCCAGGCCTTCCATGTAGTGAACTGCGGCTCGCCCGCCTTCGAGATATTGCTCCTTCGATGGAGCGGGGACGACGGCTTCAATCTTGTTCCTTCCCGAATCGACGGCAAAACCGTTGGGCTCGCCGTCTTTGCCGACGCCGTAGTAGGCACGCGCGTCGGCTGAAAGCTGCGAGAGGAATTCTTTGGTGACCCCGGCGCGTGCGAGCAGTGTCCGATTTGCCCAGCCGGTGTGGCCATCGGAGCCGGAGAGATAGACTGCAGTGGCGGCGAAGTCGCCGCTGTTGAAGCGCGCGTTCAGTTCATCGAGTTGCGACCAGTACTCAAGGGGCATGCCGCTCACGTAGAGAATGTCGCGGCGCATGCCTTTGCCGGATTTTTTGGCCTCGGCAGCGAAGGCGACGAGTTGCTCGATGCTCGTGCCCTGGTCGGCAAAGTCGGCGCCAATGATATCGACTCCGCCCTCAATGGGATGGGCGTGGCTATCGATCAGCCCCGGCAGCAGAAATCTTCCTTGCAGATCGATCTTCTGCGCATCGGAAGATGCGGCGTGTAACACGTCAGGAAGGTTGCCGACGGCGACAATTCTGTCGCCGCGAATGGCAACAGCCTCGGCATAGGGGTGTTCGGGAACGCCGGTGAAGATTTTCGCGTTGACGAAGACGCGTTCGGCCTTGTCGGGGCCCTGCGCGTCGCAGAAATGAGAGGTGGATACCGCGAACAAGAAGACAACGAGAGCGCACCTCGGCATTGCAGAGCAACGTTGACCTCGAGTCAATCCGCGCAATGAATCCTCCTGGGGAAAAAGACCGCAACGAACTTTGCACAATTTGAGGGGCGGACGTCAAGCGGGCTGTGGCTCGTTGCGTTTGGGGTGCCGCCCTGCGCCAAGTTGTTCTCAAACGCAGCATGACGCCCGCCCCAAAAATCCTTTGTGCCGGAGATCCTTCGCTCCCTCGTTTCGCTCGCTTCCGGCTAAAGCCGGAGGTCTACCAGAACGGCTGCGCTCAGGATGACACCCGCCCAAGGCCAGAACTTGCCACCACCAAATCGGAGCGAGCGTTGACAGTTCGCGCCGTCTCCGATTGAATACTGAAGTGGAGTCGAACTGCTTGCCGCTCGCGGCGAAAAGCAGATTCCTCGCTTCTTGGAATGACAAATACTTTTCTAACCAGTATTTTTCTAACAAATATTTTCCCTAAGGGAGATTTACATGTCCGCACCCAGTCGCCGGCCGGAGATTCGCCGCCGCCGCACCCGCAAAGAGAAGATCACCCAGCTACGCAAAAGACTTGCCGCCGCGAAAACCGACGCCGACCGCACGCGCCTGACGGCCAAGCTTCAGAAACTGGCGATCGCATCGCCGGGCCAGCCGCTCGTGAAGTGAACGCGCTAGGCGTTGGCCGTTAGGTGTTAGGCGTCAGAGCTAAGGCTTCAGACTTTGGCTGCTGAGGTCCGCGTCCCTGTGGTGGGATTGTTGGATTTGTTCTCAGTGACAGGCGGACGATTTCCATCGTCCGCAACCTGCCCGTACACTTCCAGAATACGCCGCACCGATTGATCCCAGGAAAACTTGGTGGCCTGCTGGTAGCCGCGCTCTTTCATGCGGTCGCGCAGCGCCTGGTCGGTGAGCACGCGGTGCAGGGCGCGCATGATCTCGAAAACATTTTCGGGATTAACCAGCACGGCCGCATTACCAACCACTTCCGGCAGCGACGAAACGTTAGACGTCACGACGGGCGTGCCATGGGCCATGGCTTCGAGCGGTGGCAGCCCAAACCCTTCGTAGAGCGAGGGGAAGACGAAGATCTTCGCTTCGTCGTAAAAAATGCGCAGCACCTCGATGGGGATGAAGCCCAGGAAGCGGACGTCATTCTGCACGCCGCTGCGGACGACTGTGCGGCGCAGATCCGGATTCCCCGAGAGGTCATCACCGATAATGATCAGCTTGAGATCGGGAAAGGCGCCTTCTTTCTCAAGCTCACCCTTGAGCGCGGAAAACGCTTCGATCATGCGCACGACATTTTTGTGCGGGCTGACCCGGCCGGCGTAGAGCAGGAACGGGTAGGTCACCTGGTAACGCCGCGCGATCAGGTCGCGATCGGCGGCGCTGGCGTGGCCGTGCAGAAAGCGCTCGTCGATGGCGTTGTAGACAACTTCGATTTTCTCGGAAGGAATGTCGAAAAGCTTCTCGATTTCAGATTTGGTGAAATTCGAAACGGCGAAGATGCGCGCCGCACCGCTGAGCACGCGTTTGGTGAGCTGGAAGTGCAGGGAGCGCCAGAATCCGCTTTGCTCGCGGGCCCGCGCCATGTGCTCGAGCATGTCGTGCACGGTCATCACGTAAGGGCACGGCAGGGCGCGTGGAATCGAAAAAAGATTGGGGATATGCACCAGGTCGATATCAAGATCGCTCAGGGCAGTGCGGAATTCGCGATAACCTTTGATGGAGCGCTCCGGCGCAACCAGGGGCACAGAGTGGAAGTTGAGCGGCAGCGGGCCGATTTCCTGAAACTTGGCGGGAGCGCCGATGAGGAGATATTCAGTTTCGCGGTCGAGCCGGCCCAGAGCGCGGACGACGTTGCGGATATAGGTGCCCACGCCGAACTCGGTCATCCGCCGGATGTCGATGGCGATCTTCACCGATGGCATTTAACCACAGAGGGCACAGAGGAACACAGAGGAATTACGTCGGGCTTTTTGATCTGCCGAGTCGCAGCACTAGCAGGACCAGAATGAAGATGGCTAGGCCGAGAACGCCCGCCAAAAGGTACTCCGCCTTGAAAAAATAGCCGACGGGATCACCAGTCTGCATCATGCCCTGACCTCCGCCTGCGCCCTGGCCCTGCGTTCCGCGTACAGCGGGAACGCTTCGCACAACTCCAGCACCTGCTTGCGGACCTTGCTGAGAACTGCCGCGTCCGTGCGATGTAGTAACGCCTCGGCGATCCAGTGGCCGATCTGGCGCATCTCGTTTTCTTTCATCCCGCGCGTCGTTAATGCGGGCGTGCCGATGCGGATGCCGCTTGGCTTGAGCGGCGGGTTGGTATCGAACGGAATCGCATTCTTGTTGACCGTGATTCCGGCATCGCCCAGTGCCTTTTCGGCTTCGCTGCCGAGCATCCCTTTGGAGAACACATCGACCAGCATGAGGTGCGTGTCGGTGCCGCCGGAGATGATGCGGAAACCTTCATCGGCCAGCGATTGCGCCAGCACTCTGGCATTGGCGACGACCTGGCGCGCATATTCGCGAAATTCGGGCTGCATCGCTTCTTTAAAGCAGACCGCCTTGGCCGCCATGATGTGAACGAGCGGACCACCCTGCATGCCGGGAAAAACTACTTTATCGATAGCCGCCGCGAACTCGGCCTTCGAGAGAATCATCCCCGAGCGCGGGCCGCGCAAAGTTTTGTGGGTCGTCGAAGTAACGATATGCGCGTGCGGCACCGGCGACGGATGCGCACCGCCGGCGACGAGTCCGGCGAAGTGCGCCATGTCGACCAGGTAGAGCGCGCCGACCTTGTCGGCAATCTGGCGCATGCGCGGGAAATCGATGATTCGCGGATAGGCGCTGCCGCCGCCGATGATCAGCCGGGGATGCTCGCGTTCGGCGAGTTTTTCCAGTTCGTCATAGTCGATGGTCTCGCGCTCTTTGGTGACGCCATAAGGAATGATCTTGTAAGTCTTGCCGGAAAAATTCAGGTGATGGCCGTGCGTAAGGTGGCCGCCGTGCGCGAGGTTGAGCCCGAGAATCGTATCGCCGGGTTGCAGGATCGCAGCATAGGCTTCCATGTTGGCCTGCGATCCGGCATGCGGCTGGACGTTGGCGTGCTCCGCGCCGAAAAGCTGCTTGGCGCGGTCGCGCGCCAGGTTCTCGACCACGTCGGCGAACTCGCAGCCCCCGTAGTAGCGCTTGCCGGGATATCCCTCGGCGTATTTGTTGGTGAAAACTGAGCCCGCGGCCTCGAGCACAGCCTCGCTCACGAAATTTTCCGAGGCAATCAGTTCCAGGCCTTCGTGCTGGCGGCGGGCTTCGTTGTCGATGGCGGCGGCGATTTGCGGATCGTTTTCGTACAGCGGCAGGTACATCGAAGTTTTCGGTGACATGTTTTTTCCGTTTCTGCGTCGTGCGGTTATGTCGTCCGGTACGGATTCGCGCGAAGAATCTCCATATATCGCTCCGGCCATTGTAGTGGCGCAAAGCCGAATTGCGCATAGAGCGAGTGCGCATCGCGCGTGCTCAAAGTGAAGCGGCGCAATCCCTGCAGCTTCGGGTGCTGCTTAATGCTCTCCATCAGCAACTTTCCGAGTCCCTGCCCGCGGTGCGACTCCAAGATAAAGACGTCCGCAAGATAGGCGAAGGTGGCGAAATCGCTGATCACGCGGGCGAAGCCGACCTGCGAACCCGACACCGTGTAAACGCCGAAACACAAGGAGTGCTCGATGGCGCGCGCCACAGTCTCTCGGGGAACACCTTTCGCCCAGTAAGAAGTTGTTAGGAAACCGTGGATTACATCGAGATCAAGCCGCTCGCGGTCAGTGCTGACGACGAAGTCGCTACGGCGGTGCTCGATGGGGGTGGACATATATTTATTCTACCTGCCTGGAATTCACCACGGAGGCACGGAGACACAGAGAAGTCTTTTTCATTTCTTTTCTCTGTGCCTCCGTGTCTCCGTGGTGAAACGGCTCCAGATCAAAACGCTCCGCGCAGAAACGACGCCAGATGCCAGCCATCCATGTATTTGTAGGGCGTTTCGCCGGTCGTGTAGTGGCCGCAGGGGAGCACCACAACTTTGTGATCGAGCGCGTGCCGTTCAAACTCTTCCACGACCTTCCGCGAAAATTCCGGCAGGAATGTCAGGTCATATTTCGCGTAAACGATCAGCGACTTTTTTGGCCAGCGCGCAAATTGCTCGAAGAACGACATGGGGCTGATCGCGAGAAACGCCCGGCGCAGTTCGTCCAAATCGATCTGCTGTTCGACGCCCTGCCGGATGTGGCGCGTCGACTGGCCGTGCCATACGACGTCGGCAAAATAAGTCGACGCGTGATTGAACGCGGCCACCCGAATCCGCGGATCATGCGCCGCGGCGATGAATGCGTAACAGGAACCCAGACTCGTTCCCACGATGCCGAGGCGCGAGTAACCCTGCTGCTCGAGCCAGTCGAGGCAGCAGCGAATATCAACCACGCCCTGGCGCCCGGCGTCGAGCGTCCGGCCAATGTTGGCGGAGACGGCGTAGTCGGCGCGGCGAATCTCTGCGGGCATACGGATGTCGTGATAGGGCATGCTTAGCCGCAGCACGGAAATGCCGAGAAGGTTGAGTACGCGACACAAAGCCACGTAGGCGATGCCGTCGGAATTCCAGTGCGGCAGCAGAACGATTGCGCGGCGGCCCTGCACCGGGAACCAGCGCGCGTTCACCAGATTGTTTTCCGCATAGGGCGACTTCACCGGCGAGGTGAAGCGCAGAAATTCCCCGAAGGTTCCTTTTACCTTGGCTTCGAGTTTCGCGTCCGGCGCCTCGCGCGTGGAGAAGACCTGCACCTCGCGAGTTTCCAACCGGTAATCTGTCGGCCGTATATAGGAGTAGAACTCGTCGCTCGCGGCCAGAATGCGGCGGTTGTAATCGACGATGTACTTATCGGGATTCTCAGGCGCCTGTCCGGGCCGGTAGCCGTTGCGGCAGGGCCAGTCGCGCGTCCACTCCAAGCCCCATTCGAGCGGACGCACCACGCGGTTGTTGTCCACCGACGTGAGGCGGTGCTCCCAGTCGTACATCCACTGTGCGTAGCGCGAGGGCATAAGGAACCCTCTAGTTTAGCAATCGCGCGGCGCTCCCAGGCTGCCCATGCACGGAATGGCGGCAATTGGCTGTTCGCGGTCAGTAATTGGAGGGTGAACGGGGCGAAGAGAAGCTGACGAATTCGGGAATTCCACAGCTGATGCGGCTGGTCTTGTGAGATGCATCACCGATTTTTGAGCCACGCGCGGTAGATCATTAGAAGAGCAATATTTTTTTCTTGGGCCTGTAGCTACATTTGGAGCTACAATGATATTTGAGTGGGATGAAGCCAAGAACCAGGCGAACATCCGAAAGCACGGGATGGACTTCGCTGACGCTGAGCAGATGTTCAGCGGTGTTTTGATGGTGCTCCCGGATACGCGCGAGGAATACGGCGAGGAAAGATGGATGGGAATCGGGTTCACCAACGGCCGCCTCGCCACGGTCGCGTTCACAGAACGTCCGGGAGGCACAATTCGCATCATCTCGCTCAGGAGAGCAAAGCGTGCAGAACAGAAGGAATATGAAGAGACAATCCAGAACGGACTGGGCGCGCATTGACGCGATGCGTGACGAGGATATCGACACCTCTGACATTCCCGAACTCGGGCCCGAATTCTTCAAGAATGCGATTCTCTGGCCGGGGCCAAAGGAGCAGATCACGTTGCGCATCGATCCGGATGTACTGAAGTTCTTCCGCAAGAGTGGACGCGGATATCAGAGTACGATGAATGCCGTTTTGCGGAAGTATATGGAAGCTCAGCAAAGCGGACCGCGGACCTCGGGCCTCGGACGCGCGAAGTCGGTTAGGAACCGATGAGTTACATTCGCCCGCTGCGCGCGGGCGGGGCGCCCGCGCCACATAGGCGCGGCACGAACTAACTTACATACCTGCGCGGCACTCGTTTGGAGATATTGCAGAGAATTTCATAAGGCGTGCTGTTGGCCAACCGCGCGTGTTCGAGCGCATCGACGCTCATGCCGTCGCAGGTTCCGAGCAGGATTACTTCGTCGCCCAGCGAAACGCCGGGAATGCCTGTCACATCCACCAAAGTCAGATCCATCGAGATGCTGCCCAGGATCGGCGCGTAGTGCTCGCGCACGATGACGCGGCCTTTGTTTGAAAGCTGGCGATTGTAACCGTCGGCGTAGCCGACTGGCAGCACCGCGACGTGCGCGGGAGCTTTAGTCACGTAGGTTCCGCCGTAGCCGAGCGGATGGTTCGCTTCGAAATCGCGTAACGAGAGAATGCGCGTCTTCCAGGTGAGAATCGGCTTCACCGCCAGGCGCAGAGTTCCGCCGCTGACCTCGCGGCCGGCGCGCTGGAAGGGTAAGTAATAGCCATAAAGCGCGACGCCGGGCCGCACCATGCTGTTGCCGTCTTTCTTGGACCAAGTTTCCTTGCGTGAGATCACCGCGCCGGTGTTGGCCATGTGGATGAGCTGTGGCTCGAGTCCGGCTTCGCGCACCAGTTTTTGCGCAGCGTCGAAGGCACGTTCCTGCTCGCCGACTGAAGGAGCGTCCATGATTTCGGAAGAAGCGAGATGCGTAGAAAGGCCTTCGAGCGTGATGTGCTTCGCCTTTTTGAGCGCGCCGATGACATCGGGAAGATGATCGAGCGCGACGCCGAGGCGTCCCATGCCGGTGTCGACTTTCAGGTGCACCGGATGTTTCGCGACGCCATGCGCGGCAGCGGCGGCATCCAGCGATTCGATCTGCCACGGCTCCCAAACCGTAGGACTCAGGCGCAGGCGCACGATTTCGCTTTCTTCGCCGCGCCAGAAACCGGTCATCAATAAGATGTTCGCCTTCACCCGGGCCTCGCGCAGCGGAATCGCTTCGTCGAGCGAAGTTACGCCCAGCCAGCGCGCGCCTTCGGCTTCGAGCGCGCGGGAGCACTCGACGGCGCCGTGACCGTAGGCATCAGCTTTCACGACCGCGCAGACGGTTACATTCGCACCTACATGCTTTTGCACCGTGCGGAAATTTTGGCGCAGCGTGGTAAGCGAGACTTCCGCCCAGGTGGGGCGCGTTGCAACGCGGCTCAGGATTTCTGCTGTGGTGGCCACTTTCGCGATTATAGCGGGGCGTCGGGAAAACCTGAGGTTACGCTGGGGCTACTCCTGCACGAAAGCTGCCGCCACGTTCAAAAAATCCGCTCAGCGTCTACCTATGCATCAGTTTCCCGATAACGTGAAGATCACCGTGATCTGCGTCTGCACCTCAATCGGCTCGTTGTTCAGGATGTACGGCCGATAGAGCCACTGCTTGACAGCTTCGATGGCTGCAGGAGCAAGCATCGGGTGACCTGAGATCAGCTGCAGATGTTCGATCGTCCCAGACTTGCTGATCACGGCCTCGAGCACGACCGGCCCCTGAATCCGTGCGGTACGCGCCAGCGGCGGATAGACCGGCTGCACGCGGCGAATCAGGCTGCCTTGCAGAATGATAGATGTGCGAAAGACGCGCGTAATCGGCTTCGGCGCAGTCGGAAGGACTGGCCGTGTCCCTGGGATCGCGGATAGCGGGCTACCCGCGCCAATGGTCGGCAGGCCAGTTTGGAAAATACCGATATCGGGAGCTCCAGTGTCCACCACGGGCTCGTCGGGTCCGGTATGAATGCCGGTCGGGATGTGCGAGGGCTGCATGAAGCGAATCGCATCCGGATTTGCCGGCGTCGTAGGCGCATGACCGCTGTGGGCTTGTGTTCCGACGACACGCATGGGCTCCGCTCGCCTCGCGAAGATCGGCGTAGAGACCGTCTGCACCGTCGGCATCACAACGGTTTTGAGGATCGACAAGAGAATCAGCACGCTCAGCACCACCGCTTCAATCGCAAACGATGTCAGCGTGCTCAGGTTGCGGCGCGAGCGCTGCGCCCAGGAAACTTCCAGCATGCTGTTGCTAAATATGCCCCGTTCCAATGAGGCCTGTTTCACCATGGCGTCCCTCCCAGCGCGAAATTTCTTTGCTGGTATTGACACCAAGAAAACGGTGCGGGTGATGCGTGCACAAAATAAAAAAGCCGCGCTCGTAACGCGGCTTTCTGGAACTTTTCAGGCTGCCGGAGTGTCCGGAACCTGATGGTGTCAGCTAGTTTTTCGGAGGCGCGGTGGTCGCCGGCTTCGCCGGTGTCGTACCCACCGGCTTCGGAGCCGCCGGCTTGGCAGCGCCCGTCGAGGCCGGCGCAGGCACGCCGGACTGCGCGTTGTAGATGTCCACCACAGCCTTGGTGATATCGACGCTCTGCCCCGCCAGCAGGACCGGACTCTGCGGCCACTGCTTCGAGGTATCGATGATCATGCCGTATCCGTTGTCGGCGGCATACTTGACGATCATGGGAGCCATCTTCTGAAGAATGCGGCTGGCGATCTCCTGCTGGCCGTTGCCGAACTCTTCCTGCGCATCTTGCATCGAGCGGTCAAAAGTCTTCTGCTTGCCCTCGATCTGTTTCTTGAGATTGGCAAGAGCGTCTTCGTTCAGCTTGTCTTGCTGGGTGCTGAGCTGCTTCTTCAGGCCTTCGAGTTCGTCGTTGGCGCTCTTCAGTTCGGCGTTTTTGGGCTCGAACTTCTTCTGTAGGCCCTCGATGTCCCTGCGACCTTCATTGCTGCCAAAGATGGCGCCTTCAATGTTGATCGCGCCCACCTTGGTGCCGGTGATCGCAGGAGGCTGGGCATCGGCCGGAGCCGATGCGGAGGGAGCGGCGGGCAGAGCGCCCGTACCTGCTGGGGTGGTGGCGCTGCCGGTTTGAGCCAGTGCGGAAATCGCGAAGAGAACCGCAGCAGCCAGAGAAAATCGCAAGAACTTGCTTGTCATTGGATCGGTTGAACTCCTTGAAGTGCTCGTCGAATCCTGCCCGTCAGGACAGGCCTCGGGTAGTGAACTTCGCTCTCAGATTCGCTTCTTTCAGTCAACGCCGGGCTGCGCAGCCGGGGTGCACAGAATGAAGTCTCCGCCACGGTACTTGCCGCGGCCGGAAAACGCGCGCCCCATTGCCAGGGAAAACAGGTCAAGCCTGCGGGCCTGTGGTCCAGCCCTCAACGCTCGGATGGCGTGGATCAGTAGCATTATAGATACCCTGCTTTCGCCTCGTCAAACCAATCCCGAATGAAATTACGCCCCGGAATCAGCCTTAGAACGTGGTGGCCACAGTGAACCGGAACGTCTTGCGCGGTTCGCGCAACAGGAAATTCGGCGCATACGTCGCCTTGGCCAAGCCGTAGGTATAGTCGCCGTCGGCGCCCGGCGGGAACATACCTCGCGTAATCGGAATCGGGGGATTCGCGGGGGTGTCGAGGCGCAATGGGTTATAGGCCCAGTAAATGCGGAACGGCGCATTGACCACCGGTAGAAACATCTGCAACTCAAGTCCGGTCGACATGCGCGGACGCCAGTTAGTCGCGCCCAGCACCTCAAGGTTTTGAGACGGTCGCGGATTCAGCAGGCTTCCGGGCGTGCAGCCGCTGGCCTCAGAGGGGTCAAAGTTGGGGCATCCGAATGGCGTGCTGATAACGCCTTCATACTGCTGCTGTGAGATCAGCAACTGCGAGCGGCGAATAATCGGATCGATACCGGCGTCGACGAACGGCGCGATGGCCACCGGGCCCGCGATCGTGATGCGGTATTCGAGGTTGGTCCACACGCTCATGTCGCCGCCGGGGAAGACGATCTGATCGATCGGAATCGGGACACTGATGGCTCCGCGGCGCGGATTGCTCGGATCTTTCGGCACGGGCACGCCTGTCGGATCAGTCAGAGTAATCGCGCCCGCGCTGGGCAGGAAGGCGACCGGTGAAACCGAACGAATATCGAATCCGCGAACGTCGTTTTCGCCGCCCATGAAGAAGCGCTGGAACGGAGGCGCTACCAGGCCGCCGTAGCCGGTGATGAACGATCCGTTGACGCTGTAGCCGATGGTGTTGCGGCGCTTCTGCACCGGAATGAACTTTTTATATTGCACAATCGGGCGAATCGACCGAACCGTGCCGCCAATCCCGGCAAATTCCGCGCCCACCGTCAACTGGCGGCCGCTGTGCGGGAACAGGCCGCTGTCGAGCGTATTCATCGAGAAGTTGGGGAAGATCTTGCTGGTGATGATTCCGTTGACGGCGTTTGGCCCGGAGATGCCGCGGAACTGGATGAATTCGAAAAGATTCTTTGACGCAGTGCTCAAGGGCAGCAGCGTAGAGCGGTCGAGCGAATAGGTCATGCCGACTCGCTTGAACGACCGGCTGCGCAGCGGATAGCTCGCCGACGTCGTGAAGCCGACACTCGACTGCGAATAATTCTGCAGGTTCTGCAGAACGGCCGCGGAGAGATTCAGGTTCTGTCCGCTGAAAATCGAGAGTTGCCGCGCCTGGTTGAAGCTGATCTTGTTGCCGAACACGGTAAACCCGAACTGCAGCGGCCGGTCAAACATGTAGGGCTGCGTGTAACCAAACAACACGCTGCGCGCCAGGTTGCCGAGACTGATCTGCACCTGCAGCGTTTCGCCGCGCCCGAGGAAGTTGTTGGTCGAATAATTCAGCCCGATGAACGCGCCTTCCAAGCCGCTCACGCCGCCGTTGAGGCCGATGCTGTTTTTGCCTCTTTCATGGACCTTCAACGTCAGATCGACGAGCCCATCTTTCTCGTCGAGCTTTTTGTCGGTGACGTTGGGATCGTCGGGCTTCAGCTGATCGAAATAAGAAAGCTGGTTCAGGCGCTGCAGGCTGACTTCCCACAATCTTGAGTTGTAAATGCCGCCCTCTTCCAGCAGCAACTCGCGGCGAATCACTTTGTCGCGCGTTGTGGTATTGCCCTGGAACTCGATGCGTCTTACGTAAAACTGCTTGCCTTCCTCGATATCGAATTCGAGAAACGCGAGCTTCTTGTCGTCGTCGAAGGTCGTCGCAGGCACACCGGTGTAGTTGATGTAGCCGTATTCGCCGTAAGCCTTGCGCAGGTTCTCGATGCCCTTGGCGATTTTTTCGCGGCTGAAAACGTCCCCGTCCTTCAGAGGGATCAGCGAACGCAGGGCGGCAGAATTCGGAATCGCCTTGTTGCCTTTGAAGGTGATCTTGCCCAGCCGGTACTTGTCGCCTTCCTCGATCGTCATGGTGATATCGACGGCCTTGCCGGCTCCGTGCTGGATGAGTGGAATCCGCACGCCTTTCGTGCCGGTGTCATGAATCTCGGTCTTGGGATCGCCCACACCGGCTTTGAAGTAGCCGCGGTTCTGATACTCCGCGCGCACCCGCTCCGTGTCCTCTTCCAGTTTGGTGGCGTCGTAGGTCTTCGAGAAGATGTTTTCCAGGAAGATCGAGTGCGGAATGCCGATCGGCCGCAAATTCTTCATAGCGGCGCGCAGCACGCGCGTCTTCACGTTCTTGTTGCCGACGAATTTGATCTTGCCAACCTTGACCTTTGGTCCTTCCTTCACCACAAACGTAATGCCGACTGCAGCGGGTGGAACTTGCCGGATTTCCGTGCGGATGGTTGCGAACTGACGTCCGTGCTCGGAGAGCAGGTTCTTGATCGACACCTCTGCTTTTTTAATACGAGTGGGATCGTATTGGCTTTCCACTGAAAGCCCCACTTTGTCCTGCTTGAAACGGTCGAGGATGTCGCTGTTGGAAACCGAACTCGTACCCACGTAATCGATGGTGCGGATGGTCGGCTTCTCTTTCACCGTGACGTCAATGCGCCAGCCTTTGGGCGTTTGCTCGCGGGTAAAGCGTATGTCCTGGAAGTAGCCGGTGTTCCACAGCGAGTTGAAGTCGCGCTCCAGCGCGGCGGGGTCGTAAATATCGCCCGGCTTGGTGAAGATGCGGGCTAGGATCGTTTCCTTGGGGATGCGGCGGTTGCCGCTGACGGTGATTTCGGAGATCACATCGTTCTGCGCCCACAGGATGCCAGTCGCTGTTAATAGAAGCGTCAGCAACAGCGCAGCCATCATCCGGCAGCGTGCCTTGCGCCCGCGCCATCCCAATCCGAGCCAAGGCCGGCGAAATAAAGGAGATGGCGAGGACACCGCGCGGTAACCACCGGCGCGCTTGGACACAACAAGACTCTCCGAATGAAAGCGAAAAGAAATCGCTACGACCTCAGCCTCTGGGATGTAAGAAAACTGTCATTATACGGTAGAGCAACGGAAAGCGTCCAAGATGAGGTGTTTACGGGCTCGCCCGCAGCAGAAATCTCGCACGCAGCTAGAACTTCTGCTGCGCAATCCCCAAGCATTGGCATGACTTCGCCGTAAGTTTTGCGTTCGTGTCAGGCCTCGTCCGCCCTGCCGGTACTGCTTTCGTTGGACTGGATTCGTTCCACTTCAACCAAGACGGAATAAAACGTGGCCGAGTTGCCCATGTCGGTAAGTTTTTCTGAGGTTAAGCTGTTAATACTCTGGAAGCCGGGAGTCATCTTCGCCCAATTGAGCGTCGCGGAGACGACACCGGGTTGAACTTTGCCATCGACGCGCGCCTTTAGCAGGATATTGCCACGATGGTTGAAGACCCGCACCGTATCGTCGTTCCGGATGCCGCGCGCGGCGGCATCGGCCGCGCAGATTTCCAATAGACCGGCCTCTTCCATCTCCTGCACCGAAGGTACATTCGTAAACGTCGTGTTCAGGAAGTTGTCGGCCTTGCGGGCCAGCAATTCTAACGGAAGGCTTAGTTTTGTACCGGCCTGCCCGCGAGTGCTGGCCGCTCCGTGGCGCGATTCCGTCGGAGGGATGAACTCCGCGACGGGATTGAGACCCTGTTCTTTGAGACTCTCGCTGTAAAGCTCGGCTTTCCCCGAAGCCGTGCGGAATCCCCCGTGAGCAAAAGGAAGAAAAGGTTCAGAGGGAGAACTTATGGGGACCGCCGCCCCCGGCTGTCCGGCGGAGCGCAGCTCCGCTGGCTTCCGGGAAGGCGTGAAATTCAGCCGCACCGCTCCCCGTTCCAACCGCTCGCGGGACAACCCTTCCATCCACGGATTCTGCGAATCCAGCGCAAGATCGATCATCTCGTCCACCGATTCCCGGAAGCAGTCTTCCTTGAATCCCATGCGCTCGGCCAGCGCGCGAAACAGATCGACATTCGAGCGGCACTCGCCCAAGGGCGCAATCGCCTGGTTCGAAACCTGAAAATAGTAATGCCCGTAGCCCTTCTGCAGATCCTTGTGCTCGAAGAACGTCGTCGCCGGCAGCACGATATCGGCATAGTCGGTCGTATCGGTGAAAAATTGCTCGTGCACCACGGTGAAAAGATCCGGCCGTTTCAGTCCACGAATCACGTCGTTGTGTTGCGGGCACACCGCCGCCGGGTTCGAGTTGTAGACGAACAGCATCTTCACCGGAGGATCATTCACCACGTTCAGCACGCGGCCGAGTTCGACCATGTTGAGGGTGCGCGCCTCGCGGCCCAGCGCGGTCTGCATCAGATCAGGGCGCTTCAGTGCTTTCTTTCCAATTTCCACCGCGCCACTGAGCGACATCTGCAGCCCGCCGCCGACTTCTTTCCATGATCCAATCACGCAGGGCAGCATGCAGATGGTGCGCGTCGCCATTCCGCCATACTCCGAGCGCTGCACACCATAGTTCAACCGGATGACTGCCGGGCGAGTCGTCGCATATTCGCGCGCTAGAGTGCGAATGTCATCAGCCGAAATTCCCGTCCAGCACGCGACCCGCTCCGGCGAGTATTCTTTCACTTTTTCGCGCAACTGCTCGAAACCGATCGTGTATTTCGAAAGATAGTCTTCATCGTGCAGGTTTTCGGCGAATATGACGTGCATCATGCCGAGCGCCAGCGCCGTATCGGTTCCGGGATTGATGGGCAAATACCAGTCGGCGCACGCCGCGGTCCGCGTGCGGTATGGGTCAATTACCACCAGTTTGGCGCCCTTGCGCCGTGCCTCCGTGATGAATGGCCACAGATGCACATTGTTGCCATGAATATTCGCCGCCCACGCGATGATGTATTTGGAATGCGCGAACTGCTCAGGTTCGGTGCCCATCTTCGCGCCGTAAACCGATAGCACGCCCGCCTCACCTGCCGCGGAGCAGATCGTACGATCAAGCTGGGAGGCGCCCAGCCGGTGGAAGAACCGGCGATCCATGGTGGATCCATTCAACGTGGCCAGCGTCCCACCGTAGGAGTAAGGCAAAATCGCCTCGCTGCCAAACTCATCGGCGACCGAGCGAAATCGCGCGGTGATTTCATCGAGCGCCTCGTCCCACGAGATGCGGCGCCAGATCTGGTCTTGTGTGGCGCAAGCACCCTCGCCCGCGTCTGGCCCTTTGGGCCCAACCCTCCGCATGGGATACAACACGCGTCCCGGCGAGTACACGCGATCGACATACTTCGCCACTTTCGCGCACAGAAATCCGCGCGTGACGGGATGCTCGGGATCGCCTTGAATCCTGGTTGCCCGACCGTCTTCGACTGTAATGAGCACGCCGCAGGCATCGGGGCAGTCGTGGGGACACGCCGCTTTGACGGCTTTCTTCACGAACCCAATTATAGGCGACGGACATGGAGGGCCCAAAAATCGTCGAACTGCGCTCGACCGGACAGCCGAGGCGGCTGTCCCTTGACAATCACTTCGTACCTTCGTCTTCCTCGTCTTCAGCGTCGTTTACCACATCGACGATGTGGCCACGAATGGCAAAAGTTTGTTTCATGCTTCCCTCCACGGCAAAACTCACGCGCGCCGGAGCACGCTGCCATACTGGCGCTGCGCACGCAGAGTCGGGGACAGCGTTGTCGCCGGGCCCGTGGTCAGTCGGAACATCGTTCGACAATGGCTTCTTCATGACCGGCTTGCGGCGGCTCAGTTGCGCCACGATGGCGTAGGTTTTCCGGCCATCGTCAGACACGCCGCAATAAGCCACGTAGTCGCGATACCAACTGGCCGGGGAAAAATACGCATCGAAATCTGGCAGATTGATCGGAGAGACGCGCCCCGTAATCCGATCGACCAGCAGCCATCCTCCACGCTGCCATTGCCAGCGCGGTGCAGAATCGTCGGGAAGGCTGTCATTCACGCGGAAAGCGCGGCGCACCACGAACAAACGATCCGTGACTTCGTGCGGCGCGCCCAGAAAAAATTCTTTGACGCGGCCATCGACCATCAACGGACGTACCTTCAGCGTCAGCGGCTTCTCATTCTCTGCCCCGGTTCCCGCAAACCATGCGACAGTGCTCCACTTGCCGAAGCTAATGACGTGTACTTTAGCGACGGCGCCAGCCGACGCTGCCACGACAAACCAGACAACGCACGAGAAGACAAAAATCACGAGTCGAATCCATCGCATCCCGCGAGAGTAGGCAGGCGAGGCTGTGCGGCGCAAGGTTTCTTGTCACATGTCGAGTGAATTCAGTCCCGAAGTGGGAATGCCCGCGGACCCGCGCGTTCCATCGTTCCACAGCTGCGGCACGGCTCCCGGCAGAATTCTCGCAATCGCAGTAGAATGAAATTCGTTAGGTCGATGCGTCAGTCGATGATTCGACCGATGACTCGACGCATCGATGACTCGCATGTCCTACCCTTTCTCCGACCCCGCGGCGAACTCCGAGACACGGACAACGCCAAGGGAGGCGACTGCTTCTTATCCGAATATGGGTGATCTCCTCCCAAGACGGCGCGCGCCACGCATTCTGGTGGTCGACGATCAGCCTTCGATCGCGGGATTGATGAATCAACTGCTCACAATGCGTGGCTACGACGTGGTCACAGCATCGAACGCCGAAGAGGGCGAGGCCGAAGTCCGCCGCCAAGCGCCCGACCTGATTCTTTCGGATGTCATGATGCCGGGACGATCCGGCTACGACTTCTGCCGCATCATGAAAGAGAACCCGGCGACGCGGCTGATTCCCTTCGTTTTGATCACCGGCCTCAGCGACAGCAGCGACAAGGTGCGCGGCATCGAATCCGGCGCTGACGACTTTCTCAACAAGCCTGTCCTGGCCGAAGAACTAATCGCGCGCGTGAAGTCTCTGCTTCGCCTGAAAGAATTCACCGACGAACTGGAGACCGCCGATTCCGTCCTCTGCACGCTCGGGCTCATCGTGGAAGGCCGCGACCCTTATACCGAGGGCCACTGCGAACGGCTTTCTGTGCACGCCGCCGAACTCGGGCGTCACCTCGGCTTGGACGAAGACTCGATTCTCGCCCTGAAGCGTGGCGGATACCTGCACGACCTCGGCAAGATTGCCGTGCCCGACGAAATTCTAAAAAAAGGCGCCGACCTCACGCCCGCTGAGTGGCAGATCATGAAGCAGCATCCCATTACGGGCGAAAACATCTGCCGTCCGTTGCGCTCACTGCGGCTCGTGCTGCCGATCATTCGCCATCATCACGAGCACACCGACGGCTCGGGTTATCCGGACGGCTTGAGCGGCTCCGAGATTCCTGTACTGCCACGCATACTGCAAGTCGTCGATGTCTATGACGCGTTGCGCACCGCGCGCTCCTACAAACCTGCGCACACCCACGAAGAAGCCGCACGCACCATGAGCGAAGAGGCTTACCGCGGCCTGTGGGACGCGGATCTGGTCGCTGAATACTTCGCTATGCTGGCGCAAAAGCGCCAGGTCGCTTAGAAATTTTCGGCGGAAGTTTCTCCTCTTCAATCGCACCTTGAGAGTTAAGCACCAGCCAAGCGCGCTGCTTGCGTGATGAGGTAATTCCGTTCGGGCAGGCTCGTGGTCCGCGCAGCCGCAATTCGGTAGTGCTTGATGGCGGCTTCCTGATCGCCCATCCTTTCGAATAAATGCGCGCGAACAGCGTCGAGACGATAGCGCCCGGCAATACGCGGATCGCCGTCGAGAGCCTTGAGCAGCTCGAGGCCCGTGGCAGGACCGTCCACCATGGCCGCCGCGACCGCGTGATTGAGAGTTACCATGGGGCTGGGGGCAACTCGCTTCAGCAACTCATATAAGGCCAGGATCTGCGGCCAGTCAGTGTCCTCTACTCTCGCGGCTTCGTCGTGAACGGCGGCGATTGCTGCCTGAAGCTGATACAAGCCCACCGATGCTTTCGATAGCGCGGCTGTGAGAAGCTCAGTTCCTTCGGAGATCTCCCCGCGATCCCACAGAGTTCGATCTTGCCTATCTAGCGGAATCAATTCTTCGTCCGGACCAGTTCGGGCTGGTCGGCGCGCATCAGTTAAAAGCATCAGCGCCAGAAGTCCTGCCACTTCGGGATTGTCAGGCAACAGCTTTTTCGTGTTGCGCGTCAGGCGGATCGCTTCGCGCGCCAGGTCCAGCCGTTGCAGATGCGACCCGATGCTGCTGGCATATCCCTCGCTGAAGATCAGATAGAGCACATGCAGAACTGCGGGCAGGCGTTCCATCCGCTCGTGCGCAGAAGGCAACCGGAACGGCACACCCGAAGTTTTGATGGTCTGTTTGGCGCGGCTGATCCTTTGCGCCATCGTGGCCTCGGGCACAAGGAACGCATTCGCGATCTCAGCGGTGGTCAAGCCGCCCACCGCGCGCAGCGTCAGCGCGATTGCCGAAGACGAAGTCAGCGCCGGATGGCAGCACATGAACAATAGAATCAGCGTGTCGTCTGGATCCATGTCGGCCTCGATCTCGAGGGCGGGCGCCGGGGTTACGGTTTCAGCTGTCATCGCGGTTTCTTGTTCTCTCTCGCGCCGTGCAATCTCGCTGCGCAGGTGATCCGCCATGCGCCGGCACGCCACCTGAATGAGCCAGCCCCGCGGATTGTCGGGAACGCCCTCCTGCGGCCATTGCGTGAACGCGGCGATCATCGCTTCCTGCACAGCGTCTTCGGCCAGGGGAAAGTCGTGGAAGCGGCGAGCCACGGCGCCGAGCACCTGCGGCGAAAGTTCGCGCAGCAGATGCTCGATCGGGATGTCTTGTTGAGGGTCAGCCATCTCCGTTTTTTGTCGGCGGAGTTCAGAGTCCCAAATCTGCGTGGCCACTCAGAACCGGCCGCACTTCAATGGGCATGTTTCCAGGCTTTCCGCCGGGGCCCGGCGCCTGTGAAGCTCGCGCCGCAACCCGATATGCCTGCTCTGCGCTTTCTACGTCGATAATCCAGTATCCAGCCAGAAACTCCTTCGACTCTGGAAATACTCCGTCGGTGATTGGCTCTCCGTTTTTTCCGGCCCTGACGAGTTTGGCCTCGCTGGGCCATCCCAGGCCCTCGGTCGAAACAAATACGCCCGAATCTTTCAGCTCTTTGCTGAATGCGCGCATGAAGGTCACATTCGCCTGCAGATCCTCCTTCGACCACTTTGCGTATCCCTCGAAGTCAGATTTCTTTCCGGTCATCATCAAAATGTATTTCATAACTCTCTCCTGTCGAGTTCGAAGCTGATCTCGCATCACCGCACGCAAAATGCGGGCGTTCTCGGGCTCCGTCTATTGCGCCTTGCGTTCATGGCTTACAAACTGCCGCACTTCGATCGGCATGTTTGTCGGTCGACCGCCTGGTCCGGCCGCTGACGAGATCTGCGCCGCGATGGCATAAGCGCGCTCAGCGCTGGCCACGTCGACGATCCAGTAGCCGAGCAGAAACTCCTTCGACTCGGGGAAAATTCCATCGGTGACAGGCACTCCATTTTTTTCGCCGCGCACAACCTTGGCTTCGTGTGGGTCAGCTAGGCCCTGTGTGGCGACAAACTCGCCGGACGCCGTCAGATCTTTGTTGATGCGCTGAAGAATCGCCATGTGCGCGTCAATCTCCTGTTTCGGCCAGGTGTGGTAACCCTGAACGCCTGCCTTCGTGCCCAACATCAGCAAAATGTATTTCATATCGTTCGCTCCTTTATTCGGTATGTGGCGCTAACCGCGTTTGCCAGCGCTGTTATCGCGTTTTCATGCTGTAGTCGGAGCCGACCCTGCCGTTCTCTACATGCCCCCAAGAAATATTTTTCACTCAAAATCAGCAACTCGTGTCGATTTCGGGTGTCCAGAATCGACATACGTAACAGAGGCGAGAAAAAAATGATGACCGACCAAATGGTAGTGGACGTGAGCCAGGACTGGATACTGGCCTGCGACGTGCAGAAAGGCTTTATGCAGGCGCCGAGCACCATCAACGATTCCCTGGACTATAGCGCCCGCTGCCGCCAGATTCGGGCGCTCGGCGGCGATTGCTACAGTTTCATTCCTCTTAAGGGCAAACCACTTAAGAGCGACCAATTGGCATTGGTCGTTGGAGACGCATCGGGCAAGGGGTTGGCCGCAGCCCTTATGATCGCCAACGTGCAGTCCTCCCTCCGGACGGCCGCCTTGTTCACCGGAGCCGACCTGGCCATGTTATTCAAAGCGGTCAATCATCAGGCATATGCGTCATCGCTGGCGGACCGGTACGCAACGTTGTTCTACGGTGTCTTCGACAACGCAAAGCGGACGCTCCGCTACGTCAATGCAGGACACAATGCGCCTGTCGTCCTGCGCCGCGACGGCTCGGTCGAGTGGCTGGAGACCAGCGGCGCTCCGGTTGGGATGTTCCCGGATTCAATCTATGAAGAAAAGTTTATCGGGCTTGAGCCAGGCGACCTTTTGATTGCCTATACCGACGGAGTGGTCGAGGCGGCCAATCCGGATGGCCAGGAATGGGGAGTCGAAGGCTTATTGACGGCAGCCCGCTACGGAGCGCAACGCGTCGACAAAGCCAGCGATCTAGTCGACTTGGTCCTCTATGCTATGGATGATTTTTCCGAAAGAAATCAAACCGACGATGCGACCTTGGCAGTTGTAAGAGTAACCGAGTAATGGGCACCGTCCGCCGGACACTTATACGTGGGTCTGACTGAGCTTCCACACTTGATAAACGCAGTATGAGATGCTAATTTCCTTTGCCTAACCGCACAAAGTACAATCCTTGGTGGACGTTTTGAGCGTCACTCGCATCTGATTCACGAATGAGAGCCGCTTTGGAGCCCTTTTACAGCATCGTTATCCCCGCCTACAACGAGGGCGCGCGCCTAGGCGCGACGCTCGAAAAGGTGCTTACCTACCTGCACCAGCAAGGGTGGGACGCGGAGGTCATTGTCGTAAATGATGGCTCGCGCGACAACACCGCCGAGATCGTTCGCAGCTTCGCCGCAAAGAACCCGGCGCTTCGCCTGGTCGAAAATCCCGGCAACCGCGGCAAGGGATACAGCGTCCGCAACGGCATGCTTAACGCGCGCGGGCGCGTGGTGCTCTTCAGTGACGCGGATTTGTCGTCTCCGATCGAAGAAGCGCCGAAACTTTTCCAGGCTCTCGAGAACGGCGCCGACATCGCGATCGGCTCACGCTGGCTGCGCGCCGAAACCCAGACGCAGCGCCAGCCGCTGCATCGTCAACTCTTCGGGCGTATTTTCAATCTGCTGCTGCGCCTCACGCTGGGCCTGAAATTCAAAGATACGCAGTGCGGTTTCAAGGCGTTCAAGCAGAGGGCGGCGCAGACCATCTTTCCGCTTCAGAAAATCGAGCGCTGGGGATTCGATCCGGAAATTCTCTTCCTAGCCCGCAAGTTCGGATTGAAGGTCGAAGAAATTCCCGTGGCCTGGGGCCACAGCGGCGACACGCGCATCAACCCGGTGCTCGACGGCGCCCGCATGTTCCAGGAGATGTTGCACATTCGGTGGAACGACGTGACTGGCAAATATGATGGCGGCGGGCCGGTGGCGACTCAGGCCAAAACGCTGCCATAGTCGGGTATGGCATTGTTGATTGATGATTTTTGATTGTTGATTGAAAACTGCTCTGGCGCGCCCTGTCAGGCCAGCTTTTGCTTTCCAGATGTCGCCGACTTCCTCACCGCCTCCACAACGCGTGATCCCATCTCGACGGTAGATATCGCAGTCTGACCCTTCCCCGCCAAATCTTTCGTGCGCGCACCTTGCGATAACACGCTGGAAACCGCGCTCTCAATGCAAGCCGCCTCCGCCCCTAACTGAAACGAATGCCGCAACAGCATCGCTGCCGACAAAATCGCGCCGAGCGGATTGGCGATTCCCTTGCCCGCAATGTCTGGCGCCGAGCCGTGCACCGGTTCGTACAGCCCGACCGGCCCGCCGATGCTGGCCGAGGCCAGCAACCCCAGCGAGCCCACAACTCCGCCCGCCTGATCCGACAAAATATCGCCGAACATATTTTCGGTAAGCAGCACGTCAAAATCAGCCGGCCGCTGCACTAGCAACATCGCCGCCGAGTCAACATATTGGTGCCCGAGCTTCACCTCGGGATAGTCCTTGCCGATGCGCGTGACCACTTCGCGCCACAGCCGCGAGCACTCAAGCACATTCGCCTTGTCGACCGACAGAACTTTTTTCTTCCGCCTCATCGCGAGATCGAAAGCTACTCGCGCGATGCGTTCGATTTCGGATTCGCCGTAGCGCATCGTGTTCACCGCCACGCGCGAGCCCGGCTCGCCTTCAATCGAGCGCGGCTGTCCGAAATAAGCTCCGCCGAGCAACTCGCGCACGATCATGATGTCGGTGCCGCGCACCAGTTCGGGCCGCAAAGGAGAAGAATCTTCCAGCGCAGGAAAGAAGACGGCGGGCCGAAGATTCGCGTACGCTCCAAGCTCGCGGCGTATCCGCAGCAGCCCTGCCTCGGGCCGCAGATGTCCGGGATTCTGATCGAATTTAGGATTACCTACCGCGCCAAGCAACACCGCCCCAGAGGATAGGCAAGCCGCAATTGTGTCGGCGGGAAGAGGATCGTTGGCGGCAGTGAGTGCCGCGCCGCCGATCAGCTTGGTTTGAAGCTGAATCTTGTGGCCGAACGTGTCAGCCACAGCCTGCAAAACAAGCACGGCCTGCTCGGTCACGTCCGGGCCAATGCCGTCGCCGGGGAGAACTGTGAGATTCAGAATTGAGTCATTGAGTGATTGAGTCATTTAGCCATTGAGGAGCAATAAATGGTAACCCAGCCGAGAGGTGTCCAATCGCTAAATCGCCCGGACGGCTCAATCACAAATGACTAAATGGCTAAATGACCCAATCACCCAATCCGCCTACACTCCCCACAAATAATCTTCCGACTGGGTGTGCTCGTGGTGAGGATCGGAGGTCAGCGGCGAGGCGAATGTGCCGGCTGCAGGCGGCACGGGAAAGGGCCGCGCAGGTTCCGGCGAATGGGGAGTGGCGGCCGCGTGGTTCATCGATGAATCATCGGCGGCGGACGGCCCCGCCGATGACGCATTTACCGCAGCGGCCTGGAGGGGTGCGATCGGCTCAATCAGCGGCGTGGCCGAACCCGAAGGCTTATGCGTATCTCGGATCAACTCCAGCAGATGCCGGTCTTCTACATGCTTGATCTTGTCAGCCAGGCGCACGAAGCGCCGATAAATGTCGTCCAAAGCGCGACGATCGAATTGATATCCTAGCTGCTCGCAGCGAATGCCGAGTGCGTGGCGCCCGGAATGCTTGCCCAGCACCAGCCTCGAATCAGGCACGCCCACTGACTTCGGCGTCATGATCTCGTAGGTCAACGGATTCTTCAGCACGCCATCCTGGTGAATGCCTGCCTCGTGCGCGAACGCGTTGCGCCCGGTCACGGCCTTGTTCGGCTGCACTGGGATGCCGGTGATCTCGCTCAGCATCTGGCTGGAGGCATAAATCTGCTCGCTGATCACACCGCACGCGTACGGATACTGGTCGCGGCGAACGTGCATCGCCATAACAACTTCTTCGAGCGACGCGTTGCCCGCGCGCTCACCAATTCCGTTAATCGTGCATTCCACCTGCCGCACGCCGGCGTTGACTCCAGCCAGCGCGTTCGCGACCGCCATGCCGAGATCGTTGTGGCAGTGCGCCGAGATGACGACTTTCTCAATCCCCTTCACGTTTTGGCGAATGGTCGAAATCAACTCGGCATATTCGCTGGGAACGGTGAACCCGACGGTATCGGGAATATTCAGCGTGGTCGCGCCTTCCTCGACCACCGCGTTCAGGATGCAGCAGAGAAATTCTGGATCGGTGCGCGTGGCATCTTCCGGAGAAAATTCCACGTCCTCGCACAGAGACTTTGCCAGCCGGATCGCCTCGCGCGCCTGCGCCACGCACTGATCGCGCGTGATGCGCAACTTGTATTGCAGGTGAATGTCTGAGGTCGCCAGAAATACGTGAATGCGCGGGTGCGCCGCATACTTCAGCGCTTCCCACGCGCGCTCGATGTCGGCGCGACAGGCGCGCGCCAGCCCGGCAATGACCGGCCGGCGCACCGCAATCGCGATCGCCTTCACCGATTCGAAGTCGCCATCCGAGGCAATCGGAAACCCGGCCTCGATCACATCGACACCGAGTCGGTCGAGTTGAAGGGCCAGGCGCAGCTTTTCCGTCTGATTCATGCTGCAGCCCGGCGACTGCTCGCCGTCTCGTAAGGTTGTGTCGAAAATGATGATCCGAGCTCGTTCTGCGCTCATCGTTTTGAACCCCGGTTCTCTTCGAACCCAGTTACTGATCTGTACATGGTACGGTCGACATACCCTAGAAGCAAAACTTATAATTTTATAGTTATGATTAGTATTGATTGTATAATAAGTTTTACTAATGCCCGGCGCATATTTGATTAACCCCACTGCAGGAGCAGCTCATGGAGCTATCTCAACTCGAGGTCTTTGTTGCCGTCGCGCGGGAGCGCCGTTTCTCCCGCGCCGCCGAGAAACTCCACCGCACGCAGTCTGCCGTCAGTCAAACCATCCGCAAACTTGAGGACGAACTCGGCGAAGCACTCCTGGACCGCTCCTCTCGCGAGGGCGTGCTCACCGACGCCGGAAAAGTGCTCTACGAATACGCCGAAAAGCTGATCAACCTGCGCAGCGAGGCGGCGGAGTCGCTCAGCGAGCTGCGCGAATTGCAAACCGGCAAGCTCGTTATCGCCGCTAATGAGTTCACGGTTCTCTACTTGCTGCCGCTGCTCACCGAGTTTCGCCGGCTGCATCCGATGATCAAGATCAAGGTCGACCGTGCTCTGGGCAGTCTCATTCCCGACGATGTCCTGCGCTACAACGCCGAGTTCGGCATGCTTTCCTACGAACCGCAGGAACCGAACTTGCACTCCATCGTGGTCTATCTCGACGAGCTGGTTTTTATCGTTCCTCCCATACATCCGCTGGCGTCAGCTCCGCAGTTGAGCATTCAGCAGCTGGGAGCGGAGTCGTTCGTGGCGCACACGGTGTCATCGCCGTATCGCGAAAAAGTGATCCAGCTTTTCAAAGCGCACAAAACGCCGCTGCATATGGATCTCGAACTGCCCACGCTGCAAGCCATCAAGCAATACGTCGCCATGGGCCACGGCGTCGCGCTCGTCCCCGGCATCAGCGTGGAGACCGAGCTGGCGCGCAGAGAACTGGTAGGCATTCCCGTCCGCGAGCTGCAGCTGCAACGCAAGCTGCGCCTGATTTACCGCAGGGAGGCAAATCTGTCTCACGCAGCACGCGCTCTGTTGAAAGTCGCCGAAGCCGTCGCCTCCGAACGCAAGGGCCGCTACAGATTTCAGCGCGAGAATTAGTGCGAGTCCTGATTCCCAAAAGCAAAAGGAGCGAGGCGAGCCTCGCTCCGGTAGGAAAACAATCACGGCTCAGCAGTCGGCGACCATCTGTTCTTCCTCGAAGGATTCGAGCGCCGCATCCAGCGAAGGATGCACTTCCATCACCGAATCCAAATTGGTGAGATCGAGCAGCGTGCGCACCACATGGCTTACGCCGCCGATCTTCAGGCTGGCGTCCTTTTCCTGCGCCCAGGTTTGCAGCAACGCCAGCTCCCCGATGCCGGCGCTATCCATAAAGTTCACCCCACTGAAATCGAGGACCAGTTTGCCCGAGTGTTGCAGGAGTTCGCCCACAAGACGCGAGAGGGCGGCCGCTTCATCGCGATATACGACGCGGCCCTGACAGTGCACGACGATGACGTCGCCACGGTTGCGGGTTTCGAGACTGAGCTTCAACGTCGACTCCTTGTCTTCCCCGAAAGCAGCCATACACAGCGGCTGCTCGCACATTTGCCAATTTGTGTTCGTAGGTTGCATGCTAATGCAATAGACGCTGCTCGCTGGCTTTTGGCACCATGAAAGTCTGTTAAATTTTGGTACGCATGGATACCCCAGTTCGGATGTATTTCCTGTAATTTTGTGAACTGGGACATCTTGGCCATCCGGTACACTGCATCTAACGGATTTCGTTGATGGCAAAGCTTTTTTGCCGGCGCCACCGCCGGGGAGGAAAGAATTCGTGTCAAAAACTGCTCTGGCTGTGCTGGCCTTGCTAGGAGTTCTGGCATTCTCCCGGCCCGCGGCTGCACAGCTCATTCCGCATGGCAACCTCTACGCCGGAGTCTCTTACGGCCAGCTGACCGAAGCGGTCAATCAACAGAGTTATCGCGGATGGAATGGATCGGCGGAACTGATTCCCTTCGCACGCTATACCCACCTCGGCGTCGTTCTCGATGGTAGCGGCTTTTACCGCAACAATGCCTTCGGCAGCATCACCACCTACAACCTGGTCGGCGGGGTGCGTCTCTCGGCGACCTATGGAAAATGGCGGCCCTTTGTGCACGGCATGGGAGGAATCCAGCAGGTCGACTCGAGCGGAATCGTTTACCGCCACAGCGTGATCGACGTGGGCGGCGGTGCCGACTATAAAATCTTCTTCAAAAACTTTTCCTGGCGCTTTCAGGCCGACTTCATGCACACGCACTACGCCAACGCCACACAGAACGACTACCGCGCGTCGACCGGAATCGTCTGGCGTTTCTGATTTTTGTTTTGCGTTCCTGATGTGCGCGCTGATTCTCCGATCATCCATCCCCCTGCTCGATGCATCCAACAACTTTGCATACAACAACTTTCTGCGTGAGGCAGGGTTTTTGCACGCAGGAAGTTTGCCACGCATGCTTTGCCATGCATGCAAGGAGGAGATTCATGTGCAAGGGATTCATCATCATCTTGATGCTATTCGCATTGGGCAGTCTGGCCGCGGCCCAGGCCCCGACCTCGGGCAACATCTTTTTCGGATATTCGTTCTACAATACCGATCTGTCTTCGATTGATCGCGCCAACACCAACGGCTGGGAGGGCACGCTGGAAGGCCGCGTATTTCCGCACATCGGCATTGTCGCCGACTTCAACGGAAACTATGGCTCACAGAATTTTCCAGGTCCCCTATGCGTTGATTGCCCGAGCACGGTCAACCTCAATTTCAGCGAGCACAACGTAATGTTTGGCCCGCGCGTTTCGGCTTCCATAGGAAAGTTCCGACCGTTTGCTGAAGCCATGTTCGGCATCGGCCACGTAAACATCAGCGGAGGCAGCACGCAGAATTCCTTTGCCACGGCGATCGGCGGCGGCATCGACTACCGGCTGATCAAACCCGTAGCCTGGCGCTTCCAGGGTGACTACGTCACCACACGATTTTTCTCGACAACGCAGAACAACGTGAGGCTCTCCACCGGAATTGTGTTGCGCTTCTAGGCTCGGCCACAGCACGCAGAAAATAAAACAGGATTCGGCTGGTTGTCCGAATCCTGTTTCGGTGCGCACTACAAAAACTCTCAGGAAAACTCTTTCGCCAACAAAAAACCCGGGAAGGGCACGGCCTCCAGCCGTGCCGTTATCGCGTTTTACGCAGAGCGGCTTTAGCCGCTGAGGGCCACGCTTACCCGCGCGAAACTCCGTCGGCCTCGTTGCCCCAATACTTGTGATCGCGCAAGAAATGCTTCTCATTCCAATAATTCAGCGCGGTCTTCAAGAACAACCATCCCACGCGCACATGGCCCATGCGCTGGAAGCGCCGATTCGTCGTATAAAGGCCTCCGCGCACAATCGCGAAGCGCTTTTGCTGCACCTGTTGGCTCAGGCGATAGTCTTCCCCGAACTGAATCTGCTCGTGAAATCCGCCCAACTCCCAGAATTTTTTGCGGTCAAAGAGCATGAACATGCCCGTCGCAAACGGACGATGCAGATACGACAAGTACTGAAAAAAATCGCAGCCCACGTAGAAGAGCTTGTCGATCCAGTTTCCGTTGCGGCACCGGATATTGGTGGTAACGCAATGCAAATTCCCGCTCTGCGCGCGCTCTACGCAGTGCCGCAGCAGCGAGTTGTCGGCCAGTTCGATGTCGGCGTCGAGAAACAGAAGGTAGCGAGTATCGGCCAGCGCCGCTCCCTGATTGCGGCCCACCGAAGGCATTCCGCCGCGAATCACACCCACGTTCAGGCGGTCGCGAAAACTCATCACGACTTCCGGCGTGCCGTCGGTTGAGTTCGCGTCAGCGACCAACACTCTCGTACTCGACATCTTCGAGTAGTCCTGAGTCGTCAGCGAAGTCAGCAGCCGAGGAATCAGCTGCGCCTCGTTCTTCGCCGGAATCACGATGGTCAGCTCGGCCTTCATATTCGTGGTGCTCGGATTCGTGTTGCTCAAAGTGCTGTTGGTTGAATTCATGAATCTTTACCCCCGTTTCATCGATCGTCAGATAGGTGAGCCGCGAGTCGACCCACCCGCCGGAGTTGAAATAGCTGATGCCTTCCTGCTCGACATTCAGCGCATGATGCGTATGTCCGCAGAAGATCCGCTGCGCATCGTGATGCTTCGCGTATGCGATCGCTCCCGCCGAAACTTTCGACGACATCCGAAGCCACCGCGTATTGAGGCGGTCGATCATTCGCGCAATCGGCTTGCGTTTGAAGTCCATCTTTTGAAGCTGCAGATACAGCGCCGTCCCAAATCTGCTGAGCCGCATGTTGTTCACCTGGAATCCGTCAAACTGATGGCCGTGAATCGCGACGTGCCGCAGTCCGCGATACATCCAGCGGTACGCCTGATACACGCGCACGCCGACCAGGTGCGACATGATATCCGTCAGCCCGTGGTCGTGATTCCCTTCCACCCACACAACTTCGACACCTCGCTTCGGATTCGAGAGCTTGCGGATGAGTCCCAGAAATTTCCAGTGTTCCTTTTTCAGGCGGGCAAAGTTGAGGTCGGCAAAAATGTCGCCGAGCAGGATCAGCCGCTGAAACCGGCTGTGCTTCACGAGCAGCGCGGCCTCCCGAGCATGGCTCGTCTCCGCCCCCAGGTGCAGATCCGAGAGGATCAGCGTGTTGTAGACAGGCAGATCCATACTCCGGTTGTAGCAGCGGATTGTTACTGGGTTATTAAAGTTGCATCAATATTGGTGCAGAGGGTAACTAGGGGGTAATGGCCCGAGGTGACACTTGCTCATTTCACTGGTAACTTCAGCAATGCTGTCTGAGCATCGTCGATGGTGAAGATGAACATTCGCTCGACAATTTTCCCAGCAGGTTATACCACGGTCAGTGACTTTCATCACCGTGGGTCACCTGCGAGAAACGAGAGCTGTCCTACGGGCCGGGAAGGATCCCGACCGAACTTGTCGAACGAAACGGGCCCTGACGTTCACTTCAACGCGGCGAAAGCGGCGCATTGCTCTGCGCTCGGGGGGAGCGTGCTCCCGGCCGCATTTAGATCAGCACGGATCACATTCTTGTCTGTAGAGCAGAACAGGCGCTTGCCGGTATGGTCAAAAGCCTCGGGAGCGGCTCCAACGAAATAGCTTGTGTTCTCGCCGCCTGAGGTGTTGCCTCCTACCGCGGCGAAGCGGTATCCCGACTTCACTCCTCCGGCGAGGCTCTGGTCGAGCAAACACGCCGTCTCGGCTGATTTCTTGCACGGTTCCGGGCCCCCAAGATTCTCCAGCGCGTCTGCGTAGCCTCCGTAAGCAGCCTGATACTGCACTTCAGCCTGATTGATTGCCCGTACGGAGGCGACCGCCGAAACCTCGTTCGCATGCATCTGTGCTTCCCGCAAACTGGGTATCGCGATGGCCGCGATGATCAGCATCACGGCAATCACGATCATCAGTTCCAACAGGGTGAATCCATTTCGCCGCCGCATGGCCGCCCTCCAATCAGTCGGAGAACGAGGCCCCGCGTTGGACTTGCAGAAAAAACTGGAGGCGATTGCCTGATTTGTGCCCGGCTCTCTACATCATGGCTCCCGATGTGCACCTCGGTAATGTTGCATGCCAATACAGGATTCCCATACTATGAATATAGGAATCCGATATTCATGAGCAAACGCATTCGTTCCAACATTGCCCGGGGGAGCGCCGAGATCGCAATCCTCGCCTTGCTCGCCGAACAACCGCTCTACGGCTTTGAGATTGCGAAGCAAATTGGTGAGCGAACCGGCGGAGCACTGAAATTCACGCTTGCCTCCCTTTACCCGCTGCTCTACGAGATGGAAAAACGAGGCTGGGTCGAAGCCTACTGGCAGGCGAACGCCGCGGGGCGCGACCGCCGCTACTATCGCCTCACACTAATCGGTCGGCGGCAGCTCGCACCATTACGGGCAGAGTGGCGATCTTTCTTCCACGCTCTTGACGCCCAGGCAGGAGTGAGCCATGCCTGATTGGAAGATGCTCGTTCGACGGCGACTGGGCCACGTGGATCTGCCATCTG
>DATJVU010000041.1:0-270416 GCA_035501655.1 Candidatus Solibacter sp.
CCCCCCACCCTTATTCCGTAGAACCCTACGGCCTAGAACTCTGCGCGCGATCCGCCTTGTCTTTATCCTTATCATGTCCAAAATCCAACCCGAAATGCGGCGCCGAATGCGTCCCCGTCACCTTAAATGGCACCTCCGTCCCCGCACCATTCTTGCTAAAGAACGGATCGACCGGCTTCAGCAGAAATGACTTCCATCCCGTCGTCATCTGCGAAACCTTAGCCTCCAGCCGCAGCGTGCCGTGAAAATCGAACACTTGCCCATCGATGCTGTATTGCCCATCCAGATCCGCGTGCGTCCCCGGCACCGAAAAGTGCAGATCGTCGAAGGTAAAGAGACCGCGGTCGAGGCGAAACGTTCCCGCGAGATTTGACGGCACTCCTACGACCGCGTGTTCTTTCGCCAGCTTGGGCTCGCCCTGGCTGCGGAGGCTTAGCGAGTCGATCCGGTCTTGAATCTTCGTATTCGAAAACACGCCCGCGGGAATCTCAAAATTCCCGTTCAGCTTCAGCCGTTCTGCCACATCATTCGGACCGGGCTCAAGCCTCAGCTTCGTCTTCATGCTCACATCGCCGCTCATCACCGGAGGATCCGTTTTCACCCCCAGCTTCAGCAAATCTTCCACCCGCGCATGTGGCATGTCGACAGCTAGCTCAATGTCATGTCCTAGGGGATTTTTCACCCGTACAACTTTTCCCTTCGCCGTAAACGAAGTATGCAGAAACTTCGCACTTACGGGCTCAAGGTAGGTATCCCCGTCCGTTCCATCCACAATCGCATGAAAATCGGTGTGCAGGTCGACACTCTGCCCGCCGCTCGCGATCACGCGAAAGTCCGGCGTGTCGGTCGTTCCCTCCACTTCGATTTTGCCCAAGGTGCCCCGATATTTTCCCTTCGACGAAAGAATGCCTCCGATTCCCTTCAGCGTCCCGAGGTCAGCCTTGGTAAGAGAGTAGACACCATCGACCGGAGTCTCGCGCGGACTCGACTCCTCAAATGGCCCGAAGTGCCCCTGCGATTGAATGTCTCCGACCGGCTTGGGATTGACGAGTGTCGCATCAAAGCTCATCGGCTGGTTGGGTCCCAGATCGCGCATCACCATGCGGCTGATCTCGAAATCCAGCGGTTCTTTCCCCGGCTTGCGCGTGTTAATGACAAGCTGCGTATCTTCGCAGACGAACTCATCCACGAAGATGCTCATTTTCATCTTGGAGGCGTTCGCGTGGTACTGCGCTCGATCCTCTTGCGGAGGCAGGTTCAGCACCATCCCCTTCACGCCGACGGAGTGCACGTGAATGTGGGGAGCGAACAATGCCCGCAAGCCGGTTCCGAAGTGAAACTCCCTGACTTCAAGTAACGGTTGAACACCCGGCGCAGAAGGGTTGGGGTCGCTCAAGCCGAAAATTTTAAGGCCACTGCCTGAGACCCCGAGGCCACCTTGAAGCGATACATGAAGTTCCGCAAGCTCAACCCTGCTTTTAAAGCGGGTAGACAAGGTTTCGATGACTCGTGCCCGGAGGATCGGTTCAGCGTGAGAGCGGATACGTCGGAGCTCGAAAAATGCCGCGACGACCATCACAGCCAAAACTGCCACCACCCAGATCCACCACCGCCGCCGACGTCGGACCGTCTTCACCTTCCTGCTCCACCTGCTCTGGTTCCCGGTTCGCCTTTTCCCAAGATACAGCCATATCCATTCATAGGAGCAGCAATCGGCGAAGAGGATCAATCAGGCGATTCCTGCAATTCTCTTCTCTGCAGCCAGCAGACGGAAGAGAGCGAGTAGAACTCAGCTCAGTGCGAGTCGAAAGAGGTCAATGGTTTGCTGAGAACGTCGATCGCAGGGTGAAGGGTCGCGGCTTTGAAGCCGCGACGCATGTCGTGCGCAATCAATATCGGCTTTAGCTGCTGAGGAAAGTTGGCGCTGCTCATGCGAGTTCTTCAATAAACTGTGAAAGCCTGGTATTCACAGAATCACAACGCTTACGCCGGCATTGTGCCGGCCAACATCCGGATCAGCTTTGAGCTCAGGATGCGCCTGTAGTAAGTTCCAACTCCGCTCGTCGGATTTCGACCAGTCCTCGCCGAAAATCACGGCGCCAATCTCGCCCGCCTCCGCGAGTTCGTGCAGACGCTTCTGCACCGCAATCCGTATTTCGCCGCCTGCCCCGGTAGACCCATACCCGTGAATCACTTTTATGGCAGCCAACCGTTCCCGCCGCGCTAAAGCGATCTCCCGCTCCAGCCTTCGCAAAGCCTCGTCGACTGAAGGGCGGTCGGATTTAAGATTCGCGGTCTTGATCGGCGAATTCGACCTCGACATATCGTATTGTCATGCTGAGCGAAACGCCGATCATGCAGCTTGGTCCGCTGAGAAGGCCTATGTTATGACTTCCGATTCCTACCCCGAGCCACCGCCTCCCGCGCCTCTTTGTCCGCCGTTCGTCGCCGCTCGGTTTCCCGCTTGTCCCAAAGCTGCTTACCTTTAGCCAGGGCCAGCTCCAGCTTGACCCGGCCATTTTTGAAGTAAAGCCGGGTCGGAATCAGGGTCAGCCCCTTCTGTTGGGTCTTCCCGGCCAGCTTGCTGATCTCGTCCGCATGCATCAGCAGCTTGCGGGTGCGCAGTGGAGCGTGATTGAAGATATTCCCATGCTCATAGGGTCCAATGTGCGCATTTAGCAGCCACAACTCGCCGTCTTTGACTAACCCGTATGAATCCTTCAGGTTAGCCAGTCCTCCCCGAACCGATTTCACCTCGGTACCTGTCAAAACCACCCCGCACTCAAATTTTTCCAGCAAGAAGTAGTTGTGCGAAGCGATCCTATTAACGGCAGCATCACGCTGGCCGGAGGCTGTCGGGTCTCGCCGCGGAGCTTTTTCAGGATTCGGCTTGGTTTGGTGTGTCGACTGTCGTGCCATGGCAGGTTGTTGGGATTTATCTTAACAGCACAAATCTGCTTCAGACCTCAGATAGGCGTCCAGCGTCAGCCAAGGAATCCAGGAAGACAAAGAGGAGTCGAAATGCAAGTCTGAGGTCTAAGGTCCGACGCCCGATGTCCGCTCTCCAGCCCTTCCCCACTGGTCCTACGACCAAAGAGTGTAACTCTGGTGTTCGCAGCGACATCGGGAGCCAGAAATTACGATGCTATAATCGCGGAAAACAACAGCTTGTTGCATTTTGCGGACTTTCCGCGCGCCAGAGCCCACATCCGCGGGAAATCTGCGTACCCGGGCCCTTTAAGTCAACGTATTAAAGAGGATTATCTCCGTGAGGATCATCGAATGAGACGCCTGATGCGCCCGGCACTTTTGTTGTCGCTGGTCGCCCTCGCCGCTGTCCCTGTTCTTGCCGACAAGGCCAAAGACCTATTCATCAAGGGCCAGGACGCGGAGGCTCGCCAGAACTACGAGGCCGCCTACGACTTCTTCAAGCAGGCCTACGACCTCAAGCCGAAGGACCTGCGCTACCGCGCCTCCTTTGAGCGCACCCGCTTCGAGGCTGCCGCCACCATCGTCCACCGCGGTCAGAAGCTGCGCGATGACGGCAAGCTCGACGAAGCCGTCGCCCAGTTCCAGAAAGCACTGGAGATCGATCCGTCGCTCTTCTCGGCCAAGCAGGAGCTGATGCGCACGCAGAAGATGATCAACGACCAGAAGAACCCTCTGCCCCAGGCCGCCGGACCTCCGAACAGCCTGGAGCGCAAGGTGGAGGAAGCCGCCGGCCCGGTGGAACTGGCGCCGATCTCAGCCGTTCCCATCACGGTTAAGCTGACCAGCAAGTCCGACGAGGTGTACCGCACCATCGGCCAACTCGCCGGCATCAATGTGCTCTTTGACCCCGACTACACCCCGCGCCAGATCAAGGTGGAATTGAACGGCGTAACGCTCGAAGAAGCGCTGGAGATCAGCGCGCTCGAGTCAAAAACGTTCTGGCGTCCGGTCACGCCCAATACGATTTTCGTCGCGCAAGACAATCCCGCCAAGCGCAAGGAACTCGAACAGAGTGTCCTCAAAACTTTCTATCTTTCGAATCTTTCCCAGCCCACCGAACTGCAGGACGTAGTGAACGCGATTCGCGCCGTGCTTGATGTGCAGCGCGTGCAGCAGCTGCTTTCGCAGAACGCCCTCGTCGTTCGCGGCACTCCAGATCAGATCGCACTGGCGGAGAAACTGGTCGAAGACCTCGACAAGGCGCGCCCCGAAGTCATCATCGACATCGCAGTCATGCAGGTCAGCAAGGACCGTTCCCGCACCCTCGGCCTGAACCCGCCCACCAGCACCACGGTTACACTGCAAAGCAATCTCAACACCACGACCACAACGACATCCACGACAACGCCCACGACAGGCACAACCGGCACGCAAGGCATCAACCTGAACAACCTGGCCAATCTAAACGCCACCAACTTCCAGGTCACGATTCCTTCGGCGAACCTGTCAACCGTCATGAGCGATAGCGACACCAAGCTCATCCAGAATCCGCAGATTCGCGCGCTCGACAATCAGAAAGCCTCGCTCAAGATCGGCGACCGCGTCCCGGTCGCGACCGGATCATTCCAGCCCGGCATCGGCGGCGTCGGCATCAACCCCCTCGTCAACACCCAGTTCCAATATCTCGACGTCGGCGTCAACATCGACGTAACTCCGCATGTGCACGCCAACAACGAAGTCACGCTCAAGATTTCCATGGATGTCTCCGCTGTCACCGGCCAGCAGAATATCGGCGGCATCAGTCAGCCCATCATCGGCCAGCGCAAGATCGAGCACGAAATCCGCCTGCGCGACGGCGAAGCCAACCTGCTCGGCGGCATCATGGAAGATCAGCAGACCAAGCAGTTGAGCGGCATCCCCGGCCTCGCGCAGATTCCGATCCTGAAATATCTCTTCGGCCAAACCTCGCAGGATCACTCCGAAAACGAAATCGTCTTCGCCATCGTTCCTCATATCATCCGAGGAACCGATGTCAACGAAATCAACCAGCGCGCCCTCGAAATCGGAACCTCGACTTCGATTCAGTTGCGCCATGCGGCGCGTCCGGCGCCCGCACCCGCAGCCTCGACTACTTCGGCTCCAGCAGGTGGTCAAGCCCCGGCGCAACCGCCCGTTCAGCCACCGGCAAATCAGCCTCCGATGCAACAGGCGCAGACACCAAACACAGCCAACAATGCGGCTACGTTCCTCTTCGATCCGCCTACCATTCAGGCCACGAAGGGCAACACGTTTGCCGTAAATCTGCTGATCTCCGGCGCGCAGAACGTTTACTCCGTTCCTGTGCAACTCAACTACGACCCGAAGATGCTTTCGCTGATCAACGTCTCCAACGGCGGCTTTCTCTCGCAGGATGGTCAAGCCGTGGCACTCGTCCACCGCGAGGATGAAACTATCGGCCAGTCGCAGATCACGGCTACACGTCCGCCCGGTTCCGGCGGAGTCTCAGGCCAGGGTGCGGTCGTCACCGTCACCTTCCAGGCCAAGGCTGCCGGACAAACGCCGCTGACGATTACGCGCGGCGGAGCTCGCGATCCCGGCTTGCAGGCCATCACCGTCACAGGAGCGCAGGCAGCCGTAACTATCGAGTAAGCGCATCTAACTTGAGTGAGGTCGCGAGAACGCCGCTGATTAAAGAATCATCACTTGTTCGCGCCAAACGCTTTGCGTGAGAATTGAAGGAGTGGGAGTCGGACTCGAAATAAGTTGGGAAGGGCAGGCAAGTCGGGGGGGCACGTAATCGGGAAGGGCACGGCTTCAGCCGTGCCGCTAGAGTCCACTAAAACAGGGCTTTAGCCCCTGAGGGCCGCTTGTTTCGCGTGCGAGTCACTTGAGAGTTGAGGAAATCGAGAGACCAAGAATGCCAGCCAAGTTTCAGCGTCGCAGAAAATCGCAAGCCGGCTTCACCTTGATGGAACTGGTGATCGCCGCTGCGATTCTCTCGATTCTGAGTCTGGCCGCGGTACCACTAGCGCGCGTCACCATCCAGCGCGAACGCGAGAAGCAACTCCGCCAGGCGCTCTGGGAGATGCGCGACGCCATCGACCGCTATAAAGACGCCGCCGAGCGCGGCATGTTCCAGACCAAGGCCGACACGCAGAACTACCCTCCCGATCTCGACACTCTCGTCAAAGGAGTCGAAGCTCAGGGTGGCAAGAAAATCCGTTTTTTGCGTTCAATCCCTGACGACCCCATGACCAAGGGCAAGGAGTGGGGCCTGCGCTCCATGCAGGACGATGTCGACTCTGACTCCTGGGGCGGGCAAAACGTCTTCGACGTCTACACCAAGTCCGATGGCATAGCGCTCGACGGAACAAAATACAAGGACTGGTAACCGCGTCAGCGTGGCAATTAACTGGCGGCTTGGAGCCACCGTGGAAGAGCGGCCCTTCAGCGCGGGAAAAAACTGGCGACCGGAGCCACCGTGGAAGAGCGGCCCTTTAGGGCCGCGTCAGGACGACAAAAACTCGCGGCTTTAGCCGCTGAGGGTCGCCTTAGCCGGCGGCGAAAAAGACACACATGTTGAGCTGCAAAACACCATCGCTTCGAGCCCAAAAAACGCAGATGCGATCCCGCAACCGCACCCGCGGCTTTACCTTGCTCGAACTGATGATCGTGCTCAGCATCATCATGATCATCATGGCGTTCGCAGTGCCGGCCTATCAGCAGCACGTCGTGCAAGCCAAGGAAGCGGTTCTCCGCCAGGATGTCGACGTTCTGGACAAAGCCATCGAGCAATACCGCCTCGACAAGCGAGAATCTCCGCAGACTCTCGACGATTTGGTGACCGCGGGATATTTCCATCAACTTCCCATCGACCCCATGACCGGCAAGCCGGATTGGACGACCGAACTGGAAGACGGACAGAACGCGCTCGACCCGCAACAGCCGGGCATTTCACGAGTTCACTCCGCCTCGCCTGGAACGGCGCTCAACGGCGAAGCCTACAACACCTGGTAGGCCGAAGCGCAGAGCGTAAAAAACGACGGCGCTATGATCTTGTCATCGCAGAGACGAACGAAAAAAGAACGACAAAGCGGCTTCACCCTCATGGAGCTGATGGTCGTCCTCAGCATCGTCATGATTTTTCTCTCAATCGCGGTCCCGACCTTCAGCCGCTCGATTCTCTCCGCTCGCGAAAGGGCGCTCCGATCCGACCTAGCCACACTGCGCCAGGACATCTGGAAATACACCCTCGACAAGCAAAAAGCCCCGCAGTCGCTCGATGACCTCCGCCAAGCGGGATACATCGAAAAAATTCCCGACGATCCCATGACGAAAGAACCCAACTGGGAAGTTGTTCAGGAAGAAGTTATCCTGACCTTCGAACAACAAGACACCGGCATCACGGACGTGCACTCCGCCTCCAACAACATCTCCAGCGACGGCACCACCTACAGCACGTGGTGAACTAGAAGTCGTTCTAGAATCGACGACTCTTCATAGCTTTTGTCATTCCGAACAAAGCGAGGAACCTGCCTCTCCTGTGAGGCTCACGTTATGTTGGGGTGCCCCACGTCTCGCCGCCGTTGCGAGACGTGGGAATGCGATCGCCAGATCTTCACTTGCCCGCCAAAAACGCCCCAATCTTCTCATTCAAAAACTTCTCATCCTCAGCGCTCCCTCCAGCCCCAGCCGTATGCCCCCACAGAGACGGAATCGGCACCAACGAAACCTTCGGCATGAACCCCGCCTCATACCGCGCATCGCCCACGGGAAAATACAAATCAGTTTCCGAGGGCATGTAAAGAAACGGAACTTGAATCGACCGGAGCGCCTTCTCCGTGTCCCCATTGAACCCCGGAGTCATTCCCACATCGTGGTGCTCCCAGGTCCGCGCCTGCAGAATCAAATCGTTCGCATCCGCCCCGGGGATAAAATTTGTTCGAAACTCGTGCAGCGTGCTCTCAAAAGTAGTCCCCGGCTTCGCGCCCACACGCCACAACTCCTTGCGCCACCACTCCTGCGAAAACAACCAGGCAGTCCACACGGTCGCAAACGCTTCCATGCCTTTCGTCGGTTGCGAAGTGTAGTCTCCATCTTTAAACGCAGCGTCAGCTGTCAAAGCCGCAATCTGCCCCTCCAGCCGCACCACACCGTGTCCATAGGTCTTCGCCGTCCCCGCCGTACCAACAATCCGATCCGCAAATGTCGGATAACTCACCGCCCACTGGAACGCCTGCTGGCAGCCCATCGAAAATCCAATGATCGCGCGCACGTGCGTGATCTTCAGTTCCTCGGTTAGCAGCTTGTGGACCGCCTCCACGTTGTCGCGAATCGTCATCACCGGAAAGCGCGGCCCATGAAACGGTTCCGGCGTATTGCTGGGAGAAGAAGAATGCCCGTTGCCAAACAACTCCGTCGCCACCAGAAACAACTGCCCGGTATCCAGCGTGTGCCCCGGCCCAATCAACCACTCGTATCCGTGATAGTCGGCCATGTAGTGCGACGGCAGCAGCACCACATTGTCCCGCGCCGCATTCAAATGCCCGTACGTCCCATACTCCACCCGCACCGACGGCAGCGTAACTCCGCTCTCGGTGTGGAAGTTGGAGATCACGAACTCGTGATGTTCGCTCTCCAGCTTGGGAGCATCCTGCCCCCACGCCGGCACCACCAACAGAGCTAAACAGAAAAACAAAACCACCAGCTTCTTCATAAGCAGCAGCGCCCCCTCGCGCGAAAAAGTGTTTGGACGAATGGAAGCCACTCTAACTGTCGAGAAAAAAGCCGGCGTCATCCCGAGCGAAGCCGCCCTTCAGGCGTAGCGAGGGATCTCCCGCTAAACCGAACCGTCGGGCAAAGAACCCTACACAATCTCAATTCTCAACTTCCCCACGCCATCCGCACCAACCGCAATCTGCGCCAACTTCGTCACCACCGCATCCGCGTGCGCCAAAAAATCCGGCTTATAGGTGCTAGCCATCCCGATCACCGTCATCCCAGCCGCACGCGCCGCCTCAATTCCCGCCGGAGCATCTTCGATCACCACACAATCCGCGGGAGAAAATCCCAGCCGCGCCGCGCCTTTCAAATAAGGCTCGGGATGCGGCTTTCCATTGATCACATCGTCCGAAGTCACCAGCACGTCCGGAATCGGTAGCCCGCAAAACGGCAGCCGCGAAGTAGCCAGCAACCGCGACCCAGACGTCACTACGCCCCATCGTTCTCGCGGAATCGACCGCACCAACTCCAGCGCCCCCGGCATGCACGAAACTCCGCGATGATCATGGGCCTCATGATTTTCAAGAGCGGCCGCCTCAGCTTCAGCATCAAGATGCGGCGCCGTCCGCCGGATCACCTCAATCGATCGCACGCCATGCGCGATCGCCACAATGGCGTCGCCATCCACGCCCTTCAGAGCCGCCCACTCCCGCCATTCCCGCTCCACAGCCTTAGTCGAATCGACCAGAACTCCGTCCAAATCGAACAGAATGGCAGCGCATGTAAGTTTTCGCATTCAATTTATTTAACCACGGAGGCACCAAGTCACGGAGAACACCAGAACCTAGAGATGAATCCTCATATCTGCCAGACTCGATAGGGCTCGATAGTTCCACATCACTCGGCGCCTACCAAAATGCTTGCCATTCCGACCAACGGGAGGAACCTGCTTTTCGCTTGGGTAGAATAAGCACTCGCGATCGCATCACCCACCAGACTTTCGCTCCGTGCCTTAGTGCCTCCGTGGTAAGAAAGCCCAGTTCACCCACCGTCCGTAAGCGACGGAGCATCCACCACCGCCAGCCGCGCCCGCTCCCGCAACAACAAATGCCGCTGTTGAAAATGCGCCTTCGCCCGCGCTCCCCAAGCCCGCACAAACCAATAATTCAATCCAGCCCCAATCGCCGAACTGGCCAAGGGAATCACCCGCCCGGCCCACTTCTCCACGACTTCACCGCTGGCCCGCGCCGCAATCCGCTGGATCACCTTGGGCACAAACTTGTTCACCACTTCCTTCTCAATCAACTCCCGGCTGATGTCCACTCCCGCCGCGCTCGCCGCCGCAATCCACAGTTCCGCAATCTCATCGTCGGTATTGAATTCGAATCCATACACCAGGCTCAACTTCTGAATCGTCCGCATCGTAATCGCCGAAAGAATCCCCAAATCCGGCACAATCGTGATCAATCCGCCCAGCCCGAAACCAGCGCCTTCCACCGCGGCCATCTTCATCCCGCTCCGCACAATCGAATCCGCCACCTCATCCAGTTCGCCAATCTCCAGCGAATACACGCCGTGATACCCGCTGATCGGCAACCGGTAAGCCGCGCGCAGCTGGATTAAAAATTTCTGCGGATTCACCTGCACCGTCGAATAAGCGCGCGTCAATCCCTTGACCAACGCACCCTCCACCCGCCGCCTCAGCCATGATTTCCGCTCGTCTGCCATCACCCCACGTTACCGCAGGCGCGTTCAGAAAGCCATAACAGTGCAACCCTGAGCCCACACGGCTCCCGACTTCGGACGAAGGACTCGCGACTCAGGACTCGGGACTCACGACTATTCGTGCTAGCATCATCTTTACCAATGCCCACTGGAAAGCTTCAACTCATCCCGCTCGGCGGACTCGGCGAGTTCGGCATGAACTGCCTGGCCGTCCGCTGGGGAGACGACATCCTCGTCATCGACGCCGGCCTCATGTTCCCCGAAGCCGAACTGCTCGGCGTCGATATCGTTGTTCCCGACATCTCCTATCTCGCCGAAAATCGGCAGCGCATTCGCGCCATCATCCTCACTCACGGCCACGAAGATCACATCGGCGCGCTGCCCTGGTTTCTCTCCGAACTCAACGTCCCTGTTTATGGCACCGAGTTCACCCTCGCCTACGTCGAAGACAAACTCGACGAGCACGGCCTGCTCGACGACGCCGACCTGCGCGAGATGCGGGCCAACGAGCGCTTCAAGCTGGGAGCGTTCACCGTTCATCCCATCCAGGTCACGCACAGTCTAGTCGACTGCGTCGCACTAGCCATTCATTGCCCGTTAGGCGTAATCATTCACACCGGCGATTTCAAAGTCGATCCCACTCCCACCGACAACAAACTTTTCGATCTCCACACCTTCGCCGAATACGGCAAGACCGGCGTTCTCGCCCTGCTGCAGGATTCCACCAACGTCGAGCGCAAAGGCTACACGCCCAGCGAACGCGCCGTTCGTCGCAAATTCGACGAAGTCTTCGCCCACACCAAGCGCCGCCTTTTCATCTCGTGCTTCTCAAGCTCGATCCATCGCATTAATCTCGCGGTGCAACTCGCGCACGAGCATGGCCGCAAGGTCGTTTTCATCGGCCGCTCCATGAACAACTCCGCCGAGATCGCTGAAGACCTCGGCTACATCGAAGTCCCCGAAGGCCTCGTCATCAATCCCGGCGAGATGAAAAATTTCCCTCCGGAAAAAGTCTGCGTCCTCATCAGCGGCACCCAGGGCGAGCCCATGTCCGCGCTCTCGCGCGCTGCCGTCGACAATCACAAGCACGCCAAAATCGAAAAAGGCGACACCGTCGTCCTCTCCAGCCGCATCATTCCCGGCAACGAAAAGACGATCTACCGCATGATCGATCACCTCTTCCGCCGCGAAGCCCACGTGATCTACGAAGACGGCACTTCGCCGCCGGTCCACGTCAGCGGCCACGCCAGCCAGGAAGAACTCAAGCTCATCATCAACCTGGTCAAGCCGCGCTACTTCATCCCGGTGCACGGCGAATATCGCCAGCTCAAGCTGCACGCCGAAATGGCTGGAGCCATGCACGGATCGGTCGGCAAAGTCATGCTGATCGAAAGCGGCGACGTGCTTGAACTGGATGAACTCGGCGCGCGCAAAACCGGCAAAGTCAACGTCGGCCGAGTCTGTATCGACTCCGGCAACCGCACCGACGTGGTCGAAGATCTGATCATCAAAGACCGCCGTCACCTCAGCGAAGACGGGATCGTGCTCCCGATCATCGCGATCAACAAATTATCCGGCGAGGTCGAGACCACTCCCGAAATCGTAACGCGCGGCTTCAACGTCGGCGAAAACGGATTCATGGACGGCGCCAAACGCATGGTCGAAGACACGCTCGCGCACTCCAGCGAAGAAGAAAAAGCCGACTACGGCGTAATCAAAGAAAAAATCCGTGCCGATCTGAAACGCTACATCTCCAAGCAAACCCAAAAGCGCCCGCTAATCATGCCCGTGATCTTGGAGATTTAGTGGGCCACGTAGCCTTGTCCACCGCCTGTGAATGGACCGCTTGTGAGGAACGCGATGCGAACTAATTTCGCTTGGGTCGCAGCGGCAATTGCGTCTCTGGTTCCGCCCCCTGCGATTGCACAGGCAAAGCCCCGCGTCCCAGAATCCCTCGCCCATCATTGCTTCGATGCGCCATTTGTTGGAGTCTACGCCCGCACAAAAAACCGAGATTCCGCTCCCGGACTTCAACTCTGGCTCATCGACCCGTTGAATCGTTCCGCCGGTGAGCCCACAAGCGGTGAACGTATTCCAGATTCGACCTACGGTGAAGTTGTACAAATCGTAAAGCTCCCCGAACACAGCAAGGCATTGGCGGTAGAAGTATGCAACGCACACGAAGGAACGTACGAGATCAAACTCGAGGAAAAAACCTCAGAACCATACGTTCTCGACATAAGTGGAAACGGTGACGTTGCCGTGAGCTCATCTTTGTTGCTGCACCACATACCCAGCAGACGCACACTTCACTACCGTTTCACATTCCACATCAAAGGCAGAAAGGTCCTTTTGTTTTGGCTCGACGAACAGGGGCGAGAAGTTCCGGAAGGCCAGCCACTTGAAATCAACGACTGGTAAGAAACTACGCCAGCGGGTTCACCCATCTCAATCCCGGGAACCGCGCAAAATCGCGGTCGGCGGTATACAGCACGCCGCCATATTCAATCGCGAGAGCGGCAATCACAGCGTCACTCACCAAAGGCCCTGACGCTTGCCCCTCAATCAATAGATTTCGCAGCAAGGGCCAATGCTGATCTCCGGGCATCAGCAGCTGAATATTCGATTGTCCAAGCCATCCATCTACGATCTCGGAAGCCTGCTGCACACTAAGCCGCTGACCCGGCAAACGCCGGTTTGTCATAAATCTTAAGAACGCTAGAATTGATTGCCAGGGAATTCCCACCCGTTCGGCCCCGGAAAGAGTCTCTTCCACCCAAGGGCGCGCGAGCGCGTGCTGAGTCGCGCCGCTGTCGTAGGCATAGATCAGAAGATTTGCGTCAAAGACAATCACCGGTAATCCGGGCCTTCAAGGCGCTCGAGCAATTCTTCCACTTTGTCATAGTGCGGAAGACCTAGATTGATGGGCTTTACCTTGAACGGCTTCCGCGCCGGTTTTGGTGCGGTGAACCCCCACCGCAGAGTCTCATTCACGACCTGCTTGAGGGAATTTCCGCTTTTACGCATTTCCTTGTTGAGCAAAGCAGTGACGTCAGGGTCGAGGGTAAGCGTGGTTCGCACATCATGATGATACTAACAAAGACATCATGATGTCAAGATCATGGCTCTGCTAAGCTTAGAAAGTGATCACGCTCTCCGACCTCCAGTCCGCCCGTACTCGACTACAAGGCATCACTGTCCGCACGCTTCTGATCGAATTCAATCTTCTGCAGACGGGGGTATCTAAGAATGGGGTGCCCCACGTCTCGCCGCCGTTGCGAGACGTGGGAAAATCTGGCCCTGACAGCGCCCGCCTCTACCTCAAGCCCGAAAACCAGCAACCCATCGGAGCCTTCAAACTCCGCGGCGCCTACAACAAAATCGCTTCCCTGACCGAAGCCGAACGTCAAAAAGGGGTCATCTCCTACTCCAGCGGCAACCACGCCCAAGGCGTCGCCTACGCAGCCCGCGCACTCAAAACAAAATCTGTCATAGTGATGCCCAACAACGCGCCGCAAATCAAGCGCGAAGCCACAGCCAAGCTAGGTTCAGAAATAGTCCTGGTAGGCCCAGGCTCCGACGAGCGCAGAATCAAAGCCGAAGAGCTAGCCGCCCAGCACGGATACGTCATCGTCCCACCCTACAACGACGAAAAAATCATCGCCGGCCAAGGCACAATCGGTCTCGAAATTCTCGAAGATTTAGCCAAGCTCAAAGATCTAACCAACAAAGTCGCGCCCGAAGCCGCAACCATCCTCAGCCCCGTAGGCGGCGGAGGCCTCATCAGCGGCGTAGCCGCCGCCATCAAACTCACAAATCCCAAAGTGAAAGTGATCGGCGTAGAGCCCGAACTAGCCGCCGACGCCCAGGCCAGCCTGCGCGCCGGAAAGATCGTCCAGTTCCCCGCCGAGCAGGTCTCGCGCACTCTTGCCGACGGCCTCCGCACCCAAAGCATCGGCGACATCAACTTCGAGCACATCCGCCGCTACGTCGACGACATCATCACCGTCACCGAAGAAGAAATCCGCGAAGCCATGAAGCTCTTGGCAACGAATCCGCAAACCATAGCCGAACCCAGCGGCGCCGTAGCCACCGCCGGATTCCTCTTCCACCGCGACCAACTCCCCAACACAAAACTCAACGTAGCCATCATCTCCGGCGGCAACATCGAACCAAACATGCTCGCCGAACTCCAACGCACGTAGTGTCACCGCCGCCACGCAGCAGATGTCATCCTGAACAGCGGCAAAGCCGCCGTGAAGGACCTTACGTCCGCAGATGACAAAAATGCAGCCGGATGGGATTTGCGGTCCAGCCGACACCCGAAAAAACCTTGCTAGAAAGCACACCGCCAAACTCCTTCACTCAAATCACCTTGACTTCATCCAACCGATTGATCATCCTTAACCATCACACAAGAGAAGCCATGACGACGTTCCCGCGCCGCTCCGCTAACTCCTTTGCGGACAAGATTTTGCCCGCAACTGATTGCAACCCAAGGATCAAATCGCATTTCCCCGCTAACTCTCTCATTCCAATAGATCGGGGGGGAGGGGGGTATACCTCGCAGCGCCAAGAATTCCCGTTTCGATACGCCGCGATTTTCATAACCCTCGCCGCCCTATTTCTCTTCACAACGCTCGCTTCCGCCGACGCCGTCCGCGGCACGCTCGTCCACGAAGCCAGCATTCGCGTCGCGCCCAGCGCGGATTCCGCCAAACTCGGCGAAGCCGGACGCGGTCACGAACTCGTCATCATTGAAACCAGCCGCGACTGGGTCCACGTAGAAGCGATCATTCGCGAACCCAAGAAGGATGCCGATGACTACGATCCTGAATCCGAAGGCAAAACCATCACCGGATGGATCGTCGGCAAAGCTCTGGTCGGCACCAGCACTCCCAACGGCGACAAGATTATTTTCGGCGAGGCCGCCGACTCGGAAGATCAGGCCAGCCGCCGGCGCGGACGCCGCGACGCCGCGCAAGACGCCATGCGCCTTTACTACCGCGTCTACGACTTATTTCCAACGTCACCGCTCGCCGCCGAGGGTCTCTACCGCGCGGCCGACATCCGCTGGCAGATCGAACGATCCGACATCATGACGCGACCCTCAGCGCGCGAGCGCGAAGCGTACATGCGTGGCCAGATCGACGAAGAGTGGATGAAGCTGGTCGTCAAGAAATATCCCGGAACCAAGTGGGCCGATCTAGCCGCCTTCCACATGCTGGAAAACAAGCTCTGCGGCGACTGGCAAGGCGCCTCGAAGTGTCCTGAAAAAGAAGCCGACATGTACGAAAAATTCGCCGGCGAGCACGAGCAATCTTCGGCTGCGCCCGAAGCCTTCTACGACGCCGCCTGGCGCCGCAGCGCGCTAATCGAAATCTACAAAACCGAAGCCAACCAGAAAAAAGCCGAGGAATCGAAAAACCGCGCTCTGTCGCTAGCGCAAAAAATCGTCACCCAATATCCCCAGAGCGACTGGTCCTCTCGAGCCCAGCGCCTGATCTTCTACATCCAGCAAGGCGTCCCAACCTGGGGCAACGCCAGCGATTGATTTTTCGTTTCAAAAAGTCAATTTTGGATTCGGTCATCCTGAGCGAAGTGATTGCTCCGCAAAGCGGAGCAATCACGCAGTCGAAGGATCCCTGCAATTGTATGTAAACCGGAAGATCACGAGCCCTTAACCAGCACTGCCCAAACTCCACGCAACCTGCGATACTGTTCCCGTTCCCCCCGGAGGAAAATTGAACGACTACTTGCTATCGCTCATTCTCGGCATTGTCGAAGGACTCACCGAATTTCTCCCCGTCAGCTCGACCGCGCATTTGCGCCTTTCGGAAGCGCTGCTGCACATCAGCCTCTCCGACGGCTATTGGAAGATGTATTCCATCGTCATCCAGTTCGGCGCGATCTTGTGCCTTCCGGTTTATTTCTGGAGCCGCATCACAAAATTCCTCTCCACATTCCCGAGCGGCGAAAGTGGAAACAAGACCGCACTCACGCATCCTTTGGGCCTGACTGCCATCGCATTTCTGGTGACTGCGATTCCCTCATTCCTGCTGACCAAGGTGATCGGCAAGCACCTCGAAAACATCATGATCATCGGCTGGTCGCTGCTCATCGGCGGAGTCGTGATGTGGATTGTCGACGCCATGCATGCCAAGGCCGAAGCAGCTGGACCGGCTGCTGGGAGCCGCATCCGCACCTGGAAGATGGAAGACATGAGCCTCGGTCAATCAATGTGGATTGGCCTCTGCCAGATCTTTTCCGCAGTGTTCCCCGGAACATCACGCTCCATGTCGACGATCGCCGCTGGCCAAATTGCCGGAATGTCGCGCGCAGCGGCGCTGGAATTCTCATTCTTCGTGTCCATGCCGACAATGGCTGCAGCGACGTTGTACACGCTCTACAAATCCCTCCGCGGCAAAGGCGAGAATCCAATCGGCGTCGCACAAATCGATCCTCACGGATGGATTGTCTTGGCCATCGGCTTCGTCGTCTCCTTCATCGTCGCCTACGCGTCAGTAGCCTGGTTCATGGCCTACGTCCGCAAGCGCGGATTCGCGCCGTTTGCGGTTTACAGAATCATTGTGGGAGTTTTGGTGCTGGTGTTTGCGGCGAAGCTTGCTTAACTTCGGGTCTTGGGTCGTTGGTCTTGGGTGTTGGGAAATCGAACCCTGCGCCTCGCGTTGCCCAAGGACCAAGACCCAATACCCAAGTCCTAAGGCCCAAGACCTAACACCTAAAACCCAACACCCAAACCAAGGAAACCAACTCAACACTACTGTCAATTTCCGCGATTGTCGGAACCACGCCTTCTTGGCATAATGAAAGGGCTCTGGCCGATTGCGGCGCTTGGGACACGAAGCGTGTCTGCGGCGTGAATCTGGCCTTCATGGATTATTTGGCGACTATTTTTGTCCCGACCGGGAACCGACGGCTCAACGAGCTGATCGGATTCCTGATGTGCGTCTCCGCACTCCTCCTTTTTCTCGCCCTTGTTTCCTATTCTTCGCTTGATCCGTCGTGGAACAGCGCTTCGGTGCTGACCGGTTCGCATGCGGCGCGTAACTGGATCGGCGTTGTCGGCGCTTACTCGGCTGATGCGTTCCTGCAGTTTTTCGGCATCGGCGCATTTCTGCTGACGATTTTTCCGGCGACGCTCGGCGTTCGCTGGTTCCGGTCGAGCAAAGTTCAGTCGCCGCTGGCGAAAACGCTCGGCGGAATCTGGCTGATGATGTTCGTTCCCGCTCTGCTCGCGCTATTGCCGGGACATTTTCGCTGGATGAACGTGATTCCGATTGAAGGCCTGCTCGGGCGCGTTGTCGGCGACTTCATGATTCACTACCTGAACCTTGTCGGCGCTTACATCGTTTGCGCCACGGTTCTTGCCGTTGCGCTTTATCTCACGACAGCATTTTCATTTTCTGCGATTCAGCTTTGGGCTCCGACGCGCTTTGCGTTTGTCACCGCACTGTGGAATCGCTATCAGGATTGGCGCGAAGAGCGGTTGAAGAAGCGCCAGCAGAAGGAACTTGAGCAGCGGCGGATTTCGAAGCCCATCGTGAAGACGCAGTTGATTCCGACGCGGCCCGCTGCGCCGCAAATGCCTGCAGAACCGCGCCGCACCGGCATCGAAAAAATGTTGGCGGAAGAAGAGTCTTCGGCGCCCGCGGCGAAAGCGGCGACTGGCGGCGTTTTGATGGAACCGCCGCTCGAGAGCGAACCGCCCGCGGAAGCTGCGCCCGATCCGGAAGTGACCGAACGCGCCGACAGTGGCCACAAGGCGAAAACGACGATGCCGCGCATTGCCGGCGGATACAAGCTGCCTTCGAGCAGCCTGTTGCAGCGCCCGGATGAGCAGCAAGCCGTCGATGCCGATGAACTCAAACTGCTCGCGCAAGTGCTGACCGAAAAATACGCCGAATTCGAAGTTCACGGACAGATCACGCAGATCAATCCCGGACCGGTTGTTACGACGTTTGAATTCAAGCCGGAAGCCGGCATCAAATACAGCCGCATTACAAATCTGTCTGACGATCTCTGCCTTGCGCTGAAGGCCGAGAGCATTCTGATCGAGCGCATGGCGGGAAAGAGCACCGTAGGCATTCAGGTGCCGAACCGGCAGCGCGAAATCATCTGGCTGCGCGAGAACATCGAGTCGCAGGAGTTCATGGGATCGAAGTCGAAGATGACGATCGCCATGGGCAAGGACATCAATGGCCGCATCGTCACGGCCGACCTTGCGGGCATGCCGCATTTGCTGATTGCCGGCTCGACTGGCGCGGGTAAATCGGTCGCGATCAACGCGATGATCATGTCGATCTTGTACAAGGCAACGCCCGACCAGGTGCGGCTGATTCTCGTCGATCCCAAGCGGCTCGAACTTGGAAATTACGAAGGCGTTCCGCATCTTTATACACCGATCATCACTGAGCCGAAACTCGCGGCCAACGCGCTACGCAATGCTGTGCGCGAAATGGAGCGGCGGCTCAAGCTGCTCGCTGCCAAAGGCGTGCGCAACATCGACCAGTACAACAAACTTTTCGATCAGGGCGACACGCCGAGTTTGTTCGGCGAGGAATCGGACGAGAAGCCGCTGCCTTACATTGTCATCATCATCGACGAACTGGCCGACCTGATGATGCTGGATTCGTCGAACGTCGAAGAGTCGATCACGCGATTGGCACAGATGGCGCGCGCGGTCGGCATTCATCTTGTTTTGGCAACACAGCGACCTTCCGTCGACGTGATTACCGGATTGATCAAGGCCAACTTCCCTGCCCGCGTTTCATTCCGCGTCGCAACCAAAGTCGATTCGCGAACGATTCTAGATGCCAATGGCGCCGAAGCGCTGCTGGGTAAAGGCGACATGCTGTATCTGCCTTCCGGATCGGCGCGCGTGCATCGGCTGCATGCTCCGTTTGTTACGGAAAAAGAAATTGCAGCGGTCGTTGAATTTTGGAAGGCGCAAGCACCGGTGGAATATGTGGAGCAGTTCCTGGAAGCGCCGAAAGAAGAGCGTGAAGCTGGCGCTGGCGGAAGTGGCGGCGATTCCGGCGAAGCGGGTGAAGGCGAAGACGATCCGATGTATGGTGAAGCGGTGAAGCTGGTCATCGAGTTTGGTAAGGCTTCGACTTCGCTGCTGCAACGGCGCTTGCGCATTGGTTATGGCCGCGCCGCGCACTTGATAGATCTAATGGAGCAAGACGGGATTGTCGGCGCCGCGGATGGTCCGAAGCCGCGCGAGGTGCTGAAGCGGCCGGATTGGATTTCGGAGATTGAGGAGTCGATGCGGTAAGAGTAGCGCTCGTTCCCTCAGGCCGCGTTCGATTGGTACAACTGCTCTAGACCCACAACGTCGGAATTGCAGCAGGGATGCTTCGACTGCGCGACGAAATTCGCTTCGCTCGTTTCGCCGCTTCGCTCAGCATGACAGGGCTTTGGGGATCGCGTTACTGCACTTCTCTCCGCCTTCACGAAAGAAACTTCCATCCGCTCAACAATAGGTGCCCAAAATAGAATTCCCACGTCTCGCAAATTCGGCGAGACGTGGGGCATCCATTCTGTTTTTGATTTTCTGACTGAAAACTCAAACCTTGCTTAGTAGCGGAACACCAAGCCGGTTGAGATGCGGGCGTTCTTGCTGCTGGTTCCGCCGTTGCCGTGAACCAGCATCCAGTCAGCCTGGGCTGCGCGGAATGACAGGTGCTGCGTGAAGTTGAAATCCACGCCGCCGCCAGCCAGCAGTGCAAAACCGTTTCCGCTCGAGCTCACACCCAACGCGCTCGCCGTCGCGTGGTCGCCACCGATCAGCGCGTGCACGAACGGAGTGTAAGCCTTGTTGGCGCGGAGCGAGAGCACCGGGCCGAACGTGTAGGTGTAGTTGTTGTAGTTAATGCCGCCCTGATTCGTGTAGGCTGCGCCGAAATCAGCGGTAATACCGAAGTAGTTGTTGAAGTTGCCGTTGAACGCGAAGTTAAAACCGTTGGCGCTGCCGGTTCCTTCCAAATGGCTGTACTGATATCCGCCAAAGAATTCGGCTTTGGGAGCATCGCCCTCGGCCGCGAATGCCGACAACGAAAATAGCGCCAAGAAGCACGCACCAGCTATGAGTTTACGCAAATGACCCTCCTGAGAATTGGACAGCATGTTCTTTCCCTCCATTCGGCCGAATCGAACATGCGATCCGAAATGGCACAGGTGGAAAGAGAAGTTCCCCATTAGTGAAATTCATGAGGGAGGCAGTCGCAAGTGACGGGAAGGCGTTGTCCGCAGGTAACTGCGGGCGGGCGGTTTCTGCTCGAAACCGTTGGAAACAGGGGCGTTGCGCGAAGCTATGGGTGCGAGTTTTGCGCTAGGATCCGACCCAATTCATGAAGCGTTCCTTAGTGGAACGGTACCACTCAGGGAGCCAGCTCTTGTAATGCAGAAGCACGGTGGCGTGAATGGACTTGGAGGCCTTCGGAGCGGGCTTGTTGTTGAAGACCAGGTAGTAAATTCCGGCTCCGGCGGGCAGATCGCCGTGAATGTTGCCCTGCGACACGTTGCCGCTGTCATAGAGCGAGCCGGTTGCGTATCCCTGCTGCCAGATGGTGAAGGCGGATTCGGTCAGGACGTAGACCTGGATGCCGTTATCGGGTTCTGGAGCCTGAGTCTGGTTCGGACCCTTGGCGTCTTTTTGTTTGTGGCCGGAGATGGGAATTTCGGCCGCAGTGCTTGAGAAGTCGCCGACGATGGCAACGTTGACCGACCCCTCCGGTAAAGAGAACTTGTAATAGCGGAAAGTGTGCGCACCCACGGTGAAGGGCGTGTCGAGGATCGTCTGGTCGTGCTTCCATCCGATCAGTTCCTGAATTCCCTGGGCAGGAGCGGTGTCGCTGCTGACGACCCACACGACAAAGACAAAAAAGAGTAGCAGCAGGAGCCACCACAAGGATTTGCGGCTGCGACGTCGCTGGGGCAGAGTTGCCGGAGGAATTACTTCTACGACCGGGGTCTTACTTGCAGGCGAACTTACGGGCTTGCCGCACTTCAGACAGAACTGGGCTTCGTCGGGAAGGCTCGCGCCGCACTTGCTGCAGGCCAGAATTGCAGTTTCTGTGGGTTCGCCGCTCTCGGTGTTCATAAGGGTTTCTATTGATCCTTTAAAGCCGCCCGACGCCCGGAGATAGCCCCCAACTTACCCAAGTGGAGGCGATCTTAGCACAGGTTTTCATGTGCATAGTTAAAGGAATAAACGAGAGTAATGGGCTGACGGCGCGGCTTGAAACCGCGCCCTTTCAATACGTGGGATAGGCGATGGAGCGGTGAATGGGATCATAGCGAATTGTGCGGGTATCTAGTAGAATCGCGCGTCTGTAGTCCGGGCGTTTGCGGCAGCATGAAGCGCTAATGGACGTCATCTTCTATATCGGGATCGCGTTGTTCATCCTGTTCGGTCCCTGGGTGCTGGTGTGGTGGGCGAACTCCCGCCGCAAGAAGGAACGCGTCGAAGATCAACAGCGCTGGGCGGACCTGACGGCGCGGGTTCACTCTATTGAAAAACAGCTCAAGGAATTTCGTGCGCCTGGGCTGGCGGCCGAACAAACTGCTGCCGCGAGAACCCTTGCGGCTGAGCCGGCGCCGACTCCTGTAGCGACGCCGGTTCTCCCTCCGACGATTACTCCTGCGACTCGCCCGGTGGCGCCGACGCGGCCCACGCCGGTGGCTCCTCCTTCCACTCCGCCTGCTGAGGTAGTGAATCCCGAAGCTACATCGGCGCAAAGAACTCCGCCTGCGCCGCCCGCGTTTGCGGCGACTCCGAGCGGGCCGTCGCTTTTTGATCGTTTCAGATCCGGGCTCGACATTGAAGAGATGCTGGGGACCGACTGGCTGAACAAGGTCGGGATTGCATTTGTTGTTTTGGGAATCGCATTTTTTCTTTCCTACGAACTGCGTGCAATGGGGCCCGGCGGCAAGGTACTGGTTGGGCTGATCACTTCTGTCGTAATGCTGGCGGCGGGCATCTGGTTCGAGCGTAGCGAACGCTATCGCATTCTGGCGCGAGCGGGAATTGGCGGCGGATGGGCGCTGCTTTTTTTCACGACTTACGCGATGTATCACGTGCCGGCGGCGCACGTGATCGATTCGCAACTGACCGATCTTCTGCTGATGCTTGGCGTGGCGGCTGCGATGGTGGCGCATACGCTGCGCTATCGCTCCCAGGTGGTGACCGGGCTGACATTCTTGCTTGCGTTTCTCACGGTCACGATCAGCCACTCGAATGTGTACAGCCTGACTGCCGGCGCGGTGCTGGCGGCGGGGCTGGTGTTTATTGTCGGGCGCATGCAGTGGTTCGAGCTGGAAGTGTTCGGGATCCTCGCCAGCTACCTGAATCATTTTTTGTGGCTGCGGCCGATTATCGAGCCGATGCATGGGAAGCGGCATCCGTTTGCGGAGTTTGTGCCGAGCGCAGGGATTCTGGTGCTGTACTGGTTAGTCTTCCGGCTGTCATACGTTTTCCGCTCGCCGGAGGACCAGCGACAGGAGCGGATTTCGACGGCGGCGGCGCTGCTGAATACTTCATTGCTGCTGGCGCTATTGAAGTATCAGTCGGTGCATCCGGAGTGGGCGTTCTGGGCGCTGCTGGCGATTGGCGCGGTTGAAGTCGCGCTGGGGCAACTGCCGGCGGCGCGACGGCGGCGCAGCGCGGTGATTGTGCTGTGCACGCTGGGCGTGGTGCTGCTGATTGCGGCGTTTCCGTTCCGCTATTCGGGCGCGCGGCTTTCGGTTCTGTGGCTGGCCGACGCTGAGGCGCTGCTGCTGATTGGCGTGTGGACGAAGGAGGTGATTTTCCGGCGGCTGGGGATGATCGCGTCGGTACTCGTGGCAGGGCAGATGATTGCCTACGACGCGGCGGCGATTTTTGGGCGGCGCATGGATGGCGCCGATGTGCGTCCGGATTTCGCGCTGGCTGTGTTGTTTGTGGTGGCGGCCGCGGTGTTCTACGCGAATGCGCATTGGGTGCTGCGCGGCTGGGCGGAGATGTTTGCGGTCGAGTACGACCGGCGCGTGATGGAGCGGTTCTCATACGCGGGCATGGTGATGCTGGTGGCCGCGGCGTGGATTGCGTTTCCGGAAGCGTGGACTGCGGTGGCATGGTGTGGGCTGGCGCTTGGGTTGACGGTTGCGGCGCGGTGGCTCGCGGCTTCGGATTTGGGATATCAGGCTTGGTTTGTTGCCGCTTGCGGCGTGGTGCGGGTGTTGGCGATCAATCTGGAGGATGAGGGGAAAGTTGGTGGAGTTTCGCTGCGGCTGGTTACGGTTTCGTTGGTGGCGGTTGCGCTGTATGTTACGGCGCGCTTCAGCCGGGCACAAGATGATTCCGAGGCTTGGCCGTTCGCGTCGATTGCGAGCGCTAGTTATACGTGGGCTGCATCTTTTCTGTTGGCGTTGCTGGCATGGTATGAATTGCGTCCGGTTGGCGTGGCGGATGCGTGGGTCGTGGGTGGATTGTTGCTGCTTGAGTTGGGGCTGACGCGAAAGAATCTGCATTTGCGATTGCAGAGCTACGTGTTGCTGGCTTCGACGTTTGTACGAATTTTCTTTGTGAACCTGAGCGCGGAGGGGATGCCGGGTGAGGTGAGTCCAAGATTTTATACGGTGGTGCCGATTGCTTTGGCTTTCTTCTATGCGTATTGGGGATTGCGGCAGACTGAGGGCGAGCTCGCTTCTAGGGAGAAGAAGTTTCGCACTGGAGAGATTTGCTGCTGGCTGGGAACAGTCACAGTTGGTTCGCTGATGCGATTTGAACTTGAGGCGGACTGGGTGGCAGCGGCGTGGGCGGCGCTGGCGTTTGCGTTGCTGGCGATTGCCTGGCGCAGCAGTCTGCGCGTGTTTTTGTATCAGGCGCTACTGGTTGTGTTCGGAGTCTTGTTCCGGACCGTGCTGCACAATTTTTATGAGCGCAGCTACTTCCCTGCTCCGGTGTGGGAGAGCCGGTGGATCACGGTGGGCGCGACGGTCACGCTGCTGCTGGCGGCTTTGCCGGTTGCGTTCCGCATGCGGCGGAAGGGCGAGGATGATGGAAGCAGCGGAATCGGGCATCTGGTGCGGGTTTTCGGGCGGCATCCAGAGCAGTTTTTCTTTTTTATCGCGATTGGATTGCTGACCGTTTTGCTTGGCTTGGAGATGCGGCATGGCATGGTCACGTTGTCGTGGGGGCTGGAAGGGCTGGCAGTGTTTTTGCTGGCGCTGTGGGTGGGCGAACGCAGCTTCCGATTGACGGGCTTGGGATTGCTGCTGCTTTGTATTGGGAAGATTCTGGTTGACGATGTTTGGCGGTTGAATCCGCGGGACCGGTATTTGACTTTTATTGTTATGGGCGGGGCGCTGTTGCTGGTTTCGTTTTTGTATACGAAGAATCGGGAGGCGTTGCGAAGGTATTTGTGATTCTTATTTTCGGTGGCGTCATCCCGAGCGTAGCCGTTTTTCAGGCGGAGCGAGGGATCTCCCGCTCACGGTTACTTTGCAGGGAGATCCCTCGACCCGCTGGTAAAAGCGCGGGGCTTCGGGATGACGCCAGCGAAGGTCAGATTTCAAGTGAAGTATTACGAGCTGATTTGAGTTTCAGAATATGACGCGTTGGATTTTATTGTCGGCGATTGTGGCGCTGGGCATTGCTGCTGTGGTGGTGAGCGAGCGGCGCAAAGTGGAGGCTGAGGCCAGCCCGGCGGCAGTGCTTTATCTTGTCGCTGACACCGAGCACGAGCTTACGCGCATGCCTTCGAATTTCACGCGCATGTCGGATGCGGAGGAGATTCGCATCGGGGACGAGATTGCGAGTTCGTACGGGCATCCCGGCGCGAGCGACGCAAACAAGGAAGAAGTGCAGACGGTCGAGAAGTACTTGAATCAGGTGGGAGGGCCACTGGCGGCGCGCGCGCACCGGAGCCTGCCGTTCCGTTTCCACTACATTCCGAGTGAGTACATGATCAACGCGTTTGCGCTGCCGGGCGGGCATGTGTACGTCGGAGGCGGATTGCTTGCGCTGATGGACAGCGAAGACGAACTGGCGGCGGTGCTGGGGCACGAGATCGAGCACATTGATCACTATCATTGCGCCGAGCGGGCGCAGCAGGAAGAGGCGCTGCGGCATATTCCGCTCGGTGGGCTGGTGGCGTTGCCGATTTTTATTTTTGAAGCCGGCTACAGCAAGGATCAGGAACTCGAGGCGGATCGCGAGGGCACTCGGCTGGCGGTGAACGCGGGATATTCGGCGAACGGGGCGATTCGCATGTTCGAGGCATTCGATCGCATGTACCGGCAGTACATGGGGCGAGAGCGCAAGCCGGCTTCGCCGCAGGAAGAAGCTTCGAACGTGGCGCTGCAGACTTTGGAGGGATATTTCCGGTCGCATCCGCTGCCTGCTGAGAGGATTGCGCAGGTGCAGAAGATGAGTGCGAGCGAGAGCTGGACGACGCGCCCGGAGCGGGATCTGGCGGTCGCATACATTTTCTGGACCGCGCGCGCCAAGTCGGCGATGCAGGCGAAGAAATATTCGCAGGCGGAAGAGTTGGCCTCGCGCTCGTTGAAGATGCGCGCCGAGCAGCCGGAAGCGGAAGATGTGCTCGCGCTGGCGCAGTTTGCGCAGGCGAATTTCTCTGGTGCTGCGGCGACGCTGCGAAAAATGATGGAGGGCGGCACGCCAAATCCGGCGCTGGTCGAGCGATATGCGATGGCGCTGGCGGCTGCCGATCGCAAGGCAGCGGCTGGAGAGTTTCGAGATTACATTGCATCGATTCATGGCGAGAAGCCGCGCAATGCAGAAGTCGAGCAGGCCGGATTGAACTTGCTCGCGGGCGATTCCGGTCCTGCGAGCACACTGGACAAGCAATTGCGCATTAGCGGCGACAATTGGGCGCCTGATTACATGGGCGAACTCGGGTGGTGGTATTACCTGACAGGCGACTCGGGGCGCGCGTCGCAACTGCTCAACGAGGCTGTGCAGCTGCGTCCGGGGAATTTGCGGCTTTGGGTGCGGCGGGCGTGGATCATGATTGAGATCCGGCGCTACAGCGATGCGCTGCAGACGACCGGCAACTATGAAGAGATGAACGATCGCGAGAAGACGATGGCGGAGGCAGTGGCGCGATGGCAGGCTCGGGAGCAAGAGGCCGCTCTGGTCGAATACGACAAGGCGATGGTGGGGCAGCCGCAGTGGGGGAATCCGGAGTGGGTGAAGGCGTTGTACTCGCCGCTGGTGGCGCAGAGTGTGCAGGAGATGCGGGAGGAACGGGAGCGGCAGAAGAAGGCAAAGATGGCGGGACGGTGATGGCAGGTGGTCCTGGCGGTTGCAGGGATGCTTCGACTGCGCCGGCCTTCGCTTCGCGAAGGTCGACTCCGCTCAGCATGACAGATTCCTTATAACAGCTTACTACTTCGACATCGCTAGTAACGTGTCTACGCTGGCTTTGCGGCGCTGCCGTCCAGGCCTAATTCTTTGGCGATGGGCTTTAGGGCTTCAATGCAGAAGTTGATGTGCTCGTCTAAATCGACACCGAGGTCGGCGGCGCCGTTGATGATGTCGTCACGGTTGACTTTGCGGGCGAAGGCTTTATCTTTCATTCGTTTTCGAACCGACTTCACGTCGACTTCAGCTAGAGATTTGCTTGGCTTGATGAGGGCTACGGCGGTGATGAATCCGGCGAGTTCGTCGCAGGCGAAGAGAGCTTTTTCCATGGGCGTGTCGCGGGAGACGCCGGAGTATTCGGCGTGGGACATGATGGCGCGGCGGATTTCGTCGGAGTATCCGCGCTCTTTGAGAATTTCGTTGCCCTTGTAGGGATGTTCTTCGGGCGTGGGCCAGCGCTCGTAGTCGAAATCGTGGATGAGTCCGACGATGCTCCAGAGATTTTCGGCCTCGGGCGAGCTGCCGACGAATTTCTTCGAGCACGCGCGCATGCAGGCTTCGACGGCCAGAGCGTGCTTGCGCAGGCTTTCGGATTGGGTGAATTCGGTGAGTAGCTGCCAGGCTGTATCTCGGGTCGGGGTCAAGATTTCTCCCTGGGAAAGTTTGACGACTATTGTAAACGGCCCCAAGCATAGTCCCACGGCTTCCGCCGTGGGCTGCATTCTTTCGCCGCTTCGCGGCTGAATGCGGTCGCGCTTTCGCCGCATCGTTCCCGTTGCGTGGTCGCGTACTTGCCGGAATTCTCGCGCACCCTTCCAGCGCTTAGCTTGATTCCTCATTCCCGCTTGTTTTTGCCGAACTGTGGACTATAATCCGCCGCCGGAGGGTAACCATGAAACGTTTCTATGCTTCACTCGCACTGGCGTGCTTGCTGATTGGGACACTCTGGGCCGCGGACGATCCGTTTATCGGGAAGTGGAAGCTGAACATGGAGAAAAGCAAGGTTACCGGTGAACAAACAAAAATCGAGGATCTGGGCGGCAACAAATACAAATGGAGCTCGGGCAACGTGAGCAACACATATACAAACGATGGCACGGATCAGCCGAGTGAGTTCGGAAACACCGTCGCGATCACTCCGCTGGATGCCAACAACTGGAAGATGGTGATCAAGAAGGACGGAAGGGTTCTCAGTTCGATGACCCATTCGCTTTCGAATGACGGGAAAACGCAAACCATCAAGGGAACAGGCAACAAGCCTGACGGCACAACCGATGACTTCACCGTCGTGATGAAAAAAGTAAGCGGCGGCTCCGGCTGGGGAGGCACGTGGGAGGATACGGACGTGAAATTCAGTTCTCCGGATGAGTGGGAAATTCAGCCCTTTGAAGGTGATGGCCTGACTTTCCATACTCCCGCTTACAAAGACACCCTGAGCATGAAATTCGACGGGAAGGATTACGAAGAGAAGGGTCCGAATGTCGCGCAGGGATCCATGTCGTCGGGTAAGCGCGTGAATGCTCACACGCTCGAGGTCACCGACAAGGTAAAGGGAAAGGTGATGGATCACACGAAATTTGAACTCTCGCCGGATGGCAAGACGCTGACCCTCACGGTCCAGGATACCGGCCAGACGAACGCCCAGACGTACGTCTACAACAGAATGTAAGCGCGCGGCAATCGCGTTTCGCTGCGAGCGAGCCTCATGGCTCGCACGGGGAGAGGATTGTCCGCAAATACTGAAGATTCTCTTCAACGGAAACCTTTACTTCGCGGTTACAACGTTTTTACAAGCGCCGGCGTTTCGCTACATCTAATCCCCATGCACTAAGACAGACGTTCTCTGCCGACTATGAAATGCGCATGCATTCGCGGCCAGGGGTACGTGTGCGTGCAAATCAGACGACAGAGGAAATTCATGAAGACTGCACGAATTGCTGCGATGCTGCTGCTCGCTTTGGCGGCGATGCTCCCGGCTTACGGGCAAACTTTCACCGCCCTTCACCAGTTCAATTCACAAAACGACGGCGCAGAACCACAAGGATCGGTGATTCGCGACTCCGCCGGCAACATTTTCGGAACGACCACGAACCCAAGCACGATCTTCAAGATCGATGCCAAGTTGAAAGAGTCGGTTCTGTTCAACATTAATGGTTCATCGCTGGGCGACTTTCCCACCGGCTCGCTGACGCAGGATGCGGCGGGAAACCTTTACGGCATCGCGGAAGGCGGAAGCGGCGGCGCAGGCGTGATTTACAAGCTTTCGCCGCAGGGCCAGGAGACGATTCTGTTTGCGTTTCAGGGAGGGCTACATAACACGACTCCAAAGTCGCCGGCTGGCGGCGTGCTGCTGGGCAAGAATGGCAACATTTTTGGCGCAGCGCAGTTCGGCAACAAGCAGAAGTGCTTCATCGGTTGCGGCAGCATCTTCCGTCTGGATTCGACGGGCACGATGCACTTTCTGCACGTTTTCACGGGCGGAATCGACGGCGCCAACCCGATCGGACCACTAGTTCAGGACGCAGCGGGAAACTTGTATGGAGTGGCGCAGTCGGGTGGCGACCTGACTTGCCCTGAATTTTTTCTGAATGCGGGAGACGGTTGCGGCGTGGTGTTCAAGATCGCAACCGACCATACGTTCACCGTGTTGCACACCTTCGCCGGCGGCGCCGATGGCGCAGTTCCGCAGGGCGGGTTGCTGCTCGACAAGAATGGCAACTTGTTCGGCACGGCAGTCGAAGGCGGCATCGCGGAAAACGGAACCGTGTATGAGATCGCCCAGGACGGGACCTACACGGTGGTTCATCGCTTCACGCAGGCCGAAGCCAAGAACCCGAACGGAGGTCTGGTTGAAGATGCGAGCGGAAATCTCTTTGGAACGGCGCAGCTGGGCGGCGATCAGAATCTGGGAACAGTGTTCCAGCTAAATACGGATGAATCGGTGAAGGTTCTGCACAATTTTGCCGGGCTTGACGATGGGGCGGTTCCATTTGCAGGACTCTTCCGCGACAGCGCGGGAAATCTGTATGGGACGACGGTGAAGAATTTCCTGGTCCAGATTGTGCAGGGCGGGAATGTATTTAAGGTGACGCCGTAATCTCGATTGCGACGTCGTCGAAAAAAGGCGTGGTGCAGCGCAAGCTGCACCACTGTCTCAAGAGGCGGCATTCGCTGAACGAAAGGTCTTCAAAACGATTTCATGGGCGAAGGCACGGGATCTATGTGTCCGTTGTTAGAAGTACGGGCGCATTGGCCCTCGGTATTGCGGCCCCAGCAGCGGACATCGTCCGTACTTCCGGAAAACACAGCGCAGGTGTGATATCCGCCGGCATCCACGCTGACAGCGGTCGGCAGGAGAGGGGAGACGAGCCCGGGACTCAGTATGTCGGTTCCCGAGGTGCCGCGGCCGAGCTGTGCGCTTTCATCCGCTCCCCAGCACAAGACGCTTCCGCTCACAATGGCGCAAGTATGGTAACCGCCAGAGGCCACGGCACTGGCTGCGCCTGGGAGTCCCATGACACCGACCGGCAAGCCGGTTGGCTGCGGGCCAAACGTATTTCCAGTTCCCAATTCACCGTGGCCGTTGAAACCCCAACAGGTGATTCCGCCGCTTTTCAGTAACGCACAGGTGTGGTAGCCGCCCTGAGCGGTTGTGGCTTGTAGTCCCGCGCCCATGGAGGCGTCGATCTGCGTGGCGGAGAGAGGAACTACATTGAACGGGCCAGGCGAGATCCCGGACTCACCGTCGTTGTTATAGCCCCAGCAATTCACGATGCCATTGCTCAGCAGCGCACAGGAGTGGTAGGCGCCAGCGGTTGCGGCGACTGCGCCGCCGACGCCAGCTGCTGGCGTCGCCCAGGCTATCTGACCGAATGTCCCGGCGGTAATTTGCTGCGCGTTATTGGCGCCCCAGCACATCACAGTGCCGTCGCTCATGACTTCGCAGGAGTGATAGCCTCCGGCGGCGATAGAAAGGCCCGGGACCGTGGCCGTGGTGCGAATGGGTCTAGGCGCCGTGATGGGATCGGCGATGTCGGAGAATTCGCCCACCTGATCCTCGGTGTTTCGCCCCCAGCACTGCACGGCTCCGCCCGCCAGCATGGCGCAGGTGTGATAGCCGCCGGCAGCGACTTGCACTACGTTGGCGAGATTGACGATCTGAGTGGGAAAGTCGGCGCCGAAACTCGAGTTGGTGCCGCGGCCGAGTTCGCCTTCATTGTTTCTGCCCCAGCACCAGACGGTGCCATCCATCTTCAGCGCGCAGGTGTGGTACGCACCTGTGGAAACCTGGGTCGTACGGAAGTACGCGACGGCGGTAAAGCTGGCGGTCAGGTCGATGAAACAGGTTGGAGCGGCACCGCTGCAGGCGCCTCCCCAACCGGCGAAGACCGAGCCGCGGCTGGGAGTGGCGGTCAGCAGAAATGGCGTGCCGTCATTTGTCGTATCGGAGCATGCGGTCCCGCCGGCTCCGCAGGAGATTCCGGCGGGACTGCTTGAGACGGAACCGGAGCCGGCGCCTCCCAGTTGAACGGTCAGAGTGTGAGTGCAGCCAGCCAGCAACAGCACGAGCGGCAGTGCCAAGAGAAGCGCCAGGGTCTCGCGGCGGCGCGATCTGCTGGTCGCGGCGTGATTCTGGATGAGTGCACAGGTCATCATCATTGTCATGGCTTCCTCCTCGTCTTCTCTGCTTTTTCCCTGGAAGATGAACTCTAGCCGCAGTACCGGGGTCCGGCTGCGATGCGAGGGGGCAGGTTTCGACCCGCGACTTCGTGTGCGTCAGCCGTGGAATCGCGTAGCCGACGTGCGGCTTCGCCCATGCGGGTGGCGACCCGAAATGCGAATGGAGTACCGAATCGAGACCGCCCCAAGCGTTGCAGGATCACTTTACGGACGCGGAGACAGAATCTGGTCGGTGTCCGAAAGTGCGCCGATTGTACACCTGCGGCATCCGTTCGCAAGCAGAGCGAGGAGTTTCATGGCGAATCAGGAAACCGGTAGCCGTGAACCTACTTAGTAAATAACCGCAGGGGTTGTGGAGCTATCTTGAGTGGGAGTGTTTCCGCGGGATTTTGTGCGCCGGAGCAAGCGCGCTTTTCAGTTGCAGCATTTTTGGTGCATTTTTTTATTGACTTCCACAGGGGCGATGCCGCAGATTGATGCCTGCAAACAGGAACTCTCCCCCAAGTAAGTCCTGTTCACGCTTTCTAGCTACACGGTCTTCTGTTAGACCGTTTTTTTGTTCGACAGTATTAGGCTGTAAGGAGGGCCCGCTCTGGCACTCCCACAACCCGATGGCTACGACTCTTGCCCCAGTAGATTCTAGGGAAGTCGTCCGTTGCGATCACTGCCTGCTGGTTCAATTCCGTACAACAAGCAATAACTGCCGACGCTGCCACGCGTCTCTGGACGAGGAACCGGAGCCGGAACCGATCGTGGTTGCGCCGCCGCTGATGATGCCGGTGCCCGGCACGAGTCGCGGCCACCTGAACCTGGCAACGTCGATTCGCTCGCTGCGTTTGCGCAATGGGCTCAGCCAGCGCCAACTGGCCGGGCGCATGGCGGTCCCGCGCACCTACGTTTCCAAGATTGAGAACGAGAAAGCCACGCCTACGCTGTCTTCCCTGGAACGGCTGGCGCGCGCACTGGAGGTTACTGTGCCCGAACTGCTCAGCGGCGGCGAACGCAGCCGCCAGGAAGAAATCAGCGAGTTGCTGAAAGATCAGTTCATCGCCGAACTGTTGCCGTTCATTTCGCAGCTGAACGGGATGCAGATGTCGAGCATCCTGACGCAGGTGCGGGATTTAACCGTGCGGCCGAGGAGGAGTGCTTAGAGGCAAGTTTCAAAGTTTCAAGGTTTCAAAGTGGCGTGGAGAGCAACTGCGGGATTTGCGATTGGTTTTCACTTTGAAACTTTGAAACATTGCCACTTTGAAACCTTGCCACTTTGCCACCTAGATTTTATCCGGGCAACCAGCCAATCACTTGCCGGGACCATCCTCTGGTCCCGGCTTTTTTTGTGCTTATTGAAGCGATTGGTGTCGGCCTCGGTGGAAGAGCGGCGCTTTAGCGCCGCGTGAAGGCGATTTGCTCATGAGTCGGGCTTCAGCCCTGCAGCGGGGCCTAAAGGCCGATTCGTAAAAATCGCCCCGAACGCGGCCGTTGAAGGGGCCGCTCTTTCACGGTGCTTTGTGGAATGCCGTTGGGCGTGGACTTTGAGTCTGAATCCCAGTTAAATCGACTGACATCTATCCAGCATGGAAATACATGAAGTGGGAGAGGATTTTTCTGCGATTCGGAGATGGGCGGCGGAATCGGAGTTGAAGACCAGCAACGCGGCCGGCGACGATTTCCTTCTTGACGCTTACTCAGCGGGGGTGACTTCAGCGGTGGAGCGCATGGCGCCCTCGGTGGTGAATATTGAAGTGCATCAGAAGGCCGGGCGCACGCGATCGGGTGAGCCGCAAAATCGAAATGAAGAGCGGCGCGGCGGCGGGTCGGGATTTGTGTTTACTCCCGATGGGTTGATTCTTACGAACAGTCATGTGGTTCATGATGCGGTTCGCATCGTTGTTTCGCTGGCTGATGGGCGGCGCATGCCCGCCTCGTTGATTGGCGATGATCCGGCAAGCGATCTGGCGGTAATTCGCATTGACGAGCCGCACTTCGATGAGCCGGGACTGATCGCGGCGACGCTGGGTGATTCGCAGCGGCTAAAAGTTGGACAGATCGTGATTGCGATCGGCGCGCCGTATGGATTTCAGTCGACCGTGACCGCGGGCGTGGTAAGCGCGCTGGGGAGGTCGCTGCGGTCGTATTCCGGGCGGTTGATCGATGACGTGATTCAGACGGATGCGTCGTTGAATCCCGGCAACTCGGGCGGGCCGCTGGTGGATTCTTTGGGGCGCGTGGTTGGCGTGAACACGGCGACGATTTTGCCGGCGCAGGGAATTTGCTTTGCCATTGGCATCAACACTGCAAAGTTTGTCGCGAGCCGGTTGCTGCGCGATGGGCGCATCCGGCGCAGCTATATTGGCGTGTCGGCGCAAACGGTGCCGGTGCATCGGCGCGTGGTGCGGTTCTATGACCTGCCACATGAGATGGGCGCGTTGGTGCTGTCTGTGGAGGAGAACAGTCCGGCGAAGCGAACTGGCTTACGCGAGGGAGACATAATCGTCGCCTTGGAAGACAAGCCGGTAGCGGGCGTAGATGATCTACATCGTCTGCTCACCGAGGTGCGGGTGGGGGTAAGTTGCAGACTGACCGTGGTGCGGTATACGGAGAAGCTGGAAATGAGCGTGGTGCCGGAAGAGGCGAAGTAAGCTTTAATGTGGGCGCGGGCGACTCGCCCGCGCGGTAACCAAAGGGAACATGCCTTTCGGAACGCGTTAGGGGTGGGTTTTAAGGGCGCGGTAAACTATACTTGCAAGTGTGCCGAGGACCGCAGCCAAAGCGAAATCCGCTCGAGAAACGTTGATGGAGACGGTAAATCGCATTCGCGAAGAGGCGCGGCAGCGCATGTCTGAAGACGAATTTCGTCAGGTGGAGGACAGGGCCCACGAGCTCGCTAACAAAGTCCGCGCTTCTCGCGGGCGTAAACGTAAAACTGCCTGATCGCTTCCCGTAGCTCTTCTTTTTTGATTCCAGGCTTGTGCAGCTTTAAGTAGGCGACAAAGTCATCCTCAGTTCCATATTCGAGGATCTCGCTTAGATCCTCCTGTGAGCGCCGCTCACGACGCACCGCTTCGGCGTCGATTCGATCTTCCTTCGGTGGTTTCCAACGACTCGACATCTTAAAGCAATCCTGGTTCCTTAGCGGACCCGCCTATTCAGCCTGCCCTCTTATTTTTGAGTCTGTTTTGGAGGTTGCGCATAATAGGATCACACAGCGGAGTATGCAAGAGGAAATTGAGTTCGTAAGGACCATACCTCTCATTGCTATCCTTTTTCCGTTGTGTTAGCCTCATAACGGAATGGCCACTTTGCAACATAAAGTAGGTACCCCCAAAGGGCTCGATCGCAAGGAAGCGGAAGTCTACAAACACCTTGATCCGCGGAGGCTGCCGCGGCACATCGCCATCATCATGGATGGGAACGGGCGCTGGGCGAAGCGGCGGCACATGCCGCGCATTGCGGGACATCGCGCGGGAGTAGCAGCGGTGCGGTCGACGGTGGAGACGGCGGCGCGGATTCATATCCCGGCGTTAACGCTCTATGCGTTTTCTGAGGAAAACTGGAAGAAACGGCCCAAGAGCGAAGTTGACTTTCTGATGCGGCTGCTGAGCCGCTATCTGAAAGCAGAAGTGAAGACGCTGAACGAGAACAACATCCGCCTCGAATACATTGGCCGGCAGTATGAACTGCCTGACGACGTGCAGGAGCGCATGAAGTGGGCACATGAGGCCACGGCCAAAAATACCGGCATGGTGCTGACGCTGGCGCTGAACTATAGCGCGCGCAGCGAACTTGTGGATGCGTTCCGGTCGATGGTGAATGCGGCGTCGCAGAACGGCGGCTTTGATCATCTGCGGATCGATGAAGACACGGTGAGCCGGCATTTGTACACGAAGCATTTGCCGGATCCGGACCTGGTGGTGCGAACTTCGGGCGAGATGCGGCTGAGCAACTTTCTCTTGTGGCAGCTGGCCTATGCGGAGATTTACGTGACGCCGACCTTGTGGCCCGATTTTCGCGGGCTGCAACTGCTCGAGGGCATCGCCGAATATCAGAAGCGCGAGCGGCGCTATGGCGGGCTGAACCACGACGGTCACGAGCAAAAAGCTTAACCACAGAGGGCACAGAGGAACACAGAGGAAAATCGCCAGCAGTACTCGGCGCGGCCTGTCGGTATAATTGCCCTTCACTCGCAACACCACTTCCCTTGCTCAAACGAATCGCGACCGCGGTCGTTCTCATTCCGATTGTGCTGGCGCTCATTTTGCGGGCGCCGGTGTGGGCACTGGCATTTGTGGCTGGCGCCGTGGCTCTGCTCACGATTCATGAGTTCTTGAAGCTGACCGAATCGTACGGCGTGAAGCCGATGGTTTGGCCGACGCATCTGTTCGCCGGGCTCTTCTTTTTTATTTTGGCGTTTCAGGCGACCCGGTCGGAGACTCCGCTGCTTTCGACGGGCGGATTTCTCATTACGTTTGCGCTGGTTGCGGCGCTGGCGCCGTTTCTTTTTTTGACACGCGCTATGCGCGGGGAGAAGCTGAGCGAGGGGTATCCGGCGGCGGCGGCATCGGTGTTTGCGTTTACCTACATTGCCTTGCCCATGGGGATGCTGGTGCAGTTGCGGCAGCTTTGGGCGGGCGCTTTTTATGTGCTGTATTTGTTGTTGGTCGTCTGGGCTGGGGATATCTTCGCCTATTTTGTGGGCAAGTCGATCGGGCGGCATTTGATGACTCCGCGTATCAGTCCGAAGAAAACGTGGGAGGGTGCGGCGGCTTCGATCGCCGGCAGCGTGGGCGTGGGGTACGCGCTCTTTTATTACGCGCTCCCAATCAGCTCTTTTTTGCTGCGAGCGGGATTGATCGAACGGCGCGATGGGCTGTTCGCCCTGGAGCGGCTGGAGATGTGGCCGGTTGTGCTGATGACGATTATCGTCAATATTGCCGCGCAGCTTGGAGATCTGGTTGAGTCGCTGATCAAGCGTGGCGCCAATGTAAAAGATTCGGGTGCGATTCTGCCGGGACACGGAGGCATGCTGGACCGCATCGACGCACTGCTTTTCGCCGCTCCGGTGGTGTGGTACTTTGTTGCCTGGCGCGTTATGCAGTAACGTTCGCGCCAAGTTCATGGCGGATTCAACGCAGTTCCCTCCCCTGAAGCCGCTGCATCCTGACAATTCTCTTATTGCCGATAAACTCGCACGGATGGAGCGGAGTCCGACCGATGAGATTAAAGCATCGCTTTCGGCGGGGAGGGATTGCCTGAAAACGCGGCCGGATGGAACTATACTGGATGGACATCATCGCATCTACGTTCTGCGAGGCCGGGGCGTGGACGTGGATAAACTTCCGCGGGAAATTGTCGTCAAGGACCAGATCTAGAAATGCCTAGCAGAATCTATTGGCTCGACGAGACTTGGCCGGGAAAGTTGGCGTTGGCCGCTCGTCCGCGGGGTGGAGACTGGCTCAGCGACGAGGTCGCCGATTGGAAACGCGCAGGAATCGACTCCGTGCTGTCGTTGCTCGAACCCGACGAAGAAAAAGACCTGGACCTGGGATCTGAGGGCGAGGAGGTACAGACGCGAGGACTGGATTTCTTATCGCTTCCGATTCCCGATCGCGGCGTTCCGAAATCCGAGACGAAGCTGGGGGAGATGCTGGAGACCGTGAATCGCACTCTGGCGAAGGGAAAGAATGTACTCGTGCATTGTCGCCAAGGTGTGGGTCGCAGCTCACTGGTGGCTGCTTGCCTGCTGATCAGAAAAGGAATGAGCCCGGGCGAAGCTTTGGAGAATATTTCGTCGGCTCGCGGAGTCGTTGTCCCGGAAACGGACCAGCAGCGCGATTGGATCGATCACTACGCCGCAGTGTTCGCGAAATAGTTTTAACTATGAAACGCATCGCCATTCTGGGTTCGACGGGCTCGATCGGGCGCAGCACGCTCAGCGTGGCGGAGTCGTATCCCGAGCGGTTTCAGGTTGTGACGCTTGCCGCCGGGAGCAATCTGGACGCGGCTTTTGAGCAGGCGAAGCGCTGGCGGCCGCGCGTGATTTCGATGGCGGCCGAGGATGATGCGGACAAGTTACGCGCACGGCTCAAGAAAGAAGCGCTGAACGAAATCGAAGTCGTTCATGGGCCGGCTGGAACAGTGCGGGTGGCGACGCATGGGGAAGTCGATTTTGTTGTCAGCGCGATTGTCGGGGTCGCTGGATTAGAAGCGACTTATGAAGCCGTTCGCGCGGGAAAAATTCTTGGCCTCGCTAATAAAGAGTGTCTGGTTGCCGCGGGGGAGTTGCTTACTGCCGAGGCTCGCAAGCAAGGCAAGCCGCTCTTACCCATCGATAGCGAGCATAATGCAGTGCACCAATGTCTGCGCGGCGGTCGGATCGATGAAGTCGAGCGCATCTGGCTGACGGCTTCGGGCGGGCCATTCCTGAAGACCCCCGCTGTTGAGTTTTCCAACATTAGCGTGGAGCAGGCGCTGAATCATCCCACGTGGAAGATGGGGCGGCGGATCACGATCGACTCGGCGACCCTAATGAATAAGGGCTTCGAGGTCATCGAGGCATGCAGACTTTTTCACATGCCCCCCACGAAAGTGGAAGTGATTGTCCATCCGCAGTCGACAATTCACTCTATGGTTGAGTTTGTGGATGGCAGCATACTTGCTCAGTTTTCTGTGACCGATATGCGGCTGCCGATTTTGTACGCCCTAACCTATCCGGACCGCATCGAATCGGATATGCGCTTTGGGGTCAGTGACTTGCGTCATCTGGACTTCTGCCCGCCGGACCTGAAAAAATTTCCCTGCTTGGGTTTGGCGTATGAAGCGGCGGAGGCGGGAGGGGCAAAGACCGTGGCCCTGAATGCCGCCGACGAGATCGCAGTGGCGGCTTTTCTGGATGGCAACATCCGCTTTGATGAAATCCCCCAGGTCATCGAAGAAGTCCTCAACGAAACCAATTCCGGGACGATGGAGTCTATTGCACAGGTGCTCGAGGCGGACGCGGAAGCACGGCGTCGGGCGAGCGAACGGGTCTCGATTGTAAAGAAACGTGAACGGCCGCGGGCAACATCGCTGGCCTGATTTCGGAATCTAACCAGTGGGAGCGTACGTACCCTTAATATGTCTGATTTCTTGACCTCTCTCGTCGCTGTGGTTGCCGTCCTTGGCTTCATGATCCTGATCCACGAGTTCGGCCACTATGCGGTGGCTAAGTGGCTGGGCGTGCGAGTGGAGCAGTTCGCCATCGGCTTCGGCAAGCGGCTGATTGGCTTCCGAAGGGGTGAGACCGACTACCGCATCAACGCGATTCCGTTGGGCGGCTACGTCAAGATGAGCGGCGAGAACCCCATGGATGAGCGGACCGGCGATCCGCGGGAATTTCTGTCGCACTCGCGCTGGCATCGTTTCCTGATCGCGATCGCCGGACCAATGATGAACATCATCCTCGCGGTCGTGCTGCTCACTACGGTTTACATGGCGCACTACGAGTATCCGGCCGTGTATGACGAGCCGACAGTAATCGGCTGGGTGCTCAACGGATCGGCGGCGGCGAAAGCAGGATTCCAGATCGGTGACCGTATCACCCGGATTGACGATGTGCAGAATCCGAGCTGGGAGCAGGTTGATCTGAAAGAAGCGCTCAGCCCCGGGCAGCCGCTCGATGTACAGGTAGAACGCAACGGCAAGCCGCTGGATATTACGGTTGTTCCTGAGGCTGCCGGCGTTGATCAAATCGGCGTTGCGGGATGGGCTCCGAAAGAAAAAACGGTGATGATCACCGATCTCACGCCCGGCAAACCCGCCGACAAGGCTGGCTTGAAAGAAGGCGACCAGATTCTTGAACTCGACGGCCAACCGGTGCCGGCATTGGCCATGATGGTGCAGAGTCTCGAAGTCACCAAGGACAAGCCGATCGAGATCACCGTATTGCGCGACGGACAGCAGAAGCCCTTCACGGTGACGCCGCAGCTTTCCGACAAGCGTTATCGCATCGGCATCGGCAGCATGCAGACGAAGGTGAAAGCCTTGCCTTTCGGCGAGGCTTTTAATCTATCGCTGCACGAGAACCGGCAGAACGCCGTGCTGATTCTGGAACTCGTGAAGAAGATGGTGCAGCACAAGATCTCGGTGCGCTCTATCGAAGGACCGATCCGCATCGGCCAGGCTGCCGGTGAGGCCGCGCGGCGCAAGGGCTGGACCCCGCTGATGGGGCTTACGGCGGCAATCAGCTTGAACCTCGGAATCTTCAACCTGCTGCCGATTCCAATTCTCGATGGCGGCGTGATTCTGTTCCTGATTATCGAAGGCCTGATGCGGCGCGACATCAGCATGAGCATCAAGGAGCGTGTGTATCAGGCGGCGTTCGTGTTCCTGGTTCTCTTCGCGGCGATGGTCATTTACAACGACTTGATGAAGACGATTCCGGGGCTGGCGGACAAGCTGCCGTAGGAACTGCAAGTCGATACAGCCTCTACGAAGAGGAGCCGAATTCGGCTCCTCTTTTGTCTGGGCTATTTCACGCCCCCGACTAGGAACAAGTCCGACAGCTCCCGCGCGAAGGAATAGCCATACGCTTTGCCGTCGGCGGTCATGCGTACGTTGTAGACAGACGTCACGCCGGCGGAATCGCCGGGAGTGAGCGTCGTTACCTTCTCTCTTTTTCCGGTGCCAACATCCAGCCGGTACACGACGGCCGATGTTTTATCGTCTCGGTAGACAAAGGCCGAGCGCCCGTCGGCCGACCAGGTAATCCAGATGTCATCGGGCGACCAGCCCTGAACAGCACGCGGCTCGCCGCCGGCGATCGGATAAAGCTGGCCTTTGCCACTCAGGTCGCGAGCAAAAATGTACTTTCCATCGGGCGACACAAGCTGAGTCTCGTAGTGCGACGGCTTCACTGAAATTACTGGCGTGACCGCCCGAGGTGTGCCACCGGAGAGATCCAGCAGATACATACGCCAGCCGTGGCCCTCGTCGCCGGCGTAATAAGCCGACTTTCCGTCCGGCGTGAATCCCACCAGATTCATCTCCGTCATGCCGGAGAATAATTTCTGAGTCTCGCCAGCGCCCACCGGCAGCAGATAGAGACTCGGCGTAGCCGAGAGCGAAGCCTCAATCGCCAGCACGCGCGTCCCGTCGGGCGACAGCACGGGCAAGGACCAGGTGCCCAGCTTGATGGCCGGTGAGCCCTCGGTCTTGCGCACGAATGCCAGGTTGAGGTTGCCGGCGGCCGCTCCCCAGTCATCGAAAGTCAGCAGTTTCCCATCCTGTGAAATGTCGCGCAGGGTCGCGTAATCGAGCCAATCATAGCTGCGCTCTTTGGCGTCGTCGCGCCCTCGGAATTGCAATTCACTGCGCCATGACTCTTTGGAGACCAGCATGCGTCCGTCGCGCGAGATGTCGTGCAGGCGCAGCATACCTGGCATGCGTAGGACGACTCTATCTTTCCCATTCAACGAAAGCGCATGAATCTCATTGGCCCATCCCTCGCGCGGAGTCGCGCCCGTCCACACCTCCTCGCCCGAGGGAGCCCAGGCCAATCCCTCAATGCTGATGAAAAGACCTGATCGAAACAGTTCCTTTCCGCTGCGGTCGATCACTACGACCCACCCGCCGTCTCCTTCCACATTCACAAAGTCTCCGAAAGCGAGGGCGTTCGCGCTGGGAGAAACCCGCAGATCGCCAAGTGGACGAACGCTTTCATAAATCACCTTGCCGCGTGGAAATTCCACCCGATATTTGCCCTGCACGATGCGGATGAGAGCCATCTCGCTCTGGTCGACGGTCCAATCCGCAGAAAGTACGTTTTCGGCGATCTCGCGCGGCGATCCACCCGCCAGCGGCAGCAGCCCCAAAATACCCTGGCAGTTCCCGATGTAGCGGTCCTTGCAGCCGACCGAGATTGCCATCTCCGACGCGGAGGTCGCGAATAGCGTCGAGTTCACCAGATTCAGAGGGCGCGACTCCGGGCTGTCGGGCAGAGTCGCATAGAGCTGCACTGGCTGTCCGTTCCAGCTGGCGCTGTAGTAAATCGATCGTCCATCGGCGGCGAAGCGCGCTGCGTAGACGAGTCCGCGCTCGAAAGTAAGTTGATGATAGGAAGGCGGAGGCGCGACAGCGCTGCGGCGGCCCAGCATCCACGCTCCGGCAGAAACCAGGACCAGCACGAGCACGCCGAGTGCGATTGGCAGAGTCTTCGAAGCGGGCCGTGTTGCTGGAGACGCTGCCAGAACGCTGCTGCTGGAAGATATTCCCGAAACGCCTTCAAGATTGAAGGCCAGGTCGCGCGCTGACTGAAACCGCTGTAGCGGCTTTTTTTCCAGGCATCGCCGCACGATCCGCTCTATCACCGGCGAGACCACCTTGCCGGTCATGCTGATCTCCTGCGGCTCCTCTTTCAGAATCGCGGTCATCGCTTCCGCCGAGGTATCTCGACGGAAGGCGCGTTGACCGGACAGCATCTCGTACAGAATCGTGCCCAGCGCAAAAATGTCGGAGCGCGCGTCGGCCGGATCGCCTCGCACCTGTTCCGGCGACATGTATCCCACCGTGCCCAACACAGCGCCTGCCGAGGTGGGCTCCGCTTCGAGCGTGACGCCATCCTCCGTCGCAGTTTCGGGGCGGGCGAGCTTGGCGAGACCAAAGTCCAGGATTTTCACTCTGCCGTCGCGCGTGACGAAGATGTTTTCCGGCTTCAGATCGCGGTGAATGATCCCTTTGTCATGCGCCGCAGCCAGTCCCTGGGCGATTTCAATGCCGTACTCGACTGCGCGGCGCAGCGGCAGCGGGCCGTCCGTCAGCTCCACCCGCAGGGACTTCCCCTCCAGGCACTCGGAGACGAGATAGGGCGCGCCGTCGTGGGCACCGATGTCGTGAATCGCAAGGATGTTGGGATGATTCAGGGCCGCAACCGCGCGCGCTTCTGTTTCGAATCGACGCAGGCGCTCGGTATCACGCGCCAAGGCCGCAGGCAAAACCTTAATGGCTACATCGCGCCCGAGCCGCGAGTCTCGCGCTCGGTACACTTCTCCCATTCCGCCGGCACCGAGCGGCGAGAGAATCTCGTAGGGACCGATTTTGGAGCCAGAGGCTAACGCCACTGCGCGCAATTATAGCCAGTGTGCTCGAAGAGACAAGGCAAATGCCCCGTTTTTGCGTGATAAAATAGGGTTTCCCTATGGCTACGATTCAACGGAGAAAGAGTGTCACCGCCTCCATTGGCGGCGTGCGTGTGGGCTCGGATGCACCAATTGTGGTGCAATCCATGACAAATACCGACACCGCGGACGTTGCCTCCACCGTGCAGCAGGTCGCGGCCCTGGCACGCGCTGGTTCGGAACTGGTTCGCGTAACGGTGAACAACGAAGAAGCGGCGGCGGCCGTGCCGCGAATCGTGGAAGAGCTCGACAAGCAGGGCGTGCGCGTTCCGATCATTGGCGACTTCCACTACAACGGGCACATCCTGCTGACGAAGTATCCCGAGTGTGCGCGCGATCTAGCGAAGTACCGCATTAATCCTGGCAACGCCAGCATTGGCGCCAAGGGCGACTCGAACTTCCGCACTATGATCGAAGTCGCGGTGAAGTACAACAAGCCGGTGCGCATCGGCGTGAACTGGGGCTCGCTTGACTCGGCGCTGCTGACGCGCATGATGGACGAGAATTCCCTGCTGCCTGAGCCGAAAGATGCACGCGAAGTGACGATGGAAGCGATGATCGTGAGTGCGCTGAATTCGGCCGAGCTCGCAGAAAAGTACGGGCTTCGGCCGGCTCAGATTATTTTGAGCGCGAAGGTCAGCGGCGTGCAGGATCTGATCGATGTGTACCGTGGATTGGCGGCGCGGTGTAGTTATCCCTTGCATCTTGGACTGACTGAAGCTGGTATGGGCGCGAAGGGCGTCGTGGCTTCGAGCGCTGCGATGGGCGTGGTGCTGCAGGAAGGCATCGGCGACACGATTCGCGTTTCGCTCACGCCCGCTCCCGGCGGCGATCGCACGGAAGAAGTCCGCGTCGCGCAGCAGATTCTGCAGTCGATGGGTCTGCGCAGTTTCACTCCACAAGTCACCGCCTGCCCCGGCTGCGGACGCACCACCAGCACGTTCTTCCAGGAAATGGCCGAACAGATTCAGACCTATCTGCGCGAGCAAATGCCTTCGTGGAAAGGCCGCTACGTGGGCGTGGAAGAGATGAAGCTGGCAGTCATGGGCTGCGTGGTCAACGGCCCCGGCGAATCCAAGCACGCCAACATCGGCATTTCCCTTCCCGGGACGTTCGAAGAGCCCAAGGCTCCCGTCTATGTAGATGGACGATTGTTCACTACACTGAAAGGCGACCGCATCGTCGCGGAATTTATTGAGATTCTCGACGAGTATGTGGACTCGCACTACGCGGCGAAAGAAACGGTCCACGCGTAGGGCTTCGGTTTTCTCCCGAAGACCCCCTCTCCAATTATTTCTGCCGAGGACGCAGGAATCTGCGTCTCTACGAACTACTGCCCCGTCATCAGGAACAGCGGGCTTTGCAGCGGTGGCAGAGGCACGGCGGAGCCGGTGTCGGCGGTAGCGGGCGCATCGGCCTGCGTGCCAGACAGCGTGCACTCGAATTGAGTCGAAGACAGCCCCGTGGCGATCACGGTAAGTTTCTGTCCATTGAGTTCGTTCACTCCGGCTGAAGTGGTGAGGTTGGAAATCGCGACTCGCTGGCCGGGGACGAAGCTGTTGACTGCCTGAAACGTCACCACATTCGATGTGATCGAGAATCCGGTCACCGTAGCCACGGTGCTGCAGCTGGCGGAGACGCAGCCGGCGAACGGCGAGGGCAGATCGGTCACCAGCGAATCCGGCGTATTGTTACCCTGCGCGATGGAGCTGGTCGTGGTGACGATGTCGGCAATCGAGCCCGCATCGCAGATCGACACATAAACATGGCTACTATCGGTCGATGCCGCGGTAAACATGCGGAAGCGGGTTGTTCCCGGAGAGTAAGTCGCGGGCGTAACGCAGCCATCGACGGCGGGTACCGCGTATTGAGTGGTGGAGAACTGCGGCGACGCCAACAATGAAATCGACGGCGCGAGCAGCGATCCAGAGATCGGCTTGATGTTGAAGTTGCCCGCATCGAAGACGGTAAGCATCGGCACCATGCATTTGACGGCGGTTCCGATGTTGGAATCCGGGCAAGAAGCCGGCGTCTGATAGGTCGCTAGGTAAAAGCGTGATCCGTCGGGCAAAGCTGCAACTGAGACCGGCGCGCAACCGCTGGCGCAAACCGCCGACCCAGGTTTCGTCGAAATTGTGGCCAGCGGAGCGGGCGGATCCTGCGTGCCGTCAAAGATGTAAAGCGCCTGTTCCGTGGGATTGGTCACATAGAGCCGGTTGCGGCTCTTGTCATACAGCACAAAATTCGCCCCGGGGATACCAACCGACACGCCGCCATCGACTGCGTTCGTCGCCGTATTGATGGTGAAGAGTTTGCTGTCCCCCTGCGTCACGATATAAACGCGCTGGCTGTCGACCCGCGCCACGCCCCACACGGGAGTCGTTCCCACATTGATCGGCGCGCCGATTACCGAAAGGTCGGTCGGCGACAGGTCGGTCACCGTATTGTTGCCCTGATTCAAAACGTAAAGGTTCAATGTGTTCGGCGTCTCGACCATGGCAACCGGGTGAGCGCCGGACGGAAGATACACGATCTTGGTGATGGTGTTGGAACCGGTGCCGAGGACTGAAACAGAATCGGTGCTCGCAAGATTGGGAGCGCAGGCGGGGTCGTTGTCCACACCGTAGTTGGCCACGAAAACGTTGGTCGCCGACGTAGTCGCGACGTAGTCGGGAAGATAGGAACACGTCCACTGCGGCAGGCCGGTGTTGGGGTCGGGAGGCCCGAAGTTCGGATACGTGAACGTCACTGGGTTGCCCAATCCGGTTACAACCGTGCTGTCAGTGGCCGGCGAAAATGCGGTGACTACGTCCCCGTTGCCTGAGAAGCTGCCGGCGCTGGCTACAAACACGCGGCTATTGTTGGGAAGAATCCCGGCGTGCGTGGGAACAATGCCCATGTTCGCTTCACCGATATTGGTGTCGCCGGCGACATCGATCTGGAGCGCGCTGCCCGGAGTCGACGGGGCGTTGGCGGTGATGCCGAACACTTCATGAAAATTCGCAGGATTCGGCGGAGTCGTCTGGGTTGGGATCACGACCGGGCGATAGACTTCTCCGCAAGACATCCACAGCACAATGGCGGCGGCAATTGCGGCAAGTCCGCCCACACGTCGAACATTCATCGGCGCTCCGAGAAAATATGAATCATTTCCGAATCGAATATTGTAACGGGTGACTGAGGTTGGCGCTAGCGCGAGGGCCAGAGGCCAGGCGTCAGGCGTCGGGCTTCAGGCGTCAGCTCTCAGCTCTCAGCTCTCAGCGAAGGATGCTATTTGATTCTCTCCGGGATGCCTGGGGCGAGAACGACTTCTAGGAATGGAAGCAAAAATGGCTTTCTCGCCGGCGCTGGAAAAACGTCGCCGGTCCGATGGCAGGCCGCCGAAAAGTTGGAGGCCGAAGCCTGACGCCCGACGCCTGACGTCCGCTTCTACCGTCTGCGCTTCGCCGTAGCTGCGGCTGGCTCCTCTTTGATCGTGGCAGCCGGCTTTTTCTTGCCTTCCATCTGGGCAAGGCTCTGCTTGAGCGCGGCCATGAGATCGACGACCGGGGCCAGTTTCTTGGGCTGCTCGACGGCGGCAACTTCGCCGCCTTCCAGCTTGGTCTCTATCAACTGCTTCAGATTGTCCTGGAAGGAGTCGTGATATTTCTCAGGGTCCCATTCGGCCGCCAGCGCTTCAATCAACTGGTGCGCCACTTTCACTTCTGCGTCTTTCAGTTCGACATCGGGCGCGCCGAAGCCTTCGACCTTTTTCACTTCCTCCGCGTAGTACATGGTGTGCAGCATCATGCCGCCATCGTGCGGACGCAGAAACACCGTGTACTCGCGGTTGTGCATGGTGATCTTGGCAATGGCGACGTATTCGCTTTCTTCAAGCGCCTTGGTGAGCAGCGCGTAGGGCCGGCGGCCGGCTTCTTCGGGCATCATGTAGTAGGAGGATTCGAAGTAGACGGGATCGACCTCGGTCGATTTGACGAACTCGAGGATCTCCATCGTCTTGGCGGTCTGCGGCTCGATCTTTTTGATCTCGTCCGGTTCGATGATGATGTACTCGTCCTTGCGGAATTCGTAGCCCTTCACCATCTCTGAGCGGTCGACGACCTGGCCGTCGGCCTGACAGATGTACTGCTGCTTGAGCCGCGACTTGTCGGTGCGATGCAGCATGTTGAAGGAGATGCCCTGGCTGCGCGCGCCGGAAAACAGCCGCACTGGCATGGAGATGAGACCGAAAGTTAAGTGACCGGACCAGACCGACGATGGCATGGGTTCCCCTCGCAATCAAACCCGAAGGCGGACCCCACGCCGGCCTCGGGGAGAGTAGCTAAACACCACGGCACAGTGAGTTTAGCCTACAACTCACCTTGGATGCACCAAACTTGCGGCATGTTGGGGGCTGGGAGAACCGAAATTCAAAGCCGGAGGGGCTGGGCCCAGGCAAGGCCGGATACAAGGGGTAGTAGTTAACCAGAGGGCTTCCTGGCCAGACTTTCGCTCTCTCCGGGGCACGCGTTCGTTGAGAAGCACAGCATACCGAAGCCCGAGGCAGGATCCTGATCCCCGGAGATTTCGTGAACCGTATCTGATTTGGCGACATCTCTGAAACGAGCCGATCCAACCAGGAGCTGAGAATGACCGATCCGCGCTACCCTGTCGGAAAATTCCACTATGAAGGTCCACCAAACGACGAAACGAAAAGGGCGCAATTGAATGACATCGCAGAGACGCCCGCGAACTTGCGCGCTGCAATTCAGGGCCTTTCCGACGCGCAACTCGACACGCCGTACCGGCCCGGTGGCTGGACGGTGCGGCAGGTGGTGCACCATGTGCCCGACAGCCACCTGAATTCCTATGTGCGCTTCAAGCTGGCCCTCACCGAGGACGAACCGACGATCAAGACCTATGCAGAAGACCGTTGGGCTGAGTTGGCCGATACCAAGGCAACGCCCATTGAGGTCTCGCTGACTATGCTCGACTCGTTGCACGACCGCTGGGTGCGGCTGCTGCGTGCGCTTACTCCGGAGGAATGGAAGCGGACTTTTCGCCATCCCGAACTGGGCCCGATGACGCTGGAAAAAACACTGGCGCTCTACGCCTGGCACGGCAAGCATCACGTGGCGCACATCACCCGGCTGCGTGAGCGCGAGGGATGGTAGAACTCTAACGCCCCGAGTCACGTCGGGCGTAACAGGACTTCGGTTACCTTTGCATCCGCATGCTGGCCCGATAGCCTGAGAGGGAATGCGGAAGACTTCCTATAAGGCAATCCTGCTGGCAGCTGCGGCTGCCATGGCGGTTGCAGCATCGTCACCAGCTCAGACTGCTCCGGCTTCATCCAGCAATTCAAACACTGGTAACTCTCTCGGCGCTGCGGCACGGAACCTGAAGGGCCAGAGCGCATCCTCTACCAAGCGCGTTTTCACCAACGACGACATGGAGGCCACGAACGAGCCTCTGCCTCTGCCCCGCTTGAACTTGAACATCAACCAGCCGGACAACTCCGCCGAAATTGTCGCGGCGATCTTAGCCTACCGGCAGAATCACTCCCTCAAGCAGACCGAAGACACAGTGCATGAGTGGTTCGATTACTACGATCGGTCGCTGGCCGACGCCGTTCAGGGCTTGAACGACCATGAATCGGCGCGGCAGACAAGCGCGAAGGCTTGGCACGAGCCCTGCCCAACCGGCGAATTCAAAGCGGATTGCGAAAAAGAGCACCAAAAAGAAGTACTGAACATGATGAAGAGCGATCCTGTTATCAACAAGGACAACCGTACGATCGGTCGCATCCAGAGCGGGCTCAAGAATGTTCGCGATGCACTAGTGTGGAAGAATAATATCCGCTATAGCTGGTTCACCATTCGCTCTTCGAACGGATACGACACATTTTGACACAGGGATCGCCGCCGCAATTCTTAACTTTCTGCGTCCGGCCTTCTAAGTAAGCCCGACTCTCCACAACAAATAGCTGGTGGCTTCGCGCAACGCGGCCACGGTGCGCTGCGTAGCCGTGTGCGGGCGAGAATCGGGGCGGGGAGCGACGTACACCGGACCGATGCCTTCATGCTCAAGCAGTTTGCGGATGCGGAAGACGTGATAGGCATCGCTGACCGCGACGCAGCTATGCAGATTGTTCGCGCGCAGGATTACGGCCACGCGTTGGGCGGATTGCGCCGTGTCTGAACCCTGCGTTTCAGCGATAAGCGCATTCTCGGGCACGCCGCGCTTGCGAAGGTATTCGCGTCCCACGCCGCCTTCGCTGAAAGTCGGATCCGCGGCAGCGCCGCCAGTTGTAATCACGACCGGCGCAAGATGCTGCCGGTAGAGGTCGTAGGCATGATCGAGCCGCGCCCGCAGCACGGGCGAGGGGCGTCCGGAATACTCGGCCGCACCGAACACGACAATGGCGTCGGCGGGATGTGTTTCCTCGAGATGTGCGGTATGCACAATTCGAATGGCCGTGACCACCAAAAACAACAGCACGGCGGCCACGAGAAGAAGCAGCAGACGAAACCACCAGCGCCCTGTGCGATGCTGGTTGGCGGCTTCGTTGGTCATTCGTTGTTCGTCACCCTCGGGTCGTCATACTCCCACTGGGATGGATCGGCAAATCGCCGGCAATCTTCACCGGCATCTTGAACTGAGAGCCGGGAAACTCTTTAGCCGGCAAAGAAGGTTGAAATCTGATCGGAGGGGATCGCTCCCTCGCGAATGATGCGCCAGCGCGTGTTCTCGTCGCTCAAATCGACAATGGTCGAAGCCACGTCGCGCGGCGAAGTTCCGCCGTCGACAATGATGCTGATGCGCCCCTGCAACTGATCATGCACCTGCTCGGCGGTCGTGCACTCGGAGGCGCCACTCAGGTTCGCCGAAGTTGCGGTAATAGGAATCGCTGCGGCCGTGACGACGGCGAGCGGAATTTTGGCGTTCGGCACGCGCAATGCAACGTTGCCGGTGTTGGCCGTGACTTTTAGTGGCAGACGCGAGCCCGCCTTCACGATCACGGTCAGCGGGCCGGGCCAGAATTTTCGCGCGAGGGCGTAGAACTCTTCCGGCAGAGGCTTGGCCAGTTCTTCCGCCTGATCGACACTCTCAATCAGAAGCGACAGCGGTTTGTGGCGCGATCGCGTCTTGATGTCGTAGACCTTATCGACGGCGCGCAGGTTAAAAGGATCGGCGGCCAATCCGTAGAAAGTATCGGTGGGCATACCCAGCACTTCGCCGGATCGGATTTGATCGGCCGCATACTTGACCAGTGACGATTCAGGGTTCTCGCTGTTGATCTTGACTATCTCGGCGCGCACGGGCGCTCCCTTCTCGGATGGCAACAGACACACGAATGTAAATATGGTAGACCCGCAAAACCTATCATAATACGGGAGATCGCGCTTCCCACCAAGCCCGCCGCGGCAGCGACTCAATTCGAAATGTGGAAGCCGGAAGCCATCCTGTCGTCGGCGTCATCCCGAGCGTAGCCGCTTCTCAGGCGGAGGGAGGGATCTCCCGCTCAACTAGCCTAACTCGCCAGCCAAACCGCATGACGACCCGGTATGATGCAAAGGGTTCTCCACCACTGATGGCAGAAGCGACACCTCAGTAAACATGACGCCAACCAACGAATCCGCACCCAGCGCGCAAAGCAGATTGCGCCGCATCGAGGGCCGCCACAACGCCCTCGTCAAGGAATTGCGGCAATCGTTCACGCGTGCCGAGCGCACGGAGCAGGGCGATTGCGCGATTGAAGGCGTACGGATCGTGGAAGAGGCGATCCGCAGCGGCTTGCGCTTTCGCGCTGTTTTCTTTCGCGAGTCGTCGCAGGACCGCGCCGAGCGCCTGTTGCCACAGATCGGTTCGCACGTTGAGACGCTCCTGCTTCCCGACAAACTTTTCGATGGCGCCGTCCCCAGCGATTCGCCGCAGGGAGTGGCCGCGCTGGTGCGTCTGAAAGAACATTCGCTCGACGATTTGCTTGAACGGTTGCAGGTCGGTCCAATTATGGTCGTCGTCGGCCTGCAGGATCCCGGAAATCTGGGAACGATCCTGCGCTCGGCGGAGGCATTCGGCAGCGCCGGCGCCCTGCTGGGAGAAGGCACGGTCAGTCCATTCAACTCCAAAGTGATTCGTGCGTCGGCGGGATCGGTATTTCGCCTGCCATTCATCGTGGGCAAAGAAGCCGGTGGATTAGAAGCCATCTCCGCCAAATGCCGCGAGCAGGGCGTGCGCCTGTTCGCGACTTCTTCGCACAAAGGAACGTCGCTCGATCAGGCCCAGCTAACGAAGCCTGCAGCAATTTTTATTGGCAGCGAAGGCGCCGGCCTGCCGCGGGCTCTGATTGCCCTGATGGACGAGACCCTGGCGATTCCGCACACAGCCCAAGTGGAGTCGTTGAACGCAGGCGTCGCCGCAAGCATCGTGCTGTATGAGGCGGCAAGACAGAGACGGCAGTAAGCAAATCCCCTCAGACCTAGCCAAACACAATCCTTAATCTTGACATTTCTGTTATTTCAGTTCAGCGCGCCGCTGGGACCGATGGTTTACTGCATGATCACCGCAAGGAAGATGTAGCGACTCGAAGGCATTTTTGATCACGCCAGGCCGCCGCCGTCCACCACCAATGCCGCGCCCGTGATCCAACTCGACATGGGGCTGGCCAGAAATAGCACAGCATTGGCGATATCTTCCGGAGTGCCCACGCGCGCAAGTGGCCGATTGGCCGCCTCCCGCATGAACGCTTCCCTACTCTCACCAAGCTGCGCGCACTCACTGTGCAGCATGGGAGTATCGACATCGCCCGGGCAAACGCAATTCACGCGAATGTTGTGCTTGCCGTGATCGATGGCCACCGCCCGCGTGAGATTCACTACGCCGCCCTTCGCCGCACAATAAGCCGCCGCCCGCGGACCTCCTTTCAGCGACCATCCGGACCCAATATTGACGATGCTGCCACCGCCGCCGCGAATCATATGCGGCACAACTTCGTGCGAGAGGAGATAAACGCCTTTGAGCGTAATATCGACCGCGCGGTCCCATTCGTCTTCGGAAAGCTCGACCACATCTTTGCGAACGATGATGCCGGCGCAATTGCAAAGAATGTCGACCCTGCCGTGCGTTTCGATAACCACCTCGGTCACGCGCCGGCAATCGGCGGCGCTACGCACATCACATTTTAGAAACGTAGCCTTGCCGGCCTGCGCTTCGATCTCGCTCACCGTGGCGTTCCCTTTGGCTTCATCAATGTCGAGCACCGCGACAAACGCCCCCATCTCAGCAAGGCGAAGGCAAATGCCGCGCCCAATGCCGGATGCGCCGCCAGTGACCATAGCAACCTTGCCCGCGAGCGACAGCAATCGAGCCGCGCGTTCTGGTATGTCCGTCAAAATCTCTCCTTCACCAGAGAGGGCACAGAGGAACACAGAGGAAAATCTGCAGCCTCCTCTGTGCCCCTCTGTGTCCTCTGTGGTGAAAAGGTTTTGCTTCTCTACGAAATCGCATCCAGAGCCCTCCCCGCAGCGACCAATGTGAATTCAACATCGTCGTCCGTGTGAGCCAAAGTAACGATGGAGTGCAGCGCCGCCGAAGGCGAAGCGTAAACTCCAAACTGAAACAACGCCAACACAAATTTCTGAAACGTCGCGCGATCGACATACTGGCAAAACTCGCGGTAGTCGCGAATGGCCGGCCGGTCGGTAAACATCCACTGCAGCATGGGCCCCACATTTTGCACGACGCAAGAGCGCCCTTTTCGCGCAAACAAGTCCTTCAACCCGGCACAAAACTTCTCAGCAACCCTCCACGTATGCCGAAACGACGCATTGTCGTCGCGCGTAAGCACACGCAAATTCGCCCGCACCGCATGCATGCCGATGCGCGATCCATTATGCGTCCCATAGTGCAGCACGCCGCCCCACTGCAGCGCATCCATCACATTCCTCTTGCCGACGAGCGCCGCCACCGGCAAGCCGCATCCCAGCGCCTTGCCGAAGGTCACGAGATCGGGAGAAAGCTTGTAGTGCTCCTGGCATCCGCCGGGAGCAATACGAAATCCGGTCACTGTTTCATCGAGGATGAATAAAATTCCATTCGCACGCGCCATCTGCTGAAGAACTTGCAGATACCCTTCGGTCGGCGGAATCACGCCAACATTAGCCATCACACCTTCAGTGATGATCGCCGCAATCTGTCCCGGATGATTCTCGACGGCTCGCCGCAACAGTTCCCCATCGTTCCACGGAACGACAATCGTGTCGTCCAGCGCCGTCCGGTTCAGTCCAGAGCTGTCAGGAATTTTGACCGGATCGCTCCGCAACCCAAGCGCACTCACCGGAAAAATATTCGAACTCGCCAGCAGATCGTCGTGCCAGCCGTGATAGTGCCCTTCAAATTTCAAAATCTTCGGCCGCCCGGTAACCGCGCGCACCAGGCGGATCGCCGCCATCATGGCCTCGGTGCCGGTGTTGGCAAAGCGCACGCGCTCAGCGTTAGGCACGATCTTCTGAATCATCTCCGCGACTTCCAGTTCCACCGGCGTCGCCGTGGCGAAGTGCGCTCCGGTCGCGGCAGCTTCCGTAATCGCTTCCACAACTTCCGGATGCGCGTGGCCAAGCGGCAGCGCGCCGAAAGCCATCATCCAGTCGACGTATTCATTCCCATCGACGTCGTAGAGGCGCGAGCCGCGGCCGCGCTCCATAAAGATGGGATGCCCGCCAAACGTCGCCGGCCCGCGCGACGACGAACTGCTCGCCTCAATCAGCACGCCCAGCGTGCGCTCGTAAAGTTGTTTGGATTTTTCCGTGGTGAATGCCAAGCCGGCCTCCGGCAGATGTATGCAACGACTTGCCATCGTACCGCAAGCGACGCTCTGACAGCGCGTTACACGCCACCAACTCAAAGGTAACCTGGCCTAAATCGCGTGCAAATTTTCCCCGGCTCGGCATTCTAAAAGTGAATGTCGAAACCCACCGAAACATCCCGCAGTAAAAGTCATGCATCCCCAGAACTGTTGGACTCGCGGTGGAGCGCAGATCCGATCGCCGCTCCCCGGACCGAAATGAGGTCACTATGAAAACGCCGCTACTTGCCGTCGTCACATCACTCCGCCCCCAACTCAGACGAATTGCCGTCACACAGTTGTCCCTCGCCATCGCAGCCGCTGCGTGTTTTCTATCTCTGGCAGCGCAGGCGCAGGAGAAGGCTCCAGAAAATCCCCACGCGCCAGGATGGGTCGTGATCCCTGTCGATGAATATCGCATCCTGCGTGCGAAAGCCTATCCGGTAGAGCACGATCCCGAGCCGCCGCCACTCGACGCGACGCTCACGCGCGTCGACTATGACCTGCACGTGCTCGGCGATCTGGCAGCTGGCCGAGCCAATCTCACGGTCGATGTTTTGAAGGACGGCTGGGTGCGCGTACCCGTTCCCACGGGATTGCTGGTGCGCGAGGCGCATCTTGACGGCAAGTTGGTGTCGCTGGTCCCCGGCGAAAAGGGCAAGATTGCCACGCATCTCTGCGCGCTGCTCTCGCACCCTGGGCGCTCGGTGTTGCAGCTTGATGTGGATGTTCCCGTGACATCGTCTGCAGGCGATGAGAGCCTCGCACTGCCTGCGACGGAATCGGGCGTGACACGCGCCTCGGTGCAACTGCCGCGCCAAGGAGTGGACTTGCGAGTCGGCGGCGGCCTGCTCTCCGATAAGTCAGAGACTCCGGGCGAAACGAAATGGCTAGCCTATGCCCGCGGCAACGAAGCGCTCACTTTCACCTGGCGTCGCAAAACCGAAGACCACCACGTGGAATTGCCGCTGCGCCTCCGCGGATCGCTGACGCAACTTACCAGCCTCAGTGAGGACTCGGCCTCGGTCTACGCCGAAGCCAGTCTCTCGGTTGTGCAAGGCGCAGCAAAAGAAGTGCGGCTCGAGCTTCCAGAAAAAATCACCATCAACCAGGTGTCGGGCGCAATGGTCGCCGACTGGGAAATGAAGAACGGCGAACTAGTCGTCACCTTCCTCGAACCGGTCGAGCACAGCGCGCGCTTCATCATCAGCGGCGAGAGCCGCCTGGCGCGCGACGGCGTGATCGACATTCCTCTGATGCGCCTGGAAAACACCGAGCGTGACGAAGGTGGAGTCGCGGTCGAAGTCCTCGGCGCGGGCGAGATCAAAAGCCAGAAGGCGCAAGGATTCGACGAAGCCGACGCGAGCGATCTCGGAGAGACGATCGCGGCCCGCCAATCTCCGGCGTTGGTGGCGTTTCGCGCCAAGACCGGCGACGCCGGCGCAACGCGCACGTTGAGCGTGAACATCGCGCGCTACGACCAGCAAGCCGTGCTCATGGCCAACATCGAAGAGGCCCGCTATCAGGTGCTCATGAGCACGGACGGCAAAGAGCTGGTGCAGGCGCGTTACGCCGTCCGCAACAATCAGCGCAACTTCGTAAAGATCACGCTGCCACCCGGAGCAACCGTGTGGAGCGCCTCGCTCGCCGGACGTCCGGTGCGTCCCGGCCAATCGCCCGATGGCAGCCTGCTCTTGCCGCTAGAAAAATCGCGCGGAGGCGACGACGCCCCGGCGTTCATGGTCGAAGTTCTGTATCTCACGAAAGCTTCCGCGTGGGAAGACAAGGGCCACGAAAAAGTCACGCTGCCCGCGCTCGACTTGCCAGTCTCGCGCACAGGAATGCTTGTCTACTATCCGCCACTCTATCGCGTGACGGCCGAGCCGGGAACGTTCCGCACGCAGGAATATCAGAACCCGGTTTCAGTAGCGTTCGGGAGCATCATCGACATCGGCGAGGGCTCCGCGATCGAAGTCAGGAAGCAAGCTGGTTCGAGGGAGTTCGATCGCCTGGCGAACTACGCACCACTCCGGTCCGACGACGACAAAGAGAAAGCCCAGGAAAAGAAAGACGCAACCAAAACACTGCTCGACAACTTCCGCGCCAAGTCTTCCAGCGGGAAAGTCACGGGCATCTTGCCGGTAAGCGTCTCCTTCCCCGCCTTCGGGCCCTCAATCTACCTCGTTTCCGAACTGACCAGCGAGAACCAGTTTCCCGCAGCCGAATTCAGCATCCAGCGCGACAAAAAGGGAGGTGCGCGATGAAAAGCCGACTAATGATCAACCGAATCTTCGTAACTCTCGTACTCTGGAGTGTCTGCTGGGGACAAATCGCATTCGCCGGCGACACAACAACGCTGCCCCTGCCCAACTCTGGTAATGTCACGCTAACGCTCGACGAATACAACAAGCTCGTCGAACTAGCCGCAAAGCCGCCCAAGAAAACCGACACGCCGCCGCTGCCCTACTCGATTCAGCACGCCGAAGTGAAGCTGCACGTCGAAAATGACAGCGTGCTAGGCACCGTGCAACTGGATGGCGAAGTGTTTCACAAAGGTGTCAGCAAAGTCCCGCTAACCAGCGGCATGACCATTCTCGACGCGCATCAAAACGGCAAGGCCGTGCCGCTCGATCAGGAAAACGGCACGCACACCGCGCTGCTTCCGGGTCCCGGAGAATTTTCGGTAGCCCTCGAAACCGGGCTGCCGCTGCGCATCGAAGCCGGCCGCGCATCGTTCACTCTGCCCGTGCCGTCAGCGGGCAGCGTGCAGTTGGCGCTTACTATTCCTGGCGATCACACGTATGCCAACATCAGCTCCGGCCTGATCACCAGCCGCAAATCGGAGAACGGGCACACGCTCATCGAAGCCACGCTCGCTCCCGGTCAGTCCGCGAACATCTGGTGGGCAACGCGCGAAACGCCGGTGCAGGTTGCACCGCGCGAAGTGCGATTCCTGGCCGACACCAAGACGCTCATCTCCGTGAGCGAAACCGAAATGCGCGTGGCCGCTTTGGTCGACATCAACGTCGTCACGGGCGAGCCCTCGCAGTTCCACGTCGAACTGCCCGCCGGATATGAAGTCACTGGCGTCACCGGCGCAACCCTCGACTCGACCGAAACGCATGAGGGCGTTCTCACTCTGAAAGTCAATGCGCCCACCCAGCGCTCCCATCAGTTCCTCATCTCGATGGAGCGCTCCATCGAAGGCGCCAAGGCCGATGCGCCGTTTCTCAACTTCGTGAAAGCGCAGCGCGAGACCGGAGAAGTTCTGGTCGAAGGCGCGGGCACGATTGAACTGACTGCCACCGAAGGTGGCGGCCTCAAGCGCATGGATGTGAAGGAAGCGAATCCTTACCTTCGCTCTTTGGCGCACTTTCCGCCGCAGGCCGCGTTCCGCTATCACAAGCAGCCGAACGAATCGCCAACTCTCGCCCTGCAGTGGGTGCGCTTCCCTGACGGAAGCGTGCTCGCCGCGGTAGCCGAAAGCGCGACCGTCACCACGCTCGTGACCTCCGAAGGCAAGTCGCTCACCGAAATCAAACTCACGGTGAAGAACCAGGCGCAGCCGTTCTTAAAAGTTGCGCTGCCGCAAGGCGTCACCATTCTCTCGGCTGAAGTTGCCGGAGAGCGCGTAAAGCCCGTCCAGGGTCCGGATGGAAATCGCGTGCCGCTGCTGCGTCCGGGATTCCGTCCCACCGACTCCTACACAGTTTCGTTCGTGTTCATGCACTCCGGCGCGCCCTTCGCCAAAAAGGGCGGAGCCGAGTTAACGCTCCCGAACATGGACATTCCCATCAACCTGCTCAACTGGGAAGTCTTTTTGCCCGAGCAGTACAAAGTGAAAGACTTTGGCGGAGACGTGATCGCCGCCAATCTCGTGCCGCCTGCCTTTAATGAAGAAGCAGCCTTGCGCGACCAAAGGCTCCGCGAAGCTGAAGCTTCAAACCAATTCAGCTACCAGAGAACCGAGACAGTCCCGGGAGTCATGGGCGGCTATGTGAGCGATCCCACCGGCGCCATGGTTCCGAATGCCCGCGTGGCCATCACTTCATCGGATGGCTCCTTGAAAATGGCGACGACAGACTCCTCCGGCCACTGGGCGTTGTTCGGCCAGAACTCGGGCGGCTACAAGGCCAAAGTTGAAATGCCCGGCTTCCAGACCGGAACGTTCAATCTAGGCTACGACGCGAACCAACCCTCGATGTACAACTTTCCGATCAATGTCGGCGCGGTGAGCGAAACCATCGCGGTACAGGCCGAGGCGGCCCAGATCGACACGGCGTCAGGCACGAATCGGATTCACGCCAACGTTGGGGCAGCCGTCGGCGGCCCGATCCTCCAGCAGGACGCGTTGAATCAGGCCACAAACGGGCGGAACTACTCCCAGTTGGCACTCATCCCTCCGGGATCAGCAGCTCTCCAAAACGCCGCCTCCGCCAACGTCATCAACCTGCAAAAGCGCGTCTCCGGCGTGCTTCCCGTTCCAGTGGACGTCCCGCGCGCAGGAACGTCATTCGCCTTCGTCCGCCCGCTGGTACTGGACGAAGAAACCAAGGTGACGTTCAGCTACAAGAGCCGCTAAAACCTCCACGGGTGCCCCACCCTTGTCGCGTTGTTTGCGACAGGGTGGGGATTTCCCATTGAGGAGCAGTGAAGGAGGGACCAAAGAAACACATTCTCCAGCCCGCTTTTTTCCGTCCCGCGTAAGAATCTCTATTCCCTCCCGCCGTTCTCCGGTAGCATAGAATGTTTTCGCGGGAGCCCCGATGAGCAGCGCCGAAGTGTGGAAAACGTGGGAAGGCCGTGTGATCGACGGAAAATATCCGCTCCAGCAACTGCTGGGCGGCTCCGATCACAGCGCCGTCTTCCGCACCGAGCTTCCCGGACAACCCGGCCAAAAAGCCGCCCTCAAACTCATCCCCGCCGACGCCGGCGACGCCGATCGCCAGCTGGCGCGCTGGCAGGCAGCATCGCAACTCTCTCATCCCAACCTCATTCGCATCTTCGAGTGCGGACGCTCGGGACTCACGCTTCTCTACGCGGTCATGGAGTATGCCGAGGAAGATCTCTCGCAGATTCTCCCGCAGCGCGCGCTGGAACCGAACGAAGTCGCCGACATGCTGGCGCCGGTGCTCGACACGCTTTCTTATCTGCACAGCAAAGGATTCGTGCACGGGCGCGTCAAACCGTCGAACGTCCAGGCGGTGGGAGATCGGTTGAAGTTGTCCTCCGATCACGTCGTTTCGACCGACGACGGGAATCTCACGCGCAGACGTGTGGACGTGTACGACGCGCCGGAAACCGCAGCGGGGATAGTTTCGCCCGCAGGTGATTTGTGGTCGCTGGGCGCAACTCTCGTCGCATCGCTGACGCAGAATGTCCCGTTCTCAAAAGAAGCGTCCGCGGATCCCGGTTTGCCGGCGGCGATTCCTGAGCCGTTTCGCGGCATCGCCCGCGAGTGCCTGCATCTCGATCCCAAGCGCAGATGTTCGATCGCCGAGATCCGCGCGCGCCTGCAGCCGGCAGGACGTTCGGTGCCAGCGGCGACTGCCCCGCCCGACGTGCCCGCCACAGCGGCGGAGTCTTCGCCGCGATCGTCGAAGCGTGGCCCGATTGTGGCAGCGGCGTTGTTCGGGGCAATCATCGTTGCGGTATTGGTGTTTCATTTCAGTCACAAGAGTTCGGTGGCTCCGGCTCCAACTTCGGATCAGCTTGGCGTGTCCCAGCCGGTGCCATCTGGCCCCCCGCCCGCGACGCCCCCAGCAGCCAAAACAGCCAGCCAATCTGCCGCTTCAAGTGTCGACGTCATTCACAAGGCTTTGCCTGAAGTTTCGAAAGGTGCGCGCAAGACCATCCGCGGCACGATCAAGATCGGGGTAAAAGTGGAGGTCGATCCTTCAGGTAAGGTGACCTCTGCGAAGCTGGCTTCGCCGGCGGAAAGCGCCTATTTCAACCGGCTGTCACTGCAGGCGGCCCAGAATTGGCAGTTCGCGGCACAGGAAGCACCAAGCGCATGGCTCATCCGCTTTCGCTTTCGCCGGACCTCGACCGACGCTTCGCCTGAGCGTTTGAACCGCTAACTTTGTCCTTCTGGTCCAACTTCCACCTGATCTGCCGGACCATCCCGAGCAAAACTTTCGCGTCCAGGGCATCGAGATTGAAGCGATGCACCAGGCGCCTCACCTTTTTCTCGCACATGGCGTCGTTGCCGGGCTTCACGTAGCCGCTGTGGTGCAAGGCCGTGAGCAAACCCTGGCTGATCTGCTCGATATCACCAGCAGTCGCTGGGCCAACAGCCTGCGGCTTCGAACCCGAGAGCCCGCCGCCCTTGGACAATTCCCAAAGGCACACAGCCACCGCTTGGCCGAGATTCATTGAGATATGGCCTTCCAGCGTCGGCACCGTCAGCAGCCAGTGGCAATGGCTAAAGTCGTGATTGGTAAGGCCGAATTTTTCCGATCCAAACAGCAGGGCCACGCGGCCGGAGGGCAGATGTTCGTGAATCAGCGTTGCCGCATCCTGATCCAGGCGGTGCAGCGGATGCTGCAACACACGACTTCGGACCGCGGTTGTGCCGACAACAAGCGAGCAGTCGGCAACCGCTTCTGCCAGCGTCTTCAACTCTTCGGCACTCCTCAGGAGCTCTGAGGCTCCCACGGCCGAGCGCGCTTCGCGAAAGGCCACCGCATATGGGTTCACCACTCGCAAGTGACGGGCGCCGAAATTCGTCATGGCTCGCGCTGCCGCGCCAATGTTGAGAGGGTTCCGCGGACGCACCAGAACGACTACGACGTTCTCCAGATTTTGCGGTAGGAAGTCTTGCGGTACGGAGTTTTGCGGTGTAGGCAAGCGGTCATTCTACGATAGTCATAGGCACTCGTTAACAGATGGATGCGCCTGCAAGTCAACTTCCCGACCTGCTTTTTACACCATGTTGATAATGTAAAAAAAATGTCAAAAACCGCGACTTTGCGGCGGTTTTCACCTCAAATCATTGTAAGCTTCATGGGGTCGGGCCAATTCCTTTGGGGCGTTTCTCGGATGGCCTAAGTTTCCCCGGAAAAAACAGGACAAGCTCCCTATGGGCAACCTTGCTACACCCTTGACTATTGCGCGCACCATGAACACGGCCACTCCCTTGAAGCCGTCCACCCGAATTCTGATAGTCGAAGACGACCCGGCGGTGCAGAAGGCGCTCCGGCGGCTATTCGAAACCGAAGGCTACGCCGTGGAGGTTCAATCCGACGGTCGGTCGGCCCTCGATAGCTTCCAGTCGTCGGCGCCGGCGGCCGTTGTACTCGATCTGCGCCTGCCGAAAGTTTCCGGCCGCGACGTCTGCAAGGAAATCAAGGCGCTGGCGCCCACCCTGCCGATTGTGGTTCTGAGCGCGGCGAGCGACGTCTCCGACAAAGTTCTGTTGCTCGAATTGGGCGCTGACGATTACGTTACCAAGCCCTTTAGCCCGCGGGAGTTGCTGGCCCGCGTCCGCGCTGCTTTGCGGCACACCGCGCGCGCGCCTGAAGTGCAGGTCGTGAGCTTCGATGCCATCTCGGTGGATTTCAAGAAAATGGAGGTCAAGCGCGACGGCAAGCCTGTCGTCCTGACTGCCCAGGAATTCAAGACATTTCAATTCCTGGTGCAGAACGCGGACCGCGTAATCAGCCGCGATGAGCTTCTGAACGAAGTTTGGGGTTACCAGAACTATCCGTCGACGCGCACCGTCGACAACCACATTCTCAAACTTCGTCAGAAACTGGAAAGGGACCCATCCAGCCCGGTACACTTCCGGACAGTACACGGCATGGGGTATAAATTCGTTCGTTAATTGCCGTGAAGCCGTCGTCGGAGCCCGTGATTCAAACGTCTCAAACCTCGTCTGCAGGTTCGCTCCTGCCGCGAATGCGGCTGCGTACGCGCTTCCTGCTCTCAATGGCGCTGGTTACAGCCGCCCTAACGACGACGAGCCTTTTGCTCGTCCGCCGCAGCATCCTCAACAACACACAGCAAAGCATCGCTGCCAACCTGAACGATTCGGTCAACTCGTTTCAGGATTTCCGCCGCGAACGCGAAACCATACTCACCAGCAACGTAGCGCTGCTTGCTGATCTACCGCTCACCCGCGCCATCATGACCAGCACCGACCCGGTCACGATTCAGGATGCATCCCAGGATGTCTGGCAACATGCGCGCAGCAGCAGCGATTTATTTGTCCTGGTGGATCGCGGCGGAAAAGTTGTCGCCTTGCACACCAAGACTCCGGGCTTCACTCGCGAGGCCGCCGAGAAATATTTTCAGCAGTCGCTCGACGAAGATTCTGGCGATTCGAGCCACTGGTGGTTTGGTGAGCATCATCTGTACCAGACGTTTGTTCAACCCATTTATCGCGGATCGACCACCGAAGGCACTCTGCTGGGATTCCTCGTCATCGGCTACGAAATCAACAACCGTCTCGCCGGACAGGTCAGCAAGGTCGCCGGTGGTCCAGTGGCTTTTTCCTATGGAAACGAAGTTGTAGCCACTACGCTGGATGCATCGCAGGTGACGAATCCGAACCTGCAGTCGCTCATATCCGGAGCGGTACAGGGCGCTCCCCGCGACATCAATGTCGGGAAAGAGAATTTTCTGGCGACTTCCCTTCTGTTGTCCGGTTCGCGCAGCACGCCGGTGCGACTGGGCGTGCTTGGCTCCTACGATCAGGCGACGAAGTTCATCAATAAGCTGAACCGCTACCTGCTCCTGCTTGGACTGGCCGCGGTGCTGATCGGCAGCGGTCTGGTCTTTTTCCTCTCGCACACCTTCACTCGCCCGCTGGGAAACCTGGTGGCTGGTGTGAGGGCGCTTGAAGCCGGAGACTTCCACCACCCGCTCGACTCTTCTTACGGCCGCGACGAGGTGGCCGAACTCACGCGCGCCTTCGACCGTATGCGCGCCAGCCTGCTCAAGTCGCAGCGTGATTTGCTGGAGTCGGAGCAACTCGCGACTATCGGTCGCATGGCCAGCTCGATCTCCCACGACCTGCGCCACTCCCTGGCTGCTATCGTGGCCAATTCGGAATTCCTTTGCGATCCCCATCTCACTCCCAACCAGCGCGAGGAACTCTACCAGGAAGTGCGCACCGGAGTGAATCTGATGACGGACCTCATCGATTCCTTGCTCGAGTTCGCCCGCACGCGCGAGTCCCTCACCCCGGTATACGCCAGCGTCGCCGAAACTATTCACCGCGCCGTCCACGCGGTCCGTCTGCATCCCCGGCATCACAATCGTTCGATCGATATCTTGTGCAGCGCCAATGTCGCCGGATGGTTTGATCCGCGCAAGCTCGAGCGGGCACTGTACAATCTCCTCCTGAATGCGTGCGAGGCCGCTCCTGCCGTGGGCGGATTAGTGGAAGTCACGGCAGGCGAACTGGATGGCTCGCTCACCATCTCGGTCGCCGATAACGGTCCCGGAATCGCCGACTCCATCCGGGACAAACTGTTTCATCCTTTCGTCAGCTATGGCAAGGAAAACGGCACCGGCCTCGGCTTGGCAGTCGTTCAAAAGATTGTTCAGGACCATGGCGGCGAAATCTTCATCGAACGCACGGCCCAGGGGCGTACGATCTTCCGGATCGCGTTGCCGGGTCGTCCAAAGGAAGCTCACCGCGGCGCAACCGAGATCCAGCTTCCTTCTCTTGTGGCCGCTCCGCGGGAAGTCAGCAATCATTCCATTTCGCATCCGGAAATGTAGGCGCGGCCCTCTTCGTCTCGGACCTACACGGATGTCGTGCAGGAGGACGTGTGCAGACCAAGCTCCGTAGGACTTCTGCGGTTGGCGGCTCCGCCCTGTTGGTGGCCGCTCTCGTGTCGTTTACCCCCAACCTCCGGGCGCAGAACGCGGACGCGTCCGCCACGTCTCAGGCTTCCGACTCCGCACAAACCGTCAAAGCGGTCGGGGAGTTGCAGGATCAGGTGCGCGAACTCCGCCACCTGGTCGACGAAATGCGCGCCGAGAACGCGACTTCCCGCGCAGAGATGAAGCGCCTGCGCGAGGATTTGCAGGCGACGCGCGCCCTGCTGGAGCCGCCACTCTCCGGCGGCTACGAGCAGGCCGCCGCAGCTGCCGCACCAACAACTACCGAGTCGGCCACGGCGAGCGCCATCCCTGCGCGCGAGTCAGCGTCACTGCCCATCGAACAGCGCGTGCAAAAACTCGAAGACTCGACCTCCCTCCTGAGCTCAAAAATCGACGAACAATACCAAACCAAGGTCGAAACTGCATCCAAGTATCGTGCGCGCTTGCACGGTATCGTCCTGATGAACGCCTTTCGCAACGTAGGTGGATCGAACAATCTGGATTTCCCTGACTTCTCGTTGCCGACCAATAGCCACGGCTCGGTCGCCACGATGGGCGCGACGCTGCGTCAGTCAGAAATCGGCTTTGAGATTTTTGGCCCGACTTTCGCGGGAGCCAAGACCTCCGCCGATGTGCAATTCGACTTTGCCGGCGGCTTCCCCAACACCGGCAACGCCACGAACTTCGGTATCGTCCGCATGCAGACCGCGAGCCTCCGCATGGATTGGGAGCACACCTCCGTGATCGCCGGACAGGACTCGCTTTTCATTTCGCCTCTCGCTCCGACGTCGTTCGCCTCGCTGGCCGAGCCCGCATTCGGCTTTAGCGGCAATCTCTGGGGCTGGACTCCTCAGCTGCGCGTCGAGCGCCGTTTCAATCTCTCCGATCAGCAGACTTTCACGCTGCAAGCGGGAGTTCTCGACAACCTCGACTGGGAATATCCGCCGGACCAATTTTTCCGTTCGGCGCAGGCAGGTGAGCAGTCGGGTCAGCCCGCGTTTGCCCTCCGCACCGCATGGTCGCATCCCGTGGGCCAACATGCGTTGAGTTTCGGCGTAGCCGGCTATTACAGCCGCCAGGATTGGAAATGGGATCGATACGTCGACGCCTGGGCCGGAATGGCCGACTGGCAGATTCCGCTGGCAGCTCGCTTGTCTCTCTCAGGCGAGTTCTATCGCGGACGCGGCATCGGCGGCCTTGGCGGCGCAGTTGGCCGCTCCATCGTCTACGGAGGCAATCCGTTTTATGGCCTGACTCCAATCCAGGCGCTCGATGCCATGGGAGGCTGGTCGCAGTTAAAACTCCAGGTCAGCCCCAAAGTCGAACTGAACGGCGTCTTCGCCGAAGACAACACCTTTGCCAACGAAGTCCGCGGCTTCGCCACCGACGACAACAACTTTGGCCCGATTTTAGGGCGCAATCGCGGCGCTTTCGGTAACATAGTGTTTCGCCCTCGCTCGGACCTGGTGCTCGCCGCCGAATTCCGGCGTCTGCGCAGCTTCCCGATTTACAGCGAGAGCAACTTCACCAATCAAGTAAATCTCTCGATGGGGATTCTCTTTTGAACCAGCAATCCGCCCCCTGCCGGATTTTGCTAGCTCTACTGCTTTTCGGAGCAGCCTGCACGAGCGCGCAAAATGCATCGCTCACGGCACGGGTCGAGTTGACGCGCAATGGCCATCGCCTGAAAGACGCCTCGAAAGCCGTCGTCTGGCTGACTCCGATCGGCGCGGCCGTCGATCCGCCGAAGCAGGATCCAAACGCAATCCCGCAACTGGTACAGAAGAACAAGAGCTTTCAACCTTCGCTGATCGTCATCCCCGCCGGCGGCAAAGTAGAATTCCCCAACCGCGATCCCTTCTTTCACAACGTGTTCTCGCTGTTCGAAGGCAAGCGCTTCGATCTCGGGCTCTATGAAAGCGGCACGACTCGCTTCGTGCAATTCGAGAAGCCGGGAATCTCTTTCGTCTTCTGCAACATTCACGCGCAGATGAGCGCGGTAGTAATCGCGCTGGCGACCCCGTACTACGCAATTTCCGACACGCGCGGCGATATCACCCTCCCCAATGTTCCACCGGGCCGTTACGACGTGCAGGTCTTCCACTCCTCGGTCGCGCCCGACGCCCTGCGTGCCGAGAGGCGGGAGATTACAGTGGCCCCAGGCGAAGCCTCACTCGGAACCTTCAGCCTGGCCGAAACCAACGTCGAACTCGGCCACAAAAATAAATACGGCCGCGACTACGACCGCCCCGATCCGGATAGCCCCGCCTACGCCAGGCCGTAACAAGCGGTGTTTTGCTTCGGAACTCAGATCTCTCTATCGCAGCTCGGGTCTGCCTAGCCATTGTCATGCTGAGCGGAGCAGCGTTTCCGACCGAAGGGAGGAAACGTTGCGGAGTCGAAGCATCCCTGCGAGCGCACAAACACCCGCCATCCCTTAAGCGCGATTGCCGGCTGGCCCTCAACGGGCAAAAAGAAGGGCGTGCCATTCAGCACGCCCTTCTCGCCTCTGACTTCACTTTGTTTACTTCAACTCGACAACAACTCTGTCACCGCTGACTGACTCTTCAACTTAGCGATGGCCACCACCATGGCTGCCACCACCACTCGAGTGCCCACCGCCGCCGCTAGAATGGCCGCCGCCACTCGAGTGTCCACCGCTCGGTGCACTCGCGTGACCACCTCCACCAAAGCTCGGCGCATGCCCGCCGCTCGGTGCGCTATGCGATCCACCGTAGCTCGGCACGCCGCGCGATCCACCATAGCTCGGCATGCTGCGTGATCCACCATAAGACGGTCCACGCACAATCGGCTGCCGCATATCAAGCTGTGGCCGCGATGATCCGCGCCCAGTTGATCCAAACGATCCACGCTCAGATCCGCCGTACACCGGTCCCAGCGTATGCATCTGCGAAGATCCACGCATCTCCGACGTACCCGGCGAACTCGGCGACGTGCGGTTCCAGTAGCTCCCGCTACCGCCGCGCGCACCCGACGGCATCGACTCATTGCCGCGCGAAGCCCTGCTATTCGGCGGTGGCGTGAACGGGCGGAATCCGTCGCGGCTCATCGTCGAACCTGGACGATTCTCGTTCGGCGACTGCACCGTGCGTCCGCCATTCTCGAACCCGCGATTGCTTTCGACGCCGCGATTCGTATTACTCGGCGGAGTGAACGGACGGAAGTTCCCGCGGTTAGTTTCGTTACCCGTACCACGGTTCGCAGCCGAATTCTCGCCGCCAGGCCGCGACATTGTGCTGCTCGGCTGAGTAACGCTCGGCGGACGGAAGCCTTCCCGGTTTCCCTCACCGGCCACTCGGTTGTTTACGCCGTTGCCTCCTTCGCGGCCGCCCGCAAACGTACCCGCGCTCGGCTTGCCAGCGTTCATGCCCCCGCGCGAAGCATTGTTCTCACCGCCAAACGAGCGTCCACCAGCCGGCACGCCACCCACGTGATTCTGCTGCATCGTCTGCCGCAAGCTCGCCGTCTCGTTGCGGAACGACGTCGGCCGCGCCACGTTGTTATGCGTCCCGAAGAATCGCTCCGAGCCGCCGTTGTGAATCGTAGACGGCGCTGCCGCACGTCCGCTCGCCGACAAACTCGCCCGCGACGGAACCACAGGCAAATTACCAGCCATCATGTGCGCGCCGCCGATCTGCTGCCGCGTAGCTGCGACCGCGCTGAAATGTCCGGCGCCGAAGCGGCCAGCATTCACCGTCGACATAGCACGGAATACGTGGTCGTTATGAATGTTCGCGATGTTCGAGAAGCGGTTCCCGCCATGCAGCGGACGGAATCCGCCAAAGCGTCCACCTTCCCATCCTCGCCCGCCAACCCAGCCAAACCGTCCGCGATATCCGCCCCACCACGGATGGAACCAGTCGCACGGTCCAAGCGGCAACCAACCGAATCCCCCCCAACCGCCGAATCCGAAGCCAAAGCCCCAGCCGCCGCCCCAGCCCCAGAACGAGACATAAGCCGGCGCCCAGAACGGCCGATACCAGCCATACACCGGCCCCGGCCACCAAGCCCACGAATTGCCATACCAGAACCAGCGCCCGTAGTGATAAGGCGCCCAGCCCCAGGGCTCATAGCCAACCCACGTCCAACCGTAATAAGGCTCGTAGGTCCAGTTACCATCGCGATACGGAGCCCAGCCATCCGGCTCGTTCGGAACCCACACATCGCCGTAATCCGGCACATTCTGCCAGCGGCCGTAAGCATCAAGATCCTGCGAACCGGTGTAATAACGATTCGTGTGATGCCACGACTGCGCGTTCTGAATCATGTGATCGCGATCGGCGTTCCAGCGATCCCAATCGTCGCGGTCCGGAGCATTCGAAATCTTGTACTGCGCCGAATCCGCGTTGCCACGGACAGTCGCCATCTCTCCCGCGCGCACTTCGGTGCTGCCCTGCGGCGTCGCGATCTGCGCCTCGCCCTTCCGCACGATCACCAGCGTGTCGCCATCCGGCCGCACTTCAATGCGGAACACGCCGTCATGATGCGCCGGATGCACCGAAACGTTCGGAGTGTCGATTTCAGGTTCGGTTTCGCTGTCTTTCGAAACGGTGTAATTGGCAAGGCCTTGGCTGAGCTGAATCTGAATGTTTTTCTTCGTCAGACTCGCGATGTTCGCTTTCGAATTCGGGCCAAGGCGGAAAATATTGGCGAAGTCGAGCTCCACTTCCGCCCGCGCACCGTCGCCGGTCGAAACTTTGTCGCCAGTCACCACCGGCTGATTCAGCGTCGCCGCCGACCAGTCGCCCGAGTCGCCGCGCTGCGTCGAAACATCGCCATGAATCATGCTGACGCGCGCCACACCCTGATCGGTCGTCGCCGGCGCTTCACCCGTAGGTCCGCCAGGCTGCGCCTCGGTCGGCTGCGCATCCGAAGGCTGCATATCCGGACCGTTGTTCTGGTCCTGGCCAATTTCCATCGGCGCGCTCGGCTGCTCCGATGGCCCCGGACCTTCGTCCGTGGTCTGCGCCCGCGCACTGATGGAAAACGCACTCGCCACCGCGAATGTTAAGACTGCAAGACCGGTTAAAAATCTGCTTTTCATAACCCACCTCATCGAACCAAAACGACCTGTATGAATCTGTTCCACACGATTTCTCTGTAAAGGGAATGGCACGCGCCATGCCAAAGTAAGAAATGTGTTATCTGGATAAAGCCTGTGTTTTCAATGTGGAAAACACCAATTCAAGACCAGAAAAACGCCCAGAACGGGCGTTTTGGCCGACCTCAACCAAGGGTGGTGGTTTTCAGCCAGTCGACCAGTTTTCGAAAAATCGTGCCACAATCAGCCCGCAATTTACGACTGCCTTACTTCTTGGGCTTCCTCAACTGCGCGCCATGCCAAACCGTATTGATCATGATGCGCTTGCCGCGAACCTTGTAGAGGACACCATACGGCGTGCCGCCGATAATCAATTCCCGTACTCCGGGCTCCGCGCCCGCGCGGCCGAGTAACGGAAACTCGCTCAGCACCTCGACCACCGAAACAATTCTCGCGCTCAAACGCGCCGCAGCTTCGGGCTTGTCCCGAGCGACATAGTCGTGAATCTCTCGCAGGCGCGTACGCGCCAGCGGAGACCAAACAATCTTCAGCGGCACAACTCCTCATCGTCGTGCTCCCGCCCGCAAGCGCACGCAGGCGGAGGCAACTCACGCTCAGTCCCCCAGGAGAGAAGCCACGCCTTCATATCCGCGTGAGAAACGTAGTGGCCGGATGCGATCTGCCGGTCCGCCTGGCGAATTTCGGCCAGCAGCCGCTCCTGATCGGCAACGTAGGTCTCTATAGCATCCGAGATAAGGAAATTCGAACTGCGGCCAGAAGCCTTTGCCAACCTTGCCAGACGCCGCTTTACGGTAGGTTTAAGCCGAACGCTGAGGGTGGCACTCCGTGTGTTCGCCATGAACACATTCTAAACTGGTCGACCTAACCATCCTTCTCCTCATCCGCAATCCCAATCTTCGACAACCGATACCGCAGCGCATTCCGCGACAATCCCAGCAACCGAGCCGCCTGGCTCTTATTCCCATTCGCGCGCCGCAAAGCCTCCTGCACCATCTCGTCTTCCCACTGCTCGAGCGTCATACCATCAGGAAGAAATCCCCCGCCACCATTGCCCGCCTTAGCCGGACGCGTATCCAAATGAATATCGCCGACCTCCAAACTATTCCCCTTAGCCAAAGCGCAAGCCCGCTCCACAATGTTCTGCAGCTCGCGCACATTACCCGGCCAGTGATAGTTCACCAGAATCTTCATCGCCTCCGGCGAAATGCCCTCGATTACCTTGCGCGACTCGGCGCTAAAGTGCGAGATGAACAACTCCACCAGCTCCGGAATATCTTCCTTCCGCTCCCGCAACGGAGCAATGTCAATCGGCACCACATTCAGCCTGTAATAAAGATCCTCGCGGAACGTTCCCTGCTCCAGCGCCTCGCGCAAATCGCGATTGGTAGCCGCAATCAGCCGCACATCCACCTTCACAGTTTTCGTTCCACCGAGCCGCTCAAATTCACGCTCCTGCAGCACGCGCAGCAGCTTCACCTGCGTAGCCCCAGGCACATCACCAATCTCATCCAAAAACAACGTCCCCTTGTCGGCCAATTCAAACTTACCCGGCTTGCTAGCAACCGCTCCAGTGAACGCGCCTTTTTCAAAGCCAAACAATTCACTCTCCAGCAAATTCTCCGGAATCGCCGTGCTGTTGATCTTCAAGAAAGGTCCCGAAGCTCGCCGCGACTTCTCATGAATCGCGCGCGCGATCAAGTCCTTGCCCACGCCGCTCTCACCGCCCAACAACACGGTCGAATTCGTCGGCGCCACGCGCTCCACCGTAGCCAAAACTTCCTGCATCTTCGGACTGCGCGCAATCACATTGGGATGCGAATAGCGCTTCCCCAGCGCCTCGCGCAGATTGCGGTTCTCTTCTCTCAGGTTGCGGACGTCCAGCTCTTTATGAATCACAATCCGCATTTCAGCCAGCGAAAACGGCTTCAGCACGTAGTCGCTCGCGCCGGCCTTCATCGCTTCCACGGCAGTCTCGACACTGCCAAAAGCGGTCATCACCACCACCGGCATCGCGGCATTCTGCCGCTTGATGGTTTGCAGGAATTCCAGCCCGTTCATCCCCGGAAGCTTCAAATCGGTCACCACGAGATCAATCGAGTTCTCGCGCAAAAGTTTGAGCCCGCTCTCGGCGTCGCCCGCAGAAAAAGTCGCAAAGCCATCTTCGCCCAGATTCAACTCAAGCAACCGCCGCATCTTGGCCTCATCTTCTACGATGAGAACCGCAGCCTTCTGCCCGGATTCGTTCGTCTCTTTTTCTTTCACGAAATCACCAAATGCGCCGATCGCACCTCAGCCGCGCCGTCACCCGCAGCCGCCGGAAAGAACAGCACAAACGCCGCGCCCTTGCCCGCATCACTTTCGATGCGAATCGATCCCTCATGCCCATCTATAATTTTCGACACGATCGAAAGCCCCAGCCCCACGCCCGTTTTCTTGGTCGTCACAAACGGATTGAAAATTTGCTCGCGCAACTCCGCCGGAATCCCCGGCCCCGAATCTTCAATGCGCAACTCCACGCCCTTGCGCTCGCCCGACACGCCGCTGCGCGCCTTCACCCGCAACAAGCCACCGCCATCGCCCATCGCGTCATAAGCATTCTGCACGATGTTCACCAGCGCCTGCTCGCAAAGGCCCTCATCAAGCGGCACCGCAGGCAGCCCGCGCTCATATTCTTTTTCCACGCGCACGGCTCCGCCCTTCCACGCGCGCGCTACATCGTCAAGCGCCCGGTCCAGCACTGCAGTGATATCCCCCGGATCCAAATCAGCATGCAACGGCCGCGCAAAATCCAGAAAGCGCGTCACCAAAGCGCTTAGCCGATTCGTCTCGGTCGAAATGTATCCCGCCAACTCGGTAGCCAGCGGATTCGATTCGCCCAACTTCTGCGTCAACATCTCAGCAGAACCCTTGATCACGCCCAAAGGATTGCGAATCTCGTGTGCCAGCCCCGCCGACAATTGCCCCAACGCAGCCAGCCGTTCAGACCGACGCGCCTCAGCTTGCGCCTGCTCAAGCTGCCGGTTGGTTTCAGCCAAAGTCTCCGCCAGGGCTTGATAGCGCTGCGTCTGCCGCCGGTTCTCTATCACAAAGCGGTTGACCAGCATCGCCGGTAGAAAGAAAAACAAAACGCGAATCGCCAGCTGCCCGTAGCTCTCCGCCGTAATGTCATATTCCTGCAGCGCAGGGTAGAGATACGAGCAGTACGCAGCCGACGCGAGCGCAGTCCATCCTAATGTTGCCCAGGACCCGAAGTATTCCGCCGCAGTCACCACCGGCAGGAAATAGATCGGCCAATAACTGCTGTTGATGCTGAGTTCGTCGGGGGTGTGATCGATCAGCAGCGTGGCCAGCGCAATCTTTAGCAGGACCAGGTAGAAGGTGCCGCGCTTCGGCATCTGCGCGATCAGCCATCCTTCAGCCAACTGCAGAATACCGAAGGCCAGCAAAATTTCCTGCTTGTGTGGCTCGGCCACTGGCGGCAAGAGTGCCAGCCCAGCCAGGAACACCAGCCAGAGCACATCCATCCAGTTAATCTTCTGCCGCTTCGCTTCCGTCATTCCCTCAACCTAAACAACGTTGTCATCCTGAGCGAGGATTGATTTTTTGCGCAAAGCGCAAAAATCAACCGCAGTCGAAGGATCCCTGCCTTCTCCGCTACGCTTTCCACCGAAGTCTCTTCATCGCCAATCCTGCGGTTGCGGAAAACAGACTTCGCTCAGCAAGACTAACCGCAACACTCAAACACAAAAAAGCCGGGAACGAATCACTTCGCTCCCGGCGCTTTATTTCGTTCAGTCCGCATGGCCTTCTCATGCGAACCCTATCACACCCGCGTCCTTCAGCGTCACTTCCCCTTCTTCGGCGGAGGCGAAGACTTCGCCGGCTCCGACCGCGGAGGCGGCGCCTGATGCTGCGGCGGAGCCGGAGCCGGACGCTGCTGCTGCCACTCGTTGAACTTCCGCTCCTGCTGCTGCTCCTGCTGTGGCGTGCGCTCCTGCACCGGAGGCGCCTGCCGCACCAGCGGATGCGTCTCCTGCACCGGGTTCCGCTCTTGCGACACCGGCGGACGGAACTCGCGGTTGCCGGGCTGATTGCGATTCTCCGGCTGCTCCGTATTCGGGTTCCCCATATTCCGGTTGCCCATGTTCCGGTTATCGTTCTGCGTCGTGCCTTGTGACGAACCCTGCTGCTCAAACGTCCGCGGCTGCGTATTCGGCATCTGCCGCACCTGCGAGTTCTGGTTGTTCCCGCCGTTCGGCTGCGTAAACGGACGGAAGCCTTCCTGATTCGGCTGCTGTTGCGGACGCCCTCCGTTCTCATGCATCTGCGCTGGCTGCGACGGCCCAACTGGACGAACCAGCGACTGCTCGTTCAAGCGTCCGCCAGCCGCTGCCTGCCGCTGCTCGATCGGACGCGGCGGAGCCACCGGCGTCCTCACCGCAACCACCTGCCGGCTGATCACCGCCGCCGGAGGCCGCACCGAAACCGGCCGTCCCGCACCCACAACGCTAGTGCGAATCGGCTCCGCGCCAACCACGCGGCTCACCGGCGCTGCCACAACTTCTTTCGCATCCACGCGCATAATGTTCCGCGCCACCGGCCGCGCATTCACAAACGTGTCATGCGAAACCACGGTCACGCTGTTGTTCACGCGTTGATTTACATACGTGATGTTGTTGATGGTCCTGCTCCTGTTCACGATCACCGTGTTATAGACGTTCGTCACCTTGGTCACGTTCACCGTAGTGTTGGTAATGTTGACATTGTTCACATAACCGCGGCTCACGCGATATCCCGGGACGAAGACTTCTCCCGGCGCCAGCGGGAACCATCCCACGCCCACGCCAACCGAGAAGTGGAATCCCATTCCGCCGCCCACGAACGCCACCAACGCCGGAGCCCACACCGGACGCACCACCACCGGTCCCGGCACCCAGAACCATCCGCCGCCTACAAACGCCCAGCGTCCATAGTGGAACGGCGCAAAGCCCCAGGGCTCATCTTCCACCCACGTCCAGCCCCACGGCCCAACATAAACCCAGTGCCCGAAGCGATACGGAGCCCACTCCGCAACCACCGCCCGTGGCCGCCAGCACGGACCGTAGCCCGCCACATAGCTCCAATCGCCATATTCATCGAGGTCTTCGTAGCCGGTCATTTCGCGCGAAACATAGTTCGCCGAATCCGAACGGTCTTCGCGCTCGTCGCGATCAAACGCCCACGAGTCGAGATCATCGTTATTCGGAACCTGCGCCAGGTCGTAATCGAGATGCTGCTCGTCGCCGTTAAAAGTCGCGGACTGATCGGCGACAACCGTGTAAGAAAGCCCGCCGCCAGTCACGCGTCCGCGTCCATGCCACACCGTCGTGACAGTCTGGGTGCCATCGGCGCTCACATCCACGCGATACTCGCCGGGCTGCAACAACGTAAACGCAATATTCGGCGTGTCGATTTCGTAGTTGTCGTCATCGTCAACATGCCGCACGCGCAGAATCAATGAACCCTGCGCTAGCCGAATCTGCGTCGTGTGGTCATCGAGCGTCAGAAAAGTAATTCCAGTCTTCGATCCCAAGCGAATCGCGGTCGAGCCAATATGCACTTCAGCGCGCGAATCCTCATCCGCCCATAGATCGTCGCCAGCCACCATCGGGCGGTTGGGCACGCCAGTCACCCAATCGTCCTCGCCAGCAGGCCGAAACGAAATCGATCCCTGCGAATAATCCAGTCGTCCCACGCGTCCCGGCGGATCATCCGCGGGAGCCTGATCATCATCATCCTGAGCAAACGCCGCAGAAGATAGTTGAACCAAAAAGGCGAAAGTCGCCAGAAGAATCATCCCCATCCACAACTTGCGAAATTTCATAGTGGTCGCCCCGATGGAAATCGATACATGTGTGCTCTTAAATTCTACGCACGACTCTATAAACACCATAGAGACAGTTTAGTTTCCTACGGTCGCAAGTGACTGGAAGTCGAGCGTTTGCATGCCGAAACGCTAATTAAGATGGTGGAACTGCCGATACTAAAAAAGACTCTGTCATCCTGAGCGGAGCCGCTTTTCCGGCGTAGCGAAGGATCTCCCGCTTAGCTGGCCTGACGCGTCAGCCAAATTCCACCTCGGCCGAGAAGATACGTTCCTCGCACATCTCATTTTCCAGAAGCAGGAAACAGTACCAAGAAGATGTCATCCTGAGCGTCGGCGAAGCCGCCGCGAAGGACCCTACGACCGCATGAAAAACCAACGCAGCAAATAAGCCCTATCCGCTCTGCCGACAGCGCACAAACACCGGTTTCAAGCTCCCAGCCAAAGCATCCGTCCCATCAAACTTCTCCGCCTGATTAGTCCAAGCGATAGTCCCGTCCGAAGTCTTAACCCTAACCCACCACTCGCTGCGCCCCTCGACCATAACCTTTGCGTTACAGCCGCTCTCGCAACCAAGTCCGCTAACGCCGCTGCCATCAAAATCCTCAACCCAAAAACCGTTAAACCAAGCGTTAAAGAATCCCTCACCAAGATTCATGTAACCAAAAACCGTATCTCCCGGCTTAAGGCCATATTGAGCTATCGGCGCAGTCACCCGAATCTCAGCAGGCGCGAAGGTCACGTGAACCCCCGTCACCGCCTCGACAACTTCACCAACCGCAAGCCGCCGCAGAGGCTTGCGCTCCGCTCTCCAATCAGAATAAAGCTGCACGGGTTCGCGCGCCGTCCACTTGCCAAACTGGCAGCCTTCGAACGGGCAGGCATTTTCATCCACTTTAGGCAAATCCGGCTTAGACCTCTTCTGCGGCACAAGTGCCGGATTCACCTGAAGCGCACACACCAACGCAGCCGAAAAAAAAAGAGAACGCATGCCACCAGATTAAGGACTAAACGCCCCCGGCGCATGTAGCACAGGTGCTGGCACGTTCGAGTGCCAGCACCGTATACGAAACACTAACCCTAGTTCTTCAACTTCGGCCGCGCACAAGCATCCACGATCTTCGTCGGATCGATCGCTTCGCTGTCCACTTGCTCTTCCATGATCTTTCCATCTTTCCCGATCAGGAAGTTCACGCGGCGCGGTGCCTGATATTCGTCTTTGTAGATTCCGTACTGGTGAGTTACTTTGCCGCCCCAATCGCTCAGCAGGGGAAACGTCACTCCAATTTGGTCGGCGAAAGCTTTGTTGGCGAAGGCACTGTCCATACTCACACCCAAAACTTGGGTGTCGGCAGCTTCCAGGGTTTTCAGGTTCGCCTGGAAAGCCTTCATCTGCTTGGTTCAACCACCGGTGAAAGCGAAGATGTAAAACGCTACAACCACATTCTTCTTTCCCCGGTAGTCGCTCAACTTCACGTCTTTCAGGTCGTTCCCGTCGAAATATTTCAACGAGAACTCCGGTGCCATGTCGCCGACTTTGGGCATCGATGCGTCCTTAGTCTGCCCGAACAGGCCGGCGGATGTTGCCATAAGCAACGCCGCCGCAAGTACCGCTGAGCGTCCGATTTGCATTGCACTCCTCCTTGTGGAGTCCATCCAGCATAGCGCTCGGGTACCGTCCCGGTAAACCACAAAGCCCCGGAGCGTGACCGTCGTCATTGCCCAACCGCCGCAAAACGCATTACAGTTCATTTGCGAGCTTTGGAACTTTCAGCTTCGCTGCGGCCACCAAGATTCGTATGCCCCTCACAACCCTCAACGACATTTACTTCGCCGCCGTCGAGCGCAACCTCGAGCGCATGCTGCTCTACCGTGAATCCGGAAAGTGGCTGCCGATCTCCTCCCGCGAATTCGGCCGCCGAGTAGCCCGCACTGCAAGCGCCCTGGTCAGCCTAGGCATCCGCCGCGGAGATCGCGTCGCCATCCTCAGCGAGAATCGCCCCGAGTGGCCCATCGCCGATCTCTCCACTCTTTTGCTCGGAGCCGTCACCGTTCCGCTCTACACCACGCTAACCGCCGACCAGATCGCATTCCTGCTCAACGATTCCGGATGCCGCGTCATCTTCATCTCCTCCGAACAAAATCTGCGCAAGGTCCTCCCGATCCTTCCGCAAACGAAAATCGAAAAAGTAATCGTGATGGACCCGCTGCAATTCTCCGGCGATCTCGCTCCGTACGCCCCCGACTGCGCCCTGATGACGCAGATCACGCAACAAGGCCCAGAAACTCTGAGCCCCGAACTAGAAGCCCAAGCCCGAGCCATCACCCCCGACGATCTAGCCACCATCGTCTATACCTCCGGCACCACCGGCGCCTCCAAAGGCGCGATGCTCACCCACGGCAACATCGCCTCCAACCTTCAGTGCTCGCTCCTCGGATTCAATCTGCGTCCCGGTCAGTCCAGCGTTTCATTCCTTCCGCTCTGCCACATCACCGCGCGCCATCTGGACTTCTCCCTGCTCTATCACGGCGTCACGCTAGCCTACTGCCCCTTCATGGACCAGCTTCCCGCGAGCCTCGCCGAAGTTCATCCCACCATGTTCGTAGCGGTCCCGCGCGTCTACGAAAAGATCTACGCGCAAGCACAACAGAAAGCCAAAAGTCCGCTGAAGCGCACCATCTTCGACTGGGCCATTTCCGTAGGCCGCAAGCACAAGCCCGAAATCCTCCGCGGAGAAACTCCCAAAGCCCGCAACTGGCGCTTAGCCAACAAAATTGTCTTCTCGAAAATTCGCGAAGGCATGGGCGGACGCGTCGAAACCTTCATCTCCGGAGGCGCGCCGCTCGGCCGCGAACTCGCCGAGTGGTACGCCGACGTCGGCATCCGCATTCACGAGGGCTACGGCCTCACCGAAACTTCTCCGGTCATCGCGCTGAACACGCCGCTCAATCACCGCATCGGCACCGTCGGCAAAACCATGCCGAACCTCGACGTGCGCATCGCCGAAGACGGCGAAATCCTCGTGCGCGGCCCATCGATCTTCAAAGGCTACTGGAATCGCCCGGAAGAAACGCGCGCCGCATTCCTCGATTTCCCCGAAAACGGCGGCACAATGAACGACGGCAAAATCGACAACGGATGGTTCAAGACCGGCGACATCGGCAACATTGACGCCGACGGATATCTCTCCGTCACCGACCGCAAAAAAGATTTAATCAAAACTTCCGGCGGAAAATTCATCGCCCCGCAGCCCATCGAAAACTCGCTGAAGCTAAATTCCCTAGTCGGCGTCGCCGGCATTCTCGGAGACAAGCGGAAGTTTCCCGCCGTCCTCATCTCGCCTAACTTCGCCGCGCTTGAAAGCTGGGCCCGCACCAACGAAGTTACATTCGCCTCACGCGCCGACTTAGTCGCCAATCCAAAAGTGCAAGCGCTCTACGACGGCATCGTAGAAGAAATCAACCAGAATCTGGCCCGCTTCGAAAAACTAAAGCGCGTGCTCCTGGTAGCCGACGAATTCACCTCCGACAACGGAATCCTGACTCCCACGCTAAAACTCCGCCGCCGCGTTTTAGAAGACCGCTACCGCAAGCAGATCGACGACTTATACGCCCAGGCCGAAGCCGCTGTCGTGTCGTGAGGGCCTCATTGTGGCTTTTGAGCGATTCTCTCCAGTAGCCAAGCCCTCGCAATTCCCTGCACCTCTTTGCGGGTTTCTTCGACGGTCAGGGGTTTTAGTGCTGGCTGCGCGTTGCCGTCGGCGTTCGCTTTGAGGGTGGGCGCCGGATTTTCGGCCGCTTTGGCTGTCACTACTTCGGCTTCTTCAGCGGTTTCTGGTTCGTCTTCTTCGTCGGTGTCGGCATCGTTTTCGAAGTCGTCTTCGAACCACTGCTGGCCGTTGATGCAGGTGGCGTGGACGGTGTCGCGGTCGATGACGATGTCGGTGACTTCGTTCACTTCGAAGTCTACGTTTCGCAGGTTTACGCTGGCCGTCTGCAGCGCGTAGAGCATCAGGCCGGCGGTTTTGTGGTCCATTTCGCCGGAGCCCAGCATTTGCATCACTTTCATGAGCGCGGTCTGTACCGAATTCGCGTCTTCGAGCAGCGGCAGATCGAAGGGGCGCAATAAAATCGACGTCTTTCCGGCAATTCTGGCGCGCTCGCGCCGGACGTTATTGTGAAAGTAGCAATATCTCCTGCGACGAAGTGAGGGAGAACCGCACTGCGTCCCGTTGACCTTTACGTGCTGACATCTGGGAACATCTTCGAGGCCCATATTTTTCTGACTGCTCCTTGGCTCTGGTCTTTTGCTCTGATTTGGGAACGCGGATTTTTTCGGGGTATCCCCCTCCCCCCTCCTATCTTTGGAATGAGAGAGTTAGCACGAAATTCCCGGCAAAATCCGCTGTTCAAAGAACTTAGATACTAAAATCCGTGAAACAAAGGACTTAGTGGCCGGATTAACTCGCGTTTCGCGAGTGTCACGGCCTCAGCAATGATTGCGAAGTTTGCCTGTGGAAGACTAGGACATACGTCACAATCGTCGAAATTTGGGTGTGGAAAAACTGTGGATAGATTTTATAGAAGAGTGTGTTGAGACTTCGGCGGATTCAAAAGGCTAACGCTGTCGGCAGCACCATACCCACCCTTCGCACAAATCGCGAAGGATGGGCCACCCAGTTCGTCTTCGTTCAGGCGGAGTCAAAGGCTGGGCCACCCGCCTATAAGAGCTATAGACGACACCTACCGCCCGGCGCATAATCCCTCACTGCGTCCGAATGGGAGAACGCTTCTGTGGAAATGATCTTCTGCCCGAATTGCAACAAGCTAACGGGCTACAAACGCGCGCTCGGCTTCGGAACGTTCTTTGCTGTTGTTGTCACAGCTGGTTTCTGGTTGCTTGCGATCCCGTTGTATCCGAAGCGTTGCATTGCGTGCGGACTGGACAAAAGTGCGAGCGTCCCTTGGTATCACATGGGGCGCGCCTCCGTCCTAGCCTTGCTGGTGCTTGGTATTTTCATCGCGGCCCTCTTCTACACTAATAAAGACGAGTCCAACCAACTAGCGCCAATTATTAAGGGGCCAGACTACAACGAAGTCTCCACGAGCAAAGTGCCGCCCGAAGCAAGGAAAGAAAACGCGACGGCCGCAGGGCAGCAGCAGGCGTCCGCCAACGCTGTTTCCACGGCAGTCGCCACGGACCAAGAGATTCGATGGCAACAAAGTCCATTTTCTACGAATATCGTCTCGGACGGACGCACCTATAGTGTTGCCATGGTCGTTCGCACACCCAACATTCCCCTTGGCGTCACATTATTTTCTCAAGGCAAAATATTGCGTTTCGGCTACGCCAGCATGGAGTCGCGGAAGTTTGCCGTTATCGGCGACGAGTACGAAACAGACAAAACGCTCCTTTGCGCGATGATGGAAGACGAAGGAACCGAAGCTTTTTCGCTATATCACGCGGGAGAGGTGGTACAAGCGTCGGGAGAATACATGGGTAATCTTCCGTTAGCGGGCAACCCAAGTATGCCAATTTTCAGCCACTGCCAAGTCGCCGACGGCAGGACAAAGGTAGTTAGGGCCGCCACTTCTCCGCTTAACTATGTTGCTCACGAGAGTGACCACTTGTTGGTTCACATGACGCTGTTGAGCAGAGCGCAATCGAACGATTCCTTCTCGTTTCAGGGTAGCTTGGTAGGCCCCATACCCAAAACGCTTTTTTGGCTCACAGAGCGAATGGAGATTCGGGGAACGGGGACGTCAGCGGATGGACATAATAACTTTGTGTTAGCAGAGTTTATAACCGAAAAGATGCATTACGTCTTGCTTGGAGACCAAGCACCGAACGCCCTTAACGAAACAACACCAGCTTCTGAGATTACTGCGGGCACAGAATTGGATATTCGCTTTACGTCCACTTCGCTTTACGAGGAGACGTCTATTTCAGCAGAAACTCGCCGGTAGGCTGCCATCTTTTATCGCACCGCATGAAATGCAACGCTTCCGCACACGGCCGGGCCACCCGCCCTGTCGGCGGCACCGTGCCCGCTAAGGGTAAAACTAGGCATTCATCCTGGGCCGATCTCCAGTCTTTGCCACCTGTCACAGAACTCATCAATTGTGTCGTCGCCGAGGAGTTTAAGGGGAGGCCAACGGAAAGGAGAGTTTTCCGGGGGCCAGAACGGAACGGAAGCGGCGTTCCAGTGGATGTTCTGCGTCAATCTGGGAGGTGCGGTGTTTCTTCGGTGGGTTTTCCTTTTCCACCTAGAGGAGTTCACCTGGACGGCAAAATATCCAACTGCATAATTAAATATATTGATCTCGAAACCACCCGAGAAGCCTGGTTTGGTTTTGAGATCTCCGCTTCGAAAAATCCCTCGATTGATACCCAAGGCGGCAGTCCACATTTGAACCCCATTGGGGACTCTCAGCGTTCGACCAAATCGTTGTCGCGTAATAAAAGGAAAAAATCGCGGTGAATTGTCCTGCATATGATCTGCGACTACTGCATTCTTAAAAGAAACGGCGGATAGTAAGGCTATTTGGCTTGGCATAAGAACTGTCTCTTTCCGAAACAGGATCATGTCTTGCAGGAATGGCTTTGTATTGTTTTCAAGATCACTCATCCACCCACTATTGCAATCGCCACAGACAACCTTTGCCTTAATGTTGAGCTTCTTTTTGGGATATTTGAAAACCCTTCCGTCTGGGAGTTTTTGTGTGATGAGGAACTTATTGATGTCAATTAAATCACCGATCCACCGGCTCCATATATGTTCCCCGGTGAGGTTAGCCGTATTTGGACAAAATGCACACTGCTCATGCATCCCCAAATTCTAGCTGAGGCGATATAATTCGCGGCGTCAGCGCTTCCCCAGAAAGCGAGACGCTGTATGGCTAATGCAACGAAAGATATCCTTCGTGTTGTAGCGAAACATCTGGAAATGATTAATTCCCACTTGGAGCAATACCACAATCGCCTCGAATTGATCGAAGCTACGATTCGAAAGCGGCCTGAGCTTGCTGTGGCCTATCACGAAGCCCAACAGGAGAACAAAGGGAAGCTGTTCTCTCCAGGCCCACAGACTCAGCTTCGAGCGGTGCAACAGGCGGTCGAACGAATTCCGAATTAGGCATTGCTACTTCCCCATCTCAGCATTTCATGCGGGTGGCAATGAGATTTCGACGGATTCAAAAGCCTAACGCTGGCGCAAGCGCATTTACTCACGGTGCGCCAGAAACTCCCCCAGCACCCAGCCAAAAACAAACCCGCCTAATAGGGCGGGTTTGTCGAGGCCATTGTGGGACTCGGGTCTTACAGAGAGCCTCTTGTCTTGCCCGCGTTCACCAAAATGGGTTCTTCGCATTGGAAGGCAGGCTCGAAAACTGGGGTAAACGTAGTTCTTTGATGCGGTCAACAAAATAGGGGTGCAAGTTTTTTCGCAGGTTTGTCAAAGGGATGATTTCGTCGAGCAAAAATTGAGGGGAGGTTCTTTTGATGCGCAACCGTGGGACTTGGACTAATCTAAAGCTACGGTGATGCGATGAGCGACCAACGAGTTGACGTGCTTAAATCGGCTGCGCCGGACAGCTGGGTTGCGCTCTCAGAAGATGAGAGTCGCATCGTCGCCGTTGCCTCTTCCTACGAGGAAGCCGTCCAAAAGAGCGAATCATCAGGGGTCTCCGATCCAGTGCTGATCAAAACTCCGAAGGCTTGGCTTCGCTTCTCGATGTGACCTTCACGGTTCCGCCCTGGCTGATTGGCGTGTCTGCCCCGGACTCGACGTTTGAGTTTCAGCCTTCCCTACGGGACGGTGCGGACATTGGGTGATGAGTACCCGGCGTTGAAACGCCGGGCTATTTTCTGCCGTCCCTACGGGACTTTGTTCCTCTTTTTGGGCGTTCCCCGGACTTACGTCCGGGGCTGCATTATGCCGCCCCTTCGGGGCTCTGACGCGAGTCTTGCGGGCCTGACGCGGCCCTGAAGGGCCGCTCTTCCACAGTAAATCTTCGCCGTCGGCACGACTGAAGTCGTGCCCTTCCCGGTTTTTTCTCCGGGCGAGTCGTGGTGATCTCGACAAACCGGTAGGCAGGGCTGGCGGCGATTACAATACTTCTATGTCAGATTCACTGGTAATCGCTGGCCGTTCCTTTCGTTCGCGCCTTATTGTGGGCACGGGCAAGTACAAATCGTTTCAGGAGACTGCGCGGGCGCTGGAGGCCAGCGGCGCTGAGATGGTCACCGTGGCGGTGCGGCGGGTGAATCTGGACCGCAGCAAGGAATCGCTGCTGGACTACATCGATCCCAAGAAATATTTTCTGCTGCCCAACACCGCCGGATGCTTTACCGCCGACGACGCCATCCGCGCCGCGCGGCTGGGCCGCGAAGTTGGGTTGTCGGATTGGGTGAAGCTGGAAGTGATTGGCGATCAGGCTACGCTTTATCCTGACGTGCAGGCCACGCTTGAAGCCACGCGCGTGCTGGTGAAAGAAGGATTCACCGTTCTTCCCTACACTTCCGACGACATTGTGTTCGCCAAGCGCCTGATCGACGCCGGAGCCGCCACCGTGATGCCGCTGGGCGCGCCGATCGGCAGCGGCATGGGCATTCAGAATGAAGCGCACATCAGGATTCTGCGCGAGATGATCAGCGGAGTCCCGTTGATTGTTGACGCTGGAGTTGGTACTGCGTCCGACGCAGCGATCGCGATGGAACTTGGCGCTGACGCCGTGCTGATGAATACCGGTATTGCTAGTGCGCAGGATGCGGTTTTGATGGCCGAAGCTATGAAGAACGCGGTGCTGGCCGGACGACAGGCTTATCTGGCTGGGCGCATGAGCAAGAAACTCTACGCTACGGCTAGTTCGCCGCTGGAAGGAGTGGTGCGGTAATTGAATCATTGGTAGTGGTGCACTTTGGCTGACGCGTATGGCCGGCTAAGCTGGAGATCCTTCGCTACGCCTGAAAAGCGGCTCCGCTCAGGATGACAAAGCTAGGTAAACGATGACTCAATGATTTAATGACTCAATAAAAAGGGGCGGCTTGCGCCGCCCTCACCTTCTTTGAAAACTCAACTTCACAGCATCTTCGCGCTTTCCACGTGAATCGAGTCCTTGCCCACGTGGCCGGTGGCGGCGATGTGGTGTCCTTCATGCCCTTTGAGAGCATCCGGATTCTCCACCATCAGGATCTTCTGGTCGCCATCGGTGACGATGACCATCTTGGCTCCGGCAGCCAGGCACTTCTTGGTGCAGGCCTCTGCGCCGGCATTGGCACCCTTGGCCCCGCACTTGTCGTCAGCCACCCATCCGTTGACAGTGGTGCTCTTGCTCATGTCATCGAATGCCAGCGCCGTCAACCCGAGCACGAAACACACTGCAATCAAAATCACAAGCACTTTTCTCATGGCCGGTTTTTTCTCCTTTGGAAGTCAGTTACGGCCCCACACCGCAGAACCAAAAGACGTGGCAGGAAGGCAGAGTCCCCACAGGAACCAACCCATCCTCGTCTGATTGTGAAATGAGGCGAGGGAACTATACCACAGGCATAGTACGAGATTGTCAGCGGGATTGGATTGGTTCTACTCAGAAGTTGCAGGCAGGAAAAACTGCTCAGCGATTTTTTCGCCGCTATTTCTTCGCAGTGTGATTGGCAGGAGGAACGGGCTTGGCGGTTGCAGGGGCGACGTAGACGTACTCGCCGGGTCGCGCGTAGCCGAGTTGCTCGCGCGCTTCTTTTTCCACCGCTTTTGGATCGCTGTTGAGGCCTTGAATCTGCTGCGTGTAGCGGTCGTTTTCCTGTTGGGCGGCGACGATTTGCTTGCGCAGCGTCCGGTAGTCGTCGCGCTTCTTTTTATAGACGACCATGCCGTTGGCTCCGAACATAACGTGCACAAACAACAGCACCGCCAGCACGGCTACCGCGATGGTGGCAATGCGACGGCGCAAAAAATAAAGCTGCACCAAGTAGGGGCGCACGCGTTCAATCCAAGTAGCGGCGAAGGCCTCCGCCTGCGGCGCGCGCTCGACCACTGCGCGCAGGCCGTCTTCCGGCCGGGGAAATCTCGTGATTTTTGCCAGCCGTTTTACCAAGCGTAGTCCTACTGAAAAGTCTTGCTCAAAAACAATTACTCGAAAATCCAGTTCTTGGCCGCTGTGCTCAGCTTCTCGAGTCCGCGCTCGCTGCGGGCTTCGCTGTAGACGCGTACGACCGGCTCGGTACCCGAGGCTCGGTAGCAAACCCACGATCCGTCGCTGAACACGAGTTTCAATCCGTCGGTGCGGACCACGGCGCTGACGGTGTGACCGCAGAATTCTTTTGGATCCTGCTTTGTCTTTTCAGTGAACTTGGCCTTGACCTCGGGCGTCAAGCGGAAGTTATCGCGGCGCGGAAAGAAGGAACCAACCTGGTTACTGATGGCTTGCAATTGTTCGCCCAGAGACTTGCCACGTTTTGCGACGGCTTCGCAGCAGAGCAGGCCTGCGAGGACTCCGTCTTTTTCCGGGACGTGATGGCGGATCGACAGGCCGGCGCTCTCTTCGCCGCCGATGGCGATTTTGTCCTGCATGATGAGTTCGCCGATGTATTTGAATCCGACGGGCGTCTCGTGCAGTTCGATGCCGTGGTGCTCGGCTAGCGCGTTGATCAGGTTCGTCGTCGCCACCGATTTCGCGACTCCGTTTTTCCAGCCGCGGCTCTCGACCAAATAGTCGAACAGGATCGCGATTACATAGTTCGGCTGGAGGAAGGTTCCGTCGGCGTCGACGATGCCGAAGCGGTCGGCGTCGCCGTCAGTCGCGATGCCGATCTGCGCTCCGGTTTCGCGCATCTTCTTGCGCAGGTCTTCGAGCAGATGGTCGTCCGGTTCTGGCGCGTGGCCGCCGAAGAGTACGTCGCGGAAGTCGTGCACTGTGGCGACTTGCAATCCGGCCGAGCGAAGTAACTCGTCGGAATAGCCGCGGGCCGCGCCCCACATGGGGTCGAAGGCGACTTTCAATCCGGCTTTGCGGATCGCGTTAAGATCGATTACCTCGCCGAGCCGCTTGAGATAGCGCGGCTTGGGATCGAGCGCGCCCTTTGTCAGAGAAACGCTCGCGCCCGGCGCGGTGGTCGCGGCCTGATCTGCAGCCACAATTTCCGCTTCGATTTTTTTCGTCACTTCGGGCAACGCGGGGCAGCCATCGGGCGTGGAGAACTTGATTCCGTTGTACTCGGGCGGATTGTGGGACGCGGTGAAGTTGATGACACCGTCGGCTTTGTTGTCGACCACGGCGAAGGCAAAAGCCGGTGTCGGCGCGGGATCGGCCACTACGAGGGGAGTAATGCCGTGCTCGGCAAGAATGTCCGCCGCCATGGAGCAAAATGTTTCGCCCAGGAATCTGGGATCGCGCCCCACGATCACACGCGCGCCCTTCGGCTTTTGCGAGGCGACGTAGCGTGCGATGCCGGTGACCGCGCGCCGCACGTTGACGAAGGTAAACTCCTCCGCCATCACCGCGCGCCATCCTGATGTGCCAAACTTGATTTGCGTTTGCATTAGGAAGCCTCTTTTTTGGGTCAGTAGTCAGTAGTCAGTGGTCAGTGCTCAGAAGTCATTTCATAAATGATCCGACGGGACGATGCGAGTTGCCCTCAGGGGCTAAAGCCCGCCTATTTTGCGGCCTTACCGCACGGCTGGAAGCCTGCCCTTCCCGGATCGATTTGTGAGATAAGTCCTGAGTACTGGTACTGTTCTCGCGGCTGATTTTATATGACTGACAAACGAATCGTCCTCTCTACCGCCGGATCGGAAGAAGAAGCTCGCAGGATCGCGCGGCATCTTGTCGAAAACCGGCTGGCTGCTTGCGTGAACATTGTTCCGCGAATCGAATCCGTTTACCGCTGGAAGGATAAGGTGGAATCGGGCGCGGAATGGTTGCTGCTGATCAAAACTTCAGCTGGGCGTTTTGCGGAGGTGCAGGCTGCGATTCGGACGCTGCATTCGTATGAGTTGCCGGAGTGCGTTGTTGTCAACGTTGAAGATGGGAGCGCGGAATATTTGGCGTGGCTGGGGGAGTCGGTGGAGTAGTGCGCACTCTTGTCAGGTTGAGGGGAGCGGGTGGAGCGCTACGCGGTCTGCTTGTGGAGTTGAAGCATCCGCGCTGCCACCGTGCTTCCTCATTCTTCTCTTCGGCCACTGCGGCGAATGAGGCAAACCCACCCACAATCCTCATCAGATCGCAGGGATGCTTCGAGTCCGCGCGAGCATTCGCTCGCGCTGCGCTCAGCATGACAGGGTGGACCTTGTCGACTGCACCATGGCTACCGGCCTTCGTACGGTCCTTCACCGCGGCTTTGCCGCGGTTCAGGATGACATCTCTCGAAGAACACTCAGAGCTACGCTGATACTCTTCCTCGGAGATTCAGGCGCCAATAATCTAGTGAAAACGGGGGATCGTCTTTTGCGGACAGCTCGATCAGGCGCGCCATGAAGGCGTCGCGATCCTTGGCAGTCGGAAGCTGCTCGAGCTGTCTGTGAAAGATGATGTTGCGGACGAATTCGTCGTAGTGCTGCGCGTCATCGAGGACGGTCAGCTTGGGTTCGACTGAGGTTTCTATGTCGATGAATCCGGCGCGACTTAGTGTGGCCGCGGCTTGATCGGCGTCTTCGAAGAGCCAGGGTTCGCGGAAATTTGCCAGGTATGGCGCGAATTGCGGCGTGCTGGCGAGTTCTCTCGCGCGGGCGCGCGCTTTGGCCACGTTTGGGCCGCCGCCGCATTGGGCTTCCAGCCATCCTCCAGGAACCAAGGCTTCTCGCAGGTTTAGGAATAGGCGGTCGTGATCGAGCACCCAGTGAAATGCGGCGGTGCTCACGATACCATCAAAACAACGTTTGAATGGGAGATTAAGAAACTCGCAGGCGACGAGGCGCACGCGATCTTCGAATCCCGCCAGATGCTGGCGCGCCGAGCTGAGCATATTCTGCGACTGATCGATGCCGACCACGCATCCGCGCGGTAATGCTTCGAGTAATTCGGCGGTTAGGATGCCGGTGCCGCAGCCGGCGTCGAGCACGAGTTCGTCGCCCCGCAGTTGCAATCGCGTAAGAACTTTTTTGCCCCAACTGACCTGCGGTCCGGAGAGGCGGTGGTAGACGTCGGAGTTCCACTCGCGGGATTGTGGGCTTTGCGTCACTTATAGCTCCTGTCTTTTCGAGAGTAGCAGAGACTTTGCCTTCCAGATTCGGTGTGGGAGCTAATGAAAACCTTTCACCACAGAGGACACAGAGGAGCACAGAGGAAAGCGGAGGCAATTTTTGGCCTGTCGGCTGCATCGGAGCTGTCGAGTGTCGTAAGGTCCTCACCCGGCTTGCCGCCGGGTTCAGGATGACATCAGTTTTACTGATGATTTCGGTGACGATACTCAGATTGCTTCTAGGGCCTGGTTTAGGTCGTTGAGGATGTCGTCTACGTCTTCGATGCCTACGGAGATTCTTACCAGGCCGTCGGTGATGCCTATGGCTCGGCGGCCTTTTTCGCCGAGGGCGGCGTGGGTCATGGTTGCGGGGTGGGAGATTAGGGTTTCGACTCCGCCTAGCGATTCGCCTAGAGAGCAGACGCGGACTTTTTTCAGCATCTTGTTGGCGTTTTTTAGCGAGCCGGTTTCGAAGGTGATCATGGAACCGAAGCCGGACATCTGCTTCCGCGCCAGGGCGTGTTGCGGATGGTCGGGCAGGCCGGGGTAGAAGACGGCTTTTACTTTTTTGTGCTTTGCTAGAAAATCGGCGACTATGCGGCCGCTGCGGTCGTGGATTTCCATGCGGGCGGCCAGGGTTTTTACGCCGCGCAGAATCAGCCAGCATTCGAATGGAGAAAGAATCGCGCCTGCGGCTTTTTGCAGGAATGCTAGTTTGTCGGCGTGCTCCTGCTTCGCGCAGATGACCACACCACCTAAGCCGTCGCTGTGGCCGTTCAGGAATTTTGTGGTCGAGTGCACGACCAGATCTGCGCCTAGCGCCAGAGGTTGCTGGAAATAGGGCGACATGAAGGTGTTGTCGACTACGAGATCGAGTTTCTTTTTTTTGCAGATCGCGCTGATGGCTGCCAGGTCGCTCAGATGCATGAGTGGATTGGTCGGCGTTTCTGTGTAGACCATGCGCGTGTTTTTGCGGATGGCTCGCTCGACGTTGGCTGCGTCGGAGGTGTCGACGTAGGAGAATTCCAGACCGAATCCGGTCATTACCTGGTTGAAGAGGCGCGGTGTGCCTCCGTAAAGATCGTTGCCGCAGACTACGTGATCTCCGGATTGCAACATGCTGACGATGGCGTTGATCGCCGCCATGCCGCTGGAAAACACGCGCGATGCGACGCCACCTTCGAGCGCGGCTAGATTTTCTTCGAGGCGCGTGCGCGTGGGATTGGAGACGCGGGAGTACTCGTAGCCTTTGTGCTCGCCGATTCCCTGCTGCACGTACGTCGAGGTTGGATAGATCGGGACGGTTACGCTGCCGGTGAGCGGGTCGGGTTCCTGGCCGGAGTGAATGGCACGGGTGGCGAAGCCTAGGGGATTGTTTTTCATTGGATTTTTAGTTTCAGGAACGCCCGGGGCTAAAGCCCCTTCTATATGGCTGCCTTAACGCGGCGCTAAAGCGCCGCTCTTCCACGGTCGCTCTTCTTCTACAGCCGCTCTTCCACAAAAACTCTTATGGCGCGGCTTCAGCCGCGCCCTTTCAAAACCTTCTATTGTTAGATTCCGCCCTCAAAAATCTTTTTTGACAAGTAACGTTCCGCTGAATCGGGAATAATCGTCACGACGCGCTTGCCTTCTCCCAGCCGCTTGGCGACTTTGAGTGCGGCAAAGGCTGCAGCCCCGCCGCTTGATCCGGCTAGCACGCCCTCTTTCGCGGCCAGTGTCTTCACCATGCCGAAAGCTTCGTCGTCTGTGACCATCATGATGTCGTCGCACACCGAACGGTCGAATGTTTTCGGAATGAAGCTGGCGCCGATGCCTTCGACCTTGTGCGGACCTGGGAGCCCTCCTCCTAGAATCGATCCCTGCGTTTCGACTGCGACCGTGAGCACTCGCGAAGATTTTTCTTTCAGGAAACGCGCCACGCCAGAAAATGTCCCCGAGGTGCCGCAGCCGATCACGACCGCATCGACCCGGCCTTCCATCTGTTCATAGATTTCTTGCGCGGTAGTTTCGTAGTGATAGTCGGGGTTGGCTAGGTTTTCGAATTGGCCTGCCATGAAGGCATTGGGATCTTTCGCGACTAGTTCTTTGGCTTGTTTGATGGCTCCCTGCATGCCCTCGGCGTCTGGAGTGCGTGAGACCTCGGCGCCGAGGGCACGCATGATGATCACTTTTTCTTCGGAAAATTTTTCGGGGACGAAGAGGCGGACTTTGTATCCGCGATTCACGCCGATCAGGGCGAGGCCGATGCCGGTGTTGCCGGCGGTGGCTTCGACGATGGTGCCTCCGGGCTGAAGTTTGCCGTCGCGCTCGGCGCGGCGAATGATGCCGATAGCGGCGCGATCTTTCACGCTGCCACCGGGATTCAGGTATTCGAGCTTGGCGAAGACGTCGGCTGATCCGGCGGGAACCAGGCGTTTCAACTGCAACATCGGAGTTTCGCCGACCAGTTGAGTAATGTCGTCGGCGACGCGCAGGCGGGACATTTCAGAGATTTTCGAACGCACCTTACAGGGTACGAGGCTGCGGCAGGAATCGTCAATCGTAGCTTGAGACGGTGGCCAGACACCGCGTTACCTTCGTCATTCGGCTGGCGGCGTCATGTCAAATCAAGGTTTTTGCGTCTACGCCGATCATGCATTTGATGGGCGCGCGTCCAATTTCCAGCGGAGAACGGCCACGTTTACTTCGTGGCATTGCGCTCTGTATCGTCTTCCTGCCTCTGAGCATGCATGGTCAGAGCCTGGAGGTCCTCGGCCGCGAAATCCAGTTTCACGGCTACGCCACGCAGGGCTTCATCCATACCGACAACAACAATTGGCTCACCATGAACACGTCCCACGTGGGCAGTGGCCAGTTCACGGAGTTCGCGGTCAATGCTTCCGTACAGGTCAGCAACAAGTTTCGGCTGGGAGCCCAGGGGTTCGATCGCAGCCTGGGTGAGCTAGGAGAATGGCATCCGTCGCTGGATTGGGCATATGCCGACTACCGATTCGCGAACTGGTTCGGTGTGCGCGGCGGCAAGGTCAAGACCACCCTCGGGCTTTATAACGACACGCAGGATCTCGACTTTGTGCGTACGGTTGCTCTCCTCCCCCAGAGCGTCTATCCCACTGATTTGCGCGATGCCACCATTGCGCATCTCGGTGGGGACGTGTACGGCACGTTCACGTTGCAACACAAGCTGGGCAAGCTTGCTTACACGGTGTACGCGGGGCATCGCAGCGACAGCATCTATAGCGGATATCCGTATCTGTTCGCGCAGTTCGGAACATATTTCAAGAGCTTCGGCGGACTGCAGTATGGCGGCGACGTGCGCTGGACGACGCCCTTAAAGGGTCTGCTCGTGGGCGCTTCGCGGCTGGATCAGGATACGAACGGCTCCGGCACGGCGCTGAGTCTGCCTGATCTCAGCCACACCGTACCCAACACCGAGCATTCCCGGTCGGATTGGATGAATCAGTACTACGGCACATATTCGTGGAAGAGGCTGCGTCTCGATTCGGAATATCGCCGCTACTATCGCAATCAGATCATCCTGAGCGGCAGTTCGAGCAACGTGACCGACGTCCGCGGCTGGTATTTCGCGGGATCATATCGCGTGATGAAGCGGCTGGAATTGGGCTCGTACTATTCGCACTACACAATTACAAGCCTGGTGGGCGGATTGCTTGCCACGATCGGCCTTCCGAATCAGACTGACACGAGCCTTCCGGAAAATCATGTTTATGACAAAGTAGTGACGGCGCGAGTCGACCTGACGCGATTCTGGAATGTCAAAATCGAAGGCCATTTCATGGATGGCTATGGCAACAGTACTTATCCAGATGGATTTTATCCGCAAGTAAATCCGGAAGGCTTTAAGCCTTACACCAATTCGCTCGTGATCAAGACGGGGATGAATTTCTGAAGGACACGGGCTCAATGATCTGGCGCACTCAACTTCGCAACGCGCTGGCCGCCGGACTGATGAGTCTGCTGTCGATGTTCTCCGTCGCAGTCGAGATAAAAGTAGTGGCGAATCCCAGCGTCAGGGCGGACTCGATTTCTGCCACCGAACTGCGCAGCATTTTCCTTTCCGAGACGCGAGCACTGCAAGACGGATCGCAGGTGGAACCTGTATTCGAGCGCTCGGGGCCGGTCCACGATGAGTTTCTGCGCGACTATCTCAAGCAGTCCAGCGCAACCTTACAGTCTCACTACGGCGCTCTGGTGTTCACCGGAAAAGCATCGATGCCGAAAACCTTCAATTCCGACGCGGACGTGCTGGCGTATGTGGCACGAACCAAGGGTGCGATTGGATACGTGAGCGCGGGCGCGGAGGGCCAGGGGATCAAGATTCTGGCGGTCAAAGGCGAAGGCGGAAAGCCGCAGCGAACGCTTGTGACTCGCGTCGAACCGCAATATCCGGAAACGTTGCGCCAGCTCGGCATTGGTGGCACGGTTCGTTTGCAGGTCGTGATCACGCCGCAGGGCCGCGTCGAGTCAGCGACATTGCTAGGCGGAAACCCCATTCTCGGAGAGGCCGCCATCAAGGCCGTGAGCCAATGGGTGTATGCTCCGGCGGCTACGAGCCAGACGATTGAGGTCAGCATTCCTTTCGAAGCGCTGCACTGAAACGCAATCGGTCCCAACAAAAAGGCGAGCAGTCCCACGGGAAGCGAAGTTCGCGGCGTTGGACGCTATAATGCCGTGCACCGACTCGCGTTCACCGATTCAAGAAAGGAACTGCATGCGACGCTGCGCCGCCGGGCTGCTGATTTTCGTCCTGATTTTTCCGTCATTCTTGTTTTCTGCCGACGAGGCTCCGCTCATCGGTTACGCGCCGCGCTCCAGCCAGTCCGAACGCGAGTGGGAAACGAAATTCCGCTCCATTCCCGATCCTGCGAATCTGCGTGAGTACATGCGGCGGATGAGCGCGCGGCCGCATCACGTTGGGTCGCCTTATGACAAGGACAACGCCGAGTGGATTCTTGCGCGCTTTAAGGAGTGGGGGCTCGACGCGCAGATTGAGAAGTTCGAAGTTCTTTTTCCTACGCCGAAGGTGCGCTTGCTGGAGATGACCGAGCCGACTAAGTTCACGGCGAAGCTCGATGAGCCTGCGCTGGCGGTCGATCCTACGTCGAATCAGAAAGCGGAGCAGCTGCCGACTTATAACGCGTACTCGATTGACGGCGATGTCACTGCGCCCTTGGTTTTCGTGAATTACGGCCTGCCGGAAGATTACGAACAGTTGGACCGGCTTGGCGTTTCGGTGAAGGGCGCGATCGTGATTGCCAAGTACTACCACTCATGGCGCGGCGTGAAGCCAAAGGTCGCGGCTGAGCACGGAGCCGTGGGATGTCTCATCTACTCTGAGCCGCAGGATGATGGCTATACGCGCGATGTCGTCTTTCCGCAGGGCCCGATGCGCAATGCGGACGGCGTGCAGCGCGGCAGCGTGATGGACTTCGCGTCTTCGAATCCCGGCGATCCGCTCACGCCGGGTTACGTGGCTTCGCCGGATCATCCGCGGCTTGCGATCAAAGATGCGAAGAGCATCACGAAGATTCCTGTGCTGCCGATTTCTTATGGCGATGCGCAGCCACTTCTTGCGGCACTGAAGGGCCCGATGGCTCCGGATGCGTGGCGCGGGAGCCTTCCGATTCCTTATCACGTTGGACCGGGCGCGGCGAAGATGCATCTCAAACTCGAATTCAATTGGGACATCAAGCCGGTTTATGACGTGATTGCGAAAATTCCTGGGAGCGAGGCGCCTGATGAGTGGATCGTGCGCGGCAATCATCACGATGCTTGGGTCAATGGGGCGGAGGATCCGGTTTCGGGGCAGGCGCCGCTGCTTGAAGAGGCGCGCGGCCTGGCGATGCTATTGAAGCAAGGCTGGAAGCCGCGGCGCACAATCATTTATGCGGCGTGGGATGGCGAAGAGCCCATGCTGCTTGGATCGACCGAATGGGTCGAGGCGCACGCCGAGGAGTTGCGGCAGCATGCGGCGGTTTACATCAATACTGACGGCAACGATCGCGGACTGTTCGAAATGGCCGGGTCGCACTCGCTTGAGCAATTCATCAATGGAGTGGCGCGCGACATCGAAGATCCCGAGACGAAGATGAGCGTGTGGCAGCGCGACAAACTGTCGATGATTGCCGCGGCGAAATCTGCCGAGGAGAGAAAGGAAATTCGCGACCGAGCCGATCTGCGCATCGATGCGCTTGGTTCTGGCACCGACTACACGGGATTTCTCGATCATGTCGGCATCGCGTCGATGAATCTCGCCTATGGCGGCGAGGACGAGCAGGGGATATACCATTCGATCTACGACGATTTTTATTGGTACACGCATTTTTCCGATTACGACTTTGTTTATGGACGAGCGTTGTCACAGACGATTGGCACGTCGGTGATGCGCCTGGCCGATGCGGAAGTTTTGCCCTTCGATTTTGTTGACTTCGCCGATACGGTGCAGAAGTACACGAAGGACTTGGAGAAGCTGCTTTCGGACAAGCAGGAAGAAATCCGCGAGCGCAATCAGGAACTGGAAGAAGGAGTGTTTAAGGCGACGCTCGATCCGCGGCGGCCGACGGTGGCTCCGCCGAAAGAGGAGATTCCGCCGCACCTGAATTTTGCTCCCATGCAGAATGCGGCCGATGCTTTGGCGAAAAGCGCAGAGCGTTATCGCAGCGCTCTGGCAAAGAAAACTCTCGCTTCTGGCAGCGATCAAGCTACGGCACTAAGCAGTCTCAACCGCAAACTCATCGAGAGCGAGCGCACGCTGACCACCGAAGATGGACTCCCACGCCGGCCGTGGTATAAGCACATGCTTTACGCGCCCGGCATTTACAGCGGCTATGAAGTAAAAACGGTGCCGAGCGTGAGAGAAGGAATTGAGCAGAAGCGTTATGCCGAAGCCGAGCAGGAGATCGTGCGGGTCGCGAAGGCGCTCGAAAACGAAGCGGCGCTGATCGATTCGGCCGCAGTGTTACTCGAAAAGCCTTAGTGCTAGCCGATTCCATCACGACCGCATCCGCTCGCCATTACGTCACGTCATCTTGGCGAGTGCTTCCTGAATGAGTAAAAGCTAACCATACCTCGTAGTTGCATGTAATGTCTCTGCAGCGCGCAATTCATCCGCTGCCCGGGCCTTCAATTGGAATGTCCCGCCAGCTGCTGCAGGCCGACTCTCGTGCTCGCCAGCCGGTTCCAGAGCGCGTTAAAGCATTGCATCGCGATCAGCTTGTGACCATTCACAGAATCCCGCACCCAGGCGAGAGCAACGTGGTAGGCAGGGTCCGAGGAATCACGGGAAAATACCTCCAACTGGATTCCAGGCTTGTCGGATCCTGCAACCACAGGCACCACGGTGAAGGTTGCGGTCAAATCCGCCGCATTCTTTTCATTGACGACCGTGTACGGTTCCACATATCGGACTCTCGAGTCTTTTCTCCAGAAATCCAGCTCTCCCAGTGCTGCTTCCATCACCTCTGGGAAGCCTGTCAGGTTCTCGACGTAGAGAGTCTTTGCCTCCCGCAACGGGTCGGAGATGTATTCCTTCGGAATCTCAAAAAGACGCGGGTCAGGCTCCTCGCGAAGAACATCCCTTACCACGTAAGAATGTTCTTCGCCCGGCTGTGGGCCGAGTGCTTTGGAGCTGACAACCACGCCGAGGTCGGATTCCCAATATTCTGTAACTCGCTTGCTTCCGTCGGCATAAGTCTTCACCGTACGAAATCCGAACAGGGTCAGCCCATCGCTGAGTTTTTGCCCCAACGCGTTTTCGGGTTCCTCTTCACAACAACAGAAGCCCTTTCCGCTTCGCAATTGCTCACGCACCTCTTGGGCTGAAAGGATTTTGAACTTGCCCTCCTGAGGCGGGTAAAGCCTGTAGGTGTGGTTAAAGTTGCCCGGAGCCGGCGGGAAGAAAGCGATCTGGCGGTTGTTCGGCACATCGTTGATATCGACGCTGGTTATCTTGCCATTGCTCCCGGCACAGCCGAAATAGACACTTCCATTCGATGCTCTTGCGATCTGGCAGGTTCGCTTGGGTTGTCCGGGAGTGGTTCGCTCAAATGTCGCTGTGAAGGGGGCGTCGATGACGTTTGCGATTTGCTGAGCGTGAGCCGGAGCGGCTCCGGCGGCCAACAGGAAACATCCGCAGAGAATGAGTGGGCAAGAAGTTTTCGAATATCGAATGGTCACTTGCACCTCGCGGAACAGCGCAGCGAGAGAAGCCGTCGTTGCGTGCCATAACTCGTAATTCCTAACTACTTGCTGGCCGAACTCGCTGACTGCACCCCCGCGTAGTAGCCGCTCTTGGTGCGGACGGTCAGCTTGCCGTGGCCCTTGCCCTTCGCTTCAACCTTGACCGCGCGGAATCCGCCCACCGACCGCGGATTCGTTGGTTTGTAGCCGATCGTGTACTGGTTGCGGATATCGTGCGCGATGGTCCGGCTGATCTCATCGACTTCGTCGAGCGTCTTGGGGAAAAAGGCGATGCCACCGGTGCGCTGGGCGATGGTCTCGAGGGCGCGCTTGGCGCGCTTGGGATGCTCCTCGTCGCCGAGAATTCCGATGGCATAGACGGATGGGCCGTTTTCCTGCTGCAACTGCTTGATCGCCTGCTCAAGATTTTCGTTGCTGGCGTTATCTTCGCCGTCGGTCACGACGAAAATCACCTTCTTTTCCAGCCGCGCGTTGTGCTTTAAATGATCTGCCGAGGCCACGACCGCATCGTAGAGGGCCGTTCCGCCTCGCGAGTCAATTTTCTCCAGCGCTTCTTTCAGCTTCAGCAGATCGTTGGTGAAATCCTGGTCGAGGTAATATTCGTCGTTGAAGTTGACGACGAACACTTCGTCCTTCGGATTGCTCGACCGCACCAGATTCAGCGCCGCCTGGTTGACCTTGTTGCGCTTCTCGCGCATCGATCCGGAGTTGTCGATCACAATTCCCATCGCCACCGGAATGTCTTCGTTGTGGAAGGAAATGATGTGTTGCGGCTTGCCGTCTTCGAGCACGGTGAAGGCGGCGCGCTCAAGATTAGTCACGATGTGGTTCTTGTCATCCTGGACGGTGGCGTGGAGAAGCACCTCGTCCACATCCTGCCGCAGGACGAATACCCCTTGATCGTTTAGCTTTTTGTCGCGGTCTTCCTGGGTTTGGGCGGGCTGGGTTTGGGCGGGCTGGGTTTGAGCGGGCGGAGCCGGATTGCTCTCGCCGGCAGCAGGTGCGGATTGTGTTTGGGCAGAGAGCCGCGGCAACGCGCAGGCCCACAGCAACGTGAGGACGATCAGACCCCTGAATGCCCTATTCCGCGGGCGCGTAATAACCCGTCCTGGCATACACCCTGAGAGGCGGCAATCCTTTCGGAGGCAACAGCTTCACTTTTATCTTACGCCATTTGCCGTCGCGCACCACTTTACTGGGACGGTATCCCAACACATATTGATTGCGCAGTTCAACGCCGATCTTGGTGGCAACGTCGCCCAGGTCATTGGGATTGTCGATGGTGAAGGCGCGTCCGCCGCTGAGTTCGGTGATGTCGCTCAGGAGCTGCGGCCCCAGGCGCTCTTCCTGCGCCGACGCGTAGCGGTCATAGATGCCGATGGCGTAGATCATCACGTCGGCTTCTTTGACTACGGAGCGAATTTCGTTTTCAGTGTAGCGGCTGTGGTTGTCGCCGCCGTCGGAGATGATCAGCAGCGCCTTCTTGGGATATTTTGCCTGCCGCATTTTGCTGACGCCCATATAGATGGCATCGAGCAGCGCGGTACGATGCCGCGGAATCGCGAAGACCAGCTTGTTCTGGATTTCGTCGACCGAACTGGTGAAGTCGCTGACCGTCTCCGGCTCGTCGGAGAAGGTGATCATGAAAAATTCATCTTGGGGATTCGCCGTCTTGAAAAACTCGACGACGGCGTCTTTGGCGCGGCTCATCTTACTGCTCATGCTGCCGCTGGAATCGAAGATTACACCCAGCGAGACCGGGGCGTCTTCACTCGAGAACGTACGAATCTCCTGGCCCACGTTGCCTTCAAAGAGCTGAAAGTTTTCTTTTTCGAGGCCAGTAACCAGCCGGTTCATAGGATCGGTGATCGTCACAGGAACGAGCACAAGGTCGACGTCGACTTTCAGTGGGCGCACGTGCGCGTTCAAACCGGATCCCGGAGGCGTGCTGGTGGAAACCAGATCTGGCTTCGGCGCGTCTTGCGGTTTTTCGCCTTCGCGCGGGACTACGTGCACATCATTGACATCTGTTTGACCGATCGCAGGAATCCCCAGGCAGAAGAGCGCACAAACGGTAGCGACGACCCACAGCCTCATGAAATTCACCAGTTTGGAACTTGGACGCAGGCATGACGTGGTCCGATCCCAAGGGAGAACCGAACACCCTCGAACTTGGGCGGCAGGGCGAGATGACCAGCGCCATTCATCATTCAGGCGGGCCATAAATTACCTCATTGGGGCGGATGTTATCACAGCTTTTGCGGCGCAGCACGCGCGATTTTGTCAAAAAACATAGACAAGTCCCAATATGTCCAGTCTCCTGACACCGCTCCCACTCTTAGGGCAAATTGCTGCCTATTTCTTAGACGGACGAATCGTCAAAGGGGCACCTCTTAGCGAGTTTCTCCCACCGCGCGGAACCGGGATGTAACCCAAACTTGTTACAATCGGAACTTCCCCATGGCCGACATACGTCCGTTTCATGCTCTGCGCTACGACTCGCAGCGCGTTTCTCTTTCGCAGGTGGTCACCCAGCCGTACGACAAGATTACTCCGGCGATGCAGGAGCGTTACTACGCCGCCAGCCCCTACAATCTCGTCAAGATAATTCTGGGCCGGCGCGAGCCTGGCGACAATAAGGAATTTAGCGTATATACGCGGGCGGCAGGCTATGCCCGCGACTGGCGCGCCGCGGGTGTGCTCTGTTTCGATTCCGAACCGTCGATCTACGCTTGCTCCCAATCGTTTACGGCTCCGTCCGGCTCCGTCTGCGAGCGCCGTGGATTTATCGCCCTTGGCCGCGTCGAGGACTATTCGGCCGGAGTCGTCTCCCGCCACGAGCAGACTCTCTCCAAGCCGAAGGCCGACCGGCTCGACCTGCTGCGCGCCACCCACGCCCACTACGAGCAGCTTTTCCTGCTCTACGAGGACTCCGGCGAAATCGACCCCCTACTCGCGCCCTCCGGTCCGGCCACAATGGACGTGACCGACGAATACGGCGTCGCGCACCGCATTTGGCAGATTGCCGATCCCGCGGTAATCGCCTCCGTACAGAGCAAAATGCGCGATAAGAAATTAGTTATCGCCGACGGCCACCACCGCTACGAAACCGCGTTGAATTTCCGCAACGAATGCCGCAGCGCGGGATCGTTGAACCTGCAGGCTCCCAGCGAATTCGTAATGATGACCTTCGTCAATATGAACAACCCGGGGTTGCTGGTCCTGCCCACGCATCGGGTCGTGCATTCCCTCGCGGCTTTTTCTCCGGAAGACTTCCAAAAGTCAGCCCGCGAATTTTTTTCAATCGAGGAAGTCGATCCGGCAATCGATGCCACGCGGGCCACTTCCCTGCTGCGCGATCGCGGCATGTCCGGAACCGCCCTGCTCGCAGTCGCCTCCAACCGCATCTTCCTGATGCATTCGCCCAAGGCTGCCGAATCGAAGTTCTTCGCCGGCCTCTCGGACCGCCAGAAGGCACTCGATGTCGTACAACTTCACAAAGTTCTGCTGGAGGGCGTGCTGCACCTCTCGGAAGAATCCATCCGCAATCAGCAGAACCTCGCCTACCTGCGCGACGCCGCCGAAGCCATCGATCAAGTCCGTCAGGGCAAAGCCAATGTCGCCTTCCTGATGAATCCCTGCCCCGTTCAGCAGGTGCGCGACATCGCCTTCGCCGGTGAAGTCATGCCACAAAAATCCACCGATTTTTACCCCAAGCTGCTCAGCGGACTAGTCGCCTATGCCCTGGACTGACGCAAGGCGAAGCAACACTGACGAAAACCCGAGCGACGTGGGTGCCCCATCCTACGGGCGTTTTTTGCGCAAGGGGTGGGCATTCCAACGGCCGGGCACAGCAATGTTTGAGCCATTCTTGCGGAAGGGGTGGGCAATCGTATCTTCACTTCTCATGATCTGCGCCCTGCAGCTTTCCGCCGCGCCCGAAAAGCATCTCTCCGTCTATTCCGTCGCCGCCAACTATTCTCTACCTCTTATCCAGCGCGAGGGACGCGATTATGTCGGCCTGCTCGAAATTCTCGAGCCCCTCGGCAAAGTCAGCTCGAAAACCGATGGCCCCCGCTGGCGCCTGCGTTACAACAACATCCAGGGCGAATTTCAGGCCGGCAAGAATAAAGCGCGCGTGCAGGGCCGCGACAGCGACCTCGGCACAAAATTCCTGCTCGAAAATGGACGCGGGCTGGTTCCTGTCGCCGCACTCGCTTCCCTGCTCCCGCGCATTCTCGGAGGGCCGGTCACTTTGCGCGAAGAATCCGGCCGCCTCTTCATAGGAAGCATAGCCACGCATTTCACCGCGTCGCTCACTGGGGAGAACCCCCAGCGCCTGGTCTTCAACTTCACATCGCCCGTTAATCCAACAATTAATGCCGAGCCCGGCACATTGCGCATGACCTTCGCTCACGAGCCCGTGGTCTCGCCCGCTTCTCCGACGCTCACGTTTGGCAGCAAAACGATTCCCTCGGCCAGCTACAGCGAGGGCAACGGCGCAGCGGTCGTGGCGGTCACCTCAACCGTCCCTGTTATTGCCGTGTTCAGCAACGACAACCGTACCATCACGATCTCTCCAAGTTCCGCGGCCGCCTCGGTCGCGCAGAACACAAACCAGCCGGCGGCCGTGAACCCCGCGCCCGGCGTCCCCTCCCCGCCCCCAACCGCGACACCCGCCAGCTCGAACCAGATTTACCGGCGCTACTTCGCGATCGTCGACGCCAGCCACGGCGGCGAAGATCTCGGCGAAACGCTCAGCAATACCCTGCTCGAAAAAGATGTCACCGTCGCCTACGCCCGCAGCTTACGCCAGGAACTGGAGAGTCGCGGCGTGACCACGCTCGTGCTGCGCGACTCCGACGGCAATCTATCTCTCGACCAGCGCGCCGTGTTTGCCAATGCCGACCGCGCTGCCATTTACATCGCGCTGCACGCGGCTTCCAGCGGACACGGCGTCCGCGTCTACACTGCTCTTCTGCCCTACGGAGGCGACGACCGCGGCCCCTTCCGCTCCTGGAGTGTCGCGCAGCACAATTCGCTGCCTCTCAGTCACGTAGCGGCTTCCGCGGTCACGGCAGAGCTGCTGAAACGCCAGATTCCGGTTCGCATGATGGGCGCCCCGCTGCGTCCGCTGAACAACGTGACCGGCGCCGCCATCGCAGTCGAAATCGCACCTCAAGGCTCCGACGTCTCGCAACTGACGGCGCCCGATTACCAGCAACTCATCACCAGCGCTGTGGCTACAGCCATCGCTGCCACCCACGATCAACTGGGAGCCGCCCCATGAGGACGAGGTACAAAACATGGCGGGTGCCTTATCCGTTGCGCGCCCTTTGCGCAAAGGGAGGGAACCACGAACGCAGAAAGCAAATGGGAGCGCACCCATGATCCCGCGGCAACTGATCATTGCCGTGGCGGTGCTGGTCCTGGCCGCGCTGGGACTCGGTGCCTACGCCTGGCGCATGCGCAAATCGGTCTCCGCAACAGCTGTCCCGGCTCCCGATACTCGTCCTCTGGCTCCTCCGGTCGCCGGGCCTACCGAGCGCGTCACGCTTTTCGTCGCCCACGACGAGGACGGCACCCTTCGCGCCCGGTCGGCACAGATCCCCATGCCGTCAGGACGCCAACAGCGCGCCGAAGAGCTTCTCCGCGCTCTGCTCTCGCTCTATCTTGACAAGAATTCCCCGCACCCGCTGGGCAGCGGCGCTGATGTACGCAGCGTGTTCCTCGTCGATCCTGGGGTCGCTGTGATTGACGTGAACTCCGCCTTTGCCGATACGCATCGCTCTGGAGTGCTGGTCGAGGAGCTCACCGTCGCTTCGCTCATCCACACCATCTCCGCCAACACAGAGGGAATCCTCAAAGTGAAGATATTGGTCGATGGGCGGGAGCGCGACACGCTCGCCGGCCACGCCGATCTTTCGGATTTCTACGACGTCAGCGCGGTGAATCAGCTGGCGACACAACTGCAGTAGCGGCTCTGCAGCGGATCGCGAAAAATCTTAGTCGTCCCGCGGCTTCTTCAACATGGCGGGGATGACTTGCCGCTCCGCTGCCCTCATGCAGATGTGCAGCGCGCCCTCCCGAAACCGCGCTTTGTTCCACCGCCGCAGGTGAATGATGTGATGATCGTCATCGGTCTCCATGGCGTCGTGTTTCTCACCCAGGCGCAGTTCAACGCGGGGATCCGGCATCGGTATGCCAAGCCTCTCTCCGATTTCGCGGCAGCTCGAAATGAGAATCGACTCTGCCTCGGGCGGAAGAGGCTGGCCGTGTGGCGCGAACACCTGCTGTGCGCTGGCGCCAGCCACCAACCAGAGAATGCATAATGCAATCCGCATCGCCTTACTCCGTGGCATGCCCATGATGATTAGTAGTCGCGCACCTTCCGCATCAGGATGGGCACGACATCGGACTCGGCGGACTGAATGCAGGCGAAAACCGCTGCCTTTTTGAAGAGAGCCCGATTCCATCGCCGCATGCGGATGATGTGCGTGTTGCGGTCAGTTTCCACCGAGTCGGCTTGCTGGTCGAGCCGGAGCTCGACTTTCGGATTCGGCATGGGGATGGCGAACTGCTCGCCTACCGCGCGGCAACTCGCCATGAGAATCGACTCCGCTTCGCGCGGCAGGGTGTGAGTTTCCTGGGTGAAGAGTTGCTGCGCAGTGGCGGCCGTGGTGAGAAGACAAAACAAGATCAGCGTTCGCATAATCGCTCCGCCCCGGATACTGAAAGTGAATTCAAGCGGGGCGGCGACTTTGCCATGGGGCCGCTGAATTCGTGTGCTAAAAAGACGACGCTGCGCCAGGTTGGTTAACGACAAATCCGTGACAAATGCACAAATATTTCTGACGAACGACTATTCAGGCGGGACAAACGTCGAGGACAGCTCTGTTGCGGATGTACTGTGGTGAAGTTGGAAGAAGAACCACGGAGGCACCGAGGTACGGAGAAGACGCTAGGGAAGTTTTCTCCGTGTCTGTGTGACTCCGTGGTCAGATTTTGTTAAGCCTGTTTCTCCAGGGCTTCGATCTCGCGCTTGGTGCGTTCGAGGATCTCTCGAATCTTTGCGATCTTTGCCGAGTCGTGCGAACTGCGAGTGGCTGCGCGCAGCGCGGCCTTCATGACCGCCGACGCCGGACGCATGACCTCGGCGCCTTCCATTCCCATCCATGGAGCCCAGTCGCCCGCTTGTTCCGCACGCCGCCAGATTTGGCTCACGGTTTCGGATTCGCGCTTCAGTTCTTCGCGGCCAGCTTGGGTGAGCGCGTAGGTGCGCTTCCCTGCCGCCTGGTCTGAAGTTACCAGGCCTTCGTCTTCCAACTGCTGGAGCGCCGGATAAATCGCTCCTGCGCTGGCTTTGTAAATGCCGCCCGACTTCGTCTCCAGTTCTTTCATTAGTTCGTAGCCATGCTTCGGGCCGCTCTCGAGCATGGAGAGCAATGCCAAGCGAATCTCTCCGGGACCGAAAAAGCGTCCCCAGCGGCCCATACGCCCGCCAAACGGAAATCCACCGCCGAAAAACTGTGCGCCCATGCCGCCGCGCCACCAACTGCCACATCGTCCATACATAGTTGAAACTCCTTCAAAACTTCCTTGGTTGTTCGACCGGCAATCATGGCGAGGAATTCTGGGTATACCCAGTTCCTCGAGCAAGATGCGGTCGGTGTAACTGTCGATCATGTTTTATGTATATCTAAAGATATATTTATTGTCAATTCGGACGATAGATCTGGCAAAGACTCATTCTTCAGCAATATGGGGATAAAGGCCGAAAAGAAGACCATTCACCACAGAGGACACAGAGGAGCACAGAGGAAACTGGGCATGGATGGGGACGGGATTACGGATTCAAGCAGAAGCCGTTCGCCGTTTTGAATCCGTCGTAGAGCGTGTCATTCGTGACGGCGGTTGGATTCGAACCGACCGGTTTCATGCTGAAGATTTGCTGGCTGTCGGTGTTTGGGTTCTGCACCGAAGACGGTACGGAAACGAAGTAAATCGATCCGCCCAGGGCCAGCGGATCCCAGTTCACCAGCGAGTTTGTGATCTGCGTCAGATTGGTTCCGTCGGGGTTGACCGTGTAGAGGTTGTAGTTATGGCCATCACTGGTGCTGAATACGATTTGATTGCCGTTGAAAGTTGAATATGAGAAATAAGCGGAATTCACGATGACCTGCTGGTTCGACCCATCCATGTTCATCGTCGCCAAGCCCTGTGATGCCCCGATGATCACACTGGCCGCGATGATGGAGCCGTTGGTCGAGGGAAAGCAGTACTGATTGCCGAACGCGGCATTGATGATCAGGGGACTGGTCCCGTCTGCGTTCATCACGGCGATTGAACGTGTGAAGATCCCCGAGGCTTCGTAGACGATCTTGCTGCCGTCGGGCGTGTACTGCGGATAGAGACCAAACGAACCGTTGCCCGTCAGCACTGTGTTGGCCGATCCGTCTGCATTCATGGTCGCAATCTGATAGTCGACGACGTTGGGATCGTAGTAGGAATACAGGATCTTTTGTCCGTTCGGCGAGAGAACGGCCGAGATCAAACTCTGGCTTGATAGCAGAGTGGCGACACTGCCATCGCCATGCAGCACTTTCAGATCGTAAATGGTGTAGTTGTTGCCGGCCGAGCTGCGATGGAGATAGGCGAGCGTATTTGTCGGCGGAGGCGGCTGCGTGAAGCTGGCGTTGCCAGCGCCGCATCCGGTGAGTGAAAAAAGCAAGGCGAAGATTGCGACGAGCAAGACACAACCTGGGAATGTGCGCATTGCTGGTGCCTCCGGGGGGAGAAAAATCAGCTTAGCACTCGGCGCGGGTCTGCAGCGCGCGCGTACCCCTCTCGACACCTTGTATTCTTGTGGTCATTTACAATCCCGACATGTTCTATCGCTCGGATAATCGTTCACCCGATCAACTGCGCCCCGTCACCATTACTCCGGATTTCATCAGCACGGCCGAAGGCTCCGTCCTCATTGAAGTTGGCAATACGCGCGTCATCTGCACGGCATCCATTGAAGAAACGGTTCCCACTTTCTTGCGCAACAGCGGCAAGGGATGGATTTCCAGCGAGTACTCGATGTTGCCGCGCTCCACGCTGACCCGTACGCCGCGCGAAGTCGTGAAAGGCCGGCCCAGCGGACGCACTCACGAAATCCAGCGGTTGATAGGGCGGTCTTTGAGAGCTGTTACCGATCTCGCGCGGCTCGGCGAGCGGACTATATGGATCGACTGCGACGTGATCCAGGCCGACGGCGGCACTCGCACGGCTTCGATTACTGGCGCGTTTGTCGCGCTTGGGCTGGCGATAGAGAAATTGGTGGAAGCCGGGACGCTGACTGTTGTTCCGCTGCGCGATTTCGTCGCCGCCATCAGTGTGGGAATTGTGGACGGAGAAGTGCTGCTCGATCTCTGTTACGAAGAAGACTCGCGGGCCGACGTTGACATGAACTTCGTCATGACCGCCGGCGGAAAGATGGTCGAAGTGCAGGCTACGGCCGAGCATCAGGCATTTGACGACCAGCAATTGCAAAAAATGCTGGGGCTGGCGAAGCAGGGCGTGCAGCAGTTGATCGCGAAACAGCAGGGAGTGTTGAGTGCGCTGACGCTGCGGCAGTGATCGTGGAGCGGCGGACGCCTCGTCCGGACATCGGGAACATTCACCACGGAGGCACAGAGACACAGAGAAACGTTTCCTTGATTTCTCCGTGCCTCTGTGCCTCCGTGGTAAAGAATTCCCAGCAAACACGAAGAGGCGGACGCTTCCGCCCGCCCCTCAGTGTGCGTCCTCGGTTTCTGCCCAGACCGACGACTACTCCGTAGCGTTACTTCCCTGCCTTCTTCTCCGCCGCTTTCTTCTGCGCCTCCACCGTCCACGGCGGCACAATCCCGTTTTCACGCGCGTAAGCGACCAACTGGCCGAGATGTTCGTGAGCGTCGCCGACCAGGATGTAGACCACGTCTCCGGCATTGGCCTGCGGACCCAGTTTCGGGAGCAGCTTGGCGAACTCCGCGTTAGTCATGCCGTTGATCGCTTTTTGCGCGAACTCCCACGACTTGTTCAGCTCGGCGATGATCTGCGTACGGTCGGTCGTCGACTTCTCGAAAGTCTTCGCATCAAACCCAGCAGGTTTCTCCGCGCCCATCAGGCTGAGAATTCCATAGCGCTCCCCTGATACGTGGAGAAAGACTTCGGCAAACGATCGAGAGTCCGGCGTCGGGCGCCACGTCAACTTGTCGGCCGGCACTGTGTTGGCCAGGTCGACGAATTTTTTCTGCACCCGCTCCAGATCGAGCAACGACTGCGCCTTCATGTCGTAACTGGGAGCCGTCTGATCGGTATCTGCCGCAAGCACAAACGGAGCCATCAGTCCTACCAGGGCAAGTCCTGCCAGCGCCAGCATTGCCAGAACATTTCTTTTCATCGTCTACTCTCCTCGTGTCCCCGATCGGACACTGGTCGCTTAGACGAAGCGATGAGAAAAGAGTGGGTGCTACTCGACCCCGCTACGCTGCCACTCAAACCAGCAAACCCGCGGTCAATCCCAATCATCCGCAACAGCGAAGAAGTTTCCATTCATGGCGCACGCTGGCGGGTGCAGAGACACGAAAACATGAACGATGTTTCCCTCTGTGTTTCTGTGTCTCCGCGGTGAAAAGAAGTAGTTGCGTCGCAGGCGCCGCCTTCTTCCCCTAATCTAAGATTGGGCCCGAAAACTGTAGCGGAAACCAGCAGCGCGAAGCGCGCGCACTCATTGCCTTTCCCCGGCGACGTTCGCAATTCTCTTCACACTTTGCCTAGAGACGACTTACCTACACCCGAATCCTCCTTGACACTACCCGACGCCTTTGGCAGACTCAAATTCAAGCGCTTGCCGCCTGTATCCTCCTCCCTTTCGGCGCGCGCGCGGATGAGCGAAGATCGAGAGCGGGTTTTCTCCCGATTCTGCGTACCGAGACAGCAATGACCGCCATTAGAGAAAGTCCTATATGAGGGCTGAGTGCGGCCAAACTGCGAGTTTTGGGCAGCGGGAAGAAGGGTTCCTCTCGTCGATCCAGCCCGTTCCCGGTTGGTAGTTTTTCCCAGGCCAAGTTCAAAAAGTTTAAAAAGACGGAGCCGTTCCCAATGAAGAAGACCCTAGTCACGTTGTGCGCGTTCGTTCTCATCACCCTCTCCGCCAACGCTCAAGTTGCCCAAGGCCTGTTCGGCATGGGCGCGTCCACATCGACCGACATGCCCAAGGTCACTTACGGCGTGCTCAGCCATCCCGCGGTCGCGTGGACCATCATCGAAGGCACGGCGCGCGGCACTTACAATTTCAAGGCCATCGACTCCTTCGTGAAGAATGCGCCCAAAGACGCCAACGGCGTGGCGCTCATCGACATTCCCTTCGGCTGGACGCCCGGCTGGGCGGTGAAAGACCAATCGACTTGCATTCGCAATAACAAGACCGGCATGGTCTCGTGCACGGCGCCGCCGGACAACATTCAGGACTGGATTGATTTCATCACCGCCGTCGTCAACCACTACAACGGCGTGACTGCGCCGCACGTGAAGTACTACGAGATCTGGAACGAGATGAGCAACACCAAGTTCTGGACCGGAACGCCGCAGCAGATGGTCGCTATGGCCGCGGCAGCTTATCCGATTCTCAAGCAGGATCCGTATTCGACGGTCTTCACACCGTCGGTGGTATGGCTCAATGGCGTGAACTACATGACGAAGTACTTGCAGGCGGGCGGAAATCTCTATGCAGATGGCTTGACGTTCCATGGATATCCGAGCCAGACCGGGCCGGGCAACACCGTTCCTGTGCCATATCCTGAGAGCCCGCTTTCAACCAACGCTCCGATCATGACGATGATCACGACCTTCCGCGGCATCGCCGACGCGAACGGTCTCGCCGGCAAGCCGATCGCAACTACCGAAGGCGGATGGGGCACGAACGGCGTCGCCGATTCCGACCAGCAGATCGCGTGGATCACGCACTACGAAATCCTGCAGGCTTCGATCGCTGCCGCGAACAACCTCGTCTTTCAGGATTGGTATACCTGGGGCTACGTGCAGTCCGGTGACATTGAAACCAAGACCGGCACGGCGACTCCTGCAGGCCTGGCTTACAACGTGGTTGCGGGCTGGCTGATCGGATCGAATCCTCCGAGCGCATGCACTGAGACTGGCACCATCTATACCTGCCAGATCGCCACTCTGAAGCAGATCGTTTGGGATACGGCGCAGAACTGCAGTGGCGGCGTTTGCACTACCGCGCCTTACAATCCTGATCCGTCGTACCTGATTCAGGTCGATACGACAGGATTGAAGCAGCCGATTAAGAACAACACAGTGAACCTTGGGATTAAGCCGATCATGCTCGTGAAGTAAGGTTTACTTATAAACCGTTCCCCGGATTAGAACTGTTTTGAATTCCCACGTCTCGCCGCTTTGTGAGACGTGGGAAGCATTCCTAGTTCGACCGCAAGCCGTTCCATTTCGAAACCAGTCCCAAAACAGAATCACCCTCCCACCACAGTTTTCCGATTTTCCTTCCTTGCTTTACCCGAACTTCTCCCATCGCTACGCTTTAAATGCAGGCAGAGATTCTCAACGACATTAGCTTTTAACGACCTGCATTTACGAGCTTGGAGGAGACCACCCCTTGGGAGACCTTCGCACCTTCGAACGCCGCGGCACAAATCATCCAAAGAACGCGCGCCCGAACGAGGCGCATCGTAATGAGGCAAGTGCTGGAGAGGGGCGCGCCAGTGAAACGCCTCCGGCCGAGCGCCCGCAAGAGGCTTATCACGGAGAAGACCGCCGCCGCGAGCCGCGTACGGCCATCGACCTTCCCCTGACCGTGTGGGGCGTCGACACTAAGGGCGAGCAGTTCTTGCAGGATGTACGTGCCCGGGACATCAGCCTAAGTGGCGCGCTGCTCTCAGGCCTGGACGTGGACTTGGCTTCGGGAGATGTGATCGGAATTCTGCACGCCGGGCGCAAGGCGCGCTTCCGCGTAGTGTGGATTCGCTACGACGAATCAGGAGACAAACTGCAGGCGGCGGTGCACCGCCTTCCTGCGGATGCTTGTCCCTGGCTGAGTTTGTTGACGGAGCATCATCCGGCGCATGGGGCGACGGAGACGGAGTCTCATCCGAGCCCGTAGTGCTTGTTATGTGATGGGAGCTGGAATTTTTGTCATGTTGAGCGGAGCGTTGAGAATCACGAAGTGATTCTCAACGCGGAGTCGAAACATCCCTGCCCGTGCCGGCGCACCTACGGACAGAAGACTTAGATCCCAAAGTTCGTTTGCGATTGCAGGGATGCTTCGACTCCGAACGGAGCCTGCTTCGCGGGCTCCGTTCTCCGCTCAGCATGACAGCGAGTTGGGATCGCGTTTGATTCCTCTGTGTTCCTCCGTGCCCTCTGTGGTGAAAGATTTTTCTACTCCACCCAAACCGTCTTCGCATTCACAAACTCGCGAATCCCCACGAGTCCGAGCTCGCGCCCATGGCCGGAAGCCTTCACGCCGCCAAATGGAATCCGCGGATCGGACGCCACCATCTTGTTCACAAACACCATGCCGGCATCGAGTTCGTTGATGAACTTCTCGCGCTCCTTGTCGTCATTCGTCCAGACGCTGGATCCAAGCCCGAAGCGCACATCGTTCGCGAGGCGAATCGCTTCATCCTGATCTTTCACACGAAACACCGACGCCACCGGCCCAAACAACTCTTCGCCGTATGCCGGAGAGTTTTTCGGGATATCGGTCAGCACCGTCGGCGCATAAAAATTTCCCTTGCCGTTGATCGGATGCCCGCCGGTCAGAACCTTGGCTCCGGCTTTTACAGATTTCTGCACGTCGGCGTCGAGATCCTTCACGCCATCGGGCGTGGCCAGCGGCCCGACTTCGGTCTTCTCGTCAAACGGATCGCCCACTTTCAAACTCTCCATGCGAGCGACAAACTTGCGCAGAAAATCGTCGGCAACGGCGTCGGCTACGATGAAGCGCTTGGCCGCAATGCACGACTGCCCATTGTTCTGCACGCGGGCAGTTACTGCGGTCGCGACTGCCGCGTCCAAATCGGCCGATGGCATCACGATGAACGGATCGCTTCCGCCCAACTCGAGCACAACTTTCTTGATTCGCTTCGCCGCGCCGACGCCGACCTGAATTCCCGCTTGCTCACTACCGGTCAGCGTCGCGGCTACTACACGCGGATCGTTCAGAATCGCGTCCACCTGAGCTGAGCCGATTAGCAGAGCCTGAAATGATCCCTCAGGAAATCCCGCCTCCAGAAAAATGCTTTCGATCGCCAGCGCGCACTGCGGCACATTCGAGGCGTGCTTAAGCAACCCGACATTCCCCGCCATCAATGCCGGAGCGGCAAACCGGATCACCTGCCAGAAGGGAAAATTCCATGGCATTACCGCCAGAATCGGACCGATCGGCAAATAGCGAATGAAACTCTTTTTCGCGGCGGTCTGCACCACTTCGTCGGCCAAAAAGCGCTCGGTATGTTCCGCGTAGTAGCGGCACGCGGTCGTGCACTTTACCGCCTCGGCCACCGCGGACTTATAGGTCTTGCCCATCTCAAGCGTCATCAAGTGAGCGAATTTGTCTTTGTCGCGCTCCAGAATCTCGGCGGCCTTCAGCATGCGCTTGGCCCGTGTGGCGAACGGAGTTGTCCGCCCGGCGCGGAACGTGCTCACGGCCAGCTGCAGCTTCTTCTCAATCTCCGCCTCAGTCAGCGGGTTGAAAGTCTTCACCACTTCCCCCGTTGCCGGATTAATCGTCGCAATGGCCATGTAGCAGGTCCCTTTCCTGAGCCAAACGCGAAATTCGCATTGACCCCTCGTCTTCACCCCTAATTGGATTGATTTCTGCTTGCAAACGCAAATCAAGAGGAGATCTGCGAGCGGTTATACCACTATACCATCGCCTGGAACGACAAAAACCGGGGGAGCATTACGTGGTCAGAAGAAAATCCGAACGCACCAGACTCTTCAGAATCGATGCGGAAGATTATGGCTTCCGGGATGAACCGCTCGCGAATCACGCGACAATTCCTGGTGATCCGGATGCTGCCACAGCTCCCGAAACTCACTAACGGCTCCGAGTGCAAATAGCAAGACCACTGCAACCGAGCAGCCAACCATCAACGCGATCAACATCGTGTCACCCCCAAACCTGTCGTGACAAGCAGGTGACTCTGTTGCGCTAGATTAGTCGCTGCCGACGATCGCTTCAGTGATGCCGGTCACTTGAGATGAGTTGGTTTGATCTCTAGTATCTAGTGCACTACACGAAAGGAAAACAACCATGAGCCAGCCAGGCCGAATCCTCGGGATCGGGGGAATCTTCTTCAAGTCCGCGAATAAGCCTCAAATGCAGGAGTGGTACGGAAAACATCTCGGTCTCGCCGATAGCGGCCATGGTGTCATGCTGCCGTGGCGTGAAAAAGACAATCCTGAAAGTGAGCAGATGACCGTCTGGAGTATTTTCCCCGCTGCCACGAAATATTTCGAGCCCAGTTCAGCCTCGTTCATGCTGAACTACATCGTCGACGACCTCGACGCATTGCTCGAGCGACTGGGGAAAGAGGGCGTCCAGATCGACCCTAAGCGCCAGGACGAAAGCTACGGCCGCTTCGCCTGGATCTACGATCCCGACGGCAACAAAATCGAACTGTGGCAACCTGTCAATCCAAGTAAGTAGTCTTCTTGCCGGATTGGTCAGGGCAACTCGATCTTCTGGTCAGAGTTGGGCTCAGGAATCTCAACTACGATGTGGGACGGCGCGAGCGCTTCTGTAGGAAATTCAGAGGTCCCTGATCCCTTTGTGGCGGCTTCCTGAAGCCGGAATCGCCCTCGCTTTCTGAGTGATCCCAATCACGTCGCCGCTGGCGGATTAGTTTACAATTGTGGGTTCGCCAGCATTCATAACTTCATCCTAGGAGGATTCTCATGAAGCTCACCCCCGGTAAGCTTGCCGGCCTCAAGAAGGTCTCCAACGATCGCGGCGTCATCGCCGCCGCTGCCATGGATCAGCGCGGCTCCCTGCAAAAATCGCTGGCCAAAGAAAAAGGCGGCGAAGTCAACGACGCCATGATGGAAGAGTTCAAGTCGCTGGTCACCGAAGTGCTCACGCCGCACGCCAGCGCCATCCTGCTCGACCCCGAGTGGGGACTGCCCGCCTCGAAGCGCCGCGCCAAAAATGCCGGCCTGCTGCTGGCTTACGAAAAAACCGGATACGACAAGACCGGACCCGGCCGGCTGCCGGATCTGCTTGACGTCTGGTCAGCACGCCGCCTTAAAGAAGCCGGCGCCGATTGCGTGAAGATTCTCCTCTACTACACGCCGGACGATCCGAAGCACGTCAACGAGATCAAGCACGCGTGGGTGGAGCGCATTGGCGACGAGTGCCGTGCCAACGACATTCCGTTCTTCCTGGAATTTGTCGGCTACGAAGAAGGCGCCGACGAAAAAGGCCTCGACTACGCGAAGAAAAAACCGCACATCGTCACTGAGAGCATGCGTGAGTTCTCGAAAGACCGCTACGGAGTCGACGTGCTCAAAGTCGAAGTGCCGGTCAATATGAAGTTCGTCGAAGGCTGCAAGTCGTTCGCCGGGCAGAAAGCCTATTCGAAGAAAGAAGCCATCGACCTCTTCCACAAAGCCGCCAGCGTCGCGACCAAGCCGTTCATTTATCTTTCGGCGGGCGTGAGCAACGCGGAATTTTCTGAGACGCTTGAACTCGCCGGCGAATCGGGCGTGAAGTTCAACGGCGTGCTCTGCGGCCGCGCCACGTGGAAAGAAGGCATCCCGGTCTACGCCAAGCAGGGCGCAGCCGCCTTCCGCAAATGGCTTGAAACCGAAGGCGTGAAGAACATCAACAACGTCAACGACAAACTGAAAGCCGCGACCAGCTGGCACTCGATCTACGGCGTAGAACTGGTGCACGCGTAAGCTCAAGCTAGCGCAATGTGGCGCGCCCTCGCCCGCGCTTTTTCGTGCTTATCGAATTTCGGACAGGATGGCGCGCGCCCCGGCCGAAAATCTTCACCACAGAGGGCACAGAGGTCACGGAGGACAACGATCGATGTCATCCTGAGCGGCGGCGAAGCTGGCGCGAGGGACCTTACGTCGGCTTCAACTGATAATGTCCTGGAAAAGATCGCTGAGCTGCCACCAGCGCACGAGAGACCGTCCGTTGAACTAAGCCAAAAAGACTTCCGGGTTCGCCGTGGGCCCATCCAAATGCCCCACCAACCTCTTTTCCAGCCCTTCCCGCGAAACACCGAGTTGCTTTCTCAGCCGATCCTTCTCCTCGTCGTCGAGCGGCGAAAACGAGCGGGCCGTTTCCACGTTGCCAGCCAGCATCTCAGGATGCGGCATTCCCACAACCGCGGTCGTGACCGGCAGGCTCATCGAATAGCGCAGCAGCGATTTCATATCTGCCTTGCCGGCTCCGTCTCCCACCAAAAATTCCTGGCCAGTCACCTTCATTGCGATGACGCCGAGATTCTTGGCGTTGGCCGCCGGTAAAGCAAGTTCTTCAAAGCGCCCGTTGCGGGAGGCGTTGAGCGCCATCTGCACGCAATCGAGATCGTGCCGCCCGATCGCTTTGGCCATTACTTCGCCGTCGGTATGGCTGGTCATTCCGGCAAACCGCGCCATCTTCTGCTCCCGCGCTTCCATCAAACCCTTCATAGCTCCGTCCGGCGCTTCGATTTTTTCGAGGTCATCGGCATGGGCGAGGCTGTGAATGTGAACCAGGTCGACATGATCGGTCTGAAGACGCTTCAGGCTTGCTTCCAGCCGGCGCAGGAATCCGTCGCGCGTGCGGTCGGGAATCTTCGTCGCCAGCCAAACCTCTTTGCGGCGCGAGGCCATGACTTTTCCGACGCGCGTTTCGCTCTCGCCGTCTCCATAGAGATAAGCAGTATCTAGGTAGGTGATCCCCGAATCGATCGCGCGATTGAGAATCGCCGTCGCGCTCTCCTCGTCTTTGTACATCAGGAAGCGGCTGCCGCACCCGAAGGCGAGAATCGATACTTTGGCGCCGGTCCTTCCCAGCGTGCGCGTCGGCAGAGTGTTGCTTGCGGGCAGCGCACCAGCAACGTTCTTCAGCAGCATGAGACTGGTGCCGGCTACGCCGGCCTGTTCGATGAACTCGCGGCGGGAAATCTCTTTGCCCATGGGCGCCTCCCCGGTTGATTACGGCAATCTTAACTCCTGAACGATCGTTGTGCGCCAACAACTACATTGCTATTACTCTGCGAACTCCCGCAGCCGCCACAGCGCGATGAATCCCAGCAGAGCGAGATTGCAAAACAGCAGCGGCGCAAAGGGCGCGGCGCCGAAGGTGAGATTTTTCAGGAGTTGAGTTGAGGGTCCGTGCAGATTCGCGGTCGCATGCAGCAGAAATCCCCAGCCGCCCACTCCTGCCTCAGCAAGAAGTATCGCGCCGCAGAGCACAATGAATTTCTTGGACACGTGCATCAGGAGCGGAGTCACCAAAAAGCCTACGGCAATGGCACTGGCCCAGACTCCCACCCACTCCGTCGCATGAAAGAATCCATTTTCCGCATGGTCGCTCAGCGTCAGGCCAAAATTTCCCGCGAATCCTCCCAGGGTGAAAAATAGCGCCCACTCAGCCCATGCTTTCGATTGCGAGTCGACCATGCGATTCATCACCAGCAGAAATCCTACCCCGGTGTAAGCCAGCGGTGCGATGAACGGAGCGGAGTAGGTAAGGCTCTTCAGCGTTCGCTCATAGAAAAACAGGCTGTTGAGATGTAGCACCACACCGGCGAGTCCGGTGACGATTGCGCCCCATCCGACGAGATAGCCGAGGTCGGTCCACACGCCGCGAAATCGCGGCTTCAACGCGAGCCCAATTGCCAGCACGACCGGCGCGCTCGCCGAGAAATACAGAGGAACGTACTCCTCCCACTTGTGGAATTGGTTGAACGAATGTGCCAGGTAAATATCGAGCGTAAGGAACGCCAGATTCACCAGGCAGAAGGCCTCGACCAGAAACCACGGCGCTAATTTCGTCCACCAGCCGTTACTTCTTTCCATGGCTTCTCCGCAGATCGTCAGCCATTGCCTTTAACTCCGCCGTCTTGTGCAGCATGGGATAGTTTCCGTGCCACTGCACAAAATCCGCGCCGCCCATGAACGCGGCATGCTTCGCCGTGCGCCCGTCGTAGTGCCAGAAATCGAAATAGACGAAATCAATCGGATTCGAAAACGGAGGCCCGCTCAGCACGCCATCTTTCCGCAGACCATCCACAAGCGCCTTCGCCGCGGAAACTTTTTCGTTCGTCGCGTGCACCGTTTTCTCCGCCCGCTCATACACCGGGTCGACAATCGTCGGCGTATGGCACTGTCCGCATACTTGTTTCATCTTTGCCTGCGCCGCCGCGTAGTTCGGCCGCTTCTCGCTGATGGCGTTCGCCAGAAAGTACGACAGCCGCTCCGACGGGTCGTGGGTCACGCCCAGCCCATTGATTCCGCTCATGTGGCAGGTCGCGCAGGTGGGAATGAACATGTCGCGCGTGGTCAGATTTTTCGGATCGGCTTTCAGGTTGAGCAGTTTTTCCTGCGCCGCGAAAATCACGCCGTGTTTGGACTCTTCATAAATCTCGATCTGCGAGTGATCCGGTCCCATATGACATTGCCCGCAGGTACTGGGCAGCCGCGCGATCTCTACCGAACTGGTATGCCGCGTGTGGCACGCGGTGCACGTGCCCAGCGTTCCATCGGGATTCGGCTTGCCGATCGAGTGGCACTGCTCGCATCCGCTGGCCGTCGCCGCAGCTCCTTCAGAAACCACAAACGGATGCGGTGGCCGGCGCGTTCCTCCGGGCTGATACGTCTCGGAGAAATTCACCTGCTCCGGCGTCAATCCCTTCTCGCCATAAATCGCCGCCCACGACGGCGCGGCATGCCGGCTGCGCACGAACTGCTGATAAATCTGCTCATGGCAACTGCGGCAATTCGCCGCTGTCAGGCGCACGCTCGCGATTACGAATCCATGGTGATCTTTTTTCTCCTGCCCTTGCGCCGGCTGATGGCAATCGAGACAGCTCACGCTCTTCTGCGCGTGCTTGCTCATTTCGTATTCGTGCACCACGGAATACTGCGTCCGCGAATGGCACTCCGCGCACTTGCCCGAGGCGCGGACGAAATCCGCTGCGGCCTGGTCGGTCTCCGCGCGCGGCCGCGCGCGATTGATAAGAAATGCGGACACAATAAGTGCAAAAGCGATGACTACTGCGATGAAAACCGAGCGGAAGGACATGGGTAGGCCTCGTGCTGAATAGGAGCGCAGCTAGTCTAGCGCGAAGGAAGGGCCAAATATGTACACCGCACGATATTTCAGCTCGAGAGGTTACCAAAAGTGGAACGACTTCTCCTCCGCGGATGAACGCGGACTCCGCGGATCAAACCTATTCCGATTAATTCGCGTTCATCTGCGTTCATCCGCGGAAAATAAGTATCGGCACGCGAGCGCGTGGAACCAACTGGGTTCGGAAGCAAGCGGCCCCGATACAATACCGGTATGCCCACCACCCTCATTACCGGCGCGTCCGGTGGCCTCGGATACGAATTCGCCAAGCTCGTCGCCCGCGACCATCACAACTTAGTTCTCGTGGCGCGCAGCGCCGACAAACTCGCGCAAATCGCCGCCGAACTGAGACCCGCCGGCATCGACATCAAAACGATCCCTCTCGACCTCACCGGCGCGCACGCACCAAAATTTCTCTTCGATCAACTGCAGCGTGAAAATATTCCCGTCGAAATCCTCATCAACAATGCAGGATTCGGCGCCCACGGCGAATTCGCCACAATGTCCAGCGAAGAGATCCGCGGCCAGATCGCCCTCAACATCAGCGCGCTCACCGAACTCACGCATCTTTTCCTGCCACCCATGCTCGCGCGCCGCAGCGGGCGCATCATGAACGTCGCCTCCACCGCTGGATTCCAGCCCGGTCCGCTCATGGCCGTTTATTACGCGACCAAGGCCTACGTCATTTCATTTTCCGAAGCGATCGGCAATGAACTCCGCGGCTCCGGCGTTACCGTGACCTGCTTCTGCCCCGGCGCCACCCACACCGGATTCGCCGCCCGCGCCGGCAATGACAAATCGCGCCTCTTCAAGCAGCTTGGCGCGATGAGCGCGGAGAGAGTCGCGCTCGACGGCTACCGCGCCCTGATGGAAGGCCGCACGCTCGCAATCAGTGGCGTGCACAACTGGGTAGTCGCCCAATCCACCCGCTTCGCCCCGCGTAAGGCAGTCACCGCCATCTCGCGCTGGATCTCGGAGAAAAGCGAATAATTGCGGGTGTTGCTTTTCTCAGCGCTCTCTGCGGATTTTCTCGGCGATCTCTGCGGTAAAGAGCTCTATGATGTCGGGAGCTTAAAGAGCCGTTTGACCGCAGAGAGCGCTGAGAACGGCCGCAGAGTTCGCAGAGAAACGCTCCTCAACTTCGCTGAACTGATGAGCCACGACCAATGTCAGTCCTGGCGGCATTGCGGCGGTCAGGAACCTGCCTTTCCTGATCGGCAAGAAGTTGCAAATCTCCTCACCCAAATCTCCTCAACCCGCTTTACACATCCTTACCCCCACTTTTGCAAAGCTTTACTCGCTTCAGTGATATCTTCCGCGCTGCACAGCGGTCCAATAACTGTCCGAACAATGACCGGGATAACTCCCCTGCGCGCCATGCGCATCCCAGCCATTAGCCGTGTGCGTCTTCAACAGGAGGTCCCAAAATGGCAAATGCAGCGATGTCCAGCGCCCGTTGCCCCCAAGCCGTTTCGACCGTGGATGCCTTTCTGGCTGTGGCCCGGCGAGTTCTAACGAAACGACCAATGCGGCGTGCCCTTGCAACTCTGATAGTCATTACTTGTGCGGCGGCTCTCGGCCTGGCGCAAAACTCCGAACCGAGCAACGAGCAGCCCGCACTGCCAACGGCTCCCGAACCGCAGGCCGCACCCGCACCGGCGCAACCTGCCACGGTTACCATTCCAGGCGGAACCCGCTTCGCGCTCGTGCTCACCCATCCCATCTCCAGCAAAACCGTGCATCGCGGCGACGACATCTACGCGCAGACCACTGCCCCGGTCGCCATCGGCGATCAGGTTGTGATTCCGGCCGGAACCTACGTGCAGGGGGTTGTGGAGAAACTCTCCCGCGACGACTCGCGCGGTGAAATCCAGCTACAATCTGCCTCGGTGATCTTTCCCGACGGCTATATCGCGCACGTCGGCGGACCTTTGCAGGTTGAGAGCGATGAAGGCACGGCGTGGGCCAACCCGAGCGGCGGGACAAGAGCGGGCGCCATTATCGCCCCGGCTGCCGGACTCGGCATCGGTGCGGCAATCGGCGCGGCGGCGCATACCACCCACAGTTCAACCCTTGCCGGACAGGTGATCACCTCGAGTTCGGCAAAGGGGCTGGCCATTGGCAGCATCGTTGGCCTGGCCGCTGGCGCGGCCGTCGGCATAGTGGTGCTCACCCATAGCCACCAGTTCTTTGTCGATGTCGGCTCGCCCATGGAAATGACCTTGCAGCAGCCCATGATCCTGGCGCAAAACCGCGTCGATGACGCCAACCGCGAAGCGCAGGTCCATCCGCCAGCGATTACGCCCGCCGCTCCGCGCCCGATACCCGTCTACTATCCGCCGACGTTTCCGGCCAATCACGGCACCTGCTACACGCCAGGAACTCCCGGCACGCCGCCAACCGTCATTCCCGGCACTCCCGGACCAAACGGCATCCCCGGACCACCGACAGTGATCCCGGGCACGCCGGCAATTCCCGGTTCGCCGTATCCGTGCCCGTAAGTTGTCATCCTGAAGCGTCGCGAAGCCACGGTAAGGGACCGTACGACCGTTGGGCCCGCCAGTCCAGCTGACGGGCCCCGCGAATGCTGCCGCCGGCTGTGATCATCCTCTCAGCTGCATCGGCACTGGCGCCCATTGTGGGAGTGATCACTCCTAACGTTCAACCGGTGCGAGCGAGGAATGGCAAGAGTCGAACCATGCGCAAACGAAAAGTTGAGTAGAGGAGGGAGTCCATAAAAGTCCTTCTAAGGTCATTTTGAGATTTCGAACCCCCTGAAAACGCCACCCTCTCGGGCGGCAGTCCGGCGGGTGTCCCCACACGCGCCGGTCGTTTGAATTCCTGCCGCCGTCGGGCGGACGAGTGCGTGGTCCCTCCACGTGCTGGGCGAGAAACTCGTGTACTCTAAGCTTGCAGTCAGTCGAGGCTCATGCCCACTCTCGTCGCACAACCCACGCGCATCCAGGCGGCCGGTAACAAGCCCAAACTCATCGACGAATACATCGGTCGCATCAACTCCAGGACCTCAACTGCCAGCGTGGCCCACATGCGCAGCCCCGAGGGATGGCTTGAGCCCGGCCAGACTCCGGAGTTTGACGAGTTTACGATTGTGCTGAAAGGAATGCTGCGCGTGGAGCATAGCGGAGGCTCCCTCGACGTGGTTGCCGGACAGGCCGTGATCGCCTACGCCGGCGAGTGGATCCGCTACTCCACGCCCAACGAAGGCGGCGCCGAATACATCGCCGTGTGCCTGCCGGCCTTCGCCATGGAGACCGTACATCGCGACCAGTAACTTCTGCTACTCCCCACCCGACGCGTAGTAGCCGGGCCGTGCTTCGACGTGCATAAACGGAAAATGTTTGGGCAGACGCAGCTTTACGCTGATCTTGTGCCATTTTCCGTCATGCGGAGCCGACTGGGGCTGGTAGGCAAGCACATATTGATGGCGCAGGCGCGTGCCGATGTTGCGGGTAACGCCCGGCATGTCGTTAGGACTGTTTAACGTGAACGAGACGCCACCGGTCATGTCTGCAATCGTGCTGAGCAACTCCGGCCCCATCAACTCTTCCGTTGTATTGACCCAGCGGTCGTAGGTGCCGACGGCATAGATGCTGATATCGGACTCGCGGATGGCAGACTTTACGTCGCGCTCGTTGTAGCGGCTGTGGTTGTCGCCGCCATCGGAGAGGATGAGCAGCGCCTTGCGGGCATAGTGCGCCTCACGCATCTTCTTCACTCCCATATAGATGGCGTCGAGCAACGAGGTCTGGCCCCTGGAGCGCGTGGTCAACAGGTCACTGGCGATCTGCTGCGTATTGGTGGTGAAGTCGCTGACCAGTTCAGGGGTGTCAGCGAAGGTGATCAGAAAAAACTCATCCTGCGGGTTGGCGGCGTCGCAGAACTGCTGCACCGCTTCGCGCGCGCGTTGCAGCTTGTACGACATGCTGCCGCTGGTATCGACCAGGATTCCGATCGAGACTGGCGTGTCTTCGTTAGAGAAGTTCTTGATCGCCTGCGGCTTCTTGTTTTCGAAGAGCTGAAAATTGTCTTGATCGAGCCCGATCACCGGCTGGTTGCGCTCATCGGTAATGCTGACCGGAACCAGCACCAGGTTGACGCTGGTGCGAATCAGGCTGGCGCCGCCGAATGCCGAATCATAATTCGCGGCGGCCAATGCTACCGGCTTTCCCCGCGGCGTAATGTGAACCTCGTCGATCGACGATTGCGCAAAAACTATCTCACTGGTGAGGACCAAGAGGCTCAACAGGAGGGAGACAACTCGTACTCTCGCAGACATGGCCAGCACTTTCCCGAACGTCTGATCCCCAAACGTCGTATCCCCGAACATCGCGTCCCCAACTCGCGACCAACATCTCTATCGACCGGCGAGCCAACGAGCATTAGGCTCATCCGTCGTGATTGTGGTTGTAGGCTCAAACGCTGTACGGAGCAACAAAAGATCACTTAAAGCGCAAACTGTAGTAACGGCAGAGTAGGCGAGGTCGTATGCGTTGGCGACTGTCGAAGAGAGACGACCCTTGGTGGGATTGCTTTCTGAGGAATTTGGGAAGACGGATTTGAAATAACGAACGATTAGGAGGGCGCCAAACCGCCGAACCTCGCTCGGCCGGAGAGCCGGGGGCGGCTGTTCCTACATAGTTGTTTGGCTATGGCTAAAAGCTAAGAGCTAACAGCCAGGGCTGGCGCTACTCCCACTCAATCGTCCCCGGAGGCTTCGACGTAACGTCGTAGACCACGCGATTCACGCCCTTCACTTCGTTCACGATCCGCGTGGAGATGAGTTTCAATACTTCATGCGGCAGCGGCACCCAGTCGGCGGTCATGCCGTCTTCGGAACTCACGGCGCGAATGGCGCAGGTGTAGGCGTACGTGCGCGCATCGCCCATCACTCCGACGGTCATCACCGGCAGCAGCACCGCGAACGACTGCCAGACTTTTGTGTACAAGCCGGCTTCCTTGATCTCGCTGACCACGATGTCATCGCACTCGCGCAGCAACGCCAGGCGCTCGGGCGTAACTTCACCGAGCACACGCACCGCGAGTCCCGGCCCGGGGAATGGCTGCCGCTGCAGAATCTCGTCGGGCATGCCGAGATCGCGGCCGATCTTGCGTACTTCATCTTTGAACAGATCTTTCAGCGGCTCGATCAGCTTGAGCTTCATCTTCTCCGGCAGGCCGCCCACGTTGTGATGCGACTTGATCACCTGCGAAGGCCCGCGCACCGAGCGCGACTCGATCACATCGGGATAAAGCGTGCCCTGCACCAGCCACTTCACCTGGCCTTCGCTTTTTGCTATGCGCTGCGCTTCTTTTTCGAAGACCTTGATGAATTCGTTCCCGATGACCTTGCGTTTTTTCTCCGGATCGCTGACGCCCTTGAGTTTGCCGAGAAATCGACTGGTCGCATCGACCGCCTCAAGATGGAGGCCCAGCCGGTCGCGCAGCGTCTTCTGCACTTTTTCAAATTCGTTCTTGCGCAGCACGCCGTTGTTTACGAACACGCAAGTCAACCGCGACTTGCCCTTGGCATCACGCAGCGCACGATCGACCAGCACGGCTGCGACGGATGAGTCCACGCCCCCCGAGAGCGCACAGATGGCACGCCCCGTGCCGACTTGCTGCCTGATCTGCTCAATGGTCGAGTGGATAAAGTGCTGCGGCGTCCACGTGGGTTTCGCTCCGCAGATTTCAAAGACAAAATTCTTCAAAAGTTGCGTGCCCTGCGGTGTGTGGTGCACCTCAGGATGAAACTGCACCGCGTACCACTTCTTCTCGACGTTCTGAATTCCGGCGACGGCGTAGTGCGTCTTCGCCATCAACTCAAAGCCCGGGGGCAGTTCCAGTGCCTCGTCACCGTGCGACATCCAGACGGCAAGCTTGCGCGCCATGCCCTGAAACAGCACCGACGACGAAATGACATCGACTTCGGCGTGGCCGTACTCGCGCTTGTCGGCAGGCCGCACCTTGCCGCCGAGCGTATGCACCATGAACTGGAGTCCGTAGCAGATGCCGAGCACGGGCACGCCCATCTCGAAGACGCGCGCATCGGCCGGCGGCGCGTCTTTGTCGTATACCGACCACGGCGCACCAGAAAGAATGATTCCGATCGGCGCGTAGCTCTGCACTTCTTTCAGCGGCACTGTGCACGGCAGTACCACGGAAAAAACATTCTGCTCGCGAATGCGCCGCGCGATCAGCTGCGTGTACTGCGCGCCAAAATCAAGAATGACGATGGATTGCGACGCCGCTTGCGGGGTGAGGTGCTGAGACGCCAGGGATTGTTTTTGCGGAGTTTTGGTTGCCACTGATGAGTGTCTCAAATTCGAGGAGAGAGTGCAAAGAACTTACTCAAGCGCGCTTAAAGCGCGATAGAGCGATGTCATCCTGAGTGGCGGCGAAGCCGGCGCGAGGGACCTCACGTCACTCGGTAGGGGTTCCGCCGCTGAAAAGGCCATTCATGCTGGATGCAGCATGACCCAAACCTTCTGCCGAATGTGCATAACCAGCATTCATAAGATCCCTCACCCGGCGTTCCGCCGAGTTCAGGATGACATCGCCGACATAATGACCTGTCGCGAGTTAATCGCTGATCGGCCCCGGCACATCGCTCAAAATCACTTCATCGCGATCAATAGTGTCGGCAAGCATCGACGCCGCTGGAGCGATCGACGCAGGCACGCTCGCGACAGGCGCAACTGGGCACAGGAAGCGGCAGCACCGGCGGCCTCAGCATCTCCTCGGGCAACTCCGCGATGCAGACATATCCCGCCAGGCGCGCGGTGTAGAGCCAGTCGGCGAGCGCGAAGTAGACTAGCGTGATCAGAATCATCGAGACCACGACCAGTCGCCAGGGCAGAAGCGGCAGAAAGCCCAGCGGCACGGAAATTATGGTCGTCGTGCCGACGAAAGCGACCAGGTGCGCCAGCCCGGTCCAGGTGCTGACGGCGGCTACAGCGCCCAGGCGATCGCGGCACAATCCGACGGCCGCGGCAATTGCGCCGATGGCGTCTTCGCCGTCGCGCACGGCGAACATCCCGGCGAGCGCGAGCAGCCAGTTCAGCGACGTCCATGCCAGAAACACCAGGGCTGCCATTGGCAAAAACAGAAGAAAAGCCATTCCCGGCCGCGGATGGGAATCGGGCGAGACAAACCCGGCAATGATCATAGCCCCCACGAATCCGATGAGCGCCGCGAGAGCGACCACAGTGCGCAGAAAATTCAGGCGGACCAGCGTGTTCCACGCGCTGGCGGTAGAAACGTCGCCCGCCACATCCCTGCGCAGATGATCGCGGAAATAGTCGAGCATGGCGCGCACGGTCGCTATGCGCCCAAGCGATCCAGCGACAATCCACAAAAACGAAAGTAGCAGTACCGCCACCATCGATGAGGCGACGACTCGCCCCAAACTTCCGCGCAGAATGTGCGAGATCGCCTGCGCTATCAGATACGGCTGGCGCGAGCGCAGAAACAACAGCTCGACGTTGGAGACGGGCAACGTGTCGAGATATTCGAAGAGCCCGAAAAAAAACAGCGCCGACGCCGTCGCACCCGTGATCCATCGCCAGGAAATCTCTCCCATCGCCAGCGACGGCCGACGGAACGCGGCGCGGAAACCTTCGGCGGTGGGAGAAATGGCGGACATTCTCGAGAGTTGCCCTTGCTTAAGTACAGCAAAACGCCTAATGCTTTTCAATAGCCAGCGAGACAACGCAGATCATCGCCGCCCAGTTCTGTGCAACCGGCTTCTGCACGCGAGCATCCGTACCAATATAAGCAAAAACCGACGTATCCGATCGCATCGCATGTATTCCCGTCGTCGGAGCGCCGCAACTCATCCTAGGAGAAAACTCATGAAGACGTTTCTATCCCTCGCTGCACTTGCTATCTTCACCTTTGCCCTATCGGCCTCATCGTTCGCGAGAGACGCCCATTCGGGAAGCCTTAACATCGATGAGACAGTTCATGTGGGTTCGTCTGACCTGGCACCCGGGCATTACAAAGTGGAATGGAATGGCCCGAACGATCACCTGCAGGTCAATTTCCTGAAAAATGGAAAAACGGTAGCTACCGCCGAAGGTCACATCAAGAATCTGTCTGAGCGCGCCCAAAGCGACGCCGTCGTGTTAAAGACACTCAGCAACAACACCAAGGCACTCGACGAGATCGACTTCAACAAGCGGACCGAAGCGCTTCAGTTTGCGGATTGATTTCGCCCGAGGCTGACTCGCAACCAGAAATTTGTCATCCTGAGCGACTGCGAAGCCGGCGCGAGGGACCGTACGACCGCCCGCGCGAACGATGCAGTGGGAAAGATCATTCTTGTTGCCGGCAGCGCAATGGGGCCTTTCGACTGCATCTTCGCTGCGCGCTGCGGTACGGTCCCTCGCCCGGCTTGGCGCTGGGCTGAGGATGACAATTTATGGACCGCTTGACGAGTGGGGTTTACTTCACAACCAGATTCACCATCTTCCCCAGCACATGAATCTTCTTCACGACCTGCTTGCCCGCAATAGCCGCTTTCACTTTTTCATCCTCAAGCGCGCGCTCGATCACAAAATTCTCCTCGGCATCGGCGGGCACGGTGATGCGGCTGCGCAGCTTGCCATTGATCTGCACCGGAATTTCGACTTCTTCTTCTTTTGCCAGCGCGGCGTCGTACTTCGGCCAGGGCGCGCGCAGCAAGCTTTCTTTTTCGCCGATCATCTCCCAGAGCTCGTGCGCGAGATAGGGTGCGAACGGCGCGAGCAATAGGACCAGACTGCGCTGTACTTCCGCCAGCAATGCGGCGTTGCCTCCGCCATTCGCGGGCGAGGGCGCCCCCGCCACAGTCTCTTCGTAGGCGTAGAGCGCGTTCACCAACTCCATGGTCGCCGAGATGCAGGTATTGAAGTGCCACCGTCCCTGAAAGTCGTCGCTGACGCGCTTGATGGTCTGGTGCAGCTTGCGCTGAATCGCGCGCGCCTCGGGCGACAACTCTTGCAACGCCGCAGACTTTGCGAGCTGCGTCTCCACAGGATGACGCACGAAGAACCGGTACACGCGCCCCAAAAATCTCTGAATGCCTTCAATCCCCGAATCCTGCCAGTCGAGATCGCGGTCGGGCGGCGCGGCGAACAAGCTATACAAACGCGCGGCATCGGCGCCGTAGCGCGCGACCATCTCATCCGGCGAGACGACGTTGCCCAAACTCTTCGACATCTTCGCGCCATCTTTGATCACCATGCCTTGCGTGAACAGGCGTCCGACGGGTTCGTCATTGCTGAGCAGGCCCAGATCGCGCATGAACTTCGTCCAGAAGCGCGAGTAGATCAAATGCAGGATCGCGTGTTCGACACCGCCAATGTACTGGTCGATTCCCGCGTCGCCAAACCAATATTGCGCGGTCTTCGAGTCGAACGGCGCGCGGTCGTTGCTCGCGTCGGTGTAGCGGTAGAAGTACCACGACGAATCGACGAACGTATCCATCGTGTCAGTCTCACGGCGCGCCGGGCCCCCGCATTTCGGGCACATCGCGTTCACAAACTCCGGCACGCGGCCGAGCGGCGAGCCCCCCGTCAGCGTGATGTCAACTTTGTCCGGCAAGATGACCGGCAAGTCTTTTTCCGCGACCGCCACAATGCCGTCTTTCTCGCAATAGAGCATCGGGATCGGCGTGCCCCAGTAGCGCTGCCGCGAAATGCCCCAGTCTTTCAGCCGATACGTGACCGTGGGTTTGCCGAACCCTTTCTTCTCGGCATACTCCACCATCTTTTTGATGGCGTCGGCACAACTCATTCCGCTGTACGGCCCCGAGTTCACCAACATGCCGTCATGCGAGGTGAAGGGCAATTGCGGCTCCGCCATCGTCTCTTCCGGGTCGTCGGCCACTGGAAGAATCACGAGGCGGATTTCGAGTTTGTATTTTGTGGCGAATTCGTGATCGCGCTCATCGTGCGCGGGCACGCTCATGATCGCGCCCGTGCCGTAGTCCATGAGGATATAGTTCGCCACCCACACGGGCACCTTCTCGCCGTTGTAGGGATTGATGGCATAGCGTCCGGTCGGCACGCCATGCTTTTCAATCTCGCCGATGTCGCCGGTTTCTTTTGCTTTGTTCTGCTCGGCGATCAACTGATCGACCTTGGCGCGCAAGCCGGGATTCGCCGCCGCCAGATCCTTCACGATGGGATGCTCCGGCGCGAGTTGCACCGAGGTCGCGCCGAAAATGGTATCGACGCGCGTGGTGAAAACCGTGATGGTTGACCCGCCAGGACCGAATCCGGTATGCGTGGGCTCGGCGTAGTCGAGCTTGAAATCGACGAGCGTACCTTCGCTGCGGCCGATCCAGTTGCGCTGCATGGTTTTTACTTTGTCAGGCCAGCCAGGCAATTTGTCGAGATCGCGCAACAACTCGTCGGCATATTTCGTGATGCGCAGCGCCCACTGCTCCAGCTCACGCTGCTCCACCAGCGTGTCTTCATGCCGCCAGCACGTGCCGTCGGCGAGAACCTGCTCGTTGGCCAGCACGGTGCAACATTTCGGACACCAGTTGACATTGCTCTTCTTGCGGTACGCAAGGCCCTGCTCGAACATCTTGATGAAGAACCACTGATTCCAACGATAGTACTCAGGAAAGCAGGTCGTAACCTCGCGCGACCAATCGTAGGCGAAGCCCAGGCGGTTCATCTGCGCCTTCATGTTGGCGATGTTCCGCAAGGTCCACTCGCGCGGCGGCGTGTTGTTCTGGATGGCGGCGTTTTCCGCGGGTAAGCCGAACGAATCCCAGCCCATGGGATGCAGCACGTTGTAGCCGTTCATCCACATGTAGCGGGCGAGCGCGTCGCCGATCGAATAGTTGCGCACGTGCCCCATGTGCAACGCCCCCGACGGATAGGGCAACATTTCCAGAACGTAATATTTTTTCTTGGCCGAATTGGGCTCGGCGGCGTACATGGTGGCATCCTGCTGCCAGCGTGCGAACCACTTCTTCTCGACAATCTGCGCGTCGTAGCGCTCGTCGTTGGAGCGTTCGTGGTTGGGGCGATCGCCCTTAGAACCACCAGACGGCGCGGCGTCCGAGCCGTTGATTACTTCTGCGGATTCACTGTCTCGTGTAGACATGGCAGATGAATCTTTCAATTTTACGGGAGTAACGGATGTAGAGGCAATTTCCGGGTTAGTCGTGAACGCTTCCGTTTGGCGATGTTCTAACTTGTCATTCGAGCGAAGCGAGGAACCTGCTGTTCGCTCAGGGGTACGAGGCGCTTGGGTAATTATCGGCATGCCTACGGGCTTTCCCGCACAAGCTTCTTGAGGGCATCCACGTTCCTGCGGTCGTCGCCGGGCTTCTCGATTGGTGTTTCGGCGATGAAAGCTGCGTGGGCGAGGCGCGGGTCGTTGAGTAGCGCGCAGAATGTTCCCAAACCGATCATCCCCTTCCCGATCTGCTCATGCCGGTCAAGCGTTGATCCGCGAGCAGCCTTCGCGTCATTGCAGTGCCAAACTTTCACTTGGCTGAGGCCGACCGTCGCGTCGAGTTGCTGCAACGTTTGCGCCAGCCCTTCCGCGCTAACGATGTCATATCCCGCGACGTGCGTATGACAGGTATCGATGCAAGCCCCAACCGGAACAATCCCCTTAAGCCGCTCAACGACTTCCGCCACCTGCTCGAAACTGCCGCCAAGTGAAAACTCAGACCCGGCCGTGTTCTCAATAAGAATGGTCAGCCCACCGCGCGCCAAATCAAGCCCCTGCGTAGACGCAGCAATCGCCGCCGCCGTGCGCACCAGCCCCTGCTCGCGGTCCGCCCCTCGAAACGATCCCGGATGCAGCACAAGATATTCAGCACACAAAGCCAGCGCCCGCTCGACCTCGCCACGAAACGCCTCCATCGACTTGCGCAGGAAGAGTTCGGTGGAACTGGCCAAGTTGACAAGATAGTTGGTGTGAATCACCAGCGGCTTCAAATCGTACTTGACCCGCAGCCGATTCATCTCGTCACAGTGAGGCCGTCCCAGTTCATACGGAGCCCACTGCCGCGGACTGGAAGAAAAAATCTGCAGCGTATTGCAGCCCAGGCGATAGGCGCGCTCGGCCGCATTCGGCACGCCCCCAGCCGACGAGGTATGAATCCCAATGCGCCGTGAAGTCAGCCGCGGGGGCCTGCGCGGAGCCCGCTTGAGAATGTCCTGTTCCTGTGCCATCGACCGCGGCATAAAACTCAGTATAGCCAGCGATGCTCCATTTGCGATGCATCCGCCCGAACGATAAACTTAAGAGTTGCGGCTTCTCCTGCAGCCGCCGTAGGAACTGTCGAGTCCGCTCGACTGGACAGCCAAGGCGTCCGCCTACACGCACCATCCCAGGGTGAACTTATGCTGATCGTCATGAAGGCGCACGCCACCGAAGACCAGGTGCGCGCCGTTTGCGAAAAAGTAGAAAAGATGGGCCTGCGCCCGCATCCCATGCCAGGCGCAACCCGCACCGCCATCGGCATCACAGGCAACAAGGGCGAAGTCGAGCACGGCACACTCGACGAAATGCCGGGCGTGCAGGAAGTCATCCAGGTCTCCAAGCCCTACAAACTCGTCAGCCGCGACGTCAAAGAAGACAACACAATCATCCGCTTCCCCGGCACCACCGCCACGTTCGGCGGCCCGGGACTCGCCATCGTCGCGGGCCCATGCGCCATCGAAACTCGCGAGCAGGCATTCACCGTTGCCGAGCGTGTGCATCGCGCCGGCGCGCAATTTTTCCGCGGAGGCGCCTACAAGCCGCGCACATCTCCCTACTCATTCCAAGGCCTCGGCGAGGAAGGCCTGCGCATCATGGCCGACATCCGCGACAAGTTCGGCATGAAGATCATCACCGAAGCCATCGACCACGAATCTCTAGACCTGGTCGACGAATATGCCGACATGATCCAGATCGGCGCCCGCAACATGCAGAATTTTTCTCTGCTCAAGCGCGCCGGACGCGCCCGCAAGCCCGTCCTGCTCAAGCGCGGCATGTCCGCGACCCTCGAAGAATTTCTCATGGCCGCCGAATACATCATGAGCGAAGGCAACTACAACGTCGCGCTGTGCGAGCGCGGCGTCCGCACCTTCGCCGACCACACCCGCAACACGCTCGACCTCAGCATCGTGCCCGCAATCCAGCGCCTCAGCCATCTCCCCATCGTGGTCGATCCCAGCCACGGCACCGGCAAGCGCAACAAAGTCACTCCACTATCGCGCGCAGCCGTAGCCGTCGGCGCCGATGGCCTACTGGTCGAAGTGCACCACAAGCCAGACGAAGCGCTCTCTGACGGCCCGCAGTCGCTTTTCCCCGCCCAGTTTGACGAACTGATGACGCAAGTGCGCCAGATCGCCGCCGTGGTAGGAAGAACCGTCCCGGCGATCGGAGTGCCGGAGCCGGTGGGAGCGACCAAGTAGCCGGAGTCTTCGCATCAGAAAAGCAGACTTGTTCGTCATCTGCGTCACCGTGCTCATGGGCTTCGCTTTCCTGCTTGTCGGGGGCCCTCTCTCCGCACAACAACGACCGGACGAGCACGGGATCTACAAAGTAGGAAGTGGCGTGACTGCGCCCAAGGCGATCTATCAGCCTAACCCCGAATACAGCGACAAAGCCCGTAAAAAGAAAATCAGCGGTTCGGTTCGGCTCGCATTGACGGTTACGACCGACGGCCTGGCCAGGGACGTAAAGGTCACCCTAGGACTCGAGAAGAGCCTCGATCAGCAAGCAGTCAAAGCCGTGAGCACCTGGAAATTCGAACCGGCCACCCTTGACGGAAAACCTGTGCCCGTTTATGTAGAGGTCGAGGTTACTTTCAACACCTACTGAGGCCGGGGAATGTTCTCAAATGTTCCGTAAAATCTGATAATCTGATTTTATGAAAACCGAGACCATTTCGGTGACCGAGGCAGCCCGCAACTTTGCCGACTGCGTGAACCGGGTTCGCTACCAGGACGTCTCTTTCGTCCTTCTGAAGAATGGGTTGCCGGTGGCCCGACTGGTTCCTGAAAAGACGAGGCCCGGCTCAGTGCGGGCTCTGGCCGCTGCCTTACGCGAATTCAAGCTGACCCCGGAAGAGGCGAGGGCGTGGCGTCGTGACCTCCGCGCTGGGCGTCGCATCCTGAAGCCCCTGTAGACAAGTGGAAAGAGTGACGCTCCGCGTGTTCCATGTCGCTGATCATTGACGCCGATGTCATCATTCAGGGCGAACGCGGCCGGTTCGATCTGCGGCATGGCTGGAAGCACATGCGGACCAAGATCCTCGCTTAGCGGCTGTTACCGTGGCAGAGCTCTGGCACGGACTGCAGCGTGCAACGCCTGCTCATAGGCCGAGGCGCGAGGCCTACCTCGGCATGTTCTTGGATACACTTCCGATCATCCCATGTACCTTATCGACCGCATTCGAACATGCGCGACTCTGAGCAGAACTGGAATCTACGGGCAGAATGATCTCTCACTACGATCTCATCGTAGCGGCGACCGCTTTGGAGCACGATGCAAGGGTAGCCACGTTCAATGAGAAGCATTTTGTCAGGGTTCGAGGATTGGTGCTGCTCCGGCCAAATTAAGCATCGAGTTCATTCTGTTACCCTTTTATCCTCCGGGTTCGACTGCGGACAATTTTGCGCAAACTCCTTTTCCTCGCTGTGCTGTTGCCCATCCTGGGCGCCCTCGGGTGGTGGTACTTCCGCGAGCAGTCGTTTCCCAACTACGGCCCGACGTTCCGCGAATACGCTTACGTAACCAACGGCAAAAGCAACACGGTAAGCGTGATCGATTTGCGGACTTTCGCCCTGGCCAAGACGTTGCGCGTGGGCAGCGAGCCGACCGGCATTGCTGCGAACTCGAAGAAAAACGAGATCTACGTGGTCAACACGGGGTCGAGCAACGTCAGCGTGATCGACGCCGAAAGCAACACGATTGTCGCGACCATTGGCGTGCAGGGCCGGCCTTACTTCATCGATGTCGCCGACGACGGCAAGCGCGCTTACGTAGCGAATTCAGGATCGGGCAATGTGAGCGTGATCGATCTCGACCATCGCATCGTGCTGGGCAACGTGCGCGTGGGCGCGGCGCCGGGACTGGCTCGAGTTTCGCCCGACGGATCGACCGTCGTAGTCTCCAATCGCGGCGACAACACAGTCTCAATCATCGACGCGAAGGCCTTGCGCGTGCGGGCGACTCTTCCGGTATGCCAGCAGCCGGAGGACATCGCGATTCTTCCCGACTCGAGCAAGGCGTTCGTCTCGTGCTCAGGGTCTTCGCAGGTCGCGTCGATTCAATTGGCAAGCAAAGAAATGCCGCAAGCCGCCAAGCCTGCAAAAGCAGAAACACCGCAGGGCGTCACGGGTCCAAAAGGAGAGACGACGCCGAGCGGTCTGCAAAAAAACGACCGCGTACTCGCCCTGATCGACGTCGGCCGCACGCCCGTAAGCCTCGCACTCAAGCCCGATGGCGGCGAAATGATCGTGTGCAACTTCGACTCCGACAGCATCTCCATCATCGAAACCGGCAACGACGAAGTCGGCAACAGCCAGGAATTAGGCCAGCATCCATCGCACAGCGTGGTCACCCTCGACAACTCGCGGCTCTACGTGTCGAATTTTGGCTCCAACAGCATCGCCGTCTACGACATCGATATGGGACGGCGCCTCACCACTCTCACGGTGGGCAGCCGCCCGGATGCGCTCGCACTCACGCCCGATCAAAATTACGTTCTGGTGCTAGACACGCAGTCCGGCGATGTAACGGTGATCCAGAAACGCAAGCCGCACCGCACGCTCGAGACTTCAGAATATTCGCTGATGACGCTGATTCCCGTGGGCGTGCAACCGAATGCGATAGTAGTGAAGGCCTTCCGGCTGAGCGCGAAGAAGTAATTGACAGCGGAACACAATCGGCGTGGCCAAGAATGATTTTGTCATTCCGAGCAACGCGAGGAACCTGCTTCTTTGGCGGGCACGGGCAAACAGCAGGTTCCTCGCTTCGCTCGGAATGACAAATTCAGGAAAATTACACTTGCGCGGGCTTTGCGCAAAGCCGGTCAAACGCCGCCTTCAAATCCGCAGCAATCACCGGCGCCTCGCGCGATTCAATGTCCCGCCGGGGCATCATGTAAACAAGCTGGCCGTCGCGCAGAATCGCGATCGAAGGCGACGACGGCGGCATGCTTGTGAAGTAACTGCGGGCCCGCTCAGTGGCTTCAGTGTCCTGTCCGGCAAAAACTGAGTAAGACTGATCCGGCTTCGTTGAATTCTGCAGCGCCATGCGTACCGCCGGGCGCATGCGCCCGGCCGCACAACCGCAGATCGAATTGACCACGACCATCGTCGTGCCGGAACGCCCCTTCAACGCAGCATCCACGTCTTCCGCCTTGCGCAGTTCTTCAATCCCCAGGCGAGTCAACTCCTCGCGCATGGGAATAACCATGATTTCGGGATACATCGGCATCTGGGTTTAATCCTCTCGTCTCATTCTACCTTGTCATCCTGAACCCGGCTGAAAGCCGGGTGAGGAACCGTACAACAGCTGGCTGCGTTATCGCTGCAAACAAGTTTCATCAGCGCCTCCGGGAGCGTTGCGGGCGCTCGCATGCTGCACTTCGGCTCCGAACCGACGTAAGGTCCCTCGCGCCGGCTTCGCCGCCACTCAGGATGACATCAACGGTTCGGGCGCGGTGTGTATAGTGAAATCACCGCTGCATGATCCTCCAGGAAAACATTCCGCTCGCGCCGCTAACGACGTTCCGCATCGGCGGGCCAGCGCGATTTTTCGTAGAGACAAAGACGAGCGGCGAAGTGCAGGAGGCAGTAGCCTTCGCCCGCGCAAGAGACTTACCGCTCTTCATCCTTGGCGGCGGCAGCAACCTGCTCGTCGCCGATTCCGGCTTTTCCGGACTAGTGCTGAAAATCGCAATCGCCGGAATCGATCGACAGCCCGGCCATGACGACCAAGGCCGCGCGCTCTTCAACGTCGGAGCCGGAGAATCCTGGGATCGTTTCGTTTCGCACGCAATCATGGCGCAGTGCGCCGGAGTCGAATGCCTGAGCGGAATTCCGGGCAGCGTCGGCGGAACGCCCGTCCAGAACGTAGGAGCCTACGGCCAGGAAGTTTCCGAGACCATCGAGTCCGTCGAGGTCCTCGACTTGAAAGACGGCCAAGTGCGCGAGCTTTGCAATGAAGCTTGCGGCTTCTCCTATCGCTCGAGCATCTTCAACACAAGCGAGCGCGGCCGCTTCATCATTCTGCGCATAACGTGTGCGCTGACTCCCGGCGGCGAAGCGCACCTCGAATACACTGATCTGAAGCGGCATTTCGAAGGACGCGAATCGCGGCCGAATCTCGCCGAGACGCGCGAGGCCGTCCGCCACATCCGCGCACTCAAAGGGATGTTGATCGTTCCCGGAGACCCGGACTGCCAGAGCGCCGGATCGTTTTTCAAGAATCCTGTGCTGAACGAAGCGCAGCATGAAGAACTAGTTCGCCGAGCTTCGGCCAAGGGTCTCACGGTGCCAAGCTATCCCGCGCTTGAGGCGAAAAAGAAAGTTTCAGCCGCATGGCTGGTGGAAAAGTCTGGCTTCTCCCGCGGATACGGCTTCGGCCGTGTCGGAATCTCCAGCAAACATGCCCTGGCGATCGTGAATCGCGGCAGCGCGACCGCAGCAGAAGTCCTCGCCTTGAAAGATCAAATTCAGCAGCGCGTGGAAGAAATCTGGGGCGTGCGCCTCGAGCCCGAGCCAGTGATGGTGGGGTGAGGAAGCAACAGTAAATAGTGTTCTGATATAGTCCTTCCCACTTGTCATCCTGCCCAGGCATTCACCAAAATCCGTCCCATCGGTCGAGTAAGTATCCTCTGCATCGCAGCATCTCGCTCACAATGACCTAGCCGAACGACTCGCGCTTCGTCCTCACCTTAACGAAAAGTTGCCTGCAATATCCCATATACCCGGCCGTTCTTCCCGAGGAGCTCATAGCTCAATCTTCAAAAGAAATTCCTGAACGCAATCGGAATCCCGGCGGTCTTCATGAGTGAGGGCAAACGAGTGGTGGCGGGAGAGGCGATTCTGGGCACGTTCACGACGGATTGCGACAAGACGGAGCGCAGCCGCGACGAATTGCTGGAGTCGCTGGTGCGCGATCACTCGCGGCTGGTCTATCGCATCGCCTACGCCGTACTGCGCCGTCATCATGACGCGGAAGACGCTACGCAGGAAACCTTCATGCGCGTGCTGCGCTACAGCGCGAAGCTGGACACGGTCGAGGACGCAAAAACGTGGCTGGCGAAAATCGCATGGCGGGTCGCGGTCGACCGCAGCCAGCGGCGCGGATGGGGGCGGGAAGTGGCGCTGGACGATCCCAACGAAACGAAAGTCGACCTCGCTGCGCCGGATGCCCCAGCCGACGACGAACTGCAGGGAATGCAGATCGGCGCGACGCTGGAGACGTTGATCGCGGCGCTGCCGGAGAAACTGCGCCAGCCGCTGGTTCTGTCGACGATCGAAGAGATGTCGCCAAGAGAAGTAGCCGCGACGCTGGGAATGAACGAGGCCGCAGTGCGATCGCGGGTTTTTCGCGCGCGCCAGATGTTGAAAGAGAAGCTCGCTCAATCGATGAGCCGAAGGCGGGTGGGGCCATGACGGATGATGCAATGAGGAACGCGGATGGGGATAAAGATCGCGGGCAGGAGAGCACCCGAAACACAGGCTTTCGAGGTTCAGATGATGCCCACCTCGATCAGGCGCTCGATGCTGCCCTCGCGAGGTACGCAGCCGTCGAGCCGCGCGCAGGCCTCGAAGATCGCATTCTCGCCAATCTTCGCGCCCAGCCGACGGAGGCCGCGCCCCGTTTCTGGTGGCGCTGGGGACTGGCGGGAGGACTTCCCTGGGCAGTTGCGGCTCTGCTTGTCGTGGCTGCAGCCATCGCATGGAGATCATCGCGGCCAGCGCCGCCCATCGCGCATAGACCGGCGGTGGAAGCGCCTGCGCCGAAGCATCCGGAATATCAGGTGCTGGTGCATAACGATGCGACAGCGATTCATCCGCATCGGCGAAATGCGCTGGCATCGCAATCGGGTCACTCAGCCACTGTCGCGGCCGTTCCTAAGCTCGATGTTTTTCCTTCGCCGCAGCCGCTGACTGAGCAAGAGAAGTTGGTGCTGGGCTACGTGAACAAGAATCCGGAACAGGCCGCACTGCTGGCAGAGGCGCACATGGAGTCGCTGCGGCGCGAGGCCGAAGAACGCACCCGGTTGGCGGCGGAAGATCGGAATTCAACGCAATAAACATTACTCAGGAAAAAGGAGATCGTTTATGTCGAAAAAGCTTCTTATCGCAATGGCGCTGCTCATCGTGCTGCCGTTCGCAGGCGGCGCGAAGCTGGCGGCGCAAGATTCGTCCGCGTCGAACACAGCGTCCGAATCGGCCGAGCCTGGTCACGCTTACCGGCTCGATTTCACTGTGAACGAAATCAATGACGGCAAAAAAATCAACTCGCGGCAGTACTCGATGAACCTGAACGCGGGCGATCAGAGCGAAATCAAAATCGGCACGCGCGTCCCGGTCGAAACCAAGGGCGACCAGTTTCAATACCTGGACGTCGGCACCAGCATCTGGTGCCGCATGCGCGACCGCCGCGACGTCACCTGGCTCGGCAACGACGTGCTGCTCAACGTCCGCTCCGAGGTCAGCGACGTTGCCGCCCCTGAGCAAGGGACTCAGGCCATGGGACCGATCGTGCGTCAGATGAAGATCGACGCCAGCACGATCGCCGTCGTGGGCAAGGCAGTGGTCGTGGGCGTGGTTGATGATCCGAACTCGAAGCGGCAGTTTCAGCTGGAAGTAGTGGCGACGAAGCTGAGGTAGCAAATTGTTGATTGATAATTGTTGATTGACGATTGAAAAGCGTTCGCTCTCGTCGTCAATCAACAATCTCAAATTCAACGAGCGTTTCAATCAACAATCATCAATCAAAAATCAAGCAATGAAGAAAGCGCCGCTCCTGGATGATGACCCTGCTTTGTCGGCTGTGACCCCTTCGAGGGGAGGTCGATCGATCCCGCGCCGAGCGGCGCCTCAGTTTTCCCTATCGGCAAAATTTGCCGCCTGCTTGAATATTTCCACGAACATTTTTCGCGTGAGCTTGCCGGTCTGCGTGTTCTGGTTCGACGGATGGTAACTGGCGAGTAACACTTTGCCGTCGGGCAACTGGTAGTGCGCGCCGTGCTTGAAGATGTAGTTTTTTCTACTGAAGAGTGTGCCCCATCCTGACGTCGCGCTGTTTGCGACATCAGGGTGGGATAGGTGCTTCACGTAATTCAGGTACGCGTCGAAGCCGATCTTTCCCAGCGCGACTACAACCTTCACATTTTTCAGGCCGGCGATTTCGCGATCGAGAAACCGTGCGCACTCGGCGAGTTCCTGGGGCAGCGGCTTGTTGTCGGGGGGAGCGCAGCGGACGGCGGCGGTGATGTATAGATCGATGAGCGTCAATCCATCGTTGCGGTCGGTCGCGGTGGGCTGACTGGCGAACCCGGTTTCGTACAACACGGGATACATGAAGTTGCCGCTCGCGTCTCCGGTGAAAGGGCGGCCGGTGCGGTTCGAGCCGTGCGCTCCGGGCGCGAGTCCCATGACGAGCACTCGGGCTGCTGCGTCTCCGAAGCCGGGGACAGGCTTGCCCCAATACTCCCAGTCGCGATAAGCGCGGCGCTTCACGCGCGCAACTTCCTCGCGATACTTCACCAGCCGCGGGCAGCGCGTGCAGGCGACAACTTCGCGATTGAGGATGGTCAGGCAGGAGGAAGACACGGAGGAATTAGAGCATATCGTTCCCGTGTTCTAAATCTGCGCGTGTTCTAAATCTGCCCGTGCTCTAAATCCTGCGTGTGTTCTGCATCCGGCTCGCGTTCTGTGCCGCCGAAGAATCTTGAGTCGCCGTTCGGGGTATCCCCCCTCCCCCCCGAATCTTTGGATTCAGAGAGTTAGCACGAAATTCCCCGCAAAATACGTGTTTCAAAGAACTTAGACACTAAAATCCGTCGAACAAAGGACTTAGCGCCGCGTACTCTCGCATTTCGAGGTTCGCGGTGGTTACGGCCTCGACCATGATCGCGGAGTTTGCCTGTGGAAGACTAGGACATGCGTCACAATGGGGCTGTGGAAAAGTGAATTTTTGGTCCGTTGCATTCTCGAGATGTTTGTACCGAAGTTGGTGCGAGACGTGTAGGGAGGACATGTGGTGATTAGGCGAGACGTTTACGTGTATTTTCGTCTGAGAAGCCGGTAGACGTTAGTTCTGTCTGCGGTTTTGGGTTTTGGTTTTTAGTCCAACGTGTCGCCCGCTATCCCCCGGGCGAAGAATTAAGGCTGGCATGCGAACCACAACTACTTAAGAGATGCAAGGCCGGGTTCCAACCAGGACAGAAGAAGATCCGTCAAGCTTGGGAAGACATAAGCAAGCAATCCAACCAACGGCCCCAGTCCAAACCCTATGATCTTGAACCAATACTCCGGTCCCAGTTCTCCGGGAGTGGTGTTGGTCACATGACTCAGTGTAGAGTCGCGATGCATATCGGCGTAAACAAATGATATGGCCGCACCGACGGCGAGAAACAAGAATATAAGAGCCTTATTCAGAACGGGCCGCGGGTCGAAGGGATAAGTGGAGACGGAGAGTGTGATGGCTACGAAAAGCCAGACGATGCCCAGGGCCATTGTCCGGATGCGGCCCAGAACATTCTGCACGAATCCGAGATAAGTGATACAAACAAGCTCTTCGGCGTTGCGGATATGCTCCGGAACGTGCTTCAGTGCCGCCTTCAAGTCGGCGTGATCTCCATTTGAGCTCTTCGCTTCTTCCAACATAAGAGAATGAGTTTCTTTTCTCCACGCGGGAATGAGGACATCGGTCAACAGCTTGCCAACAAGTGCCGCCATCTTCCACTGGAATTTTTCCAGTTTGGCGAAGTCGGCAAAATCATTTTTGTCGTAATTCTTTGCAAATAGTGGAGCGAAGTCGAGAATGGCTCGATGCGCACTTTGCATTTCGGCCTGAAATGCAGTGGTAGCACGGAAGGCATCCCGTTGATCGGGATGGCCAGATCCTCTTTGGAACTTGTCGAACGAAGCTTTTAGATGACTAAGGGTCTCGACCTGGCGAGATAACAACTTGTAACGGACGTCGAGGACATTGCCGCTCATCTTCCAGACGTTGCCCCAGGAGAAGCCATGTAGAGCACTCATGGTGCGCCGGAGGGCGATACGGTCGAGAAAACTGAGCAATTGTTTGAGCTTGCGCCAGACGATACAGAGCTGCCAAGTTTCGGCGAGCAGCCAACCGATGCACAGATCGAAGAGAACGCCAAACACACCAGCGGCGCGACGCGCCCCAAGGGCACGAATCGGCACGCCGTCTGCGGTTGCATACGCCACCGTAGCGAAAATCAATGAAACTACTAGGAAAATTTTTAAAGTGCGGAGTTCTAGGGGAATCGCAGCGTCTTCCGTGCCGTTGGCGGCTTCCTGACTGAACATACGTAGGTTCGGAAACTCGTTGCCTTTCTCGTCTTTGAGAATTAGATCTTGTTCCGCGGGCAATCGGGGGCGGTCCTTGCCAAACAACGCGAGCCCATGCAGCGAATACCAGAACCACATATACAGCCCCCCGAATAGCGACAAAAACGGAACGAGCGGTGAAACACCGCTATTGAGATTTACCGAGCGCCAGTAAGTAGGAATGCGATTGGGAAAATCAAGAGAATACTGAAAAAGAACGACGACCGAACAGAAAACTGCAATTGAAATCAGGAACCAACCGATCGAAAGTCTCAACCGTTTAGAGCGCCAATTGAAGGCGAAAGAACGAGTCTCCTCCTTCTCATCCGGTTTGAATTGCTCCAGCCGCTGCGTTGCGCGGTGGCTGGCCAGAACCGCTCCAAAGCAAGCTAGCAGAGCAATAATCAGGAAGAACCAGATCCAATAAACGTAGAGACCAGAGAGAGATGCTTTTCCGAACGCCCCACAACCCCATGCAGTGATAAGGGCGATAGATGCGATGAGGGCACTGGCGAAGACGATGAGGGCGTCATGCTGCCAGGTGCCGTGAGGCAACCAGCCAACTGGCGCGGCGAAGTGCGCACGAAAAGCAGGCTTGGCTGTAAATGAAGCATTCGTGCAACACGCAGCATGAAAAGCCGCGAGCGCCAGAATAAGCAATAGACATATCTTCATCCCGAGGGGAATACGGAAAAACGTGGATCGCTCCACGATCCAAGAATCGGCAATGGGTGTGTCAGTTGATTTAGTGTGAGCGAAAGAATGTTTGCTGCTGTCGAATTTCTTGCTAAATACCGCCAACGGATAAAAATCGCCCCTTCCCATCACGGAAATCCAGGTCGCAGGCCGGAAATAAGGTTCGCACTGCTCCGGCGGTGGGCCGGATATTAGTCGCGAACAATTTTCAGGCACAGACCAAAAGGGAGCGTTGTAATCGGGCATCGTGAAATTCGGGTGGAGGTCCAGATTTGGAGGAATGAAACATCGATCTCCATGTTCTACCTGGCAGATCGGCCAGTCGTCGCCAAGGGGGCGAGCTTTTTCCGTTTGGGGGCGAGATCCTTGCGTCGCAAGAAGGTCTTCGCTGGCACGAAACGCCTCTTGCAACAGAAAGCGCGTTGCAACGTACGTACCCTCCACCGTTTCCTCGCTGAATACGCGATGAGTGGGATTGTTATTTCGGTTAAACCAGTCCCTCCAGTCCCAGGGCATCAATGGGTAACTGCTGAGCGTGATCACGCCGCTGATGCCGCTAGAGCCATATTCGCTTAGGAAGAGGTTATCGGCCCCGCGAACTACAACGCGTCCGCGCGGATAGGTCCGCCGGAAGAAGTTCACGAGAAACAGTTGATCAAGCGAGTTGCTGCTTCGAATCACCAGATACTCGGAACGATGGTCTTGAAGGACAGCGACAATACCGAACAACTGGGCTTCCTGGGCCAGCGGTGTCTGATTCCCGCCGTAAGAGCGCACGGTGTCGTGGCTTTCGCCCGCCGGGTCAGCTAGATCGGTGGACAGAGTTCTGTGAGGTGTATCGGAAGATGACTGAGCGGTGGAGGAAGAAAAAATAGACTGCGCCTGATAAGCTGCGCGTAAGGCAGAAATATCGCGCGGATAGAACAGCCGCACGGCTCCTTCACAGGGGGGCGGCTCGTAAGCAGTGTCCGCCACTTTATGGTTCTCGTGCTCCTTCGCAATTCCCCCGATTCCGTAGGCCGTTTCATCTTCTGAAATAAACGCGACTCGCGTAGGATCAAGACCAAGGGTGTTCAGATAGTCACAATAGTCGCGCAGGATGACATCGTCATTTTCGACAAAGCTGTGAAAATGAATGTTCCAGCCGTTTAAATGAGGATCCGCAGACGTTAACGCTCCAAAAGTCTCCACTGCCTCTTTTCCCGAAACGCTGCCACTGTAGATGCGAAGCGGGCTCCCGGCCAAATGGCTGACGCTATCGTAGTTCAGGAAACTCCGAACATCAGCACTCGCCAACAACTGACCAAGGGAGGCAAATGATCCGGAAAAGCTTGGACCCAGAATTGTGAATGGCGTGCAAACGCCAATGCAAGGCTGCAGCATTGCGAGCCAGGCGACTGCATTCTGAAATTGGCGGCGATGGATACCATGAGTCGCTTCTTCGCCGACAACGAAGACTGCAAGGCCTTTTTGGAACAGCTCATCACCCGAGGCAGGAGGCTTGTACTCTTTGTTGCTCCTTATTCGAAACAGAATTATTCCGGGCTGATCTTCGCGACCATCCTTGCGATCCTCAATGGCGTCCTGGTCGGCAAGGTGAGTAAACGTGCGTTCTTCGGTCTCCCATGGCAGCCATGAAGAGTCGTAGTCGTAACCAGCATCCTGCGCGGCCTGCTGAATGGCCTCGATTCTCCGGTCAAAAAGTAACGAGGTATGGGTGTGCAGCGGATCAGGCAGTGTTGCTATGACGAAGCTGAGGCTGCCTGCGCGCTGCCGCAGGCGGTTCCGCGAATCAAGCAGATCTTTCTGCGTAATATTTTGCAAAACATTGGCCGAGTAGCAAGAGTCTGGGGCGGCAACGTCGTTTTCGTCAGTAAGAAGAAAGCCTTGCAAGAGCTTTTCGGGGTCGGCACAAACGCTATCTGCAAGCGCAGCCGCTTGAGTCTTGCCGGGAGAGGCTTTCTTCTTACTTTCCAGCGAACTGCGAGTCCCGACTGCGGGCGCCTTGTGTGACTGGGTAGAGATTCCCAACACGGTGACAATCGCCAAGGCTGCGCCTGCACCCCACACCAGATTCCGATTCATGGGACACCTCCCCGTCGCGTGATGGCTGCTTATGGGTCGGCCTGCTGGGCCCTACACCCAGACCGCGGTCTGGAAGGTTTTCAAACCTTCAGACGCAAGCCTCCATACGCGAGCAATCCAGCGCTGACATTTGTCCTAAGTTTGGGGAAGCCGGTGGAGTAGAAGCCCCCTCGGAAGTGGAGCGCTGAAACACGCCACTTTCCTCCGTCCACCGAGATTGCCGCTCAAGATACCCCGCTACATTCGGGAATGTCAATCAAAGTTTGCAGATGCGGCAGAGGAGTTTAGATGTGTCGGAGGTTGAGGCTCCAGGCTGAAGCCCTCCTCGTTCCCAGCGCTGGGTTTGCCTACCTGAAAACATTCCCGTTCCTTAGGCGCTCTAACTTCCTCGGATTCAATTTCAAAAACACTACTATCGTAACTTTGTCCCGGAGCGGGATTCTTCGTGGAACAATTCGATTCTCTTTGGTCTTCAGTCGTTTGACGGTGCTCTTGTTCTCACTCTTTACACTCTGTTAAGGGCGTGTGAATTGCGATGGCTTGCGCGCGCCTGCACAGCTAATAAGGAAGCGAGCCGAACGCGCGTTTTACGGGTCCCACCGTTCACCGGCGGACTCCCTCACCTTTTCCCCCTTTCCCCCGTTTGACGGGGGTGGTTTATACAGACGGCCAAAATGGACCCTCTTCCGATGATGAGAGAAATGGGGATTTGAGATGAGATGCTTTTCCCGAACGCTAACCTACCCAACGTTCGGGGCGATCACGATTTGCGGACGTCAGGAAATTTTGCTCGGCATTCAGGACAAATGCCATGAGTCACCTCGACGTCTGTGTGCTCGCGCACAAACACATCGAGTTCAGACCACTTTCCCTGGCCATCTCGGATCTTCTTGCACCAAGAACAGACCGGCAGTAGACCGCTCAGAACTCTGACTCGAGCGAGGGCTCCCACGAGTTCGGCGACCAGTCGCTCCCGCTCAGCCTCAGTTTCCTTTCTGAACGTAATGTCGCGAAAGATAACGCACGATGTTTTCTTCCCATGCGGTCCGACGAAGACGACTGAGGATACCTCTTGAGGGAACAACGTTCCATCCGAACGTCGAGCGAGCAGTTCGCCTGATGCTTTTCCTGAGCGTTCCCGCTCTTCGATAAAGCGGGAAACGGCCGGATCGCTTAAGTCGAGAAGCCCTTCGCGTCCGGCCTTGAGTAATTCATTCCGAGTAAGGCCAAAGATGCGGCATGCACTCGGATTGGCTTCCAGGACTGAGCCATCGGGTGATGTAAGTAAAATGCCATCCAAACTGTTTTCGAACAAAAGTCTGAATCTTTCATCCGCCTGTTGGGCCGCACTCTGATCATGGACAACTGAACGGGTCATGATCAGGTGGCCGTTCTCATCCCGTACAGCCGTCGCGCTGAGTCGAACCGGGAACGTAGTTCCATCCTTGCGAAGGAAATCCAAATCGAGATTTCCAATGTCGCTCCCCGCTTTGAGCTTTGGAAAATTGTCGTGGAACGCACTGCATCCAGTCGGTGTCAAAATGTCAACGGCGTTCAGGCGGCCGACCATCTCATCCCGGTTGTAGCCGAGCCAGCTTAGTTCAGTGTTGTTGATATGGAGGAATGTGCCGTCCGGGCTCAGAGAGTGAAATCCACAAGGGGCGTTCTGAAGGAAATCCAGTCGGAGATCGTCTGGCAGTGCTTGCACGTTTTCTTAACCTCGCACCCCTTCGATGAGCGTCCCCGAGGGAGGATGATTCTGGGACAGCAACGGCGGCGCGGACGTCAACTCTCGATGCGACACTCTATTCGACAAGGTTCTGACTCGTTCGCGTTACTTCAACAACTGAAGGGCTTTGCATGTTAAGTCAATGATTTCTTGTTCATGCTTGTTAATGCGTATGAACTCGATTCCGTAGCTGAATCCAGCTCGATTTCTGATCATCCCTCGAAGCGCCACGGACCTTGCGTTATAAGGAAAAGCAAGTTCCACCAGCACAATGATGCCTGCAGCGACATCGCGGGGCATGAACAGCTTTAGCCCACCATGACTCAAGTCAGTGGCCTCTCCGAAAAAAGAAGAGGTTTCACCGCCACAGTTGATCGTTATCTTGGTGCGGAGGTTGACGGGATACCGCTCCCACCGACGTCGTTCACTCTGTGATGTTTCCATCTGGTGAGGAGTAGTCTCTTCTCCGCTCCGCCACAGTTCCGCGATTGAATACTTCTCACTTGAGATTCCCAGAGTTCAGCCAACTCGACAATCCACTTGGCGCAATTGACGCCCGCGAAATTGATATCGAAGGTACATAGCCTCTGCTGGAATAGCGCGCTAAAACGTTTTAATACAAAATTCGCGCTTGCCACGTTTGGAGCGGAAAGGTAAGGTGTTGTCAATTAAGAGCGGGGAGCCGATGTTTTCCGGTGGAATTCAACAGCGAGCTTTGCTTGCGAATTCGTTAGTCTTACAGACTTGCAAGGCGGAAGAAGCCGAGTCTCTGCTCGCAACTTCGGCCATTCCTTACCGATCCGAATTAGTTTCTCGCTCTTCCACATTCGCAACCCAGATTTTCAGCTTACGGGGAAACACGATCCTTCTGTCACGCGTACGAACGAACGGCGCCATGCGGGTACATTCGCAGGTTCCTAATGATTCATACGCAGTAGTACTCGCGATTTCAGGCGAACTGGAGCACGCAGCCGGCGCCAGCGCTATCGTTCCAGTCAGGCCAGGATGCGGATTCGTGGGGTCTCCGGCACAGCAGGTCGAGGTTAAAACTCCTGAAACGTTTGATGTATTTTTTGTGAGGTTCAGCGCCGAGAGGGTAGCGGCGGAACTGGAGAAGTTGTTATTTCGCCAAATTAGCGTCCCGGTAGTTTTTTATCCACGTTTCGAACTCTCGAGTGAGGCCGGGCAACGTTATCGCCGATCGCTTATGAATCTGTGCAGTCAGCTTGAGAGCAGTGGTCGGCGCCCCGGGAACGGGACAGAAGTGTTGGAGATTGAAAAAAATCTGATCACGCTACTGCTTGAGGGTCAGAGACATAATTACACGCGTTTGCTTGTTCGGGTTCACTCGGCCGATCCGTGGCAAGTACGTGCTGCGGAAGAATACATTCGGGCTAACCTTCATTTGCCAATTTCACTAGGCGATATTTGTCTTGCGGCGGGTGTGAACTCAAGAACTTTGCAGCACAGCTTCCGTCGCAAACGAGGTTATACGCCGATGGAATTTCTGCGACAATTGCGGCTGGAGCGCGTACACGACGAACTCAGCCGGATGGAGCAGAATGTCACGGTCACAGATGTAGCACTAAACTGCGGATTTTCGCATTTAGGGCGTTTCGCAGGAGAGTATCGCGCATATTTCGGCGAACGGCCATCGGAGACTCTGAGTCGAGCCCGCCGGCAAAAATGAATGATTGCCAGGATTGAACATCACAAGCGACGTTAGATTGCAATGAGTCGTCGTTTGTGGTGTGCGAAGGCTCTCGGCGTCTCGATTCCATATGCTTCTGATATTCGCAGAGGACGAAGGAAAACGCATCTGAGGCACTGGAGGGGGCTGGCAAGCTTGGTTGGCATCGAAGGTGCCTGAACCCAATCTTCAACTAGATGACACGAAAATGAATGCATCGGGGCATGGAGGGGTTGTGAATTCTGGTGCAGGCGCACGTTAAGGAAGTTGCAGATCGAGCGCGTAAATCTCCTGTGTGGTGATGTCGCGAGCGAGGAGTAGCTCATCTGCCGGTCCAAGTCCGCACCAAGACCCCGAGAACTGGTCGGGGAAGCGTTGGATTCTGAGGTCGACCACTTTCTCCAGATGCGCGTCAGTGATGCGTAGGCGATAAAAACCTGTCCCACTGGTCGCGTCGAAATAGACATAAGCGCTATCTCGCGACCAGGCAAGATAGCCATAGGCAGGCGGGGCGCTGGCCACCTGGTGCCATTCTTGCCTCTGAACGTCGTAGAGCATCAATTTCTGACTGTCGTGAGAAATGGCAATGATGTAGCGACCGTCCGGTGACCAGCGTGGAGCATAGATCCCGCGGGAACCCGGCAATTCCGAAATTTGGTTTGTATCGATGTGGACGAGTTCAATGAAGGTCTGGCTAGGATCAAGGCCGTGGTAGTGCCCAAACGCAAGCGTCTTTCCATCTGGCGACCATGTGGGATCGAGTTCCTGAAACTCGTCTGAGGTCGCCGCTCGTGCGTTCCCGCCATCTCTCGCAACGAGAAACACCTTCCAGGGCTTACCGGGTGTGGTTCCGGAAAACGCAATTTGTTTTCCGTCAGGAGACCAATGAGCCAACGCGGCCAACAAGGGCGGATACGTTAGCTGAAGGCGCTCGCTGCCATCAGGTTGGCTACGCCACAATGTACCTTCCGGATAACTGACATAGGTCACCCATTTACCGTCCCGGGAGAAGTCCACATCGCCCGCGGAGATGCCGCCGAGGTATGGAATAAACTGACCGGTTCTTGACTCGTAGCGAACGAGTTCTGCCCGCTGATGCGTTCCAACTGCGAATAGCTTCTTGCCGTCTCTTGAGGGAATCGCATCGGAAAGTTGCAGAGGCCCAATCGTGAGTTGAATCGGTTCGTGCGGATTCTTTTTCCAACGTTTGGGCCGGTCAGGCAAAATCCAAATGTTGGTGGAACCGTTGCGTGTGCTTTGAAAAATGTAATCTTCGCCGCCAGGAGTCCAATGCCCGCAGCACTCCGAAGGAGGGTTGTTCCATCCTCTCAACAATGGATGCATATCAGTGCCATCGGAACGAATCTCCCACAACTCCGAAGGGCCAATAAAGACGTCGGCCGGATTCCTGATGGTGAGTCTTATCCGGGTTCCGTCTGGAGAGAAACTTATCGCAGTCGGAAAACCCGGTGTGCTGGCAAACTTGTGCGGAGTTTGACCATCGGGGCCGGCTACGTATAGCTCGTTTCCTTTCGCAAACATCAGCCTCCCATCAGGCGCCCACACGGCATCGTGCCCTCTTAAATCGCCGAGTCGGCGTGGTGATCCCGCGGGAAGAGGTACCGCCCAGAGCTGGTGATTCCAGTTGCCTAGCTCCGTCGTGTTTTGTTCCACGATGAGTTCCGAGAGATCTGGCGAAAGGCCGTCCAAGCTGAGGTTCGGCATGGGAACATCCATCGCAGCGGGTTGGCCTCCTCTCGCTGATACCTGTCCGATTCCGTAATTCGTTCCGTAATTGGTTGTGTAGTAGATCCGATTGCCATCGGTAACGAGCGAAGATTTCCTGACTCCATCGTCCGTAAGTTGCTCATAGGCACGCACCCTTGGTACCGAAGACGGCCACCAAAGTGCGGCGAACAAGGCAAGCGCGATAATGAATGCGCCCGCCAACCATTTTTGCCAGGTTTCGAACCTCCGCTTCACGGTAGGACGGGGCGCTACGCCTCCGGGGGATTGTGCTTCCTGTGCAACAGCGGGAGTACCGGAACCATCGACAGGTGCAATAAACCGGTAACCGCGGCGGTGCAGTGTTTCAATAAAACGCGGGTTTTCCGAATCGTCTCCGAGCGCTTGGCGCAGTTTCTTGATGCTACTGTTCAGGTTGTGATCAAAGTCAACGAAGGTATCGACCGGCCAGAGCCGACGCCGCAGCTCCTCCCGGGTGACAGTCTCTCCCGGGCGCCCCAACAGCATCGTCAGAATTTGAAAAGGTTGTTCCTGCAGCCTGATGCGGGTGCCGTTCTTGCGCAACTCGGATTCCTGGAGATCGACTTCGAAGAGACCGAAACGAACGACCCGAGACTTTTCGGGGGGCGCTTGCATGGAACCGCCTCAAAGGAACTCTCACGGCCCAGACAGTCAAACTGAATTTTAGGTCACATTTCTATCTATCCGCTGTGTCTGGAAACACATAGCGGGCCACATCTTTTCCTCATTCAGGCCACCGCCGGGGCATTGTTATTTCCCGGAATCAGAGAGAAGCTGCGTTCGATCTTCACGGGCCCGTACGGAGCGCGCGGCAACTGGAGAAGTGTTATGCACTGCTTCGGATGTCGATTCCTGATTGCTGCTTGCCTCGTTGCCGGGTTCCGTACCTTGAGCGCAGCACAGACCGTCGGGCTGACGGTGGACGTTCCTTTTCAGTTCAACGTGGGTGAGACGGTTTTACCCGCGGGGCACTACGTAATTCTGGTACCGGAGGACGACGCTGTGAAGCTTCTGGGACAAAACGAAATGACAATAAAGGTTAAAGCGAATCACGTCAGCGCACCGCCGCGAGACGGTGCGGGAATGGTCAGCTTTAACTGCTATGGCAATCGTTGTTTCCTGTCGCGCTTCTGGAGCCCTCGCGCCAACATTGGCAAGGAACTTTTGAAGAGCCATCTGGAAAAAGACATAGCTGAGCGCGGAGATCAACTGACAACCATTGCATTGAAAGCAAAGCCGTATGAACTGCAGTAGGGACAAGGACCGGCTCGAAAGAGTTGCTTGGTGCAACATAAATCACTCTATTCGCTGTTAAAAGCCCGTGTCTTGCAGGGGCACTCACTCGTCTCTGGCGAGTACTTCCCGCAACGGATTGTCGCTCCGCCAAGCGAGAGTCCGACAAACACCACCAATCGGAGCAGGACTGTCACAGGGTCATGCTTAAGGAGGAAAGCTATGCGATCAAAGTACGCAGTGGCACTTGCGATTGTTGTAGTTCTCTTGGCTTCGGCCACGACGTTGGCATCGGGTCGGCGCAAACTGGCCAATCGTCAAACAGTTGTTAGCGCCAACAGATCAATCACCGGCCTGTACCGGTTCACTTCGTTGGACCCGCCCGGCTCGGTGGGCACGTTTCCAATCGGCATCAACAACGACGGCCTCATGACGGGCCAGTACATTGACGCTGATGGGGTAGTCCATTCCTTCACCTGGAAACATGGAAAGTACAAACTGATCGACGTCCCGGGTGCCCCTGACACGCTGGCCAGCACGCCCAATTCGCAAGGACAGGTCGCACTGACTTATGTTGACTCCAACTTCTACCTACACCAGGCACTCTATTCAAACGGCCAATACACTTATCTGCCCGATGCTCCCGGCTGGCTGAATATTGCACCGGCCGGAATCAATGATAGGGGTCACATCAGCGGCGCGGTGTGGAACGATCCAACTTTCACGATTGTCCACGGCTACGTCTGGGATGGCAGTAACTTTGCAATCTACGACGAGCCTAATAGTGACATCCCGTATACAACCCCTTTCGGGATCAACAACCAAGAGCAGATTGTCGGGCAATACAACACGTCCGATGGTGTGGTCCATGGCTATCTCAAACGCGGGGGCACTTACACTGAGATCGTCGTTCCGGGCGCGCCGAACACGGCAGCTCTGGGGATCAACAACTGGGGCGTGATCGTTGGGACATACGGCGATGCGCCTCCCAGCCCCTTCGGCTTCGGGAGTTCACACGGTTTTGTGCTTTGGGGAGGGACTTATTGGACGCTGGATCGGCCGGGCGCACTGACTAGTTTCTCCATGGACATTAATGACTGGGGGCAGATTGTGGGCTCGTATCAGGATTTAGCTGGAACCTACCACGGATACCTCGCGACGCCGAAGTGATGTCGGTCGGGTGATGTTTGGCACCGACAACATTCCTTTGCAGAAGCCGGTTTGCCGCCTGATATTTGGGCGGCTTTTCTTAGCCCCACCCCGAAGTAATTGCGCGCTGATTTCTGTTACCAGATGGGATGAGTTCTACATGTCGGTTTCGGCACATGGAAGGCGTTAACACTCAAATTTCAATTCCTTTCAGTTCAATTCATATCTGAGCGTTCGTCGCTGGTCCCTCGCTCCCACGCACGCACGCACGCGCGCACGCATGAGCCCACGCGCGGGCGGGCCCCGGCCAGAACCAAAGTCAAACCCAGTTCGGTGGTTGGCAGGGGTGTAGGAATTTTCCCGGCCTCTATAGCTATCTCCCTTCGGCGTTTGACGGTGCTCTTGTTCTCTCTTTACACTCAAGGATTACAGGAGTGTTAACGACATCGTGAGTGCGACGGAAACAGTGGATACCAAGAACAGCGACGCAATGAGCAGCGAAGTTAAGAACGGCGACGCTCGGCAGGACGGCCTCAGGCGGGAGGTTTCGATTGAGGTGCCGGCTGCGGAAGTGGCGCGCGAGATGGAGGCGATCGTCGCGAAATATCAGAAGGTGGCGCGGCTGCCTGGGTTTCGGGCGGGGCATGTGCCGGCTTCGATCATCAAGCAGCGCTTCAAAGAAGATTTGAAGAGCGATGTGGTGGAGGCGCTGGTCCCGAAGTATTTTCGGCGGGAGGCGGACCGGCTGGGGATGTATCCGGTGTCGCAGCCGCGGGTGACTGATCTGCATATTCATGACGGAGAGCCGCTGAAATTCAAGGCGACGTTTGAAGTTTTGCCGGAGATCAAGGTTGAGGGCTACAGGGAGTTGAGGGCCGATCACACGGAGATCGTGGTCACGGATCAGGAAGTGGAAGACGCGCTGAATAATGTGCGGGAGCAGCATGCGACGTTTGAGTCGGTGGAAGGGCGGTCATTGTCCGATGGAGATTTTGCGCAGGCGTCGATGAATGGGAAGCCCAAGGACACCGACGACAAGACGCAGCCTGTGCATATGGATGAAGTGTTGATTGAGATTGGCGGGAAGAATACTGTGCCGGAGTTTTCGGCGCATCTGCGCGGAGCTACTGCGGGAGAGACGCGGGAGTTTGAAGTGGTTTATCCGGAAGATTCGCAGGATAAGCGGCTTGCGGGGAAGACGTTCATCTATACGGTGAATATTCAGGCGATCAAGCAGAAGCATTTGCCGGAGTTGAATGACGATTTCGCTAAGGAGCTGGGCGAGTTTACCGATCTGGCGGCGGTGCGCAAGCAGATTCACGAGAACATGGAAGCGGAGCGCAAGCATACGGCGGAGCGGGAAGCTAAAGACAAACTTGTCGCGGAGCTGGTGAAGCGCAATGATTTCGAAGTGCCGGAAGCGCTGGTGGACCGGCAGATCGATCTGCGGCTGGAACGCGGGTTGCGCGCGCTGGCGGCGCAGGGCATGAAGATGGAAGACATGAAGAAGATGGATCTTCCGCGGCTGCGTGCGGGGCAGAGAGATCAGGCGTTGCAGGATGTGAAGTCGGCTTTGTTGCTGGAGCGCATTGCAGAGAAGGAGAATATCAACGTCGGCGAGGACGAGTTGAATCGCGAAGTGAATGCGATGGCCGAGCAGACGAAACAGACTCCGGAAGCGGTGCGCGCTCGTTTGACACAGGATGGGGGCCTCGATAGAATCCGGAACAGAATCCGCAGCGAAAAGACCCTCGAATTTCTGTATCACCAGTCCGCGTGATTTGCACAAACGCGCGGACCACTTTCGATCCTCCCCAGGCAGAAGAGACGCTGTTACGGGGCGGAGTGTGGAGTGAATGTGACTCAAGACAAGAATCCGCAAATGATGCTGGTCCCGATGGTCATCGAGCAGACGGGTCGAGGCGAACGCGCCTACGACATCTATTCCCGGCTGCTGCGCGACAACATTATCTTCATCGGCACGCCGATTGACGACAACATCGCCAACCTGGTGATCGCCCAGATGTTGTTTCTGGCTCAGGAAGATCCGGAGAAAGACATCCAGCTTTACATCAACTCTCCGGGGGGCTCGATCACGGCGGGCATGGCGATTTATGACACCATGCAATACGTGAAGAACGATGTCATGACGCTGTGCGTGGGACAGGCGGCGTCGATGGCGGCGTTACTTTTGGCATCGGGTGAGCCCAAAAAGAGATTGGCACTACCGAATTCGCGAATTCTAATACATCAGCCGTCTATGGGAGGTCTTTCGGGCCAGGCGACGGACATTGACATCCACGCGCGCGAGATTTTGAGGATGCGCGAGATTACGAACCAGCTTTTGTCGAAGCACAGCGGACAGAAACTGGACAAAGTGGAGAAAGATGTCGAGCGCGATTTCATCATGAACGCGCAGCAGGCTAAGGAATACGGAATCATAGACGATATCATCTACAAGACGGGAAAAGCGGTATGATCGGCCTTCGCGCCTGAGGGAAAAATCAGGCCGAAACGCGAAACGGCGCGCGGGCTATGGGGAGCCTAGGCGAAGTTTAGCCCCGCCGTGAGACCCGGTGAAGGAGTAGAGCCGAGTGAAAAACAAGTCGGGAACCGACGAGATACTGCGCTGTTCGTTTTGCCACAAATCGCAGGACGCCGTAGCCAAGCTGATCTCGTCACCCAGCGATTATCCCCGCGCCTATATTTGCGACGAGTGCGTCGCGGTCTGTAACTCGATTCTGGAAGATGACCGCACGGCGACGCCTCCCTCCAGCACACCTAACCAGCTGCCGAAGCCTCAGGAAGTGAAGACCTTCCTGGATGAGTACGTCATCGGGCAGGAGCAGACCAAGAAGAAGCTGGCGGTGGCGGTTTACAACCACTACAAGCGCATCTTCATGAACCGGCAGAAGACCGGCGACGGCATTGAACTGACCAAGTCGAACATCATGCTGATCGGGCCGACGGGAACCGGCAAGACTTTGCTGGCGCAGACTTTGGCTCGCATGCTGGATGTTCCGTTCGCGATTGTCGATGCGACCACGCTGACTGAAGCGGGATATGTGGGCGAGGATGTCGAGAACATCATCCTGAAGCTGCTGCAGGCGGCCGATGGCGATGTTAGCCGCACGCAGACTGGAATTATCTACATTGATGAGGTCGATAAGATCGGGCGGAAGGATGAGAATCCGTCGATCACGCGCGATGTCTCGGGCGAGGGCGTGCAGCAGGCTTTGTTGAAGATTCTGGAAGGCACGATCGCTAATGTTCCGCCGCAGGGGGGACGGAAGCATCCGCATCAGGAGTTCACCCCGGTCGATACCACCAACATTCTTTTCATCTGCGGTGGGGCTTTTGTCGGCCTCGATAAGATCATCTCGCGCAGAATGGGCAAGAAATCTTTGGGCTTCCGCTCGGGTGAAGACGCCGAGAAGGAAGATTCCTTCAACGCGAAGAAGCGGAGTCAGGAACTGCTGCAGGAAGTGCAGCCGGAGGATCTGATCAAGTTCGGATTGATTCCGGAATTTGTTGGGCGCCTGCCTGTGGTGGGAATGCTTGAGGATTTGGATGAGTTTGCGCTGATCGAAATTTTGACGCGGCCGAAGAACGCCATCGTCAAGCAATACCAGCGGTTGTTCGAGTTTGAAAATGTTCGCTTGAAGTTCCACGATGAGGCCCTGCGCGCCATCGCGCGCCAGGCCATGGCGCGCAAGGTGGGTGCGCGCGGTCTGCGCATGATTCTGGAAGAACTCATGCTCGACCTGATGTTCAATTTGCCAAGCCAGAAAAAGTTAAAAGAATTCGAAGTCACGCGGGAGATGGTGGAGAAACGTAGCGCTTCGTTCGCCACGGTGATGGAGAAGGCAGGGTAGGGATCGGTCTTTAGTCGTTTTGTCCGTGGTCGTTAGCAAAATGCAAGATCGTGCACACCGCAAGCCGGCTCGCGACGGCTATCGACAAACGACTAACGACTAGCGCCTAAACAGAGTAAAATCTGTGCAGGCCTTTGTCTGGCTGTGTTGGCGGTTCATTCCCAGGAGACTCAGTGACCACATCCAAGGAAAAGTTCGAATCCAGAAAGCTGCCCATGATGCCCATTCGGGACGTGGTCATCTTCCCTTTCATGATGACCCCGTTTGTAGTGGGCCGCGAATCGAGCGTTCGCGCTCTTGAAGAAGCCCTGGCGGCTGATAAGAAGATTTTCCTGGCCACGCAGCACGACGCCTCCATCGACGAACCAAAAGCCAACGAAATTTATCAGGTAGGCACGATCGTCAACATCGTGCAATCGTTGAAGCTGCCCGACGGCAACATTAAGGTTCTGGTTGAGGGCATTGAGCGCGGCAAAATTCTCCAGGTCACCGACACCGAAGGCTTCATGCAGGCGACGGTGCGTGTGGCCCGCTACGCCACCGAGTCGAATCCCTCGCTTGAAACCAGTATGCAGCGGGTCACGTCACTGTTCGAGCAGTACGTGAAGCTTTGCCAGGCGCTGAATTACGAGACCATGATTTCGGCCGTACGGATGGAAGATCCGGCCAAGCTGACGGACGTGATCTCGGCCAACCTGCAGCTTTCGATTGAAGAGAAGCAGGAACTGCTGGAAATCTTCGATCCCGCCGAACGGCTCACCCGCATCGCCGACGTGCTCGACATTGAAATCGAAAAGCTGAACGTCGATCGTACCATCCAGTCGCGCGTGAAGCGCCAGATGGAGAAGGCGCAAAAAGAGTATTACCTCAACGAAAAGATCAAGGCGATTCAGAAGGAACTGGGCCGCGGCGAGAAGAGCGAATTCGACGAACTGAAGAAGAAGATCGAATCGGCGGGTATGCCGAAGGAAGTAAAAGACAAGGCGCTGCAGGAACTCAAGAAGCTCGAGGCCATGCCGCCCATGTCGGCCGAGTCGACGGTTTCTCGCAATTATCTGGATTGGCTCCTGGCGGTGCCGTGGAAGAAGCGCTCGAAGGAAATCCGGAATATTGCTCGCGCAGAGAAGGTTCTGAACGAAGACCATTATGGGCTCGAGAAGATTAAAGAGCGCATTCTTGAATTTCTCGCGGTTCGGCAGTTGGTAAAAAATCCCAAGGGATCGATTCTTTGCTTTGTCGGACCTCCGGGCGTGGGCAAGACTTCGCTGGGCATGTCGATCGCGAAGGCTACCGGACGCAAGTTCGTGCGCATGTCGTTGGGTGGCGTGCGGGATGAGGCTGAAATTCGCGGCCACCGGCGGACTTATATCGGCGCGCTGCCGGGACAGATCATCCAGATGATGAAGAAGGCCGGGACCAAGAATCCGGTCTTCATGCTCGATGAAGTTGACAAGATGTCGATGGACTTCCGCGGCGATCCGTCGGCGGCCTTGCTCGAAGTGCTCGATCCTGAGCAGAACTTCATGTTCGTCGATCATTATCTCGACGTGGAATACGATCTCTCGCAGGTTTTCTTTGTCGCGACCGCGAACGTGATGCACACGATTCCTCCGGCGCTTCAGGACCGCATGGAAGTGCTGCGGTTGCACGGTTACACCGAGCAGGAGAAGGTCGAGATCGCGAAACAGTTCCTGGTGAAGAAGCAGATGCTGGCCGCGGGCTTGTCGGAAAAGAACATTGCTTTCACCGACGATGCCATCAAGGCACTGATCCGGTCGTATACGCGTGAAGCGGGCGTGCGCAACCTGGAGCGCGAAATTGGCAACGTCTGCCGCAAGGTCGCGCGTAAAGTGGTGAAGGAAGGCGAGAGCTACAACGTCACCATCACCGTCGAGAATGTGAACGACTTCCTGGGAGTGATCAAGTTCCGCGACACGCTGGCGCATGAGAAATCGGAAGTCGGACTTGTTACTGGGTTGGCCTGGACGGAAGTTGGTGGCTCGATTCTTTCGACGGAAGCCACTGTCGTCGACGGCAAGGGCAAGTTGACCCTGACCGGTAAACTCGGCGACGTGATGCAGGAGTCGGCGCAGGCCGCCATGTCTTACGTTCGCTCGCGCGCACACCGGCTGGGCTTGACCCGCGACTTCTACCGCAATCTCGATTTACATGTGCACGTGCCCGAAGGCGCCATTCCGAAAGATGGGCCATCGGCCGGCATTACCATTGCGACCGCAATTTCCAGCGCGCTCAGCAAGATTCCCGTCCGCCGAGATCTGGCGATGACAGGCGAGATCACGCTGCGCGGCAAGGTTCTACCCATCGGCGGATTGAAGGAAAAGCTGCTGGCGGCACATCGCGCGGGCCTCTTCCAAGTGATTCTGCCCAAGGATAACGAGAAGGATCTGGCAGAGGTTCCGGAGAATCTGCGCACGGCGATGAAGCTACACTTCGTGGAGACGATGGACCAGGTGCTGGCCATCGCGCTCGAGTCGCCGCTGCCCTCGATCGAAGAGACGGTATCGCAGGCCGCGATTGCTCCGTTGACTTCCACTTCGGAGAGCCCGACGGCGCATCAGTGATCAGTGCCGGTGGTCAGTGATCAGTTTAAAAAGGCCCGCTGCGGCGGGCCTTTTGCTTTTTGGGATGAAACTGCGGTCAGGCGGAGATTGCGGACTGGCTGACGCGTCCGTCTTTCATCGACCGTTCTTCCATGGATCTTTCTTCCATTGATCGTTCCACGCAAGCGGTGAGCCAGCGCTCCAGGGCCAGGAGCGCGCCATCGGGAATGCTGCGGAAGTGCACTCCGCAATGCGTGGCACTTGACCAGACGACGGTGCAGCGGAGCTGCAGGATGTCGTCGGTGCCGGGCAGCGCAAAGCGCAGATCAATCTGGTCGCCCGCGCCCACGTACGCACTGACGCCGTCCTTTCCAGCCTGCAACCGGAGTCCGGCACCAGCTTCGCTAAGGTTGATCAGCATGCATTCCGCATCGGACTGGATGCGCGTCCTCATTGCGGCCATGATGTTTACAGGTTCGCGGTGCAGCTTGCGACGGCGCTGCAGCGTGGCGCCATAAGCCGCGCGCAAGCAATGTGCGATCTGCTCTTCGGTTGAGCCCTTGTGAATGACAAAGTGCACGCGCGCCGAGTGTGCTTGCGGCATTTCGGACAGATCGCCTACGACCGCGATGAGGACACAGTCGGCATTCAGTTCCGAGGTGTGAATGGTGTAGAAGAAATCGCGGAAGTTTTCGATCCGCCACCAATCGACCATGATTACGTCGAAGTCTTCGCGCCGGATCAGCGACAGAGCGACATCGCAGCGGCCAACGATCTTCGGGACAAGCTTCAATTCGATCAATACATTCTGGGTAGATTCGAGAAACGAAGCGTCCGAGCACATTATGAGAATGCGCATAGGCATCGGACCTTTGCCGGCTGGACTTTCCATGGTGATTCCTCGGGTGACAGCACGGTTGTCGTACCGCGCGTGACTGACTTATCGGCGGAAATGGAAAGCGGTTGAGTTGTAGTTCGTTAATGGCGCAGAAAAAATTAGAGGAATATCACTGGCCTTTCACCAATGATGACGCGAAAATAGTGGTGATGCAAATTGCAACACACAATCGAGAGATTCGGCATCCGCACAAAGGAGACCGAGTTCGATTGGAAGGCGACGAGACTGAGATTTTTGTAGTGTTTCACGTGTCTGAGGCGGCAGAAGTCGTGACGCTGAAATCCGAAACCGGCTCACGTTTCTTGCAAGTGATTTCGTGGTCTGAGCTGCGCTATTGCGACGGCGAAGTCAAGCATATCGCCTAGGCAGCGACTGTGACTCACGGCGAGAGAGGCTACGGTTTGGGTTTCATGTACGCATCCAGAAAGGCCAGCACGTCGTCTCCCCAAACGGCAGTGCCCATAGAGCAAAATTTCCAGTGGCCGTCTTGCGGGCTCTTGCCATAGGCGGGATAGATTTTCGATTGAAAGTCTTTTTTCTTCTTGCTCGCTTCATTGGCCAGCGCATGGCTGGGGCCGAGGTTGAAGTCGTTCTCCGCCTGGAGGAGGAACACGGGCGCCTTCGCCAGATCGACTGCACGGAGGAGGCGGTCGTGAATGTCGTCGTTCCTGTCCCACGATTTGGCTCCCGGAGCGAACGGCACCAAGGCCTTCACTCCCAGATCGCGCTCTCCCGCGAGAAGAGTCTGAATGCCGCCATACGAGCAGCCGGATATCGCGATGTTCCTGGAATCGACGAAGGGGAGAGACTTCAGGTAAGCGAGCGCCGCGACCACGTCATCGACTTCCGCGTCTTGCAGTTCGACCATGCGGCGTGCGCGCGCGGGCGGCGGGGCGTTGGCGATTTCATCCTGGATGTAGTTACCCGGCGAGCGGCCCTGCCCGCGGCGATGCGGAACGAAAAACACGTACGAATGCGCGACATAAAAGTTGGCCAAATCCGGCTCCGAGCCCGGAAGCTTTTCGCTTCCGTGATTCCACAGAATGGCGCGAAAGGGGCCGGAACCTTCCGGCTTCCACAGGAATCCGTGCAACTGGCGTCCATCGCTGGGGAAAACAACTTCCTCTGGCTTGAACTGAGCGAGGCAATGGCTTCCCGCAAAGATCAGGACCAGTGCTGCGATGATAGAAATGTGAGTTTTCATCGACGATTTCACAATGTTGCACAGCACATTCGCCTCGTGCAAGTCGTGAACGCCTTCGGGCCGCACATGGGCGATCGACATTTCGTCCCTCGCGCCGGCGTCGCCGCCGCTCAGGATGACATGGCACTGGAGTTCGCACCGATTGACTGCGCTTGCCAATTTCTTCGTTGGCATTGCACACTTGAGCATGAGGGTTCTGGCGCGGTTTCTGGCTTCGGCAACCGATATCTCGCACTTCCCCATCCCGACATTGCCTGAAATTGCCTTCCTGGGGCGCTCCAACGTCGGCAAATCAAGTGTCATCAATTCGCTGGTGGGGACCAGGCTGGCGCGCACCAGTTCCACGCCCGGGCGCACGCGCAGCATCAATTTTTTCGAGATTCGCTGGGCCGGAAAGCCGCGTCCGGAGATGATTTTCGCCGATCTGCCCGGCTACGGGTACGCTAAGATTTCGCGCTCCATCTCAGAAGAATGGCCACGGTTTATTGAGCCGTATCTTCAGCAGCGGCCGACACTGGCCTTGTGCATCGCGCTGGTCGACGCCAACGTTCCGCCGCTGGAGAGTGACCGTAAACTGCTCGACTTTCTGAATGCCTCGGGGCGCGAATTTCTGGTGGTGGCTACCAAGGTGGACCGCCTCTCGAACAACCAACGCAACAACACCATGCGCATTCTCGCGGAAGAATATCCGGCGGCGCGGTTGCAACCATTTTCTGCCAAGACCGGCGCCGGCCGCGACGATCTGTGGAAGCGAATCCGAGAGATTGCGGCGCAGGAAAGCAGCACGCTCGACGACTCGCCGACCGCTTCGAGGGGATGAACATTTGAATTAGAAAATCCTTACGGCTCATGCTTGACGCCAGCCCTAGCAGATTCCTTCATCGGACTAATCTCCTGTCGGCTTTTCTCCGATAGATCAGATGAGGCGCGGAGCAGCCTGGCGTGCCCCTGTCGATGACGTGGGGCGAGGAACTCGCGCCGGAGGCCCGTATGGCAGAGCCAACGAACGAGGGAGTTGCGTATCTGACAGCATTGAAGCAGTCTTCGGGGTTGTACGGCACGTCCGCCCCGGAGCCGGTTGCAGGCCAGCAACCCCAGACGGGGCCGGTAATTTTCACGCCTCCCGAAGATGGCAACTATCAAGGCGTAGAAAAGCGCCGCAGTCCGCGTTACAAGTGCGAGGGCAGCGTGGAGATGCGCGAAGAAAGCGGCAACGTAGGCACCTTCGCCAGCTTCACCGACGTCAGCCTGCATGGCTGTTACGTGGAGGCGCAAGCGACTTATCCGGCAGGAACCAGCCTGCGGATGAAGCTCGAAGCCAATGGCGTGAGAGTGGAAACCAAAGGCACGGTGCGAGTGAACTATCCATACCTGGGCATGGGAGTCTCCTTCACCGAGATGACCGACGAAAACCGTGAGCGGCTTAAGGAACTCGTCATGGCGGCGCGGATCCCGTCGACGATTATGGGTCCCGGGATTCTGCCGCCGCGGCTGCCGGGCGCGGGCGATCCCGAACTCACTATCTCGAACCCAGGAGCCGCGATGACTGCGCTGGTGGAGTTCTTCCAAAACCGGCACATGCTTACCCGCGAGGAGTTTATCGCCGTCGTCCACAAAAGCCAGGCGGCAGCCGCAGCGCGCTAAGGTCCCGCCAGTTAACTTGATTGTGAACCCGTGATGAAATCGTGAGGCGAATCCGCAGCAAGCGCCTGCCCTTCGTTATGATGGACGAGCATGGCACTTTTTCTCATCACAGGTATTGGCGGATTCATCGGATCGTCGCTCGCGCGCGCGCTACTGGCCCGCGGCGAGCAGGTGCGCGGAATCGACAACTTTTCCACCGGACGGCGTGAGAACCTCGCCGAAATCAAAGATCGAATTGATTTGCGCGAGGCGGACATACTCGATCTCGAAGCGATGCACCCAGCCTGCGCGGGCGTGGATTTTGTGATGCACCAGGCGGCGATTCCTTCCGTGCCGAAGTCGGTGCTCGATCCGCTGGGTAGCAACCGCGCGAATGTGGACGGCACTGTGAACCTGCTCGTAGCAGCGCGTGATGCCAAGGTAAGGCGCGTGGTATACGCGGCATCGTCGTCGGCTTACGGCGACACGCCTACGCTGCCGAAACATGAGGCGATGAAGCCCGATCCGATTTCGCCTTACGCCGTGGCCAAACTGGCCAGCGAGCAGTACATGATTTCGTTCTATCGCTGCTATGGACTGGAGACAGTGTGCCTGCGCTACTTCAATATTTTTGGGCCGCGGCAGGATCCATCGTCGCCCTATTCGGGCGTGCTCGCGAAGTTCATCACACAGATGCTCAGCGGCAAACAGCCGATGATTTTTGGCGATGGCGAACAGAGCCGGGATTTCACATACATCGATAATGCGGTTGAGGCGAATCTCCTCGCTTGCTCGGCTCCCGCTTCGCAGGCGGCGGGAGGTGTCTTCAATGTGGCTACCGGGCGAAGAGTTACGTTGAATGAAACCTTCAAATTGCTGCAAGGGCTGACCGGATATACGGGCGCGGTAGCTTACGGGGCAGAGCGCGAGGGGGACATCAAGCACTCGCTGGCGGATATTTCCAGAGCTGAGGCTGCGCTTGGCTACAAACCCAAGGTTGATTTTGAAGAGGGTTTGCGGTGGACCGTGGAGTGGTATCGGACTGGCAGTTCTGCGGCGGACTGACTAAGAGCTTGAACCACTAAGGACACGAAGGTTCACGAAGGAAAAACATGCTTCGTCGGCGAGTTTTCGCGCTTCCTCCCCGGACGAATGCGTCCGGCGCTCCATTCATAACGTCACACTTTTTGGCGCTGCAGGAACTGCAGGGTTTTGGCGTTGAAGTCGGCGACGTTTTCATAGATCGGCGCATGGGAGCAATCCTCGAAGATCACCGATTCTGAGTTGCGGATTCCTGTCTTCAGGGAATCCAGGAAACGCGTCGGGGATGTGGCGGCGTCGTGGCGGCCGAATGTGATCTGGGTGGGGGCGGTGATGCGGCTGAGTTGCGCCTCCGCATCGTGACTGAGAACTGCGTTCGACTGCTGCAAGAAACTGGCAACGGACTGCGGTGGGCGGCTGCGCACGAAGGCAGCAAGCCCATCAATGTACTCCGGCTTCGACGCGTAGAGTTCGGGCGTCAGGCACCAGGGGAAGAGCGCCATGATCACCATCTCGGGCATGTTCTGCATTGCCTTGGCGACCGCCTGGAAGCTTCCGATCACGGATCTCATGTAAGAATCGGTTTTGTGCCATCCACTGTGGAGCGAGAGAGACGCGACTCTTTCCGGATATTTTCCGGCCAGCCAGAGACCGATTGCCGCGCCGAGCGATAGACCGGAGATATGAGCTTTGGCGATCCCCAGGGCCTGCATGAGAGCGGCGACGTCGTCGGCCAGCGTTTCAGTCGTGTAAGCGCCATCCGGCTTATCGCTTTCACCCGTGCCGCGCAGATCGAGCGAAATGCAGGTGTAATGCTTGGAATAGTCGGCGACCTGGAAGGCGTAGCAAGCGTTGTCGGCGGAGAGGTACGGGATGAGAATCAGCGGCTCGCCGCTTCCCTGCTGTTCATAGTTCAGGGTGAGATTGTTGGCTCGAATCTTCGGCATGGATTCGCCTCCGCAAGGTAGAATTCGGACTTTGAAGACGAAGGGCCGGAGTTGCTCGGGGGACTTCTGGGACAGGTTCGCAGACTCGTCTGCAGTGAGCGGTATATCTTTTTGACATCAGAAAGTCAAGGTGAGTTGAGTTTTTGTAGTGGTGTGGTTTGGCTGACGCGTTAGGCCGGTTAAGCGGGAGATCCTTCGCTCCGCCTGAAAAACGGCTCCGCTCAGGATGACAGAGCTATGCAAGAAGCCAAACTAACGGACTACCTATGTTTTTCGCTACCGGGGGTGTTGTGCCACAGGCGAGACTAGGGACCTGCTGGGGTATTTTACTGAAGCTTTCGGAGCATCCAGCGAATCAAAGGTCGGGTACTTCCCGGGGTTCCGTTTTTTCGTAGTACGTTTATGACCGACATGCTCTCCATGATGGCGCGTCATGGCTATGCCCTGACGTTCTTTCTGCTTCTGGCGGAAGCGGCGGGACTTCCCTTCCCAGCGGCGCTGGCGATGGTAGCAGGCGGAGCGGTGGTGGCGTCGCATACGCTGTCGGGCCCTGGACTGCTGCTGGCCGCGATGGCGGGGCTGATGATCGGCGACATAGGTCAGTTCTGGCTGGGACGCTACGCGGGATGGGCGCTGCTGGGATTCTTGTGCCGCCTGTCGATGAACCCGGAAACCTGCATGCTGCGCTCGGCGGAGTCGTTTTACAAACGCGGCAAAATCACGCTGGTATTCGCCAAGTTCGTTCCGGGGATCAATACTATGGCCGCGCCGCTGGCGGGCAGCATGAAGATGCCGTTTGGACAATTCCTGCGGCTCGATCTCACCGGAGCACTGCTCTACGCGGGTGCCTACTTGATGCTGGGATTTCTTTCTCGCGACTTTCTGGCGGCGACGCTGAACAACCTTCATGCCGCGGGACGAGCGATGGAAATCGGGGTGGCGATCGCGTTGGCAGTTTATATCGTCTACCGGGTTGGCCAGGCGACAAAACATAGAAAGTTTAAAGTTGTGCCGCGGGTGCAGGCACAAGAACTGGCGGCGCGACTGGCGAACGGTGAACGAGACCGCGTGCTGATCGCCGACGTCCGCAGCCACGGCTACTACGACCGCGGGGCGGAACGAATTTTCGGATCGATCCGCATCGAGCCCAACAATCTGGACGAAGAGATCAAGAACCTTCCCAAAGACAAGGACATTTATCTCTACTGTACTTGAGCGCGCGAAGCCACGAGCGCCCGGGTGGCGCACTTACTGCGGGAAAAAGGATTCAACACGTTCGTACTGGTCGGCGGGCTGGCGGCCTGGCGCAAGGCTGGGGAACCGCTGGAATCTGTGCCGAAGAATGATCTGGTGAAGCTGCCGACGTTTTCGTAGGGGAATCACGCCGATATTTTTTTTGGAACAGGCAACTTTCCGCGACAATACGGTTCAAAACAATCAGGCCCGCATTTGAATCCCTATGGAGGTATTCATGCGACGGGTAGCCACTCTCATCGGTGTCGCATTGGCAGGAATGACTGCGTGCGCAGTCGTCGTACTCGCTCATCACCAGAATCCACTCACGTCGGTCACGATCTACGACTCCAATCCCACTCATCTCTGGAACCGGCTGTACGCGGCATTGCTAATCCGGCAGGATCATCACGGCCGGCTATTCGGAGAGGATTCGCTGGATCCGCTTTTGTGGCAGGAAAGCGATCACCTGCTTTCCGAGCCCTCGCATCGGCACGCCATTGAGACGCTCGATGAATTCTTGAGCACGCATGGCGAGACACTGGTGCGCGATCCGCTGAAGCGAGTCGTGATGGCACGCGATCTTTGGGCCGTTTTCGATTGGAGCAACAGTCAGTACTCGGCGCGCGAAAAGCCTGAATACGACAAGCAGAAGCAGGAACTGCAATCGCGACTAGCGGAAGTCATGCGGCGTATTGCACTAACGCCGAATGAGATCAAATCATTGCCTGATACCTATGCGCAGGCTGTGGCGTCTGGGACGTTCGGGAAGGCATATGACGCGGAGCATCCTGATGTGCCGTTTCTTCCGCCCGACTTATTTGATCCGCGCGGGCCGTGGGTGTGCATCACACCGAGCCCGGAGTCGGATACGGGTGTCGCTCCGATGCACCTGGTCAACTTTTCAGGACGCTCGGGCTTTCTGGTCTTCGTGCGGCTGCCAGAAGGGCGCAAGGCGACCTACGACTATTTCCAGACGTTGTGGAACTTCCCGCAGCCCTACGTGCAGGGGCCAAGTTTCGCCGACGATCAGGCGCCCATCAATCCTGATCTGCCTTCGTTTCCGGCGGGAACGCAGGTGGCGCTGGTACGACGCCTGACGGTGTTTGACAATCAGGGGAATCTGACAGAGTCCGCGATCACGGAAAGCGTGCAGATTCGCGTCTACCGCTCGATCTCAACTGCTGAGGAGCGGAATTTTGGCAGCGGACGCATGAGTGATGTGGCTCGAAGCAGCGGGCAAGAATTCTTTGAAATGAAGCTGAGCCGGCCGTTACTGTTCGCAGGCAAGAATGGCGGATTCCGAGCGACGGTTCGCGACGAGAGGACGCTGCCGACTTTTCAGCAGCAGGGGGACGACCTGATCGATGAGCCGCGTGATCCGCATCCGCGCGAGATACCGACGGATTTGCAATCGTGCGTCTGGTGCCACAACGGCGGCGGCGTGCGTTCGTTGAACAGCCGACCGGCCCTGCTCAAGCCGAATCGCCGGCAGCAGGAACCGCGCAGCGTTGACTATGGGCCGATTTACTGGAGTGATGGCGCAGCGCTCGGATGGAAGTCGAATCACTTTGATTGGGGACTGCTGAACGGATATTGGAGGACGATGCCGCCGCAGTAGGCATCACGCCCCGAACTGCCGCAGGTGGTGGTCGAGGTGCTTGTACATGCCGCGGCTCCATTCCTGCGGCATGAGCGACCCGAAGAATGGATGCGGGTGGCGCGTACAGTTTGCTTCTCCGCCTTCGTGGAACTGGCGAACCTTGAGCTTGAGCCGCTCTTGCTCGCGAAGAAAATCGCGGTGGTCGGCGACGACCAGTTTGGGGTCAGTTGGGTTGTTCTGCGAAAACGGCTTTTCGTTAGTGTAGATCGACTTCACGAACGGGCCGAGCAGCCTCCCGATGAACAAGCGGGGCGGGTTGAGTTGCCCGCAGGCCATGTCGAGCGCGCCCGAGCAGTGCGCCAGCATTTGCGCCACGTCCATTTTGCCCCACTGGCGCGGCGATGCGGCATTCAGCGAGTCGATGCGCGCGAGCACTTCGTCGACGGCTTCACGTTGGAATAAATTCTTCACACTTCTTCTCCAGATCCAGCGATCGAAGGAAATCATAGCATTCGCAGAAACCCGTGCCGCTGAGGCATTTCTTGAAGCCCGTGTAGAATGGGGCGGCTTTTGGCGCGAGTGGCACGATCAGCAACCGAGCACTGCGTTCTTATGATTGTGGGAAAGACATCTGCGCAAGACGCTTGGACTGGGGCCGGTGTGAAGTCTGCAGCTACCGATGTGGCAGAAGCTGGCGCGTCGGCGCGCCGCATGAATTGGGTGCTGTTTCTTCTCTGCATCTCGGTTCTTATCAACTACATCGACCGCAGCAATCTTTCCATCGCGGCGCCACTGCTGCAGTCCGAGCTTGGCATTTCCAATACGCAACTTGGAACTCTGCTGTCGGCTTTTTTCTGGATTTACGCTTTCATGCAGATTCCCGCGGGGTGGCTGGTCGACCGCTTCGACGTGAAGTGGGTGTTCGCCATCGGATTTTTCGTGTGGTCGATGGCAACCGCAGTCACCGGGCTGCTTCATGGATTTATGGCATTGTTTGCGGTGCGGCTGCTTCTGGGCGTCGGAGAGTCGATTGCGTTCCCTTCTTACGGGAAAATTCTTTGCGGACACTTCAAAGAAGAGCGGCGCGGCTTTGCTAACGGCTTGATCATGGGCGGACTCGCGCTTGGCCCCGCGTTCGGCATGTTCATCGGAGGGAATGTGGTCGGCCGCTTTGGATGGCGACCGTTTTTTCTGGCGCTGGGGCTGATGGCGCTGCTGTGGCTTGTCCCGTGGGTCTATTGCATGCCGAGCCGCGCAGAGCCCAATGAGCTTCCGGCTTTTCCGTGGTCGGGGTGGATTCCGATTCTTCGGCAGCGATCGGCATGGGGAACGGCTTTCGGACAGGCGGCGGTGAACTATTGCCTGTATTTCGTGGTCACGTGGCTGCCCTCGTACCTGGTGCGCGGGCGAGGGCTTTCGATGTATGCCATGGCGCGGTATGGCGGCTTGCTCTTCCTGGCGCAGGCGATGATGGCGGCACTGAGCGGGAAGCTCTCGGATTATTGGATCCGGAGCGGCTCTTCGCCGACCGTGGTGCGCAAAGGTTCGATGTGCGTCGGGACTTTGGGACTTGGCATCTGCCTGACCGTTACAGTTCTCTCACCTCGGGCGGCGCTCCCCGCCATGCTGGTGCTGACTGGCATGTTTATAGGGATCACGAGCTGCGCCACATGGACCATTCCGCAATCTCTTGCGGGTCACTCCATGGTTGGGCGATGGATCGGAATGCAGAATTTCGTTGGCAATCTGGGCGGGGCGCTTGCTCCGTTTCTCACCGGTTATCTTCTGGACCGCACCGGGCAATACTCCTGGCCTTTTTTTGCGGCGTCGGGCATGGCGTGGATTGGGGCGTTGTGCTGGGGCTTGGTCATTGGCCCTATTCAGCAAGTGGATTGGGGAAAGCGCGCTGCTTTTGCGACGAGTTCTTGCGAAAACGAACTGGCCGGTTGAGCCCCCTCAGTAGAAGTTAGCAGCGGGAGGCCTTTCGCCGCGACCTGGTCTACGCCGTCCCTAAGCGGGCCGAACGTACTACACTCATCTCATGGCGCAGGAAGTTGAGATCAAGTTTCGGGTTGGCGACTTGCGCGCGCTTCGAAAGGGGTTGCGGGCGGCGGGATTCCGTCTGAAGACGCGGCGAACGCATGAGATGAATACGCTGTATGACTTGCCCGGCGGCGTATTGCGGGCGAAGAAAGAATTGCTTCGACTGCGGAAGTATGGGTCGGAGTGGAAGCTGACGCATAAGAGCGGAACGAAGCGCGATCGACACAGTAGCCGCGAGGAGTTGGAAACCACCGTCGAAGACGGGAAATCTCTCGATCAGATTCTGCTGGCGCTGGGATATGCGCCCTCGTTTCGCTATGAGAAATTTCGCGCCGAGTGGACGGATGGCAAGGGGGATGTCGTGGTGGATGAAACTCCGATTGGGAATTTCTGCGAGATTGAGGGGGCGGCTCGGTGGATTGACTCGACTGCGAAGAAGTTGGGAGTGAAACCGGAAGAGTACATCACGAAGAATTATGCGACGCTGTTTGCGGAGTGGAAAGAGGAGAGCGGCAGCAGAGCGGAAGAGATGACGTTCGAGGAAGTGCGGGGCTGATCGGCACTAGGCGACTAACGTCTCTGGCGTCATTCCGAGCGGAGCCGTTCTTCAGGCAGATTAAGGAATCTCCCGGAGAGTTAATTTGGGGGAGATCCCTCGACTCGCTGGAGAAAACGCGAGTCTTCGGGATGACGCCGTTTCTGCTATTGACGCTCTGACTGGCTTACGCGCCGTGGCATTTTTTGTATTTCTTGCCGGAGCCGCAGGGGCAGGGGTCGTTGCGGCCGACCTTTTCCTGGCCGCGGACTACTTGCTGGACTTGTTGGACGTCTCCGCTGCCGGCCATGCGGGCCTGCTCGAGTTCGCGGCGCTTGCGGCGCATGAAGGCTTCTTCGAGTTCGTCGGCCGAAGTTGAGACCATGCGAGGAGGACGGCGTCCGTTGCCGTCGCCGCTGCGATCGGCGGGAACTCCCGGCTCAGGGCCTTGCCCGGAGGGTGCACTGGGAGGCGGTCCTGCGGCTTGGTCGGGCGGGCGCTCGAGGATTTGCATCAGGTAGAGATAGCGGACCGTATCTTCCTGGAAGCGCTGCATCATCGCTTCGAACATCTCGAAGGACTCTTTCTTGTACTCGACCAGCGGATCGTGCTGGCCGTAGCCGCGCAGACCGATGCCCTCTTTCAGGTGGTCCATGCTGAGCAGGTGATCTTTCCATTGCTGGTCGATCACGCTGAGCATGATCATGCGCTCGTGATGGCGCATGGCGTCGGGGCCAATTAATTTTTCTTTCGCGTCGTAGCGTTCTTTGAGCTTGTCGAAGATCGCGTCGCCTAGTTCGGCGCGGTTCAGCGACTCGGGCTTTACGCCTTCGGCGAGGAAGTCGACGCCGAAGCGCGTGAATACAGCGTCTTTCAGGCCCTTGATGTCCCAGTCATTGGCGTGGGATTTGACCGGGCAGTACTGGTCCATCAGGTCGCCGAGGATTGCTGAGACGTAGTCTTGCAGGATCAGGTCTTTCTGATCCATGCCTTCGAGCAAGCGGCGGCGCAGGCCGTAGACGGCCTCGCGCTGCTTGTTCATCACGTCGTCGTATTCGAGAAGATGTTTGCGCGATTCGAAGTGCTGACCCTCGACCGCTTTTTGCGCGGTCTCGATGCGGCGCGTAATCATCTTCGATTCGATGGGCACGCCTTCTTCCATGCCGAGACGCTGCAGCAGAGTCGAGACCCATTCTTTCGCGAAGATGCGCATCAGGTCGTCTTCGAGCGCGAGATAGAAGCGAGAGGATCCGGGGTCGCCCTGGCGACCGGCGCGTCCGCGAAGCTGATTGTCGATGCGGCGCGACTCATGGCGCTCGGTGCCTAGAATGTGCAAGCCGCCGACAGCGGTGACTTCGTCGTGCTCGGCGTCGGTTTGCGCTTTGTGACGCGCGTAGGATTCGGTCCACTTGCCGGTCGGTACGGTGTACTCGTTGCCGTTGTAATAGAAGATGGACGATTCGCCGTCTTCCTGCGGACCTTCGATCTTGCCCTGCGCCACGCGCAACTGCTGCGCGATTCCCTTCTTGACCATCTCCTGCTTGGCCATGAATTCCGGGTTGCCGCCGAGCAGAATGTCGGTGCCACGGCCGGCCATGTTGGTGGCGATGGTGACCATGCCTTTGCGTCCGGCCTGGGCGACGATTTCGGCTTCGCGCTCGTGGAACTTGGCGTTGAGGACGACATGCTTGATGCCCTTCTTCTTAAGCAGGTCAGAGAGGCGTTCGGATTTTTCGACGGACGTTGTGCCGACCAGCACGGGCTGGCCTTTTTCTGCGAGCTTCTGGATTTCGTCGGCCGCGGCGAAATACTTTTCTTTTTCCGTGCGGTAGACAACATCGGGATTCTCGATGCGCAGCAATTGTCTGTTGGTCGGAATCACCGTGACTTCGAGCTTATAAATCTTGTCGAATTCCTCGGCTTCGGTTTCTGCCGTTCCCGTCATGCCGGCAAGCTTCTTAAACATGCGGAAATAATTTTGGAAGGTGATGGTCGCGAGAGTCTGGTTCTCGCGCTCGATCTTGACGTTTTCTTTGGCTTCAATTGCCTGGTGCAGGCCATCGGACCAGCGGCGGCCGGGCATCATGCGGCCGGTGAACTCGTCTACGATGACGACTTCGCCATCTTTGATGACGTATTCCACGTCTTTGCGATAGAGCGCATGCGCTTTGATGGCGGTCTCGACGTGGTGCTTGAGGGCCCAGTTCTCGGGGTCGGCGATATTGCCGATGCCGAGCAGGCCCTCGACTTTTCCCCACCCTCCGTCGCTGACGGTGATGTTGCGGTGCTTTTCGTCGATGACGAAGTCGCCGGTGAGAATCTTTCGCTGTGGATCGTCGCCGGAGGCTTTGAGCTCCTCGATCAGTGACTCGCGCCGGTCGGCAGGAATCTTGTCCTCTTCCAGCAAATCGCGCAATTCCGCCGGCGATACCTCCTCGCCCTTCTCAAGCTTGGGGATGATGCGGTTGACCCGGTAGTACTTGTCGGTCGACTCTTCGCTGGCGCCGGAGATGATGAGCGGAGTGCGGGCCTCGTCAATCAGGATGGAGTCAACTTCATCGACAATGGCGTAGTTGTGGCCGCGCTGCACGCAATCGCGCAAGTCAAACTTCATGTTGTCGCGGAGATAGTCGAAGCCGAATTCATTGTTGGTGCCGTAGGTCACGTCGGCGGCGTAGGCGGCGCGGCGCTCCTGGTCATCCAGGTCGTGGACGATGACGCCCACGGTGAGGCCAAGGAAACGGTAGAGCTTGCCCATCCATTCGGAGTCGCGTTTGGCGAGGTAGTCGTTGACGGTAACGACGTGGACACCTCTGCCACTGAGCGCATTCAGGTAAACGGGGAGGGTCGCAACCAGCGTTTTGCCTTCGCCGGTCTTCATTTCAGAGATCTTGCCTTCATGCAGGATCATGCCGCCGATCAACTGCACATCGAAATGGCGCATGTTGAGCACGCGGCGGCCGGCCTCACGTGCGACCGCGAAGGCCTCCTCGAGGATTTCGTTCAGGACTTCCTGCAGGGCGTCGTATTGTTCCTTTTCGAGCCGCTTGGTGCGGTCGAAATCGTCTTCGGCCTCGAGGTTTGCCGAATCGCCGGATGGAGACTGACTGCCATTTCCACCCAGGCGGCTCAGGCGCTCCTGGATGCGCTGGCGAAATTCATCGGTTTTGGCGCGCAGCTCGGCGTCGGTGAGCTTTTCGATCTGGGGCTCAAGGGCGTTGATGGCCCGCACCCTGGGCATCAGCGATTTGACCACACGCTCGTTCTTGGTGCCAAAAACCTTGCCTAGAAGCTGGTTGATCAATCCGGAAATCCTTCAGGGGCGACGTGCCCGAATCTCAAAAAAGACACACTTTTAAAGCGTAGCACATTAGATGCAGCCTAAGTTCGCAGCGAACCACCACTTTGGCATCTTAAGTATAATTGGCGGCATCGCAGGCTGTTGTTTGGAGGCTCCTATGAAACGCCTCTTCTTGCTGGTAGTTCTAGCCTCGGCGCTGGCAGCGCCGTTATCCGCGAAAGACAAGAACAAGACGACGTTTCCCGAGGACGTTCGGCGAGCGCAGACGGTGAAGGTCATTATCGATCCGGATGCCGGGGAACCGCTGGACCAGCCCATGGCCAACGCGACCGCGCGGGACAATGTGGAAAAAGCGCTCGAGGATTGGGGACGGCTGCGACCGATGATGGATGGCGCCCAGACGGACCTGGTCATTGTGGTTCGAACCGGCAGCGGCAAGGCGATGCAGCCCACGATCAAAGGCGGGCCGGTCGACCAGCGCGGAGGCGTGGCGCAGAGTACCGATGCCAGTATTCGCATCGGCGGGCAGCGAGGACAGAACCCCAATGCAGACCCGAGTATGTATCCGATGAGTCGCGGGCCGCACATCAGCAATGAGATTGGGCCTGCTGACGATTATTTTGCGGTTTACCGCTGGAATGTGGATACCGGCATGGGTGGTTCGCCGGTCTGGCGCTATGTCGGCAAGGATTGCCTGCGGCCGCCCAAGATGACTGCCGTGGAGGAGTTCCGCAAGGCGCTGGCCGAGGCCGACAAGCAGGCGCAGACTCAAAAACCCTAGAGAATCGCAATAGCCGCGATCGTTTCTCAGCGGGCCGAACGCACCGACGCCAGCACTGCGCCGTAACGCGCTTTTCGTGTATATTCCCCACGACTCGCCGAAACCATGCCCACTTTCTATGACCGGTTTGTAGAGTGCTCCGAGCGCTGGCCGAACCACGTTGCGCTCGAGCTTCAGCGCCACGATCAGATGGAGAGCTGCACGTATGCGGAACTGCACCGCATGGCGGAATCGATCGGCCGCTGGATTATGGAGAACGGTTTCGCGCGCGGATCGAGAATCGCGATTCTGGCCGACAACCACCCGCGCTGGGTCGCGGCGTATCTGGGGATTATTGCATCGGGATGCGCCGCCGTTCCACTCGACACTGCGCTTCACGACGATCAGGTCACAAAACTGCTCAAGGATGCCGGGGCAACCGCGATGTTCGTGGACGCCAAACATATTGCCGTGTCACAGCCGGCAGCCCGGGAGCTGAACCTCGGCTTGATCCTGATGGATCCCGACCGGATGTCGAATCATTCGATTCAGCAGCAGTGGCTGGGAAATCTGCCAGCGATCTTCGAAGCCGGACCGGGAAAGTTTCAGCCTGCGCCGGCAAAAGACGACGACCTTGCATCGCTGATTTATACGTCGGGCACGACGGCCGATCCCAAGGGCGTGATGCTCACGCACGCGAACATCCTTGGCGAAGTGGAAGCGGTTTTTAATTGGGTGGATCTGGGGCCGTCCGATGCGCTGCTGGGCGTGCTGCCGTTGTTTCACGTGCTGGCGCAGATGGCGAACTTGCTGCTGCCGCTGGTGAAGGGAGCGCGCGTCGTTTATCTGGAAACGCTTAACACTACGGAATTGCTACGCGCGCTGACCGAGCGGAATATCACCGCGTTTGCGGTTGTGCCGCAGTTTTACTATCTGATTCACGAACGGATTTTTCAGGAGATCAAGAAGCGCGGAGCGGTGACTCAGAAGATCTTTGCGGCCATGGTTGGACTTAACCGGTCGCTGCGAAAAGTTGGCATTAACGCTGGGCCATTTCTTTTTCGCAAGGTGCATAACACGCTCGGGCCGAAGATGCGCTACTTGGCTACCGGTGGGTCGCGCTTCGATCCGGGCATTGCGCGCGACTTCTACGATCTTGGCATCGACGTGATGCAAGCGCTCGGCCTGACCGAAACAGCAGCGGCCATCTACGTCAATTCTCCGAATGACATTGTTTTTGGTTCTGTGGGCAAGGCGATGAAGGGTGTCGAGGGAAAGATCGTCGACGCCCAACCGCAGGAGGACGGCGGGCTTGCAGTTGGCGAGATTGTTGTTCGTGGACCGATGGTGATGAAGGGGTATTGGAATCGTCCGGACGCGACTGCCGCGGTGCTTCGCGATGACTGGCTTTACACGGGTGATTTGGGCTACTTCGATTCGCACGGCCATCTGTTTGTGACTGGACGAAAGAAGGAAGTCATCGTCCTCAGCAATGGAAAGAATGTATATCCGGAGGAGATTGAAGCGCATTACATGAAGTCGCCGTACATCAAGGAAATGGCGGTGATGGGGCTGGAAGGCAAGCCGGGTGCGGGCGGCGATCGCCTGCATGCCGTGATTGTTCCGAACTTCGATGTGCTGCGGCAGAGGAGAGTTGTGAATGCGAAAGAAGTCATCCGGTTCGACGTGGAAGGCTTGTCGCAGCAGATTGCATCGACCAAGCGCATTGGCAGCTACGAAATCTGGCAGGACGATTTGCCGCGCACGACCACGCGCAAGATCAAGCGTTTCGAAGTAGAGAAAAAGGTCAAGAGCAACCTGGCGAAGAAGCTGGACGACAACGCCGATATTCCCGCGGAGAAGCCGCTTACCGCAGACGAGACCGCATGGCTTGAGCAGCCGGACGTACAGCGCGGGCTCAAAGTCTTGCGCGATGCGGCGCATAGTGCTCCGGCGGGCCTGCGGCCGACCCACAATCTGGAACTGGATCTGGGACTCGACTCCATGCAGCGCGTGGAACTGCTCAGCCAACTGGAAGAAGAATTGGGCGGTGAACTCGAAGAGTCGCGGCTGACTGAGATTTACACCGTGCGCGACCTGATCGATGCCGTCTTGCAGAGCGCAGCGAGCGGCGCAGGCGAAGCGAAGACACGCGCTCCGTTTGCCGGATGGAAAACGATTCTGGCCGATGATCCCGATGATCCGGAGGTGCTTGCGCTGGCGCGGCGTGCGCCGGCTCGAGACGCGTTCTGGTTTCTGGTATCGCGGCTGATCCAGGTGGTCTCTCTCGACCGGGGCGACTTGAAGATAAGCGGCATCGAGAAAGTTCCCTTGACCGGCGCTTGCATTATTTCTTCGAATCACCAGAGCTATCTCGACCCGTTGATTTTAGCTAGCATTCTTCCTTCGGAAGTTTTTAGGCGGCTGTTCGCGGTGGGCACGAGCGAAATCTTCGGCGAAGGCTTCATGCGGAAGCTGGCGCGCTGGCTGAAAGTTGTGGTGCTTGACCCGGATGCGAATCTTGTTCCCGCGATGCGCGCGGGAGCGTTTGGGCTGCGGCATGGGATGGCGCTGATTCTCTATCCCGAGGGCGAGCGCTCGATCGACGGCACGCCGCGGATTTTCAAGAAAGGTGCGGCGATTTTATCGATACACATGCAGGTGCCGATTGTTCCGGTTGCGATCGAAGGATTTTATGAAGTGTGGCCGCGCAACCAGGGATTTCAGGGCTTCAAGCCGCTGAAGATGGTATTCGGCGATCCCATTTTTCCGCCGGCCGAGTCGGCGGCTTCAGAAGAGGTCTACGAAAAGCACACAGCCGCGGTAAAGGAAAAAATCGTCGGGATGTGGGAAGAGCTGCGCCCGCCCAGAAATATTGGCGATTGATGCAAGAGACGTTGCAAGCGACTTCTCTACGGCGTTAGAGCCGATCTTTTAATTCGTTCACCAATTCCTGCGCAACGCTACAGAACTGAACGAGAGTGCCTTTCTGCAGTCCGATATCTTCGCGCCGCATATCCTCGCGAATTAGCTGGCATAGCTGGTAGGCCGCCCGAACGCGTTCCAGCGCCAGCAACGATGCAACTGTCGTGGGGCCATCGGCGTGGAGCGCGGCGGAGGCGGACTGCTGTGCCGCCCATGCGGTGTTGCGGACGCGATTGAGCGCGTCGCGAAAATCCACGAGCGTTGTGGGATCAACTTCCCCCGCCAGCAGCGGCTCCTGCAGGGCACGCAGTTCAGCGATGGTTCGTCCAACACGTTTTGCGATTCTGGCTCCGGAATCGGTCGCACACTCCACGGCAATCCCTCCGATTCAGCAATCTATTACAGGACCGTCGGGGCGCACAGAGGACACAAGAACATTCGCCTTCGTAATGGATGAGATTAGGAAGAAATTAGAATTAGAGGAGTTGCTTTTTTGCTTACTTGGCTCGCGGGTGCGTCTGGTCGTAGACGTGAAGCACATGCTTCATAGAAAGCTGCGTGTAGCGCTGAGTCGTGGCGAGGCGCTCGTGACCGAGCAACTCCTGAATGGCGCGCAGATCGGCGCCTTCCTCCAACATGTGCGTGCCGAAGGCGTGGCGCAGAGTATGTGGGTGGACGTCTGATGAAAGCCCTTTGGCGACGGCAATTTTCTTGATAATGCGGCCGACGCTGCGGGTGGTGAGGCGTCCACCGCGCTGATTGATCAGGAGAGCTTGCGTGCTCTTGTGTGATTCTGCGAGGGTCGATTGCCGCGCGGGAAGATAGGCTGCCAGCGCATTCTTTGCTGTCTCGCCGAATGGGACGTAGCGCTCTTTTTTTCCTTTGCCACGAATCAGGATCGCCTCGGCGCTCAGGCGAATATCGTCGAGATTGATTCCGGTGAGCTCGGAGTTGCGTATCCCGCATCCGTAAAGCAGTTCGAGCATGAGTCGATCGCGCTCGGGGAATGCCGCTTGCTCGGGCATTTCTCCGTCGAGCACGGAGTTCATTTCTTCAATCGTGGGCACGCGTGGGAGTTTTTTGGGCAGCTTGGGTGTGGCGACCAGTTTTGCGGGATTTTGCTCGACGACTCCTTCCTGCGCGAGCCAACGATAGAGAGAGCGAACCGCGGCGAGCGCGCGGGCGACTGAAGTCTTGCTCAATCCTTTTTCGTAGAGCTGTGAGAGAAAGCCGCGAATCGCGATGTGATCGAGCTGATTCCAGCCGCGGGAACCGGCGTAGGCGGCGAAGTTGGCGAGGTCGCCGGTGTATGCCTTGATGGTGTGGGCGGACGAATTGCGCTCGCGCAGATGGCGGAGGAAGTCGGCGACGGCCTTGCTCACGACTGTGTTTGACCTCGTCATCTATCTGGCCTTCGCTCTTGGATGGTGCTTCTGGTAGACAGTCCGCAAGCGGTCAAGCGCCATGTGGGTGTAGACCTGCGTCGTTGAGATGTCGGCGTGGCCGAGAATCGTCTGCACGGTGCGCAGGTCGGCGCCGTTTTCGACCATGTGTGTGGCGCAACTGTGGCGCAGCATGTGCGGCGACGCTTTGCGACCGGAGGCGGCGGAAGCGGCGCGCACCATCTGCCACACTCGCTGACGGGTGAGGCCGCGTGCGCCACGAGCGATGAAGAGCAGCGGAGAATTTTTCTGGGCCCGACTTGCGGTTTCCTTTGCCAACTCGGGGCGCGCTTTCGCGAGATACTCGCGTAACGCATCCTGCGCCGACTTGCCGAGTGGCACCACGCGCTCTTTGTCGCCTTTGCCGCGGACTAGCATGTATCCCGCTTCGAGTTTCAGGTCCTCGATTTTCGCGCCAATGATTTCCGATACGCGCAGCGCCCCGGCGTAAAAAACTTCGAGCATCGCGCGATCGCGCATGGCGAGCGCGGCGGAATTTTCGGATGCGGTCGGATTCCCTGCCTGCACTAGCGGCGCGGCCAGAGTTTTTTCCATTTCGTCGCGCGCTAGAGCCTTGGGCAGCACCTTCCATTGGCGGGGAGATTCGATATTCAGCGTGGGGTCGTGGTCGATTCGCTTGTCGAGCAGGAGATAGCGGTAGAGATGCCGCAACGCGGAGAGCTTGCGGCCTACGCTGCGCCCATCGACTTGATGGGAAAAAAGTTGCTGGAGAAACTCGCGGAGGTCCTGACGCTTCGCTGTGAGCAGAACGCGCTTTCGTTTTTCGAGGAATCCGGCGAATTGGCCAATGTCGGTGGTGTAGGCGCTGATGGACAATGGCGCCAGGCCTTTTTCGATTCGTAGGTAGTCGAGAAAGTCGGAAAGCGTTCTCGCGTTGGCGTCTGCTGCCATGAGTAATGAAATGGTAGCGCGTTATCGGACGCAGGTGAAAGTATTGAAGGGGATTCTTGGGCAAACACTGCTAGGTCGCGCTACTCACTTCGCGCAGCAAATCCACGGCGTACAGGGCTCCTTCGGGAGTCTCTTCGTGCTTGAAATAGGCGAAGACATCGCGTGCCGAAGCGAGATGCTGGCGAATGCGGTCGATCATCGACTGGCGCTCTTCCCCGGAATAGCTCGGCTTGCGAAAGCGATAGTAGACGAATGGAGCGGTAACAACGTCTGGAGTCGTTAAGGTCTCGGTCTCGGCGACGCAAAGCGCTGCACCGGTCGACTTCAGCAGTTCCCAAGTCGAGTCGCTGAACCATGAATCATGGCGAAATTCGAACGCCGACGGAACGGCGCGCGGAAGAATGGCGAGGAAATCCTTGAGCAGCGCGGCGTCCATCTTCAAGTTCGGAGGAAGCTGGAACAGCACGGGGCCGAGTTTGCCTGCGGCTGCCAACGGTTCGATCGTGGCGAGAAAGCGCGGAAGGAAATCTTCCGTTCCCTTGAGGCGCTTGATGTGCGTGATGACCTGGTGCGCCTTCACACCGAAGCGGAAATGCGACGGCGTGTCTTGCATCCAGTTCTGGATGGTGGATTCTTTTACGAGTTGGCGGAAGGTGAAGTTGACCTCAACCGTATTGAGTTTGGTGGCGTAGTGGCCGAGAAATTTCTTCTGCGGCAGTTTCTGCGGGTAGAAATCCGGCTTCCAGCTTGGATAGGCCCATCCGGAAGTGCCGGCAAAGAGTTGAGGCATGGAAATTCAAGATATCGTTGAGTCGCGATTATAAACTGGGAAAACTTACCACCGCATGACGGAGCATCACTTCTTTTTTGCCGAGTTTCGCCTTCCGTTTTTTTGCGCTCTTGGCTCCTCGGCCTGGGCCGCAATTTCGATTGTCTCTGGTTCGGCGGCCGCGGCAACTTTCTTGAGATCGGGGAGTTTTTGTTTTAATTCCAGCACAGATTCGAACAGGTCGCCCATCTTCTCGAAGCGAGAAACCACTTGCTTCGATTCGAACACAAGTAAGCTTGCATCTTTTTTCTTATGGGCGCGTTCGCACTCTTCCCAGGTTACGGGCGTTGAAACCGTCGGCCGTTCGCGCGCTCGCAGCGAATAGACTGCAATCGTCGTCTTATGCTCGTCGTTCTGGCTCCAATCGACGAAGACCTTGCCGGTTCGAAGCTGTTTTTTCATATCCGATACAACTTCCTTGGGATGCTCGTGCTCGAGCCACTGCGCCAAGAGGAGGGCAAACGTTTTGGTCGCTTCGTACGTCGTGGGCGTGTTGAGCGGGACGTAGACCTGCAGACCTTTGGATCCGGAAGTCTTGGGGAAACTCTTGAGGCCGAAGTGGTCGAAGATCTCGCGCAGCCAGAATGCGACCTGGCAGCATTGCAGGATGTTGGCGGGCGCTCCGGGGTCAAGATCGAAGACCATTTCCGTGGGGCAAGTGATGTCGGACGCCAGCGCGAGTGAGGGATGCAGCTCGAGCGCAGCCAGGTTCGCGAGCCAGATCAGGGTCGGCAGATCGTCGGCAAGGATGTAGTGAATAGTGCGGCGGTTGTGGCCGCTCCAGATGGGCGCAGTCTTCACCCAATCGGGCTTGTGCATGGGAGCGTTCTTTTCGAAGAAGGGCTCACCGTCAACACCGTCGGGGTAACGCTTGCGAGTCAGGGCGCGGGCAGTCAAGTGCGGAATCATCGCCGGCGCGATGCGAGCGTAGTAGTCGATGACATCTTTCTTGGTGAACCCCACCGCGGGATACAGCACTTTTTCGAGGTTCGACAGCTTCAGCGTGCGGCCTTGAATCTCGACGGCTGAGTCGGTCAATTTGAGAGCTCCGGCTTTGGGCTTCGGCATGACCATTGTGCCTGAAGCGTGGCGACTGCGTCTTTGTGGCATAGGTGTTTCGTCGCAAACCAGGGCCCGCGCGTTGCCAGCTTGCGTTCGAGTAAGTTGAGGCGATATGTTGATTCAAAGTAGGTGACTCACAGAACGTATTTCTTCTACAAGGAGTCGATGCATGAGTAAAGTTCGGGTGCTGGTGGGAACGCGCAAAGGGGCATTCATTCTGACGGCGGATGGCAAGCGGGAGCAGTGGGACGTGAGCGGGCCGCATTTTGCCGGGTGGGAACTGTATCACCTGAAGGGGTCGCCGGTAGACCCGAACCGGATTTATGCCTCGCAGACCAGCGGATGGTTTGGGCAGATTATTCAGCGGTCTGACGATGGGGGCAAGACCTGGCACCAGCCGGGGACGCCACCCGGCGAAAGGCCCGAACCAGGCCCGCCCAAAGCCGCCAGCAACAAGTTCGTCTATGACACATCGGCTGAGACCGGGGCGCCGCTCACGACGCACCAGTTCTACGACGGCACGCAACATCCGTGGGAGTTCAAGCGGGTGTGGCACGTGGAGCCGTCGCTCACCGATCCCGATATTGTGTACGCCGGCGTCGAAGATGCGGCGCTTTTCCGCTCGACCGACGGCGGTGAAAACTGGAAAGAACTTTCCGGGCTGCGCGGTCACGGCACCGGGCCGAAGTGGCAGCCGGGCGCCGGCGGCCTGTGCCTGCACACAATCATTCTTGATCCCAGCAATCCGAATCGAATTTATATTGCGATTTCTGCCGCGGGAGCGTTCCGCACTGACGATGGCGGCAAGTCGTGGAAGCCGATCAACAAGGGATTGTATTCGCAGTACATCCCAAATCCGACCGCCGAAGTGGGGCACTGCGTGCATCACATCGCGATGAACAAATCACGCCCGAATGTGCTCTTTATGCAAAAACACTGGCACGTCATGCGTTCTGACGATGCCGGCGAGCAGTGGAACAAAGTCAGCGGCAATCTGCCGACGGATTTCGGATTTGTGATCGACGTTCACGCACATGAACCGGAGACAATCTACGTCGTTCCGATCAAAAGCGATGGCGAGCACTTCGTGCATGAGGGAAAGTTGCGCGTCTATCGCAGCCGGACTGGCGGCAACGAGTGGGAAGCACTAACCAGGGGCCTGCCGCAAAAAGACTGCTACGTGAATGTGCTGCGCGACGCCATGGCGGTCGACTCGCTCGACAAGTGCGGGATTTATTTCGGCACCACGGGCGGACAGGTCTACGCCTCTAATGACGCTGGAGATTCCTGGACTCCCATCGTGCGCGATTTACCCGCGGTGCTGTCGGTGGAGGTACAGACGTTGCAGTAATCGCAGTCGATTTCTGTAAGTCGATGTCGAGAACTGCAACAAATGGCCGATCCCACAATTGCCAGCAAATCGAGCGTGCGGCCAATCCGCAATCTGCGCTGGTGGATTGGCGGCCTGCTGTTTGCCTCGACGGTCATCAACTATATCGACCGCCAGACTCTGTCGCTGCTCTCGCCTTATCTGAAGGAAATCTATCACTGGACGAACAGCGATTATGCGAACCTGCTGATCGGATTCCGCGTCGCCTATTCGCTGGGGCAAAGCGCCTGCGGAAGACTGATGGACCGCGTAGGAACCCGCCGCGGTCTCACGCTCACCGTGTTTTGGTATTCGATCGTCTCGGTGGCCACATCGCTGGCGAACGGTTTCTACAGCTTCGCCACATTCCGATTCCTGCTGGGCGCGGGTGAGTCGGGCAACTGGCCGGGCGCGACCAAAGCCGTCTCGGAGTGGTTCCCCAAACAGGAACGCGCGTTTGCCACCGCATTTTTCGACAGCGGTTCGTCGATCGGAGGAGCGATTGCGCCGTTCATCATATTGCCGATATATCTGCACTGGGGCTGGCGGCCGGTATTTGTGATTCCGGGATTGCTCGGCTTCGTCTGGCTGCTGGTGTGGAGAAGTTTTTATCGGCCGCCAAGTGAGCATCCTCGATTGGGTGAGGCCGAGCGGCAGATCATCACGGCCAACGCGAACGATCCGACACGACCGGAGGCTACGGCTCGGCCGCGATGGATCGACTTGCTGCGGCTGCCGCAGACGTGGGGAGCGATCGTTGCCCGAACGTTCACCGATCCGGTTTGGTTCTTCATCGCAGACTGGTTTCCGATTTACCTGGTGGCGAAAGGAATTTCCCTGAAGACCGGAGTGATAGCGATCTGGATTCCTTTTATTGCCACCGACCTCGGCAATTTTTTCGGCGGTTTCGCTTCTGGATATTTGATCAAGCGCGGGTGGTCGGTGGGCGCGGGGCGAAAAGCGCTGGTCGTCTTCGGCGGATTTGGCGTGACGCTGCTCATACCAACGATTCTCACCGTCAATTTGACGGCGATTACAGTGCTCTTTGCGGTGGCGACGTTCTGCTACGGCGCATTCACGACCATCGCCAACGTGCTGCCGTCGGATTTGTTCAAGGAAGATGCTGTCGCTTCTGTAAGCGGGCTGGGCGGAACCGGGGCCGGCATAGGAACGATTGTCGCTTTCAAGCTGATCGGGCACTTCTCCGACGCGCACCGGGCCATGGTGACACGCTCCTTCGATTCGATCATGATCGTGGCCGGACTGGTCCCGCTTGCAGGAATGTTGCTCGTGCTCATACTGGTTCGGAATACGGCGGCGACGCGGGACGGAATCGTCAGGCCAATCTAGTGCGACGGGAGCCAGTCATGGACTCCCTTTGCGTATCAATCACGATTCGCCGTCTCGCGAGGCTGGATTGGGTAAACCGCGGTCCTCTCTTGAATTGCGATCTATGCCCATCCAGAATCCGGATTTCGCTTTTTGAACCAAAGCCCCTTGAAAAGGCTCTTATACTTATGGGGCCAATATGTTTAGTGCTCCAGTCCCATCCCGGTGGCCGCGTGCCATGGTGGCTGCGGTGGCTGTGCTGGCTTGTGCGCTGGCCGGGTGGTGGCTGATCCGGCACAGATCGGGTAGCGAAGTCAGCTTCACCGAGGACATTCAGCCTATCCTGAATCAGAATTGCGTGCAGTGCCACGGCGGCGTGCGGCAAAAGAATGGCGTGTCGTTCATCTACCGTGACGAAGCGCTCGGCACTGGCAAGTCTGGACGACGCACCATCGTCCCCGGCCACCCTGAACAGTCCGAACTGATTGCACGTGTCACGTCGTCCGATCCTGAGGCGCGGATGCCGTATCATTCTCCACCGCTCTCTGTTCACCAGATTGATTTGCTGCGCCGCTGGATCAAGCAGGGCGCCAAGTGGGAGGAACACTGGGCATTCGTTGCGCCCCGGCCACAACAACTGCCGCAGGTAAAGCAAGCGGCGTGGGTGCGCGACCCAGTGGACCGTTTTGTTCTGGCGCGCCTCGAAAAAGAAAATCTGGCGCCATCGCCCGAAGCGGACAAGGCAGCGTTGCTGCGACGGGTATCGTTCGACCTTACCGGCCTGCCGCCGACGATGGAAGAGCAAGCGGCTTTCCTGGCGGATTCGTCGCCCAACGCGTACGAAAAGCAGGTGGATCGGCTTTTAGCCTCGCCGCATTACGGAGAGCGTTGGGCGGCACTGTGGCTCGACCTTGCGCGGTACGCCGACAGCAAAGGGTATGAGGCCGATCGCGACCGCCCTGGCGTTTGGCCCTATCGCGACTGGGTGATTCGCGGCTTCAATCAAAACTTGCCGTACGACCAGTTCGTGATCAAGCAACTGGCGGGCGATCTGCTCCCTGGTGCGACGTTTGACGATCGCATCGCGAGCTCTTTTCATCGCCAGACGCCCAACAACGATGAGGGCGGAACCGACGACGAAGAATATCGCCTGATCGCTGCCATGGACCGCTCGGCGACCACATGGCTGGTGTTGAATGGCCTGACCATGAATTGCGTGCAGTGCCATTCGCATCCTTACGATCCGATCCGGCACGCGGAGTACTACAAGTCACTCGCATTTTTCAATACATCTCTTGACGCCGATCTGCCTGAGGACACGCCAGTGCTGCGGGTTCCCAAGGACGAAAAGAATTACGCGGAAGCGGCGAAATTGCAGGACGAGATCGCGAACCTGAGCCAAGAAGTGACCGATCAGGGACGTAAGCTCGAGGGAAATGCGAAGTGGACGGCTCTGCCAATTACGGCTGCGTCGGCGAGCGAAGCGCTCGCATTACGGTGGATTGCCGGCGATCTCGAACGTGAACTGGTTGCATTCGACCATGAGAAGCAACCGGAAAAACCTCTTACGGCCAAAGAGATTGCCAAGCGGATCAAAGATCGCCAGCAGCGACGCAAAGACCTGGTGAAGGCGATTGCTGAGACCAAAAAAGACGCGATCAAGAAGGCGAAGGACCGGCCAACCGTCTTTCAAACGTCGGACGGCGAAATGCATGCCGCAGCGAACACTCCGGGGAAATCGGTTTATGAACTGACAGCGGCGACGAATGCGCCTGTAATCACAGCAGTGAAGCTTGAAGTTTTTCCAGTGAGTGGCGATGCGGCGCGCCACAATCCGGAGCTGGGCTTCATCGTGAGCCAGATCGAAGGCTGGGTGATCCGACCGAGTGGATCCGCGGAAAAAATTCATTTTCGTTATTTCGTGCCCGATGAGGAGAGCGATCTGCAGAATGCGATTGCTCTGGCTGTCAAACGCACCGAGGCCGTGGATGTAACGGGCGGCTTCGCCGAGGACCCGAATCTCTTTCACGCGCGCTGGGCGATCGGCGTTCCAGAGTCTCCGCTCCATCTGCCGTCGGGCAGCCGGATCAAGCTGCAACTCACGCAAACCGAAAACGTTAATGACAAGCCGGGCCTTGTGCGGCGCGCCAGACTAGCGACGAGCGCAGACTCATGCTGGAGCGACCTGGCAGCTGACTCCGCATATCGCACCAAGCTGACTCGCCTCGCGGAACTCACGCGGCAGTTGGAGAAGATTCCCGGCGTCGACACGCCGGTCATGGCCGAACAAGCAGACTACGACCGGCGAGAGACCATGGAATTTGAGCGCGGGAATTTCCTGACGAAGATCGGACCAGCGCTGACAGCCGATGTCCCCGGCCTTCTGCCGCGCCTGCCGGAAAACGCTCCGCACAACCGACTCACGCTGGCCAAATGGTTTTTCAGCCCGGAGCAGCCGCTGACAGCCCGCACGGCAGTCAATCGCTATTGGGAGCAGCTTTTCGGAACAGGCATCGTCGAGACGCTTGAAAATTTTGGCAGCATGGGAGAAAGACCAAGCCATCCGGAGCTGCTGGATTGGCTTGCGTTACATTTTCAAAACGACTTGCACTGGGACATGAAGGCGCTGTTGCGCGAGCTGGTAACCAGCGCGACCTACCGGCAGAGTTCTAAGTCGAATGCGGCGCTGAATGAAAGGGATCCACGCAATCGATTGCTGGCGCGTGGGCCTCAACAGCGGCTGTTGGCAGAAATGGTTCGCGATCAGGCGCTAGTGGCGAGCGGCCTGCTGACTGACAAAATCGGCGGTCCGCCGGTTATGCCGCCGCAGCCCGAAGGCGTGTGGAATTCGGTTTATAACGAGAGTAAATGGGTCGATGCGACAGGCCCAGACCGCTACCGTCGCGCGATTTATACGTATATCAAGCGGACGAGCGGCTATCCCAGCTTTCTCATCTTCGATGCTTCGGATCACGACACCAGCCTGGCACGGCGCATCCCGACGAATACACCGCTGCAGGCGCTGGTCACGATGAACGATCCTGTCTATCACGAGGCCTCGGAGGTGCTGGCTCGCCGCATGCTGCAGGCTGGGGATTCTCTGGACGCACAAATTAAATGCGGGGCGCACTGGGTCTTGTCGCGCGATCCGAGCCAATTCGAGTTGGATACGCTGCGAACGCTCTATGAAAAGGCGCTAGCCGACAATAGCCAACCGAAAATCGTGAGGGTGTCAGTTGCCGGCGATCGATCAAAGGAGTTGGCCGCGATGACCGCTGTTGCCAGCGTGCTGCTTAATCTGGATGCGGCTTTGACCAGGTAGTCGGTGGTGGGACAGAAATATGGCAAACAATTTTTTCGAAGACAATGCAGGCGCGAATTTGAATAAAGCGCGTGAGTTGCGAATGGCGGCGCTGCAGGCGCAAACTCGCCGCCACTTCCTGCGCACGTTGAGTGGCGGTCTCGGCACGCTGTTCGTCGGCACATCGCTGGCGCAATATGCAAGCTCCGCGAAAGATGCTGACCGCACGAAATACGAAACGCTCGACTTTACGCGCGACGCTTCAAGTCCGCTCTCAGTCTTGCCCCCACAATTCGCGGCGAAGGTGCGCCGCGTCATCTATTTGCACATGGCGGGAGCGCCCAGCCAGCTGGAACTTTTCGAATACAAGCCAGACCTGAAGCGGCTCGATGGGCAGGATTGCCCTGCTTCGTTTTTGGCGGGCAAACGGTTCGCGTTCATCAGCGGCGTGCCGAAGTTGTTGGGTTCGCAGTATCCCTTCCACCAGGTGGGAGAGAGCGGCCACTGGATTTCAGACCGCTTGCCGCATCTCGAGCAGCATCTCGACGAAATTTGCTTCATCAAGTCGATGCGCACCGATCAGTTCAATCACGCTCCGGCACAGTTGCTCGTGCACACCGGCAATGCGCGGCTTGGCTATCCATCGTTTGGTTCGTGGGTGTTGTATGGCCTCGGCACGGAGAACCAGAATCTGCCGGGATTCATTGTGCTGCTTTCGGGAGGCAAGTCGCCGGACGGCGGAAAGCAGTTGTGGAGTTCCGGCTTTTTGCCCAGCGTCTATCAGGGGGTGCAGTGCCGCTCGCATGGCGAGCCTGTTTTATACCTCGACGATCCGCCGGGCGTGAGCCGCTCGCTGCGGCGCGACATGCTCGATTCGATCGACCAGATCGATCGGCAAACGTACTCCGACTTGGGCAATCCGGAAACGGTCACGCGCATCGCGCAATACGAGATGGCCTTTCGCATGCAAATGGATGCGACCGACGCTATGGACATCCACAAAGAGCCCGAGTCGGTGCGGGCTCGGTACGGATCAAAGCCGGGAGAGTCGAGCTTCGCCAACAATTGCCTGGTTGCGCGGCGGCTGGCGGAGCGCGGCGTGCGGTTTATTCAACTCTATCACTGGGGATGGGATTCCCACGGGGCGGATGCGAAGGAGGCGTTAAATCTCGGCTTCAACGATCGTTGCCGCGAGGTCGATCAACCGACGGCGGCGCTGCTTGCCGATCTGAAGGAACGAGGCTTGCTCGAGGACACGCTCGTGGTGTGGGGTGGAGAATTTGGGCGCACGCCCATGCGGGAAAACAGAAATGGCCAGGAGATGAAATACGTCGGCCGCGATCACAACCCTGGAGCGTTCACGATCTGGCTCGCCGGAGGTGGGATCAAACCCGGAATCACTCATGGCCAAACCGACGAAATGGGATACGAAATTGTGAAAGATCCGGTGGACATTCGCGATCTGCACGCCACCATGCTTTACTTGCTGGGCTTCGACCACCACAAGCTCAACTACTCGTTTCAAGGGCTGCAGCAGAAACTCACCAGCGTAAAGCCGGCGCGCGTGATTGGCGAAATCCTGGCATGAAGATTTTTGACGGAAGTCCCTGTCGCGCGATTCTCAAGGATGCCTTGCACTCATGACTACTCGCGCTGAAGGCATCCGCAAGTGGGTGAAATCTTGGCTCGCCCTTGCGCCGTTTCTGCTTTTGTTAGTGGCGCTGGCCGCACTTCTGCCTCCGGATGGAAACGAGCGATCGGAGTGGGCGCAATTCCTGGGGAGTTTCCATCCTCTAATCATTCACTTCCCAATCGCGTTGTTGCTGCTCGTGCCGATTCTTGAGTTCGCCGGACGAAGCTCGCGCTTCTCGCATTTACGTTTGTCTGCAGGTCTAGTCCTGGGCCTTGCGACGGTGAGCGCCACAGTTGCCGGCTTCTTTGGATGGTGCCTCGCTCGCAACGGCGGCTATTCGGGAGCGCTGGTTACGCAACATATGTGGGCTGGAGTCGTGCTCGCCATCCTGTGCTGGATTTGTTGCTTGCTACGTACTCGCGCGAACCAATCCGTCATCTACGCTCTGACGCTCATCGTTGGAGTCGCATTGGTCGCCTTTACGGGGCACCGCGGCGGACAGTTAACTTTGGGGGAAAATCATCTCACGGCGCACATGCCGGCAGGCCTGCGCACGCTGCTGGGCATTGAGAATGAAAAGGCAGCGATGCCAGCAGATCCCCATACGTTTTACGGCGCGCGTGTTCAGCCGATTTTTAATGCTCGCTGCGTGATTTGCCACAGCGCCGACAAGCATAAGGGAAACCTGCGCCTCGACAGCTATCGAGCGTTGATGCGCGGCGGCAAGGATGGGCCTGTGATTCATGCTGGAAACGCGCAAGCGAGCGATCTATTTCGCCGTATCACGTTGCCCGCGAGTGACGATAATTTCATGCCGAAGGGCAAATCTCCGCTGTCGGCCGATCAGACTAAAGTCATTGAACTATGGGTCGGCGCGGGCGCATCAGACACGCTTGCCAACGATGCTCTGAAAGATGCGCCGGCTGCGGCTTCGACAAGCGCCGAAGTTACATTTCCAGAAACGGATTCCGCCGCGGTGGCAAAACTCCGCTCTGCTTTGGCGCCTACCGTCGCTCAATTGCAAAAACAGTTTCCCAACATTCTCGACTACGAATCCCGCAGCACTTCCGATCTGCGCTTGAATGCGTCGATCATGGGTTCACAATTCGGAGATCGCGAAATGGCAGCGTTCGCTCCTGTCGCGGACCACATCACGATTGCCGACCTTTCCCGTACCGGCGTTACTGATCGCTCGGCGGCGACTATCGCAGCGATGAAACGATTGCGCACCTTGAATCTGATGAATACGTCAATCGCAGACCAGACTGTGTTGCAACTTGGCGGCCTCCAAGAGCTGCAATTTATGAACGTCTACGGCACCAGGGTCACGCCACAAGCCTTGCCTGCGATCGGGAAACTCCCCAAACTCGCGCATGTGTATGCAGGCCAGACCGCAATCTCTCCGGGAACGCAGCTTCCTGAAAGTCTGAGCGGCAAATTGATTTTTTGAGAGGCCGAGCGAAAGAAAAGAGCGATCAGAAGTGCGAAACCAAGGACTAGTGCATCCGCGCACTGTCTTCGCGTGGCTTCAATACGAGCAGCGCGCCATTCAGAATTCCGACCACTATGATGGTGCCGATGGTGCGGTCCATTCCTACTCCAAACGCAGTTTTCAATTCATTGGCAAACATTAGGCGCTCGCCAATTCGCAAGACGGCTACGACGACAGCGGGATATACCAGCGAACCGTAACGCACGGGATCCTTCGCGATGAACAACATCATGATGCCGAAGGCCACGACATAAGCACCCAGAAATTTGGCCAAATAGGTGAACTGCGGATCGACGGTGACGTTGGCGTGCCACAACGCATGCGCGCCCCAGGCCGCGAGCGTACCGGAAGCAATTCCGAGGACTCCCATGAGAATGTGGTAGATCCCCATAAAACCAGCGAGCAGCTTGATTCCGATGTAGCGGTTCATCATCGTAGCCCCCGAGTTTCTTAGATTTTGGCGCTGACTGGCGCTTGACTCCAGAGAAATCGCTAGAGGTTCCCTCGCAGTTACTCCATTCCCGAGGGGGGTTCGTCAATTCGACAAACCAGGCCCACTTGGAAGCGCGACCGGATTGGATGCGGCAGTTTGAAGCGGCCCGCTGTGATCGCTCCCAGAAAATCCTGGTCGTATGCAAGACCGAAACGGTGATCGTTGATCTCGCTGGGGGAGACGTAGGTACCCAAAGCGTGGTCCCACAAGGATGTGAAATTGCCGTAGTTGCCCTGGATGTCGGCGGAATGGTGGACAAGATGCTCGCGCGGGCCAATCAGCAGCAAAGCGCGAAACAAAGTCTCAACCCAGTGGAAGCGGCGCAGGAAGATGGAGTGACTGGCGCAGGCCACAAACGTGAACGTCAACAACAGTGCCGGGACAACGTAGATGAAGGCTGTGATCAGGCGAGAATTGCCGATCAGTCGAACGGTAAGGAAAATCGCGGCGCACGACCCGGCGTTGATCAGGAAGTTCGGAACGATCACGAAAGGCCGCGCTGCAATTCCCGGCATGACATTCGATACCACCGAGGGCAGATGATGATTCTCGTGCAGCCTCCAGAGCGGCCCGTGCAGAAGAAATCGATGAACCATGTAGTCAAAGAACGTGCCGATCACAAACGCGAACACGAAAACTGGAATTGCCAGCGCCGGCCCGGGAGGTGCGGCTGGCCTTGGCGTGGAGGTAACTCTCTGTGCCCAGTCGGACACCTTGCCGATATCAGGCAGAGCTGACGCCAGTGCGAGTTGAATAACAGAGTATCCGGCGCACGCAATGACCACGGCCAAAATAACGGCCGCATTGCGGCGGATGACCTTGTTGGCATCGTTTCGGCGTCCTAACCTCCAATGTTCGTAGAGATCCACAGTGATGAACGCTGCCTGCACATAGATAAACACCCAGATGAAGGTTCTGGCATTCGACATAGTGTCTCTAAGTCACCGGTCTCAATTCTTCTCCAGCCCTGACCGACTCTTCGCGCGCCCCGAGCTTCGCTCGCAGCTCCTTTCGCAGGAACCATAAGTTCGAAAATGCTTGAATCCAGATAGAAGTGGCCGAGATGATCCAGATGTCATTGAGAGCGAGCCGCTGCAGAAATAATAAGACGGGGACGGCAAAAACAAAAAAGCGGATGATCGAACTTACAAATGGCGGGCGGGTATTTCCCAGTCCCTGAAAGACGCTCGTACAGGCAAAGATCAGACCAGTGGCTAGAAAGGTAAGCGAGATGAATTTCAGATAGCCGGCCCCGACCGCAACAACATCGGCTTGTCCCGAGAAAATGCGTACGATGCTGGGCGCGCGCACCTGGCAAAGAATGGTCAGCAGTAGCATCACTACAGAAGCGACAACACAAGCCGCGCGAAAACTTTCGCGCACTCTCCCCGGTTGCCGCGCCGAAAAGTTCTGACCCACGATGGGCGCGTTGGCCATGCCCACAGCCACAGCGGGAAGGATCAGTGACTGCATGATGCGGGCACCGATAGCGAATCCGCCTTGCGCGGCGGCTCCAAAATGCCGGATCGCGGCATAGACGACGATCAGGTAAATTCCCAGAATTCCCAGCTCCGCCCCGGCCGGCAGGCCGATGCGAAAGACTTCGCGCCATAGATCGAAATCCGGTCGCATGAGCGAGATGTCGAAGGCTAGATATCCCTCGCTAAGCAGAAAATAGATAAGCATTCCAGCGACTCCCAGCACGAGAGCGATGAAGGTTGCCAGCGCTGCTCCACGAACCGCAAACGCGTGGCCCGTACCCCAGCCAAAAATCATGACAGGGGCCAGGACCAGGTTGATCAGTACGGTTGAGACGAGTGCGGCTACCGTCGGCTTCACCACTCCGGCTCCACGTAGCGCCGCGCCCATCGATACAAACGGAAACTGCAGAAACAGCGCCGGAATAAACCAGAAGAGATAGTCCGTTCCCAGTCTCACAGTTTCCGGACTCGCGGCCAGCGCGCTGCAATAAACGCGACGCAAAACGAAAGCCAGAAGACAGAGCGCTCCGCCTCCCACAACCGACATCGCGAAGGACTGATTGAATACGATGTGAGCCCGCTCTCGATCCTTCGCTCCTGCGGCATGAGATATCAGAGTTGTGGTGCCGACGCCCATGATTTGCGTGAGCGCCAGCGTAAGGGCCATGAGATTCGCGGCGAGACCGACTGCGGTGACCGACTCCTTGCCCAGGCGGCCGACCCAATACATATCCGCCAGCAGATACAAAGCCTGCCCCAACATGCTGGCCATGATGAATCCCGCCAGCCGGAGCAAGATTTGCATCACGGAGCCCTTCGTAAGGTCCTTCAAATACAATCCTCCATGCGGAGCACTCTCGAAACATGAAACTCTGGCATGCGGTCGCGTACTTGAATCTGGTGGTCCTCGCTGCCGACCATTTGTTAACGGGACTGGCCGGCGTATTCTTCCCACGACGCGCCGCCGGGCTCTACAAGCGATTGTTCGGCGCGCAATTCCCTTCTGGATCGCCCATCGTCGCCGTATTGCAACCGTGGGGAGCGCTGGGCGTTTTTGCCGGTGTAACAGGACTTCTCCCGTTGTTGGACGCGGCTCGCTATCGCGCAGTTCTTTTCGCTCTGCTATTGCTGGTGGTGCTGCGGATTTTCATCCGCCTCGGTTACGATGCGGCCACGCTTCAATTCTTCGGCCTCTCCCGGCGACGAAATTTGTTTCACGTCTATCTCGTGAGTCAATGCGCCGCCATCATTGCCTTGCAACTGCTCTGGTGGTAGGGCACGATCCAAGCGGATCGCTGGCAAGTTCGCCTGCAGCTAAGGTAGTTTCATCACAGCGAGAACTCGATCCTACAGTGACGGAACGCAGCCGGACCAATACCGGCTTTTTTGGACGAAGAGTAACCTTGGGATCCAGCACAAGCTCTGTTTCCGGTAGTAATTCCACGTCCCACTGCTGCAATATCGTTCCCAATGCTAGCGTTCCTTCCATCAGGGCAAATCCCTCGCCAACGCACCGTCGCGGACCCAACCCGAACGGAAAATAAGCAAAGGGATGAGTCTTTGCCGAGTCCAAAAATCGGCTGGGCCGAAAGTCTTCGGGCTCAGAAAAGAAGCGTGGGTCACGATGTAACAGATATTGGCTGGCAAACACCACGGCGCCCTTCGGCACTCTAACCGTGCCTATATTGCAGGATTCACTCAAAGCGCGGCCCAAGACCCACACCGGCGGAAACAACCGCATCGCCTCGAGGAAAGCGCTGCGCGTGACCGGCATTTGCTCATAGTGATCGGCATTCAGATCCACATTTCCCGCTACAACTTCGACTTCCTTCCGAATGCGGCGTACGTGCTCAGGGTGCTTCGCCAACACAAAGAGCGCGTACGTTAAGGCGTTGGCGATCGTCTCATGGCCGGCAAGCAGCAGCGTCAGGCACTCGTCGCGCACCTGGCGCATCGCTTGTGCGCGACTTCCCTCCGTGGGTTGATGCCTCAGCAAAACAGAAAGCAGATCGCCGCCATCGATGCCATCGCGCATACGTTGCTCAATCAGACTGTAGATCAGGCGGTCAAAACGCTCACGCACGCGCCGAACCCGTCGCATGCCCGGGATAGGGAGTTGCATCAGATAGTTTGAGAATGGAACGAAGACAAGATCAACCAGAGACATCAAGGCCGTCACGGCTTCTGCGATTTCACCTGCGTCTTCCTCAATCTTCCTGTCAAACAATGTCTTACCTAAAATGCTCAAGGTCAGCGCGAGCATTTCTTTGCGAAGATCGATGACCTCGCCTTCACGCCAGCCTTCACAGGCCTTTCGCGAGTATTCGCCCATGAAGCGCGCATAACCTGCGAGCTGTTCCCGATGAAATGCTGGCTGGATCACTCGTCGCTGCACGGAGTGCAGAGGATCTTCGCTGGTAAGCAAGCCGTTTCCCATCACGGTGCGGGCGCGCTGCATCACCGGCCCGCGAACCTGCCGCGACGCATGCATAACGAAAAATTCATGTACGAGGTCGGGATGATTGAGAAGGAATGCGTGCTTCCAGCCGAGACGGAAGTGCACGACGTCACCGTAGTCCGCGGCGAGCTGCTGCAGATAGGTCAATGGACTGCGGCGAAACGCGAGCGCTTCCCGGATGCCAAGAAATGAGCGAGGCCCCGACGGCTTTTGATCGGAAGGCTTGTGACCAGAAATCAAGTGCCCGCTCCCTGCCAGTCTTTGTTCCTGCCTAGAATGAATCGCCGCCAGACACACAGCCACAAGGAACGCTCGCTCAAGCCCGGCTGGAGATGAGGCGCGACGACCCGCTCGTGAATGACAGGCAGCTTGCTCCAATGTGCAGTCGGGAACATGTGGTGGACCGTATGATATCCGTTATTCAGAAGCAGCCAGTTGGCAATGCGCCCGGTGATGTTGCGGGAATGATTGAATCTCGAGGCGGCATCACAGGCCTGGTGCTGGAGCAGATTGATGGTCACCAGTACCCATTGTCCGAAGAACCATGGTCCGATGCAGTACTTCAACGTGGAGCGGTAGTTGATGATGAGCAGCACGGCCAGCACCGAGTAGGTCAGGCAACGCTCGGCGATTGCTTGACGATAAAGCTGTAGCTTGGAACAGCGCCATATCTCAAGGTCGGCCGGCTTGTTGCGGTACATGGTCGCGACCGAAGCAAAAAAGAACGCGGCAAGATTGGCGAGATTCGAGCGATAGTGAACGAGCGAACTGCGAACGAAGTCTGCGTCCGTATTGTTCTGGCCGTGATGCAGTTCGTTGTGCGACGTAATTATGCCCGTGCAGGGATGCGCGGTCAGCGCACTGAGCCACAACCCAAATGCACTATTCCAGGCGCGATTGCGAAAGATCGGGAGGTGCATGTGGTTATGCTTGGCCACCAGCGCCACCACCGCCAGAGTGTAGGTCGCAACTAACAAGAAAGGACTGCGCCACACGTTCCGCCATTGCACGACTAACAAGGCGTTGAAGAGAAAAAGAAACAGCAGCGTACGCAGGTCGGCGGAAAATCGAAGAGGATTTACCTTTCTCCACGGAATCGTCATCAGAACGTCGCTGCCTCCAGGTACGGCACCCGCCCGTCCAATTGACTAAAAGCCTGCTCGCCATCTTCAAATGTGACGCAGAAGAGCCGTCCGAAAAATGGTGTCAACGAATATTCGCGCAACGCGGGCAGTAGTGGATCGCGCTCGTGGAGGGCGAGCATCGCATAGAGGTATCCCTTGCCCACCGCAGCGTTGTATGCGCTCCTTAAGAGCGCGCGAAAAACTTCCACATCGTCCTCGTCGATCGCAATGAAAGAGATGTAGAAGTACGGGACTTCGCCCCCGGGCTTCGGATAAGCGGCAGTCTTCGCGATCGGCCGCAATGCGTTTGCCAGCGGAACAAGCCAGCGCAAGCGCGAGCCATAGCTGACGATTCGAGTCTGCTTAAAGGACCGCTGATCCCAGGAACCTAGAACACCGACCACCTTGTCTCCACGAAGGGCCACGTGAAAATTGTCCAGTCGAAAGTCTCGCCAGCGGTCTTGAAACATGCCGGGCGTATGCAGCGGGGCAAACTGCCGGTGGGCGTTGTTGCGGTGAATACATTGCAACATTTCGGGCAAAAGACCTTTCGAACCACGATGGATTTCGCACTCGGCGCGAATTGCGGGACGCGCCGAACGTATGTTGATCCCTGGGCAATGAATCCTGCCCATGTCGTGATACTTTGGCAGACCCGCGCGCCCGCTTGTGATTGTGGCAAGGGCCGCATGATTGTCGTTAAAGATCACCGTGGTATACAGCTGCGCGCAACCGTCCTCATGGAGGCGCCTCAGAAACTGGTAACCACGCGCGAGGAGAGTTCCGCCGCGGTAGGGCCCATCGACGCGCAGGTCGGAGAGATAGCCGAGCGGCGCTGGTTGTCCGTTGATGAACGCAGGAGCAATCGAGCGAGTGCCCAAGCCAACGAGTTTGCCCGTGCGGCGATCGCGTCCGATTCCGACTTGCACGAAGTCGCCGCGAATGCGGCACGATTCAAGAAAATTCGGTTCGCGCTCGAAGGTGACACTGATCTGCCCGGGAATCGGGCTGCGCCGTAGCAGTTCGCGGATTTCCGCGTCATCCGCAGCTTCCGCCACACCGATGTCGAATCGCGATTGAAGCCGCGGCAGCACTGGGGCGATCATGCGCAAACCTCCGCCGCGCCAGATTCGATGTAGTACCCGGCGAATACTCGATCCCAATCGGTACGCTTGTTCAGGGCTGCTGTCTTGATATTTCCCGCGCGATGCCCATCCAGCACGCTTTGTTTAACGTATGTTTCCTGCGCCGCATGGCGAATCCGGTAGATGCGGACTTCATTTAATTGTCCGAGTTGGGGGCAATAGGCATAGTGCGGATTCGCTTTCAGCATCTCGTCGATCTGTCGCGCTTCAAGCTCGTCAGAGTAAATATTCGCGGACTCGATGAAGAGCGTGTAGTGCGGCGGATTTGCATTCACGGGCGCGAGCATTACGAATTCAGCGTTGCGGCAAACCGGCAGCGCATCGAGTGTCTTCGCTACGAAGACGCTATTTAGCTTTTCGCCGCAGAGATCGCTCACATCATCTTCTTTACCCAGAAACTCCAGGCAGGGAGTTCGCTCGGCGAAACCGGATACGCGAACACGATCACCCAGTCGATAGCGCCACAAGCCCCCGCCCGTGGTTATCAGCACGGAGTATTCGCGGCCGGCCTCAAGTTCGGGCACAAGATGGCAGCGACCCGAGTCATCGAGAAATTCGAGAAAGTGCGACGTCACGGCAGCGACAGGCGATGCGTATTCGGCGAGAGGAATCGTTACGATGCCTTCAGTCGCCAATAGGCCCTTGCCTTGAATCGGCACACCGGGAAAACGGTCCTCGATCGCTGACTTCGCTGCTGTAGAACCCGCCGATGTCCAGCAACTGATGAGCGCAAGTTCGGGCCAGAGGATATTCGCTTCGATTCGCCCGCGCCGCAACATTGCGCGTAGTCGTTCTGCCTGAAGAGCATCGCGGACCAGACATTTGCTGATCTCGATAGGCAACGGAGCATCCACAGTGGCTTTTCCGCTTTTCAGATCACGAACCAAGCGCTCACCATATTCCTCAAGGCGATCAAGCAGGATAAGCAGAAGAGTGGGACTCCACACAGAAATGAACGCCAGAGAGCGAGCCTGCAGCAGAAAACGCAGCGTTAGATAAAGGCACTCGTCGAGATCGGAAACGCCCGCCAGCTCTGGGGGAACGGCCATCGTCCTTCGAAGAACGGCCTGTTGCAGCGAACCAAAATATTCGGTGTCACTCTCGAATCCAACGGGAATACCACCTGCTGTGGTCTCTCCGTCCCTTGAGAGCGGCGTGACCATCCAATAAGCGGGGCCGCGCGCGATTCGTGGAGATGCGTGGTGCATGTTTGTGATCCACGGTGCCAAGGCTGATTGAAACTGCTGCCGTAGCGTCTTCGTGTAGGGGATGTATTTGGCGGCGCTGGCGGAGCCACTGCTCTTCTCAAACGCGAGGACCGGCTCACTTGTAAGCACGCCGGATTCACCCGCTCTGATGCGTTCGATCCACGGCGCAAGATCGTCATAGCTGACGATAGGTACGCGCTCCTGATACTCGCGACGCGTGCGTATTGAGGTGAAGCCATGCTGTCGGCCGAAAGCACAGTCGCGATTCTTCGACAGCAGATCGAGCAGTAACCTGGTCTGTGTATTCACAGGATCCGACAGCGAAGAGAGGAATCGCCGCGACTCGCCCCGAAACTCGGCCAGGGGCACGGCATTCAGCGCGCGATAGTAGAGGGGATAAAGCATCAGTCGGCTCCAGCGGACCACTGTTGTGCCGGCTGTGCCGATTGCATGATGCGGCCCGCAAACAGCTTCATGTTCGTCGGAGAAATCTCTGCCAGGCAGGCCAGTTCGTGACCGTTCGCATACTGAGGATTTCGATGAAGAAAATACTGGACATGAGGGTCGCGCCTGCGACGAGCCGGTATCTCGGCGAGGTGCGGCTTGAGTTGCCCTTGAGAGTGCGGGAATACTATGAGGCCACTCTCTCGCCGGTAATAGTCAGGAACCTTGCGGGTCGCGAGCGCATCGAGAATCTGTTGTTCGAACGGCGGATTAGGCCCGGCAAAGTTGGGATAGAAGTGCTCAAAGAAAATCGGAAGGTATAAGTAAGTCCGGTATCCCTTTGATATAAGAAACCAATAGAGCGGCACATCCGGCTCATCGCAGTACACCTCGCTGACGTAGCGGCACCAGCAATGGCTGAGTTCCTGCGCTCCCCAGTAGTTGGAATCCACAATCGTGTCGCCAGAAAACACGGCGCGGATCGGCCTGCCCTTCACCGTTACTCTGAGAATCTGCTGGGTTGAGAATCCGCAAATCACCCCGCTTTCGTTGCGCAACATCAGCACACAGTCTTTCTCTTCTAGGTCACGAGTGAATTGTTCGATCGAAACGCAGTCATAGTGGCGGGCAAAGATTTGGTACATCGAGCATGCGTCGGCCGCGGTGACATCGGCGAGCGGTACGATCTGGCTGTGTAGTTTTCGATCCATCATGTTACGTCCCTTAGGTCAGAAGCAGATCGTGATCTCCCGCGCCTGCTCTGCTGGTTCAACCGTTTCTTCCGATCGTTCTTCTGGCAATCGTGCTTCCGACGATCGTGCTTCTGACCGCTCGGCCCGTCTCCGCAAGGAGTGAATCTTCAGACCCAGCAGGTCGGTTTGCACGTGAGAAAACTGCGCCCCACGAAACCGGCGAACCTGTTCGGTTTGGGCGGCCAGAATGTCCACATCCTGGCGAATGATCTTGCGACAGATCGGCTCGAGCAAAAGCCGCACCAGCGGCGCGATTCGGCCGAAGGAAAATGAGATCACAGTAAAAACGTCGGTTTCAAATTCGCTCAGTGGCGTGCATTGCGAAGTGATGATGAAGTGCCGGTCGGGTCCGAAGTCATAGTCCACCCGGCTGATATTCGGCATCAGGAAGCGATCAGTGTGTCGCAGTTCTTTTCCATTCGGGAAAAATAATTGGGACACCAGGCTCTTGGTTATGGGCTCCCCGCGAAACTCGACCTCCACCGAGTTCGCGGTAGAACGCACGATCGCAGACAGCTCTTTGGTGTCGTGATTGCGGAACCAGCCCCCGTGAACGTACACCGTGTGCGGGCAGTCCAGAAAATTTTCCAGACAAGATTCCACTGTCGCCGCGAACCGGGTGCGCATGCGGAATGTGGTCCAGTTGCGTTCTTCTTCGTGCGGAAATTCGAATGGTCCGGACTCGGGAATCGACTCCCCGGGATAAATCCAGATGTATCCTGCCTGTTCGCGAACGGGATAAGCTCGCACTCCATGAGTCGGCAGCCGATCGCACGAACCAAGCGACGGAATCTTCACGCAACGCCCCGCAGCATCGAACGACCATCCGTGGTAAGGACAAGTTACGCATCCCGACGCCACCGTCCCTTGGGACAAGGCAATATTGCGGTGCGAGCAGCGGTCCTCCAACGCGGCCACTCGCCCGTCGCCCATTCGGAAGAGCACCATCCGTTCTCCAAGCGGCGCCACGGCTAAGGGCTTCTGCCGCAGTTCTCTTGATTCGGCGGCGATATACCAGTAGTCCTTCAGGCTCATTCCTGCCCCCGTTTGGAAGCCGAACCTTGTGCCATTTGTAGGCTCGGCTTTTGCCCGATGCCATATCCGATGGAGTGGTATTGATCGAGCGTAAGATCACGGTAGATTTGCGTCTCCGCGCCATACCAGTGCACCTCTACCTCGACCGGCCCCTCATAATTGCCGAAGCCGAACAGCAGACGGCGATCATTCTGCGCTGAGAATCCATTCGCGATCTGGACTTCGCGCATCTGCCGGACGCGCCGCCCGTTCTCTGTGTGCGTGACGAAGACTTGGGTCCCAATCGCTTCGCGAGAAATCTTGTGGCCGTCGCCTTGCATCGACAGGCCAAGCCAATGGTGGGCTCGCCCCTCGTTGCGATCTCGTTCGTGCAGTGTGTTGCGATAGAACGTCAACCTGCCGAACTGGTGCGTAATCGCGACGTCGAGAACTCCCTCGTTATTAAAGTCAGCCAAAGCCACTCCGCGCGAGGTTCCTAGTTGCGTGAGCCCCACCTGCGGAGCAACGTCGACAAACTGCATGCTGGTTTCATCGCCACGCGAAAGATAAACACGATTCGCCTGATGACCAAAGATTTCGTAGCCCCTCAGATCTGGCCAGCGGTCGACGTAAGAGTGAACCTCGGGCGGAGCCAGCATGACTTTCTCCGCGGCGTACCAGTAGTCGTGAGGCTTGGCGAAGCGGCGATCGAGGCTATCGTCCACCATTCCGTTGACCTGAACGACATCCTGCCAGCCGTCGAGATTCAAATCGCCGATGGCTGCACCCCATCCAAAGCCGCCCTCATTCAGCACACCGCGCGTTGTCGCCTCGTCGCGAAAATCAGGAACAAACCTGCCTTTGCCATACGTCTTCCAAAGCAGGCTGCCCTCGGCCTGCAACGGCACGTGCACATTGGATACGTAAATGTCGAGTTCGCCGCGATTGTCGAGATCGGCAATGGATGCATTCATCCCTTTGTATGTGTCTTTGCCGATGCTGCCGAACATCTTCCCTTGCACGTGAACGAAACGCTTGCCGTGATCGTTCAGGTACAAATCGTCCGGACCAAAATCGTTCGCGCAATAAAAGTCGGTGTAACCGTCGCCGTTCAGGTCGCCGGTAGCGACCGCCAGCGTGAAATGAGTTTGCGGCAGTCCCATCGCCTGCATGTCCATCTTCTCGAAATGCCCGTCGCCCGAGTTGTGGAACAGGACATTCGGGCCACCGTTCTCGGCGTTATTCCAGCTCTCATGCATGAAGTGGAACATGCGGCGATCGCCGGGATACTGCGGCTGCGGCAGATCGAAAATGTTCAGTCGTGTCGGGCTCGGATAATCCTTCAGGTAAGGAGCAAACGAATTGCCGACGAACAGATCGAGTTTGCCGTCGCGATCGTAGTCGAAAAACGTGGCTGCGACCGATGTGCTGTACTCTCCGATGCCGGCCCCGTGTGTCACATCCACAAACTCGGGCTTGCCAGTGATCGGCAACATGTTTTTCAACAGGCGATTCTTTCCATAGGCAAACGTGAGTAGTAGAGATTGAGCACCGCTATTGTCATAGTCGACGAAAACGGCACCCGCCGCGAACCCGTACTTTTCTGGATGGAGATTGATTTCACGCAGTGCCGGAATTTCTACGCGCCGGAATTGAAAGTTCCCCAAGTTGCGATAGAGAACGTTGCGGTCTTCCGGCCGCTTCAGCGGATTAGTGAGGAAAATGTCCGGCAGGCCGTCATTGTCAAAGTCGCCGATCGCGATCGCATCGCCGACCGACATCAGCCACTTGGCGAAATGGCGCAGACGCGGATCAACGGTGCCCATCACATCGCTCATCTGGGAGTCGATTCCTGAGACTGATGGAGGAACCTCGACCAGTTCAAAGCCAGGATTGTTAATGGTCAGTCGCGGGTGGATTACCTGCGCATACGCAACGAACCCGGCAGCACCCAGCCCTCCGCAAACTGCCACACGAAATGCCAGGCGAAGGTCGAATGCGTTTCTCAAGTGCCAGCCGCGTTCCTTCCACAGTGCACTCGCGTGCCGCCAGATGAATCGCGCGGTCGACATCACGAAGAGCGCGAAAAACAATGTGTATAGAGACTCAATGGTATGAAACCAAAGGTCGATGAGTACAACTGCGAAAGCCGATCCGATTTGCTGCCACTTCCCAGAGGGAGAGGTCTTCGGATCCACGAGCATGTAGAAAAGAAATAAATAGAAGCGCGCCGAGGTCAGCGTACCCAGGATGAGAGTCTGCATCGGCAGATGGTCGCGCAGAATGTAGGCCCGCAATAGAGTCTGCAGCGTGTAAAAGAAAAGGAACGAAACGATGAGCGGCGTGCGCCCGATGCGAAAAAGGAAAAGCGCGCACGCGGCCGTGATCATGAAGGCCACCAGCGCCCACGAGCCTCCCCACTGATAAGCCGGCGCCGACGAGTACAGCCCCTTGCCTATCAACAGCGCGCATACCACTCCAAATAGCGATGGATTGAAGACGTGCCGCCCGTGAAAGGTCACGACATATTTCGAAGCGATCGTGAAGAAAACCGGCAGAAACAGCAGGTAATAATTGTGCGAATAGTTCAGCAGGAGCGCGATCGACATCATGCTGATGTATGCACTCAGCGGTACCAGCCGCTCCCGCTTGCAAAACAGCCAGTGAAATGCCGAATCCAGTGTGCACCCGGCCACTACCGTCAACAGAATCTGCAACGGCGTGCGACTGAAGCCGAGGACCGTACATCCCAGCACGGCGTAGAGCGTGAGAATCCAGGCGAATGGGATGCGGAGATCGCCTTTTTGGGGAACAATCCAGACTGCAACGCGCGGAGCGCGGACTGTGGGATCAGCTACTCCGAATCCGGCTACGACGCTCATGCTCTTAGAGTTATCGCGAGAGGATGGGGTCACAATAGCAATTTCCTCTGGTGCCGATAAGTAACACTCTTGGCACAGCAACCTGCCTCATGACTTTGCGATCGTAGTCGGTACAGGGCTCTGTTCCAGACAGGGATGTGACACTTTCGGAAGTGTGAGCCGACCCTCGTAATATCGATTCATTTACTGAGTGGCATACCGCATATGCGGTATTGCGGGGCCCGACACAGAAAAATATGGTGCCCAATAGAGCCACGGCGACTTTCTCCGCTCGACACTCACCACAGGAGAGGAAAAATGCAAAAGGGTTCATTGCGACAGGTTTACATCGACGAACTCAAGGATCTGTACAGCGCGGAGATGCAGCTTGTAAAAGCTCTGCCCAAGATGGCCAAGGCCGCGTCCAACGCAGAGCTGCGCCAGACATTTGAAGAGCACCTGCGCCAGACGTCGGAACATGTCTCCCGACTGGAACAGATTTTTGAAATGCTGGAAGAAAAACCCTCTGGCAAGAAATGTCTCGGAATGGAGGGCTTGGTCAAGGAAGGCGCCGAGGCCATCAGCGAGGACTACGACGATTCTGCGCGGGACGCAGCGATTATCGGAGCAGCGCAGAGGGTAGAGCACTATGAAATCGCGGGATACGGAACCGCGAGGGCCTTCGCCGAGCTATTGGGCGAGGAAGAACACATATCCCTCATCGAGCAGACGCTCAATGAAGAAAAACGGGCGGATGAGAAGCTGACTCAACTCTCAACCAGCATTAGCGGGGATGCCGCGCAAAGCGGGGAAAGCGAAACTGAGGGACGTCCGCGCAAAGCGAGTGCCAGTAAGAATTCATCGCATCGCTCGTACTGCCGCGTGAACCAGTGATTTCCGCGGTGAGTGGCGGGTTGAGCAACCTGCCAGCCGAATGATCACATCTCAATTGGCTCGACGACCCCCGACTGCGACCATTGAAAAAACGAAGATGTTATTCGTGAAGGACTAAAACCTTTGTCGCCTCTACCGTCTCCCTCTCCCGCGACTCCACAGTTACTCCGACAGAATCCCGCCCCTTGCCTTGAGCATTCCGCCACATCCGATTAACTTCATACCCCTTCTCTTTCAACGATCCCCTTCTCTATCAGTCAAATTGACGAGTCTCTAAACCTGTCGCTCGAATACTCGAAGTAGTCGCACTTCCGAGTCGCGCCGGGCGCAAGCGTCACGTGTCGAGGTGAAACTTGAAAATTCTTCGGGTTACGTTCGCGTTCCTCTTGTCTGTTTCTTTCGTCTCTGCCCAGAACTCCTCTTCCCTTCAGGATCCTCCCAGCGACCTGCCGAAACTCGTTCACTTCTCGCCCGACTTGCTCGATGACTCCCTCGACCCCTGCACGGATTTTTATCAGTACGCCTGCGGTAAGTGGCAAGCCGCAAATCCCATCCCCTCCGATCAGGTCGCGTGGGGCGTGGATGGCCCTCTCTCGGTCTGGAACGAAACTATGCTGGGCCAGATCCTGAAGAAACTCTCGGCCAATGCCCCCTCCCGCACTCCGGCCGAGCAAAAGATCGGCGACTTCTACTTTGCCTGCATGGACACCTCGACCATCGAAGCGCGCAGCCGCGAGTGGCTGAAGCCCGAACTCGATCGCGTCGCACAAATCAAAAACAAATCAGACCTGGCCGATGAAATCGCGCATCTGCATCGGAGCCTTCCCACTGCCTGGACACCCCAAGATAACCAAACCAACAGCGTGCTCTTCGGATTCAGCGCGCAGCCCGATCCCGACGACGCCTCGCACAACGCGGCTCAATTCGACCAAGGTGGGATGACGCTCCCCGGCCGAAGCTACTATCTCGATCAAGATGCAAAGTCGAAAGAGATTCGCGAAAAGTACCTGAAACACATTGCCCGCATGCTTGCCCTGGCGGGAGAAAAGCTGGACGCCGCCGCGGCCAATGCAAGAATCGTGCTGACCTTCGAAACCGATCTCGCAAAAGTGGAGATGGATGCCATCTCGCGCCGCGATCCCAAGAACACCAACAACAAGATGTCGCTCGCGCAAATACGCGCGCTCTCGCCCTCATTCGATTTCGATCGTTATCTAAAGCTGGTGAATGCGCCACCCTCGCAGCAATATGTCGTGAGCTCGCCCAAATTCTTCCAGGGCATGGAAGCCATGCTGCAACATCAATCGCTCGAGCACTGGCACACTTATCTACGCTGGCGCGTGGTGATCGGCTTGTCTCCGGTATTGAACGATGCGTTCTACGGCGAGGCATTTGACTTCTTCGGACGCACTCTCGCCGGCGCCAAAGACATGCAAGCTCGCTGGAAACGCTGCGTCAACCAAGTCGACAGCCACCTGGGCGACGCCCTCGGACAGGTCTACGTATCCCGCGCTTTCTCTCCCGAGAGCAAGGCAGGCGTCCTGCAGATGGTCCAGGATCTCGAGTCAGCACTGGGCAAAGACATCGACTCGCTCGAGTGGATGTCGGCAGACACAAAAGCCAAAGCCCACGAAAAAGTCGGCGCCACCCTAAACAAAATCGGATATCCCGACCACTTCCTCGACTACGCTTCACTGCCCGTCGGCCGCGACAGTTTTCTAGCGAACCGGCAGCATGCCGTCGAATTTGAATTCGAACGCTGGGTCGCGAAGATCGGCCAGCCGGTCGATCGCGGCGAGTGGACCATGACGCCTCCCACCATAAACGCCTATTCCGATCCGCCGACCAACACCATCAACTTCCCCGCCGGCATTCTGCAGCCGCCGCACTTCCTCGTAAGTCAGGACGCCGCTCTCAACTATGGCGCCATCGGCGCAGTGATTGGTCACGAAATCATCCACGGCTATGACGATCAAGGACGGAAATATGACGCGCAAGGAAATCTGCGCGACTGGTGGACCGCCGCCGACGCCAAAGAATACGAGGCGCGCGGCAAGTGCATCTCCGACCAATACACGCAAGACATTCCCGAAGCCGGCGCGGGGGTGAAGCAGGACGGCCGCATGACTCTGGGCGAAGACACCGCCGACAACGGCGGCATACGCATCGCGTACATGGGATTGCAGTCCGCGCTGGCACGCCAGGGAAAGGACATCGATGCGAAGGGCCCCGACGGCCTGACTCCGAGACAGAAATTCTTCCTGTCCTATGCCTTCGGCTGGTGCACGGAATATCGTCAGGAACTGATTCGTCAGGTCGTTCTGACCGATCCGCACACCTACCCAAAATACCGCGTGATCAATACGCTGGCCGATACGCCCGAGTTTGCCGTTGCCTTCGGTTGCCACAAAGGCCAACGCGAGGTGCGCGAAAATGCCTGTCGCGTCTGGTAAATCAGCGGCTATTCATTGCGCAGGCACGCAATCGGATCGACGCGTGAAGCTCTCGCCGCGGGAATATAGATCGCGAGGCACGAGACGATCAGCAGGAACAACGACACCGCAATGTAAGTAAAAGGATCGGTCGGCAAGACATTGAACAGTAGGCCGCGAATCAGGCGTGTAAGCCCAAACGCGCCGATCAAACCCGCGATCACGCCCGCCACAGTTACCGCGAGACCGCGCTTCACAATCATCCCAAGAATCTGCGAACGCGTTGCGCCCAGCGCCACGCGGATCGCAATCTCCGGCGTCCCCTGGCTCACCAAATACGCAAGCACCGCATAAGTTCCCATTCCCGCCAGGATGATTGAAACAATCGCGAACAGCCCCAACAGCAGCATCGAAAAACGCCGCCGCGCCATCGACTCATCCACCCGTGTGCGCATCGTCTGCACCGCATACACGGGAAGATCGGGATCCATCTTATGAATTTCCTGCTCGGCTGCTGCCCTCAACGTCGCTGCATCGCTCTGGCTGCGCAGCACCACATTCATCTCGCGCACAGGAAACTGCAAATGGCAGAGATACAGCGCGATGCGCGAATCGCTGTCCAGCGTGTACTGTTTTACGCGCCCCACCACTCCAACCACGGTGACCCACGGCTCATCTGAAGTTTGACTGCCCAGCCGGATTCTTTTCCCAATCGGATCCTGGTTCGGCCAAAACTGCTCCGCCATCGAGGCATCCGCAATCACCACCAGCGGATTCTTCTCGTTATCCTGATCGTTGAACAGGCGACCGCGCAGCAGAGGAATCTGCATGGTCTCGAAATAATCCCCTCCCACCATGCGCTCGTCTGCGTTGATGAAATTTTCGCCCGGCGGAAGCACCTGTCCCTCCACCGTAATCGGGCCCCACGCGTACATCTGGCTCAAGGGCAGTGATGTGATTCCGCCTGCGGCCGTCACGCCCGGCAGATGTTCCAGCCGCGGCCACAGCCGGCGGTAGGTTTCGATCACCTGAGGCTTGGCGTAGCGCGGCCCGGTCAACGTCAAACCGAGCGTAAGTACGTGATCCGGATTGAATCCCGGAGAAACTCCCTGCAACGCGGCAAAGCTGCGAATCATTAGTCCCGCTCCGATCAGCAGCACCAGCGAGAGCGCCAACTCCGACACGACCAGCAATTTGCGCATGCGATGACCTCGGCCCCACATCGCGCCCGCACCCGTGGCGCTGCGTCCGGAATCCTTGAGCGCAACATTCAGATTCACGCGCGAAACTCGCCACGCCGGCAGGAGCCCAAAAAGAATTCCCGCCAAGAGTGACAACACGAACGAGAACAGCAGCACATGCCAGTCGATCTGAATGCTGTGGATTCTCGGCACGTTCGCTGGTCGCAGCCATCGAATGAGCCGAATCCCAAACACTGCCAACACCAGGCCGATCAGGCCGCCGCTCACCGCCAGCGCGACGCTCTCGGTGAATAACTGCCGGAGAATTCGTCGCTGCCCAGCACCCAGCACTGTGCGCACCGCCATCTCCTGTTGCCGCGCCACGGCACGCGAAAGCAATAGATTCGCTACATTGGCACATGCAATCAACAGCACAAAGCCCACCGCCGCCAGCAACACTATTAACGGACGCCGCGTCTCGCCCACCACCTGCTCAAGCAAAGGCACAATCCCAAACGTTAACCCGCCATTCGGCGGATACAAGTCCGGATGATCATGGCGCAGCCGCGCCGTAATAATGTCCATCTCCGCCCGCGCCTGCTCAACGGAAACGCCGCGCTTCAGCTTGCCCATGATGTTGTAGTCTTCATGATCGCGATAGGTAACGGCCGTAGGCCCGAGCGGAAGGGGCACAAGAACATCCGCCTGCTCCGCGCCATTCAGTGTAGGCAACACTTCGCGCGGCAAAGAAAAATCCTGTGGCAGCACTCCGACAATTTCATAGGGCTTGCCGTCGAGCACCAGCTTTTTCCCCAGCACTCTCGGATCAGCTCCAAACCGCCGCTCCCACATCCCGTAGCTCAATAATGCGGTCGCAGTTTTGCCCGGCGAATCTTCCTCGGGCAGAAAAATCCGGCCAATCGCCGCCCGCGTCCCCAGCATATTAAGAAGACTCGACGAAACATGAATCGTTCCCACACGCTCCGGCTTAGACTCGCCGGTCAGATTCTCGTTGCCGCCGATCGCAATCGCGACCTGCTCAAAGCCCGAGTGCCCGTTCTTGATGTCGAAATACTGCGCCGTCGAAAACCAATCCTCCGTGATATTCAATCCCGGCGAGCGATTCCACAAAATGACCAAACGGTCCGCATCGCGATACGGTAGCGGCTTCAAAAGCAGGCCGTTCACCACGCTGAAGATCGCAACATTCGCGCCGATCGCTATCGCGATCGACAACATCGCCGAAATTCCAAATCCCAGGTTCTTCCGAAAAGAGCGCAAGGCAAATCGCAAATCCTGGATGGTGGTGTGCACTGGTTCTCCCGGATCGAAGCTGGTCAAACGGGCCCATGACCAGCAACCGATCACGCGCCCAATCATAGCAAGGCAGGTTTTGGCGCACGACGCTTAGCCTCACGCAGGGCCAAACGCCAACTCTTCCGTGAGCATCCGCCGCAATTCCGGGATCGGATGCGTTTCTAACAAAACCGAGGCCGTAACGCCAATTCCAAGCGACAAAACCGCGCAATCTCCGCTCTAATCCCCAGCTCACCTTTTGCGAAAAGCCGGGTCTAATTCCCAGTGCCCGGGGACCACACGCCCGTCAACCGCTTCGGATCCGCTCCGAACTGGCTACAGGTGTGGCTGGGCTTCTGCGCTCTCTGGACCGGCTTCGCCATCCTCGGCACCTGGATGAATTACGAGTTCCTCTTCCTGCGTGGCCACAAAGTTCCATGGTCGCAATCGATCCGCATGAACATCACGGCCTACGGTATCTGGGCCATCATTCTCACTCCAATCGTTCTTTATCTCTGCGCCAAGCTCCCGCTCAGTCGCAAGAACCTCTTTCGCCTCGTGCTAACGCACGGCCTTGCGATCCCTGGCACCGTTGGCGCAGACATAGTCCTAAAAGCGCTTCTTCACAATTACGTCTATCCCGACCTGCACCTTCCCACGTTCGCCGCTCGCCTGCGCCTTTATCTGTTTTCACAATCCGAGGCAGACATTCAGATCTACATCCTCGTCGCCGTAATTGCCTACGTGCTCGCCTACTATGCAGAAATAAGAAGGCAGGAGAATCACGCCGCACAGCTTGAGAACAGCCTGATCAAGTCGGAGTTGCAGGTTCTGGGCATGCAGCTTCAGCCTCACTTCCTCTTTAATACGCTGCACTCGGTCTCGGCGCTGGTCACCACGAATCCGCGCGCCGCACAAAAAATGATCTGCTCTCTCGGCGATCTTCTCCGCATGAGCCTCGCCGGCGGCAACGCACAGGAAGTGACCCTGCGCCGCGAACTGGAATTCGTGCAGTGCTACTTCGACATTCAGAAGATCCGCTTCCTGAATCGCCTGACCGTCGACACCGACGTTCCGGCCTCGCTTCTAGACGCCAACGTCCCTTATCTTTTTCTCCAGCCGCTGGTGGAGAATGCCATCAAGCACGGCGTGGCCCGATGCCCTGGCTCAGCCCGCATCGAGATTTCGGCACGTGTCGAAAACCATCATCTCTGCGTAAGTATCGTCAATGACGGCCCCGCAGATCACTCGCCACACGAGCCCGCGGAACGCGTTGGCATAGGCTTGGAGAATGTTCGCAACCGCCTCCGAATTCTCTACGGAACAGACGGGCAGCTCGATACGTCCGAGCTTCCCGCAGGCGGCTTTCGTGCCGAAGTTCGCATCCCGTATAACCAGACAGAAGCGTCCGACGAAATTCCCATGCTACTCTTCGCCGCAGCCCAGGAGGAAAAATGACAAACATCCGAGCGATCATTGCCGAAGATGAAATGCTGGCCCGCGAGTCCCTCCAGGCGATGGCCCAATCGAACGGAATTCAAGTCGTCGCCGCATGCGGCAACGGCAAAGAGGCCCTCGACGCCGTCGTGCAACATCGCCCCGACCTCCTGTTCCTAGATGTGCAAATGCCGTCGCTCGACGGCTTCAGCTTGTTGAAGGCGCTCGACACGGTCGATCCGCAAGCTTTGCCCGTGGTCATCTTCACGACGGCCTTCGATCAGTATGCCGTCCGCGCCTTCGACCACAACGCCGTCGACTACCTGCTCAAGCCTTTTGACGAAGAACGATTTCGCAAGGCACTCGATCGCGCCAACAATCTTCTGCGCACGCGCGACCACTCCGACACTCTGGCCAGAAACCTAGTGGTCGCGCTCGAGCAGGCACAAAATCAGCCTCGCCGCCTCGCCATCCGCTCCGGAGGCCAGGTCACATTTCTCCGCCTCGAAGAAATTGACTTCATCGAGGCCGCCGGAAACTACGTCCACATCCGCGTCGGCAACGACTCTCACGTGCTTCGTCAGACCATCAGCGCAGTCGAGCAGCAACTTAGCCGCACTGGCTTCCTGCGCATCCATCGTTCGCTCATCGTCAACGTCGATCGCATCCGCCGCCTCGAACCCTGCGGCTATGGCGAATATCTCGTCGTGCTCAGCAACGGCAAGAAACTCTCCCTCAGCCGCGGATACCGCCATCATCTCGACCGCTTCCTCGACGAAGTCCTCGACTTCAACCGCCCCGAAAACGGCCAATCCGCGCCCGCAACTCTATCGACCACCTGATGCACAATAGTCTTTTTCGTGGTCCGCAAAGGCCGTCATCGTTCGCAGGCTTTGGCGCTGTCATACTGAGCGCCAGTCGAAGAATCCCGATCTTCAGAGAACCATGATGGGCTTTACGGTCCTCGATTGTCGGCGAGATCCTAGCCATAAGGCCGTTTTGCTACACTGACCGGCGCATGCTCGTCGCGAAAAAGCCCATCGCTAAAAAGAAGATCTTCGACGTTCTCATCGTCGGCTCTGGCGCCAGCGGAGGCTGGGTCGCCAAAGAACTCACCGAACGCGGCCTCACCGTCCTCATGCTCGAAGCCGGACCGCCGTGCGTCCCCACTCGCGACTTCACCGAACACATCTGGCCGTACCAGCTCAAATATCGCGGCTTCGGCAATCAGGAAAAACTCTTACGCACCCAGCCAATTCAGCGGCTCTGCTACGCCTGCGACGAATACAGTCATCAATTTTTCGTCAACGATCTCGAGCACCCGTACACGTTCCCCGCCGACAAGCCCTTTATGTGGATTCGCGGCCGCCAGGTCGGCGGCAAAACATTTTGTTGGGCCCGCGAGAGCTATCGCTTCAGCGATAACGAATTTAAGGCCGCCAGCCGTGACGGCTACGGTGAAGATTGGCCGATCAGCTACAAGGAACTTGAGCCCTACTACGATCGCGTCGAAGACTTCATTGGCGTGAGCGGCTCCGTCGAAGGTTTGCCACAACTTCCCGACGGCCACTTCCTTCCGCCCATGAATCTCTCCTGTGGCGGCCGCCAGGCCAAACAAACCATCGAGAAACAATTCGGATGGCGCGTCATGCCCGACCGCGTCGCCAATCTCACCGTTCCCCATCGCGGCCGCCCCGCCTGCCATTACTGCGACCAATGCCAGCGCGGATGCTTCACCGCCTCCTACTTCAACAGCCCTTCCGTCACGCTGCCAGCCGCTGCACGCACCGGAAAATTCACGCTGGTCAGCGATGCCGTCGTCAGCAACGTAATCATCAAACCCAACGGCGAAGCCGAAGGCGTCCATTACATCGACCGCAACTCGCATCAGTCTCGAGAAGCCTACGCGCGCGTCGTAGTGCTTGCCGCCGGTGCGCTCGAATCCACCCGCATCCTGCTCAACTCCAAGCTGCCGTCTCATCCTCAGGGAGTCGGCAACTCGCAAGGCGTTCTCGGCCGCTACCTGATGGACCACTTCACGATTGAGGGCGCGGGAGGATTCATGCCAGCGCTACGCTCATCAAAGCGTGAAGAGACCGGGCGTCCCTGCGGATTCCTTATTCCGAAATACGCCAACACATCCGAGAGATACCGCAACGCCAACTTCCTTCGCGGCTACCGCTTCGATGGCGACGGCAGTCAGGAACTTTACGGCCACGCCTTCCTGATGCCCGAACTCGGCGACGCGTGGCGCAAGCGCGTCCGCGAAGAAATTCCTTCTTACTTCGCCATGGAAGCCCAGGGCGAGTGCCTGCCTCGCGCCGAAAATCGCGTCTCGCTCGACCCCACGAGGAAAGATGCGTGGGGAATTCCGGTTCTCCACATCAATGCGAGCTATGGCGAGAACGAAAGGAACATGGCGAAAGCCATGCGCGAGGACATCTCTGCAATCATCAATGAAATGAAACTCGCCGACGTCACTCCGCCCGCGGCAGAACTCAGCATCTTCGGCAAGAATATCCACGAGTGCGGCACCGCCCGCATGGGCAACGATCCCAAAACCAGCGTTGTGAACGCAGACTGCAAAGTTCACGATGCCCGCAACGTCTTCGTCACCGACGGAGCCGTCTTCACCACCCAGGGATGCTACGAGCCGACTCTAACCATCATGGCGATCTCCGCCCGCGCCGGCGAGCACCTCGCTGAATCGTTTCGTCGAGGTGACCTATGAGCGATGACATTCGCAGCGCTGACATTGGTAGTAGCGATATTCGGTGCGATGATATCCGTAGTGATGATAATCGCGACAGGCTTCCACTCAATTCCAGTCAGGGCTCCCAGGACCCGTGTCATCCTGAGCGAGGATTGTGCTCCGGCAAAGCCGGAGCACAACCGCAGTCGAAGGATCCCTGCAATCTTCCCCACGCCGACGACATCACGCGCCGCCAATGGCTCCTGCGTCTGGGAGAAGTAGTCGCCCTGGCAGGAATCAGCGGCCTCGTTCCCGACTCCATAGCAGCACAACTCGAAGACAAACAGCCCGACGCTGCCACCCTGCCTCCCGGACTCTACACACCGTCCTCAGATCATCTGGTCCACATGCTCCAAATCGGCGGAAAGCAAATCTCCATCCCCGGTAGCGAGACCGAATTCGCGCAAACTATCATCGGCACATTTCACCCGCAATTCTTCACGCCCGAGGAATTCCGCATCATCAGCCGCATCGTCGAGATCGTCCTGGGCCAAGCAGACTTAGGAGCTCTGGCAGAATCCGCGCAGTGGCTAGATCTGTGGCTGCATTCGTCGGCGGGCGTGCGCGACGCCGCCCTTCATCTCGATCCTCTCCATCGCGCCCTCGCGGTTGCGTACTACGGCGAGGATTCAGTCCGCGCCATGGAGACGTCCAACCCGCAGCAGTCCGTCCGCGCCGGGCTTGCAGCCCTACACGATCTCACGACCCAAAAGTATGGCAAGGGATTTTCTGAACTTACGCCACAACAGCAGAAAGAAGTAGTTGCCTCATTCGGCGCAACCAAGGGGGAAGGCTCTCTCCACAAATTCTTCGACACGGTCCGCAGCCAGGCAATCCGCGGCTACTACACTTCTGCCGACGGCCTGAAAGATCTCGACTACAAAGGCAACGCCTACTATCCCGAGTGCCCGGGTTGCCCCGCCGACGAGACCAAGCCCTAAAAACCAACTCTACACTTGCAGGCTCTTCAAATACGGCACGCTCTCTTTCATTAGTTCTAGATTCATCTCAACAAAATAATTCTTGATGCCACCAGTTTTCGCTGCGGTAAAAATCTTCTTCCAATCCAGTGAATCTTTGCCGACCGCCGTAATCTTCTTCGTATCCTTGTTCCACCCCTGCACGTGCATCGAGATGAATCGCCCCGGATATTTCGTAAAGTACTCCGCCGCATCGTACCCCTGGCTGATCGTCGAAACCTGAAATTGAAACTTCACCAGCTTCGGATCGAGCAGCTCAAACAGCACATCGTAGGTTCGCTTTCCATCCACCGTCGACAACTCGAATCCCTCATTGTGCAGCCCTTGCTGGATGCCGGCTTTCGCCGACACCTCCGCCAGCTTGTTGTATTCATCCGCCGCGCGTTTTACGTCGTCCATCGTCGGCTTCTCGGGGCCGCTGAGGGTCGGCACCAGCATCTGCGTCAGCCCCACATCTTTCGCCCACGCAACACGCCCCGGCATATCCTTTCTCAGTTCATCAATTCCGAAATGCGAGCTCACGCAGGTAACTCCCGCGTCGTTCAGAATCTTTTTCAATTCGCTCCCGGAATATTTCGCGAGACCAGCGAAGCCATTGTCCTCATATCCCACGGGCGAACACAGTTCGATCGACTGAAAACCCGCCGCAGCCAGTTGCTTGATGGTGCCCGGAAAATCCTTCGCGATCATCTCCCGCACCGGCCACGTCTGGCATCCAATGGGCATTCCCAGAGGATTCGCGCGCAGGCTCATCACGCCTTCCGAAGTTAAGCCAGCCACAGCAATGCAAGTCGCCGTACCCTTGACAAACTCCCGTCTCGAAATTTCCATCGCCGTCCCTCCCTGCGCCAAGAAATTACAGCTCCCATCCACTCCGCCGCTCCGGGCGCACATACTTCTGCCCAGCCTCGGAGTTCACTCTCAAATTCGCGCGATCCCAACTGATCGTCCCGCCCGTTTGCACTGCGACATTCCCGAGCAGAAGAGTCTCCGTAACCATTCCTTCGAATTCAAAATTCCCGCCCGGCTTCACCTTGCCGCCCTTGCAGGCATCGAGCCACTCCCGCTCGTTGCCCGGCGACCGAGGCAGCGTCTTCGGCGGTTGCTGGTAGCTGTCCATCTTCGACTGCGGAATCAGCGCCGGATGCCCTCCGCTGAACGAGCACAAAATCTTCCCCTTGTCGCCCACAAAAAGCAGTCCCTCATCCTCATCGCCCGGACCCTTTAACGGTCGATCCGGCTCCAGTTCATCTGGACGCGGCGGCTTCAACCCTCCGTCATACCACGTGAACTTCACCGGCGGCATATCTCCGCGCGCACCAAAACTGTATCGAATGATCGACGCCATGGGATACGTCTCGTCGTAGCGGTCCGTCGAACTCGACTCCACGCTCACCGGCGCTTCCAGTTTCAACACGCGAAAGATCGTGTCGAAACTGTACGAACCCATGTCGCCCAAAGCTCCGCATCCAAAATCCGACCACCCGCGCCACACAAACGGAAGATACGCACTGTTAAACGCCCGCTGCGGCGCTGGCCCCAGCCACATATCCCAATCCAAACCCTCCGGAACGGCTTCCGTCTGCTTCGGCCGCTCCAGTCCCTGCGGCCAGAACGGCCGGCTCGACCAGTTGTGCACCTCGCGCACCGGCCCGATCGCGCCCGACCAGATCCATTCGCAAAGTTGCCGCGTCGCCTCGGACGCCTGATTGCCTACCGCGATCTGCGTCGCCACTCCCGTTTCCCGTGCGATCTCCGCGACGCGCCGCGCCTCATAGATGGTGTGCGTCAGCGGCTTCTGGCAGAACACATGTTTCTTTTTCCTCATCGCCGCCGCTGAAATTGTGGCGTGAAGATTATCCGTTGTGCACACCACCACCGCATCCACACCTTTCTCTTTTTCCAGCAACTCGCGAAAGTCGTTATATGCCGCGCATCCGTGATACTGCCCCGAGCGTTGCTGCGTGGCGTAGTATGCCTCCACCACCTTCTGGCTCGGCTCGCGCCCGGCCACGCCACCCGTGACGTGCAGCGTGTGACTCAAATCAATCGGCTGGTCCGGACTCAGCCAGTCCCACCCACTCTGCACGCCCAACAACTCCTGCACCGAATGGCAAAACTCGTGCGTGCTCCACTGCGGATAGTTCGATCCCGACTTGTTCACATCGCAAACCGCCACGCCCTGCACATCAGGCTCGCGGAGAAAGTGCAGCATCACGCGAAATCCCTGCGCGCCCACGCCGATAAACGCGATGTTCACCTTGTCGCTCGGCGGCACGTATCCCACTCCGCCCAGCACGCGCCGCGGCACAATCGCAAATCCCATCGCCGCCGCCGTCGTCTTCCCGATGAAATCCCTCCTCGAAAGCGCTCCATTTGATGCACCGGATTTCTCAAGTTTCTTCACGCGACCCCCTCGATGAGAGCGAGACAGTCGGCACGGCAGACACACCTTCACCCGCTCTCATCATTTTTGAACGCCACCCTTCTAACACTTCTGCTGGGATGCTTCAAGGGCAAGGACTACGCGCACTTTCATGCTTTGAAAGCGCCTTTGAATGGTCAGCTTGGCTTGTTACGTGGCTGTGTCATCCTGAGCGGAGCCGTCTTTCAGGCGGAGCGAAGGATCTCCTGCTTAACCGGCCTAACGCGTCAGCCAAACCACACTGGCGCTGGTCACAACCTAAAACAAAACCCTCACCGCGAACTCGATCTGTCGCTGCGACGCATTCGGGGCCAACGTCGTAATCACCGCCCCCGTCTGCAATCCATTCGCGGAACAATCCACGCAGCCGCTCGGCAAACCTAGATTCACCTTGTTAAATACATTCACGAAATCCGTCCGGAACTGCACCGTATATCGCTCCGTGATCGCCAAATCTTTCTCAACCACCAGGTCCGTATCGAAATACGCCGGTCCGCGCAGCGAGTTATATCCCGCCGTCCCAAACGCCCCCACCGCCGGCCGCTGCCAGGGCCCGATGGTCGTGCCCGCACTCGCGAGCGTCCCTCCATTCGTGGTCGTGAAGTAATTGTCACGGTCTCCCATGATGCTGACAGATCCCACCAGATTCGGCCGGCAGGGTCCCGTGTCGCGATCGTGCGTGCACTCTGAAGCAGTGTAGGTCGGTGAAAACGGCAGCCCGCTCGCAGCGGTCGTGACCGTATTGATCGACCATCCGCCTACCAGATAATTCGTCGCGCGATTTACGCTCCCCAGAAATGGCTTACCCCTGCCGAACGGCAATTCCAGCACGTTATACAGGTTGAACGTGTGCGTTCGGTCGAAGATGTTCACTCCGCGGTTCAGGCTGGGATTCTGTGCGTAGTAATCCGCTTGATAGCCAATCCCTTTCGCCCACGTGTAGTTCGCGTTGAATTGATATCCCTTCGACCAGCGCTTCACCAGCTTCGCCTGCATCGCGTTGTAGTTGGCCGAAGCTACGCCCGCCCCGTATGTGATCGGTTGTGTCCAACAGTGTGGGCATGTGGAACAATTCGGACACGGAAAATAGTAAGGGTAACGAGTCAGGCACGCGTCGGTCTGAGCTTTCGCCGCCAAGTAACAGGAATTCTCCGCAAAGCCGACGATCGTCGGCTGATTAATGTTCACCGCCGTCGCCGCTCCCCCCGGACCGCTCGTCACCACATGCGTCGCCTTATTTCCGATATATCCCAGCTCAAATGAAAAATCCGAATGCAATTCGTGCTGCACCGTCAGATTCCATTGATCCAGCGTTGGCACCTGCACGGCGGCGGGCACCACCGTCGCCGAAATCTGCGGAGGCAGCACAATCTGCCCCGAGGCTGGAATATCCGGCAGCAGAATTCCTGCGGGAATCGGCGGTACTTGTCCGCTAAACTGAAATACCCAATTCTTCCCCGCAACCTGCTGCCCCGCCTGCCCCAGCACCACCGGAGGATTCAACGTCACGTTCCGCGCAAAAGTCGTGCCCGCATCGAAGTTCCGCCCATACGCCGCGCGTATCACGGTTCGCTGCTGCAGTTGATAAGCAATTCCCACCCGCGGAGCCAGATTGTTCCAGCTGTTCCCCACGTTTCCACTCAACCCAAAACCGGGATAACCGACGGCCTGAATAATCCCCGTCGCAGGATTCAGAAATCCCCCGAGATTCTTGCCCGTCTCCGTCTGCGGGAAATAAGTCTCCCATCGCAGCCCGTAGCTCAACGTGAATCGCGGCGTAATGCGCCACACATCCTGCCCGTAAAAAAACATTCGCTTCTGGTGAACGCCCGCGCCGGTGCTCACTCCCACAGTTCGGCTGAATCCGCTCACATCGCCAATCAAGAATGTCGCCAAGCCCAGCCCGCCCGCCGACGGCCCAGACCCCGTCGGATTCGCCGTGTCCTTCATCGCAAAATTCAGATTTCCCGCGCGCCGCGACGGACTCACAAACGAGTTATCCTCCGCCAGCCGGAAATCTTCTCCCCACGTAAACGTGTGATTGCCGCGCGTTAACGTCCAGTTATTCACCCACTGAAACTGCTGCAGCGTTTCCAGCAGCGGGCAATTGCACTGATTCACCGTCTGCCCGTCGCCGTAAGAAATGTTGCTCGTGTTCACCTGCAGCACCGGCTGCCCCACTTGAATCGCCGGCATCCCCGAAGTCAACGGATCGTCCGGCAGATTCAACCCCGCAATCCCCGCATCTGTCGCTGGCGTGGTTCCATAACTGTTGGGCAGCACGTTGATCTTGCGCCGGAAAAATCCAAAGCGCACATCGGTGAACAAATTCGGCCGCAATGCATAATCGAATCCCGTCGCCAGGCTATGATTCGGCGAGCGCGCCTGCCCTGCAAATCCGTCCGGACCAAATCCCGTCCCGCCCACATCGTTTCCAAAAACGCTCGGCGAGCTGATGTCAAAATCCGCGTAACTGTAGCGTCCGAAAATCGTCAGCTTCGAGCTATAAATCTGGTCGACTCGAATGTCGAACGCATTCTCGTCCCACGCCTCCGCTCCCGACACTTTATAGTTCGAAAGCGCCGCGCCCGGAATATTCGGCGGCGGCAGCAGCGACAGCAGATTCACCGCCTGGGGTGAAAGTCCGCTGTGCCCGCTGCTTCCCGTCCGGGGGATGCAGTATCCCGGCTTGTCGGCCGCCGCATCCTGTCCGCACCCGGCGATCGCCGGAAAAGGCGTGCCCATGGCCGCCGGATCATAAATAATCGGCGAGATCGATCCAATCGGCAAGTATTCGCTCAAATCGCAAAAATCGCTTGCCGGATTCAAACACGTACTCCGCACCAGATCCGACGGCACATTCATCACCTGCGTCGATCCCAATGCACGCCGCGTTCCCTGATAGTCGCCGAAAACAAAAAGCCGCCTGCGGACGAGCGGCCCGCCCAACGATCCGCCAAACAAATTAATCTTCAGCGGCGGCAGCGTCGCCAGGCTCGGATTCTGCAAATTCGGATTGCTCGCCTCCGCCCAACTCGACCTCCTAAAGTCATACGCGCTTCCATGCCACGCATTTCCCCCCGAGCGGGTCTGCGCAATCACCACTCCAGAGAGCGCCTGCCCGGTTTCCGCATCGAAGCTCTGCGTGATGATTCGAATTTCCGACAGCGATTCCAGAGTCGGGTTGAACACCGCCAGCTGATTGATCGAGTCCCGATTATCCGTCCCGTCGAGCACAATCGCCGTCCCGCTAGGCAACTGCCCGTTGATCGACAACTGCAAACTGTTCTGCGGATCTTGCGACGAGATCGCGCCCGTGCCTCGTAGTTGTGTTCCCGGCGCCAGAAATCCGTAGCGCGTCGAATTCTGATCGTAGTTCGGCAGGTTGGCGATCGCCGTTCGGTCGAGCGTCAGCGCGTTGTCCGCGCGCGTATGCAACGTGCTCCCGCCGGCCGCGCCGCCGCTCTGCCCTTGCGCCGGCAGCCTAAGGTCAACCAGCGACTCGTCATCGGCCGACACCGAAACATCTGTCACCGCAATCTTCCGCCCGTTCGCTTCCAGCTTCACGTCATACGTGTCCGGAGGAAGCTGCGGAAATTCATAGTGCCCGCGCGCGTCGGTCTTCGCGCTCAGCGCAGCTCCTTTTTCTTCGGACGTCGCGATCACCACCGCGCCGCCAAACGGTTCGCCGCTCGCATCTCGCACCGTGCCATGAATTCTTCCGTACACGCTCTGCGCGCAAACCCGCGTGCCGGCGCCGGCAAGACAACTCGCCGCGACCAGCGTCAAGAGCGCGTTTCGCCACACCGCCCGTCGCTGGGCAGAAACACTGATAAATGAACCAATCATGATTCAATTCGACCGAATGCTGATCGCCGGGAAACAGCTGAGTAGAAGCCGCCGAGAGCCTATCTTCCTCCCATGATGCTGTCAAGCAACCTGCTTTACTAGCCCCTGGCCTCTAACCCCCTGGCCCCTGAACTTCAATGGGGCGCGGAGTCAATAATCCAATGTTCGTTCTGTTTCGTCAGGTGGAACGTCACCGAGTCCTGGCTATGCCCTCCGCCCTCGTCCGATCTGACGATGTCTCTCGTTCGCTTGCACGCGACCGAAGCCGCTCCGCCGCTGATCTGCGGCGTGCTGAGCGCAAGTGTCATGGTCACCGACTTCGCCACTTTGAATAACTCCCGCGTGCGTTGCTGCGACGCCGCCGGAAACGTCGGCCATACCGCCACCATCGCATCCACATCTTTGCGGTTGTAAGCCGCCGAGTACTGCTCGATCAGTGACTGTATGTCCGCCTCATCCTTCAGCTTCACCATCTGCACCCGCGCCGCCGCCGCATATCGCCCTTGTGGATACGCATCCAGATATTTCTGATATTGCCCCGGATTCGCGCTCCGCGAAGCGCCGATCCAAGCCTCATCTTCCGCCTGCAGCGTCGTCACGCGCGTGCGCGCCTGTTGGCAATAAGGCGAGTCGCGGCAATGGTCCGCAAATTCCGACAGTACCCGCACCGCATCTGCATCGTTGCGGTCTTTCACCACATTCCATTCGAGCAACTGCGCCCGATCGCGCGCCGCGCTCGTAAACCTTCCCGCCGGATAGTCGCCTAGAAAGCTCTGCACCGCCGCCAGGTCTCCGTTAATCGAAACATCTTTCCAACGCTGTGCCTCCGTATCCGCTTTCGCTGGGGCATTCCAGACAATCTTCTTGCCCAGGTTGAACTCTTCCTTCGTCTCCTCGGGAAGAAATCCATCTTTCGCAATCGCAACCGTGTGCGTACCCGGCGGAGCGGTCATCACAAACGTTCCGCCGTCTGACGCAAGGCCAATCTGTCTTCCATCCAGGCTGATCTCCGCGCCCGGCGGCGATCCCTGAATCTCCAGCGATCCCAGTGCCAGCGTCTGCGCCTGCGCCTGCAACTTCACATTCAACGGGGTCGCCGACTGCGCTTTGATCGTCGCCTGTAATGTAACGCTCTCCAGCCCGCGCTTTTCCGCGCGCACTGTGTAATTCGAAGCCTGCAACCCGTCGATCCGCAACGTTCCATCCGCCCCGGTTCGGCCATACTCCTGGCTATTCACAAAGATCGTGACTCCGGGTTCGCCGGCTGTAACCATCAGCGTTCCGCTGCTAAGCGATGCCGCGGATGAAACGCTGAACGAAGCCCAGAAGGCCGGGGGTACCAGCGCTTTATGGGCCGGCGGCGCAATCGTTTGGCTGTAAAGATTGATCCAGAGCGTGGCAACGCTGGCCACAATCGGAGCCGCAACCAAGCCTGCGATCTGAAGGCCGCGTTTGTACGCCGCCCGCTGCCGCCGCAATTCCGACCCCGGCATATTCGTCAGAATCCAGTCGGAATCGAACACGCGCTCATAGATCCGGTTCCGCAGCCGCAACAGTCCGTTCTGCGATCGCGTGATTCCGCTCAGCCGCAGCACGCCGATCAGCGGATTCGTATCGTCGTCGAAAACTTTCTTCCCCGCGCGAATCTTGCCGTACAGCGTGAGTAGGCCGGGCGTATCCACTTCGCTGCGCAGCATCCGCTCCCGCACAAACAGCAGGTTGTCATCGCCCTCGCGTGCGCGCAGCGAAAGGAAAAGGTCGCCGCAGATGCGGTCCACCGCGGCCGTCGACAGCGCACTCTCATCCTGCGCCACCGCCCAGCACAACCGCTGCGTTAAATAAGGATGTCCGCCCGTCCAATGCAGAATCCTGCGCAGCAGCGCGAGCCCATCGGTCCCGTTGCGGCTCAACCCCAGCGCCAGCGGAGCGCCTTCATGCTCGGTAAAATCCGACAACTCGATTCGCCGCCCGATATTGAACGGCGTCGTGCGCGTATCGCGAATCAGATCCGACGGCGTCGCCACGCCCAGCAGGCAGAACGTCAGCCGGGTGAGTTCCGGCTCCTGCGCGCGCCGGTTGTAAAGTTCGCGGATTCCCGCGAAGAACTCATCTGTTGAAAATCCCAGGCTCCGCACTGCATCGATTTCGTCGATGAAAATCACCACAGCGCCTGAACACGACTCAAGCAATACGTCGCGCACCGCTTGCATCCAGCGCTGCAACGGCCCCAAATTTTCGTGCCGCCGCCACGCATCCTCCAACTCATCTTCGAGATCGAGTTGGGTCCCAATGCGTTCCAGCAGCCCGCTGTACCACTGCTCGATGGTGAGGTTCTGCCCCAGCGCCGTCAGGTCCAGCACCGCAACCTGCACCTTCTCGCTGCGCAGTCGCGCCGCGGTGCGCACCATCAGCGACGACTTTCCCATCTGCCGCGCCGTCAGTACGTAGCAGAAGTCCCCCTGCTTCAGCGACTCCAGAATGCGGATGTCTGCTTCCCGCGTCACATACGACGCTGCGTCGCGGCGCAAGGTTCCGCCTACGACGTAGAAGCCCGTGCTCGACCTGTCTTCTATGCCGATCACAAGAGATGTCGTGAAAGATAGAGTTGATACAGCTTGCAGCGCAGCTTCATCTCCCGCGCCGCCTCGCCCGAAACCAGTCCTGCGCTCCGCAAGCGATAGAACGCCTCCGGACTCGCCGCCGGCCGGCCGGTCAACAATCCGCGCATGATCTCCAGCAATGTGTTATCTTGCGCCAGCGAAACCAGAAGTCGTCGCAGATGATCCCCAAACGGCCCCTCATCCCGCGCCGCCTGTGCCTCAAAATCCCAGAAGCCCAGCTTGCGGCTCGCCAGTTCGTGCAGCCCGCGCCGCGTCAGATACGGCTGCCCCGCCACCAGATCGTAGAATCGCGCCAGCTCCGTCTGATCCCGCAGCGGCGAATCATACCGCCGGTTTAATTCGACGACCTGCTCCAGCGTAAAATCCGAAAGCACCAGTCGCGTCCCCACGTTAAACGGCGACTGGTTCATGTCCGTGATGAACATATGCGCTTCCGTCGCATACGCGATCGCCAGCGTCAGGTTCTGCCACGGCCCAGCTGGATCCAGCGAGCGTTCGTTGTGCCACGAGCGGAACAGTCCGAACACTTCGCTGCCGAAGTTGCAGCTGAAGAGTCGGTCGATCTCGTCCATCCCCCACACCAGCGGCGCGGAAATCTTGGCGAGAATCTCCCGCCGCAGAAACCGCTCGAAGTTCATGCTCGGCCCGCGCCGCGGATTCCACACGTCCGCCGGAATCACATCCAGATCGAGCTGGTCCGCAATCGCCTCGGAGAGCGCCAGAAAAAGCTTGTCGACCGATTCCAGATGCGAGGCATTCAGCTTCTGGAAATCGGTCAGAATCACCTTCGCGCCGGCCTTCCGCGCTTCCTGCAGTCCCCGCGCCATCAGCGACGTCTTCCCCATCTGCCGCGCACCCTTGATCAGGATGATGCTGTCTTTTCTTCCGATCGCATCGAAGAACTCTTCGTCCGTCGGCCGCAAAATATAGAACTTCGAGTCCAGCGGCACCGCGCCGCCCACCGTCTCCAGCTTCACCGGGTGCGTGCGCGAAGCTTGCGGATTCTGCAGCGACTCGCAAATCTCCTCTACCAGCGATTCGTTATCGCGCGGCGATTTCCAGTGCGCGTACTGAATTCCATCCAGGATCGCCGCCAGCCCCGAGGGCAGCGCCGCTTCGTAATCGATCCGCACCGGAAGAATTCTCGGCCGGCCCGTCTTCTGCGCCGCCTCATGCGCCACCTGCACTTCGTAGGCGAGCATTTCGCTCGATACTGCGCTGCCCGAGAGCAGCACAATCACCGCATACGCGCTGCTCACCCGCTGTTCGATCTCGCGCGCCCACTCCATTCCCACCTGCAGATGCCGGTCGACGAAACTCTGGTATCCCCGTGCCCGCAACTGGCTCTCCAGCAGGCTCAGGATCTGCTCGTCCGGTTGCGCGTTCCGTTTGTACAAAATCGCGATCTCGCCCACCTTGTTTCGGCTGACTGTATCCGACTTCCGCTCGCCCAATGCAGCCAGCCCTGCTTGCTGCAGCGCCGCGCTCATCTCTGCCGCCGACTGGTAGCGCAGGTTCCGATCTTTTTCGAGCGCCTTGTTGATGATCTCTTCCAGCCCCGCCGGCATCGCAGGATTCAGCCGCACCGGAGTCGTCGGCGCACGGTTCAGCAGCGCCTCAAATACCACCGCCTCGGTGTCGCCCGGAAATGGCGACGATCCTGTCGCCATCTCGTAAAGCACGACTCCGAATGAAAACAGATCGGTGCGCGCGTCCAGTTCGTGTCCTCGCGCCTGCTCCGGCGACATGTACGAAACCGTCCCGATCAGCTCTCCCGGATTCGTCAGATCTGAACTCGTCGTCTTCGTCGGCGTGTTGCTTTCGTTCAGTCCGGAGTACGCGGCGCGAAGGGTGAACTTGGCCAGCCCGAAATCCAGGACCTTCACGTGCCCGCGCGTCGTAATGAAAATGTTCGCCGATTTGATGTCGCGATGAATGATTCCCTGTGTGTGCGCGCAGTCCAGCGCATCCGCAATCTGCTGGCCGTAGCGGATCATCTCTTCGTTGGTAAGCCGCCGCTGTTTCAGCGCGTGCCGCAGCGTCTCGCCCTCCAGCAGTTCCATCACGATGAAGTAGCGCCCGTCGAAATCGCCCACATCATGGACGATGCAAATATTCGGATGATTCAACGCCGAAGACGCCCGCGCCTCCTGCATGAAGCGCTCCACTCGATTGCGGCTCTGGCCCCACTCTTCCGGCAGGAACTTCAGCGCCACGCGGCGTCCCAGGCGCAGGTCCTGGCCTTCATACACCACTCCCATGCCGCCGCCGCCCAGCTTCTTGATGATTTTGTAGTGCGAGACCTGGCGTCCCACCATCGGATCGCCCGCCGCGTTCTTCGCCAACGGAGAACCGACCGGCACCAATTCCGCTTGCGCGCGCTTCGGCAACCTGGAATTGCCGAACTCCTCGCCATAAAAATTGACCACGCGCAGCCGCCGCCCCGGAGGAAACTCCATGTCGCCCAGATCGTGCAGCGACGCATTCCAATGTCCCAGTTGCAGCAGCAAGTCGGCCGTTGCCCCGGAAACCAGGATGTGTCCCTCATCCCCGCAGTCAGAAAGCCGCTGTGCCACGCTGAGCCCGCCGCTCGTGATCGCCCGGTTGCTCGATGCATTTCCTTCGCGGCAGGCCGCTCCGGTATGCGCACCCATCCTCAGGGGCAGCTTTGCCGATCGACGCCGCAGCGCCTTGCTCAACTCCACAGCGCAACGCACCGGCGCTTCCAGGTCCCCAAAGAAGAGCACCGCCAGCCCGCGATCGCCAATGTCAATGGCTACTTGGTCGCGCTTTTGCGCGCGCGCGAACTCGTTGGTCGCGCGGACTTCCCGCTCCAATTCTTCGATGATGCGCGTTCGCTCGCCGTCGGCAGACACTGCTCCGGCCACGATATCCAGACACAACACGTGGGCCATTTCGAGCGCAACCGTGACACTCCCCGTCTGCGACATGGGTGATTGCTTTCCGAGGGGAAGAAGCGGAAACGAGCCCGCATGGTCGTTTGCCGCGCGCCGGGTCTACCACATCCCGATGCATGGCATCCTAAGCCGTTTCCCTCGTATTTTCAATAGTGTCGGGAGGGTTGGGGGTCGTTTCAGTCAGACCGTCTGAATGTCATGGGAGGCTGAGCCAAAGAGGTGGTTCGGCTTCCGGGACGAAGGTTGGGCGAAATGTTCCTAAAGGAACATTTTTATGTACGCGGTTGTACATACTTTGGTCTGACCAGTTGGCTGGGCTAGTTTACTAACCGATGAAGCTACATATTCGGGTTAGGTATCGGCGGACGTTGTCTATCTAACCTGAGAGATCAATTTTGAGGGTCGGAACTAGCTCGAGGCGCGGGCGCGTTCAGTTTAGTTTTGGAACGGAAGTCTCCTAAATCTTCCTATTGATACGCTCCGACCACCAGACAGCGTTAAGTCCCCACTCAAGCCAACATCGGGCTTGAGTGGGCCACCCCGAGGATTCGTTTGGCTCGGATCTCAACTCTTCGGGAAGTTAGGGTCGTTCTTGATTTCGCGGATTTGCTGGAGATGACGCTCAGCGTGGGTGGAGATTTCGAGCATCCATTGCCAGGCGTCGATCGGTTCTTTTTTGCCGAAGCTGTGGGCGCGCAGATCGTCGTTGGTCGACTTGATGTAGTCGATCATGGTTCCGCGCAGCGCTTGAAACTTCGCCAGGGCTGTTGCCAGGTCCCTGTAGGTTTCGACTTTCTCGTGGCCTCCGCCGGTTTTGGTGTGCACTACGCGGTCGATACCGTACCACATGATGTCCGCGTCAGTGGCCGACGATTTCTTATCTTTCATGTCGGGCGGCGCCTTCACGGACTCCAGCAGTTCGCGCCAGTAATCCGGTTCGGCAACGGCTAAGTGAGAAACGCACTCGCGAATTGTCCAGCGATCAGGCGACGCGCGATATTCGAGCTGAGCAGGAGAGAGTCCGCGGACCTGCTCGGCCACCATTTGCGTAGTCATTTGAAAGTGCACGAGTAAGTGCTCGCGGTCGTCGTCGGTCATTCCGGGCGCGGCTAGTGCGGTGAGGGCGAACGTGAAAATAAGGATGGGCGAGAGCAGCATGCGTTTCATGCGGGGATGCTAGCAGGGCGTGGTTCTGGGACCAAGAGATTTTCTGAAAAATAACTCGCAACACGCGAGACAGTCGGTTGTTTTTTCGGCGTTGTTTCGAAGTCCGCGATCAGCCGTCGTCAATTCCCCACTCAAGCCAACGTCGGGCTTGAATGGGCCACCCGTCCGACGCTCCCATGCGCGCCGTATATTTACATTGTGTCAATACACATTGATACGTTACGCTTGGAACGATCGCAGAATCGCCGCAACATCAAGTTGCATAGCATCGCGGTTTTTGGGAGGCGAGTGAAAGGCAACGGATCGAAAACGAGGTCACGGTCAAAGCGCCCCGCGACTACCGACTGGAATCGTTTGCGAAAAATAAGCGCTGCCAGCATTCGCAAAGGAGTCACGGCGGACTCGGATGCACGCGCCACCGATGCAAAGTTCTGGAAGAGTGCCAAAGTTGTTTTGCCGACGCCGAAGGAAATTGTGACCATGCGCCTCGATGCTGACCTGCTGCGCTGGCTCCGCCGCGAACCCGGATACCAAACCCGCATCAATGCCATCCTGCGAGCTTATATGCAGGCGCACGAGTAGCTTTCGGCGATTCACAAACCTGAGGGTGTCGGCAGCACTGTACCCACCCTTCGCACAAAACGCGAAGAGTGGGGCACCCAGTTCATCTTTGCTTCGGCGAAGTCAAAGGCTGGGCCACCCGCCCGTGTCGCAGTATATCGTCACGCCCACTCTTTCCGAAGGCCATATGGTCGGGTAAGCTGTGATGCGTGCCTTCTTCTTATCGAGGGGCACCATCTTCACTCCGACGAAGTCAAAGGCCGGGTCTCCCGCCCATCGAAATCGAGCCCCGTCCCGCTCAAGCGCCCCATGGTACGTCTGCTAGCCGTGGGTGAACGGCTTTCATTTCGGCGTGGATCGCCTGAAATTTCCTTCTTACCTCGTCTCGCCGAGCCGGATCGACTTGTGTAAATGACATGAAAATCACTGTTGGGTCGCCGATATAAGCACCTTTAATCCAAAGGTCCCTGAGGTCGGAAACTATGGCGACGAGATCGTCAGGCTGCTGAGCGAACAGGGGAATCATTTTCTCAGCACTGGACAGCCAGAAATTCCGCCCAGCGCTCTGGCTGATGTTATCCAAGGTCTTGCGCACCATCCTTTTGAACAATTCAAGCGCGTCGGAGGGTGCGATCGTTGACAGCCCCTCGATCGCGATGGCGCACATCGAAATAACATGCGAGTCGTATGCTCCGTCCCAGAAAAGCGGGAAGTATTCCTTAACCTCTCTGTATGGTAAGTGTTTGTCCTGGAGGATCTTCCAAAGATGCCACGCAATGGACGCTCTAATGGAGCTGTCGCCGCGTACGATTTGCTGCTTGAGAATTTCGACAAACTTTTGACGATCGAACCGCGCCTCGTTTTGCCAGTGACTATCTCTGAAGAGAGCGAAAAACACTACCAAGGCGGCGAGGTTGTGAAGGACGTATTCTTGCCGAGTCGCAAGAAACCGGGTCAGTATTTCCTCGGCCTCTGTTTCATCGACATCGCGGAGAGAGTTGAAAACATGCAAGAGGCCTTCCATAACGCGCGGGTATCTTTCATTTTCGCGGAGCATGCGAAAGGCAAGATCTCTCACATGCTGCCTCTCATTCCGATCCCAATCAAAAGCTGTGCCGTCCTGATTCCGAGTGGCCCGTCGGCGCGACACAAATTCTGCTAAGGGGAAGGTTACTTGCGTGCGGATGTAGAGATTTTCCTCGGACGCGTACCGATCTAGTATTTGCAGAATTCTCTTGTAGTGCTCGGGAACATTTCGTGCGATCAAGTGCGACATAAGCCAACAAAGATGACCTCGTACCGTAGTAATGAAACGTACGTCGTCTCCACGCAATACCCTTGCGTGAAGATCTTCGGGATCGTTCATTCCGCCCGCACCTGGACTGGGATCATCGTGAAGCATTTCTAAGAGCCATAGGGCCTCGTCGGGTTGATCGTATTCCTTGAGTCGAGCTTCGACGTGCATAACGGCGTTCATACGCGCCTCCGGATCGTCCAGCCACCCCATGTTTCCGCTAGCAGTTGACATGGCCTTTATATATTCGAACGCTTCGTTCTTCTTATCCGCCAGCATGAACCGCAAGCATTGGTTCCGGAGTGGAATCAGTCGGGGATCGGTAACCTCGGCTGGCTCTCTTATCGCCTCGTAAACGGAGCGGCTGAAGATGACGGAGAATTCGCCAGGCGTCGTTTCGTAAAAGATCAAATCGATGTTGGGAAAAGTACTGAAATCAACATTTGTCAGTGCCTTTATAGCGTCTCCCGGATCTACAAATATCGCCGAATTAGCCACGAGAAGGCACCGCGAGTGTCCAGGCGCTTCAAGCTGACCATTCTTTACGGGCAGCAAACGAGCGAATTGTTCGAGTGCAGTCCCACTCGGATTAATTGCTCGCGCACCGGGGCTGTAGGAAAACAGAATCGTTTCGAGATTGGCAATTTTGTTGAATTCGTATCCGCCTGCAGAAAACTGCTCCTTGTCCCCGTCGTTACTAATCGCGTTCTCGATCGCATTCGCTTGTTGCGAGACATAGGCATCGAGGTCTCTCTTCCTATACGTGAACACAGGTGTCGAAACCATGTAGCCCTTCAATTTCCTTTGCGCAACCTCCTGCTTTAACTTCTCGATTACGCGGCCCCATGCCCGCTGTCGTTTGAAATCCTCCTCACTCTCGATCAAGCGGAAGAGCTCAACAGCGAGCTTGTCACCATTAGCCCTGGTCAATTCGTAATCATAGTTTTGGCCCGAGGCCACAGGGACGTCGCGCCCCGTTACGCCATAGCCAATTCCAGTGGTCGCTCGGAGGTAAGTCGCGAACCTCAGAATTGCTTCTTCCTCATGCTGTTCTTTTGGCATAGGGTCTGACCGCCTTACTTGCTGCCAACCTGCCACCACAGGAACGAATACACATCCGTGAACTCTTCGATTTGCTTGGTTACGGGCTTCCCTGCTCCGTGGCCTGCTTTGGATTCGATTCTTAATAGGATGGGCCTCGATTTGCTTTGGCCATTTCTTGCTTCGGATTGCATTAGGGCGGCCATTTTTTTGGCGTGCATGGGGTCTACTCGGGTATCGGTGTCGGCGGTCATGAATAAGATGGCGGGATATTCGGTGTCGCGCTTCACGTGATGGTAGGGGCTGTAGGCGTAGAGCCATTTGAACTGCTCCGGGCTTTCTGAAGAGCCGTATTCGGGGATCCACAGTTTGGCGATCTGGAAATCCTGATAGTGGAGCATGTCGAGCAGCGGGACCTGGCAGACTACGGCGCGGAACAGGTCGGGGCGCTGGGTGATCATGGCGCCCATGAGCAGGCCGCCGTTCGATCCGCCTTGAATGGCGAGGTGATTTTTGTCGGTATATTTTTCGGCGATGAGGTGCTCGGCAGCCGCGATCATGTCGTCGAAGACGCTTTGCTTCTTGTCGAGCATGCCGGCGCGGTGCCAGTCTTCTCCGAACTCGGCGCCGCCGCGGAGGTTGGCGACGGCGTAGATGCCGCCGCGCTCCATCCCCCCGCCTTCCATCCAAAGATAGGCGCTGCGGCTGAACATGGGCGTGAGGCTGACGTTGAAGCCTCCGTAGGCGGTGAGGAGCGTTGGGTTGTGGCCGTTTTTTTGTAGGCCTTTCTTGTGCACTACGAACATGGGGACGCGCGTGCCGTCTTTGGATTTGAACCACTCCTGCGCTACTTCGTAGGCGGAGGGCTCGATGGAGGGGGCGGAGACTTTCATCCACAGCGAAGTCTGGATATCGATTTTGGGAAGGGCACGGCTTTCAGCCGTGCCGTTAGCGGCGGGCGATGACTCGGGCTTTAACCCCTGAGGTGCCGTCTTCAGATCGACGTGATAGATGCTCGGCGGCGTGGTGAACGATTGAAATCCGAAAAACATTTCGTCGCGATCCCAATGGCCGCCGGTGCCGAAGACTGTGCCGATGCCGGGAAGTTCGACGTCGGTTAATTTTTTGCCATCGAGATCGAAGAGCTTTAACTGGGACGTTGCGTTTTGCTCGTATTGCGCGAGGAGTTTGCCGCCGTAGACTGCTGTGCCCTGCAGAACTGCATCGGACTGCGGAATGATTTCTTTCCACGCGTCGCGCTCGAAATTTCCGGCGTCGGTTACTAAGACGCGGTAGCGCGGCGCGTCTTCATTGGTGGTGATGTAGACCTTGCCGTCGAAAATTTCGGCGCGGTAGAGAAAATCTTTGCCGATGGTGAGGCGGATGGGCGGCCGGGTGGAGTTGGCGTCTTGCAGGAAGAGTTCGGACTTAGTCCATCCTTGCTCAACGGTGATGAGGAGCCAGCGGCCGTCGTTGGAGAGTTGCACGTTGGGCCAGTCTTCGGGATCGCGGCCCTCGCCGAAGATGGGCTGATCCTGCTCGGGGTCGTCGCCGAGGACGTGATAGTAGACGTGGCGGTTGTACATTTCCTGGCCGGCGGGGACGTCGCCTTTTTTTGGATAGCGCGTGTAGTAGAAGCCGGTGTTGTCGTGCAGCCAGGCGATGGAGGCGGCGCGCGTGCGCTCGATGGTGTCGGGGAGGATGGTGCCGGTTTTGGTTTCGATGATGTGCAGCGTGGAAACTTCGGAGCCGCTGGGTGAAGTTCCGTAGGCTACGTATTTGCCGTACTCGGAGGGTTGGAACCAGTCGAGGGCTACGGTGCCGTCGGCGGAGAGAGTGTTGGGATCGACGAGAACGCGGTCGTTCGCGGAGTCCTGTTTCTCATCGGTGATCCTGAGCGAAGTGGATTGAGACCCCTCGTTATTCGCAGAAGATTCGGGTGCTGCATCCTTATTGTGTGTTTTGGGTGCGGGGTGGGGATTCTCGCGGACGTAGAGCACGGGCTGGTTCTGCATGCCTTCGCGCTTGGTATAGAAGTAATACTTGCCGGCGATTTGTGGTGGCGTGATGGTGCCGATGGCGAGCAATTCAGTAAGCCGCTTGTGAATAGCCTCTCGTCCCGGCAGCGGATCGAGCAGGGCGCGCGTGTAGGCCATTTCTTCTTCGACCCACTTTTTTGTGGCGGCGCTGTTGCCGTCCTCAAGCCAGCGGTAGTTGTCGATGACGCGGGTGCCGTGGAAGATTTCAGCGATGGGCTTGGGCGTGGCTTGCGGCGGCGCATCGGGCACAGGATGAGCCGGAGGCTTCTGCGATTGCGAATCTCCCGCCGAAGAAATCGCCGCAGCGGCAACGGCAAACGAAGCGAGAATCCAGAACAATCGCGACCCTCCAAACATAAAATCCTCAAATCTTAGTATGGAAGTTCAGCCTAGCAGATTATGCCGGGCCGATGGGCTTCCCGATTCGAGCTTATGCCCGATCTGGCAATGCATTTCGTGAGATGCACACCTCAGTTATCTGTGCCGCCCGCTGCGGCGGTCTTTAGTCTGAGTGTGCGTGAGCCGGTTCAGCCGCTGCGCAGGGAAAACATTCGCAGGAGAAAGTTTTAGGAGACGACGCATGAGCACAGGCACGGGCACTTCGACGGGCGCGTTTCAGTGGAAGGAGAGTTACAGCGTGAAAGTGGAGGCGATGGATGCCCAACACAAGAAGCTCTTCGATCTGGTGAACGAGTTGCATCGCGCCATGGGGACGGGCCACGGCAAAGACATTGCCGGCGATGTGCTGAAGCGATTGGTGGACTACACGGTCAATCATTTTTCGGCGGAAGAGAAGCTGATGGAGAAGCACAACTATCCCGGCCTGACCGCCCACCGCGCCGAGCACAAGGCGCTGACCGAGAAAGTCATCGCCATCAAGAAGGAATTCGAGGGCGGCGCCACCAATGTGACGCCGCAACTGCTGACGTTCCTGCAGCAGTGGCTCAAGAACCACATTCAAACCGTCGACCAGCGCTACAGCGATTTTCTCAACGCCCACGGCGTGCACTGAGTGTCTGTTTTCAGCCCCTGGCCCTCGATGCTATGATGATGGTGCACGTCCGCTCGCCGCCAGGCGCGCGGCCACACTCCTCAGTAGCTCAATGGCAGAGCATCCGGCTGTTAACCGGAGGGTTGTAGGTTCGAGTCCTACCTGAGGAGCCATTCTTTCAATGGCTTAGGTAAGCCTGCAATCACCACCGCAATCTGTTAAGCCGACCGACCCAGGGCTGGCCCCACAAACTTCGAGTGCGACTGAGCCATTTCGTTGGCAAAGAAGAGCCGCCCAGACATCGGGCGGCTGTGCTGCACAGAGGCGAGAGTTCCTGCTTCCGATTTAAACTGTCTGGGCCTTCAGTGGAGCCGGATTGCACCTCCGCATGTGATGTCCGATGGACACTTGCTACCACTGTATGTGACCGCGGCAATGCGATTATTGGTCACGGACCAGGAATAGCCAAAAGTACCCGGGAATTTGATTAATTCGGAGAAGGATGGACAGGCCGTGATCCAGCGTGCGGAAAGGTCCTGAGTATCGTTCCAGCAATCGCCGACAATGTCGCCCCAGTCGTTGATGCCCACGCTCTCGCAGCTTGTGAAACCACTGGGTAGGGCAAGCTCAAGTGGCCGGGAGTACTTCGTTCTTTTGATGTTGAGTGGCTTCCAAAACCGTGGAAGCCAAACTCCGAAGTCTTCCGACATAACCACGCCCGTGATTTCCCCCATGTTGTTGATGCCATAAGCATTACTATTGGGATATTTCTGGTCAGGTGGAAGTAGCGTGATCTGCCAGTCTTTGCCGTCCGCAGATGGGTTCCAGACCGCGCCGGTGACGGTGTTAACGCTGTTGCCGCATGCGCCGGCGATCTGTCCAGAGTCGTTCAACCACCAAGCCTGGCAAAAAGGAAACTCGGCTGTGGTGGCGAGTTTGTGCATCTTCCAGGCAATGGCCAGCCCGCCAGGTTTTCTGGTCGGCGTCCACACGAGGGGAAGATCGTCGACATGGTCCGGATTTGTATAGGAAGAGCCCACAATCAGTGTTCCGAGTCTGTTCGTGAACGCCGCCCGGCTCAATTTGTAGTCGGCATACACCGAATCGCCGGAATCGGCAAGACTGCCCAAATCAACCATACCGGTCTCCTTAGTCCACGCCACAGCGTGCTCATACCCATCAGCAGTGGTGGAGTGGCTGACGGCCAGGCCGGTGTCGGAGATTACCGTAATCGCTTCATATTCGAAGTCTGTGGGCTGCACCTCAGTCAGTGCGCCAAGGTCGATCCATTGGCCGGCAGACGGCCCGAACAGTGGCACGGCCAGCGTGTGGACGTAGCCGGAGGGGAGATCGCCACGGCCGACTACCACGCCAAACTCATTGACGCTTTGCGTGGTGAACCACGTTCCGCCGGGGTAGGTACCCAGTTCCCAAATCTTTTCGCCATCCGGATTGGCCAGAGCCTGAAAGTTCCGGCTTACCGTTGGGTTCGTTGTCCTTGAAGCCTGATTGGCCATTCGATGCGGTATATGCGTGCCAAAGGGTAGCTTGGTCGCAGGCTGCTGCGCCCATGCCGTCGAAACGAAACACACAACGAGAATGCAAAGCAGAGTACTGATGCATTTCATGATTTCCTCCATGAATGAAGCACGCGTGGGAATCCGCACGCAAGTAAAGTGTTCAGAGGACTGCTCGCCTCAAGAGGTGCTGCATCATCCCTTGGCGGGAAGTACTCCTCAGCGAGGCGAGAGAAAGCAGGTTGCGAGTTGCGGGGCTTCTAACAACGAAGCGTGGAATCGAGGATGAGGAGCGAGTCGGAGACGTGATGCGCTGCCAGCCTTCTACACACCGCCCTGTACGAGGCGTGTCTGGGTGCGGAAAACAAATCACTCGGAACAATCGGCAGAGCCTGAAGGGTGAGTGCTGATTCCTGCACCACTGCGGAAAGTGTCGAGGTCATCTCGTAAGGAAGAGTCTCAGACTCGTCGTATGCAGTCTCCGGCAAATCTTCTGCCGGAACCGCGAGAGACAAGCTTAGGGCAAAAGCTGCGAGCACGACCAGAACAGAGCGGAGTACTCTCATACGCCCAACCCGACATTGAGGCAACGATCCCTCAGTTCAACTGAAGTTTGTGTGTCGAAAATGGGCCGTCTCGCCTGAGTGGGTGTTGCACCCCGTGGTAAAGGTGCTCTTCGGGGAAGCGAGAAAACTAGCCCATTTTCAGTCCGCGACCAAGTGGTTGTCAGTGATTCATGTCACGCAGACCCATGACATTCGGAGTCGATGCGCAGGATGAGTGCTATCGCCTGATACAACCGTTCGCAACTTCGCGTAGTCAGTCCAGAGATACGAGCCAGATATCGGATTCGGTCACCCGACGGGAAAAGTACACTGTTCTCCCGTCTCGCGTGACTTGCGGCGGTCCGATGATATCGCGCGACACAGAAAATACCTTGCGGACCTGCTTTGAACTTGAGTCAACGACGTAGAAGTTTTTCTTATCGGCCACAAACAGCACGCGACGGCTGTCGGGCAGCCAGACTGGCCATTCGCCGAAGTCGGTCAGTCGTTCGTACTGGTGGGACTCCAGCGAATACGTTATGACCCCTCCGGGTGATGCTTCTGCTGCGCCCACAAGGTGTTTGCCATTCGGGGACCAGTCATTCACCAGGAAGCGGCCCGATGGAAGATCGAGCAGCGGCAAAGGCTGGGGCGATTGTTGTCCCCACGGGCGATTCGGGTCAACAATGAACACCCTCGACTTTATGGAAAGCTCATCGGATTGGCTTACGGTCGCAATTCGTGAACCGTCAGGAGCCCATGCCAGATAGGCTGCACCGCCTTCCGTGATCTGTTGCAGGTCACTGCCATCTGGCCGGATCTTCCACAACTCCAAACGACCGCTGCGATTGGAGAAACACGCAATCCAATTACCATCTGGCGACCAGCGGGGCATGCGATCGATGGCAGAATCGCTCGTCAACTGCCGCATGGCGGCACCGTCTGGATGCACGAGATATAGATGACCTTCCGGTTGCACGAGTGAGTAGATCGCGACCCAGTTGCCATCAGGCGAAGGGGAGGGATTTGACCAGCGCAGCGAACCGGTGGTTACCCAGGCAGGTTCGCCCACTACCGCGCCGGATGAACCCAACGTCAGTCGCTGAATATTCGCGGTTACGAGCGCGGAGGTAAACGCGATGTGTTTGCCGTCGGCGGAGAGACTTGGGTGAGCAAGGTAGGGCGCAGGCGCGGTGATCGCTTCGGGTTCCCCTCTTGGCTCTCCGGATGCTTCATCAACCGGCACTCGCCAAAGATTCATGCTGCCACGCCGATCGCTGGAGAAGTAGAGATACCTTCCATCCGGGGACCAGACAGGATTCCAATTAGTGGCGCTCTCTTTTGTCACCGGTTTGGGAGTCCCACCGCTGACCGGAATCGTCCAAATCGCTGATTGCGTTGGATTGCCGAGCCGGTGGGTATAGGCGACACGGTGGTTGTGCGGTGACCAACTTGCCAGAACGGCGTCTCCTCCATACAAACGCCGCATCTCCCCCGTGCTTACCTTTACGACCCAAAGTCCGCTCTCACCTACAGCGTTCTGTGGGTACAATTCAACGTTCTCCGTGGTAAAGGCCAACTGCGTTCCGTCGGGCGACCACGATGGATGAAATCCCATATGCGTGATACGCCTGATTGCCTCGCCCGTGCGACCCATAACGAAGATGCCACCACCGTCGCGACTGGAACAGAACGCGATCTGCTCTCCATCTGGAGAAAAGGCTGGCTGATCGTCGTCTACCGTAGTATCCCTGCTGAGATCGAGGGGAGTCTGCCCGCGGATGCTCTGTAAGTAAATCTGGCGACTGCCACTGCTGCCGCCCGAATACACCACCCACTTTCCGTCGGGCGAGAGACTCGGGAACCATTCGACGCCGGACTGTGACGTCAGTTTCGAAAACGCCAGGTTGAGATGCACAGGCACAGCGCGCTTTGCCTGCCGGTACTGCCAGACCATCATGGAACCGGCAATACAAATCAACGCGCCCACCGCGGCCACGAGGAATGGCCGCAGTGCCCGCCTCACACGCCTCGGGTGCACCACGATAGATCCTGCACGCCCCTTGGCCAGCTCCTGAAGCTCTTGGAGATCGTTCCGAAGGTCGACCACGGTCTGGTAACGACGCACCGGGTCCTTTGCCAGGCAGCGCCTAATGATGCGGTCGAGATCGGGGGGGAGCGCTGGGTTGATCTCAATGGGGGCAACCGGCGAGTCCTTCAAGATTGAAGAAATGACTGACACCGCATTGTCACCACGAAAGGGAGGCACGCCCGTGGCCATCTGATAAAGCATCACTCCTAGAGAAAACGTGTCGGAGCGCGCATCGATGGGCTTGCCCTCGGCCTGCTCGGGCGAGAGGTACGCTGGGGTGCCAACGACTTTCCCCTCCCCGGTTAGCGTAAGAGTGGTTGCCGTCGTCTCCGCTTTCCCGATCCCTTTGTAAACGAGTTTCGCTAAACCGAAATCCAGGACTTTTACCACGCCGTGATCGTCCACGATGATGTTCGACGGTTTGAGGTCGCGGTGGATGATCCCCGCGCCGTGGGCGGTGGCCAGCGCATCCGTAATCTGGACCGCGACCTCCAACAGATCGTTGAGGCGCATGCCGTTGCGGGGAATCAATGGGTCCAGAGTCTTACCGGCCACGTACTCCATGACAATAAAGTCGTAGCCGGCGTCGTGGGAAATGTCGTGAATGACGATGATATTGGGATGATGTAGGCTAGAAGCCGCCTCCGCTTCCCTCTGGAAACGCAGAAACGCATCGGAGTCTTTCCCAACATCACTGGGCAAGAACTTCAGTGCGACGTCACGGCGGAGATGAGTGTCTTGGGCTTTGTAAACCACACCCATGCCGCCGCTGCCCAGCCTCTCGACAATGCGGTAGTGCGAAAAGGTCCGACCGATGAGCGAATCTTCAGTGACGTCCCGATTCGCCATGGAGAAGACGCTCCTTCTCCCCGCCCCACGATGCAAATCGTAGGCCCGACTCCCAGGCAAGTCAACGCCCCAAGCAGATGGACCTGAAGGACAACTTCCGATAAGAGCAGGTTGATTAGTGAAAAATCCCCATTACTCTTAGGCTCCACCGCGACCCTTGCACTCGTTAATTTTGGCCGGTCGTCCGCGGCACGCTTGCTTTCCTTCACTGCTCCGGCTCTCCGCAATGGCGCGGACAGATCCGATTGGAGTCGAGACTGGTCTAGAGGCCGAGGATATTTTGTTCCGTCACTGTTCCGCACGAACACATCTGGTCAAACCATGCCTTGGGGACCTTGCCGAAAAAGCTCGGTGACGTTTTTAACCCCGAGCACCACTTTGCGCTGCTATAGGCAGCATCACGGTGCGTCGTGCCGACTGTCGGACATATGTACGCCGGAGTGCAACTTTCTACTAAGAAAATGTATCTAAACTTTTGTTACCCTTCACCGCTCCATTCAGTTGCGGATCACCGCTTCGTTATGCTAAAACTTGCTCGGATAGCGATGCTGCGAATCACCAATGTGAGGTATCCGCGCAAGCACTGGCTTACGGCAATCGTCTTGGTGGCTGTGTGCACGCTCACGGTTAGCGTCGCGACGCGTTACAGTGTCTCGTCCGGTGTTGCCGATCGAGCGCACGCGAGCATATCCAAGCTTCAAACTTGGTCACCCGGAGTTCAACGCCTCCTAAACGATGCGGCGACGTGGATACCACCATTCGTAGGCGTCACGGTGTTTCACGATACCACCCGCCACCCACACGTTCAGCCGTCTCATGAGATAGTTTCGAGTGTCTTGCTCGAAGAAGATCTTTACAACCGTCCTCCGCCTTCTTTCCTTTCCCTGTCTTAACGGCAACGCCCGGAACCCACAGATTCACAACTGATTCAGCGCTTTCATCTGGGCCCGGTAATTCGCCTAGTGGTTCGCTCGCGGCGCCGTTCGTCTTCGATCGCTAATGAGTGCCGAAGGTCTTAAGCGTAACGATCGCGTTGCGAGGTTTCTGCCGCCACCAACAATCTTGCGAGCGGCAACGACTACAGAGAGGAAACGCGAATGGCTACTGCGTCGCTGTTAACTGAAGAGGAGCTCGATGCTCTGCGCCAGTTCGACACCTGCATGATTGCGAATGCCATTGAAAAATTCAATGTCAGATTGCGCAATACGGGCTTTACCAACGGCGAGATTCGATGCATGTTCCCCGACGCACCTCCCCTGGTGGGATATGCAGTCACTGGCCGTCTGCGCAGCGGGGACCCTCCCATCGCAGGAGCTTTTTTCCGGGACCGCGGAGACCTTTGGGCACGCATTCTTGAGACTCCAGCACCCCGAATACTCGTGCTCGAAGACATAGACGAAAAGCCGGGGCGCGGAGCGTTTGTTGGTGATATGCATGCAGCGATCCTTAACGGTCTGGGATGTGTGGGTTACGTCACCAACGGCGCTGTCCGAGAGTTGCCCTCGGTTCGCAAAATTGGCATTCAACTGTTTGCTGGCAGCGTCGCAGTATCACACGCGTACGCGCACATCTTCGACATCGGAACTCCGGTCACCATCGACGGTATGGAAGTCCGAAAAGCGACTCTTTTGCACGGCGATCAGCACGGGATCGTTACGGTACCTGACGAGATTGCTGCCGAGGTGTCGAACGTTGCGGCGAAACTTCAACGCTCGGAGCAAGAGGTGATCGATTTTTGTCGATCAAAGAATTTCTCTGTCGCAAAGCTGAATGATCTGATGAAGAAAGCGCCTTAGATGGTTAAGTCCAAAGTTGTAAGTCCGAAATCGTTCTTAGCGACACCAACAAGGCTGGTGAATAAAAGCGATGACGCAAATTCTGAATAGGCCCAACATTCGAGCACACCGGTGGAGTCAGATGACCGGGGGCGCTCTGTCAGCTCTTGGCATAGCGCTGCTCGGTCTTTTGTCGTCGTGTTCCACTGCGGATAAGAGTGTTCAGGCAAGTGGGCCAGCCCTTACGGTGGGAGTCACGAAGGTGGTCAAGAAATCGCTCGGGCGGGATATTACACTTTCGTCGGAATTGGTTCCGTTTCAAGAGATTGATGTCTACGCAAAAGAAGCCGGGTACGTGAAGAAGTTGCTCGTCGACTATGGAACTCACGTGACATCTGGCCAGGTCATGGCGGTTCTCGAGATTCCCGAACTTGAGGCGCAACTGGAGCAGGATCAGGCAGAAATCAGGAATGCCGGCAATCAAGTAACCCGAGCGCAACACGAACTTGCCCGCTATCAGGCCCAGTACAAGGCGTTGCATCTGCAGTACACCCGCTTGAGTGGAGTCTTCCAAAGCCAGCCGGGCATCGTGGCCCAGCAAGAAGTGGACGATGCTCAGGGCAAGGATATGGCAGCCTCTTCACAGGTTGATGCCGGACAGGCCGCACTCGAAGCAGCTCAGAGTCAACTTGCTGCTGCAAAGGCGAAACTCGCGCACGATCAAACGCTATTTGACTATTCCAAGATTACTGCCCCATTTTCCGGAGTGGTTACGCAACGCTACGCCAATCTCGGTACCCTCGTTCAGGCTGGAACGAACTCCAGCACACAGGCGCTGCCGATCGTCAAGCTTTCCGAAGATGACTTGTATCGGCTCGTCATCCCCGTTCCCGAATCCTATGTTCATTTCATCCGCGTGGGAGATCCGGTTGCCGTCCGCGTGCCTTCGCTGAATCGCACGTTTGCTGGGAAAGTGGCTCGGTTTTCTGTGGACGTGCGTGAAGACACTCGCACGATGCACACGGAAGTGGACGTCCGAAATCGTGACCATGTGCTCGTACCCGGCTTATATGCAGAAGCCGACTTGACTCTCGAACACAAAGAGGGCGTTCCGACAATTCCATTGCAGGCGTTGAACCACATGGGCGACAAAAACACAGTATTTGTCGTGAACGGGAATAACGAACTGGAAGATCGCCTGGTAACCCTTGGCATTCAGACGGCGAACGATGCCGAAGTAGTTTCAGGACTGGGGCCAGGCGAATTGGTTGTGGTCAGTGATCGTAGCGGCCTGAAGGCTGGAGAGAAGGTCTCGCCTCAGATCGTGCAGATCATGCAGTACCACGAAAGTAATCAGGAATAAAACTTGGCTGAATAGACACCCTCGAGGAAATGGGTCAACTCCATGTCTGGCTTCTCAATTCGCAATCCCTACTTCATCGTGGTCATCTGCCTGACGCTGATGGTCATCGGCGTGACCAGTCTCGTACGCATGCCCGTTGACCTATTTCCTGCGATCAATCTTCCCGAAGTGGTGGTCGCCACGTTTTACTCGGGCATGCCGCCGCAGGACATCGAGACCGACATCACCGATCCACTGGAGCGTTTTTTCACTTTGGCCAGCGGCATTGATCACATGGAATCGCGCTCGCTGCTGGGTGTCAGCATCATTAAAGTGTATTTCCAGCCGGGCACGAATGCTGACGCCGACGTCACTCAGCTATCGAATTTGGCATTGGCTGACCTGAAGCGATTGCCGCCTGGCACGCTGCCTCCCGTCGTGTTGAAGTTTGATGCCTCCAGTCTCCCAGTGTGTCTGGTGACTCTCAAGGGAGAGGGGCTAAACGAAACTCAGATTCACGACATTGGACAGTTCACGATCCGCAATCAGATCGCGGTCGTGAAGGGTGCGGAAATCCCTCCGCCGTTTGGAGGAAAGTATCGCCAGATCATGGTGTACGTCGATCCGTACAAACTGGCGTCGCGCGAGTTGAGCCCAATGGACGTCGTGAGTGCTGTCAACAGTTCCAACCTCATCTTACCTGCTGGCGACGTGAAAATGGGACCGTTCGACTACTACGTGTACTCCAACAGCCTGGTTGACAACATGGACGAATTGGGCAAGATCCCGGTCAAGACGGTGGGAAATTCGTGGGTGTCTGTGAATGACCTGGGCAAGGCTGAGGATGCGAATCAGATCCAATACAACCTTGTGCGCGTGGACGGACAAAGGTCAGTGTATTTACCGATCATGAAGCAAGGCGGCGATACGAACACGATCGATGTTGTCAACGGGATTCGCGAGATGATCGGCCATCTCTATGACATTCCTAAACAAATGAAAGCCACCGTAGTGTTCGATCAGTCAGCGTTCGTGAAGGAAGCTATAAGGACGCTGCTTCACGAAGGACTCATCGGCTTGCTTCTCACCAGTCTGATGATCTTGATTTTCCTTGGCAGCCTTCGCGCGACTTCCGCCGTTTTCCTGTCGATCCCGCTATCGGCGCTGGCGACGTTCGTGGTCCTGTACATGATCGATAGCACGGTTAACACCATGATCCTGGGCGGACTGGCGCTGGCTTTTTCCCGCATCATCGATAATTCGGTGATCTCGCTGGAGAATATTTATCGGCATCTGGAGATGGGGGCCGAGCCGATGAAGGCGGCGGAAATCGGTGGCACGGAAGTCAGTCTGGCCGTACTCGCAGCGACTCTGACGACGGTCGTGGTTTTCTTCCCAGTGACCTTCCTCTACGGGGTGAGCAAATTCCTGTTCACCGCTCTGGCACTGGCTGTCGTGATTTCGCTGTTCGCTTCGTATCTCGTCGCCATGACAGTGATTCCGCTGTTCTGTTCGCGATTCTTAAAAGCGGTGCCGCACGCGGCGGAGCACGCGCACGCAGAGGAGTATGAAATCGAGCCCACTTCGCCTACCGATCACTCCTGGTGGGATCGCTTCACTGCCGGGTTCAACCGCAGATTCAATCATATGCTGGATTTCTACGAAAGGTGGGTGCGCCGCGCCGTGCAGCGGCCTGGGCTCACTGTGGCCATTTTGAGTGGTGCGTTTGTGGCCAGCATTGCTATTTATCCCCTGCTCGGTCTTGCCTTCTTCCCCCAGACCGATGCCGGCCAATTCACTATTAACCTGAAAGTTCCTACCGGTACACGGCTTGAAATTACCGAGCGATACGTGAGCGGAGTCGAGGATCTCATCCGCCATGAGGTCGACCCCAAGGACATGAAGATGATTGTTTCCAATCTTGGAGTCGTGCCCGACTTCTCTTCTCTCTACACCACCAATGCTGGTCCTTACACCGCTACCATTCAGGTCGCTTTGCAGGACGGTCACAGCAAGAGCAGTTTCTGGTACATGGACCGGGTGCAGAAGCGAATGGCAAGCCAATTTCCTGAGATTCGCGCCTTCTTCTCCAGCGGATCGATGGTGGATGCGGTACTAAACATGGGCATGCCCGCGCCTATCGACGTACAGGTCAGCAGTCCGCGGCTTGGGCAGAATTATGCAGTGGCCCAGAATCTCGCCAACCAGATTCGTAGCCTACCCGGTGTAGGTGAAGTGTACATCCCGCAGGATCTGAACTATCCCGCGTTACGAATGGACGTCAACCGAATCCATGCCGCTGAATTAGGACTGACGCAGAAGGACATCGTCGATAACGTGATCACGGCATTGAACTCGAACACGATGATCGCTCCCAACTACTGGGTGGACCACAAGACGGGTAACGATTACTTCCTCACGGTACAGTACTTCGAAAATGGCCGTCCTGCGATTCACGACTTTACTGACTTAACGAACATTCCCATCCGTGCCCCCAATCTCAAGCAGCCAACCACACTCGATACCGTCGTAAAGCTGGAGCAGGTTCAAACTCCAACTGAAGTGGATCACTACCAGATCCAGCGAGTGACGGATCTCTACGTCACGCCCAATGGGGAGGATCTTGGGAAGGTGTCCGATGAGATCGCAAAAGTCATTTCGAAACTCAACGCACCGGAGAACGTGCGGATCAATCTCCGTGGGATGGTTCAGGGGATGAACGCATCATTTCGAAGCTTCGCAATTGGTTTGTCACTTTCCGTGGTTCTTCTCTACCTGATCCTAGTGGCCCAATTCAAATCGTTTAAAGATCCCTTCCTGATAATGCTGGCGATTCCTATGGGCTTCATTGGCGTGCTCATCATCCTGCCGCTCACTGGAACCACGCTCAATGTGATGTCATTGATGGGCGTTCTCATGCTCGTCGGCATTGCCGCCTCGAACAGCATTTTGATTGTGGAGTTTGCGCACCGTCTGGAAGAGCAGGGCAAGTCAGTCGCAGAGGCCGTGATCGCTTCTTGCAGGGTACGGTTGCGACCCATCCTGATGACTTCGCTAGCGACGATCATCGGAATGATCCCAATGGCACTGAAGCTGGGAACCGGCAGCGAGCAATATGCTCCTCTAGCCCGCACCATCATCGGAGGGCTCACGGTCTCTGTTGTGCTCACCGTCTTCATCGTTCCTGCCGCTTACCTGCTGGTGTACGGGAAGAAGAACCAGCAAGCTGCAACTGCCTCCCCAACGGAGACCGCCGAATGAACCATCCGACGCCAACTGTGCAGTGCGCGCTACTGCTAGCCTTATCGACGATTCTGGCTCAACCGAGCACGTGCCAGAACGGGGGCAACTCCAACCCCAAGCTGGAGTTGCCCTCGGCGCCACAACCGCAAGTGCGGCAGAATCCTAGTCCGATCACCGAGCCACTACTAGCGCAATCTGCGCTGGTTGCGAGTTTTGCCCAAACGGCGGCACCCCAAACGAATTCGACCATGACTCGTCAGGCGACTTCCCCAGTGCAGCCCCCTGTTGGGACCATGCGACTGAACCGCAGGGATGCAGAGCAGTTTGCAATCAAGAACAATCCACGGATCAGCGTCGGCCGACTGCTTGCGCTAGCAACACATCAAGTCTCCCGCGAAACGCGGTCAGCGCAGCTTCCGACGTTCAATGGAATGATCACCGCAGTCGATGCGAACGAAGGAAGCCGCATCGGTGCAGGAGCATTAACCTCGCCGCGTTTGCTCGAACATGCTGGGGCAGGTGTAACGCTTAGCCAGCTGCTCACCGACTTCGGGCGTACGACGAACCTAGTATCTGCAGCAAAACTCCGCGAGAGAGCACAAAATGCCGACGCATTGGCTACCACGGAAGATATTGTCTTGGCGACGGACCAAGCGTTCTACACTGCACTTGAAGTCCAGGCTCTCCTGAAGGTAGCGCAGCAAACTGTCGAAACACGTCAATCGGTTGAACATCAGATTGAGGAACTGGCAAAGAACAATTTGAAATCGACTCTCGATTTGACCTTTGCGCAGGTCAACCTGTCCCAAGCGAAGCTGCTCCAGCTTGACGCACAAAATAATCTGGATTCGAGCATGGCAGCCTTGGCTGCTGTTCTGGGCTTCGACCACCAAGTCACATTCGATCTCAGTGAAGTAGACACTCAACCACCACCACTGCCTCCGGATGTAGATGGACTCATTCGCACGGCGTTTCAGCAGCGCCCAGATCTGCAGGCGTTCACCTACGAGCAGCAAGCTGCTGAAAAATTCCGGCGCGCCCAGCGGGATCAGCTTTTTCCAACAATCAGTGCACTCGGCGTCGCCGGCGGCACTCCGGTGCGGCCAGACTGCTTTGGGGGATGCTTTCCCAATTACTACATTTCGAGCTGGTATGGAGCCATTGGCGTGAACATGAGCATCCCAATCTTCAATGGATTCTTATTCACAGCTCAGGCTTCGGAGGCGAAATACCACGCTCAAGCAGCAGCCGAGAATACACGGGATCTCCGAGACCGAATTGTACGTGACGTTCGCACTGCCTGGTTGTCTGCGAATACCGCCTTCCAACGAGTCGGGGTTAGCGCTGAGCTTGCGAAACAAGCCGATCTGAGTCTCAACCTGGCCCAAAGCCGATATCAGCTCGGGCTTGGTTCGATTGTGGAACTCAGCCAGGCACAGCTACAGCAGACCGATGCTGCAATAGGTTACGTTAATGCTCAATACCAGTACCGACTGACGCTCTCGACACTCAATTTCGAGATCGGAGTGCAACCCTGAGACATGTGCTCGGGCTGACTAAGCAAGAATGTTCCAGGTTGTAGGTTGAAATGAGTTGGCGCAAGCGAAGCAAGAAACAATTGCCACTGACAACACTTCAAGGGATTCTTCTGGCAATCGCAATCGCGGCTCTCTTCGCCGCCGCCTTTGCGCTGGTGTCACATTTGAACATCGGCCCTTCGCAATGACTGTCAGGGCGAGCTAGTGGCTGGTGTCTGCACATTGAACAGTGGTGGCCACGAGTAACTACCGTCTTCGAGGCGGAGATTTGCGTGAGTCGATATAAGCAGAGTGCCGCAAGCCAAGTTTCACACACTTGCAAACATCCTTTCGGCATGCATCAACTCTGATTCAGCGGGGTCTGCGAGCTGCAAGAATCTATTCGCCAACGCACGGAGCCATGGTTCCTACGGAACATTGCCTGAAGACACGGCCACCGCTGCTATTAACATCGCGCGAAACCCCCACGCGAACATCGCCGTCCTCTATGACCTCCAGCCCAAGCTCTCCGCTCCGTTCCAGCCAGCCCTGGAATCTGCTCCCTCGGATTTCGATATCTCAGTCGCTTCCGAAGCAAAAGCCTCTCTGGCGTCGGCTACGATCTGAGGTGGGCGGCGTGGTGTTGCTCTTCATTCCGAGGTTGCGGAGATTGTAATCGGAATTGCCTCGGACTTGGTGGAACCATCCAGAACAGCAGTAAGCTAACCGGCGGTAATAGTCAGGATGTAAATTATGGCCCCGCACGGCTTCTAGGCACACCCATGCAATAAGCAGCCAGGTTCCTGCACCAAGGCGCATGCGGCTGGCGACATTCCGAGTGGATCGAGGTTAAAGAAATCTTGCCCGCGGTCGATTTCTCTTTAGAGGCAGTCCTCTTAAGATGCAGCGCTCTTCGGAAGCAGCGTCTTTGGGGGAGTAGGCCGGCCTGCGCGCAGAGAGATTCAAGCGTCGATCCGCGCAGGCAGAATGAGTATCTCGCGGGCTTGCCGCGCGAAAGAGTTAGCAGGACAACGAAGATGTCTGAAAAGATTCTGCTGGTTGACGATGAGCCGAACGTTCTGCAGGCGTGTGAGCGGCTGCTGCACGACAAGTTTGTTATGGAGACGGCGGTGGGGGGAGCAGCGGCGGTCACGGCGATTAAAACTAAGGGGCCGTATGCGGTGGTGATGTCGGATCTGCGGATGCCGCAAATGGATGGCCTGGAACTGCTGGCCATCGTAAAGAAGCAGGCTCCGGACACGGTGAGGATCATGCTGACCGGATACGCCGATGTGCAAACCGCGCTGCTGGCCATCAACGAGGGCAACATTTTTCGTTTTTTGACCAAGCCCTGCGGCAAGCAAACGCTGGTGAAGGCATTGACGGCGGGGCTGGCTCAATACCAGCTGGTGACTTCAGAAAAAGAAATTCTGGAAAAGACGTTGGCAGGGAGCATCGGGGTGCTTTCGGATGTGCTGAGCGTGGCGAGTCCGGCAGCGTTCAGCCGGGCCCTGCGATTGCGGCGTTACCTGAGCCACATTTCGACGCGGATGCAACTGGCGAACCGCTGGAAATTTGAACTGGCCGCGCTGCTTTCGCAGTTGGGATGCGTGACGATTCCGCCGGAGACCATTGACGCGGTCTATGCGGGACAGCCGCTGCCACCGAAAGAGCAGAAGCTTTACGATTCCCATCCTCAGATTGCCTTTGACCTGCTGAAGAACATTCCGCGACTGGCAAACATCGCGGCAATGATTGCCCATCAGAATGACGCCGACGGGATGACGGGGAATATCAGCGACCGCGATTTCACGGAGACGCGATTGGGAGCGCAATTACTGGCGGCTGCGATGGAATTTGACGCGCGAATCGTGAGGGGCGCATCGCGAAGTGAAGCAGCCTCACTGGTTGGACGTCACCATACCGATCTCGATCCGCGGGTCATGGTGGCGTTGATCGAGGTGGAACCGGAAGCGCGCGATAAGATCGTACAACGACGCAAGCTTGAGGAGATTGCGCCTGGGACGGTGGCCGCGGAGGATGTGCGGACCGAGACGGGCACGCTGATCATCGCCAAGCACCAGGAAGTTACTTCAGCGGCGATCCTGAAACTCAAGAACTACTGCGAACGCGGCGCAATCGCGGGCGATCTTGCGGTATCGGTGCCGGCACCGCCCGCTCCCGACAAAGCAGAGAAGGAGACCGAGGACGAGGCGGTGATCAAGTAAGGAAGCAGAAGGCAGGCTCGGTGTAAACTCGGCAGGGTTCTTACCCGGAGAATTTTCTGGAGAATCTATGACGAGGGCTGTGCTGCCGGATCTTTCATCACGGCCGTTTCGCCTGACCTGCGAGCGTGCCATGCGAGCATCTCCCGAGGTTCTGTTTCGAGCGTGGACGGAGCAGTTTGATCGCTGGTTTGCCGCTCCAGGCACGATATCTATGAAGGGCGAGATCGGCAGCGCCTTCTTTTTCGAGACCCACTTCCAAGGTGAACGCCACCCTCACTACGGCAGGTTCCTCCTCCTGGATCGCGACCGCCGACTGGAATTGACATGGGTCACGGCCGCCACCAGAGGCGCCGAGACTGTGGTGAGCGTCGAACTCCTGCCTTCCGAGGGCCGCACACTACTGCGGTTGACGCACTCCGGCTTCCCGGATGAAGAGTCGAAAAGGCGGCATGAGGAGGCTTGGCCGAAGGTACTCGCGCATCTGGAAGAATCTGTGACCGTGCAGAACGAGCCGACTAGTGTCCCATGAGACCGGTTCAGGTCAATTTGAGGCGGCGCGCGTGGCCTGGGTCTTCTCCGTCGTGAGCACGGTGACGGCATCGGCGATGGCGTGACGGCGATGAAAATTCTTGAGCCGCAGCACGAGGGGATAAGTAACTTCCTGGCCTTTTCCAGCTAACAACAGTCCGGTGCTGGAGCGCAATTCCTGGTCGAGAATCATCCCCGGGACCAGACTGGCGATGGGAATGGTGCGATTCGCCATGTCGAGCACCGAGTCAGGAAGGGTCTCGAGGGCCTGCAGGACGGAAGGATCGAATCGATAATTGATTTCGAGATCGGAGAGGGCGCGTTGTTTGCTCTGGCCCTGTTCTTTCAACTTGTCAAAGGCGAGTGCGGCCTGGAGGATCATGGCGCCGGTCTTTATGCCGTCTTGTTCCCGGTTTTCTCTGTTCTCTCTCTCTCTATTCCCATTTTCTCTTTTTTCTGGGCGCGCCGTTTCAAGTTGCTGGCCCACGATCCAGGCGATGCCCTCGAGGCGGGGAATGTTTTCGAGAACGTCGCGGGCAATGGCAGGATGCATGTTGAAGTGGACCTGTTCTTCGGGAGGCAACGGATCGCCACGATAGGCCGCGTCGAGAACCTCGGGAGCGAGAGTGATGCAGCCCAGTTGCGAGAGCATGGCAGCAGCTTCGTATCTCCAAGGGTTTTCGAGATTGAGGTCGCGCACCATGTGCTCAACATAGCGCTTGACGCGCATAGCGCGACCGAAGGCGGCCGGGCTGGCGAGATTCAGGACGTCGGTGAGGACCTTGATGCTACCCATGAGGGTTTTCTCCAGCAGATCTTTCTCGGCAGAAACCAGCTGGTGCTGGAGCAGGCACGCGGTCAAGGTTTTTTTCAGGAGCTCGGTAGGGCAGGGCTTGGTGAGAAAGCGAAAAACGGTGTCTTCATTGAGCGCTTTGATCGCGGTTTGCAGGTCGGCGTTGCCGGTGAGCAGAACCCGGACGGTTTGGGGCGCCAGGTCCTTCACCTGGGAAAGAAGTTGGAGGCCGTCGATGCCTGACATGCGCAAATCGGAGACGACAACTTCGTAGGGGCCATTCTGGCGAAGCTCGGCGAGGGCCTGATCGCCACTGGGCGCAGTGCTCAGATGAAACTCGCGGCGCAAGGTCCGCGAGTAGCCAGCCAGGACATCGGGCTCATCGTCAACGAATAGAATTTTGCCGTTCATCATGAGTTTATCCACACAAGTTGATCCACATGAGTTCGTCCGCCTAATGGGCCGCGGCCGGGGCCGCTGGTTCGGGGACCGCCGTCTGCTCGTCATACAATCCCCGCCAAACTGGAATTCGCTCGCTCAAGCCCACCTGCCGCACGTAATTCTCGTCGAGGCAAATATCGCGGAGAATGTCAGACGAACTGCCCGAGCTGACGATGGCGTCAGCGCAATGGACCGCGGTAAGGGAGGAAAAAGCCTTGTCCACACTCTCCGAGGCATGATCGTGAAAGGCAATGGCGTAGATGAGAGTCTGAGGAAGTCCCCAGATACTCATGAGGTAGCCGCCGACGTCGGCATGAGTGCAACCCAGCCGCTCACGCTCGATCTCGGCACCAGACGAGGGATGCTGCGCCACCGCAGCGATGATCGAGCAATACTCATCGGGCATTTTGGCCAGAAGGACGAGCTTGCCGACTTCATGCAGGACACCGGCGGTAAAACTGTCCTCAACTAAGGCTTTGGGAGACTTCTCGGCGACGGCGATGCGCTTCGCGAGCGAAGCGACGGCCATGCTGTGATCCCACAACGTCTTCCAGTACGCGGCGACGGCAGGCCGCCCTTCGAATTCCGAGAACACGTGGGCGGTCAGGACCAGGGCGCGCACCATTTCAGCACCGATGAGAGCGACGGCCTGATTCGGGCTGGAGACTACACACCGCACTCCCATGAAAGCGGAGTTGGCGAGCTGCAGAATCTTGGCGGTCATGGCCACGTCTTTGGATACGATGGCGGCAACTTTTTGCATGGACGAATATTTGGAGCCAAGTTCAGCCATGATTTCGTGGTAGAGGGCGGGCAGGCTGGGCAGGGACTTCAGGCCCGAAACCACGGCGAGAACTCCGGTGTTGCGGAGGAGGTCGCGCATAAGGAAAGCCTGCGCCAGCCGCAGCCGTAGCTCCTGAGGGTCGCAGGGCTTACAGAGGTACTGATGGGTCTGCCCGATGGAGCGGAGGATGGCGTCGCGACCAGCTTCGCCCGAGAGGACAAAGCGCACGATTTCAGGAAAGCGCTGCTTCACTTCGTCGAGAAGCTGGGCTCCATCCATGCCGGGCATTTTCATGTCAGTGATGACGGCGTCGAAGTGTTCTTTGGAAAGGACCTTGAGGGCCGCTTCACCGCCATCGACAAACGTCATCTCCCACTGGTCGCGCATGGGGTGAAGAGTGCGGCGCAGTCCCTGCAAGACCAGGGCTTCGTCATCCACGAAAAGAAGCCGGGAGCGCATCGATGCACTTCTTCCAGATTTACGATTCAGCTACGAGGCGACATTTTGACCATCGGCGGATTGAGGGAAAAACTGAAGAGGGCTGGTTGAGGAGTTTGGAATTACTTGGGTAACGCCGCTTCCTTGGCAGGCAAGGATCTTGTCTCGGCTGGGGCTTGCGACGCAAAGCGAAGCTTAGAGCGCCGCTTCCTTCTCGGAAGGAAAGATCGGCAACCGTATGAAGAAAGTCGTACCCTCGCCTTCGGCGGATTCAAACCAAAGCTTACCCTCATGACGGCGCACGATGGTGTTGTGAGCCAGGGCAAGGCCCTGCCCGGTTCCCTGCCCCACCGGTTTGGTGGTAAAGAAGGGTTCGAATACACGCGAACGGATTTCGAGAGGAATGCCGCATCCACTGTCCTGAATGCTGATTTCGACTTCGTCTCCGCATTGGCGTGTCGAGACGAGGATTTTACCTTTCCCCTGGCGTCCATCGCCGACCACATGGCGAATGGCGTGCGCGGCATTGACCAGAAGATTGAGGATCACCTGGTTGAATTCTCCGCCGTGGCAAGGAACCAGGGGCAAGGTTTGATCGAGGCTCGTGGACACATCGCAAACATACTTCCATTCGTTGCGGGCAACAGTAATGGTGGTCTCGATGGCGCGATTGATGTCGAGCGAAGATTTTCCCTCGGATTCCGGATGAGAAAACTCTTTCATGGCATGAACGATCTTGGCCACGCGTTGCACACCTTCCAGCGACTGCTCAACCGCTTTGGGAATCTCTTCGAGAAGATAAGCCAGGTCGGATTCCTGGATGGAGGAGCGGAGCCGTGAAGCAGTCTCGGGCGACACGGCGCCCGCCTGCAGCTGCTGATCGACCTGCTGTGCTACCTGAGCCAGACTGGCGATCGACGACCAGGACTGCTTGATGAAGGTGACGTTGTCTCCGACGTATTGCGTGGGCGTGTTGATCTCGTGAGCGATGCCGGCGGCCAACTGGCCGATGGCTTCGAGCTTTTGTGCCTGCCTGAGTTGCTGCTCAAGGTTCAGCCGTTCAGTGATATCGGCTCCTGTAATGAGCATGCCGAAGCTACGTTCGTTGGGGAACATGACGCGCTTGACGTTGAGTCCGAGGAAGTGCTGCTCGTTGTTTTTTCGAAAGGGCAGTTCCAGACTTCGGGAGTCGAGGCCGAGCTTTGACCAGGACTCAATTTCCGCGGCTGTACCGGCGTTGATCCATTGAATGCCGCAGTCCTTGAGCGGCTTGCCAAACACTTCTTCGGTGGAGAGGCCGAAGGCTTTGGTGGCGGCCTGATTCCAACGGGTGATGTTGGCGCCGGCGTCGGTGCCGATCAGCACCGACGGAACGGAGTTGATGAACAGTTCGGACTGGGCATGTTCGTTGCGAAGCTCAGCCTCAGCGATCTGACGGCTGGTAATGTCGACGAAGGTTACAACGCAACCGGTCACTTTGCCGTCCTTGATGACAGGATAGGACCAGTATTCCGCGGGGAATGAACATCCGTCCGCCCGCCACAATACTTCGGAGTCGACGCGAATTGTCCCAGCGCTACGGAAGCTCTGATGCACCGCGCACTGCTCGATGGGAATTGGTGAACCGTCGGCTTTGCTGTGGTGAATAAGATCGTGCATTCTCCGTCCCAGCAGCTGGCTGGGCTGCTTGTATCCCAACATGTTGACGCAGGCACGATTGCTGAAGGTGCAGCGGCCTTCGAGATCGAGGCCATAAATGGCTTCGGCGGTGGAATCGAGCAGGAGTTGCAACTGCGTCTCGCGCTCGCGCAAGGCTTCTTCCGCCTTCTTACGCTGGCTGATGTCCTGTATCTGGGCAACGAAATAAGCGGTCTTGCCCTCGGAGTGGACCGGGGAGACGGTGAGTAAACCCCACACGGTATGGCCATCCTTATGGAGATAGCGTTTTTCGATCTGACTGCAGGAAACAGATCCGTCGAGAAAGCTCTGCAGCCACTGCAAGCTTCTGCCCAGGTCGTCAGGATGAGTAACGAATTGAAAACCCGTTGTGGCAAGCAACTCGCTGTTGGTATAGCCGAGGAGATTGCATAGAGCGCGATTTACCTGCAGCCATTTGCCGTTCACCTCGACCATGGCCATACCGACGCCGGCATATTCAAACGCGCTCTGGAAACGGAGTTCACTCTCCCGCAGGGCCTTCTGCACGACGATGCGGCTGCCGGCGTCAAGGCGGGCGTGGAGTTCGAGAAGGTTGTAGGGCTTGCGCAAGTAGTCGTCGGCGCCCGCGCCAAGGGCCTCAACCACGTCGTTGGATTCGTCGCGGCCGGTTAGAAGGATCACATATGTGTAGTGCAGACTTTGGGATCGACGCAGGCAGCGGCAAATTTCCGGGCCGTCGAGATCGGGGAGCATCCAGTCGACGACGGCCAGCCTCGGGCCGTCCCGCGCACTTAAGAGGCGGAGCGCGTCTTTTCCGTTGGAGGTGGTGATTGGGTCGTACCCCCATTCGCTGAGGAGGCCCTTGAGGGATTCTGTGATAACGGGATCATCATCGGCAACCAGGACGGTAATGCGAGTTGCCGATGTGGGGGTAAGCGCGTCGTCCTGGAGCAGCGGTCGAAAAGAGTTGGGCCCTTCGGGGCTGAGTCGTTCGACGGAGGGTTCACTCATAGTTACGCCTCAGAAGTATCTCTGTTGCCGGCAGAACATTAGAAGCAGCAGATTTCGATCAGACTCCGATCCATGTAAATGCCCGTCATGGACAAATCGTCACAAGATCTTAGGCACACATCGGCAGGCATGGATGCCGCATTAGTTTGAGTTAGCGATTGTGCCGAGCGCCACCGCGAAGGTAAAGGGGTATGTCGAATCCGTCGATAGAAGGATTCGGCGTCTTCTCGCGCGTCCGGTGAAGTGTGCTTCTGTGATTTTGAAGCTGGCATTCACCTTCGAGAACGGGATTGCGGCGTCGAGCACGGGAAAGTCGGTGCCGCGGACGCCGGGCGGTGGAAATGGATTTCAGAAATCTCCATCGATGGAATGTAATTGTTCGCAGGATGGCGTGCGCTGCATCGGTAGCCGCTTGGCTCGCGTGCGCCGGGTTCTGCGTCGCGCGGGCACCCGCAAGTGACGGTCCGGACGATGTTTCTGACCTCAGCCTTGAGGCTCTCAAGACGGTGCAGGTCTACAGCGCCTCGAGTTACCTGCAGGACGATCGCAAAGCGCCTTCTTCCGTGACGATCGTTACTGCGGATGAGATCCGGCGGTGCGGTTACCGAACCTTGGCCGAAATCCTGCGCAACGTGAGAGGTTTTTATGTCACCAGCGATCGCAACTACAGTTATATCGGGGTGCGTGGATTTTCCCGGCCCGGAGATTACAACTCACGCGTCCTGGTGTTAATTAACAATCATCGGCTGAACGACGACGTTTATAACAGCGCTCTGATCGGAACGGAATTTCCGATTGATGTCGATCTCATCGACCGCGTTGAGATCGTACGCGGGCCCAGCAGCTCTCTGTATGGAACCAGCGCGTTCTTCGCAGTTGTCAATATGATCACGAGAAATGCCCGCCGTGCGGAGAAAGCTGAGATGGCCGGAGAAGGCGGCGGATTCGGCACGTATAAAGGAAGAGCGACGTACAGCCAGCAGTTTCGTAACGTGGGCCTGTTTTTTTCGGGGACGACGTATGCCAGCGCCGGCGCGAGCCGCCTGTTTTTTCCAGCGTATGCCAACCCGGCCACGAACAACGGCTATGCAATCGATGTTGACCGCGACTCGTCGCAGAGCTTCATGGGCCAACTCACGTACGGCCACTTTACACTGGAGTCGGCATATTCGACGAGAAGCAAAACCATCCCCACGGGTTCGTTTGCAACGGTTTTCAACGATCCGCGCAATCATACGGTGGACGACCGTGGCTATATCGAACTGCGCTACGACCGGACGATTGACGGGACCGACATCGAGGCACGCGGCTACGTGGACCGCTACACCTACCACGGAGTATATGTTTATCCGCCGCCGGGGCAGACCGGCGACACACTGAATGAGGACTTTGGCCGCGGAGACTGGGCGGGTGCGGAAGCAAAAGCAGTCAAGACTTTGTGGAAGAAAAACAAGATCACTGGGGGCGGCGAGGTATGGGACAACTTCCGGCAGGATCAATCGAACTACAATCTCAACCCTTACACCCCAATCTTGATTGACGCCCACAGTACGACCGAATGGGCGATCTTTGCCCAGGACGAATATTCGATCCTGGACAATCTCACATTCAATGCGGGCGTGCGCCGTGACTACTACGAGGTCTTCCACGGGAGTACCAATCCGCGGCTGGCGCTTATCTACAGCCCGCTTTCGCGAACAACCTTCAAGCTTCTTTATGGAACGGCCTTTCGCGCGCCGAACTACTACGAACTCTACTATCACGATCAAATCACGCTGGAAGCAAATCCACACCTAAAGCCGGAGACGATTTCCACGGCCGAATTGGTGTGGGAGCAGGATGTGGGCTCCAAACTAAGGCTCAGCGCAGACGCATTCGACAATCGAATCAGCAGACTGATCAACCAGGAAACGGATCCCACGAATGGATTCCTTATATTCGAGAATTCAGGCCGGGCCCGGAGCCGAGGAATTGAAGTGGAACTGGCGGGGCGAACGGCGTTCAACATCGATGGCCGCATCAGCTACAGCTTCCAGAAGACGACAGATGCAGATACCGGGATAACGCTGACGAATTCGCCGCGGCATCTGGCCAAGGTACAAGCGGTACTGCCCCTAGCGCACCGGCGGTTGTTCGTTGGAGGGGACGTACAGTACATGAGTACGCGAACGACGATCGCAGGGGCAGAAGTGGGCCCCTACAGCATCGCGGACCTCACTCTTTCGACCCACGAATTTGCCAGGGGTTTCCAGTTTTCCGCCAGCTTGTATAACGCGTTCAACCACATGTATAGCGATCCGGTGGGGCCCGAGATTTCGACCACGGAAGTGCGGCAAAACGGCAGAGACTTCCGCATCAGTCTGACAAGAGTCATCCATTTCAAATGAGTTTCCTGAGCTGCACAAAGCGGCGTTCCGTGCTCAGCCGATTTGCGGTGGTTGTGTGTCTGTTGCTCAGCGCCGTCGCACAAGTGGAGCACGCAGATGAGGATCAGGTAAAAGCAGCCTACTTGTACAACTTCGTCAAGTTCGTCGACTGGCCGGCGAACCGGTTCAGTGGAGCAAGCGATCCGACGATCATCTGCTCGATCGGCGACCAGCGCCTGGCCGAGATCCTGCAACAGACCGTGCAGCGAAAAGCGGTGAAGGGTCGGCCCATCGAGGCACGGGAGGTGCGCGATGATGGGCAGATCAAGGCGTGCCACATTTTGCTGATTACTTTCCAGGACAGAGCACGAATCCTGGAGGCCCTCCGCAGCGCGCAGGCCTGCAACGTGCTGACAGTCGGCCAAAATAAGGAGTTCACTCGGCTGGGAGGAATGATCAACCTGGTGCGAAACGAGAGCAACATCGAACTCGAAATCAATCCGAAGGCTGCGGAAGCCGAGGGGCTGAAGATCAGCTCCCGCCTGCTTGCGGTGTCGCGGGTGGTTACCGGGGGAGGCACAACGTGAAGAATTTCCGCGAAATTCCTTTGGGCCAAAAACTGGTCGTGGCCATGATGGTGACGAGTGGCGTGGCGCTGCTGGTGGCCTGCTCGTTTTTCTTCTGGTACGACATCGCCAGATTCCGCGCCGACCGATCTCAAGATTTGATCAGTGTAACCGAGATCATCGGCGCCAACAGTGCAGCGGCACTTACGTATAACGATCCGCGGAGCGCGGAGCTGACGCTAAACGCGCTGCAATCGGAAAGGCACATTCTTGCGGCGAACGTCTATGATTCGCGGGGTCATCTCTTTGTCACCTACCGGCGTTCCGGGACCGCTGAAACGCTGCCCGCACAATCGCTTCCCGCCGGCACGTCCATGCAAGCCGACTTTCTGACGGAGTGCCGCCCGATCCTATTGGAACAGGAGGCCGTCGGCAGCGTGTGCCTGCAGTCGGACATGGGGCAAATTCGCGGCCGCAGACGAACCTATCTGTTCTTTCTTCTGGTATTTTCGTGCACGTCGATTGTGGCCGCGCTAATGGTGGCGCTTCCCATCAAGCGATTGATCACCAGCCCGATTCATGAGCTGGCGCGCACCACCAGGATTGTTTCCCGGGAAAAGAATTACTCCATTCGCGCTGTGAAGCACGCGGACGACGATCTCGGCCTGCTGGTGGCGGGTTTTAACGAGATGCTGTCTGAAATCGAGAAACGCGACCACGAATTGAAGACCGAGGTGGAAGCGCGCACGCGGATCAACCGGGAACTCGAACGCGCGAAACAAGCGGCAGAAGCTGCGAATCGAGCCAAGAGTGAATTCCTGGCAAATATGAGCCACGAGATTCGCACTCCCATGAACGGAGTGATCGGCATGACAGAACTGGCGCTGCACACCGACCTGACGGAAAAGCAGCGCGAGTATTTAGATGTCGTACAGTCCTCGGCGAAGTCGCTGATGGCGATCATCGATGACATCCTGGATTTTTCCAAGATCGAGGCGGGAAAGCTGCACCTGGATAGCTTCGAGTTTGACCTCGAAGAACGAATCGTCGAGATCCTGAAGAGTCTTGCCCCGCGCGCCCACCAGAACGGTATTGAGTTGATTTATGAAATAGGAGAGGGGGTTCCGGCGAGGTTTCTCGCCGACGGTCACCGGCTGCGTCAGGTACTGGTGAACCTTGTCGGCAACGCGGTCAAGTTCACAGAACGAGGAGAAGTTGTTGTCGAAGTGCAGCAGGAATCGAGCAAGGGAAATGAGGTGGTTCTCCACTTCCGGGTGCGCGATACGGGCATCGGGATTCCCTCCGACAAGCAGTTGGTGATCTTCGACGCATTTTCGCAGGCGGACGGCTCGCACACGCGGAAGTATGGCGGCACCGGATTAGGGCTGGCGATCTCAAGGCGCATCGTCGACATGTTCGGCGGCGAAATCTGGGTTGAGAGCGAACCCGGAAGTGGAAGCACATTTCACTTCCGCGTGCAGTTGGCCGCGGTTCCGGCCGCCCGCGCGTCGGACGCAGCCACGCGTGAAATACAGGGAACGCGCGCCCTGATCGTGGACGACAATCTTACTCACTGCCGCATTCTGCAGAGAAGATTGCACGCGTGGGGGGTGGAGGCAGCCATCGCAAGCAACGCGAGAAGCGCGGTTACGCTGCTTGAAAACGACGACAGCAAGGCGCAGTTTCAGCTTTGCCTGATCGACGCCGAGATGCCGGAGCAGGATGGATTCGCGGTAGTGGACAGTCTGCAAAGGCTGGAGTGCGACGGTACAGCCGTGATCGTGATGTTGCCATCACAGAACCCGGAAGAGTTGCTCCAACGCTGCGAAAAGATGGGCGCTCATCAACACGTTGACAAGCCAGTGGGCTCTGCCAAGTTGCTGGAAGCAGTCCTGCGCAGTTTTGGGAAGGCAGGGCGGAAGCAAACGGCCACACCTCGCATGCAACGCGCGCACCGCAGCCTGCACATCCTGCTGGCCGAGGACAGTCCGGTGAACCAACAAGTCGCATTGGAGATTCTGCTACAGATGGGTCATCGAGCGGAGGTGGCGTGCAATGGCAAAGAGGCGGTGGCGGCAGCGCGATCAGGAAAGTTTGACGCGATTCTGATGGACGTACAGATGGCGGAGATGGACGGCTTGGAGGCAACAGCCGAAATCCGGCGCGAGGAGAAGGAAAGCGGCGGGCATGTGCCCATCATTGCGCTCACGGCGCATGCGATGAGCGGCGACCGGCAGCGTTGCCTGGCGGCCGGAATGGATGGGTATCTGCAGAAACCGTTTTATCCGCTCGATCTGGGTAATGCGCTGGCCGCTTGCGTGGACGAGGGTGTGGAGACCGCGGCGCAGGCTCAGCCACCTATCACCGAATCAACACCGAACACGGTACTGGACGAGCAGGAGGCTCTGGCAAGAGCCGGGGGGAGCCGAAAGCTGCTGCGCCGGGTAGCACAGGTCTTTCTGGACAATTTTCCCGCCATATGGAGTGAGATTCAGCGATCGATGGAGAGAGGAGATACAAAAGCCATCGAGCGTTCGGCGCATCTGCTGAAAGGATCGGCGAGCGTGATCGGGGCGCAGGCTGTGACAGCTGCTGCACGCAAAGTGGAGATGATCGCCAAAAAGTCTGAGCTTGATCGGGTCTCCGTCGCACTGGAACAACTGGGTCGCGAGCTGGAACGGCTCAAGCCGGCTGTGGTGCAGTTGCGGAACCAGTCAGATATGCCGGAAGAAGCGCTGCGATCATCTGCGGGCGCATGAGCCGCGCTGGGCGCGTGCTCTCAGGATGATCGTGCCATTGCGGGGTTGCCGGCTGCGCTCTCCGCTTGGTTCATGATGCCGGTCTCGTGAAACCACTGCATGGATTCCGATTCGCACGCGACCAGAAAATGAGTGAGCCCCATTGCTCGGGAAAAGGGGCGGGGTGCGAATGTGGCTGGTCGACTGCGGCCGACGACGTTCTAGACCAGGCGGTTCCTGTGGCGCTAGCCGCTGAAGATGCCGACATCCTGCAGGCACAGCAGCCTGAGAGGAACAGCAACGCGCGCCACTGATCCCGCATCGTAACGTCACTTCGAGGAGGAAACCATGGCAGCGACGAAAAGATCTCGCTCACGGAAGAAGAGATACGGTGCGGCGGCGGGAAAAACGGTGGCGAGCGCCATGCGGCGGAAAAAGAAAGGCACGTTGCGTTCCGGCCGCGGGGGCAAGGGCGGCACGGTGACGAGCCGAAAGCAAGCGATCGCAATCGGCTTGTCAGAGGCTCGCAAAAAAGGCGCGAAAGTGCCGAAGAAGAAGGCTGCGTAGCGCTCCCTGCGCGACTCTTTAAGATGATCGGCGGCATCATTGCCTGCATGTGCGGCATCCTATCCACGTGGCCACAGCCACTCACTGGTCAACGGAAACTGGCCCCGTCCGCATTGGGGACTATGGCGCCGTCGGCGACTGCCGCTCGGCAGCGCTGATTTCCAATCGAGGCTCGATTGATTGGCTGTGCTGGCCTCGATTCGACAGTCCATCCATTTTTGGCGCCTTGCTCGATTCCGAACGCGGGGGCTCCTGGTCAATTCATCCCGATCAAACCTTCGAGGCCGAGCACAATTACGTTCGCGATTCAAACGTTCTCGAGACGCACTTCCAATGCGCGTCAGGACAGGTGACGCTGACGGATTTAATGCCCGTCGCTTCCGAGGAATTCAAATCCGGAGTTCTCTTCCCCGATCACCAAATGATTCGTGAAGTGCGCGTCACTGCAGGATGCGTCGATCTGCAGGTCGATTTCTGGCCACGGCCTGGGGCCTTCGCCAATGCGATTGCAAATTATTGCAACCACAGAATCAATATTCGAAATGTCTTGACTTGCCCTTAGCTCAGAGTAAACTCTACCGGACTTTTCCTATCTGACCTTGCCAACCCCGGGAGTGAGGCCAGCGTGGCGGAAGCTATGCTCGGCTTCCGAGGGGCCCACGGCACATCCGATCTGTCGACAATTAGTTGCTTGAGGTGCGTCATGACGAAGTTCTTTCGCCTTGCCGTCCCTGCTGCGCTTGTGGTCTGCCTGCTCGGCATTGCCGGGCTGGCGCAGCAGACGCCAACCGCCGACTCCTACACCAACACCGAGTCAACGACCACGAATTTTGGAACGGCGCAGACACTGAACGTGCAGAGCGCATCGCAGACGACATTCATCCGCTTCGATCTGTCGACGATTCCTTCCGGCTACACCAGCGCGAACATCGCCAAGGCCAGCCTGAAGCTATACGTGAGCACGGTGACGACCGCCGGATCGTTCAACGTGGATTTCGTGACCGGCAACTGGTCGGAGAAGACCATTACCGCAAGCCTTTCGCCGGCTCTAGGTACTACGATTGCGGCCAGCGTTCCGCTGACCAAAGCCGCGCAAGGTCAGTACATCACAATTGATCTTACGACCGCGCTGGATGCCTGGCTGAACGGCACGCAGACCAATTATGGCATCGCGATCGTGGCGAACAGTCCATTGAACTGCGCATTTACCAGCAAAGAAAATACGAGTGCCAGCCACTCCCCCGAACTTGACATCGTGTTCACGGGCACTGGCCCGCAAGGACCTCCCGGTCCGGCCGGACCTGCGGGACCGCAAGGCGCACAGGGGCCTTCAGGGCCATCCGGTCCAGTTGGACCGGTGGGACCGACCGGACCCGCCGGCATTGCGAATCGTGGATCGTGGGTCTCGATCACGCAATATCAAGTAAACGATTCGGTCAGCTACGCGGGCGCTTCGTGGATCGCTTTGTTGCCGAACATTAGCTCTCCTCCCAATCCGAACAATTCGAACTGGCAGTTGCTGGCGGCGAAGGGAATCAACAATCAAGGCAGTTGGGTTTCGACGCTGAACTATCAAGTCAACGATGCGGTCACCGATGGCGGGCAATATTGGCTCGCTCTCGCGCCGAATCTCTCATCTGAGCCGGGAGTGCTGAATCCGAACTGGCAGCTAATCGCTGCCGCAGGAACTCCCGGAGCCCCAGGAGCCCAGGGACCCGCCGGACCGGCAGGAGCGCCGGGTGCCACAGGAGCACAAGGTCCAGCGGGACCTGCGGGGCCTGCGGGCCAGCAGGGATTGATGGGGTTAACCGGAGCGCAAGGCCCGCAAGGTCCGACGGGACCACAAGGACCACAAGGTCCGGCGGGAACGGATGCTAATTCCCGCATGCTGTTCCCTTCATTCTTTCCCGGAAACCTGAGCGGTTCGTGGATCGGAAACCAGTTTGTGCTCGATCAGGCGATCACCGTGTTGCGCATTGCGGCGACGGTGAAAACGCCAACAGCGTCAGGATGCCCGGCAGCAGTATTCCGTTTTACTGACGGCAGCAAAGGGCAAGACCTGGCTCTGACGCCGGGGCAGTTCTGGTCGGACACTGGTCCGATCGTGATGACGTTCGCTGCGGGCGCGCAGTTGCAAGCGTCGCTGCGTACGGGATCCAGTTGCGTATCGACTCCCGGAGCCGATGCGAATCTGCTGATCGAATACAAGATGCAGTTGGCCAACGACACGGATTCTGAGTGCCAGGGCTCGACCTGCAACGGCATCTGCACGATGAGCCTGAACGATCCAGCGAACTGTGGCAGTTGCGGCATTGCGTGCACCAACAATCAGCCCTGCAACAACGGCAGCTGCGGACAGGCGAGTTGCTCGGGAGGACAGACTTCCTGCAACGGCGTTTGCACCAGCACCAACACCGATGTGAACAACTGCGGCGCCTGCGGCAAGGTCTGCGCGGCTAATAACTCGGTACCCGCGTGCGTGGGCGGACTATGCCAGATTTCGGCGTGCAACACCGGATTCGCCGACTGCAATACGAGCGCTGCGGATGGATGCGAAGTCAACTTGCAGTCGGATAACAACAATTGCGGAGCCTGCGGCCATGCTTGCGTGAGCGGCCAAGTCTGTCAGGCGGGAAGCTGCGCCAGCAACAATAATCCTTGCGTCGTGAATGGCGTGAGTCTCCCGGCGGGAACTGTGATATCGATTCCTCCGGGAACATGCCAGGAGAATGTTTGCGACGGGAACGGTCACGTCATCAGCGTGGAGGACGATGCCAATTTGCCGGCATCAACGCAGTGTGCAACCGGCCAGTGCGTTGGCGGAGTGCCTCAAATCAGCTTCGCTCAAAATGGGACAGCCTGTACTGTTAGCGGAGGCGATGGCGGATTCTGCGACGGCCAGGGAACCTGCGTGGGCACACCGGTGATCAATGAAATTCAAACGGCGGGGGCAGGAGGGGCAACGGATGAGTTCATCGAACTCTACAACCCGGGAACGACGCCCTTTTCGCTCAGTGGATATAAGCTGCTTTATCGTTCAGCAACGGGAACCAGCAATGTGATTCTTATCACGTTCACCTCGTCCAATATCATTCCGGCTGGCGGTTTCTTTCTGCTTGGGGGGACAGGCTACACAGGGACCGTGACTCCGGACGCCATATATACGGGGACGAGCATTTCCAGCGCAGGCGCCGGAATCGCATTGAGCGATCCGGGTTCGAACATTGTCGACTCGGTTGGATACGGCACGGCGACCAACGACTTCGTGGTCGTTACCGCCGCGGCGGCGCCAGCGGCGAGTCAGAGCCTGGAGCGGTTCCCCGATGGGGCGAACACGCACAACAACGCGGTGGATTTCCATGTTACGAATTCGACGACTCCGAAGTCGGCGAACATTTTCTGACAGGGAGAACTGGGAGCTGCGCTCGCCAGACAAGGTCTTGAACTCAGCCTGACAAGCGTGGCTTGCAAAATCGAGGCTGGTTGGAGAGATGCCGGCAGCAACAATGCGCGGCGGGCTGGAGGATGCGAGATCGTACATCTACAATATCTCCACGTGTTTATCATCGAATTAACAGGTGTGCGTTGTTTCATCGTCTCTATCTCCCATCCCATGTGCTCGTTGAGGGATGCGTCAAGAAGTCCAGGTCAGCCTCTGCGCCATTTGCGCAGCTGCCTCCAGGCCTGCACCAGTTCCTGGATGGCGCGGGGCGTGGGAAAGGTACTGCTGTTAATGATGCGACAGGCGCGATAGGCCTGCTGGTAGAAATCCAGAACCGCGTGCATGCTCAGATGCGCGAGACTGTCGCTGAGCGCGTTCAAGTCTTCACGAGTCATCATGTCTTCCTGTTTGCTCAAATCCGGACGGCGCGCCATGGCGAAGGCAGTGTAACATATTCGCTTTTTATTCGCCTATAGACACCCCACAGAAAATACCCTCTCTTCTGCTGCTGTGTCGCCGTCTGATAATCTCTTCGTGCCTTGATTCGTTGGATTGAGGAGGAGTTGCGGCATGGCGACGAAATATCGGGTCGTGCAGGTGAAGGGAACGAAGCCGGAGACGTTCATTGTCGTGGGCATCGATTTCGGCGAATCAACGATCACGAGCACTTCTGAATCCATGCAGGAAGCGGCGATGCGAGGCTATTTGCAAAAAGCGGGCGCATCGACCAAAGATGTCGAGCAGTGGATTGAACAGGCACGGACCTACCCCAGCTAAGAATACCCTCCCAATGAGCTGAGGCTACACGCTCTGAAACACGCCGTCTAGGTCAGCGTCACGCCGAGCGGCATCTGGAACCGTAGACGCTCTACAAACCAACGTACGCCGAAGAGGGCTACACCTCGCGGCCGATCTCCCAGTGATGGCCGAAGGGATCGACGATCCGGCCGACACGCCAGCCATGCCCTTCGCGGACCGGATGGACTTCTCTTGCTCCCGCGGCGATGGCACGCTTGACCATCCCGTCTGGATCGGCGACCGTCAAAATCATGCGCGCGGTGCCGCCACCCAATGATTCGGGGCTGAAGTTCTGGTGCTCGGGAGATTCGTCACTCATCCAAAACTCCGCACCGTCGACCGAGAGGCGCGCGACGACACCTTTGTCGTCGCCCATTCGGAAAACTTCTTTGGCTCCAAAGGCGGATTTGTAGAACTCAAGGGCGCGGACGCTGCCCCGCACAGAGAGCCAAGGGGCGATGGTGGCGGAAGCGGGCATAATTTCTTGTCTCGATTTTGAGGTCATTCTTAAGCAGGGCGAAGAATTCACGCATTAGCGGCGCGATCGGCTAAATGCACGGGTCCTTCGCTTCGCTCAGGATGACGATGCTGAAAAGAACGTGGCTTCTCATCCTACTTCCCGTTTCGCGCTCCCTGGTACATCGCAGTCAGCAAATCCTGCGAGTGGCCGTCGTAGTCGGCATCGAGCGACCACATGAAGGTTCCGCCAAAGCCGCGCGTCCAGTCGGAATAGACGGTGCGGTAGTAGGTTGAGAAGGCGTCGTCGTAGGTGATGAAGCCGTCGCTGCCGTCGGCTTTGAGCATGTAAGGCACGAAAGCAATCGGATCGCGGTAGGTTTTCCATCCGCGCTTGTTAATCAGGTTCTTGAAGAAGGTTCCGTAGTTTTGTGTCTGCACCATGTAGTCGCACGCCTGATCGTCAGTCCAATACGAATTCGGGCACTGTTCGAAGAGTTGATTGATGTTGGTGTAGTAGTAGCCGTAAAAAGGCATGCCCATGTTGAGTTGCTGCGGCGGAACGGTGGAAAGAAAAATGTCGGCCGTGCCGGCGGCACTGCCGCCGGGCTGGCATTCGTAGGGCGCGGGATTGTGGAAGTCCCAGAAGATGGGGGAGTTGAGCTGGCCGTGCGCGGTCCAGGGGCCGGCGCAGTCGAACATCATGATGTTGAAGTAGTCGAGCGAGGTCTGCAGAACCTTGGTGTCGTAGCCGTACCCTCCCCAGGGAGCAACGTCGATGGAAAGCGTGTAATTCGCATTCGACTTCCGGAACAGCGCCATCAGCTTATCGAGGAAAATTCTGTCGCCGGTTGTCGCGGGATACTCCCAGTCGATGTCAGCTCCATCGTAGCCATATTGCTGCTCGAAAGCCGCGACGTTATCGACCAGAGTCTGCGCCATGCCGCTGGCTTCGAGGCCGGGGAAGTCTCCGCCCAGCAAGAGCATCACTTTCACTCCGGCGGCGTGAGCATTGGTGATGAGGTCGGGCTCAAGAAATCCGTCAGGTACGGAAAGGGTCCCCGTTGCATCGAACCCAACGCCGGCGTGGTTGATGTGCGTGACTTCGTTATACGGAATCTGTGCCGCGGCATAAGGCACTTTGTTGTACTTGCTCCAGTATCCATAGTCGGCGACGATGCGCTTGGAGAGCTGCGCTTGAGCGAAAGAAGCAGCGATAAGGACCAACAAGAAAAACGATGCAAGGCGGAGACGGGAGATCATGCAGCACCCCTGGAAGAGTAATGACAGACGCCCGGCTGGACGAGCCGTCTATAGCGGCTTACAGCCAAAGCGGGAAGAATTTTACCACGGAGTGGGCGGGGACTATCGCTCATTGTGGGTCGGCGAATCGCATTGTTTGCAATTTGTAAAACCGTGAAAATTAAGAGTTTTCCTTAGCCCCTCGATCTGGAGGTTCGACCAACTATCCGGGCAACAGCACGCATGGAGCGACATATTCCCCTACGATCGAGCGGCAGCTATGGGCAGACCCAAGAACGTGTGATTTGTTTTGCAAGCGCGGGAGACTTTCCCGCCGCCCTTTTTCCAGGCCGCTCAGTAGCGTGTGCCATGGCTGGCGTAGGCATCGGTGAGGGACATCACCTTCATTTCTGCCTTGAGTTGATCGAGGCTCGCGGGACTAGTCAAGTGAAGAGTCACCGGTTCGTTGGGAAGCAAGTCGAAGTAGTTGTCGGAGAGCTTTGTATTCGTATCGCCGAAGGAAAGGCTGACGCTGCGCGCGAGCGAAGCCGATTTAAGAGTGACGGTAAATCCACCAGTCTTCTCGGTGATGTCAGCCTCGATCTTCGGGCTCACGGGTAAATCAAGATTGTGTGTGATATCGAAAAACACTTCGTTGTGAGAAACCTCTTTTCCCGCAACCTCGAAATTCACAATCATAAAGTTGCGGTTGCGATTTGTTTTTGCAGCATCCGCGAACAAATCGTTTTCGTCGATCGTTAGGTAAACCGCGCTGGATGCAGCAGGAATCTGAACGTCCTGCATTTTGCCGCTTAGAACATTGCCCGAGAAGTCCATCAGTCGAACACGGATCTTCCCCGTCACTGGCTCCAGCTTGTCGTTGACGATGTAGACTTCGACCTTACCGTCGTGGCGATACGGAGAGACCAGAACGTCGTCATAGAAACGGCGCGCGTAGTACTGCAGCGCCTTCCAGCGGCCGTAGTAATCGATGCTGGCCCATGAAGCGACGGGCCAGCAATCGTTCAACTGCCAGTAAAGCGAGCCCATGGTGCGTGGACGTGAGCGCCGCAAATGCTCCGCGCCGAGCTTGATCACTTCGGCCTGCTGCACCTGGCTGAGGTAGACGAAGCTCGCAAAATCCTTGGGCTCGCGATATTCGCGCAGCATGTATGTAAGGATGCGCTCGTTGCCGCCGTGATTTTTCTGGTGCGATTGCATCACGGTGGAGCGAATGTCGAGATCCTCCGGCTTGGCGAAGCTTCGGATGGTCCGCATCTCCGGAAACGACTGGAAGCCGAATTCCGACATGAAGCGCGGCGTGACTCTCAAATAATCGGTCGGCGGCGCCAGCGCGTGCCAGACCGACCAGAAATGCATGTCGCCGTATTTGTCGGAGTCAGGCGGATACGTGAAGCCCGCGCTGGGCGAACTCGGCGTGTACGGCGTGGGATCGGTGTAGTCGTGAACGACGATCTTCAATATATCGGCGAACAGAACCATATAGTCCTGCCAGACTTTTTGGCTCACACCGTAAGGTTGGCTGTCGCGAAAGCCCTGGCGATCGCCCCAATGCAGCCATCCGGTTTCGACTTCGTTGTTGCCGCACCAGAGAACAATCGAAGGATGATCGCGCAGGCGCTTGACCTGATCGATGGCTTCCTGCCGCACGTTTTCCTGAAAGGCAGCATCGCCGGGAACCATATCACCGCCGAACATGAACTCCTGCCAGACGAGAATGCCAAGTTCGTCGGCGATGTCGTAAAAGTCGTCAGGCTCATAGAGGCCACCGCCCCACTCGCGCACCATGTTCATGTGCGCGTCACGCGCCGCCTGCAAAATCTCGCGGTGGCGTTCGGCCGTCACCCGCGTGGGAAAGCTGTCATAGGGGATCATGTCGGCGCCCTTCGCGAACACCGGAATGCCGTTAATGACGAAGTAGAAACTCTGGCCTATGGAGTCGGCTTCGCGGCGGAGTTCGACCGAGCGCAGGCCGGTCTTCACTGCAATAGAGGCTTCTGCATTCTTGCCCGCTTTAACAGAAGCGTTAAAGGTATAGCGATTTTGCGGACCATACCCAACCGGATACCAGAGATTCGGATTCGTGATTCGGATCGGGAAGGAAATGTGGTTCGTTCCAGCATCGAGCGCGACGGTGACGGTACCATCCGGACTTGCTTTGCCTTGCAGTTCGGTACCTTGAAAATGTTCGAAACTGACCGTGGCAGTGGTCGACTTGTCAGCCTCAACGTCAACTTCGGCGGTGAGTCTGGCGAGGTCTTTGCTAACGCTCTGCTGGTGAAGATGGAAGCTTTCGATGCGAAGCGCATCCCACATCTCCAGCCGCGCCGGCCGCCAGATGCCTTCCGTAACGAAGCGCGGCCCCCAATCCCACCCGTAGTTGTAGGGCGCTTTGCGCGTGTACGGTGCCGTGGCAATGTCCTCTTCGTTTCCGCCATTTTGTGTCGAGATTGCGGGCAAGACGTACGGCAGAGACTTCACGTAGGGCAGCATTTTTGTGATCGGCGAATGAAAAAGAATGTGCAGCGTGTTCGTGCCCGCGTGAAGATGAGGCTTCGCATCGACGCGCCAGCGACGGAACATGTTATTGGCGGTCAGAATAGCGTGATCGTTCAGCGTGACCTCGGCGAAAGTGTCGAGGCCATCAAAAACCAGATCCAGGTGCTCGTGGGCGAGCGCGGCCGTTTCGAGACTAAACGTAGTCTGATACTCCCAGTCCGATTCACCGATCCATTGCAGGCGAGTTTCGTTGTCCTGATAGAAAGGCTCAGGGATGAGCTTGTTGTCGAGCAGATCGGTCTGGACCATACCCGGAACTTTCGCCGCATGCCAGTCCCGAATTTGCGGTTGCGACTTCGCGTCAGCGGGGCCGGTGACGAAGCGAAATTGCCAGTTGGAACTGAGTTCACGAGAGGATGGGTCAGTTGCGTGAGCAAAAACGGCCATGGAACACGCGGACAACAAAAGGAAGAATGCAGTCGGTCGCGTCATTTTTCGGCACCTGATGAAGCAAGAAGAATCGTTTTTCTTGGGCTGATCAGGCTACACGAAAAAGATGCGGGGTGAAAGGATTGATGGAGGGGGGGACGCAGCCTGCCCTGAGCGAAGTCGAAGGGTCCGCCCGGTGCGGCAGAAATTCCAGGAGCAAGATTTGTGGCGATTCCTCCGCGGACGAATGCGTCCGCGGCTCCACTTGTGTCTGACTATTTCAACTCCACATTCATATTCAAATTGTGCGCGACGAAGGCCCATTCGTCAGCCATTTCGTCGACTTGCTTGGAGATCGGCTTCCCTGCCCCGTGTCCCGCTTTCGTCTCGATACGAATGAGTACCGGCGCTGGGCCGGCCTGATCGGCTTGCATGGTTGCAGCAAATTTAAAGCTGTGACCGGGGACCACTCGATCGTCGTGATCGGCGGTCGCAATCATCGTCGGCGGATATTTTGTGCCCGGCTTCAGGTTGTGAAGCGGCGAGTAGGCGTAGATAGCTTTGAAGTCATCCGGATTATCGGAAGAACCGTAATCGCTTGTCCAGGCCCAGCCGATTGTGAATTTCTGGAAGCGCAGCATGTCCATCACGCCGACCAGCGGCAAAGTCGCGCCATATAGATCCGGCCGCTGCGTGAGGCAAGCGCCGACCAGCAACCCGCCGTTACTCCCTCCGCGAATGGCTAGTTTCGGAGTGGACGTGTACTTGTTCGCGATGAGCCACTCGGCCGCGGCGATGAAGTCATCAAACACGTTCTGCTTCTTGGCGTGAGTGCCCGCCAGGTGCCAGTCTTCGCCATATTCGCCGCCGCCGCGCAGATTTGGCTGCGCGTAAATGCCGCCCATCTCCAGCCAAACGATGTTGGGCACGGAGAAAGCGGGCGTCAGCGAGATATCGAAACCGCCGTACGCATACAGCAGCGTCGGATTCTGCCCGTCCAGCTTGATCCCTTTCTTGTACGTCAGGAACATGGGCACGCGCGTGCCATCTTTGCTGTTGTAGAAGACCTGCTTGGTCTCGTATTGAGAAGCGTCAAAGTCGACTTTCGGCCTGCGAAACATGGCGCTTCTGCCTTCCTGCGGAAAATAAACATAGACCGTAGTCGGCGAAATGAAGCTGGTGAAGGAATAAAACGTAACTTTGTCTTTGCGCTTGCCACTGAATCCTGTAGCAGTGCCGATGCCGGGCAAATCGACGTTGCGAAGAAACTTGCCGTTCAGGTCGTAAGCACGAACTTCTGTGCGGGCATCTTTCAGGTAGCCGAGCAGAAAGAGGTTGTCGACCGTGTTGGCAAATTCGAGTTTGTCCGGTCCCTGCGCCACGACCGTCTTCCAGCTGGCGCGCTCGGGATGCCGTGTATCGATGGCGATCAATCTTCCGCGTGGAGCATCCTGGTCTGTGTGGATCCAGAAGACAGGCCCGTCGTTGTCGATGAAATTGTATTGCGCGTCAAAATCGTCCAGCAGTTTTACGACCTGCGAATCAGGCTGAGTGAGATCTTTATAGTAGAGCCGGTTCTTCGGCGACGTGCCCTGAGCCACCGAAATTATGAGGTAGTGGCCGTCATCGGTGACACTGCCGCCGAAAAGCATCTCTTTATTGTCGGGGCGATCGTAGATGAGCTTGTCTTCCGACTGCGGTGTGCCCAGCGCGTGGTAGTAGAGCTTCTGAAAATAATTGGTGTCGCGCAGAGCCGCTTCTTTGGGCTCGTCGTAGCGGCTGTAAAAAAATCCTTTGTTATCTTTCGTCCACGACGCGCCGGAGAACTTAACCCACTTCAAATCGTCAGAAAGATCCTTCCCGGTGTCGACGTCGCGTACGTGCCATTCCGTCCAGTCAGAGCCTGAGGCAGCGGTCCCGTAAGCCATCAGTTTGCCATCGTCGGAGATGGCCGATCCCGCAAGTGCCACGGTTCCGTCGGCAGAGAGCGTATTTGGATCGAGCAGCACCCGCGGCTCGGCATCCATCGATTCGGCGACCAGTAGCACGTTCTGATTTTGCAGGCCGTTGTTGTGCTGGTAGAAGTAGCGTCCGCCTTGCAGAAAAGGGGTAGTGAAGCGCTCGTAGTTCCAGAGCTTCAGCAGGCGCTCGCGGATGGCCCCGCGGTAGGGAATCTTATCCAAATAGCTGAATGTGACCTTATTCTCGGCCTCAACCCAATTGTGCGTATCAGCGGAGTCTGTGTCCTCGAGCCAACGGTAAGGGTCGGCGACTCTTGTACCGTGGTAATCGTCGACCTGTTCAACGGTTTTGGCCTTAGGGTAGGTGAGAGCCGCGCCATCGCTCTGGGAGAAGATGTGTAAAGTACTCAGAAAAAAAACGCACGCAACGAGCGCCCGAACAAGTCGTGGCATGAGGACTCCTTTGCAAGGGAAAACCGTGAAGCAGTATTCTGCCTGAGAACAGGCCGGATCGTCACGCTGGCCGTCGGAAAAAACGATTATTTTGCAGGTCTTCTTTGTGCGTCTTTGGCCGCGTTTGGTTATGTCTTTCTAATGGGTTTGACCCTTGCAATCCAACGTGTTATAAATGCCCGTTTTGCGCTGTGTCGCCGGGACTGGAGAAATGTTTCTCCAATCGAATTTCGCGGCGAGTTTGTTCAGTGCTTTCAGCGCAGACTCCGACGCGGCCAAGCTTCATCACTACCATTCAGGTCTTGCGGTGGAAGCGTGTTCGGAATTTCGGGGGCGGCATCGGTGCCCGAAGCGTGTGCACACGGCGGTTCATTCAGCCGTGAGTTCCGGGCAGCATCCAGCCAGCCGAAGGCAGTGCCCAAAACACGTTTTTAAATTCCTAATACCGACATCTTCGGAGGGTTTTTATGCGCACCTGGCTTGCCACTGCTGCGTTTGTAACACGCCGTGTGGCCACAAGAGTTTCCGCGGTAGCTGCGCTGCTTGCGTTCTCACTCACGGCCGGCGCGGTCAGCGCCCTCGCCCAGCCCGGCGAGGCCGGCGGCGAAGCGTCTTTAAAGCTGCCCGATCTCTCGCAAGTAAATTTTTTCAACGGCGCCATTGACGGCCACAAACTGCTGCTGATCGGCATCCTCTTCTGCCTGTTCGGCCTCGGCTTTGGCATGGCGATTTACATTCGCCTGAAGAATCTGCCAGTCCACCGCTCCATGCGCGAGATTTCCGAACTGATCTACGAAACCTGCAAGACCTACCTGGTGACGCAGGGCAAATTTCTGATGCTACTCTGGGCGTTCATTGCGGTGGTCATTGTTCTGTACTTCGGCTGGCTGGCGCCGGTGCCGGGTAAGGCCATCTCCACCACGCTTCCCATCATTCTCGCGTTCAGCATTATCGGCATGGCGGGGAGCTACGGTGTGGCGTGGTTCGGAATTCGCGTAAATACGTTTGCCAATTCGCGGACGGCATTCGCGTCGCTGCAGGGGAAACCATATCCCGTATACCAGATCCCGCTGGAAGCCGGAATGTCGATCGGAATGATGCTGATCTCGGTGGAACTGCTGATGATGTTGATCATCCTGCTGTTCATTCCGGGCGATTATGCGGGCCCATGCTTCATTGGATTTGCCATCGGCGAATCGCTGGGCGCGGCCGCGCTGCGAATCGCGGGCGGCATTTTCACCAAGATTGCCGACATCGGAAGCGACCTGATGAAGATCGTCTTCAAGATCAAGGAAGACGATGCGCGCAACCCCGGTGTGATTGCCGATTGCACCGGCGACAACGCGGGCGATTCGGTCGGGCCGTCGGCTGACGGATTCGAAACTTACGGCGTGACCGGCGTCGCGCTGATTACGTTCATATTGCTGGGCGTGAAAGATCCGAACATCCAGGTACAGCTGCTGGTTTGGATTTTCGTCATGCGTGTCATGATGCTGGTCTCGTCGGCCCTTTCCTACTTTGTGAACGGCGCCATCGCCAAAGCGAAGTACGGCCATGCCCAGGAGATGAATTTCGAGCATCCGCTGACTTCCCTGGTGTGGATCACTTCGGTGGTCTCCATCGTGATGACGTATGCAGTTTCTTTCTACATCGTCCCCAGTATTGGCGGCGACACTTCGCAATGGTGGAAGCTGGCGACCATTATTTCCTGCGGCACGCTGGCGGGCGCGATCATTCCGGAACTGGTGAAGGTTTTCACATCGGTGAATTCGCGGCACGTGCGCGAGGTCGTGAAATCATCGCAGGAGGGCGGGGCATCTCTCGGAATTCTTTCGGGCTTTGTGGCCGGCAATTTTTCCGGTTACTACCTTGGACTCTCCATGATGGTTCTGATGGCCATCGCGTATTACATGAGCACGATGGGTCTGGCGGTGGCGGCCACCATGATTGCGGCTCCGGTCTTTGCCTTTGGCCTGGTGGCTTTCGGCTTCCTGGGCATGGGCCCGGTAACGATTGCGGTCGATTCCTACGGACCGGTCACCGACAACGCGCAATCGGTCTATGAACTGTCGCTGATCGAGCAGATCCCGAATATCAAAGCCGAGATCAAGAAGGATTTTAATGTCGACGCCAATTTTGATCGCTCCAAGGATCTGCTGGAAGAAAACGACGGCGCCGGCAACACCTTCAAGGCAACGGCAAAGCCGGTGCTGATCGGAACCGCGGTGGTGGGCGCGACGACCATGATCTTTTCGATCATCATGGCCCTCACCAACGGCCTCACCGCCAACGTGGACAAGCTCTCCATGCTGCATGCCCCGTTTTTCCTCGGCCTCATCACCGGCGGCGCGATGATTTACTGGTTCACCGGAGCGGCCACCCAGGCTGTAACCACCGGCGCCTACCGCGCCGTGGAGTTCATCAAGGCCAACATCAAGCTCGAAGGCATTGAGAAAGCCTCCGTCTCC